>CAZNPF010000007.1:0-99427 GCA_964574995.1 uncultured Pseudomonadales bacterium | reverse complement strand
GTTCCGGTTAGAGCGCAATTCCTGATCTGCTAATCTCTTGCCTATTGGCGGTTTTGCGCCTATTACTGTTCCGGTTAGAGCGCAATTCCTGATCTGCTAATCTCAAAATGGCAATTTGGTTTCTACTCGTTTGGGTTCCGGTTAGAGCGCAATTCCTGATCTGCTAATCTCCGTAGGCCAGTAACCCATTGATTTTGATGGATTACTGGCGTTTTTCTCGGCGAAAAACAGGCGCTACTACGGTCAAAACATTTCATATTGATCCGGATTCTTGGGGGATTTCCTGCGTGTTTTGTTCTCAAAACGCACGATGCCCGCGTATTGTTTATCGGTGAAATACAACACATATACCCGGCCACCGTTAGGCAGCACCGTTTGTACCTTGCGGGTCAGGCTGCCTGCTTGTTCTCGGCCTTCGACGAAGCGCAAATAAACCGAGTACTGGCAGCGTTCGAAGCCGATATCCAGTAAGTCATGACGAAAGTCGTTGGCTGCTTTCATGGCAGCTTGCGTGTTGACAGGTAAATCAAACATAACCAGTACCCACATGAGCCGGTATCCATTCAGCGGCTGATCTGGCTGAGCCGCCGGGCTAGTTCTCGGGGATTTTGGGCGGTATTTCTTCGGCCTCGGCATGAGCATCATCATCCGTGAGCGTCGTACGGCAATTCAGCCAAGCGAGAACGGTGTTGGAGTCGCTGGGAGGCAATTCCAATGCGTCCCGCTCACCTTCATACACCTGAACCAAGGATCGGCAAAGTCGTTCAATGACCACTGCGAGTGGGCTAATGCCGTTGCTGGTTGGAAGGCTGCGTGTCAGTGCTAGTGCTAACTCGCGTTTATTGCTTGCATCAACGGTAAGCCCTCCGTTGTTAGCCAAAACGCGTACTTGTGCATCAACGAGTGGTCGAAATGGTTCCATCAAATCATCAACCAGCCGTAGCGGATTGCTGTCGTTGCTGTGTTGAAGCGCCAGCCCTGGATAGAGGCCGGTGGCCAGTAAATGGCGCGCCACACAGGAACGCAGCACGGTGTAGCCATAATTCAGTAGCGCGTTGATGCCTTCCGCGTTGGTATCACGTCGGAAATCCGCGCCAAACAAAATGGGCCAATAACGACGAGCGCCGACACCTTCCAAATTGCTGGTGTCACCGGTGCGGACTTTTGGAATCAGAGCGCGTAATGGGGCTTGAGGCAACGAAAAAGCGCCGAGAACTCCGGCCTGCATCCCAAGTTTTGCGCGGACGATCTGTTGCCAAAGCCGCTTGCGAGTGGGAAGTGAGGCTGACACTTGTGCATCGAAACGGGCACCTTGAATGTGGTGATTTTCGACGGCGCACAAGATCCCTGCAGGGAGGTGATTTTTCCCGCAAAGAACAACCGGGCATCCTCGTTCCGCGAGAGCCACCAGCAGATTATTGGTGTATGCGAGGCCATGTGCATTGCAGATCAGTGCGGCGACATCATCTAAGGGAACTCGCCCTTGTTCTTTGCCTTGATGCGCAATAACCAAGAACCCGCGATCCTTTGACAGAAAGCGGGATTCGCCGGCAATTTCAATAATGCGTCCGATCACTCAGGAAATCCGGGATCGTTGACGTAGCCGAGAGGATCGACCGTGACATTGCGAGCTGCCATAGAGCGTAGTGGGTCGGCGGATTTTCGAAGGTAGCTGAATGCAATGTTTTTGTCTCGATCACGAGCATCAACATTGGCTTCATGATGCTCAGCTAGCGAGAGAGTGCCAGCAGTAAACTTCGCCACTCGCATAATTCGATTTCTACCATCATGTTCTAGTTTTACGAAATCACCTTTCCGAAGCCGCATGATCAGCGGAAAGCCATCCTTGGATACTTTTGATCGATGGTCGAAGCCGGGGCGGTTTGCTTCGTAGGTGGTAATCACGTCGGAATCCCACTTCCCGGAGGCGGTTCGATATATGTCAAAGCAGTAATTTCCATCGCCTTTCACATAGCGATAGGGATTTTTGGTATATCGATCTCCTATCGGGATCACGGAAAGACGCTCGTGTACTTGGATGCGTCGCACGCCGGTATCTTGCGTAAATTTCTCTAATGCAATCTTGATGTCTTTGGGCGATGTTTTCCCCTGCAAGGCATCGGCAATCCGTTGCTTTAGATGTGGATCTGGTATGCCATCGAGATCAGCCAACCCTTTGATAGCAGATAGGGGTTTGCGGTGCGAAACCAGCATGGCACCTTGTTTGTTGGCGTCATCTCGCCAGCCGTAATTGGTGTCGTTATGCAGGCCACCCTCGGGGCCGTGATCCGGTTTGTGTGAAACCACGATGCGCTCGACCACGTCGTGCAGCTCCTCGCGGAAGCCATCCCATGGTTGAGGGAAGTTGCGCAGCAAGCGGTTCTCACCGCTTTCCTCTGCGCGCTCGGCTGCGCGTGATAATTTTTGAATGGTTGCACGGTTGCATGCGCCGATAATGGCCGCATCGACGGCATGGTGCCGATGATCATCACGATTCTTACCGCCACCATCAGGGCTAAGAATATCGTTCAAGCCCCAAGCCTTACGGAGCATTCCCGTAAGCCGGCCAGTTGCTACCCACACCTTGTCGGGAGAGCACACAGCAATTAAATATTGCCGCGCTACGCGGGAGAGATAGGCTGTATCGGTGAGATGTCGATCAAGGAAGTCTTTGTTGTCGAGGAAAATATCCAGAGCATTTTCTTTGAAGCGTTTGGCTTTATTAGGGGGTAAACGGATCGCCCGAGCCTCAATTTCATCCCAGACATAACTGTTGGGGTTATGCCCAAATGCCTCATACGGTGTTTGGTTTCGCTTGTCGCGGTTGGCTCGTGCTGTGCATAGCACCTTGTTGGAGAGGCTATCGTCGAGCGACCGGGAAAACGGCAGGATGTGGTCGATTTCAACATCCGACGAAAAAAGTTGAGATAGGTTCAGGCGTTTTCCTGAATAGACGCAATAGTGATCCATTGCGTCATTTTGGCCTTGACCTTTGCTCTGTTCTTGCCAGAGCATGAGGCGTTGACGATTTTCACGATTTTCACGCTGGCCGAGTTTGCGTAATTCGGCGTTCAGTTTTTCATTACGGTCTTGATTTTCTGCTTGCTCGCTTAAAAGATCTCGGCGACGCTGCCCGGACATGCCAAATTCACGAGCTAATTCGACAATAATTTCCTGCGGCGCTCCCCAGCGCCGAATCACTTCATTGACGACCAGCCGGAGCTGGCCAAGCCCCACATGTACTGTCGGGTTGGCAATCTTCCCGTAGTATTTCTCGGCGTTAAACATCTGTGACGGCTTGCTGTCGTCCGGGGCAGATAAGACTTCGTGTCGTCGTGGATGTGGAGAGACATAGCCAGATAAAATGCGACCGTAGTACGGCAGGCGATGAAATATTTCGCCAGTGTAGAAATCAGAATGGCTTTGATAGCCGGCTGCCGACACGGCTTTGTCATAGCTAATGACATCAGATTCCAGTCGAGCAACGATTTTTTCGATGGCCTTACGACTCAGGCTGGCGTAGTCCTCCGGCAGAGTTACGGTAAGTAATCGTTCAATTTGCTCGGTCTTTAAGGGCTTTGGCCACCCGGCAAGTGCGTCGAGCCATGGGGCAATACGTTCTGGATTATTGCTTCGAATGATTTTCTTGCAGGTTTCGATCTCAGCAGGTAATTCGCGTAGCGCCTGTTGAAGTGCGGCGTCGTCACTGGCCATTTCGATTAGTACGGCTATCGCTTCGCGTTGAATGTTCGTGAGGGTTTGCCAGTCGCTGCCTAAGGCTTCAGCAATTGGCGCAGTGGCGTCCCCCACAAATCCCTTGCGTTTACCATCCTTGGAATCAAAGTTGAACTTGGCATCACGTGGCAAATTGATGGCTTTTCCAAGTTTTGCAAACGTGATTAGTTCTTTGCGACCAGACAGTAGAGTGAGTAGTTCATTGCGTTCAGCAAGCGTTAAGGGGCGTTCGTCATTTTCTTGGCGCACACGAAGATGATTGAGATCTTGCAGCAGACGGAAGCGTTGAAATAGCGGGGAGCATTGCGGGATGCGCGGCTGGTCCGGCTCGAATGGGCAGCGGCCAGGGTCTACCGGCTTTAGCGGGCGCTGAAATAACAGGGTGTCACGCAGATATTTGCGTGCTTCGTCGGTGCAAATTTCCGGATGAAAAGAGGTCTGTTTTTCCCACAGTGCATCGAACTCTGCCGCAACCAAAGCGCGCTGGCTGTAGAAAAGATACTCACCATCAAGACCCGTTCTGGCACGAACAGGCTTCCGCTGTGCATGCTGCTGAGCAAGATATTCGCCAATGGTTCGGCAGCCGGCGGCTTTAATGGCTTCTTTGGTTCGGGCAATTGCAGAGTCGATCTTTCCAGTTTCCTTCTCTTGCTCGCCCTTGGTTTTGCGGCTGCTTTGGAAGCCACGGCGCTTGACCAAGTGGTATAGCGCGCGGCCCAATTCGTGAGGTTCAAGCGGATGATCCAAGCCTCTTAGGCGTAGCTCATAAGGGTCGAGCTGAGAAAGATCTTGTCGTTTGACGTCGTCTTCAGGCATCAGACCATAGCGAATCAGTCCCTGTAGAAATCGGGATTGCCGCTTGAGAACGCGATCATGCCGGCGTCGCATTTGACGAGCGAGGCGGCGCTCAGCTGCCAGTGAGGACATGGTCTTTGGGTGGCGGCCATCAGAAAAAATGCGCGACCCCATCCGAACTATTCCTGTAGGGGCACCTTGTTCATTTAATCGATAGACGCACCAGCCGATAGAATTTGTGCCGATGTCCAAGCCGAGTCGATATGGGATTTTCATTGTTATTCCTCCTTGACGAGGGGGGTTATATCAATTTAGATTTCGTCCCGCTAGTAGATCAGGAATTGCGCTCTTTCCGGCAACAAGCAGAAAGATGCACCAAATGTGAAGGCCGTCGAGAAATCGACGGCCTTTGTTTTTGTGTGCAGGAAACTGCATGCGACAGTACATGTCGCTACTTCGTGGTAGCCGCCGGCGGAAAAGCAGCCATAAAAAAACCGGCATCAGCCGGCTTTTTTATTCGCGTAAATATTTCGTGGCATTACCGAAAGAAAACCTCTCCGCTTTTTGCCATGGCGCGTAATTTTTCCGTTGGCTCGTAAACCTTGCCCAAGTGGGCGTAACGGTCACACAGCGCAATGTAGGCCGGCAGGCCCATGGTCTGCATCCAGCGCAGTGCGCCGCCACGGAAAGCTGGGAAGCCGACGCCGTAGAGCAATGCCATGTCGGCATCCGCAGCGTTAGCGACGATGCCTTCCTCAAGGCAGCGGACGACTTCGTTGCACATCGGCAGCATCAGCCGCGCGAGTGTTTCCTCGGCGCTGAATGTTTTGCGTGCGGCGCACACCGGCGCGATCAGCGCATAGGTTTTTTCATCCACGGTTTTGCGTGGTTTGCCTTTGGCATCGGGTGCATAGGTGTAGAAGCCATCGCCATTTTTCTGGCCAAAACGTTGCTGCTCAAACAGCACGGTAGCTGCATCTTTGAAGCCGTAATTCATGCGCTCAGGAATGCCGGCGGCCAGCACGCTCGCGGCGTGCACACTGGTGTCGATGCCGACTACATCCATCAGGTATGCCGGGCCCATCGGCCAACCGAATTGTTCAGCCACGTGGTCGACCGCCTGGAAATCCGCGCCGTCGCGCAGCAACAGATTGAAGCCAGCTAGATACGGGAACAGCACGCGGTTGACGTAAAAGCCGGGGCAATCGTTCACCACCACCGGGCTCTTGCCCATTTTTTTCGCCCACGCCACGGCGACTGCCACGGCCGCGTCCGACGATTTTTCACCACGGATGACTTCCACCAGTTGCATCGCATGCACCGGATTAAAGAAATGCATACCGACAAACTTTTCCGGGCGTTGCAGTGCGCTGGCTAAACGGCTGATCGAAATGGTGGAGGTATTGGAAGCCAGCACGGCGTCGGGCTTCACCTGTGCTTCGACCTCGGCCAGCACGGATTTTTTGATGGCTTCTTTTTCGACGACGGCCTCGACCACGATATCGACGTCATTAAAGCCGCTGTAGGTCAGCGTCGGCGTGATGCTGGCCAGCACCTTGTCGGCGGCGTCTTGCTTGATCTTGCCGGTTTCGACGCGTTTGGCGAGCAGCTTGCGGGCTTCGCTCAGGCCGAGTTCCAGCGATTTTTCTGCGATGTCTTTCATGACAATCGGCGTACCGCGCGAGGCGGATTGGAAAGCAATACCACCGCCCATGATGCCGGCACCCAGCACCGCCGCTTTCGTTACCGGCTTGGATTGTTTTTCCCAACGGGAAGCGGCTTTTTTCAGCGCTTGATCGTTCAGGAAAATACCGACCAGCGCAGTGGCGGCGTCCGTCTTGGCGACAAAGCCAAAGGCCTCGGCCTCCGCACGAATGGCGGCATCGCGCGGCAAGAACGCGCTTTTTTGCATGAGCTTGGCGGCGGCGACGGGTGCGGGGTAGTTGCCGCCGGTTTGTTTTTCGATCATCGTCAGCGCGGTTTGAAACACGGGCGCGAGTGCGTCCGGGGTTTGCGGCACGGCGTCGAGTTTTAACTGACGCTTCGCACGCCAGTCGATTTTTCCGTTGGCGGCGTCTTTGGCCATCGCGAGGGCGGCATCACGCAATTGTTCCGGTTCGACGACAGCATCGACGGCGTGATCGGCCAGCGCTTGTGCGGCTTTTTTTTGCGCGCCGCTGCCGATCCATTCCAGCGCTTTGTCGACGCCCGCCACGCGTGGAAAACGTACCGTGCCACCAAAACCGGGAAATAAACCGAGCTTCACTTCCGGCAAACCGATTTCGGCTTTGCTGCTCATCACGCGGTAGTCGCAGCTGAGCGCCATTTCCAAGCCGCCACCGAGGGCGATGCCGTTGATGGCGCACACAGTGGGAAAGGGCAGGTCTTCAAAAGCCGAAAATTTGGCATTGGTTTTTTCTGACCACGCACTGATGCCGGCGGGCTCCAGTTTGAACAGCTCGCCGAATTCGGTGATGTCGGCGCCAACGATGAACACGGCTTTGCCCGACGTGACGATCAGTGCTTTGACGCCGGGGGTTTGATTCAGCGCGGCAACCGCAGCGCCCAACTCCTCGATGGTCGGACGGTTGAATTTGTTTACCGACTCGCCCGCGAGATCGAATTTCAGTTCGGCGATACCGTCGCCCAGCGACTGAACGGACAGGGAGTTGCCTTGGAAGATCATGGCGGGCCTCGGAAGTTGGACATGAGGAGGAGGGGTTGTCGGCCGGTGGCGTGCGGTCACAGCGACCGGCGGGCGGCGAGTATAGGCGGGAGTGTGACGGTGCTCGCAGTCCTGCGATTTGGGAGCCTTTCAGGCTTCATTAATACTAAATGCTGACATAGCCTGATCTGGAACTAGGTAATAGCACCTACTAATCACGAATCTCCATGGAGGAGTTCATGAATACGATCAGCCAAAAGGAGTTGCACGAATACGCCTATGCCGCTGGGCAAAGTGCCTTCGCGTGGGATGTCCGAGGGCATGCCCGGCCTCGGCAAGCGGCGGAATTGATCCGCGATCTGGCGGCGTTCTTGCCGCTTTATGTGCCCGAAGAGGGCGTGCTGATGCTGGATTGGGAGTTGGTGGGCGATGGAGGGAGTTGGCGAGCGCAGCCGCGGCTGGATTTTCATTGCCAGCCTTGGTTGGCGCTGCCGGCGTCCGCTATCCGCCCCACAGGCGCGGTGCTGGTTGCGGCCGAGGACGCCGAAGGTGAGCGCTTGCTGACTTTGGAGATGCCGGGTGGGCGCGCACACCGAGCACGGGTGCTGACCTTGGCCAGCGGCCTGCTGCGGATGTCGATGCAGGCGCACGATGCCAAGGCGCGTTTCCTGCCGGTGCTGTTGCGCAGTGATTTGGCGCAGGACGCGGCCGGTAATCCCGTCCTGCACCTACACCGTTTGGGCAGCGCCGATCTGGAAGCGTGGATACCGGAGCCCACGGTGCACCGGCAACTGGTGCGCGGTCTTGCCGAGCGGGTGCTGGCGCTGATGAGCATTCCCGGCGGTGGTCGCGAGCAACCGTTGCTGGTTGCCGACGAGAACCTGTAGTCCTCGGCAACGTCTCCCTATACTGCGGAGGTGATTTCTTCCCGCCGCCTGCTTCGTCGTAATCCTCCTGACGCACAACGCGTGGCCGCGCTGGCCGCGGCGGTGCATCCGCGTTTGGCGCAGGTGTTGGCTGCGCGCGGCATCGAAGATCCGCAGCAATTGGCGAGCGAGCTCGCGCGTCTGCCATCGCCAGAACAATTGCGCGGTATGCGCACGGCTACGACGTTGCTAGCCGATGCGGTGATGGAGAGTGCGCCGATTCTCGTGGTGGGCGATTACGACGCCGATGGCGCCACCAGCACCGCGCTGTGCGTGTCACTGCTGCGTGCGATGGGTGCACAGGTGGATTTTCTCGTGCCCGATCGTTTCCGTTATGGCTATGGTTTGTCGCCGGAAATCGTCGACGTTGCCGCAACGCGTGTGCCGAAGCCGGCGTTACTGCTCACTGTCGACAACGGAATTTCCAGTGTGACGGGTGTGGCGCGCGCGCACGAACTCGGCATGAAAGTCGTGGTGACCGATCACCACTTACCCGGCGATACGTTGCCGGCGGCCGATGCACTGGTGAATCCGAATCAGCCCGGTTGTGAATTTCCATCAAAAGTCATTGCCGGTGTAGGCGTCGCTTTTTTGGTGATGACGGCGTTACGTAGCGCGTTGCGCGCGCGTGGTTGGTTTGTCACTACCAACGATGAAAACGCGGCGCAGAGCCACAGTGGACGGCGCGAACCGAATATCGCCGATGCGCTGGATCTCGTGGCGCTGGGCACCGTGGCAGACGTGGTGCCGCTGGATGCCATCAATAGACTTTTGATTGAGCAGGGTTTGCGCCGCATGCGTGCAGGTCGCGTGCGTCCGGGTATTGCGGCGCTGCTGAGTGTTGGCAAACGCAATCGTGAACGTTTGGTGGCCACAGATTTAGGTTTTGCGGCGGGGCCGCGCTTGAACGCAGCGGGACGTTTGGCTGACATGACGGTCGGCATTCGTTGTTTGCTGGCAGAAAATGACGCGGATGCGCTGGCGCTCGCGCAGGAGCTTGATGCGCTCAATCGAGAACGTCGCGTGATCGAAAGTGGCATGCAACAAGATGCGTTGGCCGCGTTAGCGCGATTGAAACTGGACGAAGCGGCGCTGCCGGCCGGGTTGTGTTTGCAGGATGGGCATTGGCATCCGGGTGTGGTGGGTATCTTGGCGGCGCGTATCCGCGAGCGTGTGCACCGGCCGGTGATTGCGTTTGCGCCGGCCGAAGCCGGTCAGGAAGAATTGCGTGGTTCGGCACGGTCCATCGATGGCGTTCATGTGCGTGACGTGCTGGATGCGATCGCCGCACAGCATCCGCAGTTGATACAACGCTTTGGTGGGCATGCCATGGCAGCGGGGCTTTCCATTCAGCGCCGCGATTTTGCTGCATTCAGTGCGGCGTTTGCCGCTGAAGTCGCGCGAGTGATGCCGGCAGATGCGTTGTCACCGGTACTGTGGTCGGATGGTGAGTTGCCGCTAGCAGAGCTGGATTTGACCTTGGCCGATACGCTGCGCGCACAAGTACCGTGGGGGCAGGCTTTTCCAGAACCGGTGTTTGATGGCGAATTTGAATTGCTGGAGCAGCGAATCGTCGGGGAGAAACACCTGAAACTGGTGTTGTCTACGGCGGGTAGCAATCGCGTGTTTGATGCCATTCAATTCAACGCAGATCTGGAATGCTGGCCGGCACGGACACGTCGTGCGCACTTGGCTTACCGTGTCGACGTCAACGAATTTCGAGGTGTACGAACACCGCAGTTGCTTGTCGAGTGGATAGAAGCTTTGCAGTGAAATAGAAGCGCTGATCTGACATCAAAATATTGCGTTGGTGTCGAAGGGTTCCAGCTGCAGTACGAAATGCGTCTGCTGGTTTCGGAAAATAAATTTCCGTGCGCAGAAAACAAAAACCGCCCCGAAGGGCGGTTAGAAAAAACAGCGAGCGATTCGCGGCGACATCAGCGCGGATTGGTGCGGCGGTTAACAAACAAACCGCTGTCGATCAGCGAAACCAGTGCTTCGGCATATTGATCGATGGTTTCCTCAGCGTCTTGATCGACTCCGTAGGCTTCTTTCATAAAAGAGCCCAGCGCAAACGGGGCGGCAGCCGCGCCGGTGAGCATCGCCATCAATTGACCGACTGGAATGTCTTTCATGCCGCTTTGTGGGCCGTACACCTGGTGCAGCGTGATGATGCGTGTGACCAGGGGTTGCGCCCAAACGTCGAGTAACCAGCGCGAGCGCGGGCTTTCCAGTGGCAGTTCGAGATACAGCAAACGCGGGAATTGCGGATGCTTACCGCAAAAGCGGACGAATTCGCGTGCTAGGGCCAGCAGCGTGGCACGCGCGGCATCTGATGACGGCGGGACTTGTTTCACTGCGGTGATGAATTCGCCACCCAGCCGGGTGAACAGATCATCAACGACTGCACGCCACAGGCCTTCCTTGCTACCGAAGTGATAGTGGATCAGCGGCTGGGTGAAGCCGGACCGTCGAGCGATAGAAGTGGTGGACGCACCGTCAAAACCGCGGGTAGCGAACTCATCCAGTGCGGTGGCCAAGATACGGGCGCGGCCGTCGCCGGTGCGGGATTCGGCTGCCGACAGGTCGGCGGCCGGAGCGATGGAAACTGCTTTCACGTCAAAGATTCCTTTCGGCACGCACCTCTTGTGCGCGGGCCGGGATGCTAGCAGAGCAGGGCCTTTGCGCACGGAAAGGCGGTCGGCAATCGACGGACTGCCATGTAGAATCCGCAAGTTTTGCGAGGGCTACCGCCCTCGGCTCATGCAAAAGACTGAGGCCTGCTCCCGCGATGGAAATCAATCCGATCCTGAACAAACTCCGTGATCTCGACGAGCGCGCTCTTTCGCTCCGGGGGTATCTTTGACTTCGACCGCAAGCAGGAGCGGTTGCAAGAAGTTGAAAAAGAATTAGAAGACGGCGCCGTCTGGAACAACCCAGAGCGCGCGCAAGCACTCGGCAAAGAACGTTCATCACTCGACAACATTGTCGGCACGTTGACCAAAATTGCGGCAGGTCTGACGGATGCGAGTGAACTGCTGGACATGGCAGTTGCCGAGAACGACGAATCTACGGTCGGCGATGTCGCCGGCGAAATTGACGCGCTAGAAAAACTGGTCGCGGATCTGGAATTCCAGCGCATGTTTTCCGGTGAGCATGACGCCAGCCATGCCTTTATGGATATTCAGGCCGGTGCCGGTGGTACCGAAGCGCAAGATTGGGCGTCGATGTTGCTGCGCATGTACCTGAAATGGGGCGAGAAGCGCGGATTCAAAACCGAATTGATGGAATGCACGGACGGCGAAGTGGCCGGCGTGAAATCCGCCACCATTCGTTTTGAAGGGCCTTATGCCTACGGCTGGTTGCGCACGGAAACCGGGGTACACCGTTTGGTACGCAAATCACCATTCGATTCCGGCGGCGCGCGTCACACGTCGTTTGCTTCGGTGTTTGTGTCGCCCGAAGTGGATGATTCCTTCGTGATCGAAATCAATCCGGCTGATCTGCGTATCGACGTGTACCGTGCTTCCGGCGCGGGTGGTCAGCACGTGAACCGTACCGAATCGGCCGTGCGTATTACGCACTTGCCCACCAATACCGTGGTGGCTTGCCAAAACGGGCGCTCGCAACACCAGAACAAAGACATGGCCATGAAGCAACTCAAGGCCAAGTTATGGGAACTGGAAATGCAAAAGCGCAACGCTGAAAAAGCAGCGCTGGAAGCAACGAAAGCCGACGTGGGTTGGGGTAGCCAGATTCGCTCCTACGTATTGGATCAATCGCGAATCAAGGATTTGCGCACCAGTATCGAGACCAGCAATACCGGCAAGTTCCTTGACGGTGATATCGACGAGTTCATTGAAGCCAGCCTGAAAGCCGGTCTCTAAGTATTTTTTCGAGCAACGACCATGACTGATCAGAATAAACCGGAAGCCCCGTTAACCGTTGAGGACGAGAACCGCCTCATCGCTGAGCGACGTGCCAAATTGGCGAAACTGCGTGAAAACGGTGTGGCGTTTCCCAATGATTTCCGTCGTGAACAATATGCGGCGGATTTGCAGGCGCATTACGCAGAAAAATCCAAGGAAGAATTGGAAGCCTTGGCGGTACGGGTGTGTGTGGCCGGACGATTGATGCTCAATCGCGGTTCGTTTCTCGTGCTGCAAGACATGAGTGGCCGCATTCAGGCCTACGTGAATCGTAAGACGTTGACGCCGGAGCAACTGGACGGCATCAAGGGTTGGGACTTGGGCGACATCATCGGTACGGAAGGTGTGCTCTGCAAATCGGGTAAAGGCGATTTGTACGTCGACATGGAAAACCCGCGCTTGCTGGTTAAAGCGTTGCGCCCGTTGCCGGACAAACACAAAGGCTTGGCCGATCAGGAGTTGAAATACCGTCAGCGTTACGTGGACCTGATCACCAGCGAAGAAACCCGCAATACGTTTCGCATTCGTTCGAAGATCGTCGAAGGTATCCGCCATTACCTGTCGCAGCGAGATTTCATCGAGGCGGAAACACCCATGTTGCAGGTGATTCCGGGTGGCGCCACGGCCAAGCCATTCGTCACGTTCCACAACGCGCTGGATATCGAAATGTTCCTGCGCATTGCGCCTGAGTTGTATCTCAAGCGTTTGGTGGTCGGTGGTTTCGAGCGGGTATTTGAGATCAACCGAAACTTTCGTAATGAAGGGTTGAGCACACGCCACAATCCCGAATTCACCATGATCGAGTTTTATCAGGCATATGCGGACTACCGCGACTTGATGAATCTCACCGAAGACATGCTGCGTACGTTGGCCAAAGATGTGTTGGGGACGACGCAGTTGACCTATCAAGGTGAGGCGATCGATTTCGGCACGTCGTTTACCCGTATGAGCGTGTTCAATTCGATACTCGACCGCAATCCGGAAATCACTCGCGAACAGTTGGCGACGTTGGAGGGTGCGCGATCGGCCGCAAAAAAATTGGGTATTCCGCTTAAAGATTCTTACGGCCTGGGCAAAGTGCAGATCGAGATCTTCGAGAAAACAGTGGAACACACATTGCGTCAGCCGACGTTTATCACCGAGTACCCCACGGAGGTCTCTCCGCTGGCGCGTCGCTCCGATGCGGACCCGTTCGTGACGGATCGCTTCGAATTTTTTGTAGGTGGCCGGGAAATTGCGAACGGGTTCTCGGAATTGAACGACCCTGAAGATCAGGCTGAACGCTTTCGTAAGCAGGTGGCAGAAAAAGAAGCCGGCGACGAAGAGGCCATGTTTTTCGACGAGGATTACATCGCTGCGCTGGAACACGGTTTGCCGCCGACAGCAGGAGAAGGTATTGGCATTGATCGCTTGGTCATGCTCTTTACCGATTCACCGTCTATCCGCGATGTGATTCTCTTTCCTCATCTTCGCCCGCGCTAAATTTGCGGGCGCTTCATTAACTGATTTTGGTGTGCGGGGCGTTCCTAAGATGATGCAGGCCATTGCCAAGGTGCCTAGGAAGGGCCCTGTCAGCCAGGACGGCATCGCGTATCAAGGTCGCAAAGCTGCACGTACCGGCAGTGAGCAGCGTCGTCGAGCGATTCTTGAAGCGACATTGCGGATCATTATTCGTGACGGTATTCGCGCGGTGCGTCATCGCGCGGTCGCCGCAGAAGCACAGGTGCCGTTGTCGGCCACCACGTATTACTTCAAAGATATTCACGACCTCATCGCCGACGCATTTACCTTGTTCGTTGAAATGTCGCAGACACAGAAGCTGAATCCTGTGTGGGCGCGAGTCGATGCGCTGGTCGCTAGCGTCGGTGGCAAATTGCCCGCCCATGAAGCCGGGCGACATGCGCTGGCGGCCAGCCTAGGGCAGTTATGTGCGGAATACATCGAACTGGAATTGCGCGAGCACCGTGACCAGTTGTTGGCCGAACAGGCTTTTTTTCAAGGCGCGTTGCACGACGCACGTTTGCGTGGGCCAGCGTTGGCGTTTCGTCAGGCCCAGAAAAACCAATTGGTTGCCTTTTTGACCGCGCTGGGAACCAAAAATCCCGTTGAAGATGGCGAAATGATTGAGGCAGCTTTTTTGAGCCTTGAGCATGAATACTTGCTACGGCCTATCGGACAATTGGACAAGGCTCGTATCGAGCGGCTCATGTCCCACAATTATCGGTTGATTTTTCGCGAATGAGTGATGGCGGTCTTGCCGTCGATCGAGTTGCGCTGGAACCGGGTTGGAAGCGCGAACTTGCCGCGGAATTTTCTGCAGAATACATGGCGCGCCTGCGCGCGTTTCTCCTAACGGAAAAGCAAGCCGGGCAGGTGGTCTATCCGCGTGGCAGCGACATTTTTAATGCGTTGAATTTCACGCCATTTGAACAAGTCAACGTGGTGATTCTAGGTCAGGATCCTTATCACGGCCCCGGCCAAGCGCATGGCTTATGTTTTTCGGTGCAGCCGGGTGTGGCCATTCCTCCGTCGCTGGGAAACATCTACAAAGAACTGCATGCGGATTTGGGTGTAATCCCGCCGAAGCACGGTCATCTCGAATCGTGGGCGCGACAGGGCGTGCTGTTGCTGAATGCAGTTCTCACGGTGCGCGCGCATGAAGCGGCATCGCATGCTGGGCAGGGTTGGGAGCTGTTCACGGACGCCGTGATCGATCGACTCAATCGTGACCGAGAGCATCTGGTGTTTTTATTGTGGGGCAGCCATGCGCAGAAAAAAGGCGCAGTGATTGATCGCAAGAAACATTTGGTGCTGACTGCGCCGCACCCGTCGCCGTTGAGCGCGCACCGCGGATTTTTTGGATGCCGGCATTTCTCGCAGGTCAACGCGTACTTACAAAAACATGGAAAAGCGCCGATCCAGTGGGCGCTTGAATCAAGCTGAACGCGTGCAACGCGCTAAACGCGGACGACGTACAAACATCGGCTATGCGCTAAACGCACCGGGTAATCCGGCAGCGCGTGAGAGGCATAAGCGACGGCTTGCGCGCTAGCCGTCGAGTTCAGTCCAGCGGTCGTAATGCTTTTGCAGTGCAGCTTGCGCGACATCCAACTCGCGTGCGGTCTGCTCAGCCGTGGCGCGGTCTTTTGTGTAAAACGAAGGGTCTGCCAGTTGTGTTTCCAGTGCGGCGATCCGCTGCTCGGTTTTTTCGATCAGACCCGGCAGCGTTTCCAATTCGTGCTTTTCCTTAAAGGACAGCTTGCGCGACTTGTTACTGGTGGGGCCGGCGGAACGGTTTGCGGGCTGAGTAACGTCCTTTGAATGGCCAGCATTTGTCGCAGAATTTGCCTCGATTTTCGACTTTTCTGGCGAGGCAGCCGCGCTTGGCGCGGTTTTCAACGTCTGCGGTGCGACGGAGGCTGCGGCCGGGTAATACGTGCCTACGTATTCGTTGACGACACCATTGCCTTCGAAAACGAGCGAGGTGGTAACGACGTTGTCGAGAAATTCGCGGTCGTGGCTCACCACCAGCAGCGTGCCAGGAAAATCCATCAGGATTTCTTCCAGCAATTCCAGTGTTTCTACATCGAGATCGTTAGTCGGTTCATCCAATACCAGCAGGTTGGCGGGCTTGGTGAATAGTTTGGCGAGAATCACGCGCGCGCGTTCGCCGCCAGAGAGCGCGGAGACCGGCTGACGGATGCGATCCGGCGTGAACAGAAAATCCTGCAGATAACCGACGATGTGCTTTTTCTTGCCGCCGATCTCGACTACGTCGGAACCTTCGGCCACGTTATCAATCACGGATTTACTCAGATCGAGCTGATCCAGCAATTGATCGAAATACACCACGTTCAGGTTGGTGCCGAGTTTGACGACGCCTGATTCCGGCGTGCGTTTGCCCAGCAGAATATCCAGCAGCGTCGTTTTGCCGGCACCGTTAGGGCCGATGATGCCGACGCGGTCGCCGCGCAGCAGGGTGGTGGAAAAGTCGCGCAGGATGGTGCGGCCACCGTAGGTTTGGGTGACGCGATCGGTTTCTACCACCAATTTTCCAGAGCGCTCGCCGGCATCCAGCGAGAAGGCGGCTTTGCCGACGCGTTCGCGACGATCAGCGCGTTCGACACGCATGGCTTTTAGGGCGCGCACGCGGCCTTCGTTACGAGTACGGCGCGCTTTGATGCCTTGACGTATCCACTTTTCTTCTTCGGCAAGACGCTTATCAAACAACGCATTAGCAATTTCTTCTGCATGCAGTTGCTCTTCGCGCATTTTTCGGAAGGCCGCATAGTCGCCGTCCTGACGGTAGAGTTGTCCGCGGTCGAGTTCGACGATGCTGGTGGCGACGGCTTGCAAAAAAGCGCGATCGTGAGTGATCAGCAATAAAGTGCCACGAAACTCGCGCAGTTGTTCTTCCAGCCAGAGAATGGTGGGCAGATCGAGGTGGTTGGTGGGTTCGTCCAGCAACAACACATCCGGATTTTTCACCAACGCTTGCGCGAGTGCGACGCGTCGTCGCCAGCCACCCGACAGTTCGCGCATTTTCGTGTCCGCAGGTAATTGCAAACGCGTCAGCACAGTGTCGATGCGCTGCTGAAAATTCCAGCCATCGGCGGCTTCGATGCCGTGCTGTAATTGCTCCAGCCGTTTTAGATCGGCATCGGGTTGCAGCGTGAGTGCGTGATATTCAGAAAGCAGTCGACCCGTTTCGGCGATACCGGCGGCGACGTATTCGAATACGGTGGATTCATCCGCGTTTGGTAATGCTTGCGCCAACATGGCAACGCGTGTGCCGGGGCGCACCCACACCTCGCCGGCATCCGGTTTTGCTTCGCCAGCAAGCAGGCGCAGCAGCGTGGACTTGCCGGTGCCGTTGCGGCCGACGAGGCCGATTTTTTCGCCGCGCTTCAAGGTGAGATCGACATGATCGAACAGCACTTGGCGGCCAACGGCGAGTTGGAGGTCCTGCAGGCGGATCAGAGGCATGGGTGTCGTGGCGTCAGATGAGAATCGAATGAGGGAAAACCGGGGCGACTGGAAAGGCGGCGCGGAAGGGCGTGTATTATCGCCGCTCTTGTTGTCGGCGTGGCTGCGTTGTCGACCGAAATTTCCGGAAAGTACGATGTCTCTGAAGTCGACCCGCAATGCCCTGAAATCGTGGTTTCGCCTGCGGGTGGCGCCGGCCTTGGTCTATGGGCTGTATTGCGCGTTGCGGTCGACCTGGCGAGTGAGTTTCGACGAATGCGCCCCGTTTCGACGTGATCTGGATGCACGGCGGCCGGTGATCATGGCGCACTGGCACGGCGATGAACTGGCGCTGATTCATCTGGTGGTGCGTTACCGGATTGCGACGATTACCTCGACCAGCAAAGACGGCGAATTGATGGATGAAGTGCTGCGTCGCTTGGGCGCAGCGACGGCACGCGGTTCGTCGTCTAAAGGTGGCGCGAATGCACTGCGCGGTGTCATTCAGTTGTGTCGCAAAGGTGGGCACAACGTGTCGTTTGCCGTGGATGGCCCGCGTGGGCCTATTTACGAAGTGAAGCCCGGTGTATTCGAATTTTCGCGGCTGATGGATGCGCCGGTGTATGCGGTCAGTGTGGGCGTATCGCGGCCTTGGATTTTCCGTCGCTCGTGGAATCAGGCGGTGCTGCCCAAGCCATTTTCGCGGGTTCATGTGCGTGTGGCGGAGTGCTTACCACCGGTCACGCGTGAACAGGATCCGCGCTCGGAAGCGTTAGCGGCGCAGTTGGCCGATGCGCTTAATACCGGCAAAAAAATTGTTGCAATCGAAGTGGGCCTGGCGCGGCCTTAAGCGCGCGCAGCCGTTATTCCCGTTTCGCTTTCCCGTTTAATGGAATCCGACTGCAACACCTTCCCACGCGCTATTTCACTGTATCGCGACAGAGATCTATCCAGGCGGCAATGCCGGCGCTACGAAATTTCTGTTTATGAACGATGAAATAAAAATGACGCGAGAGATCTCGGTGTGGAACCGGCAGCGGCACCAGTGAGCCGCGCAGAAATTCGTCTTCCAAGGTCACGCGCGATAAACAGCCGATGCCCAACCCGGCCTCCACGGCACGCTTGATGGCTTCGGTGTGCTGCAGCTCGGGCAGCAAATGCAAAAATGGCAGTAAGCCGTGCATGGCACGATCAAAAGCTTGCCGTGTGCCGGAGCCTTCTTCGCGCACCAGCCAGGTGGCGTGGCGGATATCGTCGTCGTTGAGTGCGGGCCTGCCGGCCAGTGCGTGATCCGGCGCACAAAACACCACCAGTTCATCGGGTTGCCAAGGAATCACTTCGAGATCCGGATGCGTCAGATCACCTTCGATCATGCCGAGATCCAATTCGAAATTAGCCACCTTGGCGGTGATGGTCGACGTGTTTTCCACATCGAGTTTTACGTGGGCACCGGGATTGGCGGCCATGTAGCGGGCCATCACGTTCACGGCGAGGTAATTGCCGATGGTGAGCGTGGCACCGACTTTCAGATCGCCGGCACCGGCATGCTGCAGTAGGGCCTGTTCCAATTGCCGGGCTTGGGCCATCAGGGCTTCGGCGCGTGGACGGATGGCCCGGCCAAAGTCGTTCAGTTGCAGCCGTTTGCCCACCCGGTCGAACAGTTGCTGGTTGAACTGCTCTTCCAAGTCTTTGAGGGCGCTGCTGGCGGCCGACTGCGACAGGGCCAGATCCCCGGCCGCGCGGGTGATGTTCTCGGTGTGGGCCACGGCTAGGAACACTTCGAGTTGACGCAGGGTGTATCTCATATCGGCTATTCCGTTTACCCAAAGCAGAATTACCTATTTGCCCGATAGATTATTCGCGAGGAGAATGCGCGGCAACCCGAGGGGCTGCCTTTTGTTGCCGCCGTAGTTCCGGTCTTAGCGCCGGCAAGGAGTACCGCCATGAGCAATTTGCATACCGAGAAAGTTCTCAGTGTTCACCACTGGAACGACACGCTGTTTTCTTTCACCACCACGCGTGACCCGGGTCTGCGCTTTGAAAATGGCCACTTCATCATGATCGGTTTGCCGATCAATGGCCGACCATTGTTGCGCGCTTACTCGATTGCCAGCGCGAACTATGAAGAGACGCTGGAATTTTTCTCGATCAAAGTGCAGGACGGCCCACTCACGCAGCATTTGCAAAAACTGAAAGTCGGCGATGAATTGCTGGTGGGTAAAAAACCGACGGGCACGCTCACCGTCGATAACGTGCGTCCGGGCGGCAAGCGTTTGTGGTTGTTTGGCACCGGCACCGGTTTAGCCCCGTTTTTGTCGATCGTGCGTGATCCGGAAACCTACAATCACTTTGAAGAAGTGGTGATGGTTCACGGTGTGCGTTGGACCAGTGAACTGGCGTACAAAGACATGTTCGAGAAGGAACTACAGGACAACGAATACTTCGGCGAGCAGGTGAAAAAGCAGTTGAAGTATTACCCGACGGTCACGCGCGATCCGTTCCGTAACCAGGGCCGTATTACCGATCTGCTCACCAGCGGCAAGATGGTGCAGGACTTAGGTTTACCGCCGCTCAACAAGGAAGACGATCGTTTCTTGCTGTGTGGTTCACCATCGATGTTGAAAGACACCTGCGCCATTCTCGATCAGTTCGGCTTTAGCGAAACGCGACAGGGCGAACTGGGCGAGTACGCCGTTGAGCGGGCTTTCGTCGAAAAATAAAAGCAGATCGCTCGCCGGTCGGTGAGCGAATCATGGGTGCCAATGCAGGGCTGTGCCCCTGCAAGCCGGGATGGGCAATCCGCTCGGCTTCATTCGTTGCATTAGGCAATGCATTCAGCATTGCATTAAGAAATCACCATCGACTCATTTTGCGTACGCGCGGCAACCGCGCGTCGTGGACGGTGTGCGGCCGTTCCACCAGCAGATGGCTGGGCTGATTTTCTCTTCCTGAAAGACCGCCATGCGGTCCCCCCCCCCGATTCGCCCGAAGGACATGGCCCGGTCATTGATGGTCGTCAATAGATAAGAATAAATATCGCTTGCAAAAGAGAATCATTCCTAAACAGGATGGCGCCGCGACCCGGAAGCTTGAACTGGGCCCCCGAATGCTCGGGACTGTTCCCCTGAAGCTCCGGGCTGCGCCCCTGAAACCTTCCGGGCTGCGCCCCTGAAATCAAGGCGCGGAGGTTGAGATGTGCAGCTCCATGGACGAGGAACGTCGCCGCAAGGCCGCTGTGACTGGCACAGGTATCGATCGCTTGCGGTCGCCTGAGCCAGCGACGCGATTGTTTCTGCCTGCCGGTTTGACGATGGCGCTGCTGCGCCAGAACTGGCGGGACTTGCAACGCGCTCGGCTTTGAGGCGGCAGAGCGCGAAGACGGCAGAGCGCGCTGCGGTATCGATCGGCTTATCTATTGGCCCTTATTGGAGAAATTCCCGCATGTCATTTCGAAAAAACATCTTGGCCGTGGCTGTAGCCGCACTGGCGCTGTCTGCCCACGCCGAGGAATCGATCACGCAAGAGTCGGCCGTGAACCAAGCGCCGGCCGCAGTCGAGACTGCCGTAACGGCGGATGCTGACGCTCCGGCGACGGACTCGGCTGCCAATGTCCTTCCCAACGTCACGGTGAGTGCCGGCGGTTTTGCTGCCGAGCCCGTGCGCAGCACCACGGGCTTACCACTGACGGTGCAGGACACCCCGCAGTCAGTGTCCGTGTTGGAAGGCGAAACCATCCGCAAATTCGGCCTCGACGACATGAATGGTGCGCTGGAATTGGTGACCGGCGTAACCGTCGAGCGAGTCGAAACGGATCGCACTTATTACACCTCGCGTGGGTTCGACATCAAAAACATGCAGGTCGATGGCACCGGCATGCCGTTGTATTGGAGCCTCGTCGTGGGCTCGGTCGATTCGGCGATATACGAGCAAATTGAAGTTGCGCGTGGTGCCAACAGTTTGATGGCTGGAACGGGTAACCCTGCTGGCACCGTCAACTTTGTGCGCAAACGTCCTACTGCGGAATACGGCGGTGCCGTCACTGTGAAGACCGGCAGTTTTGGCCATCAGCGCGTCGAAGGCGATGTCTCGACACCGTTGGCGGAAGGCTGGGCGTCGCGTGTGGTGGTGGCGAGTGATGACAGTCAATCTTGGCTGGACAGTTACGAGAGTCAGCGTTCGTTGTTTTACGGCGTCGTAGAAGGCCGGTTGAGCGACAGCACGTTGCTGACGGCGGGTTACTCGCAACAAATCAGCATCGGTCGCGGTGTGCTGTGGGGAGCATTACCGTTGCTGTATAGCGACGGCACACAAACGGATTTTGATATTTCGACCAGCACCACCATGGATTGGACATTTTTCCGCAACGACAGCCGTACCGGTTTTGTCGAACTGCTTCAGGAGTTGTCGGCAAACTGGAACTGGAAAACGACGTTGATGCACAACGCATACAACGAAGAGTCAGAACTTTTTTATACCTATGGCTTGCCGGATCCGGTGACGGGCTTGGGTCTGTATGGCTACCCAGGTCGTTACGACGTGACGATCGAGCGGAGCATGATCGATACGCAGGTGTCTGGCAGCTGGGAGGCCGGTGGTCGCCGTCACGATGCGACGGTGGGTTTGAGTGTTGCGCAAGGACAAATCGATTATCAGCGCGCTGACGCGCCGTTTAGTGATCCCGCGTGGGGTGCATTGCCGGCCTTTCCAGGCTGGAATGGCACGGAGATTGGTCGCCCGCAATTTGGGCCGGATTACCGCGCATCCGATATCGACGATCAACTTTTGCGGTTGTACGCGGCCACGCGGCTGAGCGTTGCCGATGACTGGAAATTGATTCTTGGCGCCAATGCCGTTCAGGTCGACACCGACGGCTACAGCTTTGGTGTGTCACAAGAGCGCGCCGAAGAAAAAATTAGTCCTTATGTAGGCGCGGTTTATGCGTTGACCGAACGTACCAACCTTTATGCCAGCTACGCGGATGTTTTTGATCCACAAGTTGAGCCGGATGTGAATAACCGGCCGCTGGGTGCAGCCAAAGGTAGCAGTTATGAGCTGGGCGCAAAAACGCGTATCGGTGACGCGTTAATCGGCACTGTGGCGTTGTTCCGTGCCGAGCAGGAAAACCTAGCTGAGCTTGCTGGCAACAATCCGCTGTTCGGTGATTATTTCCGTGGAACGGAAGTGGTTTCCGAAGGGGTCGAGTTGGAGTTGAGCGGGAAGGCCAGTGACAGCGTGGAAATTTTGGCAGGTATCACGCTGATGGAAATGCAGGATGACGCCGGCAAAGACACGCGCACGTATGTGCCGCGCCAGATGGTGAAACTGGCAGGCATCTGGAAGCCAGTGGAAAAAATCGAGTTGGGCAGTTCATTGCGTTGGCAAGGTGACATTTATACCGCGTCAACCAATTTGCCGGTGGATATTGAACAGAATGCTTACGCATTGCTGTCGGCTTGGGCGAGTTGGCAAGCGGCGAAGAACCTCGAGTTGGGACTTAACGTCGACAACATCGGCAATGAGAAACACCTGACCAGCCTTTATTGGGATCAGGCTTATTACGGCGAACCGCGCAGTGTGACGGCCAGCATGAAATTCTCGTTCTGATCGTAAAGTTGGCGGGGCGGTTTGATGCCGCCTCGCTTCTTTTCGTTTATTCGGAGTTAAGACGGTTCACTGCTATCGAAGCTTCAACTGCCATGGGATGAAAAAATTGTGAGCCCCGATTCTTTACGTCGCTGGAGCAGCGTGCACACATGGAGCAGCCTCGTGTGCACGGTGTTTATGTTGCTGTTGTGCCTGACTGGCTTGCCGCTGATCTTTCACCATGAGATTGCGCATTTATTGGGCGAGACTGTCGAAGCTCCGGCACTGCCGCCCGATACACCCTTGGCCAGCGTGGATCGGGTGCTGGCCGTCGCGCAGGCGCAACACCCGACGATGGTTCCGCAATATTTATTCCAAGAAGAAGACGAACCGGAAATCTGGTACGTAACGTTTGGCGAAACAGCGCAGGCAGTAGACACCCGGGCAGTAGCGATTGATGCGCGCACCGCTCACGTGCTTGAAGAGCCGAAATTCGACGAAGGTTTTGTTTATGTGATGTTCCGATTGCACGTGGATCTGTTTGCCGGGCTGGCCGGAAAACTGTTTCTCGGTGCGATGGGTATTTTGCTGTTGGTAGCGATAGTCAGCGGCATCGTGTTGTACGCGCCGTTTATGCGGCGTCTACCGTTTGGCACGGTGCGGCGTGATCGTTCACTGCGATTCCGTTGGTTGGATGTGCACAACTTGTTGGGTGCGGTGACGCTGGCTTGGCTGTTGGTGGTGGGCGCGACCGGTGTTATCAACACCTGGGCCGATCTCGTCATCAAACTCTGGCAGTACGACCAGATGACGGAAATGCTGGCGCCTTATGCGGGCCAACCACCGCCGGAACAATGGGGTTCGCTGCAGGCTGCACTGGATGCGGCGGCCGCGCGCGAGCCGATGATGGCGCTGGATTTTGTTGCTTTCCCCGGCACGATATTTTCCAGCACACATCATTACGCGGTGTTCATGCACGGTAATGAGCCGCTGACGGCGCGCTTGCTCAAGCCGGTGTTGGTCGATGCGCAGAAATCAATTGTCACGGACAGCCGAGAGTTGCCTTGGTATGTCACTGGCTTGCTGGTGTCGCAGCCGCTGCATTTTGGCGATTACGCCGGCCTGCCTCTGCGCATGCTTTGGGCGTTATTGGATGTCTTTGCCATCGTCGTGTTGTGGACCGGTTTGCGCCTGTGGTGGGAGCGCCGTCGGCAGCCGGTCGCTCGCCGCGACACGCTGTCAATGGATGATGCGCTGGCCAGCGAAGCGTCAGCCAGCGATTCAGTCAGCGATTCAGTCAGCGATACCGCAGCTAAAAATGCGCCCGGAGGTGCCATCTGATGTCGCAGCGATCATTGCGTGAAATTTTTCGTTGGCCTATGGGATTGGCGTTGTCCAGTTTGATAGGTCTTGTGGCAGCACTGGTGGCGGATGGTTTTGGCGATGTGGTGGGCTGGGTCTTGCTCGGAGCGCCGGCCCTCGTCGCTCTGGTGTTTTGGCAACGTCGTCAACCAAGCAGGAATGGCGACAAGGTTGCTCGCTTGTGAGTGGGCGATCATTTGCGGTAGCGACGAGTGCCGTGGCCACGATGCATGCTGCGTTGCTGGCGGCGGGATTGTTGGCGATGTCCGAGAGCATCACGCCACCCAAGCTGCCGGTCATGCAGGTATCCATGATCATGGAGCAGCCGGTGACGCGCACCAATGTGCCGCCGCGGCCGCGGGAAACGCCTCCACCGCCACCCCCTCCGGTGCCGGCAGAAAATGCGATTGCTGAGCCGCCACCCGTGCCCGTGGTGGCGCCTGCACCTGAACCGATACCGAGGGATCCTGAACCGGAACTGGCGGTTGTTCTGCCACAAGTGAACAATGCCTTTGGCGCGGCGCCGCCCATTGTTTATCCGGAGTTATCGCGCAAATTCCGGGAAACCGGCACCGTGTGGCTGCTGCTGCATGTGCTGGAAGATGGTCATATCGGTGCGGTGAAAATCATGCGTTCCAGCGGCTTCCCGCGCTTGGACAGAGCGGCCGCCGATGCGGCGCGCCGTTGGCGATTGACGCCGGCCAAGCGCG
This sequence comes from uncultured Pseudomonadales bacterium, assembly GCA_964574995.1. Taxonomy (GTDB): domain Bacteria; phylum Pseudomonadota; class Gammaproteobacteria; order Pseudomonadales; family JADFDG01; genus JADFDG01. Next base: position 74,757 of record CAZNPF010000007.1, on the reverse strand, counting down.
GTAATGATCCGGTGGCCCTGTGGTACCAGTGGCCGGTAACCTTCACACCCTGAGCAAACATAGAGCAGTACGGAGCAGGCAACATGCAGGAATACGGTTTAGCCACGTTGTGGGCGCAGAGCGACTTGATCGGCCGCAGTGTGGCGGTGGGTTTGTTGCTGATGTCTGTTGTGTCGTGGTCGGTGATCGTCGTGCGCGTGTGGGACAACTTGAAATTGCGGCGTATGGCGCAGCAGGCCAAACGTGATTTCTGGCACGCGCAATCCTTTGCGGATGGCATTGCCACGCTGTCGTACCGGCCTCATCAAAATCCGTTTCGGATGTTGGTGACGGAAGGCGAAGAGGCGGTCCGTCATCACACCGAAAATCGCAGCGACTTGCACGGTTCGCTCAATATTAGCGATTGGGTCAGCAGTAATTTGCGACGCGTGATCGACGACAGTTCGCAGCGCGTGCAGTCGGGTTTAACGTTGTTGGCATCCATTGGTTCGACCGCACCGTTCGTGGGTCTGCTGGGCACCGTGTGGGGTATCTATCACGCCTTGATCGGTATTGGCGCCAGTGGCAGTGCCACGTTGGATCAAGTGGCGGGCCCGGTGGGTGAAGCGCTGATCATGACGGCCTTTGGTTTGTTCGTGGCGATTCCAGCAGTGCTGGGCTACAACGCCTTGGTGCGCAGCAATAAGTTATTGCTATCCCAACTCAACCGTTTTGCCGGTGAATTACATGCGTATTTTGTGGCTGGCGCGCGGGTGGCAGCTCGCCATCATCGCAGTGATGATGGGACGTCGTCGCATGGCGGCCAGTCGGAGAAAAAGTAAATGTCTTTCGGCGGATTCAACAGTGATGACGATGAAGTGATGAGCGAAATCAACATGACGCCGCTGGTCGACGTCATGTTGGTACTGCTGATCATTTTCATGATTACCATGCCGGTGCTGACGCATGCGGTGAAGATGGATCTCCCGAAGGCAAAAAGCCAACCGGAAGAGATCAAGCCGGTACGGATTGATGTCGGCGTCATGGCAGACGGCAGTTACGTGTGGAACGAGGAGGGCGTAGATTTTGCTGCGCTGGAATCTCGATTGCAGGCCGCTGCGTGGCAGCAGCCACAACCGGAAATTCATATCCGTGCGGATAAAACCGTGGTGTATGACAAGGTGGCGCAGTTGCTGTCGGCGGCGCAGCGCGCCGGGTTGGTCAAAATCGGTTTTGTGACGACGCCCGATGGTCGCTAGATCTATGGTGACTGTTGTCATGTCGCAGTAACGGCTCATCGCAGTAGCGGCTCATAAAGCCATCGCAGAAAATAAAAAAGGCCGCTGGATTTTCCGGCGGCCTTTTTATTTTTGAAGCAGAGACGGGTGCGGGTGGCGCGGAGACTGGTTTTGCCGTTGGTGGTGCTGCGAGACCCCGGCGTGTTCAGGTTTTAAAGGTGGCGATATCACCGGGACGACGCAGCATTTTGTTGACTTCGTCCAGATGCAGTTCTTCGAGCACGATCATTTCGCGGGCGTATTCTTCCAGCAGCACGGACTTGCCTTCGACGATCTTCAGCAGGTCGTAATAGCACTGTAATGCAGCTTTTTCGTGCTCTAGGCTTTCACGCAAGATGTCACCGATATCGTGTTGGTGAGTTTCCAGCAATGCGCCAATTTTTAAAGAGGGGTGGCCGCCCAAAAGCGTGACCATTTCGCCGGCTTTATGCGCATGATCCAGCCCTTCGGTGGCGTTGCTCTTCATCCACGACACGATGGGAATGCGGTTGTAGCCGTAGATCATCAGCGAGTAGTGCGTGTAACGCACCACGCCGGAGAGCTCGGATTCCATGATGCGATTGAGTGCCGCGATAGCGGCTTGCTTATCGGTGTCGTTCATGACGCGCGCTCCTTTTTCATGGCGAGGTCAGCAGTCTAGGCCGGTTGCCGGAGCACTCCAAGTTGAAAGTGCTGATGTGTGGTCGTCAGCCAGCCAGTTCAGGAAATGACAGCGTGTCGTCAGCGAGATCCACCTGTGCGCCACCGACACTGCCGAGGCGCAGGCCGTGCGCCATCGCGTCGTGGCGTATCACCAGCGCCAGATGCGTACGCTCGCCCGTGCAGACGGCGGCCACCACACTGCCGACTGGCGACTGGTTCTCACCTGCATCACCGCGAAAAATGGGTGTGCCCACGGCAGGCGCTTCGGCATCGGTCCAACCGTGGCGCAGTCGTTCTTTCATTTTTCCTTTGAAGTGCATGCGTGCCACCACTTCTTGGCCGGTGTAACAGCCTTTTTTGAAGCTCACGCCGTCGATCAAGTCGTAATTGAATGCTTGCGGTAAAAATTTATCGGCATTGGCGCTGTCGATGAGCCACTCGCCGGCGCTCATGGCGGTTTGTGTCCAGTGATTGAGATCACCGGCTTCGTGCCTCTGATGAGTCAGCGGCAGTGGTGATGCGGTGAGCGCTAAAAAGCGGTGTTTGCCACGCAAGCGCAACACTCGCACGGTGTCGTTGGCGGCCACGTGATACGTGGTTACTGGCGTTTGGTCGACGAGTGCGGCAACGAGGGTGTCGGCACCGCTGCCGTAAAAACCGGTGAGATGGCAGGCGCTGCTGGCGTCGTGCAGTGTCACTTTCGAGAACACGGCGTATTTTTTCAGGTGTTGCAGCATGGGCTCGACGCGATCGCGTGGCATCACGAGCAGCAAGCCATCAGCAACCGCCAACACATGAAACGACACGATCATCCGGCCTTGCAGGTTGCACAGCGCACCCAGCGCGCCGCGGTCGGCGGTAACCAGGCGCGCATCGCAGGTGGCCTGGCCTTGCAGGAAGGTGGCGGCATCCGGGCCGCTGAGGCTCAGCACGCCGAGTGCCGAGGAGAGATCGACGGTGTATGCAGTCATGCCGGCCAGTCTCGTACAGAAGGAAGCGTCAGTGGATGATACGTAAGCGGCGGGCTTTCTTGCAGCCAGTGCCGTGCTTTGCGCTGGCGATAGGGTGGCTGGCGCGGAATAATGCCGCCCGCACATGACGTGCTGCTTGCTTCTTTTGGGTGAAGGCCACGGCGCCATAATTTACCGCTACGCTTTTGGGATTTACCGCTGCGCTTTTGGGATTTATCGCTACGCTTTTGGGTTCGCGTTGGAGTTCGTGCATGCGTTCTGATCAAGAATTTGCTCACCGTCTGCAGCGCCTAGACTGGGATTGCCGGCGCGGCATGAAGGAAACCGAAGTGATGCTCGCGCCGTTTCGTCGTGAGCGTTTCGATGCACTGCCGCGTGCAGACCAAGAAATCTTTTTGGATCTTGTCGACTGCAACGACGCGGATCTGTTTGCGTGGTTTGCAGGTGGTGAGCGCCCGCAGGATGTGGCGCTTGCCCGGATGGTCGATCTTGTCCTCGCCGACGCCGCCGCTCGCGGTTGAAATCCGCACCTCATGGCTGCAGGCCGGTGTGCTGATCGCCTTGGCCGTCAGCGTGATCGTGGCAGCCTTGCTGTCTCACCTTGATGTGCGAGTGAAAACGCTGTTGGCGATCGCGGCATTGTTATTGCTGTTGAAAGCGTGGCGCGACGAGTGTTCTCAAGGTTTGCGTGCACTGCGCATCGATGATGTGGCTGGTGGCCGCCGTGAGCTGACTTTGCGGTTTGCCAATCATCGGCTCTTGCGCGCACCGGCTGCCGGCCACGCGTGGCTTGGCACGGTGGCGATTTTTATCTATGCGGAGCGCAGTGGCTGGCGTCGTTTCTTTGGTCCGCAGCGTTTCTGCATTACCCGCGATGCCGTCACTGCGGATGCTTTTCGCCGATTGCGTACGCGTCTCATGCTGGGCTGATCGTCGATCAGAGAAGGCCTCGCCCGTGCGAGGCCGAATAACACCACATCGAGATTTAGCCGCGCTTTTCCGGCACCAACATCGAATCCATGGCTTGCGGTAACAGTGCTGGGTAATCCAGCGTGTAATGCAAGCCGCGGCTTTCCTGGCGCTGCTGCGCGCAGCGAATGATCAGTTCGGCAACCAACGCCAAATTGCGCAATTCGATCAGGTCTGCCGTCACTTTGTAGTTGCGGTAGTAGTCACGAATTTCTTGCCGCAATAACAAGATGCGATTGAGTGCGCGCTGCAGACGTTTGTCGGTGCGCACGATGCCTACGTAGTCCCACATGAAGCGGCGAATTTCGTCCCAGTTGTGGGCGATCACCACGTCTTCATCGGAATCGGTCACTTGCGAGGCATCCCAAGGCCGGGCCGGTATCGGCATCGGCACCTGCGACAGTTTGGCCACGATGTCATCACTGGCCGCTTTGCCGAACACGAAACATTCCAGCAGCGAATTCGATGCCATGCGATTAGCGCCGTGCAAACCGGTGCAGGAACTTTCACCGATCACATACAAACCGGCCAAGTCACTGCGGCCCGCCAGATCGGTCACCACGCCACCGCAGGTGTAATGCGCAGCAGGCACCACCGGCATCGGATCGCGGGTGATGTCGATGCCCAGCGACAAGCATTTGGCGTAAATGGTCGGGAAGTGACTGATGATGAAATCTTTGGGTTTATGCGAAATATCGAGCAGGACGTGATCGAAACCCAAGCGCTTCATTTCGTGGTCGATGGCGCGGGCCACGATGTCACGCGGTGCGAGTTCTGCACGCGGATCGAAGCGCGGCATGAAGCGTTCGCCATTGGGTAATTTCAGCAAACCACCTTCGCCGCGAATCGCTTCGGTAATCAGAAAAGATTTGGCTTCCGGGTGATATAAGCAGGTTGGATGGAACTGGTTGAACTCCATGTTCGCCACGCGACAGCCGGCACGCCATGCCATGGCAATACCGTCGCCGGTCGCCACATCTGGATTGGTGGTGTAGAGATAACTTTTGCTTGCGCCCCCGGTGGCCAGCACAACGAAACGCGACATCACCGCACGAATTTCGCCACTGCGTTTGTCGAGCACGTAAGCGCCGGCTACGTGTCGCGCTCCGTCGGCGGATTGCTGCACGATCAAATCGATGGCGATGTGATGCTCGCGCACGTCGACTTCTGGATGCTCGCGCAGGCGGTCGATCAGCGTTGAAGAAATGACAAGACCGGTGGCGTCGGCCGCGTGAATGATGCGTCGTGCGCTATGGCCGCCTTCGCGGGTGAGGTGGTAAACCCACGTGCCGTCCGGTTGCTCTTCGGTGGTAAACGCCACGCCTTGTTCGATCAGCCAGCGGATCGCCGCCGGGCCGTTGCGCACGGTGAAATCCACGGCGTCGCGTTTGCACAAGCCGGCACCAGCGACCAGCGTGTCTTCGATATGAGCGGTGAGCGAATCACCTTCATCCAGCACGGCGGCGACACCACCTTGCGCGTAGTAGGTGCTGGCGGCGGTGAGTTCGCCTTTGCTGAGTACGCAGACTTTTGCGCGGCCAGACAGGCGCAGGGCCGTGGTCAGGCCGGCCGCGCCGCTGCCGATGACGAGTACGTCGAAATGCGGGTCGCTCATACGGGACTTCGTGTCGAAGGCGAGGGGGTCCGCAGTATACGAGGCTGACGAGGCGCGTCTGGTTGGGGTTTTTTGGCCTCGATTTTCCGGGCGATGTCGGTGATGCCGGCCTCCCCAGGCGGCAATCGGCGTGTTGCGGTTTGTATCGTCCCTGTGTCTGCTGGGTATCCCGGCTGAACTTTTTGCGCGGAGGGGCCGTCAGAGGTTCAGAACAGCCCGGAGGCTCGTACCATGACCCCTGTTTCTGACACGGTAGCCCTGCCCTTGATCGATACCCTGATCGGCCGAGGCACCACCCGCCAACCCGAGGATCGTCGTTTGGACGCGAACTCCGAGGCCGTACCGGCCACCAGCGAGCGCGATATCGACCTGCAACTGGTTCGTCGGGTGCAGAAGGGTGATCGTCGTGCGTTCGATGTGCTGGTGGCCAAGTATCAGCACAAGATCATTCCGGTAATCGGCCGTTATGTGCGTAACCTCGATGAAGCGCAGGACGTGGCGCAGGACACATTCGTACGCGCTTGGCGTGCGCTGCCGAATTTCCGTGGCGACAGCGCATTTTTTACATGGCTGTATCGCATCGCCATCAACACCGCCAAGAACCATTTAGTGGCTCGCAGCCGTCGCCCGCCGGGTTCGGATATCGATATCGACGATGCGCAGTTTTTGGAGTCCGCCGACGCGCTGCGTGATGCCGATACGCCGCTGGGGCATCTGCTCAGCCGTGAAATCGAAGAAACCGTGAAGCGTGCGCTGGAAGCGCTGCCGGACGAGATGCGCACGGCAGTGATGCTGCGTGAATTCGACGGCCTGTCCTACGAGGAGATCGCCGCGACCATGGATTGCCCGGTCGGCACGGTGCGTTCGCGTATCTTCCGTGCGCGTGAAGCGATCGATGTTGCGTTGAAGCCGCTGCTGGACAACAGCCGGTGAGGGGCTTGTACGGGGAATCCGCAGTCACGGGAACCAAAGCGTCGTTGGCGCATCCAACGGGATATACGGCGAGGTCACCTCGCTTCCTTTCTGATCAGACTTGCGTGAAGAGCCCGCCATGAGTGACCACGATTCCGACTTGCCGCGAGATCCCGCTGCCCGCGAGCGTGAGTTGCTCTCTGCGTTCATGGACGGCGAAACCAGCGAACATGAAATGCGTCAGGTGCTGAAAACCACCGGCGACGATCCGGCATTGTTGGATACGTTCTCGCGTTGGCATCTGGCGCAATCGGTGTTGCGTGGTGAGCGCGTAGCACCGCTGGATTTGCGTGCATCCGTGGCGGCGGCCATTGCCTCGGACGCAGCACCGGCTGCGCCGCAACGACAAACGCGTCGCTGGTTGCAGCCGCTGGCGGGTGCGGCGGTGGCGGCAGCCGTTGCGGTGGTGACGGTGTTCGGCTGGCAAAGCTTGCAGGGCACGGTCGGCAGTGAAGCGGAATTGGCGTCGTCGGCCGCCGAGGCGCAGAGCGTCGCCCTCGGCCCGATGGTCGTTGTGCACGAAGACGGCGAAGAACTGGTGATGCCGGCCGACAATGAATCGCCGACGGCGGCACAAGATCGTTTGAATGCGTATCTGGCTCGGCATGCCCAAGCCACCGGTAACGGCAGTACGGGTGTTTCCCCTTACGCGCGCGTGGTGAGTTTCGAAGGCGAACAAGGACGCTGATTTCTGATGCGGAAGCCCTTCTTTTTTCAGGCACCGCGGATCGCTGCCTGTTTGTCCTTCGTTCTTTTTTGTTTTTTGTCGGTTGCGTTCATCGCGCCTTCACAGGCGGCTGAATCGGCACACGCTGGCAAAGCAACAACATCCGGCGATGCGCCGGTTGATCGCGCGGCCAATCATGCCGACCATGCCAATCATGCCGATCGTCAGGCTGGGCATACAGCCGAGGATGTCGCTGGCTTGGATCTTTTGCGGCAAGCCAGTGCCGCGTGGCGCGCCGGAAATTTTCGCGGTCGTTTTATTTATGTGCGTGGCAACCGCATGGAATCCATGCAGGTGGTGCATGCGGTCATTGATGGCGTCGAGCATGAGCGGTTATCGCATCTGGATGACAGCACGGCCGAGATCATTCGTCGTGGCGACGAAACCATCAACATTCATCCCAATGCGCGGGTGACACGTTTTGATGTAGCCGCCAACGGGGGGCCATTCCGTACGTTTACTGCGATGGCCGACAGCGTCGCCCAGCATTATCAAGTGCGTCGCGCAGCGCCGTCGCGCGTGGCGGGCCGTAGTGCCGATTTTGTGTCGGTGGGTCCGCGTGATGCCTACCGATATGGTTATCGGTTATGGGTGGATCGCGAGTCGCGTTTGCCGCTGCGTTACGAAGTGGTGAGTCGCAAAGGCGTTGCGCTGGAATCTGTGGAATTCATCGACGTAGAAACAGGCATTCAAGTTCCCCGCGAATTATTTACGCCCCCCGCGAGCACGGATGGCCATGAGGTGGCGTCGACGTCGTTGCGCTCCACTGATGCGCCCATGCCCGCCGTCACGCCCTCTTGGCTGCCCCCCGGCTTCAGCATGACCGATAGCCAAATGCAGGGCGAAAAGGAACATGAATCGGCGGCGATTACTTATTCCGATGGCTTGGCAGCATTTTCATTTTTTGTTGAAAAAGTTGGCACTGATGCGAAACCCATGGGCCGTCAAATTGGTCCTACGGTAGCTGTCAGTGGTGTGCTCGATGCCGCCAGTGCCGGGAAATTCCGTGTGACGTTGGTGGGTGAGATACCTGCCAGCGCAGCGGTCAAGGTGGTTGAAAGCGCGCGATATCGCGCGCCGCAACAGGGGCCGGATAAATCTGCCGGCGATATTCCTGTCAAGCATCACGAGGAGTGAGACATGTCAAATTCTCGACGTTTTATTGTGCCGGTGTTGATCGCCGTGGTGGCATTTGGTGTGGGTTGTGGCGTTGCCGGTAATCAAGCAAATGCGGCACCCGCGTCTAGCTCTGCGTCAGTTGTTACGGGCTTACCGGATTTCACGACACTGATTGAGCAGAACAAAGCCAGCGTGGTGAGCATCAGCGCGACGGCAAGCGCCGAAGACGTAAGAATGAATGGTCAGATGCAAGGCCAAGTGCCGGAAATCTTCCGTCGTTTTTTTGGAGATCAGTTCGCATTCCCGCAGATGCCGCCACAACCACAGCGTGATCGCGAATCGCTAGGCTCCGGGTTCATTATCTCGACCGACGGTTACATCCTTTCTAACAATCATGTGGTGGATGGCGCCGACAAAGTGACGGTGCGTCTGCTGGATCGCCGCGAGTTGCTGGCGAAAGTGATTGGCACCGACAAGCGCAGTGATATTGCCCTGCTGAAAGTGGATGCCAAAGATTTGCCGGCGGTAAAAATCGGTGATTCCGATCATTTAAAAGTTGGCGAATGGGTATTCGCCATCGGCGCTCCCTTTGGTTTTGATTATTCGGTGACGGCGGGCATCGTCAGCGCACTGGGCCGTGGCCTGCCGCGCGAAAATTACGTGCCGTTCATTCAGACCGACGTGGCGATCAATCCGGGTAATTCTGGCGGCCCCTTGTTTAATTTGCGTGGCGAAGTCGTGGGCATCAACTCGCAAATCTTTTCTGGCAGCGGTGGCTATATGGGGCTGTCGTTTGCCATTCCGATGGATATCGCGATGGAAGTGGCGGATCAGCTCAAAGGCGGCGGCAAAGTGTCGCGTGGCTGGCTGGGCGTGAGCATTCAGGATGTGGATCGTGATCTCGCCGAGTCGTTTGGTCTCAAGAAAGCCGAAGGTGCATTGGTGGCCAAGGTTTTCCCGGATACGCCGGCCGCCGCCGCAGGCCTGAAGCAGGGGGACATCATTACGGCGTTCAACGACAAGCCGGTGGTGCTGTCGGCGGATCTGCCGCACCTGGTTGGCCGGGTTAAACCGGGCAGTCAGGCCACGATGACGGTGATGCGTGACGGCAAGTCGCGCAGCTTGAAAGTCACGGTCGGGACATTGCCGTCGGAAGAGAGCCTCGCCAATGGCGACATGGACGGCGACGAGCCTGAGGCACCTGCGACAGCCAGCGCCGGCGACCGGCTGGGTCTGGTGGTCGAAAGCATTCCCCCGGCAAAACTGAAGCAGTTGGGTATCGATGGCGGTGTGGTCGTGACGCGAGTGAGCGACGGCGCGGCCGCCAATGCCGGTGTGCGTCCGGGGGATCTGGTGCTGCAAGTGGGCGGCATGCCGGTGAATACGGTCCAAGCGTTCAATGCGGCGGTTGCCAAGTTGCCGGTGGGTCGCATGGTGCCGTTGCTGGTGGCGCGTGGTGATGAGGCCCGCTACATCCCCATTCAAGTCAAATAAGCGTATCGGGGCAGCCGGACGCGATGCGTCCGGCAGACGCGCCTACCCAGCCGGAGGGCCGGCCGATAGAATGCCGGCCCTTGCTCCCGCCCCTGCAGTGCTTCCGTGACTGATATCGCGAACATCCGTAATTTTTCGATCATTGCCCACATCGATCATGGCAAGTCGACGCTCGCCGACCGTTTCATTCAGATTTGCGGCGGCCTGACCGAACGCGAAATGAGTGCGCAAGTGCTCGACTCGATGGATATCGAGCGCGAGCGCGGCATCACCATCAAGGCGCAAAGCGTGACCTTGCCGTTCACGTCAAAGCGTGATGGCCGCACGTATCAACTCAATTTCATCGACACGCCGGGTCACGTCGACTTCTCTTATGAAGTTTCGCGTTCGCTGTCTGCCTGTGAAGGTGCCTTGTTGGTGGTCGATGCCGGTCAAGGTGTGGAAGCGCAATCGGTCGCCAACTGCTACACGGCCATGGACCTCAATCTGGAGGTCATGCCGGTACTCAATAAAATCGATTTACCGCAAGCCGAACCGGAACGCGTGAAGCAAGAAATTGCCGACATCATCGGCGTCGATGCGTCTGATGCGTGTTTGGTCAGTGCCAAGACCGGTTTGGGTGTGGACGATCTGCTGGAAGAGTTGGTGCTGCGTATTCCGGCGCCGAAGGGCGATCGTAACGCTGCGCTACAAGCGTTGATCATCGATTCTTGGTTCGATAATTATCTCGGCGTTGTGTCGTTGGTGCGCGTGGTCAATGGCGTGCTGCGCAAAGGCGACAAGATTCACGTCAAATCGACCGGGCAGAATCACGAAATCGGCATCGTCGGTATCCACACCCCCAAGCGCAAAGAAACCGGTGTGCTGGAAGCGGGCGAAGTCGGATATGTCGTTGCAGGTATCAAGGACATTCACGGTGCGCCAGTAGGCGACACGCTCACGCTGGCAAAAACGCCGGATGTCGCGGCGCTGCCGGGCTTCAAGAAAGTGAAGCCGCAGGTGTACGCCGGGCTGTTCCCGGTGAACTCTGATGAGTACGAAGATTTCCGTGAGGCGCTCGCCAAGTTGTCGCTCAACGATGCGTCGCTGTTCTATGAGCCGGAATCTTCCGATGCGTTGGGCTTTGGTTTTCGCATCGGGTTTCTCGGCCTCTTGCACATGGAGATCATCCAGGAGCGTTTGGAGCGCGAATACGATCTGGACCTGATCACCACGGCACCGACCGTCGTTTACGAAGTGTTGACTAAGAAAAACGAGCTGATCTACGTGGACAGTCCGTCTAAGTTGCCGGACGTGTCGCGCATTGAAGAGGTGCGCGAACCAATCGCGGAAGTTCACATTCTCGTGCCGCAGGAACATCTGGGCAACGTGATCACGCTGTGCGTAGAGCGTCGCGGTGCGCAGAAGAATATGGTGTTCCACGGCAATCAGGTGCAGCTCACGTATGAAATCCCGATGGCAGAAGTCGTCATGGATTTCTTTGACCGTCTGAAGTCGGTCAGCCGTGGTTTTGCTTCTCTGGATTACAACTTCCTGCGCTTTGAAACCAGCAAGCTGGTGAAAGTCGATGTGCTGATCAATGGCGACAAAGTCGATGCACTATCGATCATTACGCATGCCGACAACGCGCCGCAGCGTAGCCGGGCTTTGATCGAAAAAATGCAGGAATTGATTCCTCGCCAGATGTTCGACATTGCCATTCAGGCGGCCATCGGTGCGCATGTCATTGCACGTACCACCGTTAAAGCCTTACGCAAGAACGTGTTGGCCAAGTGCTATGGCGGTGACGTGTCGCGCAAAAAGAAACTGCTCGAGAAGCAGAAAGAAGGCAAGAAGCGCATGAAGCAACTGGGCCGTGTCGAAGTGCCGCAGGAAGCGTTCCTTGCCGTTCTTAAAGTAGATAAGTGAATTTCTGCTCGCTGCGTGTAGCGAGCTACTGAGGAAAACCTGTCGATGGATATCGATTTTGCATTCTGGCTGGTCGTACTGACGGGCGTGACCGGCACTGTCGTGTTGCTGGATAAATTATGGTTTCGTAAACAGCGCGTTGAAGGTGCTGTTGAGCCTTGGCCGGTGGACTGGTCGCGTTCTTTTTTTCCGGTACTGGCGGTGGTGCTGGTGCTGCGCAGTTTTCTTGCCGAGCCGTTCACGATTCCTTCTGGCTCCATGCTGCCGACGTTGCAGGTGGGCGATTACATCGTGGTCAACAAATACGCCTATGGCCTGCGGTTGCCGGTGATTGGAACCAAAATCTTGCCGGTGAGTGAGCCGCAGCGTGGCGATATTCTCGTGTTCCGCTTCCCACAGAAACCCAGCACAAGTTTCATCAAGCGAATCGTGGGCCTGCCTGGCGACATCATTCGTTTTGAAGGCCACCGTGTATGGCTCAACGGTGTGGAGTTGCCGCTGGAGCCGGTGGCGCGCGAGGTGGAAATTCGGGGCGGTGCAGAACTGACGTATCACCAGTCATTGGGCGATCACCGATTTGTCATTCGTTACGAAGAAGGTCGGCCGGCCTTCACGGAAGCAACGGAAGTGCAGGTGCCGCCCGGGCATTTCTTTGTGATGGGCGATAACCGTGATAATAGTTACGACAGCCGTGGCTGGGGTTTTGTCCCGGATCGGCTTATTGTCGGCAAGGCGGTTTATATCTGGATGCACAAGGAACCGGGGCTACATCTGCCAGGTTTCGCGCGTAACGGCACGGTGTATCCGCTGGATACCCGTCAACAGTAACTGCCATTCTCGATTCTCGGGCACCACTGGAGAACAGCACGATGCGTCGTCAGCAAGGTTTTTCGTTCTTTGCTCTCGCGTTCTTTCTGGCTTTGATCGGCGGCGCAGTGACACTCGCGCTGAAGATCATTCCGCCCTACATGGATTTCCTGACCTTCAGCGGCGCTACGCTGGAAACGCTCAAGCAGCCGCGGATGGGCCTACAGACCAACGACGTCATTCGCTCTCGCATTGATACGCAGTTGAGTATCAACAATTTGCATCTGCGAGATTTCCAAGAAGACGCGCTGACGCTTTCTCGCGAAGATGGGGCGTTGAGCGCAGTGATCGACTACAATATTGTGCAGCCTGTTTTTGACAGTGAAGAGTTCCAGATCGCGCTCAATTTGCATTTCAATAAGACCCACGAGGTCGACATCGGCGGTGAGTGATACGTCGACGCTGGAACGAGCACTTGGGCATTCGTTTGCCAACCGTGATCTGCTGCAGTTGGCGCTGACGCATCGCAGCGTCAGCGCATCGCGTAACAATGAACGATTAGAGTTTCTCGGCGACGCCGTGCTTGGCGTCATCATCGCCGCTGAGTTATTTGCGCGTTTTCCGCGTGCTGATGAAGGTGAACTTACCCGTGCGCGCGCGCGTCTGGTCAACGGCACAACGCTGGCGCGTATGGCCAATGCCTTTGATCTCGGTAGTCATCTGCGATTGGGCCCTGGGGAGTTGCGCAGCGGCGGTCATCGACGGGCGTCGATTTTGGCCGATAGCCTAGAAGCGCTGATTGGCGCTATTTATTTGGATGCAGGATTGCCGCAAGCAACGGCCTGTGTGCTGGCATGGTATGCCCCATCGTTTGCCGACTTTCGCCTCGATGACGTGCACAAAGATCCCAAAACGCAATTGCAGGAATGGTTGCAGGGGCGCGGCTTGCCATTGCCGCGGTATGACGTTCTGGAGACGATTGGCCCAGCCCATGAACAGCGTTTTCATGTGTCTTGTATGGCGGATGGGTTGTCGTCACCGATCAATGCGTGGGGCGATAGCCGTCGCGTGGCCGAACAGATTGCAGCTGCTGAAGTGTTGCGGCAGTTGACGAGCCGAGGAGAGCAAGCGTCATGAGCAGTGAAATTGCTGCGCAGACTGCACCACGTTGCGGGCATGTCGCCATCGTGGGGCGGCCCAATGTCGGCAAATCGACGTTACTCAATCGGTTGATCGGTCAAAAATTATCGATTACGTCGCGTCGCCCACAAACTACGCGTCAGCAAGTGCTGGGCATCGCAACCGATGGCCCGGTGCAGGCCATTTATGTCGATACGCCGGGCATACACCGGGCGGCAACGCGTGCCATCAATCGGTACATGAATCGCGCCGCTGTGTCGGTGGTGGGTGATGTCGATCTGGTGATTTTTGTGGTTGAAGGTCTGAAGTGGACCGACGACGACGCGCTGGTGCTGGAGAAGCTCGCGGGCGTGGAATGCCCGGTGATTCTGGCAATCAATAAGATTGATGAGCTGGCAGACAAGGCGCGACTGTTGCCGCATCTGAAATGGTTATCGGAGCAACGTACGTTTGCCGAAATCGTGCCGATCTCCGCGCAGGGTGGTCACAATCTCGATACGCTGGCGCAATTGGTCGCCAATTATTTGCCGGAACAGCCACATATTTTTGAGCCGGATGAGCTCACGGATCGGACCCCTCGTTTTCTGGCGGCAGAATTGATTCGCGAAAAAGTGATGCGTCAGTTAGGCGATGAAATTCCGTATCAGTTGGCGGTAGAGATCGAGAAATTCGAGGAAGAGGGCAATTTGTACCGCATTCATGCGGCGATTCTGGTCGAGAAAGAAGGGCAGAAAGCCATCGTGATCGGTGCCGGCGGCGAGCGTATGAAAAAAATTGCCACGCAGGCTAGGCTCGACATGGAGAAACTGTTTGGCTGCAAGGTGATGCTGGAAATCTGGGTCAAAGTGCGCGGCGGTTGGGCCGATGATGATCGCGCATTGAAGAGCCTCGGTTACGACTGAGTCGTAGGCATGGCCGCCGACAGCGTGGAAGCCTTTGTGCTGCATGCGCGTGCATACCGCGAGAGCAGCCAGCTGGTGGAATTGCTCAGCGTTGAGCATGGCCGGATCGGTGTGCTAACGCGCGGCAACCGAGGCGGCAAACGCAGTTCACCGCTGCAGCCTTTTCGGCGCTATCGAATTCCCTTGACTGGCCGCGGTGAGTTGCGACGTGCGGGCACCGGCGAAGCCGTGGGTTCGCCGCAATTGCTGTCTGGTCATGCACTTTTTGCCGCGTTGTATCTCAATGAATTGCTGGTGCGTTTGCTGCACCGCGACGTTCCCGTACCGGATGTGGTGGAGCTTTACGCGCTGACGTTGACGCGGTTGAGCACCGGCGCCGCGTTGGAACCCGTGTTGCGTCTCTTTGAGAAACATTTGCTCGACGAACTGGGTTATGGCCATCGTTACGGTGAAACCGTGGAAGGCCAGTTGGTGCGCGCAGGGCAGCGCTATACTTTCGAGCCAGGCTATGGCGTGCGAGAAGCGGCACCGGGCCTTCCGACGGAACAGTGTCACGAAGGTCGAGCGTTGTTGGCGCTGGATACGGATGATTACGCGGCCTTGGATGCTGTCGTGTTAAACGATGCCAAACGTGTGATGCGTGCGGCGCTGGCGCCTCACTTGGGCAATAAACCGTTGCAGAGCCGTGCGCTATTTCGCCGTACGCGTTCTGCTTCTGACGAACATTCCGGAGAATCCTGACCATGTCTTTGCCGGTGAACCCGTTCCGTCGTCCGTTGTTGGGCGTGAACATTGACCATGTGGCCACGGTGCGTCAGGCGCGCGGCACACCGTATCCGGACCCGGTGGAGGCGGCGCTGATCGCTGAAACCGCCGGTGCTGATGGCATCACGGTGCATCTGCGTGAAGATCGTCGACATATTCAGGATCGTGATGTTGAAATTTTGCGTCAGGTATTAAAGACGCGCATGAATTTAGAAATGGCGGTGACGGCGGAAATGATTGCATTCGCCGAACGTATCAAGCCGCAGCACGCGTGTCTGGTGCCAGAAAAGCGCACGGAGATCACCACCGAGGGTGGGCTCGACGTGATCGCGCATGAGAAAGAAGTAAAAGCGGCTTGTGAGCGTTTGGCGCGAGCCGGTATCGAGGTTTCGTTATTTATCGATCCGGAAACAGCGCAGATCGATGCGGCGGTGCGTTGCGGTGCGCCGGTGATCGAATTGCATACGGGTGCTTACGCGGATGCAGACGATGATCACGCCCGCGCCAAAGAGCTGGCACGTATCGAGCGTGCAGTGGCACACGGTGTGGCGGCCGGGCTCACGGTCAACGCGGGTCATGGCTTGCACTATTTCAACGTGGAACCGGTGGCGGCGATTCCGGGCATCAATGAGCTGAACATTGGTCATGCCATCGTGGCGCGCGCACTCGTTACCGGTTTTGCGGAAGCGGTTCGGGAAATGAAGCGTTTGATGATACGTGCTGCCACATGAGTGTGACGCCGCGTCACATCATGCTGCGTAATGCCATACCGTTCACCATTGCATAGTCCGGCGGCATGCAGAGATGGCAGGCGATATTGTCATGAGCGAGTTTGATAGCCCCCACATACGCGGCATTGGCACCGACATCGTGACGGTGGCGCGCATTGCTGCGGCGCTTGCGGAGCATGGCGATCGTTTTCGCCAGCGTGTGTTGTGTGAAGAAGAATGGCAACAGATGTCAAACGTGCGCTTTGCCGATACCGAAGCTGAAGTGCGCTGGCTGGCTAAACGCTGGGCAGCCAAGGAGGCAGTGGCCAAGGCGTTTGGTACGGGTATCGGTCGCGAACTTTCGTTCCAGGACATCGTGATCGGTCGTGAAGCGTCTGGCCGGCCCACGCTGGCATTGCGCGGTAAGGGGCAGTCATTGGCGCAGTTGCGTGGTGTGCGCCATCTGCATCTTTCGCTCAGCGATGAGCGCGATGCTGCTTTAGCCTTCGTGGTGCTGGAAGGCTGAAAACGTTTGATCGATTCGCATCGAAATGGATCGATGCGTCAATCAGGCAGTAACTGCTCAATGTCACTGAGATTGTCGGCCAGCCACGTGTCTACTTCGGACATGGCGGCTTCGAGTTGCGCGACAGGCGCTGCCAGAGCAGACCAGTCCAATGTTTCTTGCGCGAGGCCTTGCTTGAGAGCGACTTCAAGATCGTGGGCGGCTTGCCGCAAACGCGGCGTGTCAACGTAACGCGTGGCACCATGCAATTTATGCACACGCGCGAGCAGATTATCGCCATCACGCGCAGCGGCTAATGCCGGAATATCCACGCGATCCGACGCGAGACTGACGGCGAGTAAACGCAACATGTCGCGTGCTAGTGCTGGTTTGCCACCGGCTAACGCGACGGATGACGCCAGACTGATGGTTTCTCCGGTGTTTTCCAGAAGCGTGTTGTGAGCCGAGGTGCTGCGAATTTCTGCAAATCGTACGCCGCCCCAACGTTCCAGCACGTAACGCAATTGTTGTTCGCCGACGGGCTTGGTGAGGTAATCGTCGAGACCGGCAGTCAGTAGTTGCTCGCGCTCCGTGGAGAGCGCGTGCGCGGTCACGGCAATGACGGGTATGCCGTGAAATGCAGGCCCCAGCGCACGTATTTGGCGCGTGGTTTCAATGCCGTCCATGCCGGGCATCTGGATATCCATGAGCACCAGATCGAAGTGAGTTTTGCGCATGGCGTCCAGTGCGGCAGCGCCGCTGGAGACGCCTTTGACGTCGACACCAAAATCGCCGATCAACGTGCACAGCAAGCGCAGATTGGCTTCGTTGTCATCGACGGCCAGCACATGCAGGCGCGTCGCACTGTGTTGTGCCAACAGTTGTGTGCGCGTGCCGCGCACGGTGCCACCCAGACTGCTGATCAGTGCATCGTAAAGGCGAGACGCCGTGACGGGTTTGGAAAGCACGTTGCCGGGCGAACCGATGTTTGTGCTGTCATCGATGGCACCGGGCAGCAGCCATGTGGTGAGGCCGAGGTTTTGCAGTTGAGCACACAGTGCAGCGGCGGCATGGCCGTCGCCGGGGTGCGGGCCGCTGCCCAACAACACGCCGGCAATCGGCGGGCCACGGTGAGCGGCAAGCAGTGCTGAAATGTCGGCGATTTTTTCTGCCTCGATAATTTGCGCGCCCCAACTTTGTAGCAAATGACTCACTGCCAAACGTGCAGAATCGTTGCTGTCGTGCACCAAAAAATGCTTGCCGTTCAGTGCCGTGTGGTTGCTAGCGATGGGTTGACGATCAATGTCGGCGCGCAACGTGAACCAAAAGGTGGAGCCTTCGCCGAGCGCACTTTCTAGCCCCACTTCGCCGCCCATGAGGCTGACCAGATGCTTGGAAATGGCCAAGCCCAGCCCGGTGCCGCCGGCTTGCCGCGAGATGCTCGAATCGGCTTGCGTGAACGCGGTGAATAGCGAGGCCTGTTGCTCTTTACTCAAGCCAATGCCGGTGTCGGTGACGGCAAAACGCAGCATCACCGAATTCTCATCTTCGCTTTCTAGCATCACCCGCACCACGATCATGCCGCGTTCGGTGAACTTGATGGCGTTGTTGAGCAGATTCGTGAGCACCTGCCGCAAGCGAATCGGGTCCGTGATGACGCGGCGAGGCGTGTCCTGGTAAATCATCGCCACTTGTTCCAGCCGCTTTTCTGACGCCATCGGAGCCAGCAGGGACAACACATCGTCAATGATCTCGCGAATATCTACCGGGCTGCGGTCCAGCGTTAGTTTGCCGGCTTCAATTTTTGAGAAGTCCAAAATGTCGTTGATGATGGTGAGCAGCGCATCCGAGGACTTGCGTATCGTGGTCAGATATTCGAGCTGTCGTGGTGACAAGTCGCTTTTGAGCAGCAGACGGGTGAAACCGATGATGCCGTTGAGTGGCGTGCGAATTTCGTGACTCATGTTGGCGAGAAATTCGCTCTTGAGTCGCGCTGCCTGCACGGCTTCCTTGCGCGCCATATCGAGTTCGATGTTTTGAACTTCGATCGTTTCGAGAGTTTCACGCAGGTCATCAGAGGCTTGGGTGACACTGTGCTGCAATTCTTCTTGGGCCTTTTGCAGCGACACGCACATGGCATTGAAATCTTCTTGCAATTGTCCGAGTTCGCCGGGCGCATCGTGATTCAGCCGGGCATTCAGCTGGTGATGGGTCACGCGCTGAATGCCGCTGCGCAGCAAAGACAGCCGCTGCAGCAGTTGTGCACTGGCGGCGTAGGCGATGGCAGTCTGCAATGCCATCAATCCCAACAGCAGCGCCAAGGCGATTGCCAGCGCACGGTAGCGTTCGGTTTGTACGCGCGCGCCGTCGAGTTCGACTTCGATCCAGCCCAGCATGCCGGACGTGCCGGCATGGGTGTTTGCCAAACCCACCGACAAGGGCAGCAGCAATCGCCAACCGGTGTCGGTGCGCACGGCAGTGGCTTCGCGCGAGAACAGGGTGCGCAGGCTGCCGTTAGAAGGAGACCTTGCCAGTGGCCCGCTATGAGCAAGAACAGCCTGCTGCGCGTCGTATACCGTTACGGAGCGCACATCGGCGTGTTCAAGAAAAGGCGGCAATCGCGACTCAAGCGCTGCCTTGTGCGGTTGCGTTAGTGTTTCCCGCATTTCACCGGCTAGTTCCTGCACCACGAGCCAGCCGCGTGCCACCAGAGTGGTTTCCAGCGCCTGCGTGTTCTGTTGCAGCGTCCAAGCAGCCAACAGCGAACCGGCCAGCAGCGTGGGTGCCAGCACGAGCAGGATCAATCGAAGGCGGATCGAGAGGCGAGGCATCGCTCGGATCACCGTTCCGGTGGTATTTCCGGTGCAGCAGGGAAGGGATGCGCCGGATGATCCCCCGCGCGGCAGCGGCCTGCAACCGGGTAGAATCCCGGCCCCATGACAGACATCGGCCAGCATCAAAAACACGGGGGCGATCGCACCGTCGACGAGTTCGTCGGCAACACGCCGTTGGTGCGCTTGCAACGCATTCCGGCCGGCATCGTCCATGCGTCCAATCGCATTCTGGTCAAGCTGGAAGGCAATAACCCGGCGGGTTCGGTGAAGGATCGCCCGGCGTTGAACATGATTCTGCGCGCCGAAGAACGCGGTGAGATTCGTCCGGGCGATACCTTGATCGAAGCCACCAGCGGTAATACCGGCATTGCGCTGGCCATGGCGGCTGCCATGCGCGGTTATCGCATGGTGCTCATCATGCCCAGCAACCAGAGCGAAGAACGCCGACAAGCGATGAGTGCTTATGGCGCAGAAATTATCAGCGTCACGTCGCAGCAAGGTATGGAAGGTGCGCGTGATCTTGCCAAGCAAATGGAGCGCGAAGGCCACGGCAAGGTGCTTGATCAGTTCGCCAACCCGGATAATCCCGGCGCGCACTATCTAACGACCGGCCCGGAAATTTGGCGCGACACGCACGGCGAAGTCACGCACTTTGTCAGCAGCATGGGCACCACCGGCACCATCATGGGTGTGTCGCGATTTCTCAAAGAAAAAAATCCGGCGATTCAGGTGATCGGCCTGCAACCGGCGGGTGGCTCGTCGATTCCGGGTATTCGTCGCTGGCAGCCGGAATACTTGCCGTTGATTTATGACGCCTCGCGAGTTGATCAGGTGCTGGATGTGTCGCAAGACGCCGCCGAAGCGATGATGCGGCGATTGGCGCGTGAGGAAGGCATTTTCTGTGGTGTGTCTTCTGGTGGTGCCGTCGCGGGTGCCTTACGGGTGGCGGCAGACCTGCGCAATGCGGTGGTCGTCGCGATTATTTGCGACCGTGGCGATCGTTATTTGTCGACGGGCGTGTTCGCATCGAATTGATCGGCAGTCTTCGTTTACGCGTGATTAACTACTGAATTCTCTCGATCTGATCTGTGTCTGATCTGTGCAGGTGCCGCGATGAATGTCTTTGTGTTTGATATCGAAACCATCCCGGATGTTGCTGGTGGCCAGCGGGTGCACGGGTTGGAAGGCTTGTCGGATAAAGACACCGTCACCGCGCTGGAAAACCTGCGTATGCAGGAAAACGGCACGACATTTCTGCGGCTGAACTTGCAACGCATTGTGGCGATCTCCGCCGTACTGCGCACGGGCAACACCTTCAAGGTGTGGTCACTGGGCGAGGAAAACAGCAGCGAGAAAGAACTCATCGAGCGTTTCTTTGCCGGGATCGAAAAGTACACGCCGACGCTCGTGAGCTGGAACGGTGGTGGTTTTGATTTACCGGTGCTGCATTACCGCGCCATGTTGCATGGCGTTACGGCGGCTCGTTATTGGGAGCAGGGCGATAACGACCGCGAGTTCAAATACAACAATTACATTTCACGCTACCACCCCCGCCATACCGATCTCATGGATGTGCTGTCGATGTATCAGGCACGGGCGACGGTTCCGCTGGATCAGATTGCGTCGCTGCTGGGTTTCCCGGGGAAAATGGGTATGCACGGCAGCAAGGTGTACGAGGCTTTTCAGGCGGGCGATATTCGCGGTATTCGCAACTATTGCGAAACCGATGTGCTCAACACGTTCTTGGTCTACCTGCGCTTCGAGCTGATGCGCGGCAATCTCACGCCAGCTGCGTATGACGCCGAATGTTTGCGTGTACGCGAATACTTAGCGAGTAGCGGCCTGCCACATCTGGTGGAATTCGAAAAACGCTGGCACTCCCTTCCGTAATCTCCTGATTTTTTTATTTCTGGTTTTTCTTTCATGAGCAGACACAAGAAGCCCCGCCTGCCTGCCGGTGAGGTGGTCGCTGAGATTCATCGCCTTGCACACGACGGGCGCGGTATCGCCGCCGTCGATGGCAAAGCCATTTTTGTCGAAGGCGGGCTGCCCGGTGAAACCGTGGCGTTCAAATACGTGTTCCAGCGCAAAACGTTCGACGAAGCGGTTGCGGTGCGTGTGGAGGCTAACCCGGCAGCAGATCGCGTCGAGCCGCCTTGCGTGCATGCCGCGATGTGTGGCGGCTGCAGCCTGCAGCATCTGGACCCGGAAGCGCAGTTGGCGCTCAAGCAGCGCGTGTTGCTGGAGCAATTGCAGCATTTTGGCAATGTGCAGCCGCGCGAGGTGCTACCGCCACTGGTGGGTGATCGCCTCGGTTATCGCCGTAAGGCGCGTTTGGCGGTGCGTTACGTGGAAGGCAAGGGCGGCGTGTTGGTGGGCTTTCGCGAGAAGCGCGGTGCCAAAGTGGCGGATATCAATGCCTGTGCCGTGCTGATGCCACAAGTGGGCACTCGCATTCATGAATTGCGTGCGTTGCTGACGGCGTTGACGCCGGCCATGCGCGACAAAATGCCACAGGTGGAAGTGGCAGCCGGTGACGATACGGTAGCGTTGGTGTTTCGCCATTTACTACCGTTGCCGGAAAGCGATCGGCAGTTGTTGGAAAACTTTTGCCGCGAGCGCGGTTTTGAGTGCTGGTTGCAACCGAGCAGCGAGACCAGCATGTATCGCGCGTTTCCACCATCGGAATCCACGGCTGTACCGGGGCCGGAGCGATTGATTTATCGCTTGAATGATTTTGGTGTGGAGCTGGGTTTTCATCCCAACGACTTCACGCAAGTAAATCCGTCGATCAATCGAAGCATGGTCAAGCTGGCGTTGGACTTGCTAGACCCACAAGCCACAGACTCGGTGCTGGATCTGTTTTGTGGGCTGGGTAATTTCACGCTGCCGCTCGCAACACGTGCGGCGCGTGTGACCGGCGTGGAAGGCAGCCAGGCGATGGTCGAACGCGGCAACGAAAATGTCGCACGCAATCGTGCGCGTGGTGTCGCGCTGGGCGATACCCGTTTCTTTGCCGCGAATCTGGACGGCGATTTCACCGGCAGTACGTGGGCGCGTGAGCGTTACGACCGGGTGCTGCTGGACCCGCCGCGTAGTGGCGCGGAGGCGGTGTGTCGGTTCATTGCTGCGAGGGCTGAGAGGGCCGAGCGCTTTTGTGCCGGACCGTTGGTCTATGTCTCCTGCAACCCGGCGACGCTGGCTCGGGACGCTCGCATCCTCGTCGACGCGGGCTACACGCTGGAAAAGGCCGGCGTGATGGACATGTTCCCTCACACCACGCACGTCGAGTCGATCGCCCTGTTTCGTCGCCGCTGACTTAAAATCAGCGTCGTCCCCGTTTCTTTCCGGTTTCTTCCGCCATGGTCAAAGTTCGCGCTGACCACCCGATCCGTGACGATGGCACGGTCGATCTCGATCGTTGGCTGGAATCCATTCAGGCCCAGACCGAGCGATTCGATCACGCCGAGTTACGCCGCGCCTGTTTGGTGGCCGAACAGGGCGAACGCGAAGCCATCGCCGCCGACGAAGTGTGGGGCAGTGGA
This sequence comes from uncultured Pseudomonadales bacterium, assembly GCA_964574995.1. GTDB lineage: Bacteria > Pseudomonadota > Gammaproteobacteria > Pseudomonadales > JADFDG01 > JADFDG01. Next base: position 51,855 of record CAZNPF010000007.1, on the reverse strand, counting down.
TTGGGCTCCTACCGCACAGGTTTGGAGATGGCCCAGATCCTCGCCACGTTGCGCGCGGATCAAGACACGCTGGTGGCCGCCGTGCTTTACCGGACGGTGCGCGAAGGCCGGATGCCGTTGCGACACGTCGCGGAAGAATTTGGTGAAGAAGTCGCGCGGCTGATTGAAGGCGTGCTGCGCATGGCAGCGATTGGTGCATTGAGCAATCCCACCCGCAAGTCAGTGCTTGGCCAACAACAAGGCCAGCTCGACAATCTCCGCAAAATGCTGGTGGCGATGATCGACGACGTGCGCGTCGCGCTGATCAAACTGGCTGAGCGCACGTGCGTCATTCGTAGCGTCAAAGATGCCGACGAGGAACGTCAGCGCAAAGTCGCCCGTGAAGTGTTCGATATCTACGCGCCGCTGGCCCATCGTTTGGGTATCGGCCATATCAAGTGGGAGCTGGAAGATCTGGCGTTCCGTTATCTTCAGCCTGGCGCGTACAAAAAAATTGCGACCTTGCTGGATGAAAAACGCGGCGCACGCGAGCAATACATCGTCAATGTGGTGGATGAGCTGAAGCGGCAACTGGAGCGTGCCGGCATTCAGGGCGAAGTGTTTGGCCGCGCCAAACACATCTATAGCATTTGGCGAAAAATGCAGAAGAAGCAGATCGACTTCTATGAGGTGTACGACGTCCGTGCCGTGCGCATCCTCGTGCCGGAGATCCGCGATTGTTACGCCGTGCTGGGTATCGTGCATTCGCTGTGGCAACACGTACCGCGTGAGTTCGACGATTACATCGCCACACCGAAGCCGAATGGCTATCAGTCATTGCACACGGCGGTGATTGGTCCGGAGCGCAAAGTGTTGGAAGTGCAGATCCGCACGGTGGCGATGCACGAAGCCGCCGAGCTCGGCATCGCCGCGCACTGGCGCTACAAAGAAGGCGGTCGTAACGCCAAGGTGTCGGGTTACGAGCATCGCATCGCGTGGTTGCGGCAGGTGCTCGAGTGGCACGATCAGTTGGGCGAAGCCGGCATTGCCGATGTGTTGCGTCAGGAAGTCGGGCTGGATCGTGTGTACGTGTTCACGCCGGACGGTCACGTCGTGGATCTGGCGGCTGGCGCAACGCCCGTGGATTTTGCCTACAGCGTGCACACCGAAGTGGGCCATCGTTGCCGTGGGGCCAAGATCAATGGCCGCATCGTGTCACTGAACACCGAGCTGCACACCGGCGAGCAAGTGGAAATCATCACCGTCAAAGAAGGCGGCCCGAGCCGCGACTGGCTGAACCCGGCGTTGGGTTTCATCAAAACATCCAGTGCGCGCGCAAAAATTCAGCACTGGTTCCGTTTGCGTGACCGCGATGAAAACGTCGCGGGTGGCCGCGAAATGCTAGAGCGCGAGCTCCGTCGCTTGGCGCTGGATGATGTGAATCATCGTGAATTGGCGGCGCGGCTTGGGCAGAAGCAACCCGATGATATGTATGCGTTGTTGGGCGCGGGTGATCTGAAAATGTCGCAAGTCGTGCAGCAACTGCACGATGCACGCGCTGAGCGCACACAAGGCGAACAACAAGAATTGTTGCCACGTGCGGCAACGGCGACTCGCGACGGGCACGGCGTACTGGTCGAAGGCGTGGACAACCTGATGACGCACATGGCCGGTTGCTGTCAGCCGGTGCCGGGCGATGCCATTCTGGGCTATGTCAGCGTTGGCCGTGGCGTTACCGTGCATCGTATGGATTGTGAAAACCTGCAACATATGCAGCGCAATGATCCGGCACGCATCGTCGAAGTGAGCTGGGGCATGGCCGAGGATGTGGCTTATCCGGTGGATATTTTTGTCAAGGCATGGGATCGCACCGGTTTATTGCGCGACATCATGTTCTTGCTGGCCGCAGAAAAGGTAAATATTACGGCAGCGCACACTCAATCCAGCCGCAACGACAACACGGCCACCATGTTGTTCACCATCGAAATCAGCACGTTGGATATGCTGGGAAAATTATTGGCACGTATCGAGCAGTTACCCAGCGTTCTCGAAGTGCAGCGATACAAAAAGTGACCCCCTCATGAGCACGCCAGCCCGCTATACGCTCGTCGATCTGACCGCACTGATGGCGCGGCTGCGAGACCCGGTATATGGCTGCCCGTGGGATCTGGAGCAAGATTTTTCCAGCATCGCGCCGTACACGGTGGAAGAGGCGCATGAAGTGGCCGATGCGATTTCTCGTGGTGACATGAACGGCCTGCGTGGCGAGCTGGGTGATTTGTTGTTCCAAGTGATTTTTCATTCGCAAATGGCGAACGAGAAAAATTTGTTCGCTGTCGATGACGTGATACATGGCTTGGTAGAAAAAATGCTTCGCCGGCATCCGCATGTGTTTCCCGACGGCCGAGTCGATGGTGAGCGTCGTGCGCGTGATGCTCACCGCATGGAAGACATCAAAGGTAATTGGGAAACCACTAAGAAAGCCGAGAAAATGGCGGCCGGCGAGAGCGTGGCCAGCGTGGTCGATGGCGTTCCCGCCGGGTTCCCGGCGTTGGTGCGCGCACAAAAATTACAAAAGAAAGCAGCGCGAGTCGGTTTTGATTGGCCGGACAGTGCCGGCGTGATCGACAAAGTGCGTGAAGAAACGCTGGAGCTGGCAGATGCCTTGCGCAGCGGTGACCGTGCGCATGTGGCAGAAGAAATCGGCGACCTGTTGTTTACGCTGGTGAATCTGTCGCGCAAAGAAGGCTTTGATGCCGAATCCTTGGCGCGCGATGCCGCCATCAAGTTTGAAACACGCTTCCGGGTGATGGAGCAGGTGCTGAGCGAACGCGGCAATATCCTCGGCGAAACGGGTGCGGCCACGCTGGACGCGGCGTGGAACGAAGCCAAAAAACGCGTGAAAACCGCGCAAAAAGAACAAAAAGAACAAAGAAAACAAAGAGAACAGATAAAAAATGTAGCGGGCGTCGCCGCCGGTTCAATCGCATCGACCAATACGCAAGGCGTTGTGCGTACACACACGGGTGAGCCATGAGCACCCATTTGGTGGATCGCTTTGGCCGGCAGGTGGATTATCTGCGGCTATCGGTCACGGATCGTTGTGATTTCCGTTGCGTGTATTGCATGGCGGAAGAGATGACGTTCGTCCCGCGCAGCCAAGTGCTGACGCTGGAAGAATTGCTGGCGGTGGGTCGTGCGTTTGTTGCGTTGGGCGTACGCAAAATTCGGCTGACCGGTGGCGAGCCGCTGGTACGCAAAGACATCGTCTGGCTGGTAGAACAGATGGCAGCGTTGCCGGGATTGGATGAACTGGTGTTGACCACCAACGGCTCGCAGTTACCTAAATTGGCACCGGCCCTGAAACGCGCCGGCTTAGCGCGTTTGAATATCAGTTTGGATAGCCTGCACGCAGATCGATTTCATGCCTTGACGCGCACCGGCAATCTCGCGGATGTATTGGCCGGCATCGAGGCCGCCCGCGAAGCCGGCTTTACCCACACCAAACTCAACAGCGTCATCCTGCGTGGGCGCAATGACGATGAGATTCTTGATCTCGTGGATTTTGCCCGCACGCACGCATTGCACATTACCTTCATTGAAGAAATGCCGCTGGGCTTGATCGATGAGCACAACCGGGCGCTGTCGTTTATGTCTTCCGATGACATTCGTGATGTCATCAACGCGCGCTGGCCGCTCACACCGGTACCCACGCAAGAAGCACGCGTAGCGGCCGGCCCGTCGCAAAACTGGCGCATGGCCGATAGCGAAACCCGTGTGGGCTTCATCTCGCCGCACAGCCACAACTTCTGCCACCTGTGTAACCGGGTGCGGGTGACCGCCGAAGGCCGTTTGCTGCTGTGCCTGGGCAACGAGCATTCGCTTGATCTGCGTCAGGTGCTGCGTGAGTTTCCGGATGACGCAGCGAAATTGCAGGCGGCTATCATGGCGGGGATGGATCTCAAGCCGGAAAAGCACCATTTCAATTTGAACGATGAACCGCAAATCGTGCGTTTCATGAACATGAGTGGAGGTTGAGCATGCCCGCCGCCCAAGAGTTTGTTGCACTGTCCATTGCGGTATTGACGGTGTCTGATACCCGCACAAAAGAAACCGATACCTCCGGCGCTTTTTTGGCCGCGCAACTCGCCGCCAGCGGCCACGGCCTGCATGAACGCCAGATCGTGAAAGACGATATCTATGCGATTCGTGCGGTGCTGTCGCGCTGGATCGCGGACGGTGCGGTCAACGCGATACTGGTGACGGGCGGCACCGGGTTTTCCGGGCGCGATTCAACACCAGAAGCCGTAACGCCGCTGCTCGACAAAGTCATCGAAGGGTTTGGCGAATTGTTCCGCCAGATTTCCCATGCGGAAATCGGCACGTCGACGATTCAATCGCGCGCGCTTGGCGGTTTGGCGAACAACACCGTGATTTTTTGTTTGCCGGGTTCCACCAATGCCTGCCGTACCGGCTGGGAAAAAATCATTCGCGATCAACTCGATGCCTGCTGCGGGCCGTGCAATTTCGTGGGGCATCTGCTGCATAAACCCGGCTGCGCACCACGTGGCTGATTGCTGCAACACGCCTGGGCTGCTCAGCGTTGCCGAGATGCAGGAGCGTCTGCGGCGTGCAGCGGTGTTACCCACGGCGACAGAAACCGTATCGCTCACGGAAGCACTGAATCGCGTATTGGCCATGGCGCAGCAGGCGCGCGTCGATGTGCCACCGGCCGACAATGCCGCCATGGATGGCTATGCCTTCCGGCTCGATGATTTGCGCGCGGCAAACGGCGCGCTGCCGGTGAGTCAGCGCATTCCGGCGGGCACCGTACCGCAGCCGTTGACCGCAAAAACCGCCGCGCGAATTTTTACCGGTGCGGATGTGCCTGCACAGGCCGATTGCGTGGTGATGCAGGAAGACACGGAAGAAAAAAATGGCGTGCTGCAGGTGCGGCCGGATGCCCTTGCGACCCTGAAACCCGGCGTGCACATCCGTCGCCGGGGCGAAGACATGCAAGCCGGCAGTGCCGTGTTGCCGGCAGGCACACGGTTGGGGCCGCCGCAGTTGGGCGTGCTGGCCGCTGCGGGCCACGCCGATGTGCCGGTGTATCCGCGTTTGCGCGTGGCGTTTTTTTCTACTGGCGATGAATTGCTGGAGCCGGGTGAAGCGCCGCAACCGGGCCGCATTTACAACTCGAACCGTTACGCGCTACGTGCCTATCTCGAACAGTTGGGTTGCCACGCTATCGACATGGGCGTGGTGCGCGATGATCGTGCGGCCACCGTCGCGGCTTTGTGTGCGGCGGCGGCACAAGCCGATCTCGTGATCACCACCGGCGGTGCGTCGGTGGGCGAGGAAGATCATTTGAAAGCGGCGATGATGGAATGCGGCCGCGTCGATCTGTGGAAAGTGGCCATCAAGCCCGGCAAGCCGGTGCTGTTCGGGCAGTTACACACCGCGCAAAGCGCGAATACGGCGAATGCCACGCCAACGGCGAATGCGGCGAATGCCACGCAGAAGGAGCATGCCACGGTGCCGATGCTGGGTTTACCGGGTAACCCGGTCTCGGTGGCGGTGACGTTTCTGGTGCTGGCCGTGCCCTTTTTGCGCGCCATGCAGGGGCAGCCGTCCTGGCAATCACCGGCCTACCAACTGCCGGCCGGTTTTACCGTGAAAAAAGCCATCAGCCGCGAGGAATACCTGCGGGCACGGGTGGTGGCGAGCCCGCAAGGCATGCAACTGGAGAAGCACCCCCACCAAGGCTCGGGGGTGCTGACGTCGGTGGCGTGGTCGGAAGGGTTGGTGCGGGTGCCGGCAAACCGCACGGTGGCCGCAGGTGATTTATTGGAATTCCTGCCTTTTACCGGGCTTTTAGGCTGATTCTTGCCGCTGACGCCTAGCCTAGACGCCTGATTTTGCGTGCTCGTTTTTTGTGCAAAACCAGCGTTTATTTTGCGTCAACACGGTGCAAAACGCGGATTTTTGGATTATCGTCCGGCTCGGCAGGCACTGAAATCGAATATTCGCGGTGCCTCCCAGGGATCCATCGTTACGCGGTTTCACCGTTACGGTGTGCTGCGAAGATGAACTTCCTGTAGCGTTTTTCCCTTGATCAAGGAGAGTGTTTCTACATGAATAAGAAGCTGCTTGCTCTTGCTATCGGCGCCGCAGTGGCGATGCCTGCCACCGTTCTGGCTGCTGGCCCGACGCTGTACGGTCAAATCGATCTGTCGGCAGAGTACGTGAACGACAACATCGGTAACGACAACGACGTTTCTAATAGTGAAGACCAGTGGGTCATTCGCAGCAACGCCTCGCGTTTGGGCGTTCGCGGTGAAGTGGACACCAGCGTCTCCGGCCTCAAGGGTATTTACCAAGCCGAGTTCGGCGTGGATGCGGATGACGGCGATGCAAACAATAACTGGGGTAACCCTGGTGTGCTGCCATTCACCTCGCGCGATGTCTTTGTCGGCGTTGCCGGTGATTTCGGTACCGTCAAAATCGGTATGTTCGATTCGCCGCTGAAAGCCGCCCAAGGCTCGGTGGATCAATTCAACGACACCTCGCTGGATATGACGAAATCGGGCGTTGTCGCCGAGAACCGCTTGGCTGACGTGATCCAGTACTCCTCGCCGCTGCTGCTCGACGCCCTGCGCGTCAACGTCGCTGCTACCACGTACTCGGAGTCCAGCGGTACGGAACCGTCGATGTCCACGTCGGTGACCTACCAGACCGGCGGCCTCTCGCTGGCATTGGCGATGGATTCTAATGTCAACGACAACACCAACGGTGGCTTGACCATTGGCTCTACCATCGAAGTCGACACCCTGCGTGCGGTCGTGGGCTACAAAGCCGACGCGCTGGAAGTGGGTTTCCTGTACCAGACCGCCGAGGAATCTTTCACGGGCCCAGGTTTTCATGATGAAGACACCACCATGCTGCTGAGCGGTGCGCTGACGGCCGGCGACTGGAAATTCAAAGCCCAGTTCGTCCAAGTCGATGGCGATACCACCGGTAATGATCCGTCGGTGCAGACCATTGCCGTGGGTGCGGATTACGCACTCGGCAAGTCCACCACGGTCTATGCTCTGGCGGGCCAATCGGAGAACGACAACGGTGCTGGCACGACCAACACCTACGGCACCTTTGGTCTGGGCCTGCGTCAACAGTTCTGATCCGGTTTACCGGGGAAGACAGGAAACCGGGTGGCGCAAGCCACCCGGTTTTTTTTGCGCCTCCCGCTAGGGCCGCTCCACGCGTCGGTCGGTATGCTTCTTGGCGTTCTTGATGAAGTTGGCGTCGAAAGTTTTGAGAGCGTCTTGCTCTTTGCTCAAGGCGAGATGAAACGCGTCGGCAAAGTCAAAACCGGCCTCATGCCAATCGATCACTTGCGCAATCAGTTGGCCGTCGCTGACGTTTACATTGGGCAAGCCGCAGATCCGCCGGAAGGCAGTGCAGATTTCATCTGGGCTTAAGTCAAAGGCGGCACGCAACACCCACTCGGTTTCCAGCAGCACCGTGTCCGGTACGAATATGTCTTCGGAAGCGAATAGCTTCTGGCTGGCCTTGCCCTGTGTCGGGTTGTCGTTCACCAGCAGGCGCACCAGCACATTGGTATCAATTGCTATCACGCCACTTTCTCCGCATGTCTTGGGTCAGTGAGGCCTCAATCTCTTCGTCAGTCTTGGCCAACACCCTACCTCTGAACATGCCAAAAACCTCCGAGAGCTCGGAGGGGGCAAAGGGGGCTTTAGGCTTCAACAGCAGGCCTTCTCCGGTGTCGATCACCATGAGTTCAAGACCTGGCTCCCAGTGATGGGTGCTCCGAAAGGCCTTGGGTATGATCACTTGGCCTTTGCTGGAGAGCTTAGTGGTTTCCATGGAGCGCTCCAAAAGTAAGACAAAGGTAAGACTATGTCTGTTGGATGCGCCTGTCAAACTGGACCGGCGGCCCTAACCACCGTCGAAGGCGCGACGGTGCTGACGCGCCGCGCCCTGAGATCAAACGTTTGCAAACACGTTGCGCCCATAAAAAACCCGCCGGCTGGCGGGTTTTTTATTACAGGGTGAATGAAGGTTTCGTTCACACCTTGCGGAACACCAGCGTGGCGTTGGTGCCACCAAAGCCAAAACTGTTGGACATCACGGTGGTGAGTTTCGCGTTGTCCACGCGCTGCGTGACGATCGGCAGGCCGTTGGCTTTTTCGTCCAGCGTTTCCACGTTGGCGGAGGCGGCGATGAAATCGTTTTGCAGCATCAGCAACGAGTAAACGGCCTCATGGACGCCGGCAGCGCCCAACGAGTGGCCGGAAAGCGATTTGGTGGAACTGATCGGCGGCACGGCCTTGCCAGCGAATGCTTCGCGCACCGCGCCCAGCTCGGCGACATCGCCCACCGGCGTCGAGGTGCCGTGCGCGTTGATGTAGTCGATCGGTGTGTCGACGGTGGCCATCGCCATCTGCATGCAGCGCTTTGCGCCTTCGCCACTGGGGGCCACCATGTCGGCCCCGTCGCTGGTGGCACCGTAACCGACGATCTCCGCCAGAATTTTTGCGCCGCGTTTTTTCGCGTGCTCGTATTCCTCCAGCACTAACATGCCGCCGCCGCCAGCGATGACGAAACCGTCACGGTTGGCGTCGTAAGCACGCGACGCTTTTTCCGGCGTGTCGTTGTAGCCGGCCGAGAGTGCGCCCATGGCGTCGAACAGACAGGACATCGTCCAGTGTTCTTCTTCGGCACCGCCGGCAAACACGATGTCTTGCTTGCCCAACTGAATGGCTTCCATCGCGTTGCCGATGCAGTGCGCGCTGGTGGCGCAGGCGGAGGAGATCGAATAGTTCACGCCACGGATCTGAAAACCGGTGGCCAAACACGCCGAGACCGTGGAGCCCATCACGCGGGTGACTTGATACGGGCCGACGCGACGTACGCCTTTGGTGCGCATCACTTCGGCGGATTCGACTTGGTTGGAACTGGACGCGCCACCGGAACCGGCGATCAAACCGGTGCGGTCATGCGAGATCTGCTCCGGTGTCAGCCCGGACATCGTGATGGCCTGCTGCATGGCGATGTGCGCGTAGGCGGCGGCATCTCCCATGAAGCGGCGTTGCTTACGGTCGATGAGCGCATCCACGTCCAAATCTTTCACTTGGCCGGCGACATGCGAACGCATGCCGATTTCTTTGTACTGCTCGATAAAGCGGATACCGCTTTTGCCGGCACGCAGGGAAGCGAGCACTTCAGCCGGATTGTTGCCGAGGCTGCAGACGATGCCCATGCCGGTAACGACGACGCGACGCATAGAAAAATCTCCGGTTATGTGCAGTGTCAGAAATTATCGGTGGAAGTGAAGAGGCCGACTTTGAGGTTGTTGGCGGTGTAGATTTCGCGGCCATCGACATACATATGGCCATCGGCAACGCCCATGACCAACTTGCGCTGGATGACCCGGCTCAAGTGCAGGTGATAGGTGACGGTTTTGGCTTTCGGTAGCACTTGCCCGAAAAACTTGATTTCACCGGCACCCAAGGCCCGGCCGCGGCCGGGGCTGCCCAACCAGCCCAGATGAAAGCCCACCAACTGCCACATGGCATCCAAACCGAGGCAGCCGGGCATCACCGGGTCGCCTTCGAAGTGGCATTTGAAAAACCAGAGGTCCGGCTTGATGTCGAACTCGGCAATGATTTCGCCTTTGCCGTGTTTGCCGCCTGTGGTGTTGATCTGTGTGATGCGATCCACCATCAACATCGGCGGCAGCGGCAGTTGTGCGTTGCCGGGGCCGAACATCTCGCCACGGCCACAGGCGAGTAATTCTTCGTAGGTAAAGCTGTGCTTGCGTTCCATCAGGTCTTTAGGTCCTGTCGTACATAGGCAGGGCCTGCGAGGCCGTCGGGCCCGCGGGCGGGAACTGACGAGGCGTTGCAGGGACAAAGTGTGCGCAGACAACGTATGCGGCATGTGCCGACGAAGTGCGGGCGGATTCTATCAAGGCGCTTCCGGGCCTTTGCCGTTGGCACGGGCTGTAAGGGTTAGCAAATGTGTATGATCCGCCGCGTTTTATGTTGCACTGTCACGTCTTGCTGAACCCCGTTCATTGACGGGTGACATTTCCATATCAGAGTGGATACGCATCGTGCTTCCTGAACTTGGACATTTTGCGTTGGCGCTGGCGTTGGTGCTGGCACTGGCGCTGGGTACTTTGCCGCTGATTGGTGCGGCCCGACGCGATACCGCGTTGATGTCACTGGCACGGCCGCTGGCCCTGCTGGAGTTTGTGTGCCTCGCGTTGGCTTTCGGCTGCCTCGTGGCGGCATTTGTCGGCAACGATTTCACCGTGCAATACGTGGCCGGTAATTCCAATTCGTTGTTGCCTTGGTATTACCGCGTGTCTGCCACCTGGGGCGGGCACGAAGGTTCGCTGTTGTTGTGGGCGCTGATCTTGTCCGGCTGGACGGCGGCGGTGGCACTGGTGTCGCGCGCGTTGCCGATGACGGTGGTTGCCCGCGTGCTGGGCGTGATGGGTTTGATTGCGGTTGGCTTCCTGTCGTTCACGTTGTTCACGTCCAATCCGTTTGCCCGTGAGTTGCCGCTGTTTCCGGTCGATGGCGACGATCTCAATCCGCTGTTGCAGGATTTCGGGCTCATCGTGCATCCGCCGATGCTCTACATGGGCTACGTCGGTTTCTCGGTGGCGTTTGCGTTTGCGATTGCCGGCCTGTTGGAAGGCCGGCTCGACAGCGCGTGGGCGCGTTGGTCGCGCCCGTGGACGACCGTGGCGTGGATTTTTCTCACGCTGGGCATCGCACTCGGGAGTTGGTGGGCCTACTACGAACTGGGTTGGGGCGGTTGGTGGTTTTGGGATCCGGTGGAAAACGCATCGTTGATGCCGTGGATCACCGGCACTGCGCTGATTCATTCGTTGGCGGTGACGGAAAAACGTGGCGTGTTTCGTGCGTGGACGGTGTTGTTGGCCATCTTTGCTTTCGGCTTGAGTTTGCTGGGGACCTTCTTGGTGCGTTCGGGCGTACTCACCAGCGTGCATGCGTTTGCCAGTGATCCGGCGCGTGGCGTTTTCGTGTTGGGCGTGCTGGTGGCGCTGGTGGGTGGCGCGTTGGCGGTTTTTGCGTGGCGCGCTCATGCACTGAAAGCAGAAGGCCGTTTCGACGGTGTGTCCCGCGAAACTTTTTTACTCGGCAACAACCTGCTGTTGATGGCGCTGCTGGCGATGGTCTTTCTGGGCACGTTGTTCCCGCTGGTGACTGAAGCGCTGGATCTCGGCCGCATTTCAGTCGGCCCGCCGTATTTCAATTTGTTGTTTGCGCCGCTGGGTTTGCTGTTGCTGATGATGATGGCGTTTGGTGCGCATGCACGTTGGAAATCACAACCGCTGCTGCCTTTGTTGCGTGAGCACATGACCGGCGCTTTGGCCGGCAGTGGTTTGCTGTTGGCGCTGGGTGCGTGGCATCTGGGTGCTGGCCATGCGTGGTCGTTGCTGGCGCTAGCAGGCGCGGGTGCGCTGCTCGGTACGCATGTGATGGATTTGTTGCGCAAATTGCGCAGCGCGCGTGCAGGCCTTATGGCTGGTTTTGGTCGGTTGTCGCGCAGTTACAAAGGCATGTGGCTGGCGCATGTCGGTATTGCGGCGACGGCGATTGGTATTGCACTCGTGGCCGGTGGTGAAGAAGCGCGCACGGTACGCATGGCGGTGGGCGATAGCGTGACGCTGGGCGAATTCCGTTATCAATTGACGGGTTTGGAAAAAGTTCGGGGGCCAAATTACGAAGGCACCCGCGGTCACGTGGCGATTTACCACGGTGATGATCTGATGCGTACGCTGCATCCAGAAAAACGTCTTTATCCCGTGCGCAACAACGTCATGACCGAAGCAGGCATCGATCCCGGTTTGCTGCGCGATCATTACGTCTCGCTGGGTGAAGATCTGGGCGGAGATTTTTGGTCGCTGCGTGTGCAACAAAAACCCTTCATGCGCTGGGTGTGGGGCGGTGCGTTGCTCATGGCGCTCGGCGGTTTGTGGGCAGTGTGTGATCGCCGTTATCGGTTGGCATCGCGTCGTCTTTCATCAGATCACCATTCATCACATCGTCTTGCATCGCGGCCGGAAGTACCGCGCCTAACCGGTGGAGCAACCCGATGAAGCGCATTCTCTTTTTCGCGGTACCGCTGCTGGCTTTTTTATTGCTGGCGTTGTTGTTTGGGTCGCGTATCGGCAAAAATTCCGAAGAATTGCCCACAGCGCTGGCAGGCCAGCCTTTACCGGTGTTTTCGTTGCCGACGCTGGATGGTGGCACGGCGGATCAATCGCAACTCAAAGGCCCGTTGTTGATCAACGTCTGGGCAACGTGGTGCCCGTCCTGTTACGAAGAGCATCCGTATTTGCTGCAGTTGGCCCAGCAAGGCGTCACCCTCATCGGTGTCAATTACAAAGATGACCCTGCCGCCGCGCGGAAATATCTCGCAGAACGTGGTTCGCCGTACCGCACGGTGATACTCGATATCGATGGCCGGCTGGGAATGGATTTGGGCGTTTACGGGGCACCAGAAACGTTCGTGGTGGATGCGCAAGGCCATATTCGCCATCGGATTGCCGGTGTGCTGACGCCAGAAAATTTTGCGAAAGAAATTGCTCCGTTTCTGCGTGTGGCGGCACCCGTGACTGTTTCTTCTGCGTCTGCTTCCGGTGAGGCCGCGCCATGACCCGGCAGATGATGTTGCGCTGGCCGGCGTCGTTGCGGGTGGTGGCGTTGTTGGCGGTTGCGTTGCTGGTGGGCGTCTTGCTGTCGGGTTGGGCGCGGGCTGAGAGTTTCGATATCTATCAATTCGATACGCCAGAGCAGGAAGCACGTTTCGATCATTTGATCGACGAGTTGCGTTGCCCAAAATGTCAGAACAACAATTTGGCGGATTCCAATGCGCCGATCGCACGGGACTTGCGTCAGCGTACCTATGAGTTGTTACGCGAAGGCCGCAGCGACCAGGAAATCATCGATTACCTGAAAGCGCGTTATGGCGATTTCATTTCGTACAAGCCGCCGTTCAATGGCGTCACGTCATTGTTGTGGGCCGGCCCGCTCTTGCTGTTGCTGGGTGCGGGCAGTGTGTTGATATGGCGGCTACGTCGTCGCGCTACGGCGGTGAAACAACCCGACCCGGAACGGGTGCGCGCGATTCTGTCGCAGTTTGATGACGCCTCACGGGAGGATCGCCAGTGATTGCGTTTGTTGCCTTGGCGTTGCTGCTGTTGAGTGTCGTGCTGCTGGTGCTGGTCGTTGCCTTGCGTCGTGCGCGTCAGCCCGAGGTGGTGGACCGCCAGCGGATGAATGTCGAGATTTTTCGCGAACGCCGCGCCGAACTGGATGCGGAACATGCCGCTGGCCGTATTCCCGATGCGCAGCATGCGGCGCTCTTGGCTGAACTGGAATTGTTGCTGGTCGATGATGTGGAGGCCGATGCTACGAGCGCTGTTGCGATGCGATCCGGTTCGCCGCGCGCGGTGGCTTTCGGTCTGTCGTTGTTGGTGCCTTTGCTGGCGGTAGGGCTCATGCTGGTCAGCGGGTTCAACCGCGATTCACGCGATTGGCTGACGTTGCAAGCCAGCGGTGATCGCGTTGCCGTGTTGCCGATTTATATCGACGAAGCGGCGGCGCAGCGCGCCGGCCTTAGCTTGCGTGATGCGGTGCGGCTGCGGCAATCACAACTGGATCACGATGCCGGCGGTGATGAATGGTTTGGTCTCGGTGCGAGTTGGCTGGATGCGGGCATTCCGATTCTTGCGCAACAGGCTCTTCAAAATGCGCAGCGGCTTGAACCGTCGCGCAGTGATATTGCGTTGGCCGTGATCCGCATCGATCTGGCGATGGGCAGCAAATTGTCACCGGCGATACGCGCGCAACTGGATGCGATGCTCGCGGCACAACCCGACAACGAACAAGTGTTGTTGGTTTACGGTATGGCGGCCTATGAAAGTGGCGATTACGCGGCCGCCATTCAGCACTGGGAAGCATTGCTGGCAAAACTGCCCGCCACGAATCAGGCGGTGCCTTCGCTGAAAGACGGCATTGCGCGCGCTCGTGCGCAGCAAAAAGCGGCTGCGGATCCTGCAGCGGGCCTTGCGGTGCGCGTGGAGTTGTCGCCGACGATGGGCACACCGCCGCCGAATGCCACGTTGTTCGTGATCGTGCGTGCAGCGGGAGGCCCGCCGATGCCGATCGCCGCCAAAAAATTGCCATCGACCTTGCCGGCAACCGTGCTCATCACCGATGCCGATCAAATGGTTCCCGGTGCGCCGCTGCGCGAACGTGGCCCGTTGGAAGTGCGTGCGCGTTTGTCGCAGTCCGGCATGCCGATGCCGGCCAGTGGTGACCTCGAAAGCGCCGGGGCACAGGTGACGCTGCCGTTGAAGCAGCGTCCGTTGCGGCTGGTTATTGATCAGCGGGTGCCCTGAGCCGGGGTTTTAGCCGGGTTCGCTGTCTAACACCTCACGCTTGAGGCACCGGGATGCCCTGTGTATCGTGGCCGTCCCCCGAATGACCCCTCCCGAGGCCTCCTTCATGTCGATGCGAGTGATCCTGCTTGGCGCGCCCGGCGCCGGCAAAGGCACGCAGGCCCAATTCATCATGCAACGCTATGGCATCCCGCAGGTTTCTACCGGCGACATGCTCCGTGCGGCCGTGAAAGCCGGTACGCCGCTGGGCTTGGCGGCGAAGAAAATCATGGACGTCGGACAACTGGTTTCTGATGAGATCATCATCGGCCTCGTGAAAGACCGCATCGCGCAGCCTGACTGTGCGCGTGGTTTTCTGTTCGATGGTTTCCCGCGCACCATTCCGCAGGCAGAAGCACTGGTGACTGCCGGTGTGGATATCGATGCCGTCGTTGAGATCGCGGTGGACGACGAAGAAGTCGTTAAGCGCATCGTGGGTCGCCGTGTGCATCCGGGTTCGGGCCGCGTCTATCACCTGTTATATGCGCCGCCGAAAGTCGCCGGCAAAGATGACGCCACCGGCGAAGCGCTGGTGCAGCGCCCTGACGATCAAGAGGACACGGTGCGTGAGCGTTTGCGCGTGTACCACGCCCAGACGGCACAGTTGATCGGCTTTTACGGCAAGCTCGCGCAGCAAGGCGGCCAAAAGGCACCGAAGTATCTGCAGGTGGCGGGTGTGGGCACGGTCGAAGCGATCCGCGAAAAGGTATTCGCCGGGTTGGATGCGGTCGTTCGTCACTAAAATGCGAACACCCTGAACCCAAGGGAGGCTTCGGCCTCCCTTTTTTGTGAATAATTCCCCGGCCTGTTTTCTGTCGATCGCTGGAGCGTGCATGACCCGGAGTTCATCTGAGATCGCCGTCGTGCTGGTCAATCTCGGCACACCCACTGCGCCAACGCCGTCAGCAGTCCGCCGCTATCTGCGCGAGTTTTTGTCCGACCCACGCGTGGTGGAGTTGCCGCGTTGGTTGTGGCGGCCGCTGCTTAACTTGTTGGTACTGCCGTTGCGTGCGCGGCGCGTCGCCCGCTTGTACGCCAGCATTTGGCAGCCTGACGGTTCTCCGTTACTGGTGCACACCCGCGCTTTGGCAGATCGCTTGCAGCAGGTGTTGGGTGATGCGCCGACCGTTCGCGTGCACACCGCTATGAGTTATGGCGAGCCCTCGTTGGCCGCGTTGCTGTGGAAATTGGAGGCAGAGCAGGTGAAGCGCGTGCTGATCCTGCCGCTTTATCCACAGTTTTCGGCAACCAGCAGTGGCGCGGTTGTGGATATCGTCGCGCGCTACTTGCTGACGACGCGCAATCCGCCCGAGTTACGCATCGTGCGCGAATACAGTGAGCACCCGGCATATGTGGCCGCCGTCGCCGACAGCATCCGTGCTGTTCGCGCCAAAGAGGGCGATGCGCAGCAGTTGCTGTTCTCTTTTCATGGCATTCCGCGCGCATGCATCGAGCGTGGCGACCCGTACGCAGGTTGTTGTGAAGCGACAGCGCGGGCCGTTGCGGCGCAACTCGATCTACCGACAGACCGCTGGATGTTGGCGTATCAATCGCGTTTCGGTGCCGCTGAGTGGCTTGCGCCACACACCGATCAGACCCTCAAAACGTGGCCGCAGCAGGGTGTGAAAACAGTTCAAATCGTCTGTCCAGGGTTCGCGGTGGACTGTCTGGAGACCCTTGAAGAGGTCGCGCAGCAGAACCGTGACGCCTTTTTTCATGCCGGCGGTGAACGGTATACCTACATCCCTGCACTGAACGACTCAACGGCTCATGCGGAACTGCTCAAGGTGCTCATCAACGAGCATGCAGATGCGTGGTTGAGTGCACGTTAAATTTCATTTCATCCCGTAAAAACCGGGAAATTTTATTTGCTGCCGTTTTTTGTCACCTGCCGATGCAGAATCCGTGACGACCTTTCAGCGGCGTGCTCGCAAGGCGCTTCAAACGGTTTTGAAAAAGCATTTCAGAGGCTGAATCGCGCCTCTGAAAAGGGGCGCAGCATGTCTAACCCATTGAAATAATTTGCACTGGTTTTTTTTTGTGCTATTTTCCGCCTCGACACCTCGCCAATGGGTGTCAAAAAAAACCGCGGTAGCTTAGGAGAAATGAAAATGGCTAAAGCCAAGAAAAAGGCCCGCAAGGCCGCTAAACCGAAAGTCGACGCAGTAAAAGTCAGTGGCGCCGCTGCTAAGGACGCAGCAGCTAAACTCAAGGCCGCGCAAGCTGCCCTGAAAGCCGCCAAAGCCGCCAAGAAAGGCGTGAAAGAAGCCAAGGCCGCAGTTGCCAAGGCGAAGAAAGCAGCAAAAGCCGCTGCTAAAAAAGCCAAGACCGCTGCCAAGCGCGCTGCCGTAAAGGCCCGCAAAGCCGCTGCCAAGGCGAAGAAAGCCGCAGCTAAGAAAGCCCGTCGCGACGCCGCCAAGGCCAAGAAGGCCCAGAAGCGCGCTGCTGCTAAGGCGAAGAAAGCGGCTGCTAAGAAAGCCAAGGCTGCTGCTAAGGCTGCTAAGAAAGCTGCTGCGAAGAAGGCGAAAGCCGACAAGCGCGCTGCTGCTAAAGCCAAGAAAGCCGCTGCCAAGGCTGCTAAAAAAGCCAAGAAAGCTGCTAAGAAAGGCGCTAAGAAAGCCAAGAAAGCTAAGAAAGCCAAAGTAGCCAAGGTTAAGAAGCCGAAGGCTAAAAAGGCTCGCAAGGCCAAGAAGGCGAAGAAGAAGTAATTCGCCGACGCCTCTGGCGTCTTGTACCTAGCACCTTGTGCAGTAGAAGCCCCGGTTCGCCGGGGCTTCTTGTTTCTGGGCTCCGCGCCGATTCGTCGTCGTGATTTGTTTGGGATCCGACGCATAGCGCGCGCCGCTGGCTAGAATGCCGGCCATGCAACGAGCCAGTGACATTCTCGGCCCCTCCGGCCCCTTCCAGCGCGTCATCGACGGTTTTGCGCCACGTGATGTGCAGCGCGAAATGGCGTCTGCGGTGGAGTCCGCCATCGCCGACGATGCGCGTTTAGTGGTTGAAGCGGGCACCGGCACCGGCAAAACGTTTGCGTATCTGGTGCCGGCTTTGCTGTCTGGTCGCAAGGTGATTGTGTCCACCGGCACACGCAGCCTGCAGGATCAATTGTTCCATCGTGATATCCCGCGCGTGCTGAAAGCGCTCGGTCCGTCGCTCGGTGGGGCCGTGCGCGTGGCTCTGCTCAAGGGACGCAGCAATTATTTGTGCCCGTACCGGTTGGAAACGAGTTTGGAAGATGGTCGTTTCGCCAGCCGCGAAATCGTCAACGATCTGCAAGTGGTGGCGCGTTGGGCGGCGACGACGGTCGACGGTGATATCGCTGAATTGTCACGCATCCCGGAAGGGGCGGGTGTTTGGCCGTTTGTCACCAGCACCACCGAAAACTGTTTGGGCGCGGAATGCCCGAAGGCGGATCAATGCCCGGTGCTGCGTGCGCGCAAGCACGCGCAGGAGGCCGATCTGGTGGTGGTGAACCATCACCTGCTATTTGCCGACGCGGCGCTCAAGGACGGCGGGTTTGGTGAAATTCTGCCGACCGCCAATGCCATCGTGATCGATGAAGCGCATCAGGTGGGCGAGGTGGCGTCGCAGTTTTTTGGTAGCCAAGTGTCCAGCCGGCAGTTGAGTGAACTGGCGCGCGATGCGCGGCTGGAAGGTGGCCGTGGTGCGGGCGATCAGAAAGAACTTTTCACCGCTGCCGATGCTGTCGAGAAGGGCGTGCTGGATTTGCGCTTGGCGCTGGGTGAAGGCGCGCGTCGCGCGGCGTGGGCCGAGGTATCGACACAGCGCGCGGTGCAGCAGGCGATCAAGCAACTGAACGAGGCGTTGCAGTCGCTGGGTGCGCAGTTGGAACTGGCCGCGCCGCGCAGCACCGGGCTGGCGAAAGCCTGGGAGCGTTGCAGTGGTTTGTTGGCCGAATTTGCGCAGTTGACCGGTGAGGCACCGGCCGATCAAGTGCATTGGTTTGAAACCTTCCAGCGCGCATTTCTCATCCGTATGACGCCGCTGACGGTGGCTGAGCCGCTGCATGCGCTGGTCTATGGCAAGCAGGCAGCGTGGATATTTACGTCGGCGACGTTGGCGGTCGGCGAAAAATTTGATCACCTCGTCGATGAACTGGGTTTAGACGACGCGCGTACGCTCAAATTGGCCAGCCCGTTTGATTTCTCGCGGCAGGCGGCGCTGTATGTGCCGGAAAACATGCCGGACCCCTCGGCACCGCATTACACGCAGGCGGTGGTGGAGGCGGCAATCCCGGCGTTGGAAGCCAGCCGTGGCCGCGCGTTTTTGTTGTTTACCTCGCACCGTGCGTTGCAAGAAGCGGCGCGTTTGTTGGAAGGCCGCTTGCCGTATCCGCTCTACGTGCAGGGCACGGCTGGGCGTAATGAATTGCTCGACGCGTTCCGTCAGCACGGCAATGCCATCCTGCTGGGCACCGGTTCGTTTTGGGAAGGTATCGACGTGCGCGGTGAAGCGTTGTCGCTGGTGGTGATCGACAAATTGCCGTTTGCGTCGCCGGGCGATCCGCTGTTGTCGGCACGGATGGATGCGCTCAAGCGGCAAGGCCGCAACGCATTTACTGAATACCAGATTCCGCAGGCGGTGATTACGCTCAAGCAGGGTGCGGGCCGATTGATACGCGATGTCACCGACACCGGCGTACTGATGTTGTGCGATCCGCGCTTGCTGTCCAAAGGCTATGGTCGTTTGTTCCTCGACAGCCTGCCGTCGATGCGTCGCACGCGAAAATTAGACGTGGTGCAGAATTTCTTTGCCGCACTGGATGCCCTTGCCGAATGAAATTGTTGGCCATCGATACGTCCACCGAATGTTGCTCCGTGGCTTTGCGCGCGGACGATGCTGTGTGGGTGCGTCGCCATGCGGGTGCGCGTGAACAGACGGCGCATGTCTTGCCGTTGGTCGAAGCGCTGCTGGCCGAAGCGGGCGTCGCGCTGCGCGATTTGGATGCCGTGGCCTGCGCGCACGGTCCGGGCGCGTTTACCGGGGTGCGCGTGGCGGTGAGCGTGGCGCAAGGTTTGGCATTTGGTGCGGGTGTGCCGGCGATCGGGATTTCCACGTTGGCGGCGTTAGCGCAGCAGATCGTGCGGACGACGGAAACGCCTGTGCCGACAAATACGTTGTTGCTACCGGCGCTGGATGCGCGCATGGGCGAGCTCTACACCGGCGTTTACGCGCGCGCTGACGATGACAGTGTGCTGGCGGTGGCGGCGGATCGTTTGTGCCGTCCGGAAGAATTTGTATCCGGTGTGCCAGCAGAGCGTGCGGTGATTGCCATTGGTAGTGGCTGGCGTGCGTACGATACAGCCACGCTGGGCATCGTGCCGGCACGGATCATCGAGGCGGAGCCGGATGCGCTGGATGTGTTGACGCTGGCCGCGCGTGCGCTGACGCGTGGTGAAGCGGTGTCGCCGGAACAGTTGCTTCCGCTTTATCTGCGTGACACGGTGGCGTGGAAAAAAATCGGCGAGCAGGGGAAGAAATGACAAATACCGTGTTGCCCTTGTCGATGACGCAGGCTGCTGCGGCTTTTGACGGCTGGGATTTTCCGTCGCCGCATTTGCTGGTGCATGTCGTCGGTGCCGAGAGCATCGACGTCATGGGTCATGCCAATAACGTCGAATATCTGCGCTGGCTGGAAAAAATCGCGTGGGATCATTCCAACGTGTTGGGCCTGGATTGGGCGGCGTACCAACGGCTGGATCGCGCCATGGTCGCGCGGCGCACAGAAATGGAATACCTGCTGCCGGCATTCGAAAACGATGAATTGCTGTTGGCGACCTGGATTGTCGAAAACGATCAGCGAATATCGATTACGCGACAGTATCAGCTTGTGCGCCCGCGTGATGGCAAGACGCTGCTGCGTGGCAAAACCCAATGGGTTTGCGTCGCCATCAGCACGGGTGCGCTCAAACGCATGCCGCCGGAATTTGTCGACGGTTATCGCGTGACGGCGCAACTATCGCAGTGAAGCTATCGCAGTGAAGCTATCGCAGTGAAGCTATCGCAGTGAAGCTATCGCAGTGACTGTATTAACCGAACGCGCAATTGCCAGTCGATATCGATTTATCCATTAAAGGACGCTGAACCGTGGATCCCGTGTTGTTTCTCAAAACCGTTGTCATGGGCGTGGTGGAAGGGCTCACCGAGTTCATTCCGGTGTCGTCTACCGGCCACCTGATCATTGCAGGCGATCTGCTGGGCTTTCTCGACAAAAATCGGCGGGATGTCTTTGAGGTCGCCATTCAGCTCGCCGCCATTCTGGCGGTGTGCTGGGAATATCGGGTGCGTCTTTATGGCGTGGCGCGTGGTGTGCTCACCGAAAAGCCGGCGCAGCGTTTCGTGGGTAACCTGCTGATTGCATTTTTGCCGGCAGCCATTCTCGGGTTTTTGTTCTTGCACGAAATCAAAGTGTATTTGTTCAACGCGCAATCCGTTGCTGTGGCACTGATCGTCGGTGGCGTGGTGATCCTGTGGGCCGAAAAGCGCCAGCATTCGGTGCGCGTGCAAGAAGTCGAAGACATGACGCCGCTGGACGCACTTAAAATCGGTTGTGCGCAGTGTCTGGCGCTGATTCCGGGGACGTCGCGCTCCGGTGCCACCATCATCGGTGGTTTGTTGTTTGGTCTTAGCCGTAAGGCAGCCACGGAATTTTCATTTTTTCTGGCGATCCCGGTGATGTTCGCCGCAACTACCTACGACGTGTACAAACACCGTGCACTGTTCAGCGCCGACGACATCGGCATTTTGCTGGTGGGCTCGGTGGCGTCGTTCATCAGTTCCTTGTTGGTGGTGCGCTGGCTGATCCGTTTTGTGTCGCGCCACGATTTCACCGGTTTTGCGTGGTATCGCATCGTGTTTGGTGGCGTGGTGCTGGTGCTAGCCTCGCAAGGCGTGCTGGGCGGCTGGGGCGGTTGAGTCCGCGATGAATTTTGAATTGCCCGCTTATCTGGAGGCGCAAGTCGAACCGCCGGCGGCGGTGCTTGCGCTGGGTTTGCCGTTGCTCGAGCCGGGTCTTGATAACCGTCGTCATCAACACGATGGTCTTGTGCTGGTGTGCGATGGACGCGGCGTGCATCTGGAACTGCGCGACGGCAGTAAGCGCACCAAGCTCGCGGTAGATTTTGCCGATCTGCGCCATCGCGCCAAGATCAATCAGGCACGTTCGGAGATGCTGGTGCGCGCCTGCGGTGTGCCCAACGATGGCAGCGCATGGCGTGTCGTCGATGCCACGGCAGGCCTCGCACGCGACGGTTATTTATTGGCGGTGTGCGGCGCGACAGTGACGCTGGTGGAGCGCCAACCGGTATTGGCGTTGCTGATCGACGACGCGCTCACGGCGCTGCAATTGGCCAATGCTGAAGTGCATGCACGGTTGACGTTGGTGCAGGGCGAATCGCTGCCGTATCTCGAGGCCTGCCGTGCGCAGGAAAAAGCCGAACGTCCGCAGGTTGTTTATTGCGACCCGATGTTTCCGCCGCGCGAAAAAACCGCTGCGGTGGGCGGCGACATGCAGGTGTTGCACAAGTTGGTGGGTGATACGCCCGATGCGAGCGACTTGTTGGCTGCTGCGTTGCGCGCCGCCACACGTCGCGTCGTGGTCAAACGCCCACTGCGTGCCGAGGCGTTATCGGCATCCGGGTTGGCGCACATTCATCCCAGTTATGCGCTGGAAGGCCGTGCCAGCCGCTTCGATGTGTATTTAATCGAGACGCTGCCGCTGTGAAATGTAGCGAGTTGCTGCTACGCACCACAGCACAGCACAGCGTGCTGATGGGCCGCTCGATGGCGGACGTTAAGCGGCGGAACATGAAATTGCACACGTCCCGCCGATCAATCGGCAGCCGAACTCAAAGCGGCGGCGCGGAGACCACCGACGGCGAGGATGGATGTTTTTGTGCGCGCAGCACCGAGCTTTTGACGCGGGCAATGAGTTGATCGATCGCGGCCGGTTCTTCTGGCATGGCGATCAATCCGAAGGTCAAGCGCGGCGCGGGCTGTTGCGAGCTGGCCCAGCCGTCGAACAAACCCACCATGGCGCGGGCCAACGTTTCGGCACCGGCTGGCGGTGTATCGAACAGCATGAACACGAATTCATCATCGGCAATGCGTGCCACGACATCGCTGCGTCGTGCGCGTTGACGTACCGTGTGACCGAATTGCTTTACGGCGGCCAAGCGTTGCTTGCGATCCAGTGCTGCGCCGCCGCGCAGATCCAAGCTCGCCACCATGATCACGGCCGACATTTTGGTGCGGTGTTGCAGAGGCGCTAGGTGACGCATCGCCATGTCGAAACCGTGACGGTTGAGCAGTTGCGTGTCGGTATCGATATCCGCGTGACGCGCGGCGTCCTCGGCGAGAATTTGTCGGCGACGTGCCAGCAGCGCAAACCAGCCCAGCCCCAGCGCCATGAACACCAGCGAATAATCCAGCGCATGGGCGACAGCAATGTCCACGTGCCAGCCGCGTACCGACATCGCCCCGGCGATGACAGTGCCTGCGCCCAGCATGGCCGCGAGAAAACCCGGGATACCGTGCCGCATACCGAGGTTCAGCGCCGCGAGCAACGCCAGCAGCAACGTGGGTGGCAAGTCGTAGGGATCGGACACCAGTGCGCCAAAAACCAGCGCGCCGTCGACGACGGCGGCCAGCCCCGGCACCCACCACGATTCGCGGCCATTGAGCGTGCTGTCGTAAAGCGCACGGGCAAACAGCAGTGATTGCAGCATCACGTAGCCAACCAGCGCCGCCACCATCAGCGGCAGATGACCGGTCCAGCCTGACAGCGGCAGATCGATGAAATACAGGAAGGTGGCAATGGCGAACAGCAGGCGCGCGCCCAGTTCGCAGCTGAGCGTAAAACGGTCGCGGATGATGGGATTCATGCGGGTGTGTGCAAGACAGTGGTGGGCAGGGCTCGGACGCGGCCTATGATAGAGACGGTGCTGCGCTTGGCACAGTCCGGCAGCAGCAATAAAAGTGGCAATTTTGCAGCTCGCGTTGTCTTCGCGAGGGGTGAACGCACATGACGGCGTCCCGCGATCGTTCGACCAGCCAAAGTGTTCTTGCTGACCATGCGCCGTTGCGTGACAACGTGCGTATGTTGGGCGAAATGCTCGGCGAAACGTTGCGCGAGCAGGGCGGCGATGCCTTGTTCGACCGTATCGAACATATTCGGCGCTTGTCGGTGGATGCGCGTGCTGGGCGTACCGACGTTTCCGCCGCGTCCGCGTTGTTGCCGGCGCTGGCCGCGTTGGATGGCGATGCTTTGTTGCACGTTGTGCGTGCGTTCAATCAATTTCTCAATTTGGCCAACATTGCCGAACAGCACCACCGGGTACGAATGCGTCGGCAAACGCAACGCGGTGCCACCCCGGAGTTGGGCACTTTTCCGGCATTGGCGCAGGCGTTGTCGCAGCAAGGCATTTCGGCCGATGAGCTGGCAGCCGTGGTGCGTACGCTCTCGGTGGAATTGGTGTTGACGGCGCATCCCACGGAAGTGACGCGTCGGACGTTGATGCACAAATACGATGACATCGCCCGTCGTTTGGCGGCACTGGATCGAGGGGATCTCACGCCGACTGAGCGCGCCGACATGCAGGCGGCGTTGTTGCGGACCGTGTCTGCCGCGTGGCACACCGATGAAATTCGCCACACCCGACCTTCGCCCGTGGACGAGGCCAAGTGGGGCTTTGCCACTCTCGAACAAACACTGTGGCAGGCGGTGCCGAAATTTTTGCGCGAACTGGATCGCTGGCTGCTGGTGCAGACCGGGCAGCCGTTGCCGTTGGAGTGTGCGCCGGTACGGTTTGGCAGTTGGATGGGCGGCGATCGCGACGGTAACCCGTTCGTCACTCACACGGTGACGCGTGAAGTGATTTTGTTGGCGCGTTGGCAAGCCGTGGATTTGTTCTTGCGCGATGTCGAACAGTTGCAGGGCGAACTGTCCATGCGCGAGGCCAGCAATGAATTACGTGCGCACGTGGGTGACGCACCGGAACCGTATCGCGTGCTCATGAAAGAGTTACGCGATCGCTTACGTGCCACGCGTGAGGGCATCGAAGCGTTGTTGGTGGGCCGCGAGGTGGCAGCGGGTTCTGTGTTACAGGACGACGAATCATTGCGCGCACCGCTGGCATTGGCACATCGCTCACTCGTCGCCTGCGGTATGGCTAGGATTGCGGATGGCTTGCTCACCGATACGCTGCGCCGGGTGTCGGCATTTGGCTTGGGGTTGGTGCGGCTGGATATTCGTCAAGAATCGACGCAACACACGGCGGCGTTGTCAGCCATCACGCGGTGGTTGAATCTGGGCGATTACGCCCAATGGGATGAATCAGAACGCCAGAAATTTCTGTTAAATGAATTGGGATCACGTCGTCCTTTGGTGGACGCGGGATTCCGCAGCTCCGATGTGTGCGACACGGCAGTGCGCGAAGTGCTGGACACGTTTGCCATGATTTCCACGCAACCGCGCAGTGCGTTTGGCGTTTACGTGATTTCCATGGCGCATGCGCCTTCGGATGTGTTGGCGGTTACGTTGCTGCAGAAAATTGCTGGCGTGAGCACACCGCTGCCGGTGGTGCCGTTGTTTGAAACGTTGGATGACTTAGAACACGCAGCCGCCAGCATCGATGCGCTGCTGTCGTTGCCGCTGTATCGCCAGCGCACCGGAAATTATCAGCAGGTAATGATCGGTTATTCCGATTCCGCCAAAGATGCGGGCTATCTCGCCGCCAGTTGGGCGCAGTATCGTGCGCAGGAAGCGTTGACTGCGGTGTGCGTCAAACACGGCGTACAACTCGAGCTTTTTCACGGGCGTGGCGGCTCGGTGAGCCGTGGTGGCACGCCGACACGGCAGGCGTTGTTGTCGCAGCCGCCCGGTTCGGTGCAAGGCCGTATTCGTGTCACCGAGCAAGGCGAAATGATTCGCTTCAAGTTTGACCTCGAAGGCGTCGCGCTGGAAAATCTCGAGGTGTATGTCGCGTCGACACTGGAAGCCACGTTGCTGCCGCCGCCCGCGCCGGAAGCGGCTTGGCGAGCATTGATGGACCACCTGTCCCGCTTGGCCGTCAACAGTTATCGCGATGTGGTGCGCGGCGAGCCGCGTTTTGTCGATTACTTGCGCACGGTAACGCCCGAGCAGGAATTGGCGACATTGGCGCTGGGTTCGCGCCCAGCCAAGCGTCGCGCCGAAGGCGGGCTGGACAGTTTGCGCGCGATTCCCTGGGTGTTTGCGTGGACGCAGATTCGCTTGATGTTGACCGCGTGGCTGGGCACCGGTCAGGCGTTGCATTGGTTACGTGAGCATCCGGAACGTCGCGCGGAATTCGATGCCATGTTGACGCGCTGGCCGTATTTTCAAGCGGTGATCGACATGCTGGAGATGGTGCTCGCCAAAGCGGATGAACGCATCGCCGCACATTACGAACAACAACTGGCCGATGAATCACTCAAGCCGTTGGGCCGCGTGTTGCGCACCAATTTGCTGTCCACGGTGGAAGATTTGCTCGCACTCACCGGCAAGCCGTCCTTGTTGGCGGGCAATCCGGTAATGCAGTGGTCGATTGCTGTGCGCAATCCCTACACGGATCCTTTGCATTTGCTGCAGGCGGAATTGATCCGGCGACACCGCGCGGCGCTGGCGCAAGGCGGTGAAGTCGATCCGGCCATTGCGCAGGCGTTGAAAGTCACCATCGCCGGCATAGCGGCCGGTATGCGCAATACGGGCTAGTATTCGTCGGATCAGTTTTTCCAAATATTGATAATGAATAAGGAAAGTTAAATGACAATCGTAAAGCAGCCAAGCTCAGGTCAGTGCTTGCGCGGTCGTCATTGCAATGTTCGGAAATGCCTTGAGCACCTGCTTGTCCGAGGTAATTAGCTTCGCATTGAAATGTTTTGCTAGGGCGACAAATTCACAGTCGTATGCGGAGCACTGACTTTCCTTTGCGAGCGTTAACACATCGTGCGATGCCAGATCGAACTCGCAATCAGCCATAAGATTTTCGGCGTGCGACTGGAGTCGTAAAGCTTGCTCAAGTGTGAGCGCCCCTTTGCGCATATAAAGTGTGAGTACGCTGCGTAACTCGCTTCTCCACAAGCGAGGCGCGATCCAGCGCGGGTGTAATTCGCGCAACTTTTCTACTTGCGGGGTTAGATCGGTGGGCAGATAGAAATACACCAAGATGTTGGTGTCGACGACGATCATGGTCGCCCTTCGCTGATGGCGGCCTTGATTTCAGCGACGTCGAACTTCTTGCTCTTGAGTTCGTCGCGCATCTGGGCGGCTAGGGCCATGTGGACTTCGTTGCTGATCCGGGTAGGCATCAGCACACGCTCTAGGCAGGCAATCGCTTCGCTGTTGAGGCTGCGATGGTGTGCCTCGGCGGAGGCCTTCAGGCTGTCGTAGATGTCGTCCGGGATGTTCTTGAGGGTGATGGTCGTGCCCATGGATGACTCCGAGATACCAAAATGGAACCATTATGGTGCCTTGAGGGCGAGGAAGGGGCAATAGCCCGCCACGCAGGAGTGGTACGGATTTCGTCCATTCCGGGTGGGGGCGGTCGGCGCAATAGCGCCCACTACAAGAGCCATCAGTTTTTGAAAACGACGTTCTCGCTCAGCGGCGCGCGACCGATGCGGGTTTTATTGGCGGCGACCGAGGTGTCTTCGTAGCCGAAGGAAATGCCCAGCACGATGCCGATGTCTTTATCGATGCCAAAGACTTCGCGCACGTCTTCCGGGTAGTAACGCATCGAGCCTTGTGCGCAGGAACTGATTCCGTGTGCCGCCATGGTGAGCATCAAGGTTTGGATGTACATGCCGACATCCAGCGCAAACGTGACGCCGAATTCGCGACGCATGCCGATGAACACGACGTGCGGCGCATCGAATAATTCGAAATTACGCAGCGTGGCTTTCATGCGGCCGAGTTTGTCGTCGCGCGCGATGCCCATGTGGTTGTACAGCTCTACCGCACAATCGACCTGACGTTGGCGGTATACGCCTTGAAAATTTGGCAGGTGATCGAAATCCGGTGTTGGCATTCCGCCCTTGGTCACGCGCTCCATCATGCGTGTGCGCATCTCATCACGTGTGGCCCCGGAAGCAATCCACGAAAACCATGGCTGGATGTTGCAATTGCTGGGCGCGTGCTGCGCCAGCGTAAACACTTTTTCCAGCACGTCTTGCGGCACCGGGTCCGGCAGAAAGCCGCGCACCGAGCGGCGTTCGAGGATGGCCTGCTCCAAGCTGATGGCGGCGGGCGTGGATTGGCGGGTGATAGCGGGCTGGCTCATGGCGGATACCGGGGCTGGGGAAGGCGTGGGCGCCCGTGCAGGCAGTAGTGCCGGGCAGTCAGGGGCACTACAGTAACGGCCTCGCTGCGCGCCGTCATCCGCATGTCATGACCGGCGTGCCTCGGTTCTCAGTCGTGACACAGTTGCCGGCATAGCGCCGGTTATTTCGCATCGTGGAGGTATACATGGGCCCGCTATCCGGATTCCGCATCATCGAACTCTCGGGCATTGGCCCGGGTCCCTTCTGCGGCATGATGCTGGGCGATATGGGTGCCGACGTGATCCGCATCGATCGCCCCGGCGGCAACCCGTCGAGCGAAGGCGGCCACGACATTTTGTTTCGTAACCGTCGCGCGGTCGCGGTGAATCTCAAGCACCCGGACGGCGTAAAAACGGTACTAAAACTCTGCGAAAAAGCTGACGCAATTTTTGAAGGCTATCGGCCCGGCGTGGCCGAGCGCTTGGGCGTGGGCCCCGAGCAGTGCATGGCGGCAAATCCGAAGCTGGTGTATGGCCGCATGACCGGTTGGGGCCAACAAGGGCCGATGGCGCTGGCAGCAGGTCACGACATCAATTACATCGCGCTCACCGGTGCGCTACATGCCATTGGTCGTCGTGGTGAAAAACCGATGCCGCCGCTTAATTTGGTCGGTGATTTTGGCGGTGGTGGTATGTTGATGGCTTTTGGCATCGTGTGCGCGCTGCTGGAAGCGCAAAAGAGCGGCAAAGGCCAAGTGGTGGATGCGGCGATGGTCGACGGCGCGTCGGCGCTGATGGCGATGTTCTACGGATTGAAAGCCAATGGCCTGTTTGGCAATCAACGCGGCACGCATTTGCTGGATACCGGCGCGCATTTTTACGACGTCTATGAAACGAAAGACGGAAAATATATTTCGATTGGTTCCATCGAACCACAGTTCTACGCGCTGCTGATGGAATTGGCTGGCTTGTCGCAAGCGGATTTTGGTCATCAGTTCGATATCAACCGCTGGCCGGAACTGAAAGTAAAAATTGCTGGCGTGTTCAAAACGAAAACGCGCGAAGAGTGGTGCGACATCATGGAAGGCAGCGATGTTTGTTTCGCACCGGTGTTGGATCTCGATGAAGCGCCGCAGCACGAACACGCGGTGGCGCGCGGCGCATACCAGACAGTGGGCAAGGTGGTGCATCCGTCGCCGGCCCCGCGTTTTTCGCGCACGGCCACCCACAGCAATGCCGTCAAACCGATGACCCGCGTCGGCACGGACACCCACGCCGTGCTGGCTGATTACGGCTTTGCCGCCGGTGACGTGGAGCGCTTGCTTGCTGCCGGGGCGATCGCTGCGTTGTAAGGATTTTTTGCGGGCCGGGCTGGGGCTGACGTAAGTCATCTCGGCCCCGGGTTTACTGCCCGCTCATCCTTGGCCCGGCCGGGGCGAGCGACTAGCATGCTCGCTCTGACTTATCAGTCACTTGGTGGCCCGCCCGCTAGGTGACGCCCCCATTTTCTTGCTGTGCTACCCGAGGGCTTTGCCATGAACGCCAAGCAACCGTTGCCCGTCCGCAAACTGGAAACCGCCGCCGAGCGCTGGTCGCGCTTCAAGCCGATCAAGACCGGTGAGGACTATCTCAATTCGTTGCGTGGCCGGCCGCTGAAATTGTTTTTGTTTGGTCAGGAAGAGCCGAACCCGGTCGACAACCCGCTGATTCGGCCATCGATGAACGCGCTGCGTCAAACATACGATCTCGCCATCGAAGATCCGGAACTTGCCACCGCCCATTCGCCGCTGATCAATGCGCGCGTGAACCGTTTTCTGCACATCGTCGAATCGCCACAAGAACTGGTGCAGAAAAACTTGATGCAACGCCGCATGGGTCAACTGACTGGCACCTGCTTTCAGCGTTGCGCCGGCCTCGACACCATCAGCGTGATGCATTCGATTACCTACGACATCGATCAAAAACATGGCACGCCGTACCACACACGTTTCATCGACTTCCTGAAGAAAGCGCAAGCCAACAACATCATCATCGGTGCTGGCATGACCGACCCGAAAGGGGATCGCTCCAAGCGCCCGCACGAGCAGGCAGATCCGGATCTGTTCTTGCACATCACTGGCCGCAATGACAAAGGCATCTTCGTCACCGGTGCCAAAGCGCACATGACCGGCGGCTTGAATTCGCACTGGATCTTCGTGATGCCGACCATGAATCTCGGCGCAGAAGACAAAGACTGGGCCGTGGTGGGCGCCGTGCCGGCTGATGCCGAAGGCATTACCTACATTTATGGGCGTCAGAGCTGCGACACGCGTGCGCTAGAAGGCGGCAACATCGACGTCGGCAACGCCGAATACGGCGGCCAGGAAACGCTTACCGTGTTCGATCACGTATTTATTCCGTATGAGCACGTGTTCATGGACGGTGAATACGAATTCGCGCAAGAAATGGTGGCGCGTTTCACCGCCTACCACCGCGCGTCTTATGTGTGCAAAACCGGTTTGGGCGACGTGATGGTTGGCGCGGCCGCTGCCGTCGCCGAATACAACGGCGTGGAAAAGGTTTCGCACATCAAAGACAAATTGGTGGAGATGACGCACCTCAACGAAACCATTTATTCGTCATCGATTGCCTCCTCGTATTCAGCCACCAAAATGGCTTCTGGCATTTATATGAACGACGCGATGCTGGCCAACGTCTGCAAGCACAACGTCACGCGCTTCCCGTATGAAATTGCGCGTCTTGCGCAGGATATTGCCGGCGGCATCATGGTGACGTTGCCGTCCGAGCAAGATTTCAAGCACGGCGAAACCGGCCCGATTCTCGAAAAATACCTGAAAGGGGTGAGCAGCGTTCCCACCGAAACGCGGGTGCGCATGTTGCGCTTGATCGAAAATATGACGCTGGGCCGCAATGCCGTGGGTTATTTGACGGAATCCATGCACGGCGCAGGTTCACCGCAAGCGCAACGTATTCAAATTGCGCGGCAAATGGATGTGGAGCGCAAGAAGTGGTACGCCAAGCGCTTGGCCGGCATCAAGCAGGAGTGAGGAAACGCACCGGGTGGCGGTCTGCGGCGTTGTCGGCCGGCATGTAATCCTCGCGGACGTAAAAGTACGCTGCGATTGCTCGCCGGCCTCCGCCTTGCAGGCTATCCGCCCGTTTCGTTTCTCAATGTCTTACTAATTTTGTGATTCAGCAAAAGGAGTGTTTGTCATGACGTACGCCTACATCGTTGACGCGGTTCGCACGCCGGGTGGCCGCCGTAACGGTCGTCTTTCGAAAATCCATCCGGCCGATCTGGGTGCGAAGGTGATCGATGCGCTGCTGGAGCGTACGAAAATCGACCCGGCCAGCGTGGATGACGTGATCTACGGTTGCGTCAGTCAGATTGGTCCGCAAACGTTCAATATTGCGCGTACGTCGATTCTGGCGTCGCGTTTGCCGGAATCCGTGCCGGGTGTGTCGATCGACCGTCAGTGCGGATCTTCACAGCAATCGGTGCACTTTGCCGCGCAAGCGATCATGTCCGGCACTCAAGACGTGATCATCGCCGGTGGCGTCGAAGTGATGAGCCAAGTGCCGATCCTCTCGGCAAAAGACGTCGCAGAAAAAGCCGGCATGGGAAACCCGTTTGATTCCGTGCAGATCCGCAAGCGTTATCCGGGCTGCGAATTCAGCCAATTCGACGGCGCCGAAAAAATGGCGAAGAAATACGGCGTTAGCCGCGCTGAGTTGGATCACTTTGCTTGGCAATCGCACATGAAAGGCAAGGCCGCGTATGAAGCAGGCCGTTTCAATGAGGAGTTGGTCAAGTTCGATGTCGAACTGGAGCTGGACGGCGTGAAAAAAATCGTCCGTCATGAAATGGACGAAGGCTTGCGTTTCAATGCCACGCTGGAAGCCACCGCCGCGCTGCAACCGCTGGTGCCGGGCGGCGTGATTACGGCCGGTACGGCCTCGCAAATCTGTGATGGCTCGGCGGCAGTGCTGATGATGAGCGAAAAAGCGATGAAGGCTGCTGGCCTGAAACCGCTGGCGCGCATTCACGCCATGAGCGTAGTCGGTTCGGACCCCACCATGGTGTTGGAAGGTCCGATTCCGGCGACGCAGAAAATTCTGAAGCAAGCCGGCCTCAAAATTTCTGACATGGAAATTTACGAGGTGAACGAAGCGTTTGGCTCAGTGCCGCTGGCGTGGGCGAAAGCGCTGGGTGCAGACGTGAGCAAGCTGAACGTGAACGGCGGCGCGCAAGCGCTGGGCCATCCGCTGGGCGCAACTGGTGCCAAATTGATCGGCACGCTGGCGTATGAATTGCGCCGTCGCAAAGGTAAATACGGTTTGCTGTCGATTTGCGAAGGCTTGGGGACGGCCAACGCGACGATCATCGAGAGCTGTTTGTAATCGTTGCGAAGAGAATGAATAAAAAGGCCGGCGTTATGCCGGCCTTTTTTGTTTCGCTGGCGGCGTACAAGCCGGCGGGTTATTTGCCGCTACCGCTCTGGATGGATGCTGTCATGGAATGGACACCCGTCGATGACCGGAGTCGTCTCATGTCTTTTTTGATCTTGTCTGACGCTGTCTGACAGTCGTATGCTGTGCCCAATGACACTGCAACCCCACGGAGGTTGCCCATGGGACTTCGCATCAGCGCCCGGTTGGATGACGCCAGTAGCGGGAAACTCCTCAGTCTGCAGAAAATCACCGGCCGGAACATGACCGACGTGCTTTCGGCCGCGCTGGCCTGCTATTACGAGCAGCAATTGGCGCGAGCCAACGACGGTAACCGGCGCTTGCTGGCCCTGTCCGGCCTGTTTGATGGCCCGGCGGATATCTCGACGAACTATAAGGACGAGTTTGACCATGCCATCGAACGCAAACTTACCGGTCATCGCTGACACCGGTTTCTGGATTGCGCTGTGCAATCGAGGTGACGCGCACCACGCGCGCGCCGTGGATGTGCTGGGAACCCTAGAGCGTCGTCTGGTCACGACTTGGCCGGTGCTCACCGAGACTTGCCACGTTCTGTTGCGTCGCGGTGGTGCCGCCGTGCAGCAGGCATTTATTGCGCAGTGGCGCCAAGGACATTTCGATCTGTTCGATATCAACATGCCGCAAGTGGCGCATATCGAGGCGCTGATGCATAAATACCGCGCGCTGCCGATGGACCTCGCCGATGCCTCGCTGGTTCTGCTCGCTGAAGCGCAAGGTTGCGGCGACATCCTTTCTACCGATCAGCGCGACTTCAGCACCTATCGCTGGAAATCGCGCAAGCCATTCCGGAATCTGCTGCTACCGTGAGTTTCGGCTAGAGCGCAATTCCTGATTTGCTCATCTCGTGTCTCGGTGTAGTCAGTACGCAAGCCGGTCCTGCGTTTAGATGCGGGGAGATTCCCTTTTAGTACTTAGCCGGCACTGTTGTACCGTAACCGCAACGCATTGCTGATCACCGACACCGAGCTCAAGCTCATCGCTAGCGCGGCAATCATCGGCGACAGCAACAAACCCAAAAACGGGTACAGCACACCAGCGGCAATCGGGACGCCGATGGCGTTGTAAACCAGCGCAAAGCCCAGGTTCTGTTTCATGTTGGCCACCGTGGCTTCCGAGAGCGCACGCGCCACCGCAATGCCGCGTAAATCGCCTTTGACCAGCGTGATCTGCGCGCTGTTCATGGCGACATCGGTGCCGGTGCCCATGGCGATGCCGACGTTGGCTTTTGCCAGTGCGGGCGCGTCGTTGATGCCGTCACCGGCCATGGCGACGATGCGGCCTTCAGCTTGCAGTTTTTCCACCAACGCGAGTTTGTCTGCCGGTTTGACTTCGCCGATCACTTCGCTAATGCCGAGCTGACGGCCCACGGCATTGGCGGTGGTCACGCCGTCGCCGGTGGCCATGATGATGCGCAAACCGCTGGCGCGCAGCGTGGCGAGTGCTTCGGCGGTGCTGGCTTTGATCGGGTCAGACACGGCCAGCAAGCCGGCGAGTTTTCCGTTCACCGCCAGATGCATCACGCTGGCACCGCTCAAGCGCAACTCTTCGGCTTGCGCATGTAACGTCCAAGCATCCACTTGTTGCTGTGTCATCAGCGCCATATTGCCCAGCGCGATATTTTTTCCATCCACCACACCGCGCACGCCAATGCCGGTGCCAGATTCAAATTGCTCGGCTTTTGATAACGGCAGGCCGCGCTCGCGTGCCGCCGCCACGATGGCTGCCGCCAACGGATGTTCGCTGCCTTGGTCGAGGCTGGCGGCCAAGCGCAAAATTTCATCTTCGTCGTAGAGATTGCCGGCGACCACACGCTGAAACACCGGTTTGCCTTCGGTGAGCGTGCCGGTTTTATCGACGACGAGCGTATCGACACGGCGCAAATGTTCGATGGCGGCGGCATCACGGAACAACACACCCGCATGTGCGCCGCGACCGGTGGCCACCATGATCGACATCGGTGTCGCTAGGCCCAGCGCACACGGGCAGGCGATGATCAGCACCGCCACCGCATTGAGCGTGCCGTAGAGCCAACCTTGTTCGCCGCCCCACAAACCCCAGGCAAAAAAGGCGAACACGGCAATCGCGGCGACGCCCAACACAAACCAGCCAGCGACGACGTCGGCCAGCCCTTGCATGGGTGCGCGCGAGCGTTGTGCTTGTGACACCAACTGCACGATCTGCGACAGCATGGTGGCGCTGCCAACGCGCTCGGCGCGCATGACCAAAGCACCGCTGGTATTCAGCGTGGCGCCGATCAACTTATCACCACTGCGTTTACTGACTGGCAACGGCTCGCCGGTCAGCATGGATTCATCGACGGCGCTGCTGCCTTCCAGTACCACACCGTCAGTGGGTACTTTTTCGCCGGGGCGCACGCGTAAGCGATCACCGATATGCACATGGCTGAGTTCGATGTCTTCTTCGCTGCCGTCGTCGCGAATGCGGCGTGCGGTTTTTGGCGCAAGCCCGAGCAATGAACGAATGGCGGCCGACGTTTGGGCGCGTGCTTTCAGTTCCAAAATTTGCCCCAGCAACGTCAGCGAGATGATCACGGCCGCCGCTTCGAAATACACCGCGACGCGACCCATGTCGTGAAAAGCTGCCGGGAACACGTCGGGAGCGAGCGTGGCGACGACGCTGTACACAAAGGCCGCGCCGGTGCCCAGCGCGATCAGCGTCCACATATTTGGGCTGCGATTTTTTACCGAGTGCCAGCCGCGCACAAAAAACGGCGCGCCGGCCCACAACACCACCGGCAGTGCCAATACGAGTTCAAGCCACGATTGTGTGGCCATGTTCTCGTGCGTGAACCAGCCGAGGCTTTGGCCGAACATGGCTAGCACGAAAATCGTGGCGGTCAGCGGCAGCGTCCACAAAAAACGGCGACGGAAATCGGTGAGTTCCGGATTTTCCGTGTCGTCCAATGACGGCATTTCCGGCTCCAGCGCCATGCCACATTTGGGGCAGGTACCGGGGCGGTCTTGGCGAATTTCCGGGTCCATCGGGCAGATGTACATCGTGCCGGGCGGCGGTGGCGGCTCAGCGGCGCGTGGCGCATCGGCCGGCGCGAGATATTTTTCCGGATCGGTGCGGAATTTTTCGAGGCAGCGCGGATTGCAGAATAAATATTCTTCCCCGGCATGCGTGTGACGCAGCGTGGTGTCTGCTTTTACCGTCATGCCGCAGACTGGATCGATCAGTGGATCACGCGCCGTTTTTCGCGGTGCGATAACCGGGCTCAGGTTGTGATTTTTGCCGTGGCCGCTGCAGCAGCTACCGTGTTCAGTGGTGTTCATCGTGATCTCCGGGTTTTACGACCTGGACTTCATGCCCGTTGGCCGGCGCACTGGGGGCGCGGGTAAGTGCCGGTGCTTCGCCATCCCATTCCTGGGCGACGCTGTCCGCCGGGTGTTGATACCAGCCCGGGTCAGAATAATCACCGGGTTTTTGCTCATTACGCACTTTGAGAACGCTGAACATGCCGCCCATTTCCAGCGGGCCGAACGGGCCGCTGCCGGCCATCATCGGCAAAGTATTTTCTGGCAATGGCATGTGCATTTCGCCCATTTCTGCCATGCCGTCGCTGCCCATCGGCATGAGATAGCCCGGAATTAGCGCGCGCATTTTTTTGCCGAGGTCGCGTTGCTCGACACCAATCAAATTGGGCACACCATGCCCCATGGCGTTCATGGTGTGATGCGACTTGTGACAGTGGAATGCCCAGTCGCCCGGTGCGTCGGCGATGAATTCGACAGCGCGCATTTGGCCGACGGCGATATCCGTTGTGACCTCCGGCCAGCGTGCGCTTTTGGGTACCCAGCCGCCGTCGGTGCCGGTGACTTCAAACACATGACCGTGCAGGTGGATCGGGTGATTGGTCATGGTGAGATTGCCGACGCGAATGCGCACTTTGTCGCCGGTGCGCGCCACCAGCGGATCGATGCCGGGAAATACCCGCGAGTTCCACGCCCACACATTGAATTCGGTCATGGTGTTGACCTGCGGCGTGGCCGCACCAGGCTCGATATCGAACGCGTTGAGTAAAAAAGCGTAATCGCGGTCGACGCGCATCAGCTTTGGGTTTTTGGGATGCACGATGAACAGACCCATCATGCCCATCGCCATCTGCACCATTTCGTCGGCATGGGGGTGATACATAAAAGTGCCGGATTTTTTCAGCACGAATTCGTAGACAAAAGTTTTACCGACGGGAATCTGCGGCTGCGTCAAACCGCCAACGCCGTCCATGCCGTTGGGTAGCAACAAACCGTGCCAGTGCACGGCGGTGTGCTCGGGTAATTTATTGGTGACGAAAATACGCACGCGATCGCCTTCGACCGCTTCGATTGTCGGCCCCGGGCTCTGGCCGTTGTAACCCCATAAATTGGCGACCATGCCCGGCGCGATTTCGCGGCGCACCGGTTCAGCAACCAGATGAAATTCTTTGACGCCATTTTTCATGCGGTGCGGCAATGTCCAGCCGTTGAGTGTGACCACCGGGTTGTACGGGCGGCCATCACGCGGCGTGATTTGCGTGCGCGCATCGCTCACGTCTGCTGCTTCCGGAATAGCCGCCGCTGCCGCTCGCGACACCAAACCTGCACCCAGCGCCAGTGCGCCGGCAGCCCCGAGAAATTGACGGCGACTGCGGTTAGTGTGTGAAGGGCCGTGCGAGCGGCTGTGCCGGTCTGCGGATGACGGTGATGAAGGTTCAGTCATGATTTTTGACTCCGTCATTGCAGTACCGAGGCGAGGTCTGCCTCGGCGATCCAGAAATTCCGCAGCGCCTGTTGCGCCTGCAGTGCTGCGTCTGCCTGCACTTGTGCTTGTTCCAGCACCTCGGCGGGGCCCACCAACATGCCGTTGAATCGCAGCAGCACTTCTTCGGTGATTTTTTGCTGCAGCGGCAGCACGCGGTCGCGGTAGCGCGCGGCATTTTCCCAAGCGGCTTTGGTGCTGGCCCATGCGCCTCGTGTCTCGCTGCGTGCCTTTGTGGCCGCTTCGCGCACCGCTGCCAGCGATTCCTCGTAGCGCGCACGCGCCTCGTTACTGGCGGCGCTGCCGAAATCAAACAGTGGCAGTTCTAGCGTCACGTCAAAACCGCTTTGCGTCGCTTGCTGGTTGGATAAATTGGATTGATAGCCCACATCCAACACGTTCACAAAACGCGTGACGCGCTGCAGTTTGTAGGCCTTGGCGGTGGCGTCAGCCTGTCGCACCGCGGCTTGTACATCGATGCGTTGATCGATGGCCTGCTGTTCATAGCTGGGCGCGGACGGCAGCGATTCCGGCAGCGCCGGTAGATGTACGGGCAACTGCAGCCGGCTGCTGTCGGCAACGCCCAACAGCAGCGCAAGTTTTTCCCGCGCGGTGACGGCGTTTGCTTCCGCCTGCATGCGCGCATTTTCTGCCTGCGCGTGCTGGCTTTCGGCACGGTCGGCGTCCAGTGCGGGCGTGTTGCCCGCTGCGGCTAATCGCTGTGCGTATTCGCGGTTCGTATCGACTAACGCCAACACGCGCTGCGCGTGATCGGCTTCCATGCTGGCGGCGACGGCTTCCGTCCACGCGTGACGTACTTCGCGCGCCAGTTGCAGCGCTTCACGCAAGCTGGCTTGACGCTGCGCAGTGAATTGACGGTTCGCGGCGCTACGCTCGAGTGGCCAGGCCAACAGCCCGATCAGATCGATTGAGATCCCACGCTCGGTTTCGGTTTCGTTGCCGCGTTTTAACCGTGCGAATGACAACGACGGATTAGGGGGCCGTGCGGCGCGTACGCGTTCGGCGGCGGATACTTCCAACTGCGCGTAACGGCGGGCGAGGGAGGGGCTATCGAGCAGCGCGATGATCACGGCTTGTTCGCGGCCGAGTTCATTGGCGAGTAATTCGTCGACACGCGCGCGAATTTCCGCTGCGTCGTCAGCATGTGCCGGCAAGGTGACGGCCAAACGCTCGGCGGTTTCATGACGCAGTTCGGCGCTTTCACGACCGGGGCTGGCGCAGCCGGCCACTAACAGCGACAGCAGCAGAGGCAGCAGCACCCGTGGCCGTGTAGCGACGCGCAGTGAAAACGTGCGCCACAAAAAATGGCGAGACGAAACACGCATCAGCGAGCCCTCCGTGTCAGCGGTGGTGCCGCATTTTCCAATTCGGGGTTTTCCAAATCGAGCGAACGGACGCCTTCCATGATGGGGCAGCCGGCGACGGGCCCTTGGCCGCTGCAGCAGTGCTCCAGTGTCGCGAGCGCATCACGGATTGCGGTGAAGGCCTGGATTTTTCGGTCGAGTTCGGCGATGCGCGCTTGAGCGCGTTCCCGGACGCGTGCCCGCGTGCCGCCGCCGTCTTGCAGGCGTAGCAGCTCGGCGATGTCGTCTAAAGTGAAACCGAGTGCCTTGGCCTTGCGGATAAATTGCAGCCGCTCGATGTCGCGGGTGCTGAATAAGCGGAATCCGCCTTCCGTGCGTGGCGCATCCGCCAGCAGGCCTTGCCGTTCGTAATAACGTACGGTGTCGATCGCCACGCCGGCGGCTTTGGCTGCCACGCCGATGGTCACGGGTTGCTCATGCGTCTTCATGGTCGTTTATCACGGTCATTCATCTCATGTGGGGCCACTCTGCACTCTGGACCATACTCCAGAGTCAAGCGTGTGCGCAGGGGGCCGGTAAAAGACGGGCTGCCCGAGGCTGCGCAGGGCGTGTGAGGGCGCGCGGAGGCATTGCCGTTCCGCTGGCCAGCCCTCACGATGACGGGGCTGGTTTGCGGCGGTTTTTTCGCGAGGCCCGCCGCCTGTCCGAATGGATAACGACAACAAGAAGGCAGTCCGACCACAGGGTGCGGCGGCTGCTCCCGGATACCGTGGTCATGGAATTTTCGTTTGTCACCGTTCCGCAATTGATTTGTGCGCCGGGCGCTGCCGGACGCGCGGCTGAATTTGCACTGCGTCGTCGCATTCTGCGTGTCTTGATCGTGGCAGACCCAGGCGTGGTCGCTGCCGGTCTTGTTCAACCGCTGTTGGATGCGCTGGCTGCCGCAAAACTCGAACATGCTTTATTTGCAGACGTTGCGCCGGACCCCGGCGAACACATCGTGGCGGCGGCGCATACACGTGCGCGCGAATTCGGTGCGCAGATGGTGGTGGGCATCGGCGGCGGCAGCGCCATGGATGTGGCAAAACTCACGGCGTATTTCGCGGATTCGTCGGAAACGCTGCGGCAGATCATCGGCGTGGAGCAAACCAAAGGTCGTCGCTTGCCGTTGGTGTTGATACCGACCACGGCCGGCACGGGTTCGGAAGTGACGCCGATTGCCATTGTGACGCTCGCCGATGAAACCAAAGGTGGCGTGGTGTCGACCGTGCTGATGCCAGATCTCGCGCTATTGGATGCTAGTTTGACCTTGAGTCTGCCGCCGACAGTCACCGCGCATACCGGCATCGATGCGATGGTGCATGCCATCGAAGCGTACACATCAAAGATTCGCAAAAACGTGTTGTCCGACGATTACGCGCGTCGCGCACTGCAATTGCTCGACAACAATATCCGCACGGCATTCAACGATGGCCGTAACTTGGATGCGCGGCAAAACATGCTGCTCGGTGCGTGTTTTGCCGGCATTGCATTTGCCAATGCACCCGTGGCGGCGGTGCATGCACTGGCGTATCCGCTGGGTGGAATTTTTCACCTGCCGCATGGTTTATCGAATGCGATCGTGCTGGCCGAAGTGCTGCGTTTCAACCGAGATGCGGCACTGACTCAGTACGCTGAATTAGGACGTATGCTGGGCGCACCGGCTAACAGCAGTGATGCGTCTGCGGCGGATTACCTCATCGCGCGGCTGGATACGCTGATCGCAGATCTGGGCGTAGATACCCGGCTGGCGAGTTACGGCATTACCGAGGCAGACCTAGATCGTCTCGCCGAGGATGCGCTGCGCCAGCAACGCTTGCTGGTGAATAATCCGCGCGAGGTTGCGCTGGCGGATGCGCGTGCGATTTATGCACGCCGATTGAATGGAAAATGAATGATCGAGTGAATAATTTTTTAACTGTGTTTTTTGGTGGATCGACGATTCATCGTGACGCGTAAATCGACATGAACGGGAACCTCATGACGGACGATATGAATTCTGTGGCGCGGCCCTTATTTTTTGCCAATCGCCCGTTGATGACGGCCGAAACGATGCCGGTCATCGACAAATACCGTGGCGAATCTTGCGCCGAAGTTTGTGTGGCGACGGCACCATTGGTGACGCAGGCTGTGACGGCTGCGGTGCATGCCGAAGAAGCGATGCGCAAGTTGCCGGCCTGGCGTCGTCGTGATGTATTGCGTTATTGCGTGCAGCGTTTTGAGGAGCGTCGCGAAGAATTGGCGCTGGCGCTGTGTCTGGAAGCCGGCAAACCGATCCGCGATTCACGCGTGGAAGTGACGCGCTTGATCGAGACGTTTGCCATTGCGGCAGAAGAAGCCACCCGCATCAAGGGTGAAATCATTCCCATGGATATCAGCGCCCGTGGCGAAGGTTACAGCGGGATGTGGATGCGGGTTCCGGTCGGTGCTTGCGGTTTCATCACGCCGTTCAATTTTCCGCTCAATTTGGTGGCGCATAAAGTGGCACCTGCAATCGCGGCGGGCTGCCCATTTGTCTTGAAACCGGCCTCGTTGACGCCGTTGGGTGCGCTGATCATTGGCGAAGTACTGGCTGAAACGGGTTTGCCGGAAGGCGCGTTTTCCATTTTGCCGTCCGAGCGCGCGGCAGCTGATGTGCTGGTCACAGACGATCGCCTGAAATTGCTCAGTTTTACCGGCTCTGATGCCGTCGGCTGGGACATGAAGGCGCGTGCCGGCCGCAAACGCGTCACGCTGGAATTGGGCGGCAACGCCGCCGTGATTGTCGATGAGACGGCCGACATCGGCTTCGCCGTGGATCGTTGCGTATTCGGCGCGTTTTATCAGAGCGGACAGAGCTGCATCAGCGTGCAGCGAATCTTTGTGCATGAAAGCCGTTACAACGAATTCCGCGACCGTCTTGTCGCGCAAACCAAAACCTTACGTACCGGCGATCCGCGTGATGAAAAAACATTCTGCGGGCCGGTGATTAGCGAAAAAGAAGCGCAGCGCATTCAATCGTGGATTGAGTCGGCGCGCAGCAACGGTGCGACGGTGCTCTGCGGCGGTGAGCGA
Source organism: uncultured Pseudomonadales bacterium (assembly GCA_964574995.1). Classification (GTDB taxonomy): domain Bacteria; phylum Pseudomonadota; class Gammaproteobacteria; order Pseudomonadales; family JADFDG01; genus JADFDG01. The sequence continues at coordinate 10,408 of CAZNPF010000007.1, read as the reverse complement.
CAAGGCTTGCTGGTCGCCCCGACGATTCTGGAAAATGTGCCGCAGGGCGAACAGATTTGTGACGGCGAAGTATTTGGGCCGGCTTGCGTGTTGGAGAAATTCCGTTCGTTCGAGGACGCGATTGCGCGTGTCAACGCATCACGTTACGGCTTACAGGCGGGCGTGTTTACCCGTGACCGTTTGCGCGCCACGCAAGTGTGGAAAGAATTGGATGTGGGCGGTGTGGTAGTGGGTGATATCCCAAGTTTCCGCATGGATCACATGCCTTATGGCGGCGTGAAAGATTCTGGTATTGGCCGCGAAGGCATCTCGAGCGCCATTGCCGATATGACAGAAGTACGAATGCTGGTGACACGCGATAGCTGATGCTGTTCATAGTGATGCGGCGTATTGCGCTTGAGAAAACGATGCGTTCAAAAAATACGGTGACGGTTTAATCCCGTTGCTGCACGGAAAACTACGGAGAATCTGCTTATGACGACTGTTTTCGATTACACCGTCACCGATATTCACGGTAAACCGACGGATCTTGGCCAGTACCGCGGAAAGGTATTGCTGATCGTCAACACTGCCAGCAAATGCGGCTTCACGCCGCAGTACAAAGGCTTGCAGATGCTGCATGAGCGTTTTCAGGGCAAGGGTTTGGTGGTGCTGGGCTTCCCGTGCAATCAGTTTGGTCATCAGGAGCCGGCACCCAACGCGCAGATCGAGCAGTTTTGTGAGATGAATTTTGGCGTTAATTTTCCGTTGTTCGGAAAAATCGACGTCAATGGCGGCGATGCAGCGCCGCTCTACAAACACCTCAAGAGTGCCGCGCCGGGCATTCTCGGCAGTGAAGCCATCAAGTGGAATTTCACCAAATTCTTGGTCGACAAGAGCGGCAAGAGCGTCACGCGTTACGCGCCGACGGATAAGCCGGAAGACCTGATCAAGGATATCGAGGCGCTACTCAAGGCCTGAGCCGCTGGCCCAGCGCTCGCTGGGCCTTGCGGGTGGCATGACATCGGAACTTCTACTATTTTTGCCGGTCCGTGCGCCGTGGCTTGGCGTTTGTTTTGCCGGCTGACCACTTCACTGTTTATCGACCCGTTTCAGCATACGAGGATGAATTTCCGATGATACGCATCGATGACCTGCACAAGGCGTTCGGGCACGTGGCGGCCGTACGCGGCATCTCGCTCACGGTAAATCCGGGCGAAGTGCTCGGATTTCTCGGCCCCAACGGCGCTGGTAAATCCACCACCATGAAAATGATCACCGGCTATCTCACGCCTGATCGTGGAGCAATCCGCGTGTTTGGCGACGATGTCATCGCCACGCCGGATGCCGCCAAAAAACGCATTGGCTATTTGCCGGAAGGCGCACCTGCTTGGGGTGAGATGACGGTGGCGGCGTTTTTGCGCTTCATCGCGTCGATTCGTGGTTATCGCGGCCTTGAAGCGGATGAGCGTGTTGCGCGCGTGTTGCGCGAGCTGGAACTGGATGCGGTGCGCAGTCGCGTGATCGATACCTTGTCTAAAGGGTTCAAGCGTCGCGTCGGTCTGGCGCAGGCCATCCTGCATGATCCGCAGGTGCTGGTGCTGGATGAGCCTACCGACGGTTTGGATCCCAATCAGAAACATCAGGTGCGAGAACTCATTACGCGGTTATCGCCAGGGCGCATCATCATCATTTCCACGCACATCCTCGAAGAAGTGACGGCGGTGTGCACGCGCGCGGTAGTGATTGCCGACGGTGCGGTGGTGGCCGATGGCACGCCGGCGGAATTGGAAGCGCAATCGCGTTATCACGGCGCGCTCAGCGCCACGTTGCCCGAAGGCACAGAAGTTGACGATGCGCTGGCCAAACTGCCGGGCGTTTTGGCGGTGGAAGGCCTAGGCGCTCGTCGCACATTGGTAGCACAAGGCAGCGCCGATTTACTGCCGGGCTTTCTCTCGCTCAGCCGTGAGCGCAACTGGAATGTGAGTGATCTGGTGGTCGAGCGTGGCCGCTTGGATGAAGTCTTCCGGCGTCTCACGCGCGATCGCGCCGCCTGATTTTGGAGCTGTTCATGAATCAGAACCTTGTTGCTGTCGTCCGCCGCGAGTTGTACGCCTGCTTTGCAACACCGCTGGCGTATGTGTTCCTCGCTATTTTTTTGGTGCTGGGTGGCGTACTCACGTTTTATCTCGGCAATTTATTTGAACGCCGTCAGGCCGATTTGCTGCCGTTCTTTGCGTTTCACCCGTGGTTGTATTTATTCCTGATGCCGGCACTCGCCATGCGGCTATGGGCCGAAGAACGCAAGAGCGGCACGTTGGAATTGTTGCTGACGTTACCAATCCGCTTACGCGATGCCGTGCTCGGGAAATTCCTAGCCGCTTGGTTGTTTGCCGGCCTTGCGCTGGTGATGACATTTCCGATGTGGATCACTGTCGCGTGGCTGGGCGAACCCGACAATGGCGCCATTTTCACGGCGTACTTTGGCAGTTGGTTGATGGCCGGTGCGTATCTGGCGGTGGGTTCGTGCTTATCGGCCACCACGTCCAATCAAGTGATTGCATTCGTACTCACCGTGGTGACGTGTTTCCTGCTGGTGATTTGCGGTTTTCCGGTCGTGCTCAATGCGTTTGAGGGCTGGGCACCGGGCTGGTTGATTACCACGGTATCGAATCTGTCATTCCTCACGCATTTTCAAGCGGTGAGCAAAGGCGTCATCGATCTGGGCGATTTTATATTTTTCTTGGTGATGATCGCCGGTTGGCTGTGCGCCACCGCCATCGTCATCGACCGCAAGAAGGCGGGCTGAATCATGAAAAAACTATTTAGCAAACGCCACGCAGGCTGGGCGTTATTGGGCGTTGCCGTGATCGTGGTAGCCGTGGTTCAACTGATGAACCTGTTGCCGGCTCTGCGGTTGGATTTGACCGAAGGCAATATGTACACGCTGTCGGATGGCACCAAACACATGCTCAAGAGCATGGAAAAGACGGTAACGGCGGAGCTGTTCTACTCGGCGGATGCCACCAGCGAAGTGCCACAGATCGCCAATTACGCGCAGCGCGTGCAGGAATTGCTGCATGAGTACGAGCGGCTCTCGGGCGGCAAACTGAAACTGAAAATCACGTCACCGGATGCATTTTCCGAAGACGAGGACCGTGCCAACGAACTGGGGCTCATCAGTGTGCCGCTGACGCCGGGCGGCGCGGGCATCTGGTTCGGGTTGGCCGTGACGGGAGAAGGCGGCAAACCAGAAACCATCGCATTTTTCCGCCCGGATCACGAGGAATCGCTGGAATACGACCTCAGTCAAGTGGTGTGGAAAGCGTCGCGTCACGTCGCGCCGAAAATCGCGCTGGCGACCAGCCTGGATCTGCAGGGCGGTTTTGATTTCATGACGCGTCAGCCAACACCGCCTTGGGCGAGCTTCGCGCAATTGCAGCAGCTGTATAACGTAGAAGCGTTAGCGCCGGATTTTGAGCGCATTGGCGATGACGTTCGTCTCTTGCTCATCGCGCACCCTGGCAAGCTCCAGGAAAAATCGCTGCATGCGATTGATCGTTGGGTGCGTGGTGGTGGCGCGACGCTCGTCTTTGTCGATCCGAATGCAGAAGCCGCCGGTGGCGGCATGTTTGGTGCGACGGATCCATCGTCGAATATTGCGCCGTTATTTGCCGCCTGGGGTGTGCAATATGACCCGACGAAAGTCGTGGGTGATGCGTCCTTGGCGGTGCCGGTGGCCAGCGAACAATATGGGCGACCGGTGCCGAATTTGACGATTCTGCAATTTGGACAAGGTGAGTTTCCGACAGCAGATCCGGTTACGGCGCGTCTGGAACGCCTGCTGATGGCGTCGCCGGGTGCGCTTTCTCACGCGAAGGACAGTGCTTCTACGTTTACGCCACTGATTGAGTCCAGCGATCAAGCCGAGTTGCTCGATGCCACGCGCGTTGCGGCCGCACAAGATCACACCAAACTCTATGAAGGCTTCAAGCCGACCGGCGAACGTTATGTGTTGGCGGCGCGCATTACCGGCAAGATCAACAGTGCTTTCCCCGCGCCGGCGAGTGGTGCGTCGGTAGGGCCGGTGGTGGAAGAAAAATCAGCCAATATTCTTGTTGTGGCCGACAGCGACGTGCTCAGTGATCGCTTGTGGGTGAATGTGCAGGATTTCATGGGGCAGCAAGTGGCGCAGGCCTTTGCCGATAACGGTGATTTCCTCACGAATAGCGTTGATGGCCTGATGGGGAGTTCGGATCTGGCGGATATCCGTGGCCGTGGCCGCTATGAGCGCCCGTTCGATAAGGTCAATGCGCTAGAGCGTGCGGCTGCAATGAATCTGCAGGCCAAACAGCAAACGCTGGAAGACCAGTTGACGGCGACGGAAGAAAAACTGACGGCGTTGCAGGCGAAGAAACAGCAGGACGCTAAAGCGTTTGAGCTCGATGCGGCGCAGGTCGCAGAACTCGAAAAATTCATGGCCGAGAAGCTGCGCGTACGCAAAGAGTTGCGTGAAGTCCAGCACCAACTTGGCAGTGACATTGACACGCTCGGCGCGTGGCTCAAGTTCATCAACATCGTGTTGATGCCGCTGTTGCTGGTGCTGATGGTGTTCGGTATCGCACGTTGGCGATTGGCACGAGATTGATGGGGCGCTTGCCAGCGGCATTGAGCCAGTCAAACCGATGATCCAAAAAACAAACCCCGCCGAGTGCGGGGTTTGTTTTTTCTGCCTAGCGTTCAGAGATATAGATGTAGCGATTCAACCCATCGCTTTTTGCAGCCGCGCTTTTGCCGCGTCATATTCCCGCTGCAACTTCGCCACGATGTCTCCCGTTGGCATGACTTCATGAATGCTGCCGGTGCCTTGGCCAGCGCCCCAGATGTCTTTCCAAGATTTGGCTTGCGTGTTGCCACCGCTACCGAAGTTCATCGTGGATTTGTCGGCAGACGGAAGGTTGTCTGGGTCCATGCCAACGGCGCGAATACTGGGGGCGAGATAATTACCGTGAATACCGGTGAACAGTGAGGAGTAAACGATGTCTTTTGCGCTGGATTCGACCAACGCTTGCTTGTAACCATCCACGGCGTTGGCTTCGGTGCTGGCGATAAAACGCGTTCCGATGTATGCAAAGTCTGCACCGAGTGCTTGTGCGGCGAGAATGCCATCGCCAGTGGCAATAGCACCTGAAAGCGCGATGGTGCCGCTCCAGAATTCGCGCACTTCTGAAACCAGCGCGAAGGGGCTCAGGGTGCCGGCGTGGCCACCGGCTCCGGCGCAAACGAGAATCAAGCCGTCGACACCTTCGCTGATGGCTTTTTTCGCGTGACGAATATTGATGACATCATGCAGCACGATACCGCCCCAGCCGTGTACGGCGCTCACAACAGATGCGGGCGCGCGCAGACTGGTGATCACGATGGGCACTTTGTGTTTTGCGCAGACGGCGATGTCTTCTTCCAATCGTCCGTTGCTGACATGTGCGATCAGATTCACCGCATAGGGCGCCACTTTTATCTGCGGATTTTCCGCTTGATATTCCTCAAGTTCGCGTTTGATACGTGTCAGCCATTCATCTAACTGGCTGATGGGGCGTGCATTCAGTGATGGGAAAGAACCCACGATGCCAGCCTTGCACTGAGCAATGACCAGCTCCGGGCCCGACACGATGAACAACGGTGAGGCGATAACGGGCAGCGCGAGACGGCCTGTCAGTACGGCAGGAATGGGCATGTGAAATGTTCCAGTCAGAGATTTATCGGCGCAGCGGAATCACATCGGCCGTGTTGCCCGCTTCACGGCCCAGCTGCTGATGCACAAAGCGACCGATTTCACGAATGGCATCTTTGCCTTCGGGGATGAAATACGCGAGTGCTTGGAACACATGCATCATGTCGCGATAGACGGTGAGCTGCACGGGCACGTTGGCGCGACGCGCAGCGTCGACGACGCGCTCGGCGTCGGACAACAGCACTTCGACACTGCCAACTTGCACCAGAATCGGCGGGAAGCCGGTGAAATCGGCGTAAATCGGCGAGAGGAATGGATCGCGTGGTGAATATTCGCCCACGTAGAGGCGTGACACGAATTTCAGCAGATTGACCGGAATGTAGGGGTCGTGGTCGGCGTTGTCGTGTAGGGATTCCCCGGTGGCGCTGAGATCGGCCCAAGGTGAAATCAGTACGGCACCTGCGGGCAATGGCAAACCCAGTTCGCGGAATTTCAGCATCGACACCAGCGATAAATTTCCGCCGGCACTGTCGCCGCCAATGATGATGTTTTTCGGGTCATAACCGCGTGCGAGCAACCAGCGGTACACGCGCACGACATCCCAAATCGGCGTGGGGTATTGATGATCCGGCGGTTGGCGATAATCCACCGCCAGCACTTTCATGTTGCCCGCTTGCGAGATGCGCCAAGTCAGTCCGCGATGTGAACGAGCCGAACCAAAAAAATATCCGCCACCGTGCAAGTAAATAAAGACACGTTCTTCACGAATGCCATCGGCGCACATCACCCATTCGCAAGGTACATCGTCGGCATTCACCGAGATCACGCGCGCATTGCGTGGGACGGGCAGGATGGTGGTGATGGCGTCAAAGCCCAACTGCGACAGTTTCATCAGTTGTGGCGTCAGTCGCACCCGCGACACCACCGGTTTGACGAAGGTGCGAGCGGCGAATCCCAGTGCTTGTGCTTGCCAGCTTGTCGACATGAGAGGTCTCGTTGAGGTTTCAGATGATCGATTTGATCGTTGTTTTAATGGAGTCTTAAATGATGGGTGTCAATAAATCGATGATTGGGTAAAGAGGGCGTAAGCAGTAAACCGTCAAAGCGCTCAGATCCGTTCCAGCACCACCGGCAAACCATCGCGCGGCTTGGCGATGGGCACCAGTTGGTAGGGCATGCGGTAATGACGTGGCACGCTCCACCGATAACGCAACAATACTTGCGCCATGACGGCTTTCACTTGTAAGTCGGCAAAATGTTGACCAATGCACATGTGCGCGCCACCACCGAAAGGTGCCCAAGAGAACGCATGTTTTTTGTGTTCTTCGCGGCCTGGCGCGAAACGTTCTGGATCAAAACGGAAAGGCCGGTTCCAAATTTCTTCCATGTGATGGGTATGCACGGGCGCCAGCCCGATATGGGTTCGGGCGGGAACGGTGTAACCCTGAAATTCAAAAGATTTTGTGGCGAAGCGTGGCATCACCGGCAATGGCGGATAGCGGCGCAGCGCTTCTTTCATGGCCCATTCAGTGTTTTTCATTTTTTCGAGATCATCGAAGGCAAGCGATGTGCTGGCGTAAGCACGTGCTTCTTCGCGCAAACGTTCCTGCCAAACCGGCTCACGTGCCAGCGCATAAAATAACGTGGTCAACGTCGATGTGGTGGTGTCGTGGGCGGCCATCATCAGGAACGCCATGTGATCGATGATTTCCTGATCGGTGTAGCGGTCGCCGGTTTCGCTTTCGGCATGACAAAACGCGCTGAAAAAATCAGGCGTTTCTTTTCGGCGTTTTTCTGGGATGAGACTGCGGAATGTGTTGACGAGATGTTCACGGCCGCGTAGTCCGCGCCGGTAGGCTGTACCGGGCAAGTCGAAGCGAACGACGCCGATAGACCCTTCGACGGTGTCTTGAAACGCTTGGTTGAGTCGGGTGGCTTCGTCACCGGGCTCAATGCCCATGAAAATGCGCGTCGCCAAATCCAACGTGAGTTGTTTGACGGCGGGAAATACGCGGAAATCACTACCGCTTTGCCAGGCGCGCAATCCTTCAGCGATGCGTGGATTCATGCGATCCAAATAATTTACCAACGCCGGTTTCTTGAATGCCTGATTCATGATGCGGCGCTGGAAGCGATGCTGTTCGCCGTCCATGGTCATGATGGCACCGGGAAAGACGTGATCGATCACCCAGCCCCAACCCAGTCGTGAAGAAAACGTTTCATCACGGTTCTGAAACACCAACTGATTGGCTTCCGGGCCGAACAGGTGAACGATGGACATCGGCCCGTAACCGACGCGTGCGATGGGTCCGTTGCGCTGATACAGATCGCGAGTCGTGGCGTTGATGTCGCGATAGAAACCGATCATGTATTGCAGCGGCCAGCGGCCTTGGTCGCGAGGGACGTCACGCGGCGCATCGTGAGAGCTGGCAAGGCGGGGCATGGCGGCAACCTCGGGGTGAGGTGGGAGTCGCGTGCGAGGCAACAGGAAACCCACAGGTTTTAGTGAGTCTGCCACTGGTTTGAAGGTGCCTACTAGGGGTCTGGTACTGGTCTGGCAGTGGTCTGGGGCAGCCGGTCTGTGACGTGAGGTAATCGGTGCCGGCCCGCAGGCGTAACCGTCAGTGGGCGGCAGCCGACAAACTCAGCCGGTCGGGTACAGTGACGCGGTTTGTCTTGCCCGGAGCCGGCATGTCATCGCCTGAGTCACCTTCGCCCGTGCGTACTCGTACGCGCAGCCCCGTCAAGCCGCGAACGCCGGGGCGGCCGGCGGCTGCCCGTCGCAAGAGCGCTGGCAAGAGCAAGGCGACGTCGCTATTCGAAACGCTGCGGGATCGCATCCTGTCCGGCGAATACGCGGTGGGTATTTGTTTGCCACCCGAGCGCGAATTGGCGGTGACGTTTGGCGTCAATCGCGGCGCGGTGCGCGAGGCGATCAATCGGCTGACGCAGGCGCGGCTGGCGAGCACGCTGCATGGTGGCGGTACGCGTGTGGAAAATTTTCGCGCCACGGCTGGCTTGGAACTCTTGCTGACGTTGCTGGAAGCGGGCGATGCCAATCGACGGCGACGGGCGATACGCAGTCTGATGGAAATGCATACCGCGCTAGCAGTCGATGCCGCCCGGCTGGCGGCGCACAACCACACCGAAGCACAACTGACGGCCTTGCGCTTACGCGCGCGTGAACTGCCGACCATTACGGACGATGGTGTGCTGCACGAACGGCTGCTCGCCTTTTGGGAAGTGATTGCCGAAGCCAGCGGCAACATTGCCTACCGGCTGGCGTTCAACACGCTGCGCGAAGGCTATCGCTTGCTCGGCAAAACTATGCATCGGATCAGCCGCGATGCATTCAATGCGCCAGATTATCGCGTGCTGCTGGACGCCATCGCGCAGCACGACGCGCAGCGCAGCGAGCGGGGTGCTCGCCGTATCGTCGACAAGGAAGCAGTGTTGTTTTTGGAGCGGTTGGCGAACTTGTAGGTCATCCGGCAGACGCTGTTGCAACGGATCACCCTCGGTTTTTCCTAGTGCGGGCGGGCACCATCACTGACGCCGGTCAAGGCAGGCGGGGGACCAGGCAACGACCATAAACACGTCCTTAATGCAGGTGGAGGTGTTTCATGGATGTTGTATTGGCTGATCTGTTTGGTTCTTGGGGTGGCCTGCTGACGGTGTTCATCGTGCTCGTGTGCATTCTGGCGATCCCGGTGGGCATCTTTGTCGCCATGAAAAATGCCGTGAAGCTGGCGGAAGAACAGGACCGCCGCAACGCCCTGCGCCATCAGCAGCAGGAAAGTGGGCACTAACTCCAGGGACTGTGCTTCTGGCGCATGGATGCCGTAGAAGCGTGGGAGGAGTCCATTACATCATTGCAGGCCGACGGCCCTGACGGGCCGCGGCTTTAGCGCCAACGTTAGCCGTCACAAGCAGTTGAGTGTTGTGCTTTATGGGGCTGGCGCAGCCCTAGCGTTATGTGTAGCCTGTTGTGCGAGGTATTACACATGGCTACCAATCTCGCAATTGACCCGGATCTGTTGGAGCGCGCTGTCGAAGTCAGTGGCGAGCGCACCAAGAAGGCTGTCGTTACTAAAGCCTTACAGGAGTTCATTGCCCGCCGGGAACAAAGGCGGGTAGTCGAGCTCATGGGAAAGCTGGAGTGGGATGACTCATTCAATTACAAGAACGAGCGGTCCCGCTAATTGGCTCTGTTGGTGGATACCAGCGTCTGGTCGCTGGCGTTGAGGCGGGACGTTGATGCTTTTGAGCCGGAAGTGCATCAACTCAAGGAAGCCCTGCTCGGCGCAGACGTTGTTGTTACAACAGGCCTCGTGTTGCAGGAACTACTCCAAGGATTCTCCGGAGCCAAGGCTCGGGTCCAAATCATTGAGAGGTTCTCGGCGCTGCCGCTAATTCAGCCTGATCGAGAAGATCATATCGGGGCTGCAGACCTACGAAACGCTTGCCGTAAGGCGGGGGTTCGGGCTGGAACCATTGATGCGTTGCTTGCACAGTTGTGCATTCGGCATGACCTCACACTCTTGAGCACTGATGGTGATTTCAAACACATCGCCAAGCATTGCCCGCTGCGTGTTTGGGCTCCGAAGTTGAGTAAGCGTCGCAAGTGATGTGACGGCTAACCACTGCAGGCGCGACGTCCCTGACGGGCCGCGGCTTTAGCTCCAACGTTGGGCGCCC
>CAZNPF010000006.1:0-164584 GCA_964574995.1 uncultured Pseudomonadales bacterium | reverse complement strand
TTGCATCTGGATCGTAAGCTCGCCGAGAAGCGTGTGTATCTGGCCATCAACATCAAGAAAACCGGTACGCGCCGCGAAGAATTACTGACCGGCGAAGATGAACTCAAGCGGATGTGGATTTTGCGTAAGTTGCTGCATCCGATGGATGAAATCGCGGCGATGGAATTCCTCATCGACAAATTGCGCGAAACCAAAACCAACGATGACTTCTTCGATGCGATGAAGCGCAAGTAAGCGCTCGTCGTGCCGCGGCGCTGCACGTGGCGGCGCGGGGTGAGTGGGTGTGCGATCAGCGTGATGCCGGTGTGATGTCGGTAGATGCGACGCAGCGGCTAGCGCGTTTGGGCTGCGCGCCGAGGCAATTGACCGGTGGTGCGCGAGGGCGCGGCTTGCGGGCGCCGGCCGCCCCATGCCGGGCCTGATAAATCCCTAAGCCTTGTCGTACAACCCGCACTCCACTTTTTTTGTCTTTCCGCGTATTTTTCTCCCGCCTGCCAAACCGGCGCTGGGGAACTCCATGAAAGCCATCATTCTTGCCTTCCTGATGCAACTCGAAGCCATCGGTGGCACTGACCCCTCGCTCTACAACCTCAATGTACTGGCGTCCGTTCACCAGCCGATCCATGCGGCACTGGTCGAAGGTCGCGCCGTCGCACTGCCCGAGCAGTTCGGATTGGCCACGGCCGATGGCGAGCAAAAATTGCACACCGCGCTGGAGCAGTTCATCCGCGATGCGCGTGCCAATCCCGAATACGCACGGACCAAAGGCGAAGATGCGCGGATCGACTTGTTGTTCGGCAATATGGTGGTGACGCCGGCGGGCAACGACTATGACGATTACTTCGCCTTTGCCGAAACCCACTGATTACCAGCCCCGGCGGCTGTCGGGGACGACGCTATACCCTGCGCTGCGCTGAGTGCTCAGGTCTTGAGCCTACTGCCGCCACCCCTGACGACGACTGCCCGCATCCTGTCGCTGGAAGCGTTGGGCCATGAAGTCTTGCGGCTGCGCCTGCGGCTGAGCAGCGATGTGCCCCGGCTGGCAGGCCAGTATCTGGAAATCATCGAAGGCGATCAGGCTTGGGCCTTTTCTTTGGCGTCGCCGCCGGAAACCGGCCGAGACCTAGAGCTGCATGTGCGCTATGGCGAGGTGAATCCGGCGTCACTGGCGGTGGTGGCCCTGCTACGACGGGTGACGACGGTGCAGTTGCGCCTACCGCTGGGCGATTGTGTGCTGGTGAATGAGCCGCCGCGACCCTTGCTGCTCGTGGCGGGTGCCACCGGTTTTTCGCAGGTCAAAGCGCTGGTCGAACATGCGAATGCCCAGCGTTGGATGACGCCCATCACCGTGTGTTGGGGCGTGCGGCGGCCGGAAGATTTTTACCTGCCGGAGTTGCCCCTGCAGTGGCAGCGCGAGCATGCGCACATTCGCTGTCATTTTGCGGTCTCGCAAGGCGAGGCGCCGGCGGGCATGCAGACTGGCATGGCACATGAAGTGGCGATGCGGCAGGTGCCGGACATCGCACAGCACGACGTGTTTGTGTGCGGTTCGCCGCCGATGGTGTATGCCGCTTTGGATGCGTTTATGGCCGCCGGCCTACCCAAAGACCATTTTTATTCCGACGTGTTGGCTTGGGCGCCGCGCGAATAACGAGTTAGGTCACGCGCGCGGTGGGCAGCGGTAATTTTGGCAATGCGTTACCAAGCAGTTCGGCCTGACGATGCAGATATTGTTCGGCCTTCACGCTTTCACCTAGCCGTGAATACAGTCGCGCCAACTCAGCGCAGCTTTCGGGCGTGGCTTTTCGGCTGACGCTGGCTTCCAGATAATCGCGCGCTTTGCCCCAGAGTCGATTTCGCAGACTAATGCGAGCCGTGGCGAGCAAGAGTGCGGCGTGCGTGGGGCGCATGAGCAACCACTTTTCCGCTTGCGCCAGTTGAGCGGCGGGGTCGGGATGATCTAGACGGCCATACAAATCGATGAGGCGATCACTAAACGAAGAGCCACTGATGCTGACGCTCAACGCTTTTTCCAGCACCGCGTGCGCTTCGTCCAACGCGTCGAAACGCAGCAGCAGTTCTGCATAGGTGGCCACCACGATCTCGTCATGACGCACATCGGTCGGCGCTGATTTCCAACGTCCGGTCAGCGCATCGATGCGTGCCTTGCGGCTGGCGTACCCGGCAGATTCGGCCGTGCTTTGCAGCAGGCCGAGCCATGCACGTTGCGTCAATTTTAGAATATTTTCTGGCGATAACTGTGCCCGCGCCGCCGGCAGTGTATCGACCAGTGCCGACCAATCTTCCAATTGCGTGTAAACATCCACGATCAAGCGCAACGCGGTGGGATGTTTTGGAAAGCGATCACGTACTTTTTCCAGCAGCAGTCGGGCACTGGCAGGATCTTTGTGACGCAACTTGAGTGCAGCCAAACGAATATCGACCAATGGCGTGGCGGATCCGGCGCTGTGACGCGCTTCGCGCAAGATCTGCTCCGCTAGATCGACTCGGCCTTCTTCTTCGGCTGCACGCGCAGCAGTCAGCCGCACAGGCAACGGCGTGTCGACGAGTTCTGCGGCTTTGAGCAGTGTGCTGGTGGCTTTACGCCAATCGGCTTCGGCGTATTGCGTGAGCCCCGCCTCGGCGAGTTGCCGCGCTTTATCGGCACGTCGTGCGCTGCGATCGCGACGTAGCCAAGCGATGGCGTCGAGCACGGAATTGAGCACGCCGAATGCCAACAAAATGATGCCGAACGCCAGCAAAATGCCCAGCGCGGCCACCCATAAACTGGTGGTGAGCACCCAGTTCTGCCAAGACAGCAGCAAATAACCGGGGTCATCCAACATGAATTGGCCGAGCACGACGCCGACGACTAGCGCGATCAACAGCCACATCAATGTGCGCTTCATGGCGTGACCTCGCTGGCATTCGACAGGCGCGCCAGCAACGCGTGGCCGGCCGCCAACGACTCATCAAAGGTGGGCAACGCGCTGGCGGACAACACGTCCAGCGTGGCGATTTCTTGTTGAATGCGGTTGCGTAGTAAGGGATCGCCGGTGGTAATGCGTTCAATCTGGCGTGATGCCTGTTGCAGCGCATCGTGATAGATCGCATGACGATGTTGCAGCAGCGCCAATTGCGCTTGCTCGATGAGCAAACGGAAATGATCGGCCGCCAGCGCGCGCTCATCAGCCGTCAAAGCAGGTGCAATGGGTTCATCAACGCGACGCAGCACAACCAGTGAGCGGATACCGTGTATCAGTCGATCCCAATGGGATGTCGACGGTGAGTCGGTGATTGGCGGTGCATTGTCGATGACGGGCGTAGCGGCAGGCGTCATACCGTGTTTTGCCGCAGGCACCGTCAATTGATCGACGCGATCCGGTAGCGTGGCGAGGCGATGCCAAGCGGCTTCGACATTGAACGCGGTGATATCGCGGAGTTGTGCTCGGTCGCGCGCCAATGCCGCGAGTGTGGCATGCGTATCGGCACCGCGTACTTCACGCAAGGCGCGTTCAGCCGCCGCCAGCATGGCGTCTGCGCCTTGCGGATCTTGAAACAACGTGAGCCGTTGTGCGGCGAGGCGAATTAAGTGTTCGGCTTCGGCAGCAAAGAGCGTATCGCGCCGTGAACCGGTGAGCATGGCCAGTTGCGAAGCGAGTTTTTCCTGCGCATCGAACAGCGCGACTTCGCGTGCTTCCAATGCCGCCAATCGCGCATCAACACGAGTATCCGTTTTGCTGCCGCGCGTTTCCAAAGCCTGCAGGCTGGTGAGAATCCAGAAGCCCAAGGCAAATGCCGCTGCCAGTGCGGCGATGGTCAACACCGGCATGGCGAAGCGGCGTGCGGGTGAGCGAGTGGGCGGAAAATCGTTGTGCATGATCGATCCTCGCAGGAAATCTTTTCAACTGAATGGCTGCACGGTCAGCGTTGAGCCAGCGCAATGAGCGTCGCCAGCATGTCGGTATCGTTGGCGCTGGCGGCCCGTTGCGGGTTGGAAAATCCCGCATTGCGCGCCAGCGTTGCCAGCCGTTCGCTGGGCACCACACAGTCGATATTGAGCGAGCATACCGCCGGAGCACGCGCGAGCAGAGTGTGCAACGCATCGGCGCTGTTCACCAGAACAACATGGCGCATGTTGTCTTTTGCGCAAAAGCGTTGCAGACCTTCGTCGCCGTCCACGCAGGGGCGGCGACGATACGTGTCATAGCGCGTCAGCTGTGCGCCGCGCGCAGTGAGCACGGCGTCGAGCAGACCACGCCCACCTTCACCGGTGAGCAACAAAATCTGTTTGCCTCGGATGTCGGTTAATTCGGGCATTGCCAATAAACCTTCGGAGCGCGCATCGGCGGGTGCGCTGGCGCGTATGCCCCAGCGCGTCAACGCCGCGGCGGTGGCAGCGCCCACGGCTAGCCAGGGCTGCGCAGCGGGCCACTGTGGCCAGTACGCAGCCAGTCTTGGCATCGCATGTTTTACAGCGTGGCGGCTGGTGACGATTACGCAATCAAACCGATCGAGATTTTGTGCCAGCGCACGATCAGCGTCCGTTTCCGGCAACGCATCGATCACCAGCAGCGGTACGTGTGTGACTTGCGCGCCGGTTTCAGTGATGCGTTGAATCAAGGCATGGGCAACGCCACGCGGCCGCGTCACCAGCACATGCCAGCCGGCCAGTGGTGTTTGTTCAGCGTGGAGCGATGCCATGGTCACTTGCATTACCGACGAGCGCGAGCAATTCGCCAGCGCCTTGCGCCAGTAATTCTTCCGCGACGCGAATGCCAATGTCTTCTGCGTCGATAGCCGCACCGGTGCCGCTCGCGCGCAGCACACGCTCCCCATTCACAGCAGCGACCAGCGCTTCAAGTTGAAGTTGCGTGCCATCGAGCACGGCATAACCGGCGATGGGTACTTGGCAGCCACCAGAGAGACGACGATTGAGCGCGCGTTCTGCGCGCACTCGGAAGGACGTTGCTTCGTGATTGAGTGGCGCGATCAACGCCAATACGCGTGCATCGTCACCGCGACATTCAACGCCCACCGCGCCTTGGCCGCAGGCCGGCAAACTTTCCTGCACGGGCAGCAGCGCGGCAATGCGATCGGCAAGACCCAGCCGCCGCAAGCCGGCGCTGGCCAGCAAAATGGCCGCGTATTCGCCGGCATCCAGTTTGGATAAGCGCGTCTGCACATTGCCACGGCAATCACGAATGACGAGGTCGGGCCGCCGCGCGCGTAATTGCGCGGCACGACGCAAACTGCTGGTGCCTACGATCGCGCCCGGTGGCAGCGCATCGATGGAGCGGTACCGCGACGACACCAGTGCGTCGCGTGGATCTTCGCGCTCGCAGATCACCGGCAGCACGAGACCTTCCGGTAACTCCATCGGCACATCTTTCATCGAATGCACGGCGATGTCGGCATGGCCTTCCAGCATCGCTTGTTCCAGTTCTTTGACGAACAAGCCCTTACCGCCGACTTTTGACAGAGGCGCATCCAGAATGCGATCGCCTTGCGTGGTCAGTTGCACCAGCTCGGTTTGCAAGCCCGGATGCAATGCGCGCAAGCGATCAGCCACATCGTTGGCTTGCCACAGAGCGAGTGGACTTTTACGCGTGGCGATTCGGATCACGTGTGTCATGGTGCGCGTGGTCTCCTGATGTACAGCCCGGATGCAGGCTCCGGAAATGAAAAAGGCCGCGTCGCAGCGGCCTTTTCCGGGAAACGCGAGCCGGATCAGTTGCCGTATACGACCGTGGTGTAGTCGGTCACGATGCCCAATACGTTTTGTGCTTCGTAATCGATGTGATGAATTTCAGTGATACCGCCGTTCTGTGCTGCTGTTTGAATGGACGCGTCACCGGTGGAAATCGCCATGAAAATCGAGCGAGCGGTAGCGCGGCCGACACGCGTCGGTTCTTTGTTGCTGCCGGTGGCCATCAACGGATATTTGGTGTTGGTGTAAACCCAGCCCGGGACCGGACCCACCGTGCAACCGGAAATGAAGGCGGCCAACGCAACGGCAACAGCAAGTTTGATGGAGCGTTTCATGGGGTGTACCTGTTCTTGTTATGGGGCCTTGTTGTAGGGGCTCACGCCCGGTAATACGACCCGGGGCGAGGATAGCGGAAGCCGGGGGTAGGGGCCAGCCGCTGTTGGCTTGGGTTACAGATGCTGCAAGAGACGACGCAATCCGGATACATGCCGGCGGCTGACGGTGAGTCGTTCGTCGGTGTCACGCAGCCGGACTTGGTAGTGCCCGGTGCTGATTTGCTCCAGGCCGTCGATGAAACGACGCGCAATCAGCGAATTGCGGTGGATGCGCACGAAGCGCTCACCGAATTCGTCTTCGAGATCCTTGAGCGTCTCGTCGATCAACACCTCGCCGCGGCCGGAGCGCACGGTGACGTATTTCTGATCGGCGAGGAAATAGCGGACGTCGTCCACCGGCACCAGTTCGATACCACGGTGTGTCTTGGCGCTGATGTGGGTGCGCTGCTTGCCGCTGTGCGGCGCGCTGTCATTAGCGGCATTGACCTCTGACAACGCGGACAATTGCACGCGATTCAGACTGCGCGCCTTGCCGAGCGCTTCGGCCAAGGCCTCGCGGCGTACCGGCTTGAGCAGATAGCCGACGGCATTGACGTTAAAAGCCTGCAGCGCGTGATCGTCATAAGCCGTGCAGAAAATAATCGCCGGCGGTGCTTTGCCTTGGCTGATCAGCTTCGCGGCTTCCAGACCATCCATCTGCGGCATGCGGATGTCCATCAGCACAATGTCGGCATCGGTTTCGGTGAGACGTTGAACTGCCTCGGCGCCATTGACGGCTTCACCGACGACTTCATAACCGTCCATATCAGCCACAAGGCGCGTGAGGCGCTCCCGGGCCAGTTGCTCGTCATCGCACACCAATACCTTCATGGGCGCGTACCTGCTTGTTGTTCTTCTAATTTTTGGCCCGACGTCAGGCCTTGACGGTCGATATTAAAAGGATAGTGGAGCGTCGTGCCATAGGTGGCACCCAGTCTCCCCCCCTCTAAATCTGCCGAAGGCCCGTACAGGGCTCGCAGCCGGTAGCGAATATTGTCCAACGCCATGCGGTTGCCCTTGTGGCTGGGCTCGGTCGAAGCCGCCGCGACGGGGGGCACCGGGTTGTCGATCTGGATACGGACCACGCTGCCTTCCCAGGTGATCCGGATGGTGACGACTCCGCCCTCGGCCAGCGGCTGGATGCCGTGATAGATGGCGTTTTCCAGGAGGGGCTGCAGGGTGAGCAGCGGGATGCGTAGATCGTGCAGCGGTAGGCCCTCGGCCAACTGCCAATCCACACGTAGCCGGCGACCAAGACGCAACTGCTCGATACGTTCATAGCGTCTGCAGAGCTCCAGCTCCTGGGCCAGCGGCACCTCGTTGCCAGCATCGCGCAAGCTGGCGCGGAACAGATCGGACAGGTCTTCCACCACGGTTTCAGCCGTGACCGGGTCCACCGCAATCAGGCTGGCAATGATGTTCATGCTGTTGAACAGGAAGTGCGGCCGGATGCGCGACTGCAACGCTTGGATGCGGGCCTTGAGTTCGGCTTCCTGCTGCAGCCGCAACTGCTCTTGCACGTAGAAGTAACGCATGACCAAGCCGCCGATGATGGCGGCGATCAGCACATGCGAGATGACGTTGGCGAGGGTAGGGCCAGCGCTGGGCGCCGTGACGTAGAGCAAGGAACCGTAAAGGTATTGCGCCAACAAACTGAACAGCAGGGTGTCGACAACGATGACACCGTAAGCAAGGACGGCCGCCAGCGCGCGCGGCAACCGGGAGAGCGGCATACGCAGTCGACACAGCAGCGCAGCAGCGGACAGTGCCACCAATTGCACAAACAGTGACGTCAGCGCGAGATCGATCCAGGCGTCGAGACTCAGCAGCCCGCCGCGCGCCAGCACCAGCACCACGGCCAGCAGTTCGGCAACCAGCACCAGCACGCCAAACGCGCGCTGCCCGCAGAAGTCGGGAAGAAAGAAGTGTTCTGGCGCGGCATTTTCCGCGTTGCCATCCCGGGCATTGCTCCGGGGTAGCCCTGTGCGTTCCATCGCCGGCGAGTTTCACTGCCCGATGCCGGCCGTGGCAAGAGTCGCAACGTTATACTGCGTGCCTGTTTTTCTGCAGGTTCCACCATGAGCAAGCCATCAAACACCCCGCCGCCGACCAACCAGCAGTGGGGCGGCCGTTTCAGCGAGCCGGTCGACGCCTTCGTCGCGCGTTTTACCGCCAGTGTCGATTTCGATAAGCGTCTATATCGCCACGACATCATGGGCTCGATCGCGCACGCCACCATGCTGGCGAAAGTCGGCGTGCTGAGCACCGTCGAGCGTGATGCCATCGTCGATGGGCTGAAAAAAATCCAGACGGAAATCGAAGCCGGGCAATTTGAATGGCGGGTCGATCTGGAAGACGTACACATGAATATCGAAGCGCGGCTGACCGAGCGCATCGGTATTGCCGGCAAAAAATTGCACACTGGCCGCTCACGCAACGATCAAGTTGCCACCGATGTGCGCCTGTGGCTGCGCGATGAAATCGACGCTGTGCTGGCCGAAATTCGTCGCTTGCAACAAGGTTTGGCGCACTTGGCCGAGCGCGAGGCCGATACCATCATGCCGGGCTTTACGCATTTGCAAACAGCGCAGCCGGTGACGTTTGGCCATCATTTATTGGCGTGGTTTGAAAATTTGGAACGCGATCATCAGCGTTTCACGGATGTGCGTCGGCGCGCCAATCGCCTGCCATTAGGTAGCGCGGCGTTGGCCGGAACCACCTACCCGATTGATCGGGAATTGGTGCGCGAGCTGCTCGGTTTCGATGAGATTTGTCGCAACTCGCTGGACGCGGTGAGTGATCGCGATTTTGCCATTGAGTTCTGTGCCGCCGCTGCGATCCTGCTGACGCATTTATCGCGCTTTTCAGAAGAGCTGGTGCTGTGGACCAGCGCGCAATTTAACTTCATCAATTTGCCGGATCGTTTTTGCACGGGCAGCTCGATTATGCCGCAAAAGAAAAATCCGGACGTGCCAGAGCTGGTGCGCGGCAAGAGCGGCCGCGTCAACGGTGATTTGATTGCGCTGCTGACGCTGATGAAGTCGCAGCCGCTGGCGTACAACAAAGACAATCAAGAAGACAAAGAGCCGCTGTTCGATGCGGTCGACACCGTACGCGGTTGTTTGCGTGCGTTTGCCGACATGGTGCCGGCCCTTGAGCCCAAGCGCGATGTCATGCGCGAAGCGGCGCGCCGTGGTTTTTCTACGGCCACCGATCTGGCCGATTACCTGGTTAAAAAAGGTGTGCCATTCCGCGAGTCGCACGAAATCGTCGGCAAGGCGGTGCGCTTTGGTGTCGAGCAGCAGCGCGATCTGGCGCAGTTGACGCTGACAGAATTGCAGAGCTTTTCCGCGCACATAGCGGATGATGTGTTCGCCGTGTTGACCCTCGAGGGTTCGGTGAATGCGCGTAATCACGCGGGCGGCACTGCACCGGCGCAGGTGCGCAAGGCGGCGCAGGATGCGCGTCGTCGGTGTGGCGGCTGAATCGGCATGAGACTGAAAAATTTCGGGGTGCGGCATCGCGCATATGCGTCGATTTCGTGCGGGCCCGCAGCGGCATTAGCTGCGATGATATTGGCGGCTACGATGCTCGTGGGTTGCGGGCAAACCGGCGCGTTGTATTTTGATGAAGACCCGCCGGCGGATCAGTTGCCGCCTTCGCTGAAAAGTAGCGATGCGCCGATTCCTGCGGCAGCAGTAAAAACAGCGCCGACCGAAGCAAAAAAAGAGTGAGCGATGGATTCTTTTACTTATAAAGACGGCGAGCTATACGCCGAACAAGTTTCTGTGCGCGATTTGGCCGCACGTCACGGCACGCCACTGTATGTGTATTCGCGCGCCGCGCTAGAGACGCAGTACCGCGCTTTTGACAGCGCCTTTGGCGCACATCCACACCAAGTGTGTTTTGCCGTAAAAGCCAATTCCAATATTGCCGTACTAAATGTTCTGGCGCGTCTGGGCGCAGGTTTTGACATTGTGTCCGGCGGTGAGTTGGAGCGCGTAATCGCTGCGGGCGGCGATCCGAAAAAAGTCGTTTTTTCTGGCTTGGGCAAACAAGAGCATGAGATTCGTCGCGCGCTGGAATTAAATATTGCTTGTTTCAATGTGGAATCCGACGCCGAGTTAGATCGCATTAATGCGGTGGCGGGCAGCATGAACGTGAAAGCGCCGGTGTCGTTGCGGGTGAATCCGGATGTCGATGCGCAAACGCATCCATACATTTCCACGGGCTTGAAAGAAAACAAGTTTGGTGTCGACATCGCCGCCGCCCGCGAGATTTATCGCCGCGCAGCAGCGCTGCCGCATATCGCTATCGTGGGCGTTGATTGCCACATCGGTTCGCAGCTCACCACCACCACGCCATTTCTGGATGCGCTGGATCGTGTGCTGATGCTGGTCGATGCGTTGGAGGCCGACGGCATCCGGATTCGTCATCTGGATTTGGGCGGCGGGCTCGGTGTGCGCTACCGCAACGAAACACCACCGACGCCGGCCGAATACATATCGCAAGTGCTGGCGAAACTGGGCCGCCGCCGGATACCGGTGTGGATGGAGCCAGGTCGCGCGATTTGTGCCAATGCGGGGTTGTTCGTCACCCGCGTCGAATTTCTAAAAAATAACGGTCACAAACATTTCGCCATCATCGACGGTGCCATGAACGATCTGATTCGTCCTGCACTCTACGGGGCTTGGCAGGAAATCGTGCCGGTGACCCCGCGCAGCGGCGAAAACGCGCGACGCACCGACGGTACGCCGACCCATCTTTACGACGTAGTGGGCCCGGTCTGCGAAACAGGCGATTTTCTTGGGAAGGACCGCGAGCTGGCGATCGTGCCTGGCGATCTGCTGGCCGTACGGTCGGCTGGCGCGTATGGCTTTGTGATGAGTTCCAACTACAACACCCGGGGTCGTGCGGCCGAAGTGATGGTCGATGGCGCGCAGGCGCACGTCGTACGTCGCCGAGAAACGATTGCGGAGCTGTACGCACTGGAAAGCTTGCTGCCGTAACCGCAGAATCAACGTCATGCGCCTGAAATTCACCAAAATGCACGGGCTCGGCAACGACTTCATGGTTGTCGATCTTGTGACCCAGCATTTCGACGCCAAGACCAGCGAGCGCTTTTTTGCGCCCGCTAACATTCGTCGTTTAGCCGGGCGTCATTTTGGCATCGGTTTTGATCAGCTATTGGTGGTTGAGCCACCACAAACGCCAGACGCCGATTTTCGTTACCGCATTTTTAATGCGGACGGCGGCGAAGTGGAGCAGTGCGGAAATGGTGCGCGCTGCTTTGCGCGTTTCGTGCGCGGCCGCGGGTTGACGCGTA
The DNA here is from genome assembly GCA_964574995.1 of uncultured Pseudomonadales bacterium. Classification (GTDB taxonomy): domain Bacteria; phylum Pseudomonadota; class Gammaproteobacteria; order Pseudomonadales; family JADFDG01; genus JADFDG01. Next base: position 153,174 of record CAZNPF010000006.1, on the reverse strand, counting down.
AGCGGCATCTCAACGTCGAAGTGATGAAAGGCATCATCGCGCTGGATGTCACGAAAGACGAGCAGGTTGTTGTTGATATGGGGCCGGCTCAGCTGGCGCCTGCGGATATTCCGGTTGATCTCATGCAGGCTGAATCGACGCGCGCGACAGCGCACGGTGGCGGCACGATTGCCGTGCTCGACACGATTGAAGGTCAGCGCGAACTCACCTTGGTGTCGATGGGCAATCCGCACGGCGTGATGCGGGTGGATGATGTGGTCGTGGCACCGGTACAGACTCTCGGCGCAGCGCTCGAGCCTCATGCGATGTTTCCGCGCCGCGCCAACATCGGGTTCATGCAGGTGGTGGATCGCCACAATATTGCGTTGCGCGTTTTCGAGCGCGGCAGCGGCGAAACGCTGGCGTGTGGCACGGGCGCCTGCGCGGCCGTCGTGGCGGGCCAACTCAACGGCTGGCTGGGCGAGGAAGTAACGGTTACGCTCCCAGGCGGCAAATTGTTTATTCGTCACGATATTTCGCAGAGCGGCGGGCATGTGTACATGACAGGCCCGGCCACCACCGTTTATCACGGACAAATTGATATTCAGGATTGATGGTATGAGCGACGACCGCACCACCGCTGAACATGTTGTTGCTTTCTTGCGCGCACACCCGGCGTTTTTCGGCGAGCACGCAGATTTGCTTGCCGATTTAACGATTCCGCACGAGAAAGGCGCGGCGGTGTCGCTCGTTGAGCGACAAGTGGGTGTGTTGCGCGAGCGTAATGTAGAGCTTCGCGAACGTTTGAACGGGCTACTTTCTGTGGCGCGCGACAACGATCTTATTTTTGAAAAAACACGCACACTGGTGCTGACCTTGCTGGAGGCAAATGATTTTTCCGCGCTGACGAATGCGCTGTCGAAGTCCTTGCTGGGCGATTTTGGCATGGTCGCGATGTCGGTTATTTTGTTCGATGCGCGTGTCGATGCCAGTACGCCTCATTTGCGTTGTGTAGATGGCGCAGATGCCGAAACACGCATGGGCGGCTTACTGAAAGGTCGCCGCGTGGTGTGTGGCGTGTTGCGTCCCGAGGAATTGGGATGGGCGTTTGGTGCGGACGCCGATGCGGTGGGCTCTGCTGCCATTGTGCCGCTCGTTTTTCACGGACAACTGGGCTTGTTGGCCATTGGTGCGCGCGATCCGCAGCATTTTAAATCCGGGCTCGATACGTTGTTTGTCGGTCATATTGGTGACGTGCTGGCGCGGCGCGTTTATGCACTGATGCCTGCGGCGGAGCAGCGTGCGCGCAGCGGCGCCTGATGCAGCTGACGCAACGTCGGATCCTGCCGGCGTTTTGCGTGTCGATGTTGATGCGTTTTTGCGACATCTTGCGACGGAGCGTCGGTTATCGCCCTTGACCGTTGAAAGCTATGCGCATGATCTGGTGCGTACGGCGGTTTGGTGTCACGCGCGGCATTTTCAAGACTGGCAGCAATTGAAAGCGCCGTTGGTGCGGCAACTGGTCGCACAGTGGCATCGTGAAGGTTTGAGTGGGCGCAGCATTCAACGGGCCTTGTCTGCCTTGCGCACGTTCTACGAATTTCTATTACGGGAAAGCCGCGTCACGGATAACCCGGCACTGGGGATTCGCGCGCCCAAAAGTCCACGCAAATTGCCCGGCACGTTGGACCCGGATGCGATAGCGCAATTACTCGATGGCGCACCGTTGGATGAGGACCCGTGGCTGGCCGCGCGGGATCGTGCGTTGTTCGAGCTGATGTATTCCGCCGGATTGCGTTTGGCGGAAGCGGTGTCGCTCAACGTCGATGATCTGGATTTGCGCGCGGGCGAGTTGGTCGTGACCGGCAAGGGTCGCAAGACGCGGCAGTTGCCGGTGGGCCGTAAGGCGTGCGAGGCGTTGGCCGAGTGGCTGTCGCAGCGTGCGCCGCTGGCAGAAGAGCCGGCGTTATTCATCGACCGCAAAGGAACGCGCATGAGCGCGCGCGCCGTTCAACTGCGGTTGGCCCGTGCCGGCCAGATCAAAGGGCTGGATCGACGGCTGCACCCGCACCTGTTGCGTCATTCGTTTGCCACCCATCTGCTGGAATCGTCCGGTGATCTGCGTGCGGTACAAGAGTTGCTGGGTCACGCCGATATCGCGACCACGCAGGTGTACACCCACTTGGATTTTCAGCATCTGGCGCAGGTCTATGACAAAGCGCATCCGCGCGCCCGACGCGGAAACCGGAATGACGATGGCTCAGATGCGGAGCCGTCGGCCTCCTGACGGCACGCGGGTGAGTCGGTTTTGGGGGGGGTACGATCTGAAAATGGCAACAAAATTCCACGGTTACATCACGCTTTGACCTAGGGCAACCCTCTAACATGCCGGCTCGCATCTAATCCGAATGGCCCTGCGTGTTGGCCTTACAGGTCAGGCAAGCGTCTTACTCATGCTTTCACTTCGCCCATCGTTATTCCGATTCCGCCTGCTCGTCGCCTTGGTGCTGTGGTTGGCCAGCGGTTTGGCGTGCGCGGTAGACGAGAGTTGGGATCTGGCGGCGGACAAGAATGACATTCGTGTCTGGAAGCGTGCGGTTTCCGATTCGCCCTTCGTGGAGTTCCGTGCCGAAGTGACGGTGACATCGACGCTGTCGGCGCTGCTCAATATTTTTTACGACGTGAATTACGCGCCGGTCTGGCTGGATCATGTACGTCGTGTCGTCGCGCTGCGTCGCGATGACATCCATCACGAATATGTATTACTGATTGAAACCGATATGCCATGGCCGCTGCAGGATCGTGATGCGGTCATTCAAGGCCGTTGGTGGCAAGAGCAGGACAGCATGGCCATCATGTTGCGCGGCCGCAGCGTGGATGACTTCTATCCGCCAACAAAAAAATTCATCCGCAATCAGGTGCGATCCGATTGGACGTTTATTCCGTTGGGCAAAGGCCGCGTCAAAGTGGTGATGGCCGGTCACGTGGATCCGCGCGGTAATTTGCCAACGTGGGCCGTGAATATGCTGATTCAAGAATCGCCGTTGGTCACGCTCGGCAATCTGCGCCGGGTTATTTCTGACCCAGCTCGCCAAGCCGTGCTACGGGATGATTTATTCGAACCTTCCGCCGATTTCGTGCCGCCGCCAGCGAGCGGTCCACGGCCCTGATGTACTGGCCGTCGCATGGCCTTGAAATTATTGTGTTTTGATCTCGACAACACCTTGTGGCCGGTGGAGCCGGTGATTGCGCGCGCCGAAGAGGCCTCGTGGCAATGGCTGCGCGCGCGCGCACCAGAATTAAATGCGGCGATCAGCGTGGAAACGCTGCGTGCGAAACGCCTAGCACTGTTTGCGGCAAATCCGCATTACATCCACAACCTCACCGCGCTGCGGCGCGACGCATTGCAAGCAGGGCTTGAGGCGGGCGGGTTGAGCGCGCCCCATGCCCGCGAGCTTGCCGCTGGCGCGTTGGCTGAATTTCTTGATCATCGCAATCGTGTGGAGTTTTTTCCGGGCGCGGTGGCTGCGCTGGAACAACTCGCCGGGGAGTTTCGTCTCGCGGCAATCAGCAACGGCAACGCCGATCTCGTGCGCATCGGGCTCGCGCCATTGTTTGACGTGGTGTTGTCTGCCGAAAAAGTTGGCCGAGCCAAACCGGACCCCGCCATGTTCGAGCACGCACTGCGTGCAACATCGCTGCGTGCTAACGAAGCGCTGCACGTGGGCGATCACCCTGAGCAAGATATTCAGGCGGCACAGGCGCACGGCTTGCTGCCGGTCTGGGCCAACCCACTGCGACTGCTGCGCCCGCCTGAATTAGCGCCCTGGGTGCGGGGGTTCGAGGACTTTGCCGAGCTGCCGGCGTTGGTCAGAGAGCTGGCAGCCGACTAAGTCAGACTGCCGGATGGCACGGCATCAATGCGTCAAAAGACAGCCGGTATTTTGTAAGCAGATGGAATTCGCTCAAGCGTTTCGCTGCTGAATGTGCTCACGGAATTGGGTGGGCGTCGTACCGGTCCAGCGGCGGAAGGCGCGGTAAAAGGCACTGACCTCCGAGAAGCCGGTCAGCGCCACAATGTTTTCGATGGATTCGCCGGCCTTGAGCAGCTCGGTGGCGAGCAGGAAGCGATAGTCATTGAGCAACTGGTTGTAGTGGGTGTCGACGGCTGCCAAATCCGTCTGCAATTTGCGGCGGGTTGTGCCTAAACGTTTGGCGACGGCATCGATCCCGAAGTCGCCGCCTTCCAACGACAGCGCAATCGTGCGCGTGACCGCATCGACCAACGCATGCCGACCTGCTTCCTGCAGTCGTTCTTCGGCGATTTTTTCGTGCATTTTCTGCAGCGACAGATCGGCATGCCACAGCGCGTGCGGGAGCGAGTCGATGTTGAAATACAGGCGATTTTCGGGTTGCCCCAACTTGACTGGGCAATCGAATAACAGCCGGTACTCCTCCGACGATGCGCCTTGTCGATGCATGAAATGAATTTCTTGCGGTATAAACACGCCATCACTCATGGCGCGCAGAAAACGAATAGCGCCGCCGGTAAAACATTCGACCAGATGCCGGTTGCGCACCTTTTGATTTTCATCGACCAAACAGCAGCCGCCGCCACTCAAATCCAGCCGCAAAGACAGATTAGGGCTGATCAGTCGTTGGTAGGCCAGCGTGCGTACGAGTGCGCCGCCAAAGGTGCTGCTGCTGGAAAAGAAATATTCCACCACATGGCCACGCAACTGCGGCAGCAATTTGCCAAGGCGAGCGCCGATGTCGGGATCGGCCGATACTTTTTCCAGCACTTCCCACAAAATGGTTTCTGCCACCTCTGGCGTGCGCTGAACGGCAGGCAGCGCCAGTTGCCGACGCGTAACGTCGGCGAGCACGAGTTCTACCGGAATACCTGCCGACTCCATGGCTTTGATTCGGGCCTTGGCCAGCAATGAAGAAGCCGTTTGCAGCATGAGGGCGAGTTAATCCGTATTGATGAATGGGCGATTAAGCGAACAAAAATTCAAATTTCATTCGATGGCATAGTCATCGGTTGGTTTGGCAGCCATTGTTGTAGCCGGCTCATGCTGGAGAGCGCCATATAAATGCCGGCGATCACGTCGTGATGCGGAAGATTCTGGGCAAAGCGCAGCGTGAGTGGCGGCTCGCTGCCGATATGAAAACCGATAGTCATCGAGCCCAAGCTTTGATGGTCGTTGATAGCTTGCCAATCCCAGCAACCATCAATACGCGCCAGATCGCCACTTTCACGGACGAAATTCAATCGAGTAGGCGATGGCTGTTGGTAGGCCAATCGATAGTTGACGCCCAATGAAAAAACACCGAGCCCAATGCCCACTTGCCAGTCGGCAGAAAATTCCGGCATCCGTCCGCGCAATACGGCCTTTTGCACCAACGGGAAAAATTCCGGAAATCGCTGGAATTGCAGCGAATCACGGAAGGCTCGCTCCAGTGGTGAATCGACAACGCAGCCGACAGAAACAAAACGCTGGCAGTGATGGCCGTTGGTGTCCTGAAGCCATTGCCCGGCGTCAATCAAGATTACTGGACCATGTCGAGTTAATTGCGACAGCAGCGGATGGTGTTCGGCGCGCGGAAAGCTGGGAATCACAGGTGATGCCAATAATTTTCCGGCCGGCATCTTGTTCGGCGAAAATAATGATCGAAAAGCATCCATCGCGACGAACGCGGCCCCGACGGGGGCTGCGCGCGCAAGGTCGGGCTGCGCTTTCATTAGCATTTGCAAAACGAGATTGGCGCTGGCCACGTCAGCCCAGTTGAGAAAAACGAGCAGGGTTTTTTTGGGCCCTAATGAAATGGCTTCCCAGCGGCTCACGGCGGCATCGATATCACCATCAAGCAGATGCGCAGAGAGTGAGCCGTCACTTTCGCGTGTGTGCTGCAATTGTATGTGCGTATGAAAAGTCAGCACCGACAACTTGAAGCTGTGGGTGTATGCCATCAGTGTGTGTGGGCCGCTGGTCGCCAGCATCTGCGCCTGCGTGGTGTTGGGGATCATCGACGCGTAGCTCGGGAAATCAGTGAGCTTCGCCATGATCTCGGTGGCGGCAGCTGGCACGACCAATGCGCCGCCGCTAAAAACAGCACCCGGGTAGTCACGCAATTTTCCGCGAGCGGGAACTTGAATGTCTTGTGGCGGTAGCGAAAACAATAACAAACGGTCACCGGCCAATGCGGCGAGCTCTGCTGGTGCGATACCGATTTGTGCGAGCGTCGGTATCGGATTTTGCCAATCGATAGGGGTAAGCGGCATCGTCGTTTCTCAAAACAGGATCGCAGCCGTGAAAGCATAGATAGCCGCTTGCTGCATTGTGTAGCGGAATTGTTGGAAAATTCACGGCTAGGTCTAAGGAGGCATTCGTATGAATAACGACACACGCGTGGGCGACGATGAATTACGTCGTGGCATTGCGGGTTTGTTGGATGCGCTAGAAGCGGAATTACGTCGTCAGAACCGTTGGGAATCTGTTATGCCAACGGCCGAACGACTGACCAGCGAGATACCGTTTTGCCATGACACGCTGGAGTACTTGCAGTGGGTGCAGTGGGTGTTCATTCCGCGCTTTCGTGCGGTGCTCGAAGGCGGGCACTCGCTACCGTCGGCCTGCGCGATTGCGCCGGCAGCGGAGATCTCGGTGGACCCGGCTGATCCGAAAACGGCAGCGCTGTTGTTGGCCTTGCGCAGGATTGATTATCTGGTCAGCCATCGCCGACACATGGACTGAAGGCAGTCGTGGGTGGCCTGAATTGACAGCAGGTTGTCAGTATTGGCCCTGACGATTTGTCGGCTCGTTTGGCGATAGTGGCAGCCCCGACGCGGCGGTGCGTTGGTCCGTTTTCGTTGTCTCCAGCCGCAATCAATTATCTGCTTGCCCAGCCGAGGTTTTATGCGCAGCCGTATCGTCAAAACCGGCGAAGTTGAACTGCATGTCGTTGAAGACGGCGATCCGAAAAAGCCAGCGATCTTGTTCTTGCACGGTTTCCCCGATTGCCACCGAGTGTGGGAGCACCAGTTCCGTGCGTTGGCGCGCAATTATCACGTCATTGCTTTTGATCTACGTGGTTGTGGTGAGAGCACGCCGCCGCCGGATCGCGCTGGTTATCGATTGGAGCGTTTGCTGCCAGATCTGGATGCCGTGATTGACGCCACGCGCGGCAAAAAAGGTCGTGTGCATTTGGTGGGTCACGATTGGGGTTCGGTCATCGGTTGGAGTTATGTGTGTGACGCGCGTCGCGCGGAGCGCGTCATTTCTTGGACCAGCATGTCGGGCCCGCATGTGGGCCTAATGTGGCAATGGCTGTTCCGTCGATTACGCAGCGGTAGCTTGTCGCAACTGCGGCAGGCTGCAGAGCAATTTGCACATAGCTGGTATATTTTTGCATTCAATATTCCGGGCGCTGCGCGTGCGGTGTTTCGTTTTGCGGGCGTTGAAGTCTGGCGTCGCGCGTTGCAGGAAGGTGGCGTTCGAGCCGATGACCCGTATCTCGATATCGGGCAAGACGAAGTTGAGCGCATTGTGCTCAACACGCTGGGCTTGTATCAGCAAAATGCATTTCGTCCGCCATCGGCGCCGGCGCCTGGCTGTGTGCAGATGCCTGTGCAGTTGATCGTGCCGCGTGACGATAATTTTATTCGCCCAAGCTTGTTCAGCGATCTCGATGAGGTATGTACGCAGCTGGAGCGTGTAGAAATTAAAGCGAACCATTGGGCGCAGCGCACGAATCCCGAAGAAATTACGGTTTTGCTGCGTGAATTCGTGAAACGTCACGGGGAAGATGATGAAGGATTTCCGAGAAAAACTGGTACTAGTAACCGGCGCCGGTAGTGGCATCGGTCGCGAAACCGCGTTGGCGTTTGCCCGCGCTGGCGCGCGCTTGATCTTGGTTGATGTCAGCGCGAAGGGCGCGGCAAAAACGCAAGCCATGGTGGAAGAATTGGGCGGCGTAGCCAGCCGTCATTCGGCAGATGTCACCAGTGCCGACGCGATGCGAAAACTCGCAGCACGCGTGCATCGCGAACTGGGTGTGGTGGATGTGCTGGTGAACAACGCAGGCATCGGCGCTGCCGGCCGTTTCCTCGACACGTCGTTGGAAACTTGGCAAAAAGTGATGGATGTCAATCTGATGGGTGTGGTGCATGGTTGCCACGCATTCCTGCCTGCCATGGTTGAGCGGGGCGAAGGCGGTCACGTGGTGAACTTGTCGTCGATGGCGGGCTACTTTGCGGCGCCAGACATGCCGGTATACGCCGCCAGCAAATTTGCGGTGCTGGGTTTTTCGGAAGCGTTGCGCGGCGACATGGCCGAGCATGGCATTGGCGTCACCACGATCTGCCCCGGCGTGATCAATACCGGAATCATCGCGGCAACGATCATGGAAGGTGACATGAGCGATGTCGGCGTGCGCGGAAAAGTGCAGGACCTCTACACGCGGCGAAATTACACGCCAGCACAAGTTGCGGCCGCTATCGTCGACGCCGTGCGAAAAAATCAGGCGGTGCGACCGGTGTCGCCGGAAAGCTGGGCGGTGTACTACGCCAAGCGGTTGGCGCCCGGCTTAGTGGCGCGGCTGGCCCGGACCAAAAATCCGTTTACGGGTTGAGCGGCTGGATCGCACGTCTCGCGCTATACTCGCGCCCCCGACAACCCACGAAACGGAGCACCCCATGGGCCGTGGAGACAAGCGTTCCCGCAAGGGCAAAATCTGGCGCGGTTCGTTCGGCAACAGCCGTCCGACTGCCAAAAACCAGCGCGCCAAGCAGCAGGCTGCTGCCAAAACCAAAAAAGGTTGATCCGTAGCGCGTTGACAGGAACCCGGCATTTGCCGGGTTTTTTGTGGGCGGTTCGTCAGCAAAGGTAGGCATCGGCGAGGGGATTGGTAGACTGGAAGGCCGTCTTTGTCTCAAGGCGTTCGGCATGCTCATCCATCGCGCACCGCTGCTGTGGTTTCTTGGCCTGATCGGGGTGCTGGTGGCGGCCGCGTCATACGCCGCCGGGGCGGATCCGGATGACCCCGAAGGGGTTGGCAGTGATATGGGCTATCGCCTGTACGGCGACGCCAAGAAAAATAAGCCGCTATTGCTGCAAAACTCCCGCCCATTTCCGGTAGAAGTGTTTGAGGATCAGCGCGGGGTCTACTTCCGCATCCCGGCGTACTCATCACGCGACTTCCCCTGTGAGGGTAAATCGCGGTTATTACATATCCGCTTTATCGACCAATTCGGTGAGAGTTCACCCTTTCAGGTCAAAATCAGTTGTGGACGCGAGCTGCAGTTCATCGCCAAACGGCAATTGTTGACACCCTCGTTGGGCGTGAAGATACCGGCTGCTCGTCCTGCGGGTGCAGAAGAAGATCCAGCGCCGGCGAATGCGCAGGCGACGAACGTTGAGAGTTCCGACGAGGGAGAGCCCGCAGACGCTTCATTGGCGGCGGAAGAGCCGAACGCGCCGTCGGTGCCGACGCCTGAAGAGCCGCCCCCTTTTCTGTCCCCGGTAAATTGATCGCAGCAGTAACGACAGCCAGTAGCCAATAGATAAATCCATAACAAGAGACTACGCGTGCAAGGATTGCGGATCGTTTCGTTGGTGCTGGGCTTGACAGCGTTGCTGCCGGGCGGGCTGCCTGCGTCTGAACGAGACCCCGCAGCAGAAATTAAAGCCGCCTACATCTACAACTTCGCGCGTTTCGTGCAATGGCCAAAAACAGCATTTGCTGCGCATCCGGCCGAATTTTTGCTTTGCACTCTCGATAGTAAAGCGCTTGATGGCAATTTATTGCGCATCGGCGGCCGAGAAGCACAAGGCTTCCGCGTAACAGTTCGCACCTTGCGTCCGGGCGACGATGCATCTTCGTGCCAAATATTATTTCTTCCACGTGAGCTCAATGGTCGCCGCAATGGCTGGGTGCAAACGCTGGCGCCATCGCCGGTACTGACGATCAGCGATGACCCCAGTTTCGTGCGTGAGCGCGGCATGATTGCCTTGTATGTGGCGAACGACCGTGTGCAGTTTGCAATCAATCGTGAGGTGGCAGAAACAGCAGGGCTGACAGTGGGTGCTCGGCTGCTGACGCTGGCGCAAGATGCGCCGGAGGCGGCCGAATGAAACTGCTACGAGACCTTGGGTTGCAGCAGCGCCTGCTAATTATTTTGATGCTGAGTGTTGTCGGCGCCACGATCGCCTCGCTGATTATTTTTGCGGCGATGGCTGCCAACAAATGGCTCGACGACACCAATCAACGGCTGAGTATTCTTGCGCGAGCCACTGCATACAACGTGCAGGCGGCTGTTGCTTTCAGTGACGTAAATACAGCGACTGAAACCCTCGATTCGCTTCGCGCTGATCCAAGTATTGAATATGCCTGTATCCGCTTGCTGGACGGCTCAGTATTTGTCGATCGGCTTTTTGCGGAGCAATCACAAACGCGGTGTGACGAAGAACATGTAGGCAGCGTATCGCTGTTTGATCAGCGCATGCGTATCTCGGAGCCGATCGTTATCGATGGTGATCGAGCCGCCATGCTGATCATGGCGGTTAACCTACAGCCAACGCGCATGGTGCTAACCAGTTATCTCTCAGCCATGGCGATAGTTGCGGCGATGTTTTTGTTGGTGGCATTAGTGCTGGGCGGACGTCGGCTGCGTCGCGCCGTTGCGCCGGTCGTTGAATTGGCCAATACGGCGCGCGAGATATCGAGCAACGCCAATTACAGCTTACGGGCCGTGCGTCATCACAATGACGAAGTCGGGGAACTGGTCGACAATTTCAACGCCATGATTGAGCAAGTTGAATCGCGCGACGCAGTGCTTAAGCGCTACAACGAAAATCTCGAGAAAACGGTGGACGAGCGCACGGTGGAATTGCGCCGCGCCAGCGAAGCGGCTGAGACAGCCAGCCAGGCAAAATCGCGATTTCTGGCGACGATGAGTCACGAGATTCGTACGCCGATGAATGGTGTGCTGGGCATGGCGGAGCTGCTGCTGGCCACGAATCTTGATGCCACGCAGCGTCGTTATGCCGAAACGGTCCATCACTCGGGGGAAACGCTACTGGCATTGCTTAACGACGTGTTGGATTTTTCCAAAATTGAAGCCGGCAAATTGGAATTGGAACAAATCGATTTCAGTTTGCAGCAGGTCGTGAGCGACGTCATGGGAATGATGACCGGGCCGGCGCAGGCCAAAGGGCTGTCGTTACGCAGCACGGTGTCGTCGAATGTTGCGACGGCATTTCGTGGCGACCCGGTGCGGCTCATGCAGGTGCTCATCAACCTGATCGGCAACGCTACTAAATTCACCGAGCGTGGCAGCATTGAGCTGCGTGCGAGCGTGTTGACGAATAGCGACAGCGTGCAGCGTGTGTTGCTGGAGGTTGAAGATACGGGCATTGGCATGGATGCCGACGCGGTAGCTAGAATTGGCCGACCGTTCGAGCAGGCGGACAGTTCTCATGCGCGGCGATTCGGTGGCAGCGGTTTAGGCCTCGCCATCGTGACGCAATTGATCGATTTAATGTCTGGTCGCTTTTCCGTGCGCAGTGAGCCGAGGAAAGGCACCATTTTTTCGGTGGAGTTAGACCTTCCGCGCAGCGCATCAAAACCGACAGCGATCGCATCCGATGCGGCATCAGCAGCGAGTCCTGCGTCCAAAACGTTGCGCGCGCACGTGTTGCTGGCAGAAGACAATGACGTGAATCGCCAAGTGGCGCGCGCGATGCTCGAGGCGATGGGTTGTACGCTAGACGTTGCCGTCAATGGGCGCGAAGCCTTGTCACGCGTAGCGTCTGGCAAGTACGACATCGTGCTGATGGATTGTCACATGCCAGAAATGGATGGCTTCACCGCGGCGCGCGAGATTCGCACGCAGGAACGTAACGGCCGCATACCCATCATTGCGGTGACGGCGAGCGCGATGCAGGAAGAGCGGAGCGCGTGTCTGGAAAGCGGGATGGATGATGTATTGAATAAGCCGTTTAGCCGGCAGCAATTGCTGGAAATGCTCCAGCGTTGGTTGCCGGACATGAAAGGTGGCTTTTTAAAGAAAGTGCCATGAACTGGCGAGAGAATTCACACATGACGTGTGCAATCAAATTGGGCTCTCTTGCGCTTTTGATCGGCTTGATTCCCTGCGTTCAGGCGGCAGACGACGTTTTTGATGTGCCGATCGAATCGCTGATGCAAATGCGTGTATCCGTTGCTTCGCCGTTCTCGGAGTCGGTGATGGAGTCGGCGTCATCGGTGTCGGTCATGCGGCCCCAGGATTGGGAGCGGCGCGGCGCGCGTAGCGTTGAGGATGTGCTGGAGACGTCCCCCTCGGTGGTGGCGTATTCCTCACTGGGCGGCGCCAGCATGTTTGCGATTCGTGGCTATGGCAATGACAGTTCTTCGCGCGGAACGGCGCTGCTGCTGGATGGCGTTCCCCTCAATAATTACAGCTATGCCACTGCGACGTTTGGTTTGCCTTATGTGGCGCTGCCGCAATTACAACGGGTGGAAATGATTCGTGGTCCGGGCAGCACGCTGTACGGGTCCGATGCCTTTCATGGTGTGGTGTCGTTATCGACGTGGGAGCCGGCACTGGCGCAACGCAACGCAAAATTATTAGCTGGCGTGCCGCGCCAGATGCAAGGTGTCGCTAATGGGTCTGCTGCTACATCGGCATTGTCAGCCAGTGCGGGTGTGGCGTGGACCGACAGCGGTGATCGCGAAAACACGTACCGCTATATCGATCCAATCACGGGATTACCGGGCACTGGCGAGTGGAATAACAACGAAACCGACGCCAGCGGTTATCTACATCTGGAGCATGGCGGCGTTGATGACGGCCGATGGCGTTTTGGTTTTTATGCGGACCGTTATCGTGCTTCTGAATTTCCGAATATCAGCCCGCAATTTTTTAGGCCTTTACTGGCGTTGAATCCCGTCAGCAGTGATTACTCGCGTGACCGAGATCAGATGGGTCAAGCATCCGACTTCGTCATGGCGCAGTTGCGCTATGAGCGAAAGCTGGGCGAGACATCCACGCTGGATGTACACGCCTTTGGTTGGCAAAGCGAATTGCAGTGGAACTTCAATGCCAGCCGCTACCCAGATAACACCGAAGTCATGTCGCTGGGATTCGGCGGCTGCCAGCCCACCGCAGCGCTACCCCGTTGGCCGCTGTATTGCCCGCATTGGCAGGATCAAGGCACCACCGAAAGCCGCGTCGGTATTCGTATGCATCTTCACGATGACCGAGAAACAGGGACAGCGTGGGCGATTGGTGCCGGCAGCGACTGGTTCAAGATCGATGAGGCATTTGTGCATCGAGTCGGCGTCAACGGCACCACCTATGTGAACGCCGTTTCGCCGTTCGAGGGCAGCGATCGGCGCATTGATCACGTACTCGCACAAGGGCGAACGCAGGCGGGTAGTTGGACGGCTGTCTATGGATTGCGTTGGGATGATTATTCCGACATTGGCGATGCGTATTCGCCACGCGCGGCGTTGATTTTTCATCAACCAGATCGCCATTGGGCGACCAAGATGCAATACGGGCGTGCCTTCCGCGCCCCGAGTGCGGCCGAACAGTACGGCGCGGGTGGCGGCACTCAGCAGATACCTAGCCCGGGGCTTGATCCAGAAACGCTGGATACCTTGGAGTTAGTGTGGCAATTCCAACGCGGCTCACGCGAGACCGAACTGGTGCTGTTTGCCAGTCTTTGGGAGAACGGCATCGCCTTGGTGCCGCTGGGCGGTGGCATCAACCAGTACCAGAACAATGGTCGCAACCAGGCACACGGCATCGAATTTATTCATCGGCAGTCATTCGGTGCGTGGCGTGCTGAAGGTAGTGCGTCTTGGTCGGCCAGTGAAAACAGAAAAACCGGCATCGACTACGTGGGCTACCCGAGTTACCTCGTTTCGTTTGCCGTGAATCGTGCGCTGCCCGCTGGATGGGAGTTGGGCGTGGCGGGTCGCGCCATGATGGAGATGGCACTGGGCGATGCGGTGGGCACGTATGTGCCGCCGGATGCGCCAAATTATTATCGCGTCGACTTACACGGTGGCTGGCAACAGGGAAAATTGCGCGGTGCGTTGGATGTGCGCAACGTGCTCGATCGCGATAACGTCGTGCCGGCCATGTTCAATGCCCGCAGCGGGATGTCGGATTTTGGTGCTGATGTTGTGCTGTCGGTGACGATGGATTACTAGCGCGGTACGGTTAACGGCGGTAGAAAAAGACCAGTGGCATCGCAAACAGTGTGGCGATAGCCAACAAACGAAAATCATTGAGATAACCAATCAGCGCCGCCTGCCGAGTGATTTCGGACTGCACATAGGCGGCGAGCATTTGTGGATCCATCGGCATATTGCCGGCCAGCGCGCGGTACGCACTGGCATTCAGTGACTCGCCCAACTCCGCACTATTGATGGTGATGGCGCGGCTCAATTGAGCGACCACAATCGACACGCCAAAACTGGAACCTAAATTGCGCAGTAAACTGTAGAGCCCGGCCGCATCGGTGCGGTGTACGGGAGACAATGTCGATGTCGTGAGCACGGTCATGGGCGCAAACACCAAGCCGAGACCAATGCCTTGCACGATGCTTGTCCACAGCAGATCGAACACGGGGGTGTGCATGGTGAAGTTCGCCATGCCGATCAACGACAATTCGATGCACATGAGCCCCGCTAGCATCACATAACGCGCATCAATGCCGGGCCGTGTCAGTAATTTCCCGGCCAGAATCATCGTGACCGAGACGCCGACGCCGCGCGGCGCGAGTAGCAACCCCGTATCCAGCGCCGTGTAGCCGCCCAACTGCTGTAGAAAAGGCGGCATCAGCGCCATGGTGGCGAGAATCATCACGCCGACCGTGAATGCCATACTCAAGCTGATGACGAAATTTCTGTCGCGAAATAATGCGTTGGGTAAAAAGGGTTGGTCGTGCGTGAACTGATGCACGACGAATAAATAGAGCCCGGTACCCGCCAGCAGCGTTTCGAGCCAGATTTCTGTGGACTCATACCAGTCCAGCGATTGGCCACGATCCAACACCAACTGCGTACAACTGATCGCCAATGCGAGAAAGAAAAATCCTTGCGCATCAAAACGCGTTTCTTGCTTCGGTGGCGTTGCGGGTACGGCAAGCATAAGCGCGCCCAGTGCAACGACGCCAATCGGCAAATTGATCAGGAAAACCCAGTGCCAACTGTAGTATTCCGTGAGCCAGCCACCGAGCGTGGGTCCAAGAATGGGGCCCAGCGTAACGCCCGCGCCCCACAGCGCCATCGCCGGCCCTTGTTTTTCGCGCGGATTGATATCGAGCATCAATGATTGCGATAACGGGATGATGGTGGCGCCAGCAGCGCCCTGCAGTGCACGGAACAGCACCATTTCCGGCAAAGTCTGCGCCAGACCACACAACACAGAAGCAATCGTGAAAAACACGACGCTGGTCATGAAGACTTGTTTCCGGCCAAAACGTGCGGCGAGAAAACCGGATAGCGGCATCATCACGGCACTGACCACGATGTACGACGTGAGTACCCAGTTGACTTGCTCTTGCGTGGCGCTCAGTGAGCCCTGCATATGCGGCAAGGCGACGTTGGCGATGGTGAGATCCAAGGTTTGCATCACCGTCGCCAGCATGGCGCCCAGCGTGATCAGGCGATGTCGCGCCCGTGAAACGGGCAGCGCGGCAGGCGACAAAGAATCCGCGGTGACGTTCATGATGTGAACGATTCAGCCAACTGACCGCGGCGAACTTATTCGAAGAACCGTTGCAGGCGATTGCTGCCGGTATCGATGCTGACGTCCGCCGATAAACCGGCCCGAAGTGGCGGCTGGCCTTCTTTGAGCGCCACGCGGATACGCACCGGAATGCGCTGCACGATTTTCACCCAGTTACCGGAAGCATTTTGAGGAGGCAACAAAGCAAATTCCGCGCCCGTGGCGGCAGAAATACTTTCGACGCTGCCGGTGTAATCAACACCGGGATAGGCATCCAGACGCACGTCTACCGGCTGACCAATTTGCACATGCGTCAATTCGGTCTCTTTCAGATTGGCTTCGATCCACACATCGCTGTCTTGAACGATCGACATCACCGTGCGGCCCACGGCAACGCTATCACCGGCCACGACGGCTTTATTGGTGATCATGCCGTCGAGCGGCGCGACGACGCGCGTACGCGCAAGGTCGAGCTTGGCTTTGTCGAGTTTGGCGAGGCCTGCTTGATAGTAAGGATGTTTTTCCTTGGGCAAATTGACGTCCTGATTCAGACCCACGCCAATGCGTCGGTGCTCTTGAGCAGCGGCAGATTCTTCTGCGCGTGCAACGTCGCGCTTGTGGCGCATGTCGTCCAACTGCGCTTCTGACACGGCTTGCGATGCGCGCAAATTTTCCAGTCGTGTGACTTCTTTGGCGTAATACGCCGCCTCGGCGGCTGCTTTTTTGCGTTCATCTTCCGTGGCGCGAAATTCCGGGCGCAGTGCTTCGACGCGTGCCCACTCGATATACAGCGCCGCCTGCGCGGCATCGACCGCGATGCGGTAATCCGTCGGGTCGATCGCAAATAACAGATCGCCTTTTTTGACGTGCGCGTTGGGTGCAACGGGCACATCGATCACGGTGCCGCTCACCAGCGGTGCAATGGCCACTGTATTGGCCTTTGCGTAGGCGTTATCGGTGCTAACCGTTCGGCCGCCGAGTGCCCACGCGATGAGTACGATGCCGACGATAACGGCAGGCACAACGAACATCAGCAAGCGGCGTTTACGGACTACTTCAGCGTTCATGGTGAATTCCGATGAATCACAGGGTTTTTCGATAAAGGTTGGCGCGGATGCGGCGCAGCGCGGTGAGCAGAACTTCTCGTTCTTGTTCGTTGAAATCAGCGAGTGCGTCTTCACGCAAGCTTTGCGCCACGTCGCGCATGGATTCCATGCGTGCACGTGCGCGCGCAGTGAGTTTCAGTTGCCAGGCGCGACGGTCTTGCGGGTCGGGATGCCGGGTGAGCAGGCCCTCGGTTTCCATGCGATCGATCAACCGCGCAATGGCAATCGGCGTGAGATCGGCCAGTTCCGCCAGTTGCGACTGACGCAATTCCGGCCGGGCGCTGAGCCACGCCATCACCCGCCATTGCGCCCGCGTCACGCCGTACGGGCGCGCGCGGCGTTCGAAGTTCTTGCCCATCAGCCGGGCGGCGTCATACAGGTTGAAGCCGATGCTGGCGTCGGGGTCGTAGTCGGTGTCGGCCATGATGGCGCGCCTGCTCGATTGGTAAGCGCGAGCATGATAAGCACGCTTACTAATTGGGCGTTATCGCGGGAAATACGGTATTCAGTGCCGAGGCCCCAAGGTCGATCGGGCCGACAGCAAGGCCGGAAAGGGCCGGTCAGGCCCTGCGGGCGGTTTAGCGGGGTTTGTTGAGAGTGCGCACGCCCGTGTCGCTGGCCAGCAGCAGCACGTCGGCACCGCGCCGCGCAAACAAACCGTTGGTGACCACGCCGACGATGGCGTTGAGGCGGTCTTCCACCGCGCCGGGCACGGACAGGTCCAACCCGCTGACGTCCAAAATGTGATTGCCGTTATCGGTCACGACACCTTGCCGATACGCCGGGCGGCCGCCCAGTTTCACCAGTTCCCGGGCGACATAACTGCGCGCCATGGGAATCACTTCCACCGGCAGCGGGAAGTTGCCCAAGCGATCAACCTGTTTGGATTCGTCGGCGATGCAGATGAATCGTTGCGCCACCGCGGCGATGATTTTTTCGCGGGTGAGCGCGCCGCCGCCGCCTTTGATCATGGCGAGGTGATGGTCGATCTCGTCGGCACCGTCTACGTACACCGGGATGTCATCGACGTCATTGAGCGCCAGCACCGGAATGCCGAGCGCCTCCAGTTTGCGGGTCGATGCTTCTGAACTGGACACCGCACCGCGTAGCCGTGGCCGGAAGTTGGCCAGTGCATCAATGAAGTAATTCACGGTCGAACCGGTGCCGACGCCCAGCACAGCATCCGGGTCGATGTAGCGAAGGGCCGCTTCGGCGGCAGCTTTCTTGCGGGCGTCCTGAGGATTCATCGGCGGGTCCGGCGGTGGCGAGATGGCGGCGCGCATTATAGCCGCGGCAGCGTATGCGTATGACTGCTTCCGCTGCATTCAGCTACCATGGCCGCTGCCCACGAATATCTGCATCGAGCCTGCACATCGCCATGTCCTTGGAAGATTACGTTCGTCGCATTCTTACGGCTCGCGTGTACGACGTGGCGATTGAAACGCCGCTGTCCGTTGCGCCGCAGTTGTCGCGGCGGCTTGATAACCGCGTGTTGTTCAAGCGCGAAGATTTGCAGCCGGTGTTTTCGTTCAAGCTGCGTGGCGCGTACAACAAAATTGCACAACTGTCGGAAGAAAAACGTGCAGCCGGTGTCATCACGGCAAGCGCCGGCAATCATGCGCAGGGTGTAGCGCTGGCGGCGCAATCGCTGGGCATCAAAGCGATCATCGTCATGCCGCAAACCACGCCGGAGATCAAGGTGGCCAGCGTGCGTCAGCGCGGCGCTAAAGTTGTGCTGCACGGCGATACGTTCGACGAAGCGCATACGCATGCGCGGCAATTGGAAAAAGAAAAGGGTTATACCTTCGTGCATCCTTACGACGATCCCGATGTGATCGCCGGCCAAGGCACGATCGCCATGGAAATCTTGCGTCAGCATCCGGGGAAAATCGATGCCGTTTTCATTCCGGTGGGCGGCGGTGGCATCGTGGCGGGCATGGCGGCATACATCAAATATCTGCGCCCGGATGTCCGTGTGATTGGCGTCGAGCCAGAAGACGCCGCGTGCCTGCAGGCGGCACTGAAAGCGAAAAAACGCGTCGTGTTGCCGGAAGTCGGGCTATTTGCCGATGGTGTCGCGGTTGCGCAAATCGGCGAAGAAACTTTCCGTGTAGCGCGCAAGTATGTTGACGAGGTTGTCACCGCGTCGACGGATGAAATTTGTGCCGCGATCAAGGATTTTTTTGACGATACGCGTGCCATTGCAGAGCCAGCGGGCGCGTTGGCCATTGCTGGCCTTAAGAACTGGGTAGCCCGTGAGGGCGCATCAGGTCAAACGCTGATCGCGGTGGCCAGCGGTGCCAATATGAATTTCGACCGGCTGCGGCATATTTCCGAGCGTACGGAGCTTGGCGAGAAACGTGAAGCCGTTTTGTCGGTAACGATTCCGGAGCGGCCGGGTGCATTCAAGGCATTTTGCCAGGCACTCGGCAAGCGCAACATCACTGAATTCAATTATCGCTACAGCGGCAATGAGCGTGCTGATGTGTTTGTGGGGCTCACCCTCGGCAAGCCCGGCGATCGCGAAGACATCGTGGAGAAGTTGCGCCACCACGATTATCCGGTGACGGATCTCACCGATAACGAAATGGCCAAGCTGCATGTGCGCTACATGGTTGGCGGTCATGCGCCGGCAACGGGCAAGCAGGAATTGGTGTTCCGTTTTGAGTTTCCCGAACGTCCAGGGGCGCTGATGAAGTTTCTGGATCGTCTCGGGCAGCGCTGGAATATTTCGTTGTTTCATTACCGCAACCACGGCGCGGATTACGGCCGCGTGTTGGCGGGTTTCCAAGTAAATCCAGGCGAGCGCAAGGCGGTGGAAGCGTCATTGCGCGAATTGGGCTATCCGTTTGTGGATGAAACCGATAACCCCGTATTTGCGCAGTTCCTGCGATAGCGCGTGAATTTCAGAAAATAAAAAGGACGCCGAAGCGTCCTTTTTTGTTGCTGCAAGCGTGAGGTGATTGCTTCGTCGTCAAACAGGGTTTGCCAGCCAGAATGATCGGCCGAGATTACCAGCCAAAACCAATCTGCAAAAATGCGCCGAGCGTGTCGCCGCTCAGCTGCGCAGAAAGATCCACTGGCCCAAGGCCGATGCCAGCGGTCAGGACATCATCGACATCGCTGCTGGCCAAATTGGCGCGATAGCCGGCGCGTAACTGCAGGTATTTCAGATCATATTCGGCACCGAGGCTGGCGAATTGTGTTTCCGCACTGGCACCGATGCCGTCGTTTTTGGTGAGGTCGAGATCCACGGCCAGCGTAGTTTGTTTCGTCGTACGCGCTGCGCCTGCGCGCAGTTGGGTGTTGATCGAGAGATCGCGGCCCGCCACGGTTTTGTAATCGCCACCGACAAGATTTTTGGCAACCAAGCCAAACTGCCAGAGACTGTCAGCAGCTGGTTTGTACATCACGCCAGCGTCCAGATCGAAACCACTGTCAGTCGTTTCGTATTGTCCGGAATTGATGTCGCCTTCATCAAAGGTGTCCACCGTGGATGTGTAATCCAAGGTGCGTACATTCACGACTTTTGGCGTCACACCAATCGCCAAACTTCCTGCGCTGAGAGCGTATTGGTGGGAAAAAGACGCGCCATATTCCGCGACGGCCATCACGACACCCGTCACCGTGGAGTTGGCGGGAAATGTGCCGGGCGGCACATCGATATCACTGTCACTTTCATAGTCAGCAATAACGCCGTTGAGATAGGTGAGATCCGCGGCGGCTACCGTGGGCATCACGACGATTTGCGCGTTGGTGGTGGCGAAAACACCAATGCCCAGATCCGTGCTTGCTTTGCCGAAACCCAGACCGAGACCGACATCGCCCACGAGGCTGTTGCCGTTAATGTCGACCAGCGAATCGCGAATGGTGACGGCGGACTGATAGATCTCGAGATCTGTCGAGGCTGCGTTGAATGCATCGATGCCAGATTGCATCGTGTCGACGGTGTCGAGCATTTCCGATTCATCGGTCGCGCCTGCGCCGGCACCGAGCACGAATTGGAAATTATCGTCGGCATGCTGCATAGACAGCATTGCCGGGTTGAACAGCGAGGCGCTGGCGGTTTTTGCCGAGGCCACGCCGGTGCCGCCCATCCCAGCCGCGCGAACATCAAAGGGCGCGAAAGGCGCGGCGTGCAGAGGGGCGGAAGCGAGGCTGAGTGCGGCAAGTGCGCCGAAGGTGCGAAGACGGGTCATGGGTGCTCTCTCCGGGGCTGAGTCGGGGGTGGGTCCACGCAGGGATAGTAAGCTGGTGATGCGCGTTTTGTGACCTATGCCCATCTTTGGCGAGCAACAATTCACAGAATTTGCCGATGAGCATTAACTCTGCCCGCTAACCCCCTGAAAAAAAAGGACCTTCACCTCTTGATTCTTGAACCTGATCACGGAATGATCGCCGCCGGTTGGACAAAGATTGACCTCCGATACTTTCACGTGGCATCAGAACAATGAAAAAGAAGTCTCCTGACATCCTCTGGGTGTTCGCCGCCATCTTCATGGCGGGTGTGCTCTTCAGTGCCGTCAGCGAGGGTGGCGATCGCGAAGACGCGTCGCGCTCCGCGGGCATCATCCTGCACGACAACTGAAATTTCCGTTTTAGCCGCAGTGCCGTCTTCGGCGATTCAGCCGACGAATACCCGCGTCAGCGGGACATCCCAAGGCGCGGGCGAGAGTCGCGCTACGGCCTGCAGGCGATGCGCCAATCCGCATAACCGTGGCCGTCGTGGCCAGTGTGCTGTCCGCACGCGGGCAAACGTCCGGTCGTAATAGCCGCCACCCATCCCCAGCCGATGACCGGCGGGGTCAAACGCCACCAGCGGCACCAAGACCAAATCCAGTTGCCACGGTTTTGCGTGTGCGCGGCAACGCGAGGGTTCCGGAATGCCGTAGCGGTTGCGGTGTAGAAATTCACCAGGCCGCCAGCGCACGAACAACAGCCGGTTTTTTTCATGTGGATGTAACTGCGGCAGATAAATTCGCTTGCCCAGTTTGGCCGCGCGGTTGGCGATAAGGCGCGGATCGATTTCGCCATCGGCTGCGATGTAGAGCGCCAGCGTGCGCGCGCGACGAAAATCAGAATGCTTGCAGACGCGTCGTGCCAATCGTTTGGCGGCAGCGCGTTGCTGTGCGGGGCGCAGTGCGCGTCGCCGAGCGCGCATGATGCGCCGCAGGGCGACGACATCATCAGTGGAATCAGAGTGAGCGACGAGCATGAAAGAAAGGTTCTCCGGCGTGCCGCTGCGGGTTTTGCCCTTGAACCCAGGGTTCAAGGTTGGAGGACGAGGATGCCTCAGGCTTTCCGTCGAGCGGACATGCACACTAGCACCACAACGCGCCTCCGTTGCGACATGCGCATCGGCTCAGGGGACGTGACCCGGCTGGCGCACACGCCAGAGAACATTTGCAGTATAGCGAAGCGCGCGTGATGTGCGATGTTGTGACGCGACGGAAAATGCGGATGGCGAGTTGCGCGGGACAATCGTGCCGGATTTGACCGATATTTACGGATTCGGTCGGAGCCGATCACTCAGCGCTTCAATGGCCTGCAATTCTTCGTCCGCCTGCGCCAGCAGACGATCCAGCCGAGAAGAGGATTCGCCGCTGCGTTGAACAGCGCCGCGATTTTGCAGCAATTCAAAACCCAAATTGAGCGCCGCCATGACGGCAATACGTTCCACGCCGATCATGCCGTCATTTTTTAACGACTTCATGCGTTCATCGACTAACCGGGCAGCCTGCATCAACTCATCTCGCTCATTCGGCGGGCAGCTGAGTTTGTATTCTTTGCCGAGGATCTGGACGGTGACGGTGTCCATCGCGTCGATGGTCATGTCATTCCTGCTCCAGTTCTTTCAGGCGGCTGATGATCGCCTCAACTTTGGCGCGTGCCAGATCATTTTTCTTGAGCAAGTCAGCACGTTCCTCGCGTAGCGAAGCCTCGCGAGCCAGTGATGCTTGATAGCGATCACGCACACGGCGCGACGCACGAACCAGTGCATCGATCTTGTCTTCCAGTTGGCGCAGTTTGTCGTCGCTCATCTGTCGCTCGGAAGCAGCCGGGTGGGGGCTAGGGGGTAACGCGCCGCAGCCTGAAAGCCGGGGCGCACGCGACGAAATTTCGCCGGTAGAACGGGGCTAATATAGTGAGCCGGCCCGCAAGGGGTCAACGAAACTGCCCGGAATCTCGCATGAGCACTGATTTACTGCCCCCGTTCGACGATATCGACCTAGCCCTGGAGGATCTTGGTGCCAGCGGTGGTGCGGCATCTGCGCATGGCCTGTTGGCAGGTTTGGCCTGTGGCGGCGCCAGTTGGCCTGAGGCGAAGTTGCGTGCGGTGTTGGTCGATGAATTGGACGCCGATCTCGATGATGAAGTGTATCGGGCACTGCGCAAACTGGACGGCATTACCCGCCGACAATTGCTGGACGATGAATTGGGTTTTGAAGTGCTGTTGCCAGAAGATGACCAGTCGTTATCGGTGCGTGTGGCGGCGATGGTGCAATGGTGTGAAGGGTTTCTTGCCGGTTTCGGTACCGCAACAGGTGGCCGCAAAGAACACGAATTACCGGAAGATGTCCGTACGCTGCTGGGCACCATCAGTGAATTCACCCGCGCCGAAGCGGACGAGAACGATAACGACGAAGAGTCCGAGCGTAATTACATGGAATTGGTGGAATACCTGCGTATCGCGGCCTTAACCATCCACATGGAAATCGTGGGCGGAGGTCAGCCGTGAGCATTGCTGCTGCCGAGTACGCCCGCCGTCGTCGCGAATTAATGCAACAGATGGCACCCAACAGCATTGCGGTGCTGCCGGCGGCACCCGAACGTAAGCGCAATCGTGATATTGAATATCCGTATCGCCAAGACAGCGATTTTCATTACCTCTCGGGTTTTCCAGAGCCAGAAGCGGTGCTGGTGTTGGTGCCGGGCCGCACGCACGGCGAATTCGTAATGTTTGTGCGCGAACGTGACCGCGATGCCGAAATTTGGAATGGCTATCGCGCCGGCCCGGAAGGTGCGTGCAAGCAGTTTGGCGCGGACGATGCATTCCCGATTGGTGATATCGATGAAATTTTACCGGGCCTGATCGAAGGGCGAGATCGTCTCTATTACGACATGGGTCGTGACCCTGATTTTGATCGCACCGTAATGGCGTGGGTGAATACCATCAAAGCCAAAGTGCGCACCGGCGCGCATCCGCCGGGTGAATTTGTGGCGCTGAATCATCAGCTTCACGATATGCGGTTGTACAAGAGCCCTGCTGAATTGAAGCTCATGAAGCGTTCGGCAGAAATTGCTGCTGCGGCGCATCGACGCGCGATGGAACACTGCGTACCGGGCATGTATGAGTATCAGCTGGAAGCAGAATTCCAGCATGAGTTCATTCGTAATGGCGCGCGCTACCCGGCGTATTCGCCGATTATCGGCGGCGGTAGAAATGCCTGCATTCTGCATTACCGTGAAAACGATGCGCTGCTCAAGAACGGCGACATGCTGTTGATTGATGCGGGCTGTGAATATCAGTACTACGCATCCGATATCACCCGTACGTTTCCCGTCAACGGAAAGTTTTCGAAAGAACAGCAGGCGCTGTATGAGTTAGTGCTGGCGTCGCAGTTGGCGGCCATTGATGAAGTGAAGCCGGGTAAACACTGGAATGCACCGCATGAAATCGTGGTGCAGGTGCTCACGCAAGGGCTGGTTGATTTGGGGCTGCTCAAGGGTGGCGTGAAAGAACTCGTCGAAACGGAAGGCTATCGTCGTTTCTTTATGCACCGCACCGGGCACTGGATCGGCATGGATGTGCATGACGTGGGTGATTACAAAATCGAGAATGAATGGCGCGTGCAAGAGCCGGGCATGGTGATGACGGTGGAGCCGGGTTTGTACGTGAGCCCGGATGATGAAACGGTCGATGCAAAGTGGCGCGGCATCGGTATTCGTATCGAAGACGATGTGGCGGTTGTGAAGGGTGGGCGTGACGTGATGACGGAAGATGCGCCCAAAACGGTTGCTGATATCGAGCAGGTGATGGCGGTAGCCGCCAAGGCACGCGTGAGTGTGTCGGCTCGGCACAAGGCTGCCAGTTGATCTGCCTGCGCGCCCTGACGGTATTGAGCTGTCGATGAGCCGCATTCTGATTGTGGGCGGCGGCATGGCCGGTGCTTCTTTGGCTTTGCTGCTGGCAAAGCACACTGTGCATACCGTGGTACTGGCGGAACAATCGCCGCTGACGGCGGGTGATTTTCCAGCCACATTCAGTTACGACGCACGTTGCTCGGCGCTGGCATTGGGGACCGCAGAAATTTTTGAGACGTTGGGCGTTTGGAAAACGCTGGCATCCTGCGCTGCGCCGATTACACGCATCGGTATTTCTCATCAGGGCCGTGTGGGCTCGGCGCAAATCGATGCGGCAGAAGAAAACGTGGCGATGCTGGGTTTCGTCGCGGAAAACCGGCATATAGGCTATGCGTTGCTGACTGCGTTGCAGAATACGTGCGTCGAAATACGGGCGCCGCTCAAAGTGCTGGCGGCCCGTCGGGACGGGCACGCATGGAGAGTCGATTTTTCTGACGGTACGGCCATGCAGGCTGATTTGTTGGTAGTGGCAGACGGTGCGCAATCACCCTTGCGCCATGCGCTGGGAATTTTTGCCGATCACCACGATTACGGTGCAATCGCCTTGGTGGCGAACGTGAATGTGCGCGAACCGCATCAGGGTATGGCGCTCGAGCGATTCACGCGTGACGGTGCTGTGGCGTTGTTGCCGTTGCCGGGCGAAGTGCAGATCAATGGCGAAACACGTGTGGCGCGTACTGCCGACAGTCGTCGTATGGCGCTGGTGTGGTCATCACCCGTTGAGCGCGCTAAATATTTATTGAAATTACCCGATCAAGATTTTTTGTCGGCATTAAATCGCGCTACGGGAGATCGTTTAGGTGGTGTTGTGCGTATCGGCACGCGCAACAGTTATCCCTTGATGAAAGTCATCGCCAGTACGCAAGCCATTCCGGGCGCCGTGCTGGTTGGCAATGCGGCGCATCTGTTGAATCCGGTCGCCGCTCAAGGTTTCAATCTCACGTTGCGAGATCTGGCCGCGCTGACGACCACGTTGGCGCAAGCAGATGCACGGCAAGAAGCGATTGGTGATTTGTCGGTGTTGCAGCGTTACGTGGACGCGCGCGCGCGCGATCAGGCGATGACGGGTGGTTTGTCGCACGGATTAACCGGGTTGTTTGGCCATAAGAATTCGTTGTTGGGCGCGGGCCGTGATGTGGGCTTGCTGGCCTTTGATCTACTGGCACCACTCAAGCGAGAATTTGTACGGCAAACGATGGGCATTGGTGTTTTTTCCAGGGGCGTAATCCGTGCCGGCTGATCAACATTTTGATGTTGCGATTGTTGGCGGCGGTCTGGTGGGCGCGGCGTTGGCCGCTGCGCTCGCACCCACTAAGTTGTCGATCTGCGTGATGGATAGCGAATCGATGACAACAGATGCGGCGTTGACGACGACACCGAAAACCGTGCATGACGTAGAGCCGCGTGTCAGTGCCATCACCTACGCCACGCAAACGCTGCTGGCAAATGTGGGGGCATGGCAGAATTTGCCGCTTGAGCGCTGTGGTGCTTATACGCGAATGGAAGTGTGGGATGCCGACGGCACCGGCGCGGTGAACTTCAATGCGGCCGAAACAGGCGAGGCGGCGTTGGGCTGGATCATCGAAAATCGTGTTCTCGCCGCCGCATTGCAGCAAGCGTGTCGCGTGCAGAACAACATTGCGTGGCGTGCGGCGCAGCGCGTGCAAGCGATGACGCGCGTCAATGGCCACTGGCAGCTAGAAATGACTGACGGGCAACGCGTACGTGCGCGTTTGTTGGTGGGTGCAGACGGCGCGCAATCGCAGGTGCGTGAGCGGCTGGGCTTTCGCACGAGCCATCACGATTATCAACAACACGCTATCGTGGCGACGGTGCAAACAGAATGGCCGCATGATGCCTGTGCGCGACAGCGATTTTTGGATCGTGGTCCGCTGGCTTTTTTGCCGCTGGCGAGTGAGCGTGAGCGTTTGTGTTCGGTGGTGTGGTCTGTCGCGCCGAGTGACGCGGGGCGCCTGCTGAAACTGGATGACGCTGCCTTTGCGAAAGAAATCGGCCACGCACTGGAAGATCGTCTTGGCGGAATCATGGCGATCTCGCCTCGCCATGCGTTTCCGCTCATCGAGCGTCACGCGGAGCAATACGTGCAGGGTAATGCGGTGCTGGTGGGTGATGCCGCACACACGGTGCATCCGTTGGCGGGGCAGGGCGTCAACTTGGGCTTTCTGGACGCCGCGACACTGGCTGAAGAAATTGCGCGCAATTTAGCGCGCGGGTTGCCGTTTGATGAGCCGCTGGCGCTGCGCCGTTATGAGCGCCGCCGCCGCTTGCACAACGCGGTGATGCAAAAAACCTTTGCCGGCTTCAAGACGCTGTTTGAAACGCGTGCTTTACCGGTGCGCTGGCTGCGTAACACGGGCATGGCGCTGTTCGATGGCATACCGCCGCTGAAGGCGTTGGCGGCTCGGCAGGCCATGGGCCTCGACGGCGATCTACCCGATCTCTGCCGGCCACCACGGCGTGGCGCGCATCTCTAGACGGTCACCCAGCGCGACCCCGCCGGCCGCGTCCGGCCTCGGCCACTGCGCCTTGGCGGGCCCTTCGGCGCAGCCCCCAGAGCGCCCCTCGGTGTAGAATGCGCCGCCTCCCCGCTTACCCTTTTCTACGGCGCATCCGATGGGCCATCGCACCCCTTTGTACGAACAACATCTGGCGGCCGGCGCGAAGATCGTCGACTTCGGCGGCTGGGACATGCCGATCAATTACGGATCGCAAATTGCCGAGCACAAACTCGTGCGCAGCGCCGCCGGCATGTTTGATGTGTCGCACATGACCGTGGTGGATATCACCGGCACGGGGGCGCGTGATTTTCTGCGCTTCTTGCTCGCCAACGACGTTGATCGCCTCAAAGCCAACGGCAAGGCACTGTATTCGGCGATGTGCCGTCCGGACGGCGGCGTCATCGACGATCTCATCGTGTATCGCGCCGACCCCGGCTACCGCCTCGTCGTTAATTGCGGCACCCGCGAGAAAGACCTGGCTTGGCTTGCTGAGCAGCGCGGCGCCTATGCCGTCGAGATTCGTGAACGCGCGGACTTGGCGATGATCGCGGTGCAGGGCCCGCAGGCGATCGACAGCGTGTGCAGTCTGTTGCCCGCCGATGCGCAAGCCATTCGTGCGCTGGAATATTTTTCTGGCATCACCGTGACCAACGGCTGGTATGTGGCGCGCACCGGTTACACCGGCGAAGATGGCGTAGAAATCATTTTTCCCAATGAAGCGGCAGTCGATTTCTGGAAAAAATTACTCGCTGCCGGCGTCGCGCCGGCAGGTCTGGGTGCGCGCGATACGCTGCGGCTGGAAGCAGGCATGAATCTCTACGGCAATGACATGGATGAAACGGTCAATCCGCTGGAGTCTGGCATGGGCTGGACGGTCGCTTGGGAACCGGCCAGCCGTGATTTTATCGGCCGTTCGGCGCTGGACGCTTTACGCGGAACATCGCCGCGCAAATTGGTGGGCTTGGTGTTGACCGGCAAAGGCGTACTGCGCGGGCATCAAAAAGTGTCGGTGGATGGCATCGGCGAAGGCGAAATTACTAGCGGTACGTTTTCACCGACGCTGGATTATTCCATTGCGCTCGCGCGCGTACCGGCCGCCACGGGTGCTGTCGCCAAAGTAGATCTGCGCGGGAAGTGGGTTGATGTGAAAGTGGTCAAACCGCCGTTTGTTCGTCACGGCAAACAGGTTTACAGCGTTTGATATAAGGCAAGCGGGCGGGTGGCCCGATGTTTGATGCGTGTGGCTTGTGCCACGGGATTTTTTATCGCGCCATGTGCGCGTTTTGATAGGAGTGATCCAATGAGCGACATCCCTTCCAACCTCCGCTACGCGAAGACCCACGAGTGGATTCGCCTCGAAGGCGACGGCACGGCTACCGTTGGCATTACGGATCACGCACAAGATGCCATGGGTGATCTGGTGTATGTGCAGCTGCCGGAATTGGGCGAACAAAAGTCTGCCGGCGACGAAACCGGTGTCGTTGAATCCGTAAAAGCAGCGTCTGATATTTATGCGCCGGTTGATGGCGAAGTCATCGAAGTGAATGCGCAGCTTGAGGACACGCCAGAATTGGTGAATGAAGACCCGTATGAGCGCGGCTGGTTGTTCAAGCTCAAGGTCAACGATGCGCGTCAAGTCGACGACTTGATGACGGCTGACCAATATCAGGCGCAGTTGGATTCCTGATCGAGCGCGCAATACCGTGCATTGCGGCGCCCCACGGGGCGCCTTGTTATTTCAGCCAGACAGCCGTTCCAGAGAGACGTTTTCGGAGCCATCATGCCGTTTATTCCGCACACGCCTGACGATGTTGCCGCCATGCTCGACACCATTGGTGTCAAGAACATCGACGGAATTTTCGATGAGATTCCGGCGCGCATGCGCACCGAAGGTCTGACGCAAACGCCATCCGGCCTGTCTGAAATGGCCGTGCATCGTTTGATGAGTGAACGTGCGGCGCAGGATTCCGGCCTCACCTGTTTTCTGGGCGCTGGTGCCTACGATCACCATGTGCCTGCTGCGGTCTGGGAGATAGTGACGCGCGGCGAGTTTTACACCGCGTACACGCCGTATCAGGCGGAAGCCAGCCAAGGCACATTGCAAGTCATTTACGAATACCAGTCGATGATCGCGCATCTCACGGGCATGGATGTGTCGAATGCGTCGGTGTACGACGGCGGATCAGGCTTAAGCGAGGCCGTGCTGATGGCGGTGCGTGCGCATCGCAAATCGAAATCGAAAAAAGTGTTGGTGCTGGGCGCACTGAATCCGCGTTGGAAGAAAGCGTGCGAGGCCATAGTCAGCAATCAAGATGTTTCGCTCGTTGATGTTTCCTTCGATGCGGCGACTGGCGTCACTGCGCTGGGCGAACTGCAGAGATTTTCTGGTCAGGATTTTGCCGGCATCGTGATCGCGCAGCCGAACTTCTTTGGCCGCCTAGAAGACGTTGATGCCATCACGGACTTTGCGCACGCCCAAGGTTGGTTGGTGATTGCTGCGGTAAATCCAACGTCGTTGGCCATTCTCAAAGCGCCGGGGCAGTGGGGTGCTGATGGCAGCAAGGACCAAGGTGCCGACATCGTGATTGGTGAAGGTCAGCCGCTCGGAATTCCCCTGTCCAGCGGTGGCCCGTACTTCGGTTTTATGTGCTGCAAGATGGACATCGTGCGCAGCATGCCGGGCCGTATTATCGGCCGCACCGTGGACCTTGAAGGGCGCCCGGGTTTTGCGCTGACCTTGCAAGCACGCGAGCAACACATTCGTCGCGCCAAAGCGACCAGCAACATCTGCACCAATCAGGGTTTGGCGATGGCTGCCGCCACCATCTACATGAGCTTGATGGGCCCTCATGGCTTGGCCGAAGTTGCAACGCTCTCGCATGTGAACGCCAAAAAAACGGTGGATGCGCTGTGCACCGTGAAAGGCGTATCAAAAATATTTCCCGGTGCGTTCTTCCACGAGGTCGTGCTCCAACTACCGAAAGATGCCGATACCGTACTCGCAAAATTGGCAGAGCGCGGCATTCTCGGTGGTTATGCATTGGAACGTGAATTTCCGGCGCTGAAAAATTGCATACTGGTGTGCGCGACAGAAACGCGTACAGCAGCCGATATCGAAAAATACCGTACCGCATTGATTGCGGCGCTGGCTTGAGAGGTGTGCCATGACTGAAGTAACACACGTGACGGCTGCCAGCATGGCGAACGCGACGCTCATTTTCGAACGCTCCGCGCCCGGCCGCCGTGCGCATGCGCAATCACCCGGTGCGGTTGCCGCCGATGATCTGAATGACATTCCGGCCGGCCTGCTGCGCAAGCAAAAGCCGCTGCTGCCAGAAGTGTCGGAAATGCAGGTGGTGCGCCATTACACCAATTTGTCGACACGCAATTTTGCAATCGACAAGCAGTTCTACCCGTTGGGTTCCTGCACCATGAAGTACAACCCGCGCGGCGCTAATCGTGCGGCGATGTTGCCGGGTTTTTTGGGGCGGCATCCGCTGGCACCGGAATCGCATTCGCAGGGCTTTCTCGCCTGCCTGTTTGAGTTACAGGAAATTCTCAAAGACGTCACTGGCATGAAAGGCGTGTCGTTGACGCCGATGGCGGGCGCGCAGGGTGAATTTGCCGGTATTGCGATGATTCGCGCGTATCACGAATCGCGAAACGATCATGCGCGTAAGGAAATCATCGTGCCGGCCGCAGCGCACGGCACCAATCCGGCCACGGCAGTGATGTGCGGATATTCCGTCCGCGAAATTCCGGTAACGGCCGAAGGTGACGTCGATCTGGATGCGTTGGCTGCCGTGGTGGGCCCGCACACTGCTGGCTTGATGATGACGAATCCGTCGACCGTGGGCGTGTTCGAGCGCTCCATCGACAAAATTGCCAAGCTGGTGCACGACGTTGGCGGCTTGCTGTATTACGACGGCGCCAACCTCAACGCCATCCTAGGCAAAGTGCGTCCTGGCGACATGGGTTTTGATGTATTGCACATGAACTTGCACAAAACGTTTGCCACGCCGCATGGTGGCGGCGGTCCAGGCGCAGGCCCGGTCGGTGTGGGCGAGCGTTTGTTGCCGTTCTTGCCGACCCCGGTAGTGGGTCGTGATGGCGAAGGTGAGCGTGCCACGTATCGCTGGCTCACCGAAAAAGATTTGCCGCAAACCATTGGCCCGATGAGTGCGTTCATGGGCAATGCCGGTGTGCTGCTGCGTGCGTTTTTTTACGCCCGCGTATTAGGTCGCGACGGCATGCACCGTGTCGGCGAATTCTCTGCGTTGAACGCCAACTATTTGATGAAGAAGTTGCAAAACGCAGGCTTCGATTTAGCGTATCCGACGCGCCGCGCTAGCCATGAGTTCATCATCACGTTTTCAAAGTTGGCAAAAGAACACGGCATCACGGCGATGGATATTGCCAAGCGACTGCTGGATTACGGTTTCCATGCGCCGACCACATATTTCCCGCTGCTCGTTCCCGAGTGTCATTTGATCGAGCCGACGGAAACTGAATCGAAAGACGAACTCGATGCCTTTGCGGCGGTGCTGACAAAAATCATCGATGAAGCCAAAACACAGCCCGACCTAGTCAAAGGTGCGCCCTGGACCATGCCGGTCAAGCGCCTAGATGACGTGCGTGCGGCGCGGGAGTTGGATTTGGTGTGGAAATCGCCAGCGAATTGATCTGGAGCAGCGGCGTGCTTTGAGCGCCGTGCTCGCCATGTCGCCACCCATTGGTCGTGACGAGAGCGCGGGCGGTGGAGCCGCGCTCAGGCCGCAGGCTATGCTCGCAGGACATCACGAGGTCCCGAAGGCAGTCACTCGTTCGCGTGCCGCGTGATGATCTCTCTACTCGGCTCAATAAGGAGTGTGACCATGAAGCAGTTTCTTCGTGTATGCAGTGTGTGCGCGCTTTCCGTGTTGGCAGCGCCGGCCATGGCGGATGGCACGCCGTGCTCAGACGTGGTGTCGATGATTGCGGGCAAGTTGGATGCCAAAGGCGTTGTGGGTTACACGCTGACGCCGACGCTCAAGGCTGATGTGAAAGCAGAAGACAAGGTGGTCGGCGTGTGCGAGGCCGGCACCAAGAGCATCGTGTATGTCCGCGGTGGGGCAGCCGCTCCAGCGCCCGCTCCGGCAGCGCCGGCCGCGAGCCCCGCCCAGCCGTAATCGTGGTGTTACCCGCAGCCGCTGTGCCATGCGGCGGTTGTGGGGTCATCATCACGCCGAATTGATGCGCCGCCTGCCCCATCAATACCGGTAATCCACCTGCCAGCTGTCCTCTGATGACAATCCACAGACCTCTGCGGCATTGAGTGAGTTTGTCAGCTTTGATTAATGTCAGCGCGAATCAGCCTTGGCCGGGTGGCGCGGGCTGCGCGGCGCTTTATGGCGCGTTTTCTGGAGTGTTCGCATGTCTGCAGTTCTTGATAGTGCTTCTTCTGCCGCCGAGATTGCCGCGAAAGTCGGCCACCGCCCTCGCAAATTGGCGGGTGCTTCCGTGGGTATTCCGCCCCGTCAAATGGATTTCCGTCTGCCGCCGGAATCGCCCCGTTATTTTTATGGCGACAACGCAACGGCGACATTGTTTTTTGCGGTGCTGTCGAGTTGGTTTCCGCCGGGCGAGCGCTACTTCATGGAATCGGTGCGTCGTTTCCGTGATCGCGTCAGCGATGACAAACTCAAAGCAGAAATTTCCGGATTCATGGGGCAAGAAGCCATTCATGGCCGTGAGCATGAGCGACTGAATGATTTGCTGACGTCACGCGGCATTGACGTGACCACGACGGAAAAGTTAGTGCGTATTGGTCTCGGCCTCATGGAATATCTGCCGGCGAGCACGCAGCTGGCGACCACGACCTACATGGAACATTTCACCGCACTCATGGCCGAGCAATTGCTGGAAGACGAGCAATTCCGTCGTCAAGCTGACCCGGAAATCATCAAGCTCTGGCAGTGGCACGCGTTGGAAGAGTTAGAGCACAAGTCGGTCGCGTTCGACGTATACGAGTTGGTGGGTAATACCGATCGTGAACGTGCGATTGCTGCTGCTGCTGTGGCCGTTACGCTGGTGCCGATGGCGCTGGCCAGCTGGTCTTGGCTGGTCATTCGTGAAGGAAAAGCCACGGACATCAAGGACGTGCGAAACGGTTTGAAAATGATATTGGGCCGTCGTGGCTTTGTGACGCGCATCCTGCCGAAGATGCCGCTGTTCAACCGCAAGGGCTACCACCCTGCCAAATACGACACGCGTGCGCTGGAAGCAAAATGGCGCGAGAAAATGTTTGGCGAAAATGGTGAGCTGTTGTCGGAGTTGCGCAACCGCGAAGCAATTTCCTGAGCAGAAGATGACGCCCATAAAAAAGCCCGGCAGTGCCGGGCTTTTTTGTTTACACGCGAGGGATTAGGCCGACGCGCGCATCTTCCGAACGTTGTCGCCACCGGTAGCAGCAACTTTGTGTGGCTTGCTGAACTCCATGACGCCATCGTTGACTTTGCCGCGGCGCAGCAAGGCCATGTCCAGCGTGTAGTTCTGATAGAGCTTCCACGGTGCTTTGTGGCCTTGCTTGGGCAAATACGCGATAGCGCGTTGGAAATACCCAGACGTCATGTCCATGAACGGCTCCATCTTGATGGATGGGTCGCGCTGGCGTGGCGTACAGATTTTGGTGCCCGTCTTGTCCATGTGGTTGAGCAGACGGCACACATACTCGGCGATCAGATCTGCTTTCAGCGTCCACGAAGCGTTGGTGTAGCCCATGGTGTTGGAGCAGTTTGGTAGATCGCTGAACATCATGCCTTTGTAGTTGAAGGACTGCGCCGACTCGAAAACTTTCCCGTCGACGGTGGCTTGCATGCCGCCGAACAGTCGCAACTCAAGACCGGTGGCGCAGACGATGATGTCGGCTTCCAGTTCTTGGCCGCTCTTGAGCAGGATGCCTTTGCTCGTGAACCGATCGATGTGATCGGTGACGACCGACGCTTTACCTTGTTTGAGAATCTTGAACATATCGCCATTGGGCACCGCGCACAGGCGCTGGTCCCACGGGTTGTAGTTCGGCGAGAAGTGTTTCATGTCGAATTCCTTGCCGACTTGCGCGCGCACTTGCGCCATCAGCAAACGACGTACCACTTTCGGCCGCGAGCGCGACAGCTTGAACATGCCGGCGGTGAGCGCGATGTTGCGGGTGCGACCCATGCGATAGACAAACATTTCTGGCAGGAATCGGCGCAGCGCCTGCGAAATCGTGTCGTATTGCGGCACGCTGATCACATAGCTGGGCGAGCGCTGCAGCATGGTGACGTGTGCGGCTTTATCGGTGAGCGACGGCACCAACGTGACCGCAGTAGCGCCTGAGCCGATGACCACGATCTTCTTGCCGGCGTAATCAAGATTCTCCGGCCAGAATTGCGGCAGAATAAATTGACCTTGGAATTTTTCGCGGTCTTTGAATTCCGGTACGTGTGCTTTTTCGTAGTTGTAGTAACCCGAGCACATCATCAGAAAGTTGCAGGTGAATTTCACCGTTTTGCCGCTATCCTTTTGCAGCGCTTCTACCGTCCACGTGGCAGTTTCGCTGGACCAGTCGGCGGCGGTGACTTGATGACCAAAACGGATGTGTTGATCGATGCCGTTTTCGCGCGCAGTTTCTTGAATGTAGCCGCGAATCTTGTCGCCGTCGGCAATGATTTGTGTACTGCGCCAAGGCTTGAAGTTGTAGCCCAGCGTGTACATGTCTGAATCGGAGCGAATGCCGGGATAACGAAACAGATCCCAAGTGCCACCGATGGCCTGACGGCCTTCGAGAATGGCGAAGGTTTTGCCGGGGCACTTGTCCTTGAGGTGCCAAGCGGAGCCAATACCGGAGAGACCGGCACCTACAATAAGTACGTCGACGTGTTCAGTGGACATAAGAGCTTCCGAGTCAGATGACGAGGGGAAGGCCGGCATGGCCGGCAAGAGCCGGCCGATAGAGACCGGCGAGGCTCCATCCTAGGCAGCGATGCCGGCCATCACGAGAGGATGGCCGGACAACCGCTAGTCATTTAAGGCCAGACTGTATACCGCATGGCTGACCTGTCGGTCGCGCCTCAGTGAGTCTGACGCCCACGCTTGGCGAGACCAAGAATCACCACCTGCCAAGCCAGCGCCAGCACGCCGACGAGGAACACCACGTCGCCAAAGGTCCGCACCCAGCGCAGCGTTTCCAGCAGCGGCTGCTGCATGAAGGCTTCGCTACGGGCGTACCACAGGCCTTCGCTGACGCTGGCATGAAACTGAATTAAGCCAATGGGCAGCAAACTGGTGACGATCATCAACACCAACCCCCCGTTCAATGACCAGAACGCAGTTTTCATCAGCGCTGGGTTAAAGACCAGTTTGGGTTGCAGATAACGCAACAGCAGGAGCACAAAACCCAGTGCGAGGAATCCGTAGACACCAAACAGTGCCGCGTGCGCGTGTGTCGCTGTCGTGTTGAGACCTTGCACGTAGTAAAGCGAGATCGGCGGATTGATGAGGAAACCAAACACGCCAGCACCGATGGTGTTCCAGAACGCAACGGCGATGAAAAACATCAACGGCCAGTGCAGCGCATCCATCCATGGCGCTTGTTTGCGCAGCTCCCAGTTGTGCCAAGCCTCATAACCCAGCAGAACCAGCGGCACGACTTCCAGCGCGCTAAATGTCGCGCCGATGGCCATGATGGGCGTGGTGGTTCCCGAGAAGTACAAGTGGTGGAAGGTGCCGGGAACGCCGCCGAGCAAGAAAATAATGGCCGACGCCAATGCCGCCGTTGTTGCCATGCGTGCGGAAACCAAACCCAGCGAGTAAAAGATGAAACCTAAGGCAGTGGCAGTAAATACTTCAAAGAAGCCTTCCACCCACAGGTGAACGACCCACCAGCGCCAGTATTCCATCACTGACAGATGTGTACGCTCGCCGTAGAAAAATCCGGCGCCGTAGAACAGGCCGATAGCGACCGCCGACGAGGTGAGCAAAACCAGTAAGTTGCGATCGCCGGGCCGCTGCAGTGCGGGCACGATGCCGCGCAACATCAGCACCAGCCACAGCAGGACGCCGACGAACTTTCCGATTTGCCAAACACGACCGAGTTCAATGAATTCGTAGCCTTGATGACCGAGCCAGAAATTAAGGTTTGCCGGCATCCAGCCGCGCAGCGCAAGAAATTCGCCCAGCATCGAGCCGGCAACCACCAGCACCAGCGCCCAGAAGAGCACATCGACGCCTAATTTCTGATACGCCGGATCTTTGCCGCCATTGATGACGGGAACCAAGAACAATCCGCCGGCGAGTAGCCCAGTAGCAATCCAGAACAACGCGCTTTGAATATGCCACGTGCGTGACAGGCTGTAAGGAATCCATTGTGAAATATCGATCCCGTAGAACTTCTGGCCTTCAACGGTGTAGTGCGCGGTGAACGCGCCCAGAAGAACCTGCACCAGCAGTAATGCGATCACGATAAATAAATATTTACCCAATGCGCGTTGTGATGGCGTGAGTGTCAGTGCAGCAATCGGGTCGCGCTTCGGTGTGGTGGCATGGGGAAGATCGGGCTCACGCAGAAAAGCCCAAATCCAGACCAGCAAACCAATGCCGGCCACAAGGAACACGATGCTGATAACGGACCAAACAACGTTTTCTGCGGTAGGTACGTTGTCGATCAGCGGCTCGTGTGGCCAGTTGTTGGTGTAAGTGGCGTCACTGCCGGGGCGATTCGTAGCGGCAACCCACGCGGTCCAGAAAAAGAATGCCGTCAACTTTTCACGATCCTCAGCGTGAGGCAGCGTATTTTCCTTCATGGCAAAACTTTCGCGGCTGCCTTGCAGCTCCGGTGCATCGGAGAACAGTGCTTGGTAGTAAGCGGCTGTTTTGGCGATGGCCTGTGCGCGGCGAGCAGATACCGTCAAGACGCCATCGTTCAGGCCGTCATTGCGGTATTCATTTTTCAATCGAACTTTCAAGATGGCCTGCGATTCCGCAGGCAGTTCTTGCCACGAAGCATTGAAATCTTCGTGCGCAGCGAGATCCAACCATGCGGTCAGCTCGCGATGCAGCCAGTCTGCGCTCCAGTCGGGAGCTTGATACGCACCATGTCCCCAGACTGAGCCCAACTGCATGCCGCCCGCACGTTGCCAAGCGGTCTGCCCGTCAAGAATGGTTTCTTGCGTGTAGAGCGTGGCGCCGTCGGCAGTTTTAACGATCGACGGAATAGGCGGCGCATTTCGATAAACATCATGGCCGTAGTAACCCAGCAGAGTCATGGTACCAACCATGACAATGAACAAGGTTAGCCATAACTTTCCATACCCTTTCATATAAACATTCTCCGTGCACACAACGAAAAAGCGCGGATTGTCCATTCGCTGTGTAGTTGAGTATTGATAGCGTTAATACCGAATCAATTCGGTGACAGTTCTCGATGGATGCGTTGTTGGGCAACCAAACGTAAAACGTATCCTAATTTGAACAGAGTGGGTCCGAGCACAATCAGCACGTGAGCGCCGATCAGCTCGCCCATGGTGAGCTGCACAAAATTTCCATAAGCCAGCGCGATGCCGGTAGAAAGAATCAATACGCCAATCATCATCATGAAGGTGGACAGATGAAGAACGCGCAGTGGGGATTCAAAAAACCGTTCGATCCGAATCATGTGAAAACCATCTCTTTAATACAGGATGGCCGTCCTTGGCCGAGCGGGACTCAGTGATTGGTTTTACTGTGGGTCAGCCCTTCAAACAGAATGTTATTTTCGAGATGGATGTGTTCTATCAGATCATCACGCATCGTGGCGAGGCCGAGATACAGTGCGCGCCACGTGTTGCAGGCGCCGCGTGGTAGTGTGATGCCGTTGGTTAGCTGCGAGAGTTTTTCCAGTGCTTCGCCATGTTGGTCGTGTTCAAAACGCATCACCGAAATAGGTTGCGTTGGCAACATGCCGCGACGCATGGCGGGGAACAAAATTTGTTCCTCTTTCAGCATGTGGCCTTCGAGTTCCTGTTGCATGGCGGCGAGGTGATCGGCGAGCCCGTTGGGGCATTCCGGGCGATCGCCGTGTACTTGCTCGACGCGGCGAGCCAGCCGGAGTAATTCCGTCAGTTGCTCGCGGTGACGCTGGTGATAGCGCACCAAGATGTGATCGATGAGCTCATCGGTACCGGTGTTGCTCCAGTTGGGGCTGTTGCCGGGCTGAGCTTGCAGAGCTTCGAGTTGCTCGACGACGGCTTCCGGGTCCACACCGCGAGCCTTGGCGGCTTCGCGCAGGGTCTGTTTGCCGCCGCAACAGAAGTCGAATTGGTATTCGTGAAAGATGCGGGTGGCGCCGGGGATATTGCGCGCAAGGGCTCCGAGGGAGAGGTCGGCGGTGCTCATGGCAGGCTCCTGATGGCCTATGGAAGGTAATACGCTCCCTATCAAGACCCGTGCCAACTAACTTATTCATATAAAACAATAAGTTAAAAACTAGATGGTAAAAAAAACCTCGTCGATTTAGGGTTTATAAAACCACAAAGGGTTAAAAAAACCATGCTTCTGGATCTCTTGCTGGCAGACCTTGTCGTCGATCTGCCGTCCGCCGTGCGCTTGCAGCGGCTGGTCCACGTCCTGCGTGAGCACTTCGCGTGCGGCGCGGTGGCGTTGTTGCGGTTGCAGGGCGATGTGCTGTTGCCGGTTGCGGTGGATGGCCTGGTGCGCGAAGCGTTGGGTCGGCGTTTCGAGGTGGCGCGGCATCCGCGATTGGCGGCCATTCTGGCGCGGCGTGAGCCCACGCGTTTTGCAACGGACAGCAATTTGCCCGATCCCTATGACGGTTTATTGGAAGGGTTGCCAGAAGGTGAAGCGTTGCCGGTGCATGACTGCATGGGCGTCAGTCTGAGCATTGAAGGTCAGCCGTGGGGTGTGCTGACGCTGGATACTTTGCAGGTGAATGTTTTTGATGCCGCCGTGCGCGAAGATTTTCAACGATGCGTGCTGCTGGTGGAGGCCGCCGTTCGCATGACGCGGCTAGAAAAAGAAGTGCGTGCATTGCGAATCAGCAGCAATGATGGGCGGCTTTCTGCGCAGGAAATGCCGATTGATAATGGACACGATTCAGCCATCATCGGCCACGATGCGGCGTTGCAGTCATTGTTGCGAGAAATTGATGTCATTGCCGATTCGGGGCTTCCAG
The DNA here is from genome assembly GCA_964574995.1 of uncultured Pseudomonadales bacterium. Classification (GTDB taxonomy): domain Bacteria; phylum Pseudomonadota; class Gammaproteobacteria; order Pseudomonadales; family JADFDG01; genus JADFDG01. Next base: position 113,493 of record CAZNPF010000006.1, on the reverse strand, counting down.
TTTTGTTGCTGGGTGAGACCGGTGTTGGTAAAGAATTGTTTGCACGACGGTTGCACCAGGAGTCATCGCGCAGCGATCGGCCGTTGGTATACGTCAATTGTGCCGCGTTACCGGAATCGCTCGCAGAGAGCGAATTATTCGGTCATATCAAAGGTGCTTTTTCAGGCGCAACGGCGGACCGTGCCGGGCGATTCGAGGCGGCCAATGGTGGCACTTTGTTTCTCGATGAGGTGGGCGAGCTGCCCATGACTGTACAAGCCAAATTACTGCGCGCTTTGCAAGAAGGTGAAGTTCAGCGCTTGGGCGCCGATGAGCCGGTGAAGGTGGATGTCCGCATCGTGGCGGCGACCAATCGAAATCTTCAGGATGGTGTACGTAAAGGCGCGTTTCGGGCGGATTTGTATCACCGATTATCAGTGTATCCGTTGACGATTCCGCCGCTGCGTGAGCGTGGCAATGATGTTTTATTGATCGCCGGAAATTTTCTTGAATTGAATCGAGCGCGGTTAGGTTTACGAAGTTTGCGTTTGTCGGCCGCGGCCGAAGCCGCGTTGCTGCGTTATCAATGGCCGGGCAATGTGCGCGAGCTCAAACACGTGTTGGGCCGAGCGGCATTAAAGGCGCTCAGTCGTGGTGCTCGCCGTGAAGACATCGTTACGCTGGAGCCGGAGTGGTTGGATTTAATTGATCTTCCTGCAACCAGTTTTCCCACGCCGCATGCGAAAGATCCGCAGGCCGCGTCGAACGTGGATGGCGATGCCGCTGCCGCGTCATCCCCATGGGTCGATCGACCATTGCGTGAAATCACCGATGAGGCGCAGCGGTTGGCGATTCGCGCTGCCTTGCAGGCCAGTGCCAATAATTGGTCCGATGCGGCGCGCCGCTTGGAGTTGGACGCCAGCAATTTGCACAAATTGGCTAAACGGCTGGGCCTGAAATAAGCGCCGTCGTGCGCTTCGTGTTGCCGTGATAGCCGATGAACATCACAAGCTATCTATGTGGCAGTCTCCGGTGTTGGTGTGATCGCTGCTTCATCGAGGAAGCCGAGCACCGCATCGAGAAACAGATCGTTGCGATCGCCAGCAACCATATGACCTGCATTGCGCACATCAGCGACGCGCGCATGGGGAACACGCTGGCTGAATTCACGCGAAATGTCTTCATCCACCACGTCACTTTGTGCGCCACGCACCAACAGCACGGGTTGCTTAAGGCGCGTGGCTGCACGATAAAGAATTTCTTCGCCATGCAATTCGTCGCGCGCGCGCCCGAGGTGTTCGAGCATGACGGGGTCCCAATGCCAGTACCAGCGGCCGTCGTCGCGTAGGCGCAGGTTCTTGCGTAAGCCGTCGGGGTTGCTGCGCTGAGCACGTTGGGGCTGATAGGCGGCAATGGCATCGGCGGCTTCTTCCAGTGAAGCAAATCCGCGGGTATGCGCGCGCATGAAATCAAGCACGCGATTGACGCCACCCAGATTAAGCCGCGGCGCGATATCCACCAGCACTAACGCCCGAGAAATTTCGTGAGACTCTTGCGCCATATCGTTGGCCAGCAGCGACGAAATGCCGCCCAAAGAAGCACCGATCATCACGGGTGGCCGTGATTGCGCCAGTGCTAGCGTGTGTATGTCAGCGGCAAAATCAGACGCGTGATAGCGCGTAGCGCGGTCGCTGTCACCGTGGCCACGTAAATCAACTGCCATGGCACGCCAGCCACGTGCTCCCAGCACTTCGATGCTGCGCGCCCACGCATGGCGTGTTTGCCCGCCGCCGTGAAATAAAAATACTGGGGCGCCGTCTTCTGGACCGGCCACAGAATAAGCGAGCCGATTTCCTTCGGCGCCGATAAAGAAATGTTGGTTCATGGGGGACCTGCAGAGACGATTTTTAATACGTCCCAATAGCCGGGAGGTTGTTCGATGGCGCCGCGTTCACGGAGCATCTTGTGCATCAACGGTAATTTCCAGTACGGCACGGAGGCCATCACATGATGCTCGATGTGGAAATTTACACGATGCGGCGCCACCGTCATTCTGGCCAGTAGGCCAGCACGGGTGCTGCGCGTATTTTTGAACATGTCGGTGGCGTTGCTGGTGCAGGCATGCTCTGCCATCGAGCGAATGCGCAGAATCAGTGGAAACGGCGTGATGTAGCTCAGCACGAACATGCCGTAAAGCCAGGGGTATCCGCAGACCCAAGCGACGACAAACAGAAAACCATTGACGATCAACATGCGATGACTATTGCGCAGAAAATCCGAGAGGTAGTCAAACCAGCGCCGCCCCTCTTGCGGCAGCTTCACCACCTCGGCATTGATCGTCCACCGGATGAGGCCGGCATCCATCAAAACGCGGCCCAATAAAAATTTGAAGCCAGTGATGCCGAACAGATCACGAAACATTTTCCGCCAGAGCGAAGCCTTTGAGCAGGGAAGTCCGGCAACCAGTGAGAGATCGGTATCGCCGCTTTGTGCGGTATAGGCATGGTGTGCAAAGTGATGGGCGCGGTATTTTTTTAGGTCATTCCAAATAGGCCGTGCGCAAACCCAGTCGGCAAATTCTTCATTAAGCCATTTTGTTTTAAATAAGGTGCCGTGCGAAGCCTCATGCATCAGGATGGCTAATGCGAGATGCCGGCCACCCAAAACAGCGAAGCCTGCAAGAAAGATGGGCGCGGAGATTCCGATAGGCTGTTGTGCAGACCACGCCAATAAGGCCAGCGTGACGATGATGACTGCCCATGTGAAGCCAACCGCAAGAAATCCGCGCACATCAGAGCGGGCCGTTAACAGGCGAATTTCATCGCGGCTAAACAAATCCGTAATTTTCCGGCGCGTCTCTGTGGGTAATTCGGTGGGCGTAGCGGATGCTGGGACAGTTGTTTCTTTCATGACGAATGCTCCGTCATCAGAGAAGTTTTGCTGGGGCGATGGAATGACGTATCACTGTCGAGCGCGCTGTGTTGCCAGCGCTTCCAGATTTCACGGCCGATGCGATCGTATTCGCGGACAGCATCAAAACAGGCTTGGCGTTCGCGCACGTCAACCAGCGGCTCTGGCAACAAGGGATCAAAGACCAACTGTCGAATAGCGGCATTTCCCAGCAAGAAAGATTCACGCGCCGCAACATCCCATGGCAACGTGTCAGCGCGTGCCCGCCAGTATTCGAGTTTTTTCCGCGTCGTGCGCCACTGTGCGGTCAGTGCTTTGCTGTCCCACAAGGCACGCGCGCGTTGTTCGTGGGCTGCGTCGAAGTGGCTGGCCACGAAAACCACGGCGTCATCATTTAGATTCAAGGCGCGCAGGCGCGCACGGACGGCATCGATGCCGCCCACCAAATTGTCGGGGCGCACCTGCAGCCCGCGATCCAATTCGCGCAGCCCCAGCAACGCCAATGCGCGCTCTCGCTGACGCAGCGCAACGCGATCACTGCGATTTGACGATCCGGTGTGCACGGCAATCCATCCACCCTGCCAAGCGCATAACCGTTGCTCGGCTTGGCGCCACTGCGCGATATCGGCGGCCAACCCGCTGGCCGCCGGGCCCAGTTGATAGCTGCCTCGGCCGGTCTGCGCGACCAGTCCTGCCGCGCCGAGCCGAACCAATGTCACGCGGGCGCTGTTTTCCCGAATGCCGAACAGCCGGCAGGCGGCCATGAGGGCCCGTGCCGACAGCGGCTCCTCGCGGCTGGCCAGCAGCAGGTTCATGACCAATTGGCGGGGGTTTGGACTCATGGTTGACACTTCAGGACCCTGAGGCGACAAGCATGTTACATAAAAATTAAAATTCCGAATGAAATAGTAACTTTCCGATTACCGGCCTATTAGGCATCCCTGTGCGATCCCTGCGCTGTTCCTGTGCGGGTTTCGGAAATCCGTGAGAGGACTCCGCGAGAACCCACTGGTTCTCACGAGCGGCTTTGGCTAGCATCCGAGGCAGCCGTCTTTCTTCTGGAGTTCTCTCGCAATGATTTCCCTCGACGACCTCAAGGCCCAGGTCCGCGCCCAGAAAACACTTATTCCGTCGCTGTACGGCAATGTGGATTTCGACGTCGTTCCCGAGCGCTTCACCATGGACATGTCGGTGAAATCGATGCTGCCGGGGCGCTTCGCGCGCAAATATCGTGCCCGGCTGTTGGGAAATACCGAGCGGGTCGAGCGTGCGCTGGCTTACACCATGCTCGGTGACAACGTGGCGGATGCGTATGCGGCGTTGATGCCGAAGTACGGTTTCAAGCGCTTGATCGACATGCTGGAAACGGCGTGTAGCAAAGGTTTGGATGCGGTGCCTGATGCGCCCGCAGAGTTGGTCACGTTCATTCAGTCGATGGAAAAAGTTCCGGACTGGTTAGATCGTGAGTTGGTGGAAGAGGGTGCGCGCGCTGGTCGCGTGGCCATGGCCACGATTGTGCCGTTTGCGATTCGCGGTGCATTCATTGCTACTTTCCTGAACAAATATTCCGGTCTGCCGATGGCGCTGACGGGTGCGTTGTCGCAGGAGTCGTCTGTGCAGCGTGTAAAAGAAACGGCCAGTTTCTTTACGACAGCAACGCTTCCGGGCGCGCTCACGCGTTACGGCAGTGGTTTCCGTGCGGCGGCCATGGTGCGCTTGATGCACTCGATGGTGCGTTTCAATGTGCTCAAGCGCTCGGCCAAGTGGGATGTAAAAATTTACGGAATTCCTGTGCCGCAAGTTGATCAGATGCCGGCTGGCACCATGCCGGCATTCATCATGGCATTCAAAGCGGTGCGACAAGGTCGCGATACATTTACGCGCCGCGAACAAGCGGCTGTCGAGTTTTGCCGTTACCAATGTTATTTGCTGGGCTTGCCAGAAGATTTGCTGCCGAACACGCCGCGTGGAATTTTCGATGCCATGATGACTTATGCCGGCACACTGCGTGACGATTACGACGATGAAACCAACGGCTCGTTGGTGCGCGCAACCATGGCAGCGTATTTGCCACTCGATAACAGCTTGCGTAGCCGCGTATTCAATACGGTGGAAAAAGGATTTTCGAAGGTATTTTTCAAATACACCTTCCAAGTGCCGACATCAAAAGCCAAGATGATGGGCGCCATGCCCACGTTGCGCGATTACGGTTTATTCGCGGCGGGTAATTTGTTCGTGATGCCGCAAATGGCGGTGCACACACTTGCCGAGCGTATTCCGTTGATCGACAAGTTGTCTGATCAGCTGCTCATCAACCGCATCAATGATTTGTTGGTGAGCTACGGTCACGCCGAATACACCACGGACCCAACCAAATACGCCGACAAGTCGGCAGCCCAGTCTGCAGCGGCAGGACACGGCGCGCACGGACACGGCGGCCATGGTGGTCATGGTTCGCACGGCCATGCTCATGGCCATGGCGCGCATGCGCACGGCGGCGGCACCGCACCGAATCCGCACACGCACCACTGAAGGGCGACCAGCCAGCGGCCCGCAGTAGTGCGAGTCGCTGGCACCCGTCTATGATGCCGGCCCCGTCGTCAGCCATGGAGCCCGTCATGACGCAGCATCTGATCGAGATCACCCACAATTTTTCTGCACCGGTTGAGCGCGTGTTCAATGCGCTGGCTGATCACAATAATTTGTCAAACGTGTTTGGCATTCCGGTCAAGCGCATCAAAGATGGCCAGGGTGATGTGAACGGCGTGGGTTCAGTGCGCGCATTGGGCGTTGGCCCGTTGGCGACGCAGGAAACGGTGGTTGCCGTTGAGCCGAACGTTTCCATCGACTACAAGATCACCAAATTCGGTGGTCCGCTGCAAAATCACCATGGCCGTATCGACTTTGAAGACACGGGCCGTGGCTCACGCGTTACTTGGACGATTACGTTTGAGTCCTTCCCGGTGGTGGGTGCCGTGACGCAAAAAATTCTGGAAACGGCCATTACACGTGGTCTGAAAAAAGTCGGCTAATCGTTTTCTGAAAATAAAAAGCCCGGTCTCAATGGCCGGGCTTTTTTGTGCGCTCAAGCGCTAGTAACTGTTGTTTTCGCTCAAGGCCCCAGCGATAGCCGCCCGCATTGCCATCGCTGCGCAATACGCGATGACAGGGGATCAGTAAGGCGATGCGGTTGCTGCCACAGGCGCTGCCGACCGCACGCGAAGCCCGCGGAGCGCCGACGGCCTTGGCTACTTGGGAGTAGCTGCGTGTTTCGCCGCGCGGAATGCTTTGCAGGTGTCGCCACACTTCTTTTTGGAACGGCGTGCCGTGAATATCCAGTGGGAGTGCGTGAATGGCGTGAGTATTTCCTGCGGCTAATTCTTGCAGGGTATTCAGCCACCCAAGAAATGGCTGCTGCGTGTTCGATGACATGCCGTCTATTTTCGCATTCGGAAACTCTTGGCTCAGCTTGGCTCGAAGTAAGTCCACATGATCGCCAAACTGCACGCTGCAAATGCCGCGATCCGTTGCGGCCACCATCATCAGGCCAAGCGGCGTGGTTGTCGTATCAAAAATAATTTTCATCGTATCGGCCTTCTCTGAAATCGCGCGTGGAGCGAGGCTGTGATGAACAGGCTGGGTTGCGGTCTGACGCATGACTTTTGGTGCTCAATAGTTCTTCATGACAACAAATGATACGGGCGAGGTGTGTCAGAATTGCGTCTCGCAGGTCGCGAGTCTTTTTTATCTGCCAGCTAAGCGCTTGGATCACCGCATTCCATGAGAGCGATCTCGCAATGATAGTGATCGCACCATGGTCGATAGGCCATAGAATCCTCCCCCCGTTTCTGAGTATCTGTCCATGTCTGCTGTCGGTTCGAATCTGCCCCCGCTGCGCCTGAAGAAGAACGAGGAGCGTCGTTTGCGGGCGGGGCATGCGTGGGTCTATTCCAATGAAATCGACATCGCTGAAACCCCGATCAAGGGCTTGCCGGCGGGCGCGCAGGTCACGGTATTCGACTCGCGTGACAAGCCGCTGGGTACGGCGATCTTCAACCCCGGCACGTTGATTGCTGCGCGGTTATATACCCGCGAAGCCGACAAGCCACTGGACCAATCGCTGTTGGTGCATCGCATCAAAATTGCGTTGTCGTTGCGTGAGCGTGTATTTGCCACGCCGCATTATCGGCTGATTTATGGCGACAGCGATGGCTTGCCAGGCTTGGTCGTGGATCGTTATGACGATGTGCTGGTGGTGCAAATTGGTACTGCGGGCATGGAAACGCTGCGCGAGCAAATCATTGCTGCCTTGGTGAAGGTGCTAAAACCCTTTGGCATTTTGCTGCGTAATGATTCGTCGGTGCGCGCGCTCGAGGGCTTACCGGAAGAAATCGTGGTGGCGCATGGCACGGTGCCTGATGAGGTTGATCTGATCGAAAACGGCGTGAAATTTCGTGCACCGATTAAAACCGGCCAGAAAACAGGTTGGTTTTATGATCATCGGGATAATCGTGCACGGTTGATGTCGCTGGTGGCGAGACAAAAAGAATGCCGCGTACTGGATGTGTTCAGTTATATCGGAGGCTGGGGCGTACAAGCCGCTGCTGCCGGTGCGAGCGCAGTGCTTTGTGTGGATGCATCGGCGCCGGCATTGGTGCAGGTTTCCGCCAATGCGGCGCTCAATGATTGCGCAGCGCGCGTGCGCACGCGTGTCGGTGATGCCTTTCAGCAAATGAAAGCCTTGCTGGAGGAAGGAGAGCGATTTGACATTGTCGTAATGGACCCGCCTGCCTTTATCAAGCGCCGTAAAGATATGGAGCAGGGCACCATTGCCTATCGACGCGCCAATGAACTGGCGATGCGTTTGCTGCAAAAGGACGGCTTATTAGTGTCCGGCTCTTGCTCGATGCATTTGTCGCGTGCGGATCTGCTGGATGTGGTGCGCGCCACGGGCCGACAGGTGGATCGCAACGTGCAAGTTATCGCGCAGGGCGGTCAGGGCGCTGATCATCCCGTATTGCCGGCAATTCCGGAAACGGATTATCTCAAGGCTATTTTTGCGCGTGTCACGCCGACGGCCTGATCGGTAGAGCATCAGATCAGATGTAATTTTTCCGCAAAGAAATGATTTCCCACTGACGTTCGCGAGCGATGCGCAGCAGTTCTTGATCAGGGTCGACCGCAACAGGATAGTCGACGGTTTCTAGCAGCGGCACATCGTTGTGTGAATCTGAATAAAACACGCTGCGCTCCAGCGACGCGTTGCTTTCGGCCAGCCACGCATTAAGTCGCGTGATCTTTCCTTCGCGATAGCACGGTGTTCCAACAATTTTTCCCGTATAGCGGCCAGCAACGCATTCCGCCGTGGTCGCAATGAGCGCATCGACGCCAAGCCGCTCGGCAATCGGCGCAGTCACAAAATCATTGGTGGCGGTGATGATCAACAGAAAGTCGCCAACTTTCCGATGCTGTGCAATCAAAGCTTCGGCTTTCGGCAGGATCATGGGTTCGACGACTTCGGCCATGAATTCTTCATGCCAAGTGTCTAATCGTTGTTTGGGGTGCTCGGACAGCACTTTCAGTGAAAACTCGAGATAGGCGCGGATATCCAATCGGCCGGCGGTGTAATCGCGATAAAACTGATCGTTGATGGCTTTGTAGTGCTTGCCGTCGACCGCGCCACGCGCAATCAGAAAATCGCCCCACGCGTGGTCGGAGTCGCCCGCGAGTAAGGTGTTGTCGAGATCAAAGAGCGCGAGTCGTTGCGATTCGTCAGGGCGGTTAGACATGGCGGGTTTCGGTCATCTTGTCGGTGAGTGCGGCCGAGGATGAGCGGCCGCCGAACAGGCGCCGAATGATAGCGCGGAGCGGAGGTCTGCCCGCACGGAAAGGTGCGTGTTGTGCGGGATGAACCTTCCCTTTGTGCGCGGGTCGATTGCTCCCGCAGGCTAGGTCGTGTTCACATGGCCATATTCCAAACGTTTGCGTGTGCGGTGGCCTGATCACCGCCGCGCCTTGTTCGCCGGTGCAGCCGTGATCGACTCTGAAGGTTTCCGCCCCAATGTGGGCATCATTGTGTGTAATGGGGATGGCCGCGTTCTGTGGGCGCGCCGTCGTGGTCATGATGCATGGCAGTTTCCGCAGGGCGGCATTGCTGGCGGCGAGTCATCTGAGGAAGCGATGTATCGCGAGTTGCACGAAGAAGTTGGCCTGCAACCGGGAGACGTAAAAATTCTGGCCAGAACGCAAGGCTGGCTACGCTACCACTTGCCCGATAAATTTATTCGCCGACAAGAAAATCCACGTTGTATCGGCCAGAAGCAACAATGGTTTTTGCTTGAGCTGATTGGCAGCGAAGCAAGCATCAATCTGAAGGTGATGCACAAGCCGGAATTTGAGGACTGGCGCTGGGTCAATTACTGGTATCCGCTGGATCAGGTGATCGATTTCAAACGCAATGTGTATATGTTGGCGATGAAGCAGTTGGTATCTGCATTGCCGGTTGGCGGTAAGCGCTAAGCGGAACGGAAATCTGAAGCCAAACGCTGGGAGAGACGCGCGTGCTTGAGGTATTGCGTCGCATCGTGCAAGAGGTCAACACCGCGCCCGACGTTCCGTCGGCGTTGGCGTTGCTCGTCAAGCGCGTGCGCGATGCGATGGGCGCGGAGGTCTGCTCGGTTTATTTGCTCGACGAAGCGATCAACCGCTGGGTGCTGATGGCCACCGAGGGCTTAAAAAAAGAAGCCGTCGGCAAAGCCAGCATGGGCATTGCAGAGGGCTTGGTCGGGCAGGTGGGCTTGCGCGAAGAGCCTATTAACCTCGAAGACGCGTTCACGCACCCCAAGTTCCAGTATTTGCCCGAAGTTGGCGAGGACGCTTTCCACGCGTTTCTCGGCGTGCCGGTGATCAATCAGGGAAAAACGCTTGGCGTATTGATCGTTCAGCAGCGCGATCGTCGGCGCTTTGATCAAAGCGAAGAAGCTTTTCTTGTCACGATTGCCGCGCAGCTTTCTGGCTTGGTGTCACATGCGCGCGCATTGGCCCGTGCTGTTGCCATTGCGGAAATTACCCCGGAACACGATAAAGTTTTTGTGGGTGTTGCGGGTAGCCCGGGCGCCGCCATCGGGACCGTAAAAGTGATTTATCCGCCGGCCGAGCTGGAATCGGTGCCGGATCGCCAAGTTGAAAATATCGAGAGTGAAGTTTCTCGACTTGAAAATGCGCTGATGTCAGTGCGCACCGAGATTCGACGTTTGGGTGAGCGCATTGCTAACCAGTTGCGCCCGGAAGAGCAGGCGCTGTTTGATGTGTGGCTGCGCATGCTGGATAAGAACGCACTGGGCGGCGACATCGTCAATAAAGTGCGCGAGACTGGAAACTGGGCGGAAGGTTCGTTGCGGGCGGTGATCGTTGCGCATATCGAATCATTCCGGCGCATGGAAGATGCGTATTTGCGTGATCGTGCCGCTGATGTTCGCGATCTCGGCTTGCGCGTGCTTGCGCAGTTGCAAGCCCGGTCGCTGCCGGCACTGGCTGATTTTCCGGATAACGCGATCGTGGCGGCTGAAGAGATCAGTGCCACAACGCTGATGGATTTGCCGCGCGAAAAAATTCGCGCCATTACTACAGTTGGTGGGTCGGCAACATCGCATATGGCGATCGTTGCGCGCACCATGGGCATCCCGGTGGTGCTGGGCTTAACGGACCTTCCGCTGACGCAAGTCGACGGAAAACGCATGATTGCCGACGGATTTCGTGGGCGCGTCATCGTGGATCCGGGTCGTGAGTTCGTCAGTCAGTACGAACAAATCATTCGCGACGAACAAAACCTGGTTGCTGAGTTGGAGCCGCTGCGAAATCTGCCGGCGACTACGCATGACGGGCATCATGTGACATTAATGGTGAATACCGGGTTACTGGCCGATGTGCAGCGCTCGTTAGGGCGCGGCGCAGAAGGCGTGGGCCTTTATCGAACGGAAATTCCGTTCATGGTGCGTGACCGCTTCCCATCCGAAGAAGAGCAGCGATCCATTTATCGGCAGCAGTTGGAAGCGTTTTCGCCGCACCCGGTTGTGATGCGTACGCTGGATGTCGGCGGCGACAAAATGCTGCCGTATTTTCCGGTGGAGGAAACCAATCCTTTTCTGGGCTGGCGAGGCATTCGTATCACGTTGGATCACCCCGATATTTTCCTCGTGCAAGTGCGAGCCATGCTTAAGGCTGGCGCAAAACTCAACAATTTGCGGGTGTTGGTGCCCATGATCACCACGGTGTTTGAGGCTGAAGAGGCCATGCACTTGGTGCACCGTGCGTGGTTGGAAGTGCGTGACGAGGGCATGGATATTGAAATGCCGGCAGTAGGCGCCATGATCGAAGTGCCGGCAGCGGTTTATCAGGCGCGCGAATTGGCGCAGCGCATGGATTTTTTGTCGGTCGGTTCTAACGACCTCACGCAATATTTGTTGGCGGTAGATCGCAATAACCCGCGTGTATCTGGTCTATACAGTGGCTTCCACCCGGCGGTACTGGCGGCGTTGAGGCAGGTGGTAGAGGCGGGGCATGCGGAAGGAAAACCCGTCAGCATCTGCGGTGAGTTGGCCGGCGATCCGTTGGCTACGTTGTTGTTGATGGCGATGGGTTTCGATTCGTTGTCGATGAACGCATCGGCACTGCTGAAAGTGAAGTGGGTGGTGCGCAATTCTTCGTTGGCGGATGCGCGTGCGTTGCTTGCGGAGGTGATGACGATGGATAACCCGCAGGTTATCCAGTCGCACGTGAGCCGTATTCTGGAGAAGAAAGGTTACGGCATGGTGTTGGCGCGCAAAGCGGCGGCGGTTTGATCGTCATTTACGGCTTTAACGATAAGTCGTCGCAGAATATGCGCGGCAGTAGGGCTTAAAGCGCCAAGATTACGCGGCGAACTTAAACGGCGCTCACAGAATTCCGGCATCTAGGCCGGCAGCGACATACATCCCTAATTCTTCTGCTTGCGCTAAAAATTCCTCTTGCCACTCACCGCGCAGCACACGCGGTTCTTGCGCCAATTTCCAACGCAGGCCGGTGAGTATGGACTCCAGTGCGCGACGCGTCCCGGTGCCATCTTGCCCGGCGCGAATGAGCACGGCACAAGGCAGCCCTTGTTTTTCTTCCAGCACTGGGTAATAGCTGCGGTCAAAAAAATCCTTCATTGCGCCGCTCATGTAGCCCAGATTTTCTGTCGTAAACAAAATGATTGCATTGCAAGCGCGGAGATCGTCTGGCCCAGCCTCTAACGCTGACCGGTGTATTACCTCAACCGCACCGCCGAAATCGGGATGCCGTGCGCCACGCAGGATTGCTTCCAGTAATCGCTGCGTGTTGGGCGACGGCGTGTGCGCAACGACCAGCAGGCGCTTCATGCCGGCAGATCGCGTGGCGTTCGTTGAATGAATTCCAGCAGCGTTTGCGCCAGCTCACGAGGCGAATCTTCCTGCAAGAAGTGGCCACCACGCACGGTGGTATGTGGCTGACCTTGCGCACCAGGGATGCGTTTTTGCAAAAAACGATCGGCACCGCGGGTGATGGGATCGCCACTGCTGAAGCAGGTGAGGAACGGTTTATGCCAACGGGCGAGCACTTGCCAAGCAGCGCGATTGGCGGCGCTGGCAGGATTATCCGGTGTTACGGGAACCAAGGCAGGAAAAGCGCGCGCGCCGGCTTTGTACTTGGCAGAGGGAAATGGCGCATCGTACGCAGCGATTTCGGCTTTCGATAACGTGTGACCAACGCCGCTGGCCACGATGCGACCGATGGGAAACCAAGGACTGTACAGTGCGAATGCCCGCCAAATTTTGAACGCGGGCGGCACTTTTTCATCGCCAGTCGGCAGCATGCCGTTACCGATGGCAATACGCGCAAAACGCGGTTCGTTTTCTGCGGCCAGCCGCAAGCCGATCAGCGACCCCCAGTCTTGACCGAACAGCGTGATGCGTTGCAAATCCAACGACTCAATGAAGGTCTGCATCCACGCAACGTGGCTGGCAAAGGAATACGCTGATTTTTCTGCGATCTTGTCTGACTTGCCAAAACCAATGAGATCCGGTGCCAACACGCGATGGCCGCCAGCGGCCAGCAACGGAATCATGTGGCGATAGAGATAAGACCAGCTGGGTTCACCGTGTAGCAGCAAAATGGGGTCGGCATGGCGTGGTCCAACATCCACGTAATGCATGCGTAAGTTCGGCATGACGTCGATAAAATGGGGCGTGAAATCGTAGCCAGGAAGTTGGTGAAAGCGATCGTCAGGCGTGCGCAGGATGTCCATGATTCGCCTCGTCGTTATGGTCGGTGACCGCCCCAGCATCAGTGACTGGATTAATCCGCATTCCACAGTTCATGCTTTCGTCAAAGATAACCCAGCGGCAATGTGGTGCTGTCTTTCACGCGCCGCATCACAAAACTCGAATGCACGCCGGACACGCCTTCGATGCGGGTGATTTTGTTAAGCAAAAATTCTTGATAAGTGTCCATGTCCGGCACCACCACCAGCAATTGATAATCCGCCGCCTGACCGGTGATCAGGTAACACGCTTGCACTTCCGGATATTGCGCCACTTTTTCTTCGAAGTTGGCAAAGCGTTCTGGTGTGTGGCGATCCATGGAGATTTGGATTAGCGCGGTCAGCGACAGCCCCAGCTTCTTGCGTTCTAGCAGCGTGACCCGTTTGAGGATGATGCCGGCTTCTTCTAGCGCCTTGACGCGCCGCAGGCAGGGTGAGGGCGACAGCCCGACCCGTTCGGCCAGTTCTTGGTTGCTCAGGCCGCCGTCCTGCTGCAGTTCTTCGAGGATGCGGCGGTCAATACGGTCGGGTTTGAAGTCAGGCATGGTGGTTCAAGGCCGTTTATGAGCAAAGTTAGCAATTATCTGCCAATAATTCAGCATTTATAGGCAATTTCGCAAGCCTGTTGCGTGCGGAGACGCCTAGACTTTGCCTCCGGTCGGATGTCGTGGCGATCCCGCGCCCGACCTTGAAGGCCGCCGAGGGTTACCCGCCCGCTGGCGGTCTTCCCGTCAATCTCTAGCGCGACCCGCGCGAAACACGCACGACATAAGCACAACCTGAACTGGGAGCCTGTCATGGCCTACGACCACCGCAAGTACGCCGCCTATCCGACCATCAATCTCCCGGATCGCCAGTGGCCATCGAAGGTCATCAGCAAAGCGCCGGACTGGTGCTCGGTCGATTTGCGTGACGGCAATCAAGCGCTGGTCAAGCCGATGAACATCGACCAGAAAACGCGAATGTTCAAGCTGCTGGTGGATATGGGTTACAAGGAAATCGAAGTCGGTTTTCCGTCGGCGTCGCAACCGGATTTCGATTTCACGCGCAAAATCATCGAAGAAGGCATGGTGCCCGATGATGTCACCGTACAAATTCTTTGCCAGTGTCGCGAAGATTTGATCAAGCGTAGTTTTGAAGCGCTTAAAGGCGCAAAAAAAGCCAACGTACACATTTACAACTCCACATCCACGGTGCAACGCGAGCGCGTGTTTGGTCTCGACCGCGCAGCGATCAAGGCGATTGCTATTCAGGGCGCACAATGGGTGAAGGCGCACGCCGCAAAAGCACCGGAAACGCAATGGGAGTTTCAGTACTCGCCGGAGAGTTTTACCGGCACTGAACTGGATTACGCCTTGGAAGTGGTCAACGCGGTGGTGGATGTCTGGCAACCGGAAAAAGGCCAAAAAGTTGTTATCAATTTGCCGGCAACGGTCGAAGTGGCAACCCCGAACGTTTATGCCGATCAGATCGAATGGATGTGCCGAAGCATTAAGCACCGCGACGCATTGCGCGTGAGCTTGCACACCCATAATGACCGCGGCTGCGGTGTGGCTGCAGCAGAGTTGGCGGTGATGGCGGGAGCGGATCGTGTCGAAGGCACCTTGCTGGGCAATGGCGAGCGCACCGGCAATATGTGCCTCGTTACCATGGGCATGAATTTGTATTCGCAGGGCATCGATCCAACGATTGATTTTTCAGATCTTCGACGCATCGTCGACACGGTGGAATATTGCACCGAGATCAAAACGGCACCGCGTCATGCCTACGTAGGCGAATTGGTGTACACCGCGTTCAGCGGCAGCCATCAAGATGCGATTCGTAAATCGTTGGCGAAACAAAAAGACAGCGAGCCGTGGCAGGTGGCGTACTTGCCGATCGATCCACGTGATCTGGGTCGTCGTTACGAAGAAGTGGTGCGCATCAACAGCCAGTCCGGCAAAGGCGGTGTGCTGTATGTGTTGGAGCGTGATTTTGGAATCACTTTGCCGCGTTGGTTGCAGATCGAGTTTTCACGAGTGGTGCAGAATCACGCCGAGAAAACGGGTGGTGAGGTGGAAGGCGCAGCGATTCGTCAATTGTTCGATACGTCCTACGTCACTGTGCCGCAAGGCTGGCGTATCGGTAATTACGACATCAAGCGCAGCGGTGACAAAGTGAGCGTGGATGTTGCCATCGAAGGTAAGAGTGTCAAAGGCGAAGGTCATGGTGCAGTTGAGGCGCTGATGGACGCGGTGAAACGTGTGCATGGCGTGACGGGGCAGATCGAAGCGTTCGACGAATACGCGCTCGGTTCTGGCACCGGTGCTAGCGCGATGGCCTGCGTGAAGTTGCGCGTGGGCGAAGATGTCACCGTGGGCGTTGCCTTGGCCGAAGACACCACGACTGCGACGCTGCAGGCGGTGTTGAGTGCGGTTGGGCGGCAAGTGAGTGGGCGTAGCGCCGCCGCGTGAGGACGTGAACGCTGAGCGTAGGGAATAAAAAAGGGCGGATCATTCCGCCCTTTTTTAGCCGCTCTTTTGGGCCGCCTTTTTGTTTATCGCCCGTTTTTAATGGGGAAAACGTTTATAGATTTCGGGCAAAAATCAAAAGCCTGCCATCATGCCAATCGACCAATTTTTACTGGGGTCTGGGGCATCGTTATTTTCATATGTCGAAATAGAAACGGTTAATTTGCTGTTGCGTGGTCGGATGAGCACGGCATACGTCACTTGGTTGAGATCGCCGGCCTTGTCGGTCACTTCACCTTCAAAGTTGTAGTACGTGGTGAGTTCCAGCCAGTCCAGCGGCGTGTAGCCGAGGCCGGCGTAAGCCGCAAAGCGATCTTGCGTGGGAAAGTCGCCGTTGTCTTTTGACCAGATTTGCGACACCTCTCCACGCAGCCAACCGGTTGGGTTGCGTGCCTCCAGACCCGGCCCAACGCGGACATCAGTGCTGCCGTTGCCAAAAGAAATGGCGCTGCTGCTGCGTCCACTGTTGGAAAAAGACGGATCAAAATAATATTCGATGGCGTCTGCATCGCCGGTAGGCAATTTCACTTCGGTAACCAAATAAGGCCGCAGCCAACGTTTTCCTTCGGGTTGCCAGGAGTAACTGACGCTGGTGTAAATGTCGCCGAGTCCTTGATCGCTTTCTTCGGTATCGCTGAGCAACAGAACCGGCGTCCACGTGCCGTTCTGATGTTGTATTGCAGCGGTCGTGCCAGTCGTGCTGGCGTTGCGAATGAGATACGGAATTTCAGCTTTTACATCCCAAGGGCCTGACTTCCACCAAGGCATGAGTGTGATGCGTGTCCAATCGACTTCCGCTTCACCGGCTGGAAAGTTGTAAGTTTCACGCACGCTGTCACCACCCAGCGCGAAGCCCACTTTTGCGCTGGCGAGAACGGGCAGACTAGCCAGCATCAATGCGGGAATGATCCGAATCCAGTAGCGATTCCAGTGGCGATGACGTCGTGCGTTATGCATGCGTGTTTACTCCGTCAGGACGTTGCTTGCGACTCACGAAATTTCTGTTTCGCCGTCGAAAATACCGCCGGCACCCCAGCGGCGCTCGCGCATTTTCACGCTACCGTCGTGACCAATCAGTAGCAACGTACTGGCGCGTGTTCCGTATTCGCCGCCGGCAATAAAAATGGGCGATAACACGCGTTCCATGGCGCGGCCGACGCCGGTGTCGGGCAGCTCGTGTTCTTCGCCGGGCGTGCGGTCTGCGAGCAGAGTGAACAGCGCCTCTTCATCGATGGATTCGCCGCCCACGATACGCGCTAGCGTTTCACGGCCGCGTCGCATTTTTGGCCAGTCATCCGCGAGCATGCCGTTGGATAAGCCATAAAGACCGGGCGACAGCAGCCGCGCAACTTGTTTGCGATTGGACCAGTGCCACAAGGAATCCGCGTCGCCAGCAAATAAATTGGTGCCACCGAACTCATCGGCTTGCGCATCCAGTTGCTGGGTGTACATCGATGGCAGGCTGTTGCCGCACACAAAATCCTGCACCAACGTGCCGCGAGAACGCGGCCCGGGGCGCAGCGGCACTTCACGGAAATTGGTGACGGCGGCGAATCGGCCTTGTGTGCTGGCCGCTAGCCAACTGCCACCGCTTTGCAGATCACGGCCGCCGAGGACATCCGGGCGGTTGCGCCAGCGTTCGAGCGCCGCCGTCGGCCGCGCGCGGGACTCGTCGCGGTTGCCGGCGAGCACGAGGCGATAACGTGGGTGGGATTTCCAAGCGATGAACAGGACGCACATGGTGGCGATTATGCCTTGTGATCATGGCCGAGCGGGCGATGGCCGAGTGAGTGAGGGCCGAGAGGGATCGGCGCAACAGGTCCGATCGGCAGGCATGAAGGGTAGAATGCCGGCGGCCCGCAGTCAGCGGGTATCGACAGGAGTTTTGCCGTGCTGGTTCATCCGCAACCTGATCCCATTGCCATCAGTCTCGGGCCGGTCGGCGTGCACTGGTACGGCTTGATGTACCTGTTGGGTTTTGTCGGCGCGATGTTGCTGGGCCGGCTGCGCACCCGCCAAGCCTGGCGCAATTGGAGCACCCTGCAACTCGATGATGTGGTGTTTTACGCAGCCGTCGGCGTCATTGTCGGGGGGCGTGTGGGTTACATGCTGTTCTACGATTTTCCGCACTTTATCGAAAATCCATTATCGGTATTCGTGCTGTGGAAAGGTGGCATGAGTTTTCACGGCGGTTTGCTGGGCGTGTTGTTGGCGATGTGGTTTTTCGCGCGACGCCATGGCAAATCGTTTTGGGATGTGATGGATTTTGTTGCGCCGCTGGTGCCGCTGGGCTTGGGTGCTGGCCGCATCGGCAATTTCATCAATGCCGAATTACCGGGCCGCGCGGCGGACCCGTCTTTGCCATGGGCCATGCAGTGGCCGGGTGTGGATTATCTGGTGCATCCCTCGCCGTTGTATCAGGCATTCACGGATGGCGTGTTGTTGTTTGCGATCGTCTGGATTTTCTCGATGCGTCCACGCCCACGCTATGCCGTGTCTGGCGTCTTTGCCTTGGGTTACGGAACGTTTCGATTCATCACCGAGTTTTTCCGCGAACCCGATGCGCAGATGGGATTTCTCTACGGAAACTGGCTGACGATGGGTCAACTATTGAGTTTGCCGTTGGTGGCGATCGGTTTATTTCTGCTGATTCTTGCCTATCGCAAGAAAATCCTGCCGCCTGCTGATGGAGCCGCTGCCCGATGAAGCAGTATCTGAATTTGATGCGTCATGTGCGCGAGCACGGGGTGTACAAAAGTGACCGTACCGGTACGGGCACCTACAGCGTGTTTGGGCATCAGATGCGGTTTGATCTTGCCGAGGGTTTCCCGGTAGTTACCACGAAGAAATTGCATCTGAAATCAATCATCCACGAATTGCTGTGGTTTCTGTCTGGCGATACCAACATTCGCTATCTCAAGGAAAACGGTGTTTCTATTTGGGATGAATGGGCAAAAGAAGGCGGCGAGTTAGGTCCGGTATACGGCTATCAGTGGCGCTCATGGCCAACGCCGAGCGGCGAGCATATTGATCAAATCGCGCAATTGCTGCGCGATATCAAAAGCAATCCAGATTCGCGTCGATTGATCGTCAGCGCGTGGAACGTGGCGGATATTCCAAAAATGGCGTTGGCGCCCTGCCATGCGTTCTTCCAGTTTTACGTGGCAGACGGAAAACTGAGCTGCCAGCTTTATCAGCGTAGTGCGGATATTTTTTTGGGCGTACCGTTCAATATCGCCAGCTATGCATTACTGACGATGATGGTGGCGCAAGTTTGCGAGCTTAAGCCGGGTGACTTTGTGTGGACGGGCGGTGACTGCCACTTGTACAGCAATCATCTGGAGCAAACGGATCTTCAGTTGTCGCGGGATCCGTTGCCGTTGCCGCAGATGAAGATCAATCCGTCGGTAAAAGACCTGTTTGCTTTCCGCTACGAGGATTTCACCCTCGAAGGCTATCAATCTCACGCGCATATCAAGGCGCCGGTTGCAGTTTAATGATTGTTTCGCTTATGGCTGCGTTGGCAGAAAACGGCGTCATTGGCCGCGACAATCAATTGCCGTGGCATTTGCCCAATGATCTGAAATATTTCAAATCGGTGACGATGGGTAAGCCGGTCGTCATGGGCCGCAAAACGTGGGAATCGCTGGGCAGACCCTTGCCGGGGCGCACTAACATCGTGATCACGCGGCAAGAAAATTATGTGGCCGCAGGCGCCAAGATTGCGTCCAGTCTGGACGATGCCTTGCGCCTCGCAGCACAGGTTGTGTTAAACGACGGCGGAGCGGAGTGCGTGGTGATCGGTGGCGCAGAAATCTACGCGCAAGCCTTGCCGCGCTGCGACCGGCTGTACCTCACGGAAGTGCATGCGGTTGTGGCGGGCGATGCGGTTTTCCCAGCGTTTGATCGCAATCTGTGGCGCGAAGAAAAGCGCGAGCGTTTTGTGGCAGAAGGTGCTAATCCGTACGATTACAGCTTTGTGACTTACGCGCGCACCTGAACGTTTTTCGTCACCAACAAAAAGGGGCCGCATGGCCCCTTTAGTTTTTTTGCCTTGCTTGATGGCGGTTCGACGTGAGAGCCGTCATCACATCGTTAGGCTGATCGCGGCGTCACCACGATGTCGGTTTTGACCGAATTGGCAATAAAGCAGTCGCGGTTGGCTTTCTCGTGCAGTTGCTTGAGCTCGTCGACTGTCGGGCGTTTTTCGCCACCGAATGCAACCATCGGTTGCAACACCACTTGCGTGACGGCAATTCGACCTTGCGGGTTTTTATCGAGTGAGCCGTGCGCGTCATCTTCGTAACGCGTCACCTGAAAGCCGGCTTTGGCCGCTGCCGCCAGAAAGGACAACATGTGACAACTGGCGAGTGAGCCGACGAATGCTTCTTCGGGATCCAAAAAGCGACCACTGCTTTCATTGTTGCTGGTCGGTGCGCCGACAATTTCTGTGCCGTCGTCAAGCAACCAGCGGTAACTGTTGGCGGAAGAAGCCGCGTCCCAGTTCAGATGAATGTGGTAGTTCGCCATGCGTCCGGGTCCGCGATTTATTTCTTAGTCAGCCATCAAGGGCGGGGCAACAGTAGCAGGTTTGCCAAGCGCTCCAAAATGATTTGTCTGACAGCCATTCCGGGCAAACGGCGTATGAAATTGGGCGCGAAGGCGGCTTTTTAGGCGGGCCGCCTGTGGATAAGTCTGCTAGCGTTTACCAGAAATACTTGCCCCACATCTCCGGGTTGGCCCAGAAGCGAGGATTGTTCCAGTCGCGTACGTGGTTGTAGTTGGCAATGTCATAGCTGTACAGCGACAGCTGGCGTGCGTGACCGTCATCGGTTTTGCTTTGCAGCGTCGCGTCGTGGCGGAACCCGAGCGAGATGAAATCGTCGAGTGTCCAGCGTTCGCGGCTGCTGGTGTGATCGAAGAAGACGAGCAGTTGTGCCGCGTGCAAGTTGCGCAAGCGGCCCAGCACCGCGATGCCATCTGCGCGCGACAGATGCTCAAGAAAATCTGCCAGTAACGCGCAGTCATAGCGGGGTTCGTGGGCGAGATCGTCCACCGAGCGCACATCGTGGCGTGCGTTGATCTGCATGCCGGCTTGCAATGCGGCAAGTGCTTCCGCGGTGGGTGATCCCAAGGAAAGCAGTTGACGCGGCTGCAACGCGGACAACTGCGCCGCGAGTGCTTGCAGGGGCGTTTGTGTGGTGATGGATTTTTGCGCAGTCATCGCGTCAGTCGATCAACCAGCAGCGCACCCGCGATCATGGCCGGCACAAACACCCACGCCGTCCACAAGCCAAGGCCGGCGCCCACCAACGCCGGGCCGGGGCAAAATCCGGCTAATCCCCAGCCCGTGCCGAACAGCAATGCACCGACCAACAGACGGCGATCGATACGGGTGTCGGGCGCGGCCAGCGTGCCGTCAAACCAAGGACGTCCGCGGCGCTTCACCCACGCAAAACCGGGGACGGCCACGACGAGCGCGCTGGCCATCACGAAGAGCAGTGTGGGGTCCCAGCCGGGGGCGAGCGTCAGAAATGCCAGCACTTTGGCGGGATCCGCCAGCCCGGACAGTACAAGCCCGGCGCCAAACAGCAGACCGGCCATGGCAGCCGGCCACAACACCGTGCGTACCGAGATGGCTGCGGGCGTGGCGGCAGAAGTTGCAGTAGGCGTTGCAGTGGGAGTTGGTGTCGTGTTCATGCGTGACTCCGTTTCATCCCGCGACCAGCGGGCGCAACCAAGTGGCGACCGCCATACCGGCGGCCATAAAGCAGGCGGTGGCGGCCAGCGAACGTGGCGATAGCCGTGCAGTACCGCAGATGCCATGGCCGCTGGTGCAGCCGCTGCCTAACCGAGTGCCGATACCGGTAAGCAGGCCGGCGATCAGCAGCAACACGATCTGCGTTGCGGTTGGTTCGCCCGGTGTTGACGGCGCGATACCAAAGCCCGCAATCAGCCACGCGCCCATGACCATGCCAGCGAGAAAGCCCACGCGCCAGCGGCGACCTTCGGCGTCGCGAAGGGCGGAAAACAAGATGCCACTGATGCCAGCGATGCGGCCCAGCCCGGCGTAGAGCAATACCGACGCTGCCCCGAGTAACAGGCCGCCGAGAATGGCGGGAAGAAATTCCATGAGACGACTCACCCTTGATACGATACCCCCTAGGGTATATAAAGACGCGATATGAAACAAGCGCGGAGCGTGGGTCATGCAAGATTGGGGCGCGAATAAAAGCAAAGTATTAGCGCGATTGCGCCGGGTCGAAGGCCAGGTGCGTGCCGTGAGCGCGATGGTTGAGCGCGAAGAAGAGTGCGAGCAAGTCGTGCAGCAATTGGCGGCAGCACGCAAAGCACTGGATCGCGCTTTTTTCGATTTGATGGCGTGCGTCACCCAAAAAGAATTGACGGAAGCCGGCGTGCAACAGCCCGAGGTGTTATCGCGTTTGGCAGAACTCAATCAATTGCTGGCGCGCTATGGCTGAGTGGTTGCCGCTGGTTTTGGGCGCGCTGTCTGGCTTGGCGTTGGGATTGACCGGTGCCGGTGGATCGCTGCTGGCCTTGCCATTATTGGTGTATGGATTGGGTTTGCCGTTCGTGCAAGCCGTGCCGGTGTCTTTGCTGGCGGTGAGCGCATCCGCAGCGCTGGGGACGGCGGTGGCGTGGCGTAACCGAGTCGTGCGTTGGCGTGCCGCGTTGGTGATGGCGGCATTTGGTGCTCTGCTGACGCCACTGGGCATGTGGATGTCGGCGCGCGTACCTGAAGCGGCGCTCACTTTTTTATTCGCGCTCGTTGCGGTGTGGGTTGCGATGCGTTTGTGGCGACAAGCGAATCAAGATCCGTCGGCGGCGCGTGTGGTGCGCGCGCACGTGATCGATGTGCCCTCGCCGACATCGGTGCCGTGCAGCGTGGATCCGGATACCGGGCGCTTGCGTTGGAATCGCCGTTGTTTTTCAGCCGTAGCCGGGACCGGCGCGTTGTCCGGCTTGCTGGGCGGTGCGCTCGGAGTTGGCGGTGGTTTTGTGATTGTGCCCGCCTTGCGCGCGCGCACGGGTTTATCCATGCAATCGGCGGTGGCTACCTCGCTGATGACCATTGCCGTGGTCAGTGCGGCAGGTGTTTTGGCGGCGGCGTGGGCTGCGCGTTTACCAGCGTTGCAGGATGCGGGGCCTTTTGTGGTGGGTGCGTTACTGGGCATGTTGGCGGGGCGTTTAATGGCACCGCGCATCGCGGGTGTCAGTCTGCAGCGTGGGTTTGCCGTCGTGTTGCTATTAGTTGCCATCACGATGGCAACGCTAAGTGTTATCTGAGCCGGAGCAAGCCCTATGTTGTTTCGTCAATTTTTTGATGCCGCCACGTGGACCTATACCTATCTGTTGGCGGCAGATAACGGCCATGAAGCGGTGTTGATCGACCCAGTGAAAGAGAACGTACCGCACTACTTGCAGGCATTGCGCGAACTGGATCTGAAATTGTTGCGTGCTATTGATACCCACACGCACGCCGACCACATCACGGGTCTTGGCGATTTGCGTGAAGCCACCGGGTGCGTGACGGTGATGGGTGAGCTGACGCGCGCGGAATGTGTGGATCATCCGGTGCGCGATGGCGAAATGCTTGCGGTGGGTGATCTGCGTTTACAGGCGATTTACACGCCAGGTCATACCGACGAATCGTTCAGCTTTGTGCTGAATCCCCAAAGCCCCCGCGCCGTGTTTACGGGTGACGCATTACTGATTCGTGGCAGCGGGCGCACGGATTTCCAGAACGGCGATCCGCATAAATCTTGGCATTCGATTACCGAGCGGCTGTTCCGGCTCCCCGATAGCACCTTGGTCTATCCGGGGCACGATTACCGAGGCTGGACCGCCTCCAGCATCGGTGAAGAAAAGCGGTTCAATCCCCGTTTGGCGGGCCGCAGCGAAGCCGAGTACGTAGCCATCATGAACGGTTTGGATTTGCCGAATCCGAAGATGATGGATATCGCGGTGCCCGCCAATCTTGGCTGCGGGCGCAATCGCGCGGGGTGAGCGCGTACGGCAGTGTGAGTTGGCCCTGTTCGGCAGCAACAACACCGTCTAGGCTGTGCCGTCCCTGCAGGAGCCGCACCATGACTGAGTATCAAAATATTCGTTATACCGTTACCGACGGCATTGCCGAAGTCCGGCTCAACCGGCCGTCGCGTATGAATGCGTTCACCATCGCCATGAAAAATGAGTTGGTCGATGCCTTGAAGCGTATCGATGCCGATGACGCCGTGCGCGTGGCGATTTTTACCGGCGAAGGCAAAGCCTATTGCGCGGGCATGGAGCTGGAAGCTGAAGGCGATATTTTTGGCTATGACATTCCGCAGGGCGACTCGCTCAATATTCACGAGATTCGCGATTCCGGTGGTGAGGTAGTACTCGCGGCATATAACTGCCGCAAGCCGCTGATTGCTGCCATCAATGGCGCGGCGGTGGGCGTGGGTGCCACGATGCTGCTGCCATTTGATTTCCGCCTGTGCACCCACAAGACGCGTTTTGGTTTCGTGTTCGTACAGCGCGGTATCGTGCCGGAATCATGCTCGATGTGGTTCTTGCCGCGCTTGGTCGGCCCGCAGCAAGCGCTGGAATGGATGCTGACCGGCGAATTGTTTGATGCGCAGGAAGCGTTGCGCGGTGGTCTCGTGCGTTCGGTACATGCGCCAGATGATTTGCTGCCCGCGGCCTATGCGCTGGCGAAACGGTTGAGCGAGCGCACATCGGCGGTGTCGGTAGCGATTGCGCGGCAAATGATGTGGCGTGGCTGGGCGTTATCGCATCCGATGCAGGCGCATGTGATCGATTCCAAACTGATGTACCAGACCTATCAAATGCCGGATGGCAAAGACGGCTTCGCCGCTTTTCTTGAAAAACGCGCGCCAGTTTTCCACGCGAAGGCGAGCGGCGGATTGCCATCATCGTATCCGTGGTGGCAAGAACCTTCGCTGGAGGATTGATGATGTCTGTGGCAATGCGTGCTGGTAGCAAACGCCAGCAGACAAAATTTTCAGTGCTTTTTGTCTTATTCATGCTGAGCGCCAGTTTTCCGATCTCCTTGCAGGCCGCGGCAGATGTTCCTGCGTGGGAGCAGGTCGGCGATAGCCACGGTATTCGCATTTGGACACGAATGATCCCCGGCGCGCCGCTCAAAGATTTTCGTGGTGTGATGGAGGTTGAAAAACCGCTGGCCGTGGTGGTTGCAGCTGTCACCGATATCAAAGCGTACCCGCAGTGGTTTTTTCAGATGCGTGAGTCTCGGCTCGTGGAAGGCAAATCACTGGACGATGCCTACGTGTATTTCATGATTGGTGGTTTGTGGCCGGTGAGTGACCGTGATGCGGTGGTAAAAGCCAGCGCTGTGCAGGATCCCACGACGTTGACCGTCACCATGAATGCAGACGGTGCGCCGGATCGCTTGCCGAAAGTCGACGGCCGCGTGCGCATGCCGGCGATGCATTCGGGGTGGCGCTTACGGCCGTTATCGGCCACGCGTACGGAAATTGAATTGATCGGTAACGCCGACCCCGGTGGTTTGATTCCGCTGTGGATGTCGAATTCGGTGGTGCAATTGATGCCGAAAGAAACGCTGAAGCGTTTGCGTATTCAGCTGGAGCGCCCGGAATACCAAAATCCAGAGCAGATTTTTGCAGCCGATCCTTTGTTGAAAGAGTTGCGCTCGCGTTTGCATTTCCCGGAATGAATAACGCCGGACATCGTGAGGCAGATAATAAAAGTGGGACAGAAAATAAAAAGCCCGGGCAATCCCGGGCTTTTTATTTTGCGATTTGCCGCGCGCGTTGAATCAGGCGCTGAGCACAAACATCGCCACCCAACAGGCGGTGGCTAATCCCCAGGCCAGCGAGCGTAGCGACGCTTTATCAGCCACGTACAAGATGCCGTAGATCAGCCGCAGCACCACCCAAGCGATAGCCAGTTGATCCAGCCGCGCGGGGTCGATATTGCCGACCAGTGTTGCCACGATCACCGCCGCCGCAAAGGGCGGGAAAGCTTCAAACGAATTCAGTTGCGCCCAGTACGCGCGTTTAGCTCCGCCGTCCAATTTTTCGGCGAATTCGCGCGGATTGTGGTTATCGCGGGGGCGGAAACGCACGGCACCGCCAAATTTGAAATACCAGGTCCAAATCAGCGGCATGAGTGCGCCGGCCAGCACGCACCACAGAGCGATCGACATCACTTTCATTGCAGTTCTCCTTGGGTTAGACGCTCGGATTGTAGACCGGGCGAGTCCGGCGAGGCATGCTCGGCATTCAGAGCACACGGAAGTCGAGGGAATCCCCATGCGCTGTCCATCTTGTTTCAAACCCGTGGCTGATCACGAGGTCTCTTGTCCGCATTGCGGCACGTCTTTATCCCTGTGGAAGCCACCAGCGTCGCATCCGGTCGCGGGCGATGAATCCGCGTCGATGGTGTATGCCGGTTTTTGGGCGCGTGTCGGTGCGCGCGTGATCGACGGGGTGATTACCTATCTCGCGATCCTGTTCGTTATGTTGTTGGCAGTATTGCTGACGGGTGGCATGGATGCATTCTCGGGCGAGCAACTGCATTCGGAGCCGCCGCCACTGTTTGGCGTGTTGGTTTTTGCTGCGTTGCTGATCGGCCCTTGGTTGTATTTCGCGTTGATGGAAAGTTCATCGTGGCAGGCCACGCTGGGCAAGCGCGCGCTGGGTATGCGGGTAACGGATCTTCACGGGCAGCGAATCAGTTTTGCGCAAGCCACGGGCCGCTATTTCGCAACGATTCTGTGCTATCTCACGTTGTATATCGGCTTTCTCATGGCGGCGTTCACACACCGCAAACAGGCGCTACACGACATGGTAGCCAGCACGGTGGTGAGTTATCGCGACGGCAAAGCCAATCAAACCGGCTGCTTGATTGTGGCCATTGTCACGGCGCTATTTTTTGTGGCGTGGGTTGGCATTCTCGCAGCAATTGCAATCCCGGCGTATCAGGATTACGTGAAGAAAGGGGAAGAAGCGAAAGCCGCGGTGGATGCGGGTGAACAAGGCGAAGGCGACATGGCGGGCGCTACCACATCGCAATCCGCCGATGTGGTGGACATGGCGAACATGCTCGCCACCGGCGTCGAAGACGTATACGGAAACAGCGGCGCATTGCCGATGTCGATGGATGAAATGGAAATCGAGGTCGATGAAAGTGAAGGCTTGCCGATGGGCACCGTTGGCGAACAGGGTGTCGTGACGGTCTTCACGCGCGATGGCAGTCTTAGTCTGACCATGCGCCCCACGGCGCTGCAGGATGGCAGCCTGGGGTGGCAATGTGACAGCGATGGTTTTGCGGATGTTGCCTCGTTACCGGAGCGCTGCCACTGAGACGAGGCGCTGCCATAAAAAATCCCGGCATCAGCCGGGATTTTTTATGGGGTCCTCTGCCGCTTGCATGAATAAGCGTCAGTAACTTGGCGTTGACAGAGCTGACCCCTGATAGCACATTCAGTCCATGCAAAGCGTGTGGGCTTTGTTGATACATCCACCGCGCAGACCGCTAGGTTTCTGCGTGATAGTTCCGCTATTTCGCATGAGAGGGTTGTTATGACCACTTCGATGAGGCAGCCGCTCGCCGCATTGCTGGCCGCTTGGGCGGGCGCAGCATACGCCGGTCCACTGGATACGATTTCGATCGATGGCTATTTCAGTTTGGAATTTGAGCAAAACGTGGTCGGTGAGAACAAAAAGGGTGATCCCAACGGCTCATTCGATGTGGATGCCTTGGACCTGGTGATCAATGCCCAGCCGGACCCTCGCCTGCGCCTGAGTGCTGACGTTACTTTTGAACACGGTGCTGCCACCGAAGATGGGCAGGGCAACGTCGCCGTTGAGTACGCATTTGCGGAATACACGGTGTCGGATGCGTTACGCATTCGTGCCGGAAAAATGTTTACTAACTTCGGCATCTACAACGATTTCCACACGGCCAAGCCGGCATTTCTTTCCGTGAAAGAGCCTTACGCAACCGGAAAGATCGACAAACTCGGCAGTGATGTGCGGTTTTATCCGCGCTGGGGCGCGGGTTTAGGTGCGGTGGGTGATTTCCATCTCAGCGGTATGGATGCGGATTACGTGCTGCAAGTCACCAACGGCGATGTTTACACTTTTGATGATGCCAACGGCGGCCTGCAGGATGTAAATCCGTACGAAGAAGATCAGAACAAGCAAAAAGCCATCAATGGCCGCTTCCGTCTTTCGCCGACGGATAATTTGCGTGTAGGCGTTTCGTTTTACGCGGACACAGCTTCTTCCTTTGGTTCTTATTGCAGCGATTCGCCTTTGCCGTCGTGCCCGTCCACAACGGCACCCATGACGGGCGATTTCGACGTGCAGAGTGCCGGGCTCGAAATGGAATGGCGTACGGTGTGGAGCAGCTTGCTGCAAGCGGAGTACGTGCAAGGCAATATGACGTTTACCGATGATGCCGTAGTCGGCAGTTTCGATATCGACCGCAATGGTTGGTATGTGATGTGGTCACGTCCGCTGCTGACGAATGTCACCAGTTATTTGCGTTATGAAAGCCATGATCCGGACGAAGATACGAGCGAGGACGAAGCGTCAATCGGTGTGGCGGGCATTAACTGGAATGTCGTCAAGAACATGTACCTGAAGATGGAGCTCGACCGCTATAACAGCGGAAACGCAAACGCGGACATCAAAGGACACGGATACACCGAACTGAAAGCTGCGTTTGCAGTCGGTTTCTGAGGGGGTGGCATATGAATAAGTTGATGACGCTTGGCGCCGCTCTGCTGTTGGCCAGTGGTTTGGCGCAAGCCGGCAATGTCATGGTGATGGGCGCTGGCGCCGGTCAAACGCAAGTCTCTGAGACTGATGCGCGCGACATTTTTATGGGCAGAAAAACGCTTTGGGAAAATGGCGCAAAAGTGCGGGTGTGTTTGCTGCGCGATATTTCGGCGACTGATCCGTTTTATACGCAGTTAGTCAAAAAGAATGAACGTGATTATGTCGCGTATTGGGCGCGCAAGTTGTTTTCTGGCGGCGGTACGCCGCCTTTGATGGTGGGCTCGGCTAAAGAGGTGGAATCGTTTTTGGAAACCAATCCTGGCGGCTTGTGCTACATCAGAGCAGAGATGGTTGCCGACATCACGCCAAAACCCAAAAGTCACCCGTGGCCTTAATGAATTAGGATGTGAGACGAATAAAAAATCCCGGCATCAGCCGGGATTTTTTATGGCAGGTGATTGGGACGAGACGTCAGCGCTTGCTCAGCTGCGACACATCGCGCACGGCACCGCGATCGGCACTGGTGGTCATCGCCGCGTAGGCGGTGAGCGCAGCACTGACGCGGCGATTGCGCATCTTCACCGGCTTCCAGCCTAGCGAACCCCGTGCATCTTGCTTGGCAGCGCGGGCTTTTAATTCCTCGTCACTGACCTTGAGCGTAATTTCGCGTTGCGGAATGTCGATGTGAATGGTGTCGCCTTCGTTGACCAATGCGATCGGGCCGTGCTCGGCGGCTTCTGGCGAAACGTGGCCAATCGACAAGCCCGAGGTGCCGCCCGAGAAACGGCCATCGGTCAGTAGCGCGCAGGCTTTGCCCAAACCTTTGGATTTCAGGTAGCTGGTCGGATACAGCATTTCTTGCATGCCGGGGCCACCGCGCGGACCTTCGTAGCGAATCACCACCACATCGCCCGGTTTGATGGCGTTGCCGAGAATCGCTTCAACCGCAGCGTCTTGGCTTTCAAACACGCGCGCGCGACCGGTGAACACAAGAATGGAATCGTCGACGCCGGCCGTTTTCACAATGCAGCCATTCGGTGCGATGTTGCCGTAGAGCACGGCCAAACCGCCGTCTTGGCTGAAGGCATGTTTTTTGTCGCGGATCACGCCGGCAGCGCGATCGGTATCCAGGGTGTCGTAACGCGTGGCTTGCGAGAACGCGACCTGCGTCGGAATGCCCGCCGGGCCGGCACGGAAAAATGTCTGCACGTCGTCGCTAACTTTGCCGGCGATGTCCCACTGCTTGAGCGCTTCGCCCATGGTTTTTGCGTGCACGGTGGGCACATCGGTGTGCAGCAAGCCGGCGCGCGCGAGCTCGCCGAGAATGGCTGGAATGCCACCGGCACGGTGCACGTCTTCGATGTGCACATACGGTGTGGACGGCGCCACTTTGCACAGTTGCGGCACTTTGCGCGACAGCCGATCGATATCTTTCATCGTGAAATTCACGCCGCCTTCTTCGGCAGCGGCAAGAATGTGCAGCACGGTGTTGGTGGAGCCGCCCATGGCGATATCCAGCGTCATCGCATTTTCAAACGCTTTGAACGAGGCAACGGTGCGCGGCAGCACGCTTTCGTCATCTTGCTCGTAATAACGACGCGTAATGTCGACGATGCGGCGGCCGGCTTCGAGGAACAGTTGCTCGCGATCCGCGTGTGTGGCCACGACCGTGCCGTTGCCGGGCAGCGACAGGCCGAGCGCTTCGGTGAGGCAGTTCATGGAGTTGGCGGTGAACATGCCAGAGCAGGAGCCGCAGGTCGGGCACGCCGAACGTTCCATTTCGGCGACATCGGCATCGCTCACGCTGGGGTCGGCCGCTGCGACCATGGCGTCGACCAGATCCAGTTTGTGGTCGATAGCGAGTTTCGTTTTGCCGGCCTCCATCGGGCCGCCAGACACGAAAATCGCGGGAATGTTTAGACGCATGGCGGCTAGCAACATGCCGGGTGTGATTTTGTCGCAGTTGGAAATACACACCAGCGCGTCCGCGCAGTGCGCATTCGCCATGTATTCCACGGCATCCGCGATCAGCTCGCGCGAAGGCAGCGAATACAACATGCCGTCGTGCCCCATGGCGATGCCGTCATCGACGGCGATGGTGTTGAATTCTTTGGCGACACCGCCGGCCTTCTCGATTTCACGCGCCACCAACTGGCCCATATCTTTCAAGTGCACGTGACCGGGCACGAATTGGGTGAAAGAATTGCACACCGCGATAATCGGTTTGCCGAAATCGCCATCTTTCATGCCAGTGGCGCGCCACAGGGCGCGGGCGCCGGCCATGTTGCGGCCGCCAGTAGAGGTTTTCGAGCGATAGACGGGCATTACGGCAGTCCTGTTAAAGAGTTTTGACAAAAACTTTGGAATTACGTTGCAAGTTGTACAGCGATTTTTTGGGCTCCGGCAGTGCGTCGGGCGTGCTGGCGGTGAAGCCCTGCTCTTGAAAGAAATGCGCAGTTTGCGTCGTGAGCGTGAACAGCCGCGTCATGCCTTGTGCGCGCGCCCGTTTGGCGACTTCTTCCAACAGGCGTGCAGCGCGCCCGGCTTGCCGATAATCGGCATGCACAGCGACGCAGGCGAGCTCGCCGGCTTTGTCGGCCAGCGGATACAGCGCGGCGCAGCCGATCACGGATCCGTCGCGTTCGATCACGTGGAAATAACGAATCTCGGTTTCCAATTGCTCGCGTGCGCGCTTGACCAAGATGCCGGCGTCTTCCAGCGGACGAATCAATTCCAAAATGCCGCCGACATCGTCGACACCGGCAGCGCGGAATGTTTCAAACGATTCGCGTGCGATGAGTGTGCCGCAGCCATCGCGCGTGAATAATTCTTGCAGCAATGCGCCATCGACTTGGTGTGAGAGCAAATGTGCGCGGGCGACACCCTGCGCGGTGGCGTGTGCGGCAGCGGCCAGATGACGAGCCACAGCGGGATCAGAGATTTTTTGTTTC
This sequence comes from uncultured Pseudomonadales bacterium, assembly GCA_964574995.1. GTDB lineage: Bacteria > Pseudomonadota > Gammaproteobacteria > Pseudomonadales > JADFDG01 > JADFDG01. Next base: position 82,031 of record CAZNPF010000006.1, on the reverse strand, counting down.
GTCGGCAGTGCTTGCGCCTCTTGCGGTGTCATGTCGCGCAGCAACTCGCCGGCCGCATCGTGTACGCCGTCGGCTTCGCCGAGTATCACCAGCTTGTCGGCTTTGAGCGCCATGGCGGCGTGGGTCGCTACTTCTTCCGCATTGAGGTTGAACACTTCACCGGTAGGCGAATAGCCCAGTGGCGACAGCAGCACGATGGCGCCAGCATCCAGCGCACTGTTGATGGCGGTGATGTCGATGCGACGAATCTCGCCGGTGTGCTGATAATCAAAGCCGTCGCGCACGCCCACGGGCCGTGCGGTGACGAAATTGCCAGACAGCACCCGCAGCCGCGCGTTGTGCATCGGTGAGTTGGCCAGCCCCATCGAGAGCTGCGCTTCGATGCGGATGCGCACGCGGCCCACGGCATCTTCAATAAATGGCAATGCTTCGGCGGTGGTGATACGTGTGTGCCGGTCAAACTTTGATTCGATGTTTTTTTCGGCCAGCGATGCAGTGATCTGCGGACGCGCGCCATGCACCAGCACCAGCCGAATGCCGAGGCTATCCAGCAGCGCAATGTCGTGGATCAGCGTGGCGAAGCGTTCGCTCGCCACGGCTTCACCGGGGACGAACACCACGAAAGTGCGTCCGTGGTGCGCGTTGATATAGGGCGAGGAGTTGCGGAACCACTGCACCCAAGCGGCGGTGTCCTGCATGGTTTGGCGCTCCGACAGCGACAGGGAGCCGACGATTATAGCGACCGGGTGCCTGTTGGCGCGGCGGCTGCCACCTAATCGCAATGCGTTGGCTGACGGTCGCGCGTGTCGCCCCAATCCGCGTTCCGTGTGCGGGTATGCGTCGCGTGCAAACAGTCCGCTACTTGTTCAGTAGCACGAAGCCGATCACCACCAGCGTGCCGCCGAGGAAACGTCGCAAGGTCTGCTCAGGCACCTGGAAGCCGAATTTCGTGCCGAGCCAGATCCCCGGCAAAGAACCCAGCAGCATCCAGCCCAGCAAGCCGAAATCGACGTTGCCGGAACCGGCATGGCCCAGCCCGGCCACCAAGGTCAGCGGGATGGCATAAGCGAGGTCGGTGCCGACGATCGAGACCGTTGGCAGCCGCGGGTAAAGCATGAGCAGCAGTGTGGCGACGATGGCACCAGCGCCGACAGAAGACAGCGTGACTGTCGCACCGACCAGCACGCCCAGCGCGACCACCAACGGCTCGCGCGCGCGGCCGTGCGCCCAATGCGCCACCGGTTGATCATCTGCTTGCGCTTTTTTCTTGAGCAGGTTGCCGAGCAAAGTCAGGCTGCCGGTGACGATGATCATCACCGCCAGCGTTTTGGTAATCAGGGAAAACTTGATGCCGTCTTCACCCAAATAATGCAGAAGCCACAGCGCAAGCGCGCAGGAGGGCAGGCTGCCCAAGGCGAGCAGGCCCACGATGCGCCAATTCACCGTGCCCTTGGTGCGATGCAGCCAGACGCCAAACGATTTGGTGACGCAGGCGTAGAGCAGATCGGTGCCGACCGCCAACGCTGGCTTGACGCTGAACAGCAGAATCAGAATCGGCGTCATCAGCGAGCCGCCACCGACGCCGGTAGCACCGACCAGCATGCCGACCAGCAGGCCGGCCAATGAATAACCGAGATTTGCGAATTCGAAAGTCATGGATTGTGCGTGGCGTGCATGGCAAGAAAGGCGGCGACCTTAACAAGGCCGCCGCCGCATTGCCCAAGAACATCGGGGCATATTTATATGCCCGATGGGGCCGGTGTTAGGCCCAGAGCGCGCCGAACACGAATTTCAGCACATAGAAGAAAATCATCGCGAGCACGGCGCCCGCCGGCAGCGTGATGACCCAACTGCTGAAAATGCCGCCGATGACGCCGAGATTGATGGAGCCGATGCCGCGCGCAAAACCGACACCCAGCACGGCACCGACCAGCGTGTGCGTGGTGGAAGTGGGCAAACCCATACCGGAGGCAACCACCACCGTGGTAGCAGCGGCAAATTCGGCGGCGAAACCACGCGACGGCGTCAGCTCGGTGATTTTTTCACCGATGGTGGCAATGACGCGCGCGCCGTAGGTGGCCAAGCCGATCACGATGCCGATGGCACCCAACAACAAAATCCAACTGGGGGTGGCAGATTTGCCGCCGATATCGCCACCGGACTGCACGACGCTAAAGATGGCGGCCAGCGGGCCGACCGCATTGGCCACGTCATTGGAGCCGTGCGCAAAAGCCATCGAGCAAGCAGTAAAAATCATCAGAATGCCGAATACTTTTTCGACGCTGGCGTAACGGAAAGAGCGTTCGGCTTCGGGGTCTGGTTCGATGCGACGCATCAGCAACATGCCCAGCGCGGCAACGACGCAACCAATGGCGATGGACAGCATGAAGGATTCGGTGGGTGTCAGCGGCAGCCCAACGTGTTTGAGGCCTTTACTCATGGTCACCATCGACAAAATGAAGCCGACAAAGAACATGTAGTAAGGAATATATTTTTTAGCGTTTCGGAATGGATCGTCGGTATCGAGAATGAGTTTTTGCGCAGAACGAAATAGCGCGTAGGAAGCAATAGCGGCAATCAGCGGTGAGATCACCCAGCTGGAGGCGATGTAGCCGACTTTTCCCCATTTCACCGCGTCAGCGCCGACGGATACGATGGAAAAACCGATGATGGCGCCGACGATGGAGTGTGTGGTGGAAACCGGCCAGCCCATGGCGGTAGCGAACAGTAGCCAGAAACCGGCCGCCAGCAGCGCGGCGAGCATGCCGAACACCAGATCGTGTGGCACGGCGGCAAAGGCGGCCGGGTCGACGATGCCATCGCGAATCGTATTGGTGACTTCGCCGCCCGCGAGATAAGCACCGGCAAATTCAAACACCATGGCAACAATCAGTGCGCGCTTGATGGTGAGTACTTTCGAGCCAACAGACGTGCCCATGGCGTTGGCAACGTCGTTGGCACCTACACCCCAGGCCATAAAAAGGCCAAAGACACAGGCAACGATCAGCAGCAGTTGTGCATGCTGGGCGATGATGTCCATGTGGACTCCCGATACAAAAAGTTAAAAGAAGGTTTTTAACAGCGTGTTGCGTTCAGCGAGCCAGCAACATTTGCAGTTGGCCGCCAACACGTTGTGCGCGATTGGCGAGATCGCCAATCTGCTCGATCACTTGGTAGAGAAAAATTACGTCTACCGGATAGAGCTCCTTCTCCACCTTGAACAAGGCCTGACGGATCGTGATTTGCAATTCGTCGTTGTCGTGTTCGAGTTTGTCCAATTCGTCGAGCAGTTTTTCAACCAGCTTGATTTCATAACCACCAAAGCCGGTTTCGATGAGTTCATCGAGTTCGTTAATGGCTTTGACCGCTTGCGCCGAAGCGGCGACCGCGCTGCGTGCAAAATCCAGCATCGGCGTGGTCAGTGAAGCCGGGAAGACCATCTGCCGCCCGAGCATCAAGCCGGCGATGTCTTTGACTTGGTTGGCGACTTTGTCTTGGGAAGACACGAGGTCCAGCAAGTCTTCGCGTGGCATCGGCAGGAACAGGCTCTTGGGTAGCCGGCGGCGGATCTCTTTTTTCAAGACATCGGCTTCGCGTTCGGCCATCACGATCTGCTGTTGCAGACGCGTGGCCTGCTCCCATTGGCCCGCGATGGCGGCTTCAATGAAAGGCAGTAGCAGTTCGGCGCACTGGTGACTCTTGGTCATGTGCGTTTGGATGGGCTTGATGGGGGAGCGGCCGATCAGGCCTCCCAGTGTGGAACCCAAGGGCATGTGAAGGTCCTCGTGTCTGGATCCGGGTTGAGCCCGCCGGGGGTGTTGCGCGGGCGGCGGATTATAGGCGGGCCGGTGACGGCGAGGACGGCGGGGCGCTAGAGTAGTCAGCAAATAAATAAGGAGCGTGCCGGTTTCTCCCGGCCCGGAAATCCTGCCTGTGACCACCGCCAAGCCCAGTGATGCCGTGCCTGCCACCCCCGTCGCCTTGGCGGCCAAGGTCCCGACCGGCCGAGGTCAGTTTTTGGTCGATACCCGCTGGGTACTGGATCAGTTGTTGGCGGACGGCGCGTTGTCTCAGGGCGATGCCAACATCGTTTCCAGCACAGCGCGCGAGAAGCACGAGGCCACGTGGCACGGCCTGCAAATGGTGGCCAAGCACCAGTTCATGCATCAGCAATTGGCCGGACAGAAGTTGACCCTCGACTGGCTCAGCCAGTGGTTCGCCCAGAAAGCCGGCTTGCCGTGGTTCCACTTGGACCCGCTGAAGGTCAACGTGGCGAAAATCGCGGAAGTGATGTCGTACAAATTTGCGGAGCGCCATCACATCCTCGCGGTGAAGGCCGACAAAGACACGCTCACCATCGCCACCGATCAGCCGTTCAGCCTAGGTTGGCTGGGACAGATCGAACAGACGGCGCGTGGCCGTGAAGTCAAAGTCGTCATCAGCAATCCGGATGCCATCGCGCGTTATCGGTTGGAGTTCTACAACCTGTCGCGTTCCATTCAGCGCGCCAGCGGTGAGGGTGGTTCGGGTGTCGGCGCGATCAACTTCGAACAATTGCTGGAAATGGGTAAGGCGTCGGCAGATGCCAACGACCAGCACATCGTGGCGATCGTCGATTGGATTCTGCAGTACGCCTTTGAGCAGCGCGCCAGCGATATCCATCTGGAGCCGCGTCGCGAAACCGGCAAGATGCGTTTTCGTATTGATGGCGTGCTGCACGATGTGTACGAATTGCCGGCGATGGTGATGACGGCGGTCGTCGCACGCTTGAAAATTTTGGGCCGCTTGAATGTGGCCGAAAAACGTAAACCGCAGGATGGCCGCATCAAAACCCGCTCGCCGGGCGGCGACGAAATCGAATTGCGTCTATCCACCTTGCCGACCGCTTTCGGCGAAAAAATGGTGATGCGTATTTTTGACCCGGAAGTGCTGGTGCGCACTTTCGAGCAACTCGGTTTAGCGGCTGAAGATTTTCAGAAATGGCAGGCGATGACGGATGCCGCGCACGGCATCGTATTTGTCACTGGCCCTACCGGCTCCGGCAAAACGACGACGCTGTATTCCACACTCAAGCGACTGGCGACTGCCGAGGTGAATGTTTGCACCATCGAAGACCCGATCGAAATGGTCGAGCCGTCGTTCAATCAAATGCAGGTGCAAGCCAATATCGATGTGGGTTTTGCCGATGGCGTCAAAGCGCTGCTGCGTCAAGACCCAGACATCATCATGGTCGGCGAGATTCGTGATCTCGATACCGCCGATGTTGCCGTGCAGGCGGCACTCACCGGCCATCTGGTGCTATCGACGTTGCACACCAACGACGCACCGAGCTCAATCACGCGTTTGGTGGATCTTGGTGTGCCGCCTTATCTGATCAGCGCAACGGTCGTGGGCGTGATGGCGCAGCGTTTGGTGCGCACGCTGTGCGCACACTGCAAGCGTGAAGTCGATACCGATCCCGAAATCTGGAAACAATTGGTGGCGCCGTTCAAATCGCGTGTGCCACCCAAAGTGTTTGAGCCGGTGGGTTGCTTGGAGTGTCGCGACACCGGGTACATGGGTCGTATGGGTGTGTATGAATTGCTGCCGCTGTCGCCGGCACTGCAGCGACTGATCGCACAAAATGCCGAGTTGGCGGATATTCGCCGGCAGGCTATCAAAGAAGGTATGAAACCGTTGAGGCTTTCTGGCGCACAGAAAGTGGCATCCGGTTTGACGACGATTGAAGAAGTCATGCGGCTGACGCCGTCGATGGATATGTTCGAATAATTTTGCAGGTGTAACGCGGCCGGCGTTTTGCGTCTGCCGCATCGTTTTCAACAAGGAGAGTCATCATGGGTATCGTGTACATCATCATCGCTGCACTCGGCGCTTTTTTGGTCAGCCGAAGTGTGAAATTTGTCCCGCAGGGTTATGAGTGGACGGTCGAGCGTTTTGGTCGCTATGTGGAGACGCTGCCGCCGGGGTTGGGCCTGATCAACCCGATCTTTTCGCGGGTGGGCCGTCGCATCAACGTGATGGAGCAGGTGTTGGATGTACCACCGCAAGAAGTCATCTCGCGCGACAACGCCATGGTGACGATCGATGCGGTCACGTTTTTCCAAGTGGTCGATTCAGCGCGCGCGGCATATCAGGTCAGTCACCTAGAGCACGCGATTCGCAATCTGGTCATGACCAACATCCGTACCGTGCTCGGTTCGATGGACCTCGATGAAATGCTCAGCCAGCGTGACCAGATCAATGCCAAGTTGCTCAGCGTGGTGGATCATGCGACGAATCCGTGGGGCGTAAAAATCACGCGCATCGAAATCAAAGACATTCGTCCGCCAGCAGATTTGGTGGCCGCGATGGCGTCGCAGATGAAAGCCGAGCGTGAAAAGCGCGCCAACATTTTGGAAGCGGAAGGCTTCCGGCAGGCAGCCATTCTTAAAGCCGAAGGCGCTAAGCAATCGGACGTGTTGCAGGCCGAAGGTCAGAAGCAGGCCGCGTTCCTCGCCGCCGAAGCGCGCGAACGTCAAGCCGAAGCCGAAGCACGCGCCACGCATATGGTGTCGCAGGCCATCGAAAAAGGCAGCGTGCAGGCGATCAATTATTTCGTCGCACAAAAATACGTGGAAGCACTGGGCCAGCTCACCGCCAGCAGCAATTCCAAAGTTATTTTGTTGCCACTGGAAGCCACCAGTGTGGCGGGTTCCGTAGCGGGCATCGCCGAGCTGGTGAATGAATCGATCAGCAAACAGAAGGTGAAAAGCTGATGGCGAACGTTGAGCTGCTGCAATTCTGGCATTGGCTGGCGCTCGGGCTCGGCCTGCTGCTGGTAGACGTGCTGATCGTTGGCGCCAGTGTTTTGATGTGGCTGGGCATTGCGGCGCTTTTCACCGGCGTGATGGCGTGGCTGCTGCCGGGGCTGATTGGCTGGCAGGCCGAGCTGGTGATTTTCGGTGTGGCGTCGGTGGTCAGTGTGTTGCTTTGGCGGCGTCTGGATGCGCGCAAGCAAAAGGAACCGGTGATCAATCGGGCGCGGGGCGTCGAACACATCGGGCGCGTCGTGTTGCTGGAAGAGGCGATTGTCGGTGGCAATGGTCGCATCCGGCTCGATGACACGCTGTGGACTGTCAGCGGTGCGGACATGCCTGCGGGTACTGCGGTCCGCATCACCGCGCAAAATGGCAATAGTTTCGACGTTGTGCGGCAAGAGACGGTGTCGTAAATCAGTAGCGTTGGCGTTATTTCCATGCGCGTTCTTTGGCACGCGGATTTTTGATGATCTCTTCTGATCGCCTCCATGCGGCTCTGGCAAAACTGCCAGGGCCGCTCGCCGTTCTGGCATCCAATCATTGGCAGAGTTACAGCGAAAAATTGCTTGCTGTAGAGCAAGCGCTGCCGGCCGCGATGAATGATGATGTATGGCTGAATCAACTGCTGCGCACGTGGGCAGGCAGTGATTACGTTGCGATGCAATGTCAACGCCGGCCACAGGTGTTGGCGGAGTTATTGGCCGATGGGTCACTGCAGCGCGCTCGTGCGCCTGGCGAGTTGCGTGCGCACCTCGCCAGCGCATTGTCGTCGGTCGTCGACGATGACGCGCTGTCCGCTGTGTTGCGAGCCGTTCGGCATCGCGAAATGATGCGCATCATCTGGCGCGACATTTCACAGGGTGTGAATGGTGCATCGCTGGCAGAAACGGTGCGCGAGCTTTCAGATCTTGCCGACGCCTGCATCGACCTCGCCTTGGAAAAACTGACGGCGTGGGCGGAGCGTGACCATGGCGTGCCGACGGCTGAGTCGTCTGCTGCACCGCAGAAGCTGGTGGTGATCGGCATGGGCAAGTTGGGCGCCCACGAACTCAATCTGTCCAGTGATATCGATTTGATTTTCGCGTATCCGGAAGAAGGGGAAACGCAAGGCGTTCCTCGCACGTTGTCTAACCATGAATTTTTTACCCGCCTGGGTCGGCGGTTGATCAAAGTGTTGGATGCCGTGACGGATGACGGTTTTGTATTTCGTGTTGATATGCGTCTGCGCCCTTGGGGCAGCAGTGGCGCGCTGGCTGCTGGCTTCGATGCGATGGAAAGCTATTACGAAGAGCAAGGCCGTGCGTGGGAGCGCTACGCCATGATCAAGGCGAGGATCTGCGCGGGCGACATGGCATCCGGCGAAGAACTGTTGCGGCGACTGCGGCCCTTCGTCTATCGCCGATATATTGACTACAGCGCGTTTGGTTCGCTGCGTGAACTCAAGGCAATGATCAGCCGTGAAGTGACGCGCAAGGGCATGGAACACAACGTCAAATTGGGGCCCGGCGGCATTCGCGAAGTCGAGTTTATCGTGCAGGCCTTCCAGTTGATTCGTGGCGGACTTGATCCTCGGTTACAAAAACGCGAATTGTGGCCGGTGCTGGATACGCTGGCGTCGCTGGGCGTCATTACACAGCAAGCGCACGACGAGTTGGTCGCGGGCTATGATTTTTTGCGGCGCACCGAACATCGGTTGCAGGCGTTGGCCGACCGTCAGACGCAATCGTTGCCGGATGACGATGAAACACGTTTGCGATTGGCTTTTGCCATGGGCTTTGCGGATTGGCCGCAATTTTTGGCGACACTGGATCAGCATCGCGCGGCAGTTCATCGTCATTTTCGTGGCGTGCTGTCGTTGCCTGAGGATGAATCCGCCGAAACCATTGCTGGTGATGAATGGGTCGATCTCTGGCAGGGGCATTTGCCAGAACCAACCGCCGTGGCAGCACTGGAATCGCGATCCCTTATCGGTGCGGCGGGCGTGCTATCGGCGTTAACCGCGTTCCGTGAAGATCGCCATGTCGTCAATTTGCAAACGATTTCTCGCGAACGCCTTGATTTATTGATGCCGCAACTGCTGCGAGCGGTGATTGCCGTCGCTGAAAAAGAGCATGCTGGTTTGGATGCCGGCGTGCTGATGCCGCGTTTATTGAAAGTGATTTCGGCCATTTTGCGGCGATCCACCTACATGGCATTGCTGAGTGAGAACTTGCCGGCACTGTCAGAGCTGGTGCGGCTATGCCATGCCAGCGAATGGATTGCCGATGAGATTGCGAGGCACCCCGCGCTACTCGATGAGTTGATCAACACGCGTTTGCTGTATGCGCCACCGCAGTTAGAAGAGTTGCGCGCCGATCTTCGAGCGCAATTGGCGCGTGTTCCGGAAGATGATAGTGAGCAGTTGCTGGAAGTGCTGCGACATTTTCGATTGGCGCATGTGTTGAAGGTGGCCGCTTCCGATCTCATGGAAACGCTGCCGTTGATGAAAGTCAGTGATTACTTGACGTGGATTGCTGAAGCGCTGCTGAGCGAGGTGCTGGCGATTGCTTGGCGCGACATGACGGCCAAGCACGGATGCCCGCGTGACGCCGAAGGCCGTGCGATGGCGTCCGGCTTTTGCATCGTGGCTTATGGAAAGCTCGGTGGTATCGAGTTGTCTTATGGCTCGGATCTCGATCTGGTTTTTATCTACGATGCACCGGCCGATGGCAGCACGGATGGCGAGCGTGAACTCAGCAACGAGGCGTTTTATACCCGGTTGGTGCAGCGCATCATCAACGTGCTGACGACGCGCACGTTTTCCGGGGCCTTGTACGAGGTCGATATGCGGCTGCGGCCATCCGGCGCGGCGGGCCTGATGGTCAGTTCGCTGGCGGCGTTGCGGCAGTATCAGCAGGCCAATGCGTGGACGTGGGAGCATCAGGCGCTGGTGCGTGCCCGGCCAGTGGCGGGTGACGCCGCGGTGAGTGATGCGTTTCTCGCTTTGCGGCACGACACGCTGACCGGTGAGCGGGATCCGGTGCGGCTGCGCAACGAGGTGGCTGCCATGCGCGACAAGATGATCGAGCACCATGGCTTGGCCACCGACAAGGCAATTTCTGCGGATGAAAAGGCCGCATTGTTCGACGTGAAGCACGACCCCGGCGGTATCGTGGATATCGAATTTCTGGTTCAATATCTCGTCTTGCGTTGGTCCCGCGAACACCCCGAACTTACCCGTTATACCGACAACGTCCGTCAGCTCGAAGCGCTGGCAGACGCCGGCTTATTGCCGGCAGGAGATGCTGCCTTGTTGCGCGAGGTGTATCTCCGGTTCAGAACCCTCACGCATCGTGCGGCGCTTGCCAAAAGCAAGACGAGGGTGGCGGCGGCGGAATACGCGGAGTCACGCGCCCATGTCCGCCGTATCTGGTTGGCGGTCATCGGCGAAACAGCCGCTGGCGCAAGCATTCATTGAAAAATTTCAGCACTGGCCCGTGACGGGCTGTGGTGCATTGTCGGCAGATCCGAGGAGCATTCCATGTCGATGTCTAATCGTGACGGCGTCATCTGGTTCAACGGCAAATTAGTGCCTTGGCGTGAAGCCAGTACCCACGTGCTCACACACACATTGCATTACGGCATGGGTGTGTTCGAAGGCGTGCGTGCGTACGAAACGGAAAAAGGCGCGGCCATTTTTCGTCTGAAAGAACATACACGTCGCCTGTTTGACTCAGCGCACATCATGAACATGAAAGTGCCGTTCAGTCAGGATGAAATCAGTGCGGCGCATGTCGACGTCATCAAGGGCAATAAGTTGCCGCATGCGTATTTGCGCCCGATGGTGTTCTTTGGCTCCGAGGCGATGGGATTGCGCGCCAAGGGCTTGTCCGTCAACGTGATCGTCGCCGCGTGGGAATGGCCGGCCTATATGTCGGCCGAAGCGATGGAACAGGGCATCAAGGTGCGCACGTCCAGCTTCGCACGCCATCACGTCAACGTATCCATGACGCGTGCAAAAGCCAACGGCAACTACATCAGTTCCATGCTGGCGTTGAATGAAGCGCTGTCGGGCGGTGCTGAAGAAGCCTTGATGCTGGACACCGAAGGCTTTGTGTCGGAAGGGTCGGCTGAAAACGTTTTCGTTGTGCGTGATGGCATCATCTATACGCCGGAAGTCACCAGCTGTCTCGATGGCATTACCCGCAAGTCGGTGATGCAGTTGGCCAGCGAGCTCGGTTACACGGTGAAAGAAAAACGCATTACTCGCGACGAGGTTTATATCGCCGATGAGGTGTTCTTCACCGGCACGGCGGCGGAAGTCACGCCGGTGCGTGAACTCGATACCCGGCAAATCGGCATTGGTAAACGTGGCCCGATCACGACGGTGCTGCAGGCGAAGTACGCCGAGGTGGTGCGCGGTAAGAGTGCGAAGCACGTCGATTGGTTGACGTACTGCAAATAAGCGAGCGTATCCGGTGATGGAGCAGGCTTTCGAGGCAGCGCAGCGTCGGCTGGTACTGTGGCTCATCACCGATGGCCGGCCTGGGCATCGTACGCAACTCGAAGGACTGTCGCGTGCGTTAGCGCGGCGCGCACAGGTTGAATCGCACTGGTTGGACGTCGCCCCCGGTTTTCGTTGGCGCGACGTCTTTAATGCGCTGCGCCGCCATTTTCCGGCGGGCGAAGGTTTACCCAAGCCGGACTTGGTCGTCGGTTGCGGGCACGCCGCGCATTTGGCGGCTTTGGCCGCGACGCGCGCTTACGGTGGCCGCTCGGTGATTCTGATGACGCCGACCTTGCCGTTGGCATGGTTTGATCTTTGCGTGCTGCCGCAACACGATGCGCCACCGTCGCGCGCCAATGTGTTCACCACGCGTGGCGTGCTGAATGTGCAGCGTGCGTCGGTGCATCAGAAGCCGACGCAAGGGTTATTTTTGATTGGTGGTCCATCCAAGCATCACGGTTGGGATGAAAAAACCCTGATCACACAAGTGCGGCAAATCGTCAAAGAAACGCCAGGGATGCGTTGGGCATTGACCAGTTCGCGTCGCACGCCAGAGCCCACGCGAGAAACGCTGAAGACGTTGCGCGGAATCGGCGTCGAAGTCATTCCCTTTGCAGAGACCGATGCGAGCTGGGTAGCCGATGCGATCACCGTGAGTTCGCAGGTGTGGGTCACGGAAGACAGCGTGTCGATGATTTACGAGGCACTTACGTCCGGCGCAGCGACCGGTGTGCTGTGGGTTCCGCGCTTGAATGCCGATCGCGTGACGAACGGCATCGACCAGTTGGTGGCCGATGGTTTGATTACGCCATTTCTTGCTTGGAAAGAAACGCGCGAGCTGCTCCGCCAGGAAAAACCGATCAATGAAGCCGAGCGTGTGGCGTTGCACATCATGGACTGGCTGCCGGCATGAGTGAACCAGTGGCGCAAGGAAAATTGGTGGGGGCATCGGCCGCTGGCCAACAAGGCGCGGGTGTGATCGTGGGCGCTGAAAAAAGTTCACAACGATTAACAGTCCTGCAAATTTTGCCAGCATTGGATGCTGGTGGTGTGGAACGCGGCACGCTGGAGATTGCTCAGGCGTTGGTGCAGGCCGGTCATCGCTCCGTGGTGGTCTCCAACGGCGGAAAATTGGTCGCACAGTTGGAGCGCGAGGGCAGCGAACACATCACGATGCCGGTGCATCGAAAATCACCGGCCAGTTTTTTTCAGGTGCGGCCGTTCCGCCGGCTATTGGCTGAACTGAAGCCAGACATTGTGCATGCGCGCTCTCGCATCCCAGCTTGGATTGCTTTTCTGGCGTGGCGCAAGATGCCGCCATCGACGCGCCCTCGCTTTGTCACCACGGTGCATGGTCTGTATTCGGTGAGCCGTTACAGCGAAATCATGACCAAAGGCGAGCGCGTCATTGTGATTTCAGAGGCGGTGCGTGATTACGTGCTCAATAATTATCCGGATTGCCCGTCCGAGAGTTTGCGATTGATTTATCGGGGCGCGGCGGCAGAAGAGTTTCCGTATGGCTTGATGCCGGATGCCGATTGGTTGCATGCGTGGCGCACGCAGTACCCGCAGTTGGTGGGAAAGAAAGTGTTGGCGCTGCCGGGCCGCCTCTCGCGCGTCAAAGGGCACGAAACCTTTTTGCGTTTACTCGCCGCGCTGCGCCGTGAATCTCCCGACGTACACGGTTTGATTATTGGCGGTGAAGAGCCGAACAAGCCGGCGTATCCCGGTGAATTGCAGCAGCGCGTGGAAGAATTGGGCTTGCGCGATGTCGTCACGTTTACAGGGCATCGCAACGATATGAATCTCGTGCTGACGCAATGCGATCTGGTGTTTGCGCTGCGGATCACGCCGGAAGCGTTTGGCCGCACCACCTTGGAACCGTTACGGCTGGGCCGGCCCTTGATCGGTTGGGATGTGGGTGGCTCCGGCGAGGTGATCCGGCGGATGTTTCCGTTCGGCGTTGTGCCGGCCGGCGACGAGGCGGCGTTGCTGGCGCGCACACGCCAATGGCTGGCGTCACCACAGTACCCGGCCGAAAGCCATGACTTTCTGCTGAGCGAGATGTGTGGGCAGACGCTGGACGTTTACCGGTCACTGGCCAACAATCCTCGCTAATTTTTAATCTGATTTTCTATCGCACTGCGCCGGTATAGCCGGGCAGATATCGGCAACGCTCGGGGAATGTTATGCGCGTGCTGCACGTGGATTATCAACAGATCCGGCGCTACGGCCACACCCACGGTAATTGGGTCGAAAAAATGGCGTTCGGCATGATCCGAAACGATCATTACCTACAAAGTTTTAGCGACCGTGATATCGCAGCGTTTGAGGCGCCGTTGGGCTTGCGCGATCTGGGTTGGCGAAAAGCCAACTCGCGTTTGCTGGAGATGGTCGAAGCGACCGAGCCAGATTTGGTGATCCTCGGCCATTGCGACCAAATCACCGATGCGACGGTGCGCGATATCCGACGTTTGCGGCCAGCAACGAAACTGGCGCACTGCAACTGCGATCCGATGTTCGTACCGGCAAATGTTGCAAATATCAAAGCGAGGGCGGCTATTTGTGATGCGGTGTTCGTCACAACAGGAAAACGTGATCTGGCGCAGTTTGAAGGTTTTGGCGCTCGCATATTCCATTTCCCGAATGCCGTCGATGCCGCGATGGAGCCGCTGGATAATTCACAGCGAAGTGATTTGGATATTGATTTGCTGTTTTGCAGTAACGCGACCAAGTTCTCGACGCGTGGAAAAATCGTTCAGCACATTCGCGATACGCTAGGTTCTGAACTCAACTTCCGAACGCCGGGCAGTTTCGATGAGGCGCCGGTTTGGGGTCGCGACTATGACCGCGTGTTGGCGCGCACCCGGATGAGTCTGAACTTGAACCGGCAAGAAGGCGATTATTGGTATGCCTCGGATCGTATGGCGCAGCTCGCCGGCAATGGTATTTTGCAATTTACGGCAGCGAGCCAACGTTTTGATGAATTACTGCCGGCTGAAACTGTCGTCTATTTCCGTGATGAAGTGGATTTGGCCAGTAAGGTCAGAGAGTTTCATCATGATGATGCCAAGCGTCGGGACTGGGCGTCGCGCGCGCGTTCGTATTTTCATCGCGAACTGAATTCGACGCTATATGCGCGCTTTATCGTTGAGGCAACTTTCGGCCTGCCCTTTAGTCACGATTACGTCTGGGCGCGCGACGTAAATCCTGATGGCAGCTTGAAGCCATGATTTTACTCAAGGACGAAAAACCGTTTGCGCGTGGTGGCAACCGGTTGTGTTTCGTTCATCCGAAATTTTCTGACCGTGTGGTGAAAGTGCGTCGCCCGCAGTGGACCTTGGAAGATTTGCGGCGAAAAAAAGGTTTTCCGCGTAATTTGCGCCCACTGTCGTCTTTCGATGAAAGTTTGACCGAATTCCGGCTCATGCGGCAGCTGGATGCGCGCATCGGCGAGCCGCTGTACCGGGTGATGAGCCGAAATTACGGATTTATCGATACCGATATGGGGCAGGGGCTCTGTTCGGAGTTGATCCGTAATGCGGATGGCCGCGTATCGCGTTCGGTGATGCAGTACGTTTGGGAAAATGGCATCACAGACACATTAGAGCAGGCGTATACGCGCTTTGTGGCTGATTGGATTCCGTTGCCGGTACCCACGCGCGACGTGCTATTGCATAACGTGGTGGCGCAGTGCGACGCGCAGGGCGACATCGTGCGGTTGGTGGTGATTGATGGGCTTGGCAGTTCCGGCCTCATTCCGTATTCGTGGTTGCCTTCAGTGCTCAAGCGGCGACGCGCACATCGCAAGATGGTGCGCTTCAAAAATCTGATGTGTGAACTGGCTGAAGTTCGTAAAACTGGCGTCATGCCCAGCACGTTCTGGCAGTTGCGGCACGATGGCATGCCGACGACCGCGCAGATGCATGCTGCGGGTGAAGGTGATACGGCAAGCCAAACACAGCCCGTAACGCAGATGCGCGATACGCCGCAAAACGGTGGAGCTGAACGATGAAAATCGTTTATTTGCTGGCCACTTCCGGAGGCGTGTGGGGCGGGCTAGAAAAACATACGTTTGATGTTGCACAAGCCATGGCGGCGCGCGGACATGAGGTGGTGGTGCTGGCTGATGCCGCGTATCGCTCGCGGGCGAGTGCGGGCGTACGCGTACAGGATTTCGATTGGCGCGGGTCGCGACTCAATCCTTTGCGCTGGTGGCGATTACGTCGTGCGCTGTACGCACTGGCACCAGACATCGTGCATGCGCAGGCCGACAAGGCGGCCGGTTTGTTGTTGCGTGCGGGTTGGCCAGAAGCCACGCGCGCCGTAGGAACTGTGCATAACGTCAAATCGGGATACCGTGCGTATCGGCGGATGAATGCCGTGATTGCAGTGAGCCGCATGATTGCGACCGCGCTCGCGCAGGTGAACGCCAACGTACAGGTGATTTACAACGGCGTACGTGAAACGCCACCGAATGCGGCTGCATTGGCTGAGGTACAGCAGTGGCGCGCAGCGCACCCAGGTCCGTTGTTGTTGGCCGTGGGGCGCTTGGTACCGGCTAAAGGTTTTGATCTCTTGCTGCAGGCTTGGCCGGCGGATGCCGTGGCGAGTCTCGTTATTTTGGGTGAAGGCGAGCAACGCAGTGCACTGGAGCGCACGATTCTTGAGCGCGGACTGAAAAAAACGGTGCATCTGCTCGGCGAGTCGACGCAGGTGCGCGAATGGATGGCCAGCGCAGACGCATTGGTCATCAGCTCTCGCAACGAAGGTGGTCCGTATACGTTGTCTGAGGCGTTGTTGTCCGGTCTGCCGGTGATCAGTACCGATGTCGGTATGGTGTCGGATTTCTTGCCAGATGGCTGTGTCATTCCGGCGAATGATCTCGACAGTCTGCGCGCACTGTTGCTGCGCGCCTTGGCCGATCCCGAGGCTTACCGATCAGCATGCGAACCTGCCATGCGTCACGCGCACGAGCGACTGACCATTGCCGCCATGATGGATGCCACGGAATCCGTGTATCTTTCGTTGCGATCTTCGCCCTGACTGGCCGTCGTGATTCGTTCGAGGTCTGTAACGCATGAGTATCCCCTGTCGAATCATTAGCCTGAATCCTTCCAGCGCGATGGCGTTGGCGTTGGCGGAGGAGTTGCGTACGCAACGTGTTGCTTTTGAATTTATTGCGGCAGTAGATGGTCGACAAGGAACACCTCAGCTGCAGGGGCGTGAGCGTTTCGATGATCGCAAGGCGCTCATTCGGCATGGTCGTTTATTGCGTGCGGCAGAGATTGGCTGTTACCTCTCGCATTACCGCGCCATCCAACACGCTTGGGATGAAGGTTTACCACGGCTTTGTTTGCTGGAAGATGACGTCGGTTTGGAGTCGGATTTTGCGAAGGCGTTGGGCGCCATTGAGCAATTGCCGGAAGAAGCCGAGATGGTGCGCTTGATGGGCTTGCGTATCCGCAAACGTAAAGTGTTGTCGGTATTGCCGGATATGGAATCGCATCGATTGGTGCGTCCAGAGCGTGGCTGGTGTGGCACGCAGGGCTATGTGATCAATCGCGCCGGTATGCGTAAAGTGCTGGATACGGCTTGGCGAATTTATGAGCCGATCGACAAGTTTTACGACCACTTTTGGGAATACGATTTACGCCATTATGGCGTGGAGCCACATGTCATTTATGAGCATGAGCATCCATCAAGTATTCAGAAGCCACCGCAAAGCAGGCCGTTCGTGCCTTGGCGGTATCGTCTACTGATGCCGGTGGACAAGTTTTTATTCAGTCGTAGTCGGCACCGCTATTTAAAACAGCATGCCGCCGAATTTTACCCGGCCGAAAAACCGGCGATGGCCATAGGCCGAACGCGACGCATGCGTTGAAGTTTAAAGGGCATGGAATTGAGCATGAAAAAGCAAAAAGTTTTCTGTATCGGCTTCTCCAAAACGGGCACCACGAGCCTTGAGTTGGCGCTGGAGGCATTGGGCTATCGGGTGATGGGGCCAGTTGGCATCGAGAATAAAAATATCGGTCGTGACGTGCTCAAGCTCACGTTTCCGCTGGTTGAGCAATACGATGCTTTTCAGGACAACCCATGGCCAATTATCTATAAAGAATTGGACCAGCAATTCCCGGGCAGCAAGTTCATTCTGACGACACGTGACAGCGCCTCTTGGATCAAGAGCGCGGTGGACCACTTCGGCGTCAAGATCAAGCCGATGCATGTGTGGATCTATGGGGTGAAAACTGCGGCAGGAAATGAGTCGGTGTATATCGAGCGGTATGAGCGACATAACCGCGAAGTGCAGGAGTACTTTAGTCAGCGGCCCGATGATTTTCTGCTGCTAGATCTCAAAGATCCCGATCCGTGGAGCAAGGTCTGCGCATTTCTGGGTTGCGAGCGCCCTGATATCCCTTATCCGCATGCCAACAAGGCTGGTGAGTGGAAAAAAGGCAAGCGTCAGCGCTGGTGGAAAAAATACCTCACCCATCCGGTGCGGGATTTTTTCCGAAAATTATTTGGGCTGCCGCCCAAGCGCTGATTCGGTGCGCCAGCCGCAGCGGCGTAGGTATTGCTGCCGCGACGGGCAATGACGGAAAACTTCAAAGCCGGTCGGTACCGCGTGCGCGACCATCAGATAGAAACGCCGCTTCACCGCGTATGCAGGCCAGCATGCCGGCCGCCCGTTCGAGGTTTTGGCGTCGCGTGGATGGCTTGAACGAGAGCGCCCCCTTGCTCCAGTAACGTAGCCACAGCCGGCACGCCGCCCAAGTGGAGCGCAGGTCACCGTGCTTGCGCATGAAATAAATTGTCGACCAGCCGCGATGCCAGTTACGCAGTGTTTCGATTTTCGGATTGGATCCGGACGATTGTTTGCGAAGATGGTGCATGTGGAGATTGCTATTCAATAGCAACGGATGACCGCTTTCCCACACGCGACGACAAAGGTCGTCGTCTTCGCCATAGAGAAAAATGTTTTCATCAAAAAAACCGAGTTTCTCGAAGTCAGCGCGACGGAACAATAGAGCAGCGCCACTCAGCCATTGACGACTGATAGCCCCTTGCTTGAGAAAATCTTTTTCGGTCACGGCTGGGCCGAACAGACAGTGGCGGGAGTCCTGTTGCCGAGCAAAATCGAGCATTGCCTGTACATCATCGGTATTCACGATGAGGTCGGGATTGAGCAGAAAAGCCCAGGGCGTCTGGGCTGCCCGTAGGCCGATGTTGGCGGCGCGGCCAAAGCCCTCATTGCGCGCGAGGCGCATCAGTTTCGCGTGTGGATACAGCTGTGCCAGCGTGTCGGCGCTACCATCCGGGCTGGCATTGTCGACGATGATGACCGGGAATGAATTAGCGGTAAGAAATGCGTGCTGGCATTTTTGCAGAACGGCAGCGCTGCCGTAGGAAACGATAACAATGGTCAGCAGGGGCGCGGCAGGCGACGGCGATGTTGAGAGTGTCATGGTGACATGCAGCTCGAGTATGGGTGCGGTCATTGGCGGCGTTGCAGTGTACTCGAACTACGTAATCGGCCGGAGTTAGGCGACGACGCTGCAGCCGTTGTGGGCGATCCGGTAGAATTGCGCGCCTGCCTGCGGCGCATTTGCCGCATTTGACACTGCGTTTGCGGCCCGGAAGATGTGCCGCACAGCCCGAGGAGGGTGGCGTGAAGATCACTGTATTCGGTACGGGTTATGTCGGTTTGGTGACGGGTGCCTGCTTGGCAGACGTTGGCCACCATGTCGTGTGCGTGGACGTCGATGCCGAGAAAATTGCGCGCTTGAAGCAAGGCATCGTGCCAATTTATGAACCCGGATTAGAGGCGGTTGTCCGACGTTGTCACCGCGAGGGGCTGCTGGATTTTACCGTCGACGCGGCTGCTGCTGTGCGGCATGGGGTGCTGCAATTTATTGCCGTGGGTACGCCGCCTGACGAAGACGGCAGCGCAGATTTGCGTTATGTGCTGCAGGTGGCCGATACAATCGGTTTGCATCTGGATGATTACAAAGTGGTCGTCGGCAAATCGACGGTGCCGGTGGGAACTGCCGAAAAAGTACAGGCGACGATTATCACTGCGCTGAAGAAGCGTGGTGTGTCACATACGTTTGATGTTTGCTCGAATCCTGAATTTCTCAAAGAAGGCAGCGCGCTGGAAGATTTCACCAAAGCGGCCCGTATTGTTGTGGGAACGAATTCTGAGCGTGTGCGCAAGTTGATGCGTGAATGTTATGCGCCCTATAACCGCAACCATGACAAATTGATGTTCATGGGATTGCGCGAGGCGGAGCTGACTAAATACGCAGCCAACGCCATGCTGGCCACTAAGATCAGTTTCATGAATGAGTTGTCGCAGATTGCGGAGCGGCTTGGTGTAGACATTGAGCAAGTGCGCGAAGGGATTGGTTCTGACCCGCGCATCGGCTACCACTTCATTTATCCGGGTTGTGGCTACGGGGGTTCTTGCTTCCCAAAAGATGTGCAGGCACTTGCGCGCATTGCGCGTGATGTGGGCTACGTGCCGGAATTAATTGAAGCGGTCGAAAGTGTTAACCACCGACAGAAGGGCGTGCTGTTTTCCAAGCTGAATAAGGCGCTCGATGGGAAGCTGCAAGGTAAGACCATCGCGGTGTGGGGTTTGGCGTTCAAGCCAAATACCGATGATATGCGCGAGGCGCCCAGCCGCGAGTTGCTGGCCTCGCTCTGGGCTGCTGGCGCGAAGGTGAGGGCGTTTGATCCGGAGGCGATGCAGGAGGCAAGCCGGGTTTTTGGTGCGAATCCTAACCTCGAATTCGTGGCTAACCGCAATGCGGCAGTCGAAGGTGCGGATGCCTTGGTGATTTGCACCGAGTGGAAAGTATTTCGTGCAGTCGATTTTGTGTGGCTCAAGCAGCAGTTGCGCCACGGCGTGATCGTTGATGGTCGCAACCTGTATAACCCAGCCGATGTGCAGGCAGCGGGCTTGCGCTATTACGCCGTAGGGCGCGGCGAGTCACTACGCTTGCCAGACGCGCCTTGAGTCAACGGACTTCGTTGAGAGCGTAACCCTAATTTCTCTCGCAAAAGGTTTCTGAATAGATTGCGAATCGGACTGCGTCGGATGCGTTGCAATTCTCGCTCAGCGTAGTAGCGAGCCAGATGCTCTTCAGACGCCATTTGCAATAACTCGCGCTGACCTTGCTGTTGTGCATTGAGAGTAAGCAGGCGGGTTTTTTCAGACCCATTTTCACGGCCGGCCGCCAGTGCGCCAATGATATCGAATGCTTCTTTGACGGCTGCCGGTAAGGCTGGCACATCAGTATCTCTTTCTGCTTTGCCAGAATGATTTCGGAGATTTTTGTCGAGAAAGCCGGTGGTGTAATCGCCGAGAACTTGATCAGACAGTGGAGATAGGTCAAGCGCGCGAGAAATTCGCTTGAGCTCACCCACGGGTTGCTCCAGCAGCTGATCGTAATCGGCGATCACGCGTTCTTCGGGTGAAGTGAGCAGCAGGCTAGGCAGCAGGTGATCCAACCAAAGTTGGCAGCTATAGGCAAAGGGAAACCCGTTACGGCGTGCAAGCGAGGCAGCCACGCTACGAGGGTCGCGGGCGATGACGACAAAGAAGGGGTTGACGTCGCAGCGTGCGAAAATAGCGCGCCAGAACGGGAGTAGCCGGGGTATGCGCGGATCTTTGACGCCCCAGAGTGGATAACGTCTGATTTGTGCACGCACGTGCGCTTCTGCACGCACTGCTACGTCTGAAGCCAGCAGACTTTCCCACTCTTGAGCATTGGGGGTATGACCAATGCTGTGCCAACACATGCCGAGTCGAGCAAGGATTTCGTCATCGATAGCAACGACTTCGCGGTCCTCCCAGAAGCCTTTGACGTTGTCACGACTCGCTTGTGTCAGGTTGTCGCCAAGAGAAACGCCTAGTGCTAGTAGTCCGCGTGTCACGGCGCTGGTGCCGCTGCGATGCATGCCGAGGACAACAATGACTTTAGTGTGATGGCTGCTGTCAGTGTTCATGGATATGAACTTCCACTGCTGGGATTTTGTAGCGTCTTGAATCGTTTGTGATACCACATGTATTGGCCGGGGGCTTTCAGAATCGCCGTTTCGATATGGCGATTCATGACAAGCGCATCGGCTTCATCGTCATCCGTGAATGCCAGTGGTTCGCTGAATTCCAAAATGTAGTGGCCGGTGTGGTCGTCACGGCGGAAACTTACGCCGAGAGCGACCGAATGATTCGCGCGCGCAAAACGCATGCCGGCCACGATGGTGGCCGCAGGCACACCAAAAAAAGGCACGAACACCGCGTGTTGCCGACCAAAATCCTGATCGCCCGTGTACCAGGTGATTTCGTTGTCTTTCAGGGCACGGTAGATCGTTCGGATGTCGCGTCGATCGATCTGGCGCGTGTAGATGCGTTTACGACGCCAGCTGACCAGGGCCTCCATGCCGGCATTATTTTGTGGCCGGAAGATGGTGTTGATCGGGAAGTGATGTGATGCGGCCGCGCCGGTAATTTCCAGCGCGGTGAGATGCAGGCCGAACAACATGACGCCGCGACCTTGGGCGCGCGCGTGCTCTAGATGCTCGACGCCGTGCAATTCAAAATCAGCCGCGATGCGCTGAATAGGCTGCCACCAAGCTCGGCTAGATTCAAAAACGGCAATGCCCGTAGAACGAAAACTGTCACGGCCAGTGATGTGCCGTTTTTCTTCGCTCCACTGAGGAAAACATAACTCGAGATTGCGCAACGTGATGCGACGGCGGCTGCGCAGCAGCATCCAACTGAGATCGCCGATGCGGTAGCCAATGAAGCGTGCAACGGGCCAAGGGGTCCAAGCGGCCAGAATGGTCAGCGGCAGCATGAATAGCCACACATGCCAGAAGCGCGGATGCGCGGGATGTGCGGGTTTCTGGTCGCGCTTTCGTTGACGACGATTTTTTTTCTGTGAGGACGCTGCGGGTTCGGTCATGCGCGGTATTTAGAAAGTATTGGCAAGGTACCAATCAACGGTTTTGGCAATGCCGGTTTCAAAGGTTTCCACGGGTATCCAGCGCAATTCTTTAGTCATGCGCCCGGCATCAATCGCGTAGCGCCAATCATGGCCAGGTCGATCGGTGACAAAACTAATCAGCTTCTCGTGCGGCGCGCCAGATGGCATGCGCTCATCCAGCAGACGACAGATCAGGCGCACGATGTCGATATTACGCCACTCATTATGGCCGCCGATGTTGTAGGTTTCGCCCAGCTGACCGGCTTCTATGACGCGCCAGATGCCGCGACAGTGATCGTCTACATATAACCAATCGCGGATATTGGATCCGTCGCCGTAGACCGGAATTTTTTTCTGTTCGCGGCAGGCGCGAATGATCGTGGGTATGAATTTCTCGCCGTGTTGTAGTGGGCCGTAATTGTTTGAGCAGTTGGTGGTCGTTACCGGCAAGCCGTACGTGTGGAAATAGGCGCGCACCAGATGATCCGAGCCGGCTTTGCTGGCGGAATAAGGTGAGTTTGGCGCGTACGGTGTTTGTTCGGTGAAGGCAGGATCACTGGCGTGCAGCGTGCCGTAAACCTCATCGGTGGAGATGTGGTGGAAGCGACGCGTGTTGGCAAGTTGTTCGCGTGACAGTTTTTGTTCGCCGATCCAATACTGTCGTGCGGCTTCCAATAGCGTAAACGTGCCGACGAGATTCGTGCGCACAAATTCGCCGGGGCCGCTGATCGAGCGATCCACATGCGACTCTGCCGCAAAATGGATCACGGTATCGATGGCGTGTTCGCGCAGTAGGCGATCGACGAGAGAGCGATCGCAGATATCACCGTGAACAAAAATATGTCGAGTCGCGTCGGGCAGATCGCGCAAATTGTCGCGTGAGCCGGCATACGTCAGTGCATCGAGATTCACGATGCGCACTTGCGCATCCTGCGTCAGCAGCCAACGCACAAAATTACTGCCGATAAATCCGGCACCGCCCGTGACGAGGATATTGTTGGCGCGGTAATGCATGAGAGTCCTGCTGAGGTAACGCCGGGTGTGGAAGGTTGCGATGGTGCGAGTTCAGGGCGTGGCGTGCCATTCCCGCAGAACTTGCTGCAAGCCATCGCGCCAGTTCGGAGCCGACAGGCCCAGTGCACGCGTGGTGTCCTGCATATCCAAGCGCGAGTTTAGCGGGCGCGGCGCTGGCAGCGGGTATTCGGCGGTGCTGATGGCTTCGATGGTCGGGAGCTGCTCGATCAGGCCGAGCCGATGCGCCTCGGTGAGGGTTTCGGTCGCGAATTGATGCCAACTGACCCAAGGCTGACCCGCGTAGTGGTAGAGCCCCCAAGGCAGCGCCTCGCCGTGTGCATGGCGCTCGGCAAGCGTGAGCAAGGCGTCAGCGAGATGACCCGCCCAGGTTGGCCCGCCGATCTGATCGGCGACGACACGCAGCCGGTCGCGCTCGCCGGCCAGCCGGACCATCGTGCGCACAAAATTATTGCCGTGCGCGCCGAACACCCAGCTGGTGCGCAGCACCAGGTGCTGCGGACAGCGGCGCGCGGCCATTTCACCGGCCAGTTTGCTGCGGCCGTAAGTGCCTAGGGGCGCAGGCGAATCGGAGGCCAACCACGGCCGCGTGCCGCTGCCGTCAAACACATAATCGGTCGAGAGATGCAGCAGCGGAATCGTGCGTTGCGTGCAGTGTTCTGCAAGCACCGCCACGGCATCGCCATTGATGGCAAATGCCGCCGCCTGCTCTGTTTCTGCGCGATCGACCGCCGTCCAAGCTGCCGCGTTGATGACAATGTCTGGCTGTGCAATATCCAGTGCCGGCGCAATGCGATCGGCGTGTACGAGATCCAGTTGCGCACGCGTGAGACCGATGACGGTGAGCGCCGGAAAAGTGCGCGCACGCATCATGAGTTCGTGCCCGACTTGGCCGTTGCTACCGATGACTAGCACGCGACACGTCATGGCGAATCAGCGTGCGAAAACAGGAAGGCGATCATGCGGTTGATCGCGCAAGCGCGGTGTCGCCTGATCTTTGTGGGAAAGTGTGGGTTCAACGCCCATGTCCGGCCAGACGATACCGATGTCGGGATCATTCCAAGCGACGCCTTGTTCGGATGTCGGATGGTAATAATCGGTGCACTTGTAAAGAAAATCTGCGGTATCCGACAGTACGCAGAAGCCGTGAGCGAAGCCGGGCGGCACGTACATCATGCGATGATCGACGTCATCCAGCACGACGCCATACCAGCGACCAAAGTGCGGCGAACCTACGCGCACATCGACTGCCACGTCGAAGACCGCGCCACGCGAAACGCGCACTAGTTTTCCTTGTGGTTGAACTAACTGGTAATGCAATCCGCGCAGCACGCCGCGCTGTGAACGTGAATGGTTGTCCTGCACGAATCGCACATCGACCCCGGCCTCTTGCAGCAGGGATTCGCGCCACGTCTCCATGAAAAAACCGCGGGCATCACCATGTACTTTGGGTGCCAATAGGAGAACGCCAGGCAGTGCAGATTCAGTGATTTTCATGGGCGTTGCGTGTTAAGTAGATTGAGCAGATAGCGGCCGTAATCATTTTTTGCCAGCGGCTGGGCCAGCACGGATAGATGTTCGTCACTGATCCAGCGTTGTCGCCAGGCAATTTCTTCCGGGCAACTGATTTGCAAGCCTTGGCGAGATTGAAGGATTTGTACGAAGTTGGTGGCTTCCAGCAGTGAAGCGTGGGTGCCGGTATCCAGCCAGGCGTAACCACGACCCATCAATTCGACGTTTAGCTTTCCGAGTTCCAGATAAATGCGATTCACGTCAGTGATTTCTAGCTCACCACGGGCGCTGGGCTTAATGTTGCGCGCAATGTCGATCACATCGTTGTCGTAGAAATAAAGCCCAGTGACGGCATAGTGGGACTTGGGCTTTTTGGGTTTTTCTTCGATGCTGATTGCGCGGCCATTGGCATCGAATTCCACCACGCCATAGCGTTCTGGATCATTCACGTAATAGCCAAACACGGTGGCACCGGTGTTGCGTGCGCTGGCATCGCGCAGTTGGCCGACGAGGCCTTGCCCGTAAAAAATATTGTCGCCAAGAATCAAACAGGAAGGGTCGTTGCCGACGAAGTCCGCGCCAATGATGAACGCTTGCGCGAGGCCGTCGGGGCTGGGTTGTTCTGCATAAGACATGCGGATGCCGAACTGGCTGCCATCGCCGAGCAACCGCTGGAAGGCCGGCAAATCTTGCGGTGTTGAAATGAGCAGGATGTCGCGAATGCCCGCCAGCATCAGCGTGGATAGCGGGTAATAGATCATCGGCTTGTCGTAAACCGGGACCAACTGTTTGCTGACGCCGAGAGTGATCGGATACAGGCGAGAGCCCGATCCGCCGGCGAGGATGATGCCCTTGCGTGCCATGCGCGACTCCCAGAATGAGGCGGACGGCAGTCTAGCATCGGGGCGCGGGTTCTCGATGGGTTGCCGGCCCTAACGGCGAGCGGCGGGTGAAGAGCGCAGCCGCGTACGCAATCTCGCCGCTACAATGCAACGATGCCTCGCCTTCTGTACTCACTGCTGTTGTACGTGCTGTTGCCGCCGATGTTGCTGCGGTTGGTCTGGCGTGCGCGTGGCCCGGCGGGTGTGGGTGCTTCCGGTAGCGGGTTGGCGGAGCGATTAGGTTATGTCGCGCGTGCGGACAATCGTCCCGTCGTTGTGCACTGCGTTTCCGTGGGCGAAACCCTCGCGGCGGCACCGTTGATTGAAGCGTTGCTGGAACGCCAGTGGCCATTGTGGTTGACCAGCACGACGTTCACGGGCGCGGCGCAGGTCGGCGCACGTTTTGGTGGCAGGGTGGCACATAGTTTTCTGCCCATGGATACGCCGGGAGCGGTCGCACGCTTTCTGGATCGTGTGAAACCGCGTGCAGTGTTGGTCATGGAAACCGAAATTTGGCCGAATCTTGTTGCAGCCTGCCGTGCACGTGGTATCCCGGTGTTGTTGGTCAATGCGCGGTTATCGGAAAAATCGGCGCGCGGTTATGCCCGGCTTGGCCAGCTGACCCGAAATACGTTAAATAATTTTTCATTGATCGCGGCGCAGGCCGACAGTGACGCCGCCAGATTTCGTGCACTAGGCGCATCACAAGTGGTCGTGACGGGCAATCTCAAATTCGATCAGCCAATAACCGGCGATCTTACTGCACAGGCCAGGCGTTTACGTGAGTCGTGGGGTGATCGGCCGGTATGGATCGCGGCCAGCACGCATGCGGGTGAAGATGAAATCGTGCTGGCTGCAAATCGGATTTTGCGGCAGCAATTTCCTGATTTGCTGTTGATCCTTGTTCCGCGGCATCCTGAACGCTTTGATGCTGTGGCGGTATTGGCTTCGCGAGAAGCCAACACTGTACGTCGCAGCGCTGGGGCGACGGTGACAGCAGAGACCCGCATTTACCTTGGCGACACCATGGGCGAACTGAATCTGCTGTTTGCTACGGCCGATGTAGCGTTTATTGGCGGCTCATTTTCCGGCACCGGTGGACATAATTTCTTGGAGCCGGCGGCGTTGGGTGTGCCGGTTTGCAGTGGCCCCAGTTTGTTCAACTTCCAGTTGATCGCGGATGCCTTGCAGGAGCGGCAGGCGCTCCGTATTGCTGCTGATGCAGAGGCGCTTTCCAATGTGGTGTCGAGCTGGCTATCTGATCGCGCGAAGCGCGATGCGGCTGGCGAGGCAGGCCAACAATTCGTTCAAGAAAATCGTGGCGCGGTTGCGCGGACGGTTTCGCTGATCGACCGTGAGTTGTCAGTCAGCCAATAACGCGCGCAGCTTGGCGCGCAGCGCGGGATCACGCGCTGCCATGGCGACATTCGCTTCAACCAGCCCTTCGGGCGAACCACAATCAATGCGTTTACCGTTGAAACGAAAACCGTGGAACGGTGTCTGTGGAATGCAATCGGCCATGGCATCGGTGAGTTGGATTTCGCCACCGGCACCGCGCTTGCCGGCATCGAGCTGGCGCAATACAGCGGGTTCAAGAATGTAGCGACCAATGATCGCCAGCCGAGACGGCGCGACCTCGGGTTTTGGTTTTTCTACCAAACCACGCGCGCGTGCCAGAGGACCATTTTCCTGCTCGACATCAAGAATGCCGTAGCGTGCAGTCTCTGCAGCTGGCACTTCTTCTACAGCGGCCAGATTGCCACCGACGCGCTGCCAAGCCTCAATCATTTGCGCAAGGCAGGCGCGATCAGAGAGCACCAGATCATCCGGCAACATCACCGCGAAAGGCTCATCGCCGATCAATTCACGCGCACACCAAACGGCGTGACCAAGACCCAGTGCCTCTGACTGCCGTACGGTGCTGATTGTGACACCCGTCGGCAGCGCGCCACGTGCGATGGCCAGTGCGGCCGTTTTGCCGCGCGATTCCAGGACGCGCTCCAATTCCGGTGCACGATCGAAGTGATCTTCCAGCATCGACTTGCCGCGCGCGCTGACCAGAATGACGTCGCGGATTCCGGCGGCGGCCGCTTCTTCCACCGCGTACTGAATCAGCGGGCGATCAAATACCGGCAGCATTTCCTTGGGCAGAACCTTGGTGGCAGGCAGGCAGCGGGTGCCTAGGCCGGCGACGGGCAAGACGACCTTGCGGATAGTGCGGCTCATGGGATTTCCGGGGCGGCGATGGTGGGATGCACCCGCACAAGTGGCGCGGTGTGCTGTGCTAGAGTTGCGCGCATTCTAGCGCCATGAATGCGGTGCGCCATCCCTACATTGCTGACGACCAACATTGCAGACAATAAGAAGCGATTGATTCCGTGACCGTCGACTCCCTTCCCGAATGGCAGGCTTTGGTAGCGCATGCTCGCGCTAGTTCTGGCACGCATCTGCGGCAGTTGTTTGCAGCGGATGCCGGACGTGTCGAACAACTCATGTACCGAGCTGGTCCTTTTCTGCTGGATTTATCCCGCCAACGCATTGATGCGCTGACGCTGGAAAAATTACAGGCATTTGCTGGCGCGACAAACATGTCTGGCTGGATTACCCGCCTGTTTGCCGGCGAGCAAATCAACGACACCGAGCAGCAAGCGGCATTGCACATGGCATTGCGTGTGCCGGCAGGCAGTGCTTTCCCGGTGAAAGGGTCCGATCTCGGTCAGGCCGTCGAGCGGGAACGCTCACGCATGGCGGCAATGGTTGATCGTTTGCATACCGGACACTGGCGTGGATACAGCGGTCATTCGATCAGCGATATCGTCAATATTGGTGTCGGCGGTTCTGATCTTGGGCCGGCGATGGTGTGTGATGCCTTGCATGACTTCACCGATCCGCGTGCAAAAAATCTGCGTGTCCATTTTGCATCTAGCATGGACGGCAGCCAGCTCAATCGGTTGCTGCAAGTGTTGGATCCGGAAACCACGTTATTCATCGTTTCTTCAAAATCATTTTCTACCGCCGACACGTTGGCCAATGCGCGCACAGCACGGGAATGGCTGCTTTCACACTGCGCGGATGAAGCGCTGCTTTTGCGTCAGCATTTCATTGGTGTGACGGCGAGCCCAGAGAAAGCAAAAGCCTGGGGTATGCACGAAGACAATCTGTTGCTGTTCTGGCAATGGGTGGGCGGGCGTTATTCGCTGTGGTCGACCATCGGTTTTCCGATTGCGCTACAAGTAGGCATGGATGCATTCCGCCGCTTGTTGGCTGGGGCGCATTTTCTAGACGAACATTTTCGTCATGCGCCACTGACACAAAACCTGCCGGTGTTGTTGGGGTTGGTTGGTGTCTGGAATGCGAGTTTTCTAGGAATCCGCGCGCAAGCAGTGCTGCCGTATGACGGCCGTCTTGCCATGTTCCCGGCTTACCTCGAGCAGTTGGCGATGGAGAGCAACGGCAAGAGCGTTGACCGCGACGGCGAAAAAGTGAATTACGAAACATGCCCGGTGCTGTGGGGCGGCGTAGGCCCCAATGCACAGCATGCGTTTTATCAACTGCTGCATCAAGGCACGGTGCCGGTAACGTGTGATTTTATTGCGCCAGTTCGTCGCGAATTTCCGGTGCGCGGCGAACAAGCACGCCGTGAACTCGCATCGCAACATCGTTTGGCGCTAGCCAATTGCTTGGCGCAAGCGAGTTTGCTGGCCTTGGGCGATGTTGATGCGGCGCGCCCGGCGTGGCGGCATTACCACGGTAATCAACCATCCACGACTTTGTTGCTGGATGAGCTCACACCATTTTCGTTGGGCGCGCTAATTGCGCTTTATGAGCACAAAGTATTTGTGGAGTCCGTCTTGTGGCGGATCAATCCGTTTGATCAGTGGGGCGTGGAGCTCGGCAAACAAGTTGCACGAGAAACGCTGGCCGTGCTCGATGGTGATGGCGCGGGCGGCGATCCCGCGACACGTGCGCTAGCGGCACACATTCGGGCGACAGGTGCCGACGCACAAGCAAAAGGCGGTGGCGCATGAAGCCGGTCATTGTGCATGGCAATGGACTCACCGCCCTCGTCACAGCGGTTTCGCTGGCGAAAGCCGGGCAGCCGGTGTGGCTCGCGTGTGGCAGTGCTGCCAATGCGGCAGCCGTGGCGGGTGGCGAATTATCGTTTGATGAAACCGGATTAGCAGAGGCGCTGCTCGCGGCGCAGCGTGATGGCGGCCTGTCCGTCGTGGGCGAACTGATCAATATTCCTGCGGATGCCACGATCCATTTTCTCGCGCTGCAACCGGAGGAGCGCGAAGCGGCAGAGTTATTGGTTGCCGCGCTGTCGCACCGAGCCGGTGAAATGCTGCTGGTCAACCAGGTGAATTATGGCGTCGGTGTGACCGATGATTTTGCTGCACGGTTGGCGGATGGCAGCAAGGCGCACCGTGTTGCGGTAAGCCTTCCAGATTTTTTGCGCCGAGGCAGCGCGTTGGAAAATTTCCGTCGGCCTGATCGCGTAATCATTGGCAGCAATAACGATTGGGCAACCGTGACGCTGCAGAATTTGCTGCGCATATGCATGGGTAACGAGGTGCCCGTGCTGGTCATGCCTGCTCGCGATGCAGAATTTACCAAGCAAGTGGTCAATGGCATGTTGGCGACACGCTTGTCGTACATGAATGACATGGCCAACGTGGCCGACGCGCTGGGCATCGATATTGAGCGCGTACGATTGGGCGTGGGCTCTGACGAGCGTATCGGTAGTCACCATTTGCAACCGGGATGTGGCTTTGGTGGCACCGGTTTTTATCAAGACCTGATGTCACTGAAGACCACCTTGGATGCGTCAGGTGTGGCGTCGAAGCTGGTGGATACCGCCATCGCGGTCAATGAAGAACAGAAAGAATTGTTGTTCCGTAAACTGTGGCAGCATTATCACGGCCAATTGGCGGGGAAAACGATCGCGATTTGGGGTGTGGCGTTCAAACCTGAAACGGATCGTGTCGATCATGCGCCATCGTTGAGCATTGTGCGGGCATTGCTCGCGCAGGGTGCGCGGGTGCAGGCACACGATCCCAAGGCGCTTGAACAATTACGCGCGCAGATCGGAGAGCATTCTGCTTTAAGTTGCTATGCGGATCGCTGGCAAGCCGCAGAAAGCGCAGATGCTTTGCTGGTCTTAACGGAATGGCCGCTGTATCGCCAGCCGGATTTTGCGCGGCTACGGCAAGTGCTGCGTACACCGGTGTTGTTGGATGGACGCAATCTGTATGACCCGCAAGCAGCGCGGGCGCAAGGATTTCACTATTACGGAATTGGTCGCGGCTGATGCCGCGGAGCGCCAATAAAAAAGCCGGCATCACGCCGGCTTTTTTATTTTTTCGGTCTGTTTCACGGGGCAGTGGCTGGCGCGGAATTGGTCGCTGGCTCTGCGGGCGGGGTGGCGGTGTTTTGCGGTGCAGCTGGCGCGGCAACCGCGGCTTCTGGATTGACCATGATTTCGCCGCTGGTCAAAGACAGTGTGACGTTGAGCCACTTGTTGTACGACAGTAGCGCTTCGCGCGACAGCGACCCGGCGGCGCGATGCAAGCGCAACAAATCTAGGATGTAGTCATAACGTGCGTTGGCCAGATCGCGTCGCGCCGAAAATGACACACGTTGCGCTTGCAGTACGTCAACGATATTGCGAGTGCCGACTTCGTAACCGGCTTGCGTGGCATCCAGGGCGCTCTGCGCTGAGATGATGGCTTGCTTGCGCGCGGCGACCCGTAATACGTCAGCTTCCAGCACTTGATACTGAGTGCGTGCGCCTTCGACGGCATTGATTTCACTCGCGCGTAGATTTTCCTGTGCAGCATCGCTATTGGAATAGGCTTGGCGACGTTTGGCGGTGGTGGCGCCACCGGTAAACAACGGCCACTCTGCTTTGATGCCGACGGTCTGGCTGGAAATATCGATGTTGTTTCCGCTCATGTAGTCGAGCGTGTTCATTTCGCTGAGGCGGGCGTATGCGTCCACCGTTGGCAGGTAGCCGGACGCGGCCGAGCGAGCCGATTGCTTTGCCGCTTTGGCGGCGAAACGCGCGGCGATCAGATCGGCGTTGCCCTTGCGGGCGAGTTCAGCCCAAGCGTCTGCGCCTTCCGGATCTGGCAAATTGGTCGGCATGTCTTCGCCGGGAAATGCGAGTTGCGTGTAGCGTTGTCCAGTCAGCGTTTGCAAACGTGCGCGCGCCACAGACTGTGCACTTTCAGCAACGATCAAGCCGACCTTTGCCAGATCATAGGCGGCTTGCGTTTCGTGCACGTCGGTGATGGCAATCAGCCCCACCTGAAAACGTTGGCGGGCTTGTTCCAATTGCCGTTGCAGCGCGGCTTCTTCGGCGCGGGCGTAAGCCAACTGCTCGGCTGCACTGAGCACGCCGAGATACGTTTCAGTGACGCGAACCAAGTAATCCTGTTCCGCGCTGACTTGCTCGGCATCTACCTGTGAGCGTGTGGCGCGCGCCGTCTGATAGTCATACCAACGATCAAATCGCAGCAAGGGCTGCGTGGCTTGCAGCGCAAGTTCATTCGCGTCGTAATCCTGCTCAGGCGTGCTACCACGCTCAACATTGTTCTGACTGTAATCTGCTGTTGCGACGACGGTTGGCAATAAGCCGGCACGTCCCTGCGTCAACACCTGTTTTTGCGCTTCCAGCGAAGCGCGTGTGGCGCTCCATTGCGGGTCGTTGGCATCAGCCGCAGCCAGCACATCGGCAAGACTCTCTGCCTGCGCGTGGCCGGCCAGTCCCAGCAGGGTGGCTACCAGTGGCAGCAGGGCGAAACGCAAGCGGGTAGGACGACGCATCAGGGAAACCTCAGGGGTGTCTGCGGGCGCGGCCATCATGGGTGAAATCGACGAGCGCCTCAACGTCTGTACGCTGAATTGCTCTGGCTGCGCGGTTGAGAAAATTAATTAATTGGGCGGCGTCGTCGCATAAAATTGCGGCACTCCGGACCGGGGCCTATAGTGAGGCCTGTTGCCGACAAATCAACCCGCAATTCCCGTCATTTTTATTGAGTAAGCCTGTGAACGCCAGTACGCCGGAAAATCTTGCCCTTGCCGCTGCCCTTGATGCTGAACTGGTGAAGCCGTTTCCGGGTTCGCACAAAGTGTATGTGCAAGGTTCGCGAGCGGATATTCACGTGCCGATGCGTGAAATTTGTCAGCACGCGACGCCACTGGCGAAAGGCAGCGAGCCTAATCCGCCGATCACGATTTATGACACATCGGGCCCTTACACCGATCCTGCCGCAAAAATCGATTTGCGCGTTGGGTTGCCGGCGTTGCGGGCGGCGTGGATTGCGGATCGTGGCGATACCGAACAACTCGATCGCATCAGCTCGCACTATGGTCGTGAGCGTTTGAATGACGCTTCTTTGACTGCGTTACGCTTTCCGGCGCTGCGTGCGCCGCGTCGCGCCAAGGCGGGTGGCAATGTCACGCAAATGCATTACGCGAAGCGCGGCATCATTACGCCGGAGATGGAGTTCGTTGCCATCCGTGAAAATGCAAAATTACAAGAAGCGCTGTCCTCTGGACTGATTGCGCATCAGCATCCCGGACAAGATTTCGGTGCGGCCATTCCGGCGGTGATCACGCCGGAATTCGTTCGTGATGAAATCGCACGTGGCCGCGCCATTATTCCCGCCAACATCAATCACCCGGAAATCGAGCCGATGATCATCGGTCGTAATTTCTTGGTGAAGATCAACGCCAATATTGGCAACTCGGCGCTGGTATCGGATATCGGCGAAGAAGTAGCAAAAATGGCATGGGCCATTCGCTGGGGTGGCGACACCGTGATGGATCTTTCCACCGGCAAAAATATTCACGAGACGCGTGAGTGGATTTTGCGTAACTCGCCGGTTCCGATCGGAACAGTGCCGATTTATCAAGCGCTAGAAAAAGTCGACGGCATTGCCGAAAACCTGACGTGGGAAATTTTCCGGGACACGTTGATCGAGCAGGCTGAGCAAGGCGTGGATTACTTCACGATTCATGCCGGCGTTTTGTTGCGCTATGTTCCGCTGACGGCTAATCGCGTGACCGGCATTGTGTCGCGGGGCGGTTCGATCATGGCCAAGTGGTGTCTATCGCACCACAAAGAAAATTTCCTCTATACGCACTTTGAAGAAATCTGCGAAATCATGAAGGCCTACGACGTGTCCTTCTCGCTGGGTGATGGTTTGCGCCCCGGCTGTATTGCAGATGCCAATGATGCGGCGCAGTTTGGTGAACTGGAAACGTTAGGAGAGCTCACCAAAATTGCGTGGAAGCACGATGTGCAAGTGATGATTGAAGGCCCCGGCCACGTGCCGATGCATCTCGTAAAAGCCAACATGGAAAAACAATTGGCGCATTGCCACGAAGCCCCGTTTTACACCTTGGGGCCGCTCACCACCGATATCGCACCGGGTTACGACCACATCACCAGTGCCATCGGTGCGGCGATGATTGGCTGGTTTGGCACAGCGATGCTTTGCTACGTCACACCTAAAGAACACTTGGGTTTGCCCAATCGCAAAGACGTAAAAGACGGCATCATCGCCTACAAAATTGCAGCACACGCCGCAGATTTGGCGAAAGGTCATCCGGGTGCGCAGTTACGCGACAACGCACTCAGCAAGGCACGCTTTGAATTCCGCTGGGAAGATCAGTTCAATCTGGGTTTGGATCCTGATACCGCCCGCGAATTTCATGATGAAACCCTGCCAAAAGACGCGCATAAAGTGGCGCATTTCTGCTCCATGTGCGGGCCGAAATTTTGTTCGATGAAAATCACGCAAGATGTGCGTGATTACGCCGCATCGCAGGGCGTATCGCCCGAGCAAGGGGCGGCGCATGGTATGGAAGAAAAAGCCGTGCAATTCCGTGAGGCCGGCGCACAGGTTTACCGGAAGCTCTAAACGATGAGCATCAAGCAGCCTTTTGCCGCGACCGATTGTGAATTGGTGGTGCGTGAGCCGCTCTATCAGGGATTTTTTCGGCTGGAGCGGTTCAAGGTCCGTCACCGTTTGTTTGCAGGTGGCTGGACAGAGCTCTTCAATCGAGAAGTCTTTGTGCGGCACGAGGCGGCCGTCGTCTTGTTGTTCGATTCTGCGCGCGATGTGGTGGTGATGATCGAGCAGTTTCGTGCGCCGGCGATCGGCAAAGTGGATAACCCGTGGTTGCTGGAGTTGGTTGCTGGCCTCGTCGACAAGCAAAACGAAGATCCTGCGGATGTTGCGCGCCGTGAAGCGGTAGAAGAAGCCGGTTGCACGATCGGCACCCTGCTACCGATTGCCCGTTACTTGCCGAGCCCGGGTGCCTGCGATGAAGTCGTGCATCTGTTTTTGGGGTTGGTGGACAGCGAAGGGCTGGGCGGCGTGCATGGCCTGGCAGAAGAAAATGAAGACATCCGTGTGCATTGTGTGCCGCTAGAGGCTGCGCGTGCGATGTTGGACGCGGGCCGTATTTGCAATGCCGCCACGATCATTGCGTTGCAGTGGCTGTTCTTGAAGCGCGCACAACTGCCAGCCTTGGTGGCGGCTGCAGAGCGTGGCCGATGAAGCACCGCATTGTGTTGCGAGTGGTGCCGCAATCGGAATCACCGCGGGCGGCGGTGTTGCGTGATTTGCTGGCGCAGGCGGAAGCGAACTACGTATTGCTGATGCAGGTATTGCCCGACCTACGAACGCAGGACCATCGAGAGTTCGGCGTGACGGGTCCTTCAGGGCAGCAGGCGGAGGTGTGTGCCCGTGTGCGCGAGCGGGGGCCTTTCACCACGCTGGTGGATCTGGCCGAAACGCATGCCACGGATGGGTGGGTGGCACCCCTGCAGGCCACCGTCCGGCTTTGTCATGATGCGCGGGTGGCCGAAGTCACGGAGTTTCGCCGCCGTCGTCGGCTGCAGGCCCGCTATCCGTATCCGAACCCCGAGATGTTTCTTCCTGACGAAAAACTACAAGTGAATCGCTTGCTGGGCGAATGGTTGCAACATTGTCTACGTTGGGGTCGAGCTTCCTGCCCGGCGTGAGTGGTCGGGTGCGGTACTGGTTCACATACCACATCAGCAATGTGGTCTATGTACTGGATATTGCTCGGGGAGTTCGGTTATAAGAGCGACGTTTCACTCTAGGAAATCTTCACCTTGGCACGAAGCGCAGGCCGGCCTTTGCGGGTTGTCCAGTTCTCCGACTCTCACTTGTTCGGACGCACTGACGGCAAACTGCTGGGACTTAACACGGACGATAGCCTGAACCGGGTACTCGATCTGATCGCGCTGGAGCAACCCGCGATAGATCTGTTGCTCGCGACAGGTGATCTGTCGCAGGACGCTTCTCCGGCGTCCTATGCGCGCTTGCTGGATAAGCTCAAGCGCTTTGCCGCTGTGCCTTGTTATTGGCTCGAAGGTAATCACGACGTCACCGAGCCGATGCGCGCCTCGTTGCCAGATCCGTCAAAACTGTCGCCCTGTGTGGCGAAGTTGCCGGGTTGGGATGTGGTGATGTTGGATTCCACGATTCCGCACGAAGTCCCCGGTTTCTTGCACGAAGATGATTTCGAATTTCTGGAAGCTTCATTGCAGGCATCCGGCGATCGTCACGTGCTGGTGTGCCTGCACCATCAGCCGGTGCCCATGGGTTGTTTATGGTTGGATACGCAGATCGTGGGCAATGCCGACCGTTTCTTCCAGATTTTGGATAAGCACAGCAATGTGCGTGCGGTGATTTGGGGTCATGTGCATCAGGCGTTTGAAGGCGAACGCAAAGGCGTGAAGTTGATGTCGGTGCCATCGACCTGCGTGCAGTTCAAACCGAAGTCGGAAGACTTTGCCGTTGACGACGCGGCGCCAGGTTATCGCTGGTTGGATTTGCATGCGGACGGAAAAATCACCACCGGCATTTCGCGTGTGCAGGGCATCAAGTTCGAAGTCGATTTCTCGGTCAAGGGTTATTAAACTCGTCGACGGTTTCAGCGTGGTTGCTCCGTCATCACGTCGACCCTCTCGCGTTCTTCCGCGACCTTGATGCGCTCTGCATGACATCCCTTCTTTACATCCACGGCTTCAACAGCTCGCCGCAGTCGGCCAAAGCGCAGCAACTGGCGGCCGATCTTGCGCGTCATCACCCTGCAGTCCCGTGCGCCATCCCGACCTTGCCGAACGACCCGGCGGGCGCCATCGCGTTACTGGAAAAAGAAATTGCCCGGCTGGGTCAGCCGCTGCTGTTGGGCAGTTCGCTGGGGGGGTGCTACGCCACGTATCTGGCGCAGCAGCATGGTTTGCGGGCCGCGCTGATCAATCCGGCGGTGCGGCCTTGGTTGCATTTCGACGGCTATCTGGGCACCCAAACCAACCATTACACCGGCGAGCGTTGGGAGCTGACACTGGCGCATGTCGATGCGCTACGCGCGCTAGCGGTGCCGACGCTTGCGCGTCCCCAGGATTTTCTGGTGCTGCTGCAGACGGGCGACGAGACGCTGGACTGGCGTGTTGCGGCGGATTACTACCGCGACTGTTCCGTCCTCAAGCAAATCGGCGGCAGCCATGGCTTCGATAATTTTGAAGATTGTCTTCCGCTCATATACCGTTTCGCGGGAATCACCACCCCCCTGCCGAGTTGATGGCGCGGTCGGGTCCGCGCCGATCTGCGAAGGCGACCTGTGTCGAGGGAAGGTCTAGCGTAGTCTGACCGACGAGACGCCCAGTCGCCCGGAGCAGCATCGGCAGTGGGACCCGATATAACGCGTCGTCATGGCGCATTTCTTTGAGAGATACATGGCCAACCAGTACAACGCCGACTCCATCGAAGTCCTCTCCGGCCTCGACCCTGTGCGTCGCCGCCCGGGGATGTACACCGACACCACACGGCCCAATCACCTTGCGCAGGAAGTCATCGACAACTCGGTCGATGAGGCGCTCGCCGGGCACGCCAAAAATGT
Source organism: uncultured Pseudomonadales bacterium (assembly GCA_964574995.1). GTDB lineage: Bacteria > Pseudomonadota > Gammaproteobacteria > Pseudomonadales > JADFDG01 > JADFDG01. Next base: position 44,386 of record CAZNPF010000006.1, on the reverse strand, counting down.
CGAAGTGATCTTGCATGCCGACGGGTATGTCGAAGTGATCGACGACGGTCGCGGCATGCCGGTCGACATTCACCCGGAAGAAAAAGTTTCCGGTGTCGAGTTGATTCTCACCAAGTTGCACGCGGGTGGAAAATTTTCCGGCAAGAACTATCAATTCTCTGGTGGTTTGCACGGCGTTGGCGTGTCGGTAGTGAATGCGCTGTCCAAGCACGTGATCGTCACCGTGAAGCGTGGCGGCAACCTCTATCAGATGGAATTCCGCAACGGCGATAAATCATCGGAGCTGAAAATCATCGGCATGGCCGGTAAGCGCGAAACGGGCACCTCGGTGCGCTTTATTCCAGATGCCAAATATTTCGACTCGCCGAACATTTCTATCCCGAAACTGCGCCATGTACTGAAAGCCAAAGCCGTACTTTGCCCAGGGCTGAAGGTCACGCTGAAGAACGTTTCCGCAAATGAAACGGACGAATGGCATTACGAAGACGGTCTGCGCGATTACTTAATGGAAACCACGCGTGGCGAAGTACTGTTACCGGCGGAGCCATTCATTGGTGCATTTGCGGCGGAAGCAGAAGCAGTCGATTGGGCGGTGATCTGGCTGCCGGAAGGTGGCGAGGTGATCGGCGAAAGCTACGTCAACTTGATTCCCACCGCGCAGGGCGGCACCCACACCAATGGTTTGCGCACCGGCTTGTTGGAAGCACTGCGTGAGTTCTGTGAATTCCGTAATTTATTGCCGCGTGGCGTCAAGCTGGCGCCAGAAGATATCTGGGACCGCTGCGCGCACGTGCTCAGTCTAAAAATGCAAGATCCGCAATTTGCGGGGCAAACCAAAGAACGTCTGTCTTCGCGGCAAGCGGCGGCGTTTGTCACGGGTGTGGTGAAAGACGCCTTTTCGCTGTGGCTGAATCAGCACACGGACGAGGCGGAAAAAATCGCCGAAATGGCGATCAGCAATGCTGGTTCGCGCTTGCGCGCAGCCAAAAAGGTCGAGCGCAAGAAAATCACGCAAGGTCCGGCGCTGCCGGGCAAACTGGCTGATTGCGTTGGCCAAGACATCACGCGTACAGAACTATTTTTGGTGGAAGGCGATTCGGCGGGTGGCTCTGCCAAGCAGGCGCGTGATCGTGAATTCCAAGCGATCATGCCGTTGCGCGGAAAAATTTTGAATACTTGGGAAGTCGACGGCAACGAAGTGCTCGGCTCGCAAGAAGTACACGACATCGCCGTGGCGATTGGTCTGGAGCCGGGCTCCTCCGATTTGTCCGGTCTGCGTTACGGCAAGATTTGCATTCTTGCCGATGCGGATTCCGACGGTCATCACATTGCCACCTTGCTGTGCGCGTTGTTTTTGAAGCATTTCCGCGCGTTGGTGGAGGCGGGCCATGTTTTTGTGGCGATGCCGCCGCTATTCCGTATCGATGCCGGGCAGGACGTGTACTACGCGCTGGATGAAGACGAGAAAAAAGGCATTCTCGACCGCATCGCTGCCGAGAAAAAACGCGCCAAACCCAGTGTCATGCGTTTCAAGGGCTTGGGTGAAATGAATCCTTTGCAGTTGCGCGAAACGACCATGGCGCCGGACACGCGGCGCTTGGTGCGTTTGAGCGTCAGCGAGGGTGGCGATGCGGAAACAGACGCGATCATGGACATGATGCTGTCGAAAAAACGAGCCTCTGACCGCAAGGATTGGCTGGAAACCAAGGGCAATCTGGCTGAAGTGGACGCCTAACGAACATGACGACCGACAACCTCGAAACACTGCCGCTGCGCACCTACACCGAAAAAGCGTATCTCGATTATTCGATGTACGTGATTCTCGACCGTGCTTTGCCGCACATCGGCGACGGCTTGAAGCCCGTGCAGCGTCGTATCGTTTACGCGATGAGCGAACTGGGCCTCAATGCCAGCTCGAAACACAAAAAATCGGCGCGTACCGTCGGTGATGTGCTCGGTAAATTTCACCCGCACGGCGACTCGGCTTGTTATGAAGCGATGGTGCTGATGGCGCAGCCGTTCAGTTATCGCTATCCGCTGGTGGATGGGCAGGGCAACTGGGGTTCGCCGGACGATCCGAAATCCTTCGCGGCGATGCGTTACACCGAATCGCGGTTGGCAAAATATTCGGAAGTGTTGCTGTCGGAATTGGGTCAGGGCACGGTGACGTGGCAGCCGAACTTCGACGGCACGCTCGATGAGCCGAAAATTTTGCCGGCGCGCTTGCCGAACGTGTTGCTCAACGGCACCACCGGCATCGCGGTGGGCATGAGCACGGACATCCTGCCGCACAACCTGCGAGAAGTAGCGAGCGCGTGCATTCAGTTGATCAAAGATCCCGGTTCCTCGGTCGATGATTTGATGCAACACATTGCCGGCCCGGATTTCCCGACGGAAGCGGAAATCGTGTCGTCGAAGAACGAGATCGCGCAGATCTACATTACCGGTAAGGGTTCGATCCGCGCCCGCGCTGTGTACACGATAGAGGATGGCGACATCGTCATCACGGCGCTGCCGTATCAGGTGAGCGGCGCCAAAGTGCTGGAACAAATCGCCGCGCAGATGCAGAACAAAAAGCTGCCGATGGTGGCCGATCTACGCGACGAATCCGATCACGAAAACCCGACACGTCTCGTGATCGTCCCACGCAGCAATCGCGTGGACGTCGAGCCGCTGATGAATCACTTGTTTGCGACCACCGACCTCGAGCGCAGTTATCGCGTCAATATGAACGTGATCGGTCTCGACGGTAAGCCACGTGTCATGGGGCTGGTCGACATGCTGTCTGACTGGGTTCAGTTCCGCATGGTGACAGTGCGCAAGCGTCTGCAATACCGGCTGGATAAAGTCGAAGATCGCCTGCACATCCTCGAAGGGTATCTCGCCGCGTTTTTGAACATCGACGAAGTGATCCACATTATCCGCACCGCCGATGAGCCAAAGTTTACGCTGATGGAGCGCTTTGGTATTAGCGAGCGGCAATCGGAAGCAATTCTCGAATTGAAATTGCGCCAGATCGCCAAGTTGGAAGAAATCAAGATTCGCGGCGAGCAGGACGAATTGGCCGCCGAGCGTAAAGGTTTGCAGGAAACGCTGGGCTCGATGAACTTGCTGAAAAAGCTGGTGATGACCGAGCTCAAGGACGACGCGAAGAAATATGGCGACGATCGTCGTTCACCGATCGTTGAACGTGGTGAAGCCAAAGCGATGGACGAATCCGAGCTCACGCCGAGCGAGGCCGTTACTGTCGTGCTTTCCGAAAAAGGTTGGGTGCGTGCCGCGAAAGGCCACGAAGTCGATGCCGCTGCGCTTTCCTACAAAGCAGGCGATCAATATTTCGCGAAAGCCTTGGGCCGCAGCAATCAAAACGCATACTTCCTCGACAGTACCGGTCGCAGTTATTCCTTGCTGGCCAGTACGTTGCCGAGTGCGCGCGGCCAAGGTGAGCCGTTGAGTGGACGCCTCGATCCGCCGTCGGGCGCACAGTTTGTCGGCGTGACGATGGGTGAAGATCGCCAGCGCGTGTTGCTGGCTTCCGATGCGGGTTACGGCTTTGTTGCACCGTTGGCCGAAATGGCCAGCGGCAAAAAGGCGGGCAAAACGCTGCTCAATTGCCCGGAAAATGCGCTGGCGCTGGCGCCGGCGATTGTCCGCGAATTTGACAAGGACCTGCTCGTTGCGGTTTCCAGCGAAGGCAAGTTGTTGGTGTTCCCGGTGAAAGATTTGCCGGAAATGAGTAAAGGCAAGGGCAACAAAATTATCGACATTCCGTCAAAAGCTGCCGCCGCGCGCGAAGAGTTGATGATCTCGGTCGTCGTCGTTTCAAAAGGCGACACGGTGATCGTCGAAAGCGGTAAGCGTTACTTGAAGCTCAAAGGCAGCGATCTGGAGCACTATCGCAGCGAACGCGGTAAGCGCGGTAGTTTGCTACCGAAGGGCTTCCAGAAAGTCGAGCGATTGGTGGTGGAGCGCTAAAGAGAAAAGGTAGGCGCCGGACACGTGATGTCGGGTTTGGTGCCGGATGTGTGGTGCGGCCGTTATGTCGACGGTTACATCGCATCCGACGTGGTGCAACTTGACGCGGTGAATTTGGTGCGGTGCTTCAGGTTGCGTTGCTGTCGACAAGACGATGCACTTGCCGCACGAGCAAGTCTTCATAAGGATCGGCCAAGCGCACGACGCCCAGCGCAAGTACGTCTTGCAGCCGCGTGGCTCCGCCATCGATGGCGGGCAGTTCGATTTGCAGCAGATGCCGGTTTGTCGTATCCAACTGCAATCGGTCACTGAGCAGCGGGTGATCGCTGACGGTGTCGGTAATCGTCAGTCGGCCAGCCGTGCCAGCTTGGGTGCAAATTTCCCACGTCACCAACGCCCGTGCTTCACGCGTAATTGACGGATCATGATGCAGCGCTGCATTGAATTGCAGGGTTTGTTTGCCTTTGTCGCGACGCGATTCATTCTGCTCGCGGACCACGCCAAAAAATAATTGCGCACAGCATACGGCGCGAAACAGTGCTTCTTCTTCGCTGTGGCCGGCCAGCGGGAAACTCACGAGGCACTGATGATCCAGTGGCCGTTGAAGCTGGCCTTGATAGAAGCTACACGCGCGCGCCAGTATTTCGCTGTACAGGCGTATCAGTTCAGCCATCATGCGCGGCGCAAGCCGCTGCTCAAGATTGGCGTAGTTGACGATCTCGATGCGCAACATGGGGCCGTCTGGTAATTGCGACAGCGGAGAATCGGTCGTCAGCGGCGACGCAGGTTCCGTGTCGATTTCTTGACGATCAGCTGTGAAGGGTGCGGTGGGCGCTTGGATTGGCACCTCAACGCTGAGCTGTGTGGCGCCGAGGTTGTCGCGTTGCAGTCGCGCGACGATCAAGAGAAAGGCGACTGAAAAACCCAGCCAACCTAATAGCGTGTAATCGAAACGTGACAGCGCCGGCAGCGCGGCACGTGGATCGATCAGAATCTCGACGCTGCCGCGCAAGTCATTTTCTTCGGTCACGATATCGGCGGCAGTCAACAACAAATCGGGCGTCTGCTGCGTCAATCCCGATTGCGCCAACGGTTGACGATGACGATCAAATACCGTGACGCCGACGACACCCGGTAAATGCGTGAGCCCACCGGTGATCACACTGAGGCTGACCAAATCGTCGTGCACCAGATATTCGGCCGCGCGGCGCGCGGATTCTGATGCAAGTGCGCCACCCAGTTGCGCGGCCTGTTCGTGCACCACGGCGCGCACCAGAAACAAGGCCAGTAATGATGCACAGAGCATCAGCGCCATCGACGTGGCGACGACATTGAATACGGCGCGTTGCGGCCCGGACAGGCGACGTAGCCGGTCAAGGAGAGATGTGCGTGCGGGGTTTGCGCTGAAAGTCACTGACGTCGGTTGCCGGCGTGTCGGATCAAGGGTTTGCTGCTAGAGTGGCTGCCGCCAGATAGTAAGGCATTTGCCGTTACGGGAGACATTGCCGGCGTGCGCGAAATTCTTCTCATCCAAGTATCGGGCCATGATCGCCCGGGATTGCTCGCCGCGTTCATGCGCATTCTCGCCCGCAGCCGCGTCACCGTTCTTGATATCGGGCAAGCGGTGATCCATGACGCCTTGTCATTGGGTGTGTTGATTGAAATGCCGCCCGATATGGATTCTTCCTCGGTGCTCAAGGATGTGTTGTTTCAGGCGCACGAGATGGGCGTGTCAGTGCGTTTCCGGCCCGTGGAAGCCAGTTCTTACGAAGAGTGGGTTGCTACCGAAGGGCATGCTCGTTACATCGTGACGTTGCTGGCGCGCGCCGTGACCGCTGAGCAATTAGCAGAAGCCACCGAAGTGATTGCGGGTCACGGCCTGACGGTAGAAGGCATTGCGCGTTTATCTGGGCGGCAGGCCGTTTCGGGAGGGCGCGTGGATGCCGACGCACGCGCCTGTATTGAGTTGGCCGTGCACGGTGAACCGGGTCATTCGGCCGATATGCGTCGGCAGTTCCTCGATATCGCACAACGACTGAACATCGACATTGCGTTTCAGCGCGATAACGCGTGGCGGCGTAACCGGCGATTGGTGGCGTTCGATATGGATTCCACGTTGATCAATGGTGAAGTGATCGATGAGCTGGCGCGCCTGGCGGGTGTCGGCGAACAGGTGGTGCAGATTACGGAAGCCGCGATGCGTGGCGAGCTGGATTTTCAGGAAAGTTTTCGTCGACGTGTGGCTTTGCTAAGCGGGCTCGATGAGTCTGCGATGCAGCGCGTCATTGAAACTATCCCGCTGACAGAAGGCGCCGAGAATCTCGTGACCACGTTAAAAACGCTGGGTTACAAGACGGCGATTCTTTCCGGCGGCTTTACGTTCATGGGGCAATATTTACAGCGTCGGCTGGGAATTGATTACGTCTACGCCAATGAACTAGAGACGAAAAACGGAAAAGTCACCGGCAATGTGGTGGGCCGTATCGTGGATGGCGCACGCAAAGCCGAACTGCTGCGGGAAATTGCGTTGAAGGAAGGTATTTCGCTGGAGCAAGTCATCGCTGTCGGTGATGGTGCCAATGACTTGCCGATGCTGTCGATCGCCGGGCTTGGTATTGCGTTTCGTGCAAAACCACTGGTGCGTGAAAAAGCACGCCAAGCAATTTCCACGCTGGGATTGGACGGTATTTTGTACCTGCTGGGTGTGCGCGACCGCGACCGTATTGAGTTGTCGTCACGCTGAACGCCGTGGCGACGGCAGCGCACGCGCAGATTACTGCTCGCTGAACGGATAATTCATGCTTTCTGATGGGCCGGCGAAGTAATAGCCCTCGATGTAATCCACGCCATAGCCCCACAGCGTTTGTAGCGCTGCTGCGGATTCAATGTGCGAGGCGATGACTTTTTTGCCCTGGCCTTGCACGTCCTTGATGCAATCAGAAATTGCTTTCTTGCCTTTGTCGGAGCCGAGTTCTTGCATGAACGAACCGTCGAGCTTGACGTAGGTGACATCCGGGAGATTCGGTAGCACTTTGTTGGCGGTTTGGCTGGCACCAAAGCGAGTAACGGCGGTTTGAATTTTTAGCGTTTTCACATCGCGCGAGAATTGCGTCGCTGGCTTCAGGAACGTAGATGCATCCGCTTCCGTGAATTGCAGAATCAGCGACTCACCATTGATCTTGGCGGCCTTCAGCGCAACGCCCAGCCAAGCAACCAGTGACGCATCCGCTAAGGATTCTGCCGTCAACGTGACCATGATTCGCGTTTTATGGCCGGTGGCATTGTGCTCGGCCAATATTTTGAGCGCGTTCAGGATCACCCAGCGATCGATTTTCGGATTGAGATTGCCGGCAGCTGCAGCTTGCAGGAAGTCTGCGGGTTGCATCTCTTTGCCATCGAGCGGTAGCCGCAGCAGAACCTCGTAGGTTTCTTCGTCGTTATCTGCCGGGTTCAGGATGGGCTGGTAGTACAACTTGAACTGATTTTTCTCCAGCGCCATTTGCAGGTGCTTGGCCATGCCGGCAGAGGTGGAGGAATCAATCAGGTCGGAAGGTTTGAATATGAATACGCTGTTGCCGTTGCCGCTCTTTTGGCGTGCTTTGGTTGCTGCATCGGCTGCTAGGCTGATGGCTTCTTGTCCGCCGGGAATATCTTCGTTGATGAGCGTGCCGCCAATAGAGGCGGTGACGCGGATCGATTTCTTTTGTATCTCGAATACTTGATCGGCAATGGCCTTGCGTAATTTTTCCGCCAACTCTTGCAGTTTTTCGGCGTCCTTGATGGACGACAGCACGGTAAACGTGTCATCACCGAAGCGTGCCGGTAGACCGGTATTTTCAGGGATCAATTTTCGGAGCAGGCCGGCCACCTCAGTGAGCACGGTATCGGCACCACCGATGCCTACCGAGGTGCGCAATTTGGCGAAATCATCCAGCTGCATGAATAGCAGACCAGAAACCGTTTTCTTGGCCTTGGCTGCTGCGCTGGCGTTGGTTACTTGATCCATGAAGTAAGGCCGGCTACGCAGACCCGTCAGCGAATCCAAAGAAGCGGCTTCTTTGAGGCGCTCCTCCATCTCGACATCGCTGAGCCCGCCGACCTGGCTGCGGATCAGAATTTGAGTGCAAGGTTCATCGTCGAATACGGCTTGCGAGAAAACCATTTTTGCTTCGAATGATTTGCCATCCGAGTGCAAACACTGCACCGTAATTTCGTGTTTTTCGTCTTTTTTGGCCGAGCGCTGCAGGCGCAATGCTTCTTTGATTTCTTTGTGGTCGTTTTCTGCGACCAAATCCATGATGGGAACGCCGGCCAGCTCATCAGAATCGCTGTAACCGAACAATTCCAAGTACGCGCCATTGGCTTGTACGTGCATGCCGTCAGTCACATAGGCGACGGCATCTTGCGCGGTGTCCAACAGCATGTCGGCGCGTTTTTCACTTTCGCGTAGATCGCCTTCCAATCGCAATTTCTCACGCAGCACGGCGAGATGGGTCATCTCACGATTCAGCACCAGCAACAGGCGTTCGGTTTCCTTGCAAGGAACCACGTCCTGAGCGCCGGCCTTGAGCCCGGCGACTGCGGTGGCGGAGCTGTTGTCGTCGGCCAGCAGGATCAACGGTTGTCCACGACCCATCTTGCGGATAGCTGCAATTGCTTTGCCTGGTGTACAGCCGCCCACATTGGGCCGAGCCAGCACGGCATCCCACTCGCTTGCCTTGAGGGCAGCGATCAGAGCCTCTTCGGTTTTAACGACCTCGGCACGCGCCGCCTTCCCGGCTTTGCGCAATGTGTTGAGCAGCAGCTCTGCTTCGTCTTGAGACTCGTGCAGTAGCAGCAGTCGGACTGTGTCGAGGGCGGGTTGCTGACTCATTGCAACAAAACGGGTGTCCGGGATGAGAGGGGAACTGATTGTGCCGTAAGTGCATCGAAGAGGCAGGCTCTTCGATGCGCGTTACGTCGGATTACAGGCTGGACCAGATCGAATCGAAATCCTCGCCACTGCCCTCGGTGGCCTGAGACGCCGTGTTGGTCGCCAGTTGGTCTAGGTCACGGAAGATGAATTGGCGAAAACCGGCGGTAGCGTTCATCTGACGGGTCAGGGCGACCCGCTGCTCAGCGTCACCACGACTAATCACCACTTTGTAGCCGGTACTGAAGGCAATAGCGGGCGCGATCAACGTGGCTTCCTGGCCGATAGCGCGCAACTCCGGCAGCAGCAGGGTGCGCATCCACTCGGTGGATTCGCCGCCTTCTTTCAAAACACGTGTGCCGCAGGGCGTGGCTTTGGGCGCCAGCAGTTCAATGCCCAGCTGCGCACCTTTGCCGCTCAATTGTTTGATCCAGCGGATAACGCCCACGCTCCAAGTGCTGGTCGCGTTATCGCGCAGGCCGAGCAATTCGCCGGTGCGGATGTGCGGCGGCATATCGCCGGCCCACTCCAAACAATAGCCGCCGGGGCTATTGTTGATCACGGAGCATTGGAAGCTGTCGTAACGCGACCGCTCCTGCTCGCGCATTTGCGCTAACTGCGAAGCATCTAAATTGCTGAAGTCCATGCCGTCCGACATGCGAAAGTTACCGCCATCGAACGCTTGCGACCATGCATCATCGCCATCGACGGCGCCACGGCCACGTAAAAAACGATTGTCGCGGGTTTCTAGCAGAGCACTACCGCCGCGCATGGTGAGATCGAAATCAGCACCGTCGGACATGAAGAAATGCATGGCGCCCAAACCAATGCAGATATCCAGCGTGCCGTGAGCCGCGAGCCGCTGAAAAGCACGCTCGGTCAGATTTCCCCACGCCTGCGAAAGGTGCAGTGCCAGTTCGCGGGTAAAGCCGCGAGGAAATGAAAATTCCGAATGCTGGGTGGGGAGTTGCCCTGAATCGGCGGCCAGTTTCAGCCGCGCAGAAAGATTGCGTGCATCGATGGAGCGCAGCGTGTCGCCTTGGTGCTTGGCGGCCAATTTGCGATAAGTGGGCGGCGTATCCAATTGCAAATCGAATGCAAAGATATCGCTGTCATCTTTCGTATCGTTGATGCTGACGAGACCGCACCATTCTTCGGTGGCATCCCAGACGGCTTCGATTTCTTGCTGACGAAGCTGATTGGGGCGCGCCGTCGATAACAGCAGCGCGCGCGCGTAAGTGTCGCGAACTGTGGACGAAGAGACGCGCTTGAGCGACTTATCCTCGACTTCAACGTCGGCGATGTTGTTATTTTCCGCGAGCAGGAAAAGCTGATGCATTTCCAGCCAGTGAAAGCGTGGGGTCGGCAAATACAGTTGATAACCGCGCAGCAGCGTTTCGCTCATGCTGGTGAGTGCGCGGTGAATCGATACCACCGCCGCGCGCGCACTGTCTTTGTCCTTGGTGCGACGCACGGTATCAATGGCGACGAGTTTGTAGCCCACACCTAAATGCACTTGCAGCGCTTGCGCGAGACTGGCGATTTTGCGCTGCTTGTCCGGCAGCACGACGGACTGACCTAGATAGTGTTTGCCGAGTTGGCGCTCAACGTTGAGCAACGCTGGCCGCATCGATTCGAGCAGCGTAAAACGTGTGCGGCCATCGGTGCGAAGACGATTCAGTTCTTGCGCCAACTGATAAAGCAGGCGCGAGGACTCGCCCACGTTGGCCATCGGCAACGCGTCGACCCAATCCTGCATTTTTTTGGGATTGGTGCTGCCCAGAGTCAGATGGCTGAGATCTTGCTCTGGCAGACGCAAGCGAATGCGCTGGGGTTGCTCCATAGGGCGGCGCTGTCCGTGAAGGCGCAAATTAGGGTAGGCCAGTCTTCCAATGCGTATCAGGTATCTCGGGCAACTTGCTGATACGGCAGAACAAAACCGGCGAAGTCAGTTGGCCACTATAACGGCGCAGACAAGGGGCTGGCCACTCTGAATCCGGCGATAGCGATGATGCGGGTGTTCGGCATTACCAGCGGAAGGGCAGCGGGGTCTTCCCGGGCTGGCCGGGGATCTCCCGCACCAAGCGAGGCACTAAATAGCCAGGCAGGGTGGCGGCCAGCTCGCGCAGCAGGGCGCTGGCGCGCGCTTCGTCGACCTCGAAGTGTGCTGCGCCGGCCACCGGGTCCAATAGATGCAGGTAGTAAGGCAGGGTGCGAGCCGCGAACAGTGCTTTGGATAGCCCGACGAGCGATGCGGCATCGTCGTTCACGCCGCGCAGCAGGACGGCCTGATTGAGCAGTTGGATGCCGGCATCGGCCAGCCGGAGAAGGGCTGTACTGACGTGGGCATCGATCACCCGGGGATGGATGGCGTGGATCACCAGCACCGGTTGCAAGCGACTGCCGGCCAAGATGCCGGGGAGGATTTCATCGACTCGGTCGGGAATCACCACCGGCAGCCGGGTATGTACGCGCAGGCGCTGCACGTGCGGAATATCCGCCAGTTGCACGACGATCCACGATAGTCGGCGATTACTAACTAGCAGGGGATCGCCACCGCTGAGGATGACTTCTTCAATGGAAGGGTCGGCGGCCAGTTCGGCGAACATCGCCTCCCAGCGGGCCGTGTCCGGGGTGTCGTTTTCGTAAGGGTAATGACGGCGAAAGCAGTAACGGCAATTCACGGCGCAACTGCCCGCTGCGATCACCAACACGCGACCACGATACTTTTGCAGCAACCCAGGGCTGCGGCGATGGTGAGCTTCGGCCAGCGGGTCACCGCTATAGCCCGCCACGGCGGTGAGTTCGTCGCCGAGCGGTAGCACTTGCCGTAAGAGCGGATCGGCGGGATTGCCATGCTCCATGCGCCGCACAAAGTCGCGCGGCACACGCAGGCGGAACTGACGGTCGGCCGCCAGCGCAGCGGGCAGCAGTGCCAAGTCCAGGCCTAAGGTTTCCAGCAGCTCGCGCGGGTCTTCGATGCAATCGGACAACGCGTGTTGCCATCGGCTGCGCTCGGGAAGGATCGTCTGCCGGGGCTGATCGGGCTGGGGTATCATGCGCGCCTTTCGCAAACAGGCAGCGCGCGGCGCGTGCTGCGTTTTTAGAGGGTAAAACGATGGCGACGTATTCTACCAACGAATGGAAGGGTGGCTTGAAGGTCATCTACGAAGGCGATCCTTGCGTCATCGTTGAGAACGAATACGTGAAGCCCGGCAAAGGTCAGGCATTCAACCGCGTGCGGATGAAAAATCTGAAGACCGGTCGCCAGTGGGAAAAAACTTTCAAGTCGGGCGAAGCGCTGGAAGGTGCCGACGTCGTCGATCGTGAAATGCAGTACCTCTACAACGACGGTGAGTTCTGGCATTTCATGAACACCGAATCGTTTGAGCAGTTGCAGGCCGATGGCAAAGCCGTGGAAGACGCGGCGCAGTGGCTCAAAGAGGAAGACATCTGCACCGTCACGTTGTGGAATGGTGTGCCGCTCACCGTGGCGCCACCAAATTTCGTCGAATTGGAAATCGTCGAAACGGATCCGGGCGTGAAAGGCGATACCGCCGGCTCCGGCGGCAAGCCCGCCAAGCTGACGACCGGCGCGGTGGTAAAAGTGCCGCTGTTCGTGCAGCAAGGCGAAGTTATCAAGGTCGACACCCGCACCGGCGAGTACCACTCCCGCGTCGGCAAATAATTGCCGCTGCTGCGACCTCGTGATGCGGCACCGCGCGGTGCTCGGAATCCTCACGTACTGACACGTACGCTCCGGTTCCTCCGCTCCGGCCGGTACCGCCTGACGATGTCTCGCAACGCGGCAAGACCGACGTACTGACATGACTTGGCAACCCGGCGCCTCATTGGAAATCCTCCGCGAGCGCGCCCGACTCAACGCCGATATTCGTTCTTTTTTCGCCGCGCGCGGTGTGCTCGAAGTCGAGACGCCGCTGCTGTGCTCATCGACCGCGACCGATTTGCATTTGGCGTCGTTCGTGCTGCGGGATGCGTCGTCAAAAAACGCGACACACTTTCTGCAAACCTCGCCTGAATTTTCCATGAAGCGGCTGCTGGCTGCGGGCAGCGGACCGATCTATCAGTTGGGCAAGTCGTTTCGTGCGGGTGATTGCGGCGCGCGACACAACCCCGAATTCACGATGTTGGAATGGTATCGGCCCGGTTTTTCATTGAGCGAACTGATGACGGAAACGGAAGCGTTACTGGTGGCGACACTGGGGTGCGCGCCCGCTTACGCGCAAGCGTTCGACCACGTTGATCGAACCACGTATCGTGTTTTGTTTGAACAGCGCTTTGGTATCAATCCACACGTCGCCGGCGTGGCGGAATTGCGCGCATGGGTGGCGCGCGAGACCTCATTTGGTGAGGCGTCGCAGTTGGATGCAACTGCCTGTCTCGATTTGCTGTTCTCGGTCTGTATTGAGCCGTCGTTAGGTTTTGAGCGGCCTGTTTTTGTGTTTGATTTTCCAGCGACACAGGCGGCGCTGGCAAACGTCACCACAGACTCGTACGGTGATCGTGTCGCGGCCCGCTGCGAGGTGTATGTGTGCGGCATGGAGTTAGCGAATGGTTACGACGAACTCACGGATGCCGTCGAGCAACATCGTCGTTTCGATGCCGACAATGCTTTGCGCCGCGCGCGCGACATCGCGGAGATTCCGGTCGACGAGCGTTTTCTTGCTGCCTTGCAGTATGGCTTGCCACGCTGCAGCGGCATTGCATTGGGTGTTGATCGCTTGCTGATGCTGCGGACCGGTGCCGCAACGATTGATGAGGTACTCGCGTTTTCCGCGCCACGCTGTTGATTGATGATTTATGGATGGTCTTCCTGTGCGTGCCGCCACGCGGCAAAAATAGCCCAGCCCATCAGCAGCAACGCCAGCAGACGCACTACATCGGCAATGCGTGTGTCGGCGTTGATCACGCCCCAGTTATTAAAAATGTAGCTCCAGTCGTGGGCGAGGTTAGGGTCAAGCCCACCCACCAGCGGTAATTCTTTAGCGCGCGCATCGGCCATATAACGAGCGATATTGAACAGGTTTTCTGCAAACCAAATAACGCAGAAGTACATGCTGGCGAATTTTTGTTGTCGCCACATTTCAAAAATGGCGGCGGCCGGCATAAGTAATTGCATCAGGGTGCCGCCGTACACCATTAAGCGCTCGGCGAGCATGCCAAACAGCGGATGCCCAGCTTCGTGAAAGGCAAGGTTGGCGGAATCCAGCAGCGGCACCCAGCCGGTCGTTGCATGAAAAAACAGGCAGATGGCAGCAAATAAAGCGAGCCCGATTACATGCAGTGGCATTCAGCCTCCGGCCTGCGTGTCAGTTGAGCGTGCCGATGCGCTCGCCCATGCGCAGCGGCGAACCGGCAGCCAGATCATCGCGCCAGCGCGCGACACCTTTTGGCAACAGCACGATGGCCGTAGAGCCCACGAGAAAACGACCGATTTCGTCGCCTTTGTGCATCACGATGGATTTGTCGCTCGCTGCAAACGATGTCACCTCCAGCCGACGTTGCGGTGGCGTTACGACGCCCTGCCACACGGTCGCAATGCCCGCCACGACGATGGCACCGACCAATACCACTGCCATCGGCCCGGCCGCGGTATCAAACACACAGACCACGCGTTCATTACGCGCAAACAAGCCGGGCACACCGTTGGCAGTGCGCGTGTTCACCGAGAACAAACGACCTGGTACGTAAAGGGTTTCGCGCAAAGTGCCGGCGAGCGGCAAATGGACGCGGTGATAATCCTTGGGCGATAGATAAACCGTCATAAACAGGCCGTCACGAAATGACGCAGCCAGTTTTTCATTACCGCCCAACAATGTTTTTGCGCTGTACGACCAGCCTTTGGCCTGCATGATCGCATCGTCGGTAATCGGGCCGAGTTCGCTGATGGCGCCGTCGGCTGGCGACACGATACTTTTCAGATCGGCATCAATCGGTCGCGCGCCGGCTTTCAATGGCCGCGTAAAAAATTCATTGAAGGTGCGATAAGACGCCAGATCGGGATTGGCGGCTTCGGCCATGTTCACGCCGTAACGGTTGGCGAACCATTGCAAAAATGGATCACGAATGGCGGGATTCTCGCTGTTGGCAACCACGCCCATCAGGCGCGAGATGAGATGTTGTGGAATCGGGTATTGCCAGAGCGACAGCAGGCGATCGGTATTCATTTTGTTGAAAAATCCAAGAGCGAGAAATTCGTGATGCGATCAAGTGTTGTTTTCGACAGGCAATGACGCGTCGTTGCCCCATTCATACCAAGATCCGGCGTACGCGCGGATGCGCGGGAAACCAAGCAGCGTGCCCACGAGCCAACTCAAGCCGCTGCGATGATGTGTCTGGCAATGCGTGACGATGTCTTTGTCGGCCGTGATGCCGAGTTCGGTCAGTGTGGCGCGCAATTGTTCCAGATCTTTCAGCCGTAAAGAGCGCGTGCGATCCATGCACTCGAACCAGTCGAGATTAACGGCACCAGGAATGTGACCACCGCGTGCGGCCAGTGCGCGCACGCCCAGATATTCATCACGCGAACGCGCATCCCAAATGGCGAGATCGGGTGCGCCGAGACGTTCGCGTAGCGCGTGCTTGTCGATGCCGGCGTTACCTATGATGCGCACGTCATAACGTGTGGGTTCGGGTTCGTGCACGTCTTGCTCAACCGGCAGGCCGGCGGCTAGCCACGCGTGGATGCCACCGTCGAGATAACTCCATTTATCGTGGCCGATCATGGCTAACAGCCAAAGAAATCGACCGGCCCAGCCGCCGCCTTCATCGTCATAGGCAATGACCTGCGTGTCTGGCGTGATGCCGAGTTGCGACAGCAGATCGCTGATGGCGGCAGCAGGAGGCAGTGCGCCCGGTGCAGGTGATGTGCCGGCTTGGGTGAGACGAAAGTCGAGATGCACCGCGCCTGGCACATGGGCCTGCTGATGCACCGAGGACTGCGAGAGGTCGACGATGCGCAAGCCGGGAGTGTGCACGTGTTTGGCAAATTCTTCGGGCGCGAGGAGTTTGGGTAAAGGGGACGTCATGGCGGGTGTCCGTGGGTGACGTGAAATTGACAAGGGATTGTACGGGGGATATCGCCGGTTGCGCAGCGTGCTTACGCGATGGGCGTGCCAGTGATGCGCGCGTGTTCAGCGACGAATCTCGGGGGCTTCTTTGAGGCTTTCGCGGATGCGCAGGAAATTTTCCAGACGCTCGCGAGTCAGCTCACCGCGTTCGACGGCGGCATGTAGTGCGCAGCCAGGCTCTTTCAGATGACGACAATCGCGAAACCGACATTGGCCGTGGAAGGCCCGGAAATCGATCCAGGCAGCTTCTAGCGTCTGTTCATCCACATGCCACAACTGAAATTCACGCACGCCGGGCGAGTCGATGAGTGCGCCGCCCGTGGGCAAGTGAAACAAGCGCGCAGTGGTGGTGGTGTGTTGGCCGAGGCCAGACGTCACGCTGACTTCTTGCGTGGCCAGCGCCGCCACGGGCAGCAGGCTGTTGACTAGGGATGATTTGCCGACCCCGGATTGCCCAACGAACACGCAAATTTGGTCGTGCAGGAATTCATGCAGTGCGTCGAGACCGTGCTCGTTGCGTGATGAGCAGCGCAACACGCGATAACCGATGCCTTCGTACAGCGTGGCGAGTCGGCTGGCTTCCGCGGCGCCTGCAGAGCCGATATCGGCGGCGATGAGGTCGGCTTTATTGAGTAACAAGATCGGTGATAGGCCGCTGCTCTCGGCGGCAGCCAAATAACGATCCAACAAAGCAGACGATGGCGTCGGCAGTGGTGCAAACACGATGATGGCGTGATCGATATTGGCGGCGACGGTTTTCAGTTTTCCGTAGTTGTCCGGCCGTTGCAGTTCGCTGCGCCGAGGCAGCAACGCGACGACGACGCCACCATCCGGTTCGTTAGCATTCAATGCGGGCTCGCGTCGCCAGACCACGCGGTCGCCGCTCACCGGGCTGTCGATGTTGGCGCGTAAGCGGCAACGAAAAATTTCAGCACTATCGACGGATTCGACATCGATGTGTTTGCCAAAGCGGCTGATGACGAGGCCTTCCTGCTCGGGCCCTAGACGCGCGTTTTCGTCGTTTTCTTGCGCGGTCAGGCGCTCGACGCGTCGAGCCTGCGTGGCCTGTACGCGTTCGCGTTGCTGACGGGTGAGTTTGCGGCCGGACATCCGGGGCTCCGCGAGAAACAAGGGAATGGCGACGTCGCGCGTCACGGGACGGCGGCAGGGTAGCCTCTGCTATCATGCTCGGCAATCGCCGGCAGCCGGCTGAACGGAGCACAGGCCATGGCCGCGCGTAACGGAAATTTGATTTGGATCGACCTCGAGATGACTGGGCTGAACCCGGACACCGATCGCATTCTCGAGATCGCCACCATCGTGACCGATCCTTACCTGAACGTCTTGGCCGAAGGTCCGGTGTTTGCCATTTATCAAAAAGACATCGTGCTTAACGCGATGGATGAATGGAATACACGTCAGCACGGTGGCAGCGGGCTGGTCGACCGCGTTAAGCGATCCACCGCCGATGAAGCAAAGGCCGAAGAGGCCACCATTGAATTCTTGCGTCAGTTTGTTGATGCAGGTAGCAGCCCGATGTGTGGCAACAGTATTTGCCAAGATCGTCGTTTTCTCTGGCGGCATATGCCGAAGCTGGAGGCGTTTTTCCATTACCGCAATTTGGATGTCAGCTCGGTGAAAGAACTTGCCGTACGTTGGTACCCAGAATTGGTAAAAGGTATTCGCAAAAATAGTACGCATTTGGCGTTGGACGATATCCGGGATTCAATTAGCGAATTGCGTTATTACCGCGAACATTTCTTTCGGATGCCGGACCCAGAAGAAATCGACGAAGATGACGAGTAAGAAGGCGCGCCCGTATGCGGAAAGTTCGTTTGATGCGTCGCTTCGCGGGTTGGCTAGAAAAGCAATGGATTGGCGAACGCCGATTTATCCTCGTTTCCAATAATTGCTGGGGTTATCAGCTCTACAATGATTTGGAGCGCAACTACAACACGCCTTTTGTGGGGCTGTTTGTGTTGCCGGACTGTTATTTGGCGTTACTGGCAGATTTTGAACGCAGCATGAGTGGCGATATCGTCATGGGCCATCACTCGCGTTATCGGTCGGAGCCTACGCGTTACCCGGTGGGCGTTCTGCCTTGCGGTGCCGAAATTCATTTTTTGCATTATCGTGATGTGAATGATGCGCTATCAAAATGGCAGCGCCGTTGCGAGCGATTGCGTGCGGCAATGGATGCCGACGAACCGTTGTATCTGAAATTGTGTGATTTTGACGGCACGAGCGCGGAACAATTCGCGCAGTTTCATGCGATTCCTTTTGGGGTCAAGTGTCTTTTGGCGTGCAGCCGCTTGCGTTTCCGAATCACGTGGGTGGGTCGACGCTCGCCTATCGGAAAACGGGGTGTGTGGGCAGCGGTACTTGGCTCTACGACAAAAGAAATCATTGGTTCGATATTAGTCAGTGGATCTGTACTGGCGTGGTGCGACATACCGTGCGCGCGCGCCTGTTGGGCCTGATAACCTGAAGTTTCCCGTGATACATCGCTTTGGGCGACGCGGCAAATTTGCGTCGGGAGTTTCCTGATGTCTTTGATGTCGGCTTTACCTCGTTCGCTTTACTCAGCAGCCGAAGTGCGCGCCGTGGAGGCCTGCGCGATCCGTGAATGCGGAATTTCCTCGCTCAGTTTGATGGAGCGAGCAGGGCAGGCAGCATTTGGCGTCATGCAGAAGCGTTGGCCGCAAGCAAAGCGCATCGTGATTTTTTGCGGTAGCGGCAATAACGGCGGCGATGGCTATGTGATTGCTGCGTTAGCGCGCCGCGCTGGCAAGGATGTTACGGTCATCCAGGTAAGTGACCGAACAAAAATGAGCGCCGAGGCGCGTGCGACGTCAGAACAAGCGATTGCTGCGCGTGTCGACATGCAAGAAGCGGACGGTGCTGGTGCAGTGCTGGCATCGGCAGATCTCGTGATTGATGCGTTGCTGGGCATCGGGCTTACCAGCCTCGTGCGCGATGAATGCGCCGCCATGATTCGCGCGATCAATAGCGCCGCGCGTCCGGTATTGGCCATCGATATTCCTTCCGGTCTTTGCGCGGACACCGGCAGTGAGCTGGGTGTTGCGGTGCGTGCCGATGTCACGGTGAGTTTCATTGGGCTCAAGCGCGGGCTGTGTACAAACCGCGGCCCTTCGCTGTGTGGCGATGTGTTTGTCGATGAGCTGGGTATTCCGAAGCGAGCCTATGCTGATGCAACCGCAACGGTAGAGCGCTTGGCCGCGCACGATCTGGCGAACGCGCTTCCGGTGCGAGCGCGTGATGCGCACAAGGGACATTTCGGGCATGTGTTGGTGATCGGCGGTGATCACGGGTATGCCGGCGCAGCGTTATTGGCTGCCGAAAGTGCGGCGCGCTGCGGTGCAGGTTTGGTATCGGTGGCGACACGGCCTGAGCACCTTGCTGCGTTTACTTCGCGCTGCCCGGAGTTGATGGTGCGTGGTGTAACGCAGCCACATGAAATTGATCCGTTATTGGCGCGCGCAACGGTCGTGGCGGTTGGCCCCGGCCTAGGCACGAGCGAATGGGGGGAGGCGTTGCTGTCGCGCGCATTGTGCAGCGGATTGCCGTTGGTGCTGGATGCGGATGCGCTCAACGTGCTTGCTGGCGGCGCAGTGTCAACGGCGTTAGAAGAACGGAAAAAGCGGCTGCGTGCTAGTGGCGTAGACAGCCCGGCGTGGATTCTGACGCCGCATCCTGGTGAGGCAGCGCGGTTGTTACGCTGTGAAACGGTAGCAATACAGGCGAATCGTTTTCGTGCGGCGCGTACCTTGCAGCAGCAATACGGCGGCGTTGTTTTGCTTAAAGGTGCAGGTACGCTCGTGGATAGCGGTGATGCGTGCGCCGTATCGGTGATCGCAGCGGGAAATCCTGGCATGGCTACGGGCGGCATGGGTGATGTGTTGACCGGTGTGATTGCTGCGCTGGTTGCGCAACAGATTTCGTTGCCGGAGGCGGCGCGTTTGGGCGCGTTGGCGCATGGTGCGGCGGCGGATCGTCTTGCGGCGCGCGATGGTGAGCGTGGTTTGCTGGCGACGGATCTTGGGCCGGCTTTGCGCGCCTTACTGAATGGGCGCTCGGCGTGACAAACCGCGAAATCGTGTTGAATGCGGCGTTACGCGATAACGCGGCCACCGAAGCGCTGGGCGCTGATCTTGCGCGCGCCTTGCGTGCGGTTCGCGGTGTGCAGATATGGATGGAGGGCGATCTTGGCGCCGGCAAAACCACGTTGGTGCGTGGCTTACTGCGCGCGTTGGGGCATACGGGCAGTGTGAAAAGCCCCACGTACACGCTCGTCGAACCCTACGACGTGGTGGGCCACAAGTTGTACCATCTCGATCTCTATCGCCTTGCCGATCCCGAGGAACTCGAATTTCTGGGTGTGCGCGAACTGAGTCGAGAGCTCAGTGAGGGAGCGACAGTCGTGGTGGAGTGGCCGGTACGTGGTCGTGGTTTTTTGCCGCCGCCGGATCTTGTCGTGTCGTTGACGGTCGAAGGTGAAGGACGCCACGCCAGGCTGGAGGCGCGTAGTGCGCAAGGCGTGAAATTGTTGTCGGTTTTTTCGGGAAAATCTGTCTGATGCTGTTTGCTGTGCCGAAATCATCGCTGTCGATCCCGAAGGCGCTCGCCGTTCTTCTTTTATTAGCCCTGTCGCCAGCATTTGCGTGCGCCGATATCAGTATTGATGGCGTGCGCGCATACCGTGCTCCGGAATACACCCGTTTTGTGTTCGATGTCTCGGCGCCGCCGGTGTATCAAGTTCTTCCGGATTCG
The DNA here is from genome assembly GCA_964574995.1 of uncultured Pseudomonadales bacterium. GTDB lineage: Bacteria > Pseudomonadota > Gammaproteobacteria > Pseudomonadales > JADFDG01 > JADFDG01. The sequence goes on along the minus strand of CAZNPF010000006.1, from coordinate 23,617 downwards.
GTACCGGGTCGCGTGGTCATTGATTTCCGGGCCGCCACGCTGAAAACGGCAGTGGAAAGTGTGGATTTGCAGGGCAGCCCCGTGCTGCGCGTGCGCAGTGGTCAGCAAGCAGACGGTACGTTGCGGATCGTGCTCGATCTTTCCGTCGCGGTGCGCGTCAACAGTTTCACGCTGCAACCCAACGAACAGTATGGCCATCGCCTCGTCGTCGATCTTTACGATCTGGCGGTCGAGCAAAAAGCCAAAACTGCCGCCGATTTTGCGCCGCCGACAGCCAGCGGCACACCGCGCAAGATCGTGGTGGCTATTGATGCTGGGCATGGCGGTGAAGATCCCGGGGCGCGCGGCGCGCGTGGCACTCGTGAAAAAGATGTGGTGTTGGCGATTGCTCGGGCTGTGCGCGACCAGATGCGCGATGATCCCGCGATGCAGCCGGTATTGATTCGCGATGGCGATTATTACGTCGGCTTAAAAGAACGGCGCACCATTGCGCGGCGCAAATACAGCGCGGATATTTTTGTTTCTGTGCATGCCGATGCGTTTACCAAGCGCAGTGCGCGCGGCGCCAGCGTGTTTGCCGTCTCGCGACGCGGTGCCACCAGTAATACGGCCGCGTATCTGGCAGAGGCAGAAAATCGCGCCGACCAACTCGGCGGTATCGATCCGAAAGGTGCCGACGACGTGGTCAGCGTGATTTCCGATCTGATCATGGAAGGCACCATGAGCCACAGTTTGCATGTGGCGCGCAGCGTGTTGGACGAGCTGGACGGTTTCGCCACGCTGCACAAGGGCTCGGTCGAGCAGGCCGGATTCATGGTGCTCAAAGAGCCGAACATGCCGTCGATTTTGGTGGAGACCGGATTCATTTCGAACCCCGACGAAGAGCAACTGCTTCGTTCGGCCGTATATCAGCAGAAATTATCGAAAGCGATTGTTGCGGGAGTGCGCAAATATTTTTCCCGCTACCCGCCACCGGGGACGGTGTTTGCGGCGCAACGCGAGGGCCAATCCCCGGTGGTGGCGGCGCGGCCGGAAGCGCCAGTGCAGGCGCCGGCAGCCGCCCCGAGTTCATCGGCTGCGACACCGCCTCGGGTGCCAGATTCGCCGCTGACGCCGGCCGCCGACGCGGATGTGGCGCGTGCTCTGCGGGATCTGGCAGGTGCTGCGCCTGCGCCGAAAGCAGCGCCAACGGCTGGTCCAGCGACGAGCGTGCCGGCTTCAACGCGCGCTGTCGCCAGTCAGCCCGTGCCGGCGAAAAAACCTTCCTATATTCTGCACAAGGTCCGCAGCGGACAGAGTTTAGGTTGGCTGTCGCAGAAGTACGGTGTGAGTCAACGTGCCATCAAGGATGCCAACGGCATCAAGCGCAATGATTTGTACATCGGCGAGACACTGAAAATTCCCCGCTCCTAATCCCGCTCCTAAATGACGGGCAGTGCGCCCGCGATAGGCGTGGCCCACGCACCGTCCACGATGTTTTCTCATGAGCCGCATTCAGGTACTTCATCCGCGTCTTGCTAATCAGATTGCTGCTGGCGAGGTGGTCGAGCGCCCGGCGTCGGTGGTGAAAGAACTGCTGGAAAATGCCATTGATGCTGGTGCGACGCGCATCGATATCTCTATCGAAGAAGGTGGCGTGCGTTTGGTGCGGGTGCGCGATAACGGATTGGGCATGTCGCAAGAAGACCTGCCGCTGGCGTTGGCGCGTCATGCCACCAGCAAAATTGGCGAACTGGACGATTTAGAAGCCATTGCCACGCTGGGGTTTCGTGGTGAAGCATTGGCGTCGATCGCGTCGGTGTCGCGTTTGGCACTGACCTCCAGCAACACCGAGAGCGGCGCCGGTTGGCAAGTGACCGCTGAAGGGCGCGACATGACCGCCAGCGTGACGCCAGCGGCGCATGTGCGCGGCACAACCGTCGAAATGCGTGATTTGTTTTTCAACACACCGGCGCGTCGAAAGTTTTTGCGAACAGAGAAAACCGAAGCAGGGCACATCGAAGATACGGTTCGGAAATTAGCGCTCTCACATTTTCGTGTTGGCTTTTCACTAAACGTCAATGATCGTGCTGCGCTGACGCTAAAGCCTGCGGACACAGCGCAAGAGATGCAGCGTCGTGTGGCGCAAATTTGCGGCACACCGTTTGTGGAAAACGCGGTGCCCATGGATGTCGACCATGCGGGTCTTCGCCTCTGGGGCTGGTTGGGTCTACCGACGTTCTCGCGCGCACAACCGGATCTGCAATATTTTTACGTCAATGGCCGCATGGTGAGAGACCGCGTACTGACGCACGCCGTACGCCAAGCATTTGCCGACGTCTTGTTTGGTGGCCGCCATCCCGCGTATGTGCTGTATCTGGAACTCGATCCGGCAACAGTGGATGTCAATGTGCATCCCACCAAGCACGAAGTGCGTTTTCGCGATCAGCGACTGGTGCACGATTTTTTGTTTCGCACGCTGCATCGGGTGATCGCTGATCTGCGACCAGACAATCAACAATCACCAGCACGCGTAAACGCGGTGGCGGGGTCGGCGTCAATGCCACCAATGCAACCAATGCAATCTGCGTTTGGATTGCCCGAGGCGGCAGCCTTGCCATCGAATACGGCGTATGCGCATCCGGCCGGCGCGGGCCCATCGGGCCAAGCCGGGGTTAATCCTGCTGCTGTGCAAGCCTATGCGCGTTTGATTGCGCCACTGGGTGATTCGGATGTCACTGCGAATGCATCGAGTGCAACGCGCAGTGATGGCATTGCCGAATCTTTCTCGACGCGAGCGCCGTTGCCAGTAGGACACACCGCGCAGGGCGATACGCCGCCACTCGGTTACGCGCTGGCGCAACTGCATGGTGTTTATATTTTGGCGCAAAACGCGCAAGGTCTTGTGCTGGTTGACATGCATGCCGCGCATGAACGCATTACCTACGAGCGCTTAAAATGCGCTTACGACGAACAGGCGTTGGCAACGCAACCCTTGCTGGTGCCGGTGAGTGTGGCGGTTGGCGAACGCGAAGCTGACATGGTGGAAGAGCACGCCAGTTTGTTCACACGTTTAGGTTTTGGTGTGGAGCGCGCGGGCCCGGAAACGTTATTGGTGCGCGAAATTCCCGCGCTGCTAGGCGCGGCGGCTTCTGCGCAGGCTATTCCACAATTGTTGCGCGATGTGTTGGCCGATCTGCGCGAGCACGGCAGCAGCGCGCGTATGACGCAGGCGCGGGATGAATTACTGGCCACGATGGCATGCCATGGTTCGGTACGCGCCAACCGGTTACTCACGGTGCCGGAAATGAATGCGTTGTTGCGCGACATGGAAGCTACGGAACGCAGCGGTCAGTGCAACCATGGCCGCCCGACGTGGACACAACTGTCGATGCAGGATCTCGACCGTCTTTTTTTGCGCGGGCGTTGATGGGGTTGCGCGCGATGAACGATGCCGCGTTAGCTGAAATCGATACGCGCCCTCCGGTCATTTTTTTGATGGGACCGACAGCGGCAGGTAAAACGGCGCTTGCGGTCGAACTGGTACGGCGCGGCGCACCCGATGGTCGTGCATTCGACATCATCAGCGTTGACTCCGCGATGGTGTATCGCGGCATGGACATCGGCACCGCAAAACCGGATGCAGAAACACTGAAAATTGCACCGCATCGTTTGATCGATATCCGCGATCCCGCTGACCCGTATTCGGCGGCGGATTTTCGACGCGATGCGTTGACGGCAATCGACGAGATTCATGCGGCCGGAAACATTCCGCTGCTGGTCGGCGGCACCATGTTGTACTTCAAAGCACTAAAAGAAGGGTTGTCGTCGCTGCCGGCGGCCGACCCGGAATTGCGCGAGCGTCTGACGGCTCAACTCAAGACGGAAGGGCTGTCGGCGATGGCCGCCCGGCTGGCGGCGGTCGATCCACCGGCGGCGGCCAAGCACGGTGAAAACCCGCAGCGCTTGTTGCGAGCGTTGGAAGTGTTCGAGCTCACCGGTCGCCCGCTGACTGCCTTACAGGCCGAACAGGCACCGACGGGCGACCCCTTTCCGTACCGGCTGGCCCAGTTCGCGGTGACGCCACGACGGGAGGTGCTGACGGGGCGGATTGCGGCCCGGTTCCGGGCGATGTTGGCGGCCGGGCTGCTGGACGAGGTGAGGGCGCTGATGGCCCGGGGCGATCTGCACCCGGACCTTCCCGCGCTACGGGCCGTCGGATACCGGCAGATCTGGCAGTTCCTTGCTGGACAGGTGTCCTATGAGGACATGGTGGAGCGGGGTATCATCGCCAGCCGTCAATTGGCCAAGCGCCAGCTGACGTGGCTGCGCGGCTGGGATGCATTGCAGTGGCTGGATGCCGAGGCGCCTGGGCTGGTCGACGACACGTGTACGTCGCTGGCAAACGGGTTGCTGAAAGCGAACTGATTCGAAAGTAAGTGCTGTCTGGCTTTGCCGCCGTTTGTCCGGGCCTCTGGCTCGGCTGGTTCCGGGGTCTTCCCGGTTTTTGCCCGAATTGCTGGGCGCTGTTTTTTGCGGAGATACACCATGTCTAAGGGCCACAGCCTGCAGGATCCTTTCCTGAACGCGCTGCGTAAAGAGCGCATCCCCGTCTCGATTTTCTTGGTCAACGGCATCAAGTTGCAGGGCCAGATCGAGTCGTTCGACCAATACGTCGTGCTGCTCAAAAATACCGTCAGTCAGATGGTTTATAAGCACGCCATTTCGACCGTGGTTCCTGCTCGCAACCCGAAAGTGGGTCCGGGAGCTGGTCGTGAAGGCGGCCTTGATGATCAACAGCCGTCGGGCCTCTGAACGCCTGAATTCCCTTGCAACTTTTTGAACGCCCTGAGGGCGGCACACGTGCCGTCCTCGTTCATGTCGACATCGACGGCGAGAACGGCAGCGACGATCTGGCCGAGTTCGAGCAATTGGTTCTTTCCGCAGGAATGGACGTCATTGCGACGGTGACGTCGGCGCGTCACTTTCCGGATAACCGCTATTTTGTCGGCAGCGGCAAACTGGAAGAACTGCAGCATCTGGTGAAAGAACAGGGCGCGAACATCGTGCTGTTCAACCATTTCTTGAGCAGTTCGCAGGAGCGGAACCTCGAGAAATCGCTGAACTGTGCGGTGATGGACCGCACCGGAATCATTCTCGAAATTTTCGGGCAGCGCGCGCGCACGCTCGAAGGACGCTTGCAGGTGGAGCTGGCGCAATTGCGTCATACCTCGACGCGATTGATTCGTGGCTGGTCGCACTTGGACAGGCAGAGCGCCGGTGTTGGCGTGCGCGGCAGCCCCGGCGACACGCAGTTGGAAATCGACCGTCGTCTGATCCAAGACCGCGTCAACACCATCAATCGTCGGCTGGAAAAAACACGCGCAGCGCGCGCGCAGAGCAAACGTGCGCGTAAACGCAACGCGATTCCGGTGGTGTCGTTGGTGGGTTACACCAACGCCGGCAAGTCGACGCTGTTCAACCGCCTGACCCGTGCTGACGTATTCGTCGCCGACCAGTTATTCGCCACGCTGGATCCCACGCTGCGCCGTGTCGATATGCCTGGCATGGGCACGGTGGTGGTGGCGGATACGGTGGGTTTCATTCGCCGCTTGCCGACCAAACTGGTCGAAGCCTTTCGTTCGACGCTGGAAGAAACCGCCGATGCCGATTTGCTGCTGCATGTCACCGACAGCGCGGCTGCCGACCGCGATTTGAACATTGAAGCGGTGGAGTCGGTATTGGCAGAAATCGGCGCCGGCGACGTGCCGGTGCTGCACGTTTTCAACAAAGTCGACCTCGTCGCCGAGCGCGAGCCGCGCATTGAGCGCGATGATCAGGGGCGTCCGCTGCGGGTTTGGGTGTCCGCCGTCACGGGCGAGGGCATCGACTTACTGCGGCAGGCGGTTGCCGAGCGCTTGAGCGCCGATCGCATGCGCTTGGCCCTGCGGCTACCGCCTTCTGCGGGCCGTTTGCGGGCCCGCCTCTACGCTTGTAATGCGGTCGAGTCTGAACGCACCGAGGAAGACGGCAGTGCCGTGTTGGTGGTGCTGATGTCGCGCACTGAACTTGAGGATTTGCTGCGGCAGGATGGCCGTCGGCTGGAAGATTTGCTCGTGGATGCCGGTGGTTTGCCTCCGGCGGCCCGCCTACAATCGAGCGCTTCGAACGGGCCGGTCACGGCCGCCTGGCGCGAGCCAGACAGTACCGATCAAATAGATGGAGAAGGCCATGGCCTGGAATGAGCCGGGAGGCGGTCGCAAGCCGCAGGATCCCTGGGGAAATCGCAATCGCAAAAGCAGTGGCGGTTCCGGAGATTTTGAGGATTTTCTGCGCAAGTTAAGTGACCGCATCGGCAATCTGTTTGGCGGTGGCGGCAACAACAGCGCGGGTGGTTTTCCGCTGAAGCCGGTGCTGGCTGTCGTTGCGCTAATTTGGGCGCTGATGGGCACGTACCAGCTTGAGCCGGGCGAGCAAGGTGTCGCTCTGCGCTTCGGCAAGTATTCAGACATGATCGGCCCGGGTCTGCATTGGTACCCGTGGCTGATCGATGAAGTGCGTCGCGCCAATACCGGCGAAGTGCGCAAATTGCCGTTGAGCGCGGAAATGATTACCGCCGACCAAAATTTGGTAGGCATTCAGCTCACGGTGCAATACCGCATTGGCGATTCGCGCGCGTATCTGTTGCGTGTAGGCAATGCCGAAGACGTGCTGCGTCACTCGACGGAAAGCGCGTTGCGTCATGTCGTGGGAAATTCCACGCTCAATCAAGTCATCAACGAAGGCCGGGAAAATTTGGCGGTTGAAATGACGCCACGTTTGCAGGGTTATCTCGACAAATACCAGACCGGATTGGTCGTGTCGCAGGTCAGCGTAATTGAAGCGCAGCCACCGAAGAGCGTCAGCGACGCGTTCATCGACGTGGTGCGCGCCAAGGAAGATAAAGACCGCACCATCAACGAAGCCAAAACTTACGCCAACGGCATCGTGCCGGAAGCGCGTGGTCAGGCGCAGCGCATGCTGCAGGAAGCTGAAGGCTACAAGCAGGAACAGATCGCGCAGGCCGAAGGTAACGCGGCGCGCTTCAACAGCTTATATGCCGAATATCGCAAGGCGCCGAAAGTGACGCGCGATCGTATCTATCTGGAAACCATGCAGGGCGTGTACAGCAAGAGCAGCAAAGTGGTGCTCGATACTGACGCGAAAAGCATGATCTATGTTCCGCTGGAGCAAGTCATGGGCGCCAAATCGAGTGTGATGGTCAAGCCAGAGATCGCGGCGAGTGCGACGAGCAGTGATTCTTCTGCGACTCCGTCCACGCCGCAGCATGCTGTCGACCGCCTGCGTGCGCGTCGTGAGGAGGTGCGCTAATGGATCGCAAATTCCTGATGATTTTTGCTGCGGGCGCATTGGCGTTGCTTGCACTGCTATCGACCTATTCCATTCGCGAGACTGATCGCGCGTTGCTGATGGAGTTTGGTGAAATCGTCGATCCGGATTTGAAGCCGGGTCTTGGTATCATGCTGCCTTGGCAGAAGGTGGTGCGTTTTGATGCGCGTGTGCAGGTCATGGATACGCCGCCAACCAACTATTTGACGAAAGAATCAAAATATTTGGTGGTTGATGCTTTCGTGATTTACCGCATTGCGGATAACCAGCAGTTCTACACGGCCACCAACGGTGGCGACATGAGCAGCGTGCAGGATCTGCTGGTGCAGCGCGTGGTCGATGGCCTGAAAAACAAAGTGTCTCAGCGCACGCTGACGGATGTCGTGTCCGGCGCGCGTGACGAAATGATGGCTGAGCTCACCACGGATGTCGGCAAGTTGGCGCGCCCGGAACTGGGTGTTGAAATCGTCGATATCCGCGTCAAGAAAGTGGACTACCCGGAAAGTGCGATCGGCGCTGTGTTTGACCGTATGCGCACCGAGCGTCAGCGCGAAGCACGTGAGCATCGCGCGGAAGGTAAAGAGGATGCGGAGAAGATTCGTGCGGAAGCCGAGAAGCAGCGCACGGTGTTGTTGGCTGATGCGTACCGTCAAGCTCAGCGGCTTCGCGGTGAGGGCGATGCCAAAGCGGCGGCGGTTTCCGCAGCGGCATACAACAAGGACGCGGAGTTCTATCAGTTCTGGCGTTCGATGCAAGCGTATGCCGACACGTTCAAAGGCCCGGAAGACGTGATCGTGGTTCAGCCGGACAACGCGTTCTTTAAGCAAATGCAGGGACGTTGAGCGTCGTGGCGGTCGAACGCTGGTTGTTGCCGGATGGCGTCGAGGAGACGCTGCCAGCGCGCGCTCGTGTGCTCGAAGCATTGCGCCGGCGTTTGCTCGATCTCTACGGCAGTTGGGGCTATGAGTTGGTGATGCCGCCGCTGATCGAGTTTCTCGATACGTTGTTGAGCGCATCGGGTCCGGACGTTGCACTACAAACGTTTCGTTTGACCGATCAGCTATCGGGCCGCGCATTGGGTGTGCGCGCCGACATCACGCCGCAAGTGGCACGGATGGATGCGCATTCGTTGCCGGCACAGGGCCCGCAACGGCTGTGTTACGCCGGCAGCACACTGCACGCGCGCCCTGCTGGCATGGCGGCCTCGCGCGCACCGTTGCAGGCGGGTGCGGAATTGTTTGGTTATGCCGGCGTAGATGCCGATATCGAAATTATCAGCTTGATGTTGGAAACGCTGGCTGCGATTGGCCGCAGCGATGCGCAGCTAGACATTGGGCACGTCGGTATTCATCGCGGCTTGGTGGCTGAAGCGGCGCTGACGGATGACGACGAGGCGCTGTTGTTTGATATTTTTCAACGCAAAGCCGTGCCGGAATTAGATGTATTTCTCGATGCGCGTGTTACGAATGCTGCGGTGCGCGCTCGCTTGCGGGCACTGGTAGATCTGGCGGGCGATTTGGACGCGGTGATGACGCGTGCGCGCAAGCAACTGGCGGGTGCGGGTAAAGAAGTGCAACGCGCACTGGAAGACCTCGCGCTGATTGCTAGCCGCGTGCGCATTGCATACCCGCAGGTGAAAGTGTGCGTGGATCTCTGCGAGTTGCGTAGCTATCGCTACCATGGCGGTTGCGTGTTTGCCGCGTATGTCGCTGGCCGCAGTCAGGAAGTCGCCAAAGGGGGGCGTTACGACGGCGTGGGTCGTGCGTTTGGTCGCGATCGCCCCGCCACGGGTTTCAGCGTCGATGTGAAGACGCTGGCTGATATCGCCACCGTATCGTTGCTGCCATCGACAAGCGGTGTTTATGCGCCATCGCTTGCAACGCCTGATCCAGCATTGGAGGCCATGGTGGTCAGTTTGCGTGTTGCCGGTGAGCGCGTCGTGCGTGGCTTGCCGGGCAGTGCGCCGGATTTCAACGAGCTTGGCTGTGATCGGCAATTGCAACACAGCGAAAAAGGTTGGCGCGTTGTGCCACGCTAAAGCGAATAAGCACGCACGCCCAATCCAGCGTATTTAATTTATCTGCAGCATCATTCGACAAATTAGCAAAGAGCAATTCAGACATGGGCAAGAACGTAGTCGTGCTCGGTACCCAATGGGGTGACGAAGGCAAAGGCAAAATCGTCGATCTGCTGACGGATGAAGCAAAGTGCGTCGCACGCTTTCAGGGTGGCCACAACGCCGGCCATACGCTGGTGATCGACGGCAAGAAAACCGTATTGCATCTGATTCCGTCGGGAATTTTGCGCGGCGATGTCACCTGTTTGATCGGCAATGGCGTGGTGTTGGCGCCCGATGCGCTGATGAAAGAAATCACCGGTCTTGAGCAAAACGGCGTGCCGGTGCGCGAGCGCTTGAAACTGTCGTCGGCGTGCACGTTGATCCTTCCGTATCACGCAGCGCTGGATAAAGCGCGCGAAGCGGCGCGTGGCAAATCGGCGATTGGTACCACCGGCCGTGGTATCGGTCCGGCCTACGAAGACAAAGTGGCGCGTCGCGGTGTTCGCCTGGGTGATGTGCTGCACCGTGAGCGCTTTGCCGAGAAACTCGCCGGCGTGATGGATTTCCACAACTTTGTGTTGAAGAACTACTACAAAGTCGAGCCGGTCGATTTTCAGAAAACGCTGGATGAAACATTGGCGATTGCCGAGCAGATCAAGCCGATGATCGACGACGTGGCCACCATCCTGCATAACCATCGCCGCCGTGGCGACAACATCATGTTTGAAGGTGCGCAAGGTTCGTTGCTGGATATCGATCACGGCACGTATCCGTACGTGACGAGTTCCAACACCACGGCGGGCGGGACGTCCACGGGCTCCGGTTTTGGTCCGCTGTATCTCGATTACATTCTTGGCATCACCAAGGCGTACACCACACGTGTCGGCGGCGGCCCGTTCCCGACGGAATTGTTTGATGAAACCGGAAAACATCTGGCCACCAAAGGTCACGAGTTTGGTTCAACGACCGGTCGTGCGCGTCGCTGCGGCTGGTTTGATGCTGTCGCGCTGCGTCGTGCCATCGAAATCAATTCAGTATCTGGCCTGTGTTTGACCAAGCTCGACGTGCTTGATGGCTTGGATGTTGTTCGTATCTGCACCGGCTATCGCAGCAACGGTCAGTTGGTCAGCAGTGCGCCGACCGATGCCGACAGTTACGAAGGTTTGGAGCCGATTTACGAAGACATGCCGGGCTGGAAAGAATCCACCGTGGGTGCGCAGCGCTTGGAAGATCTGCCTGCCAACGCGCGCAAATACATTGCGCGGCTGCAGGATGCGGTCGGTGCGCCGATCGACATCATTTCCACCGGTCCGGATCGCGTGGAAACGATCATTCTGCGCCATCCTTTCCACTGACCATTCGCGTGCGGAGCCGGCAGCATGGAGCGTTCACCGGCTTATCGCGCACGCGCACTGCTCTGGTCGCTGACGAAATTCAGTGACCTCTGGGCGCGCAGCCCAACGCGCCGCGTGTATTTCAAACAGGTTTATTTTTCCGGCTTGCAGTCGTTGCCATTGGTGCTACTGGTGGCGACGGCAATGTCCGGCATCATCATTGGCCAAATGCGAAATTTTGGTCAGAGCCCAAAAGACTCTATCGATCTCTTGCTGACCATCACGCTGGATGAATTAGCGCCGTTGGTGACGGCTTTTTTGGTGGCAGCGCGTAGCGCGCCCGCGATGGCCAGTGAGCTGGCCACCATGCAGGCCAATGGTGAAATTCGTTTGCTGTCGCGCCTTGGTATACCGCCGCTGAATTATCTGGTGGTGCCGCGTGTGTTTGGCATGGCGACCGGCAGCATGTTGCTGGCGATTTATTTTGGCTTTATGGCGACGGTAGTCGGCAGTGCGTTTGCGGCAGGCGCACACATGTTCAACGCGCTGTATTTTGTTGCTGAATCACTGGAAGCGCAGGTCGTGTTGCTGTGCATGCTGAAAAGCGTGTTGTTTGGCGGCGCGATCGCGTTGATCGCCTGTTACACCGGATTGCAGGCACGCGGCTCATTCACGGCAGTACCCATTGCCGCATCGCGCGCGGTGGTGCGCGGACTCACGGCCGTGCTGCTGTTGGATTTGGCGATGGTGCCGCTGTAATGAGTGCGGTCATGACGCGCGAAATCTGGCCGCTGACATTGAAGATGCCGCGGGGCACGGCACGTATTCCCGGCCCCGGACGCTATCGGCTGGAGCCTGCTCTGCTCGATATGCACATCGATGATTTGCTGGATGTTGCGCGCGCAAAGTTGGGAGCCGGCGGTGTGGGCTGGATGCCGGCGGATGGCGGCCTGCTGGGCAACCTTCCGGCGTGGGAAAATCTGCTGCTGTCTTGCCAATGGCATGTGCCGGCGGCCTTGCCGGCGCTGGAGGCTCGGCTGACTGCTTGGCTGCCGCGCTTGGGCTATGAGGACCCGGCATCGGTACGACGCCTGCTGGCCTACGCGCCCTCGCGGTTGGCACCGGAGCAGGGGGTGCTGGTCGGTTGGTTGCGCATGCTACTGATGCGCCCCAGACTCATCGTCCTTTCCGGGCTAGCCTTGCCGGAAGGTGAACCCGGCAGACGGCTGATGGTGTTGCTGGAAGAAGAACTCGCCGGCTGCGCGCGCGTGATTGTCGATGGCCGTGCGCCGGCCGATTATCTTTCCCTGCCATTGATTGCCCGCGAGGCGAGTGAATCGTGAGCCTGTTCCGCGAAACCGATCCACGCTTCCGTGGCCTCAGTATCAAAGTTTTTCTGTTTGCGGTGCTCGGCGCGATCGCCGCGGTCGCGTTGCTGGTGACGTTGGCGATCCAACAGGGTTTTTTTACGTCGCACACAGAGCTGAAAGCGGAAGCGCCTACCGGTACGGATTTGCGGCCTGGCATGGCAGTGAAGCTGTCCGGCTTCAAGATCGGCGACGTGAAAAGCGTCAAGCTCAACGATCACGCGCGTGTGGATCTCGTGCTGCGGATCGAAGATCAATACATGTGGTGGATCAAAGCAGACTCCATTGTCTCCAATGCGCGTGAAGGCGTGATTGGCGATCCGTTTCTCAGCGTGACTGCGGGCAGTGCGGATCTGGATCCGGTGCATCCCGGTGAGACGCTGATATACCAGCCGACACCGGCGCTGGCGGATATCGCGCAGGACGTGCGTAACCGCATTTTGCCCGTCATTGATGGCACCACGAAGACGCTCAATTATTTCAATGATCCACAAGGCGATTTCCGTGGCGCTATTTCTGAAATGAAAAAGCTCACCAGTGAATTGCGCGAAACACGTAAACAAGTTGATAAATTGGTTGCGAATCTTGACGAAGTCACCCGCAAAGATTTACGCCAGACGCTCGGCAAGGCCGACAACACGCTAGATACTGTGAGCGCGGAAGTCACTGCATTGTCTGACCGCACGGATGCGTCGCTGGACAAACTTGACGCGGCAACGACCGAAGCCAAAACCACGGCCGAGCAAGCCACAAAAGCCATCGATTCCGCTTCGCCGCGTATCGACAAACTGCTCAATGAAGCGCGCAAGCTGCTGAACGGAGCCGGCAAACGCTGGCCATTCAAGGGCGGTGAAGTGCCGGAAGATGAGCCGAAAGCAGATATTGCGCCGCCTGCAGCGGCTGATCCCACGAGCGAGTCCGCGGCGGCACCAAATGCGCCGTAATCGCCGTTAGGGCAGAAACAAAAAAGCCCAGCAACGCTGGGCTTTTTTATGGCTTCCGGGGCGTGGTGAGAGGCCCTGAAACCCTTGTCTGGTGCCGAGGAGAGGACCTAAAATAATGCACTATTATACTGATAAATAAGATTATTAATTCAAGTAGTTGGCAAGGATACCCTGAAAGTTACCCAGAAGAGGCCTTGGTACGCTATCTCTCTGAAATCAAAGGGCAGAATCCCCCGCATTGGCGGAGAGTTTGACTTATAGGGCATTGCCCCTGCATCTTGCCCCCAGCTTTGGAGCTGTGTGCAACACCAAAGCCCGAGTCGACTCTGCGGAAGATGTTGTCCGCGTAAGTCGACCCTGACCTATCTGGGGCGCCACTCGCGCGCTCCCGCCCAGCCGAACTGGGCCATTAACTGCGTCGCACGGCGGTGCGCTAACGAAAACGCAAACCTTCCATCTTGGGCCCAAGGTCCGGGTCGACTTCGTTCGGAGAAAGTACATGCCTGCCATCACCCCCGCGCTCCTGAGCGCCGACGAAACGGCGGCCTACCTAGGTCGCTCAGTCCAGAATCTCTACTACCACGTCAAGAAGGAAACGCCCGGATTCATTAAGCCGGTAGCTGAACGTAGGCGGCAGGCCGAGAAGGAAAGCAAGGATAAGGAGAAGGCCCTGCGTGCGGCCGAGAAGGCGGTTCCCCTTGACCGAGTGGCTGATGTGCCGGCAGTAGATGGCGGGGATCACGACATTCCTTTGCTGTTCGAGCAGCACCAGCACTCTGCCGTGCTGCAACAAAAAGCAGGGGCTGATGATCTAAAGGCTGCGGTCGAAGCGATCAGTAGAAAACAGGCGGCTGAGGCAAAAGTTGATCGACAGGCGGCAGTAGTCGAGTCGCCGTTCTCGAAGCCGTATCAGTTCCAGCCTCTCCCAGTCAACGCGTGTTCCTTGCCGGTCACTCATGTCGATGGGTATTCGTCGGCATGGTTCAGGCAATCACCGGTGCCCGACGACCCGTGGGGGCAACGATTGCCTGGCGCGATTATCAATCCTCATGCAGTCAGTCAATTAGACCAGACCCCTTTGGTTGTTAACGCGTGCATGAAAGCAGCCGCTTCGTCTGGTGAAAATACTGGGAATAGCTATAGGGAGAACATGCGTCCACTTCGGGATAGCCTGAATAGGGCGGCCATGAATTTGGCTAACTCCGATGTATCTTTTGGGTCTCATGATGGAGGCGCCTCGTCTGAATCGGATCATCTGCTCCGCGGCAATAATTCCGAATTGGACATTGTGCAGAAGTCTGTTGCAGACAATTTTCGGAAGAAGTTATTGAAGGAGTAACTTATCTTAGTAGTAATGCCGCGGAGCCTGGCTCTTTCACGCAGATGTGAAAGAGCCAGTCCTGTCGCAGTTAAATTGGTTTAATTTCAGAGTCACTTTTTCTGTAGGTCTCTGGAAATAATCAAGCTGATGGCTAACAGGAGGTCATTTTGGCGCTGGTTCAATGTCGGTTTAGTAATGTTAATTAGTTTACCCAACTAGACACCTACCTAAATCTAGGTAAGTAAACCAGCAAATTAACCATGTCGTGTATTCAGTCTTCACCGAGAAGACTGTTGATACTGATGATTCGATAGTTGGTTGTGGCGAAGCGGCTCTCTCTTAGCAAGGATTGATGGCCATAACAAAATAAAAAAACAATTCATTGCTCTTCCTATGGGAATCACCCATGGGGAGAAGCAGACAATGAGAAGACACCAAGACAATCCAAACCTATTCCTACACAGTGAGCCATCATGGAACGGTATTCCTGTGCAGACGCAGTGTGGCGCACTTGTTTCTAACTACCTGGAAAGAATCAGGGATGTTATTGGTCAGGCCTTAAGCGATCACCCAAGGATCGCGGTATTCCGGTTTGAGCTGATGTTTCCGTGCTTTTGGCCTGGGGCAGATAGTGCAGTAATCACAAGGTTTACCGAGTCGCTGAAAGCAAAGATAGAGTCATTGCAGGCGCGAAAGAGCCGTGAGGGGAAGAGGGTTCACCCGACAAGGGTTCGGTTTGTATGGGTGAAGGAGAAGAGCTCAGCAATGAGCTGGCACTATCATTTCGCTCTAATCCTTAATAAGGATTCATTCCACTCGTTAGGAGAGTACTGCGAGTCCCCTGGAGAGGCTTGGATTGATGTGCCGAGAGATCCTCGGGCAGGGCAGTGTAATTGTTTGGCTCATTGCATTGTGCAGGCTTGGGCAAGCGCGGTGGGTGCGACGCCAGAGCAAGTGATTGGGTCAGTTCACTTCTCAAGGAATGGGGTGTATTTCTTGAACGTAAACTCGCCTGACTACGTTCAGCAGTATGCGAACCTGTTTTATCGGCTGAGTTATATGGCCAAGGCGGAAACGAAGTGCTATGGGGATTCCAGGAATGCGTTTGGATGCAGTCGTGGCTAGAGCGGCAACGTAATCTTCCGGCCCATGACGTCCTGCAGTCGTCGCCAAGGATGACGGGCAGCATCTGCGGATAATGCCGCTCTTACGGTGAACGATGAGGATGGGGTGGTCGCCGAAATCACCTACAGGCGGGGGCGGCCGGCTGCTGAGCCGACCTGATTCTACGGCGAGACATTCCTAGGCAATGCTACCTATCATCCTAGCTGGACATAGCGGTAGGTTTGCTTTTGCTCCCCGTTTTGCATGCCGTTTGGCTTAAGGGGGCTCGCTATCAAATGGCCAGCACCCAGTATGTGACCTGCATTGTGAGCGACTGGCCCGTCGGTTGGCGGGCCAGCCTGTTGAGTTCCATCCAAAACTGACCCACTTAGCGGCCTGATTTTCACCCAAAACTGACCCACCCCTAACGACTACCCTGCGCATTTTTTGCGCAGGGGCATAGGGAGTGATCAGTGTGAGCATGTTGGCCAAGATCAGGCGGATGCATTTCCGCGACGGACAATCGTTGAGAGCGATTGCCAAGCAAACGGGATTGTCCCGGAACACGATTCGGGACTGGCTGCGACAGCCGGATGTGACGGAGCCAAACTATTCGGCGCGTTCCAGCCCGAGCCTTCTCGATCCTTACCAAGAACAGCTGACGACATGGTTGCGCACGGACAGCCATCGCCCGAAGCGTGATCGTCGTACAGCACGGGTGTTGTTCCAGCACCTGCGTGCGCAGGGTTATCCCGGCGGCTATGGCCGGGTGGCCGCGTTTGTGCGGCAGTGGAAGGCGGACGGTGGTGCCTTGCCGAGCCGGCAGGCGTTCGTGCCGTTGCGGTTCGCGCCGGGCGAAGCCTTCCAGTTCGACTGGAGTTGTGAGTACGCGACGATTGCCGGCATTCGCCGACGTCTAGAAGTCGCGCACATCAAGCTGGCGTGCAGTCGCGCATTTTTGTTGGTGGCGTACCCGGCCCAAAGCCACGAGATGCTGTTCGATGCGCACGCGCAAGCGTTTGACGTTTTTGGCGGCATTCCGCAGCGCGGCATTTACGACAACATGAAGACGGCGGTCGACAAGGTTGGCCACGGTAAAGCACGCACGGTGAACGCGCGTTTCGCGGCGATGAACAGCCACTACCTGTTCGAGCCAGAGTTTTGCAACCGCGCGGCAGGCTGGGAGAAAGGCATCGTCGAGAAAAACGTGCAGGATCGTCGTCGACAGATCTGGCAGGGCGTGGTTCAGCGGCACTGGAACTCGCTAGCCGAACTGAACGTGTGGTTGCATGCGGAATGTCTGGCGGCATGGCACGCGATGAAGCACCCGGATTGCCCGGATATCACGGTTGCGGAGGCACTGGCGGACGAACAAGCGCACTTGATGCCGAACCCGCGTCCGTTTGATGGCTACATTGAGAAAGTGTTGCGCGTCTCGGCCACCGCGCTGGTGCACTTCCAGTGCAATCGCTACAGCGTGCCTTGCGAGTATTCCACCTACTCTCGAAACTCTACGAGCGCACCAGCGTGATGATCACGACCAATCTGGGTTTTGCGGAATGGTCGAACGTGTTTGGCGACGCCAAGATGACGACGGCGTTGCTGGATCGCCTGACGCATCACTGTCATATCGTGGAGACCGGCAACGAGTCGTGGCGGTTCAGGAACAGTGCAGCCGTCGCCACCACACGGCGAAACAAAAGCGCGACCCAACTCGCAATCAGCACGGAGGAGACAGGCGCCTAAAAAAACAGACTTATCCACAGAAACCTGATTAGATCAGGCAACCCAATGGTGGGTCAGAATTGGATGAAAACGCCGGGTCAGAATTGGGTGGAAATCAACACTGTGGCCGTTCAGGCGTTGAGTGGAAGGCGTCATGCGTGATGATGACATTATAAACGGTCAGGTCAGGGCCGAAATTCTGCGACGCTTGCATGCTGCGGAGATCGAGCACGGAGTCAGGATTTTATATGCCTGCGAGTCGGGCAGTCGGGCATGGGGCTTTGCCTCCCCGGATTCTGACTATGACGTCAGGTTTATTTACGCCCGCGCTCCGGACTGGTACCTCACCTACGATGTTGAGCGCCAGCGTGACGTTATTGAGTATCCCATCGGGGATGACATTGATTGCGCCGGCTGGGACGTCCGAAAGGCGCTGTATCTCCTCACGCGCACTAATGGTGCCCTGCTGGAATGGCTGAATAGCCCGGTCAAGTACATCGAGAACGGCAACTTCGCCGAATCCATGCGGACACTTGCGCCACAGGTGATGAATCCCGTGGCCCTGTGCTACCACTACAGCCACATGGCCCGCGGAAACGCTCGTGAATACCTGTTAAAAGATCAGGTGCGTCTCAAGAAATATTTCTACGTGCTCAGGCCGTTACTTGCGATCAGGTACATCGAGCAGGGTTTGGGAATGCCGCCGGTAGAATTTGAGCGCCTCATGGAGGCGACGCTGCCGGCCTCGTTAAGGCCGATCGTTGAGCGGCTCTTGGATATGAAGCGCACAACACCGGAACTCGGCGTGGGTGACCGGGTGCCCGAACTCAACCAGTTCATCGAGGCTGAATTCGAGCGCCACGGGACTGACTTCTCCGGGCAGGGACGTCCCGAGGCGCTCCGGGCAGAAGATGTGCGTGAGGGGTTAAATGCGATTTTCAGGGCAACCGTTCTGGGGGACTCTGGGCCGCCCAGGTGAGGCGTAGTCCGGGGGAGCATTGCTCGGGGAGACTGGGCATGGCTTTGCCGTACATCCATGCGGTATTGCGCTCAACTGACGAATGCTGGCAGGCTGACCCTCCTCTCAGGTTTCCCCCTGAGGGTTTCACTGACTGAAACTACATACGACAGGGATAAGTCCATGTCCTGCCTCACGCACGTCCGGCGCGCGTTGTTCGCGCTTGTCGCCGCTGTTCTTGCCATTGCCCCCGTTGTCATGGCCGTAGCTGCCCTCACGGTGCCACCCGGCGCGCCCGTGCTGTGGATCAGTGATGGCAGCAACAAGGTCAGCCAGGTCGATACCAGCACTCACGCGATAGCGCAGACGATCCCGCTGCCGGCACCCGTGAAAAGTCTGCAGGCAGACCCCTATGACAGCAGTGTCTGGGTCCTGGCGGGCTTGCACGTAATGCACCTGACGAGCATGGGCATGGTGCTGGCCGACAGCGACTTGTCCGGAGTACTGGCGGCGGATACAAGCGTGTTCCACACGGCCATGAACCCTTACGGCGGCAATCTCTGGGTCTCAGGAGATGAAACCCTGCTGCGCCTGAACCCCCAGGGCACCCCGGACGTGGTTGTCCAGTTGCCAACGGCTGTTCGTGCCCTGGCATTGGCCCAGGATGAATCGTTATTCGTGCTGACTGGCGATGAGCTTCTGAAGTTCTCTGCGGCAGGCCAGGTGCTAAGTCGACAGTCTTTGGTCCTGTGGGGTTACGGCTCATCAGGTCTGGAATCATTAGCAATCGATTCTTCGGCCGGCGTACTGTGGATGTCGGGCCCACGAGTGGTGACCCGTCTTGACCTGCAAAATAGCGGGGGTCCGGTAGCGGCGCTTTCGCTACCTGCCCCCAATTCCCAGATCATTAGTCCAATTGCGCTAAATGTCGGGAATGGAGATGTATGGGTCGGAACCAAAGACACCCTCTATGCCTTGAATCGCACTGGCGGCAACCTGCGCACCGTCAGCGTGACTTCCGATGACCTCAAGCAAGTCCGAACGCTAGTTTTTGAGCCGCAATCGCAAACTTTATGGGCTGGAGGTAATGGCGGTCGACTCGTACATCTCACAGCTACGGGTGTCTCATTGGGGTCATTGGATGCCGGTAATACCGGTCAGCCACTGGTGGGCATTTCCCCGCGTTATGTTCTGCCGACGCTGAAACTGGTGGCGCCGATCTCTGGAAGCCGCGTATCCACAGCTTATCCGCCGATCACTCTCACTTTGGGCGCCATGTGCAACAGCGTGGTGTGCGATCCGGACCCGGCCGCGCTGGCCGGCATGACGCTCGACATCAAGCTCAATGGCCAGGCGGTACCGTCCACGGCCTGGACGATTGATGGCAACGACGTGAACTACACGCCGATGGGGGCGTTCACGGAAGGCGAAGTCGTCATCGAGGGCACGGCAACCGACATCTACAACCACATCTCGGCGCTGCTGCACGACAGTTTTTATGTCGATCTGCCGCCTGTGCTGGCGGTGTTGTCGCCGGCCGAGGGCTCGCTGACCAACAACCCGCATCCCGCGCTGACCGGTTTCGCCAACGAGCCGGTCACGCTCACGCTCAACGGCGCGACGGTACCGGTCTCGGCGCCGGACAATGATTTCAATTACGCCCTGTCGCTGGTTGAAGGCGCCAATACCCTCCACCTGGTGGCCGTCGACAACGGTGGCAATACCACCACGAAAGATCTCCACGTCACGCTGGACACCACGCCGCCTGCAGCGCCGACCGCGGCACTGACCGAGCCGGTCGACGGCAACGTGGGCCTGAGTGGTACGGCAGAGGCGGGGTCGCAGGTGACCGTCACCAATGTGCGTACCGGGACGTCGCAAACCGTTGCGGTCGGCGCTGGCGGTACTTACAGCTTCTCCGTGCCTGCGCAGGGCGGCGACACCTTGCGCATCGTCGTCAAGGATGCGGCGGGGAATGAAAGCGAGGTGGTCGAGGTACAGGTTGAAGATGGCCTGCCGCCGGATCCGTCGCTGGTAGCGCCACCCCTGGATCCCACGGTGGTCAGCAATCTCGCCGACATGTCGGCCTTCCTGTACAGCGGCAGCAACCCGATCCAGACCGGGGTGGCCCCGGGCACGATCGAACTGAAGCGTGTGGCGGTCGTCCGCGGTCTCGTGAAATCGCGGGACGAGGCCCCGCTGCGTGGCGTCACGATCACGGTCCTGGCTCACCCGGAACTGGGGCAGACGCTGAGCCGGAGTGACGGCGCCTTTGACCTGGCCGTCAACGGCGGCGGGCAACTGGTTGTCGAGTACACGAAAGACGGTTACCTGCCTGTACAGCGCAAGGTTGCGACTGACTGGCAGGAGTTTTCCGAGCTGGATGATGTCGTGATGATCCCGCTGGACACGCGGGTCACTCCCGTCAACCTGCCGTCGAGCCTGATGCAGGTGGCCCGTGGCAACCCGGTCACGGATATGGACGGTACGCGGATCGCTACCATACTGTTCCCGTCCGGGACCCAGGCCACCATGGTCATGGCGGATGGCAGTACACAGCCGCTGGCTACGCTGAACGTGCGCGCCACCGAATACACCGTCGGTGAAAACGGGCGGCAGGCCATGCCGGCCACGTTGCCGCCTTCCAGTGCCTACACCTACGCGGCCGAGTTCAGCGTGGACGAAGCCATGGCTGCTGGTGCCGCGCAAGTCAACTTCAGCCAGCCCGTACCGATCTATGTCGAGAACTTCCTCGGCTTCCCGGTAGGCGCCGCGGTGCCGTCGGGCGTTTACGACTCGAAGGCCGGCGAGTGGATGGCGGACGATGACGGTGTCGTCCTGCGTGTGCTGGCGACGGCCGGCGGCGTTGCCACCGTCGACACCAACGGGGATGGCGTTGCGGATTCGGCGGCGCAACTGGCTTCCTGGGCCATCACCAACGAAGAACTGGTCCAGTTGGCGGCGCTGTATCCGGCGGGGCAGGAGCTCTGGCGCGTTCCGGCCGCGCACTTCTCGCGCAGGGATTTCAACTGGCCCTGGGGCGTGCCCGGTGATACGGAAGTGCCGGACCAGTCGGAAGCAGAGACCAACGATCCAAAAGACAAGCCATGCAAGAAATGCGGATCCATCATTGAAGCAGAGAACCAGACACTGGGTGAGCGCCTGCCGATTTCCGGCACGGAGTTCACACTCAATTACCGCAGCGACCGGGCCCAGGGCCGGAATAACAACGTTCTCGACATTCCGTTGACCGGGCCGACGATCCCGCAAAGCATGTTGCGGGTTTACGTGCGCGTTTCCGTGGCTGGCCGGACATTCTCGAAGAGTTTTGATCCGGCGCCCAACAAGCGCTGGAAATTCGAGTGGGATGGGAAGGACGTTTATGGCCGCGAGGTCCAGGGCGCCCAGGTCGCGAAGGTTCGCGTCGGCTACGAGTACCCGATGGTTTACATGTATGGCATCTCGGGGGGTGGCGGTGGCGGCGGCAACACCGTCGGTGTTCGCAGCTTCAAGGCGTTTGGGAAATTCGCCCAGAACGCCACGATCCGCGACATGAAAACCATCTTCTGGCAGGACTACCGCAAGATCATCGGTTCCTGGAAGGCAAAAGGCGGGCGCATCGGTGGCTGGTCCCTCAGCGAGCACCATGCCTACGATCCCGTGCGCAAAGCGCTGTACCTGGGCACTGGCGAGCGGCTGGATCCGCAGGTGACGCAGTCCCTGTTGCAGCCGGTGTCCAAGTCCACGGCTATCGGCACCGTGTCGGCCGTCGCGCCGGATGGGACGGTGTACCTGGTGTACGCGGGGAATTCCATCGTTTACGCGGCGGATGCCAATGGCGTGGTACGCGTGGCGGCCGGCGGCACCGGCGGGGGATTTGCCGGTGATGGTGGTCCTGCCACTTCGGCGAAGGTGGCCGGGCCGCTGGGCATTGCCGTCGGGCCGGACGGCACGGTTTATCTTTCGGACACGGGCAACAATCGCATCCGCAAGATCACGCCGGACGGAATTATTTCCACCATTGCCGGCACAGGTGCGAACGCGACCACGGGTGATGGCGGTCCCGCCGTCCTTGCGAGTGTCCGGTCTCCCTGGGGCATCGCCGTCGGGCCGGATGGCGCCATTTATTTTGCCGAGCGCAATGGCAGCCGGATTCGTTGCATCAATCCGGATGGATACATTTCGACCATCGTTGGCACTGCGGGCCAGGGTTTCAGTGGCGATGGTGGCCGGGCTTCGGCGGCCAGGTTGTCATTGGCCAACTATGTAGACGTGGATCGCGAAGGCAATCTCTACATCGTCGATTCCGGCAACAGCCGCGTGCGCAAGGTGACTCCGGACGGCACCATCCAGACCATTGCCGGTAACGGCGTTACCGGTTACGGCGGTGATGGCGGCCCTGCCCTGCAGGCGAGCTTCCGCCATCCGGCTGGCATTGCCGTTGATTCCCGTGGTGGCTATTACATCGGTGATACGGACAATGGCCGCGTTCGCTATGTCGGCCCCGACGGCATCATCAACACGGTTGCCGGGATTGGCTCAAATGGCCACAACGGATTGGGCGGCCCCGCGACCTCCGCCCAAGTGGAGTCGCCCTGGGGCATTTCGTTGGCCCCGGATGGCACCTTGTATCTCGGTCAATATGGCCCGGCAGCGAAAATTGTTCCGCCCTTGCCGGGTTACACCGCCGGCGAAATCCTGGTGACATCGGAAGATGGCGGCGAGTTGTATCGCTTCGATTCCGCGGGTCGCCACCTGTCGACGATCGACACCCACACGGGCGGCGTGCGCTATACGTTCGGCTACAACAGCAGCGCCCTGCTGACGCAGATCACGGACGGCGATGGCAACATTACCCGCATCGAGCGTGATGCCGCGGGAGACGCGACGGCCATCGTATCCCCGGACGGCCAGCGGACGACGCTGGGCAAGGATGCCAATGGCTACCTCGCCGCCTTGTCGAACCCCGCGGGTGAAGCGCATGCCATGACCTACATGGCCAACGGACTGCTCACCAGTTTCAGGGATCCGCGCGACAACGCTTCCGTCTTCCAGTATGACGTCGATGGTTTCCTCACCCGGGACAGCAACGCGGCCGGCGGATCCTGGGACATCGCCCGGGGCGGCGATTACCTGGATCGCACCGTGCAGATGACCACGGCCGAGGGTCGCGTCACTCATTACCGGACCGAGAAATTCATCAACGGAAATCGCCAGACGACGGTGACCAGCCCGGATGGCACGCAGGGCATCACCCTGGAGCGTCCGAATGGCATCAGCACGCGGACGGCGGCGGATGGCACGGTCAGCACCTTCAGGGAAGGCCCGGATCCCCGCTTCGGCATGCAGGCGCCATTGCCGGCGAGTTCGACGATCCAGGTACCCGGTGGCCTGACGGCCACCACCACGACCACGCGCACGACGGTGCCGACCACGC
>CAZNPF010000005.1:75162-171960 GCA_964574995.1 uncultured Pseudomonadales bacterium | reverse complement strand
GTCCCCTGCTCTAACCAACTGAGCTACAGGCCCTTTGGCTTGCTTTGTTTGCGTGATCCGCATGGAGGCGGTGCTCGGGGTCCTCACGTAGCGCTGCTACGCTGCGGCCCCTGTGCTCCGGTTCCATGCGACTGACGCAAACACGTGGCGCCAACACTGGTGGCTGGGCCGCGTTAAATCAAAAGCGCGAATTACTGATCCGAATCCAAGAATGAGCGCAGTTGCTCCGAACGTGTCGGGTGGCGCAATTTGCGCAATGCCTTGGCTTCGATTTGACGAATACGCTCGCGGGTGACATCGAATTGTTTGCCGACCTCTTCCAATGTGTGGTCGGTATTCATGTCGATACCAAAACGCATGCGCAGCACTTTTGCTTCGCGGGCGGTGAGGTTGGCCAATACTTCGCGCACGGCTTCCTGCAGGCCTTCCGAGGTCGCGGCTTCGATCGGGGAGATCATCGTCGTGTCCTCGATGAAATCACCCAGATGCGAATCTTCGTCGTCGCCGATTGGCGTCTCCATGGAGATTGGCTCTTTGGCGATTTTCAGGACTTTGCGGACTTTGTCTTCCGGCATGTCGAGCCGCTTGCCGAGTTCTTCCGGCGTTGGCTCGCGACCCATCTCCTGCAACATTTGTCGTTGCACGCGATTGATTTTGTTGATGGTTTCGATCATGTGCACCGGGATACGAATGGTGCGCGCCTGATCCGCGATCGAGCGGGTGATGGCCTGACGAATCCACCACGTGGCGTAGGTCGAGAATTTGAAACCACGACGGTATTCGAACTTGTCGACGGCTTTCATCAGGCCGATGTTGCCTTCCTGAATCAAGTCGAGGAACTGCAGGCCGCGGTTGGTGTATTTTTTGGCGATCGAGATTACGAGGCGCAGGTTGGCCTCGACCATCTCTTTCTTGGCGCGACGCGCTTGCGCTTCGCCCGTGGAAACGCGGCGATTGATCGATTTGATCGTGGCAACCGTGAGTTTTGTTTTTTCTTCCAGATCGATCAGTTTCTGCTGAGCACGCTGGATGTCTTCGGCGAACGGTTCGATCTGCGCAGCAAATTTTTTCTTGGCTTTCTTTTGTTCGGAGAGCCAGTTGAGATTGGTCTCGTTACCGGGGAAAACTTTGATGAATTCCTGGCGATCCATGCGGCCACGTCTAACGCAAATGGCCATGATTTCCCGCTCGCCTTGGCGAACTGCATCTAGGCCTGCACGCACGGTGCGCGTCAGGTCGTCGAATACGCGCGGCACAAACTTGAACATGGCGAACTCTTCGGCGAGGTTCTCCATGGCTTTTTGATAAGACTTGTGCTCATGACCGTAACGCTTGAGCGCGCTCTGCATTTTTTTATGTGCATCACGCAGCGCCGTGAAGTGCTGGCGGGCTACTTCGGGATCGATGGCCGACTGCTCTTCATCATCTTCCGTACTGCCAGAGTTTTCGTCCTCAGACTCTTCTTCGGCGGCGGCAGCCGGTGCTGCGGCATTCTTGGCGCCTTTGGCCGGCTTTTCTGTTTTGTCGGCCTTCTCAGCTTTCTCCGCTTTGGCGGGTTTCTCGGCCTTGGCAGCTTTTTCTGCCTTGATGTCTTTGTGCTTTGCCGTTTTTGCTTCGGGCGTGAATTCTTCTTCTTCCTCCAGCGCCGTGATGGCAGCGCCATCGTCGTTGGGGTCGAGGAAGCCGGCGATGAGATCCGTCAGGCGGCGAGTGCCCGCTTCAACGGCGTCGTATTCGGTGAGCACTTTATCAACGGTGCCCGGCCACCAAGCCATGGCGCTCAAAACTTCGCGAATACCTTCTTCAATGCGTTTGGCGATGACAATTTCGCCTTCGCGCGTGAGCAGCTCAACGGTGCCCATTTCGCGCATGTACATCCGCACCGGATCCGTGGTGCGACCTGGTTCGGATTCGACGGCGGCGAGCACCGCAACGGCTTCTTCCGTTGCGACTTCGTCAGTCGCTTGGCCGGCGTTTTCGTCGAGATTCAGTTCATCCGCTTCCGGCGCGCGCTCAACGACATTGATCCCCATGTCGTTGATCAACGCGATGATGTCTTCGACCTGATCGGTATCGGTGATCGAATCCGGGAGGTGATCGTTGATCTCGGCAAAAGTCAGGAAGCCCTGCTCTTTACCGCGCGCGATCAGCGATTTCAGCAGCGATTGCTGCGTCTCCTTGTCTTTCTCTTTCTCTTTGTCGTTGGCAGCCATCGGGCACCGTTTGGGCGTGGCGGAAGGGCACGACGCGGGCGCCGAGGCGGTGGGGCCCCGGTGTCGCGGCGTTTCAGGAAGCCGCGGATTATACCGGCGGGGGGGCGAGACTAGCCACCCGTGGATAAACGCAGACCTTGGAGGGGGCCGGCGGCGGAAGGTTCCGGCGTGTTTTCTAGGGGTCGGTGCCGATGCCGCCGGAGAATCAGCCCGGCGCTGGCCCTTTCAGGGCGGCTATTTGTGCATACAGGCCGCGTAGACGGTCGGTATCTGGGCCGCCGGGCTGCCGTAGTTCGCGGGCGATTTCGGCATCCCAGAAGGCCAATGTCAGTTGGCGGGCACCGTCCTTGAGTTCCTGTCGCAGGGCGTCCGGGCTCGGGGCAGGGGCCCCCGGTGCAGCGTCCCCCAAGAGAAATTCTCGGCCAATCAGCGCCGCAAATTCATCGTAGCGCTCGCCCGCGCGCAGCATGCCGAACAGCGAGGCCAACGAAGGGTGCTCACTGGCTTGCAAGATGTCGAGCACATCCAGCAGCAGGTCGATGTGCGGAATATCCAGTGCCCGCACTTCGGGGGGCAAATGGAAATCAGCCGCCAATTCGGGGGTTTGCGCGAGCAAGTGCACCAAGCGACTGGGCAGCGAAGCCATCGGTGCGCGTGCATTGCGATTCGCGTTGCGACTGGCGTCGCGTCGCGAATGCGCCCACGGCGGCGGTGTTTGTAGCGAATCATCCGGCGCGGGAATATCACGTTCTTCGCCATCGAACGGAATATGCTCCACCGGGCCTGCTGGCGTTTGCGCGAGCAAGCGAGCGTCGATCTGCGCCATCGCCGCCAGTTTTTCTGTCACTAATGCGCGCAGAATTTCTCCCGGAATTTGCATGACATATGGTTTGGCCAGTGTGGCAAGACGCGCGCGGCCATCGGTGCGAGAGAGATCAACGCGCGAGGCCAATTCGCGCAGCAGCACGTCATCCAGACTGTCGGCTTGCATGAGACGCGCATTGAAGGCGTCGGCGCCTTCGACACGCACCAAGCTGTCAGGGTCATGCTCTTGCGGCAAAAATAATACGCGCGCACTGCGACCATCGAGGAGTTTCGGCAAGGTGGCTTCCAGCGCGCGCCACGCAGCGCGACGACCTGCGGCATCTCCGTCAAAACAAAACACGACCTCGCCGGTATGGCGAAATAAAAGATCAACGTGATCACCGGTGCAAGCGGTACCCAACGTGGCAACCGCGCAGGTGATGCCTTGCTGCGCCAGCGCAATCACGTCCATGTAGCCTTCAACCACCAGCAGTCGATCCAGCGTTTTGTTCGCCAGTTTGGCTTCGTGCAGGCCGTAGAGCTCGCGACCTTTGTGAAATACGGGCGTTTCCGGCGAGTTGAGATATTTGGGCTTGCCGTCACCGATGATGCGGCCACCAAAGCCGATGACGCGGCCGCGCACGTCGCGAATCGGGAACATGATTCGGTCACGAAAACGGTCGTAGGTTTTTCCGTCTTGCTCGATGACAAGACCGTTGTCGGCGTACAGTTTTTGGCGTTTAACATCGCCGCCGAGCGTGGCCAGCAAATTATCCCAACCGGGTGGTGCGTAACCCATGCCGAAGCGCTGTGCAATCTCGCCGGTGAGACCGCGACCTTTCAAATAATCCACGGCGCGCGCTCGCTGTGCATGTTTGCGCAATTGCTGCTGAAAGAATTTATCGGCGTCAGTCAGCGCGTCGTAGAGCGCACGATTTCTGGCACGTTGTTCATCGCCGCGTCCGTCGTCATCCTCGTGCGGCACGGCGAGCCCGGCTCGATCGGCGAGCTCCTGTACGGCTTCAGGGAAAGCGCGCCGCTCGTATTCCATCAGAAAGCCGATGGCATTGCCGGTGGCGCCGCAACCGAAGCAGTAATAAAACTGCTTGTCCTGACTGACCGAAAATGAGGGCGTTTTTTCTTTGTGGAACGGGCAGCAAGCCGAATAATTGCGGCCGGCTCGTTTGAGTGGCACGCGCGCTTCGATCACGCCGACGATGTCGGTGCGCGCGAGTAAATCATCGACGAAAGATTGTGGGATGCGACCTGACATGACTCAACGCTTCGTGCTGCGTTGGCGATGGCCAGCGCGCGCATATTTTCGGAGAGTGATCGGCGGAGTCATTGGCAGGCCATCTCACTGCAACAGGGTGCGCTCGACGCGCTCAATGTCTTCCGGTGCGCCGAACAACACCAGAATATCGTCAGCCGCCAGCACCGTGTCGGCCGCGGGTGTCAGGTGGCGTTCGCCTTGGCGGACCAGCGCGGTGAGCACAATACCTTCGGGGATAACCTCGCTCACCGGTTTGCCGACGCTGCGCGCTGCTGCCGGTAACGGCACAGAACGCAGACGGTCCTGACGATCCTCGGCCGTGCTGCTAAAACCGGGATAACCGGTGAATGCTTCACGCAGCAAACGGTAACGGCTGTTCCGCTGTTCCCGCATTTTGCGGACGACGCGTGTCAGCGGCGTACCGAGCAACAAGAGTGCATTGGACGCCACCATGAGGCTGGCCTCCAGTGTCTCCGGAATAACTTCCGTTGCGCCGGCTTTGTACAACTCTTCTACATGTGTTTCATCAATGGTGCGGACCATGATGGGTAAATCGGGCCGTACACCGCGCACGTGCTGCAGGATGCGCCGTGCCGCAGCGATATCGTTGTGGCTGATCACGAGTAAACGAGCCGAACGCAGGCCCACCGCATCCAACATACCGTCATCGGTGGCATCACCGTAAAACACCGGCTCACCGGCCAGATGCGCTTGACCAACGCGTACAGCATCTAGATCTAACGCGACGAAGGAGATTTTTTCTTCTTCGAGGAAATTGCCCACGCTTTGCCCCATGCGGCCGTAACCGCAAATGATGACGTGGTTTTCTTGATGCCCGATGGCTTCCGGAATATCGCCCGGCGTGTTGGCTTTTATGTCAGGTGTTGCTGCCGCCAGCCAAGCCGCGATGGGGTGGTTGTAGCGAATCAGGAACGGTGCGGTGATGATCGAGAGCAACACGGCGTACAACACGATCTGACCGCTGTACGCATCGATGGCGTTGTCACCCAATGCGATCGACAGCAAAGCAAAACCGAATTCACCACCAACGGCGAGAATGAGCGCTGTGCGCCAAGCGGTCAGCGGATCAATGCCGGACCAACGAACGATTAGCATGACCAGTAAAATTTTGCTGAGCAGCAGCACGAATGTGCCGAGTAATACCCAGTGCCAGATAGCCGGCAAGGCAGACGGATCGATGAGCATGCCAACGCCGATGAAAAATAAACCCAGCAACACGTCGCGAAATGGCCGCACGGTGGCTTCGACCTGATGCCGAAATTCAGTTTCGCCCAACATCATGCCGGCGAGAAAAGCACCAAATGCCATCGACAGCCCGAGCAGACTGGTCGCCCAGCCGGCGGCGAGCGACACCAGCAAAACCGTCAGCGTGAATAATTCTGGGGATTGCTGCTTGGCCACGTAATGAAATAGCGGCCGCAAAAACCAGCGGCCAAGGATGACAACGGCAAGAAATGCCAACACGGCTTTGCCGATGGCCAGAACAATGTCGAAAGCGACGGAACTAAAACCAGTGGCGGCAACGCCGAATGCCGGAATCAGAATCAGCAAAGGAACAGCAGTGACGTCTTGAAATACCGACAGCGCAACACCCAAGCGCCCGTGTCGGCTGTTTTCTTCCCCTTGTGCAAGCAGTTGATTGCTGATCACGGTGGTGGAGGATTGCGCGAATACCGCACCGACGACAAATGCTGCCGCCGCAGGCAGCCCCAACACAAAGTAAACGAGTGCGCCGACGACTGCGGTCGTCAGCGCGACTTGCGCACTGCCCAGCCCGAGCACGGTGTTACGCAGCGCATGAATCTGCGGCAGCGAATAATTGAGGCCGACGGTAAATAACAAAAAAACGATACCAAATTCAGCCAGCGCTTGAATTGGTTCAGTGTGCAGCGAGGGGCCGATGGTGTGTGGCCCGAGGATGAGTCCAACCAGCAGATAGCCCAGACTGGTTGGAATTTTTAGCCGTTGAAACGAAAAGACCACGGCAACCGCGGTGGCCAGCAACAGCAGAATCTGGACTAGCGAGTTATTCAGCATGGTGCTCAGCTACCGAGCTTTGCTTTGATGCGGTTGCTCACCGCACCCATGTCGGCGCGGCCAGCCAACTGCGGACGCAGCGCGTTCATGACTTTGCCCATGTCGCGCATGCCGGCGGCACCGGTATCGACTACCGCTTGCGCAATCAACGCGTCGATTTCTGCTTCACTCAATTGCGTCGGCAGAAAATCCTGTAGCACCGCAATTTCTGCTTGCTCGGCGGCCGCCAGTTCCGTGCGGCCGGCTTGTTCGAACTGCACGATGGATTCGCGGCGCTGCTTGACCATTTTGTCGAGCACGGCGAGAACGTCGCTGTCGGTCAGTTCTTTGCGCTCGTCGACTTCGACCTGCTTGATCGCCGATAGCGCGAGGCGAACGGCTGCCAGCCGTTCTTTTTGTTGGGCGCGCATGGCGTCCTTCATGGCGTCGGTGAGGCGGGCTTTCAGGGTGGACATGACGGACTCCATTCGTGAGGCGCGTGGACAGAAAGAAAAGCAAATGCCAGAAACGACTCCGGCCCACAAGGGGCCGGAGAAATTTGGCCGGAAGAACCGGCCCTTGTGCTGATCGGTGGTCGATCAGTACAGGCGAACGCGGTTGACCGCTTCGCGCGAAACTTTCTTCTGGTGACGCTTTACGGCAGCGGCTTTCTTGCGCTTGCGCTCCATCGTCGGCTTTTCGTAAGCCTCACGACGACGTACTTCGGCCAGCAGGCCGGCTTTTTCGCAGGAACGCTTGAAGCGACGCAGGGCGACGTCGAACGGCTCGCCTTCACGGACTTTGACTTGCGGCATCTCGATACACCTTCTGCTGGATCTGGGTGGAGCGGTTGTTTGGAATCCCAAGCCTTATCGGGCGGGGGAAAGGCCGCGCATTCTAGACGCGAAGCCCGCCGGACGCCAGATGTTCAGCAAGATCCCGGGCGAGGGCGCGTATGATGCCGGCCCCATGAAAGTGCTTGGCATCGAAACTTCCTGCGACGAGACCGGCGTGGCGGTCTATGACACTGCCCTGATCGGGGCGGCGGGCCTGCGCGCCCACCGGTTGTACAGCCAGATCCCGATACATGCCGAGTACGGCGGCGTGGTGCCAGAGTTGGCCTCCCGCGATCATGTCCGCAAATTGCTGCCCTTGGTGAAGGAAGTGCTCGCTGCGGCGGGATGCCCTGATAAGTCAGGCATTCAGGATCGCCCCCCGGTGGACGCCGTGGCCTATACCGCGGGCCCGGGGCTGGCAGGTGCGTTGCTGGTCGGGGCGGGTACGGCGCGGGCGTTGGCACTGGCTTGGGGGGTGCCGGCGGTCGAAGTCCACCATATGGAAGCCCACCTGCTGGCGCCTTTGCTGGAGGACAACCCACCGGCTTTTCCGTTTGTGGCCTTGCTGGTCTCGGGTGGCCACACGCAGTTGGTGGACGTGGAAGGCATTGGCCGCTATCGCCTGCTGGGCGAATCCATCGACGATGCGGCCGGCGAGGCTTTCGACAAAACCGCGAAGTTGATGGGTTTGCCATACCCCGGCGGCCCGGTGCTGGCGAAGCTGGCCATGCGTGGGCGCGCCGACGCACATGCTTTTCCGCGGCCGATGCTGGATCGTCCGGGTTTCGATTTCAGTTTTAGTGGCCTGAAGACAGCTGCGTTGTTGGCGGTGAATGCAGCGCGTGCGGCCGATGGTGCGGTGCCGGAAGCCGCGCAGTGCGATATCGCGGCTTCATTTCAGGAGGCGGTGGTGGAAACGCTGACGGTGAAATGTCGGCGTGCGCTGGAAGCGACGGGCCGCACCGATCTCGTCGTTGCCGGTGGCGTCAGCGCCAACCTGCGCTTGCGCGAAACGCTCGATGTGATGGCAAAAAAATTAGCAGCGCGGGTGCACTATCCGCGTTTTGAATTTTGTAGCGACAACGGTGCGATGGTGGCGTTTGCCGGAGCACAACGTTTGCTGGCGGGAGAGCGGGCGGGGCTGAGTATTGCGGTGCGCGCGCGCTGGCCGATGACGGAATTGCTGCCACCAACTTGAAGGTGCGTTACGACTTACCTTTGAATGAGCGCTCTTTGCCGGAGAGTAAATCGGCGATGTTTTGTTTGTGGCGCGCGATCAGTGCGATCGCCATCAGGGTGACGCCGGCAAGATAGTGCGGCGCGAAATACCACGTGAATACCGGCGCCAGCAGCCAACTGACGATCGACGCCAGTGACGAAATTCGAAACGGTAAAAACGTAGCGAGCCAAGCAAGCATGGTGGCAAGACCGGCATGCCAATCGAGTGTGTTGATCACGCCCAATGCGGTGGCTACGCCCTTGCCGCCTTCGAAACGAAAAAATACCGGCAACAAATGGCCGAGAAAGGCGAAGAAACCAATCCAAGCAAGCAGCGGGCCTTCCACGCCCAGCAGCCGCGCAACGATGATGGGAACGATGCCCTTGGCGACGTCACCGGCCAACGTGACTAGCGCCGGCCCTTTGCCCGCGACGCGCATGACGTTGGTGGCGCCGGGATTGCCTGAGCCTTCGCCGCGTGGGTCCGGTGCACCGATGACGCGGCAGACGAGGATGGCGGTGGAAATCGACCCCAGCAAATAGGCCAGCAAGGACAGTGCGCCGAATACTGCAAAATCGGCCGGTGTGGCGGTGCTCGTTGCGAGTACCCCGAAGAGTTGTGAAAATTCCACGGCTTTCTTGAACCTCGTGTGTCAGCGGCGTCGGCAAGAGCGGTTTGGCAAGAGCAGTTCGGTAAGAGCCATTCGACAGCCATTCGACTGTCGTTTGATATTGGCAATAATGGCGCCGCATTCTAGCCCTCGCGCTTCCCGCTGTCCCTGTTGGTGAGTGGAGTCGCAGGCAGCCCGCCGTCAGCAACCGGAACACCGGCATGGATATCGTCTACATCAACGACTTACGGGTCGATACCGTCATCGGCATTTTCGATTGGGAGCGCCGCATTCGGCAGGCCATCTCCATCGATTTGGAAATGGGGTTCGATACGCGCCAGGCGGCCATCAGTGATCGCATCGAAGACGCGCTGGATTACAAAGCCGTGGGCAAACGCGTGATTGCGCATGTGCAGCAAAGTGAAGCGTTGCTGGTGGAGCGATTGGCCGAAGAAATCGCGCAGATCGTGCTGAGTGAATTTCGAGTGCCGTGGCTGCGCTTGCGTTTATCCAAGCCGGGCGCGTTGCGCGGGTCGAAAGACGTGGGATTAGTGATTGAGCGCGGAGAAAAGCCACGATGACCGCAGGCAGTCATGTGCGCGTTTGGCTTAGCCTGGGTAGCAACGTCGACCGTGAAAAACATATTCGTGCGGCATTGGATCAATTGGCCACTCGTTTTGGCGCGCTGGTGATTTCTCCGGTGTATGACTGCGCCGCTGTGGGTTTCGTCGGCAATTCATTTTTGAATTTGGTGGTGGGTATTCAGTGTGATCTGAGTGTGGGGAAATTATCCGCTTGGTTGCGCGAACTGGAGGCCCGCAATGGCCGTATACGTGACAAGAATATTCGTTTTAACGATCGCACCTTGGACGTCGATATCCTTACCTACGGAACGGCCAACGGCGTAATCGACGGCATTGAGTTGCCGCGTGGTGAAATCGTAAAACACGCGTTTGTGCTGCGGCCACTGGTGGATGTGGCGGCGCAGGAGCTACATCCATCACTGGGCGTGAGTTATCGCGATTTGCTGACACAAAAAGATTTCAGCGGCCAGCCGATACAGCCCATCACGTTCAATTGGCACTGATGAGATTGCTGCTCGGTGCTCGAGCCGTGTCGTTAATCTAATTGTTGCGTAACGGCCGGTTGCATAGCCCAGCGATACCAATCGTATTCGAGCACATCAAGCCCGCCAGGATAACGTTTGGCAAACGTGCTGAGGTCCGGGGGCAGTTTGGCTTTTTCCAAGTCCTGCAGAATGCCGACCAACATTTGTCGACGTGTGGACTGAGCCATCATGAAACTGGTTAGCGACCAAGCGACAACGTAAGGGATCGGATTGCCTTCGCCGTGTACGAGTTGAAACCAACGGTTCGGCGAGATCGACAGGTAAGCGCGCAGGGAAATGAGTTTATCTTTTTCGATCATCTGCCGAATGATCGCGTCATTGGTTTCGTGTGGACGAACAACGATATGCCCGTCAACGCTGTCGATGCCTTCGAAGTATTGAGCTAACCCTTCATGTAGCCAAGGCGGTGCGTTCGGAGACAGCTGAGCCAGCACGACGTGATTGGATTCATGCAGCAGCGTGCGTAGTGTTTCGTCGGGATTATCTAAGAAGTTGACGGCGCCGACCAAGCGCTGGTCGCCGATAAAAATACCAATAATGTTCCCCGGCATGATGCCGGTGTGTTCGTGAATCCACAGCCGTAGTGCATTCTGACTGTCAAAAACATGCGCATCGACGGTCAATTGCCGGTTTTGAGAAACGCGAAAGATCTTTTGCCAAGCCTGCAGCGTCAGCGTCATGCCGGCTTCGGCGCGTTTTTGCACGTCGGGCGGCAACGGTTGGCCGTGTGACTGGATCGATAACTGCAGTGCATCCGGTGTCGCGCGCGCCTGAAAGGCGTACTCCTGCGATGACCGTGCATTGGCCGGTGGTTGCTCACCGAAATGCATGTGCCCGTCGGCGTCTCGCCATGAATAAATCCCGGCCTGTGCCGGCAGTGGCACCATCAAAGCTAGCAGCAGCGCAAGCAACAAGGGGCGCGTGTTCAGCGGCAGTTCTCGGCGATCCATGCTTGCAATTCCTGCAGTCGCTGACGGCGTTCTTGTTCGGTTACGGTGTAGGGCTTGCCATTTTCGTCTTCGAAATAAACACGCCCGGACAGCGTATTGGCTTGCTGTTTGGCAGTTGCACACTGTTGCGCTTTGGCGCTGCCGGCCTCGGCAGCGCGTATCTGTTCGGCTTTTTGCGTTTGTTTATTGGCCTCAAACAAACGATTTGCACGCTGCTGTATTTCACGCGCGTTCTTGTCGGTGCCGGGGGCTTGGCTACGGATTTCGATCTCTTCCGCTTTATTTTTTACGGCGGTAGGTGGCTGATCACCGAAGTGTGTTCGACCGTCAGCATCTTTCCATGTGTAGACGCCGTCGGCGCACGCTAACGATGACCACATCAGTAGGCCGCTTGCGAGTAGGAGAGTGTGCGTTCGATGCAGCATGACAGTTCTCCTTGCTTCTTTGCAGGGCCACATGAGCCGGCACTGCAACGTGCGTTATTGGTTGAGTGTTCGGCCGCCATCCACCGTGAGCACTTGCCCGGTGACGTAGTTCGCTGCGGCGAGATACAAAACCGCTTGTGCGATGTCTTCCGGCTCACCGGCACGTTGCAGCGGTATTTTCGCCAACATTTGCTGTTGCTGCGCTTCGGTGGCGCCAGACGGCCAAAGAATGGCGCCCGGCGCAATGCCATTGACGCGAATGGCTGGAGCCAGATCGCGAGCCAGTGACTGAGTCAGCGCTTTCAGGCCGGCTTTGGTCATGCCGTAAATGGGGTGATCTTTGAGCGGCCGATCCCCGTGAATGTCGAGTAAATTGATCACGCTGCCAAAATTTCCAGATAACCGTGGCGCGAGACCTTGCACCAGCAAAAACGGCGCACGCAGATTGATATTGACCAGTGCATCCCATTGCGCGCTACTGCTGCGCGCAACGGGCGTGGGAATGAACAGAGAGGCGTTATTGACCAGCAACGTCAAATCAGGTGCCAGTTCGAGGGCTTCGCCGACCAGCGCATCGACGGCATCCGCATCGGTGAGGTCACCCGTGAGCAGCACAGCCGATGCGGGCCGTGTGGCATTCAGCCCGAGCACCAACAATTCACCGTCCTCATGCGACTGATGGCAATGCACCAGTACACGCCAGCCATCTGCATGCAGTGCGCGCACGATGGCTTCGCCGATGCGTTTTGCGCCGCCGGTGATGAGCGCGGTGCCGCGCTTGTTTTTGGTGTTCATGATTGCGTTCCCTGCGTTTCTTTTAATTCGGTGATGCGAGTGAGCCGTACGCGACGGATCGCTTCGCCTAGCGCCGCGCCCGTTAGACCTTGCTCGCGCAACGGTGCGGTATCCACCTGCTGCGTGGCTGACCATAACGCGCGCAAATAATCTGCTTGTGGGTATGGATTTTTTTCTAATCCGAGACGGCCACGATGATCGGCTTCACAGGCCAGCAAAAACTCTTCGTAGCGCTCTGGCCTTCGGAACGCATCAATTTTTTCGAGCATCTCCAGCACCGTTTGTGCTCGCAGCTCAAAAGCACGATGTACGATGCCGTGGTAGTAAGCAACGTGTGCGGCGAGATCGCGATGATCATTGGGTATGCGATAGCGATCACATAATTCGTGCAGCAGTTTTACGCTGCGTTGTTCGTGCCCGATGTGACGTGGCAACACATCCGCAGGCGTCGTGCCTTTGCCAAGATCGTGTGTGAGTGCAGCAAACCGCACGCGTGATTCGCCCGATAATTTTTCAGCTTGATCCAGCACCATCATCACATGGATGCCGGTGTCTACCTCTGGATGATAATCGGCGCGTTGCGGAACTCCCCACAGGCGCGCAATTTCCGGGAACAGAACCGTCAGCGCACCGCAGGCGCGCAGCGTTTCGAAATACACGCGTGGTGACGGGCCAGCCAGTGCGCGTTGAGTTTCTTGCCAGACGCGCTCCGCGGTGAGATCGGCCAACTCGCCGGAAGCTGCCATTTCTTGCAGCAGCGTCAATGTTTCATCGGCCACGCGGAAACCTAGCCGAGCAAAGCGTGCGGCAAAACGGGCGACGCGCAAGACGCGCAAGGGGTCTTCGCGAAATGCCGGTGAGACGTGGCGCAGCAATCGGGCGTTGATATCCGCGATGCCGCCGTAAGGGTCGATCCGCGTGCCGTCATCGCGCTCGGCGATGGCGTTGATCGTGAGATCGCGTCGGGCGAGATCGTCTTCCAGCGAGACGGACGGGTCGGTATCGAAGGCAAATCCGTGATACCCGCGTCCGCTTTTGCGCTCAGTACGCGCCAGCGCGTATTCCTCTTTGCTCTGCGGGTGCAAAAAGACGGGGAAGTCTTTGCCGACTTGTTGATAGCCGAGCGCGAGCATGGCCGCCGGCGTGGTACCGGTGACAACCCAATCGCGTTCGCGAGGCGTGAGCCCCAGCAACGTGTCGCGGACAGCGCCGCCGACGAGGTAAACCTGCATGAGTGCATGCCGGAAAAGGTTTCGGGAGTCGTGGGCATATTCAGTGAAGCCGTGAGCGGAGGCAACCAAGTGCCCAGCCCCTCAGCGGATTCACCCAAGCGGACAAATGATGGTCCGCCTGCCGACGCGGTGATGCCAGGCCTTGCCGCCAATGCGACCGAGTGGTCATATCGCCCCCGGTTAGCTGGCAGCACGGCTGCCAGACCGTCTCAATTGCACTCGAGGGGAAGGCTCATGAAGACCCGTATCACCGAATTGCTTGGCATCAAGTATCCGATCGTTCAGGGCGGCATGATGAACGTCGGCTATGCCGAACTCGCGGCAGCCGTTTCCAACGCGGGCGGCCTCGGCATCATCACCGGCCTGACGCAGCCGACGCCGGATGATCTGCGCAAGGAAATCAAACGGTGCCAAGAAATGACCGACAAGCCGTTCGGTGTGAACCTGACTATTCTGCCGACCATCAAGCCGGTGCCGTACGACGAATACGCGCGCGCCATTTGCGAATCGGGCGTGAAAGTTGTTGAGACAGCGGGCCGTAATCCAGAACCGTATATGCCGCTGTTTCGTGAATACGGCGTGAAAGTCGTGCACAAGTGCACCAGTGTTCGTCACGCGCTGAAAGCGGAAGGCTTGGGCGTGGCGGCGGTGAGCGTGGATGGCTTCGAGTGTGCCGGCCACCCCGGTGAAGATGACGTGACCAACTTGGTTTTGCTGCCGGCGGCAGCGGCCAAACTGAAAATTCCGTTCTTGGCATCCGGTGGTATCGGCAATGGTGCGCAGATGGCGGCCTGCCTCGCACTGGGCGCCGATGGCATCAACATGGGCACCCGCTTTCTGTGCACGAAAGAAGCACCGGTACACGAGAACATGAAGAAAGCAATCGTTGCTGCCAGCGAGCTCGATACGGCGCTGATTTTCCGCACACTCAAGAACACCGCGCGTGTGTTCAAGAATGATGTGGCGAAAAAAGTCATGGAGATCGAAGCAAAATCCGGTGGCAACACCGATTTCAACGATCTCAAGGATTTGGTTGCCGGCGTCAAAGGTAAGCAAGCTTTGCAGAGCGGCGAGATCGATTTCGGCATCTGGACCAGCGGCATGGTGCAAGGGTTGATCAATGACATTCCGAGCTGTGAGGAATTGATCCAGAACATCATGCGAGATTGCGAAACCACCATTCGCAAGCGTCTTGACGTGATGCTCGCGGGCTGATCATGGGTTGATGCGGGCCAGCGCAAAAGCGCTGCTCGTCTTGGAAAGGCCGGCATTAGCCGGCCTTTCTTTTTGTGACGCCTGTCTCGTCGCAAGATTTGTAACGATGTTCCCGCCGTCGGCATTCCGATGAGTTCGGTATGCTCACTGCGTCTGCCCGAATGGGCGTACGTGCCATGCGTGGGCATCATCGCCATCGCGAGTCATTGCAGACGAACCATCACAAGACGAGCCATCACAGCATAAACAAGGAGAGCGCCATGGCCACTGCGGTATGTGCCGTCAATGACATTGCGGTTGATGCGATGCGGGAGTTCACGGTCAAGGGCGAAAAAGTGTTGGTGTATCGGCTTGCTGACGGTTTCTACGCAACGCAGCCCAGTTGCACGCATCTGTTTCTACCGCTCAAGCGCGGCAAGATCGTCGATGGCTGCAAAGTGCAGTGCGCTTTTCACCGCGCACAATTTGATATTCGTACCGGAGAGGTGCATTGCTGGGCGAACTTTCCACCCGGCATTCAATTGCTGAATGCCGTGCGCGGCGAAAAAGCATTGAAAACCTATCCGGTGAACGTGGTCGACGGCATGGTGTACGTCGAAGTGTGATTCAGGTGTTGGGGCAATGGCAGGCGACGCGCTCGCCAGTGTCGATGTTCATGGCCGTCAGGCTACCGCCCCAGACGCAACCGGTATCCAGCGCGTAGACATTTGCCACCGTCTGGCCGTCGATTTCTGGGCGGCCTTCCAAGGCGGCCCAGTGTCCGAAGTAAATCGGGATGTCAGCGCAGCGCCGATCCGGCGCAGCAAACCACGGAAAATAACCGACGGGTGCTGTGCCCAATCCTTCTTTGCTTTTCAAGTCCAGATCGCCGGCCGCGTTGATGAAACGCATGCGGGTAAAATGGTTGGTGATGGTGCGTAGGCGATCAAGACCTTGCAGGTTTTCGTGCCAGCCGGCGGGATCGTTACCGTACATGGCCGAGAAAAAATCTGGCGCGTGCGTGCTACGTAACGTGGCTTCCACTTCGCGCGCCAGACGCTGCGCATCGGCAAGCGACCACGCCGGTGGAATACCGGCATGGGTCATCACCACGTTGCGGTGATCGTCATAATGCAGCAGCGGCTGTTGTTGCAACCAGCCGAGCAACAGATCGCGATCTGGTGCATCCAGAACGTCAGTGAAGCTATCTTTACTGCGACGTGGCGCCGCGCCGGCCGCGACGGCCAGCAAGTGCAGATCATGATTGCCCAGCACGATGCGACAGCTGTCGCGCAGTGCATAAAGACGCCGCAGGACGCCGAGAGAATCCGGGCCGCGATTGACCAGATCACCCACCAACCAGAGTTGATCGCGCTGTGCATCGAAGGAAATTTTTTCGAGCAGACAGTCGAGCGACGCGAGACAGCCCTGGATATCGCCGATCACCCAGGCCGACATGGTCAGTGCAGCGCCTGTGGCACGGCCAGTGTGAACGGCGCGATGGGTGCTTCGAAACGCACGCCATCGTCGGCCAACATCTGATAACTACCGTGCATGCTACCCACGGGCGTCGATAACACCGCACCGCTGCTGTAGTGAAACGATTCGCCGGGTGCTAGCCGAGGCTGTTTACCAATCACGCCGTCACCGCGCACTTCTTGCACTTGGTGATTGCCGTTGGTGATGATCCAGTGCCGTGTCAGCAGTTGTGCAGTGTGGCTGCCGGTGTTGTGTATTTGAATGTGATAGGCGAACACGAAGCGCTGTGCGGCCACGTCGGATTGAGCGGCGATGAACTCGCTGCGCACATGAACTTCGATGCGATAAGGCTCATGCATGGGAAATATCCTGCGCGGCCGCATCGGCCAGCGCAACGAATTGACTGACGGTGAGTATCTCTGGGCGTACACCGGGATCGATGCCGCAAGCGACGATCGATTTCTCATCGAGCAGGCCGCGAATCGCGTTACGCAACGTTTTGCGTCGTTGCGAGAACGCGGCGGTGACTAATTGCGCGAGTAGTTTTTCGTCGCGAGCCGTCCTTTCTGGAGGACGAGGGGTTAACCGTACGATGGCCGAATGCACTTTGGGGCGCGGGTTGAACGCTTCAGGCGGTACGTTGAACAGCGGTTGTACCTGGCAGCGATACTGCAACAAGACGCTGAGTCGGCCGTAGTCATCGTCGCCAGCGGCTGCGCCCATGCGATCAACCACTTCTTTCTGCAGCATGAAATGCATGTCACGAATATGCGCGGCACTTTCCAATAAATGAAAAACCAGCGGTGTGGATATGTTGTAAGGCAGATTGCCGACCACGCGTAGCGGCTTGCCGCGTTTTTCCGCCAGCGCACCGAAATTGAATTTCAACGCATCGGCAAGATGCACTTCGACTGCACCACCAAAACGCTCGGCGATGCGCGGAGCAAGATCACGATCGATTTCGACGACATCGATAAAGCCGGCTGCCGACGACAACGACGCGGTGAGTGCGCCGAGGCCGGGGCCGATTTCCACCAGCGGCTCGCCCGCTTGCGGTGCGATGACGGCAATGATGCGGCCGATGATGTTCGGATCGTGCAGAAAATTCTGGCCGAAGCGTTTGCGCGCCTGATGATTGCTGCCCGCTGGGCCGGAAAGTTTTTGGCTCACGGTGCGTTCCTGCGTGCGGCGATCAATTGTGCAGCCAGTTTCAACGCGGCTTGCAAACTACCGGCGTCGGCCGCGCAGTGGCCGTTTGCTCCACGTTTGCCAGCGAGGTCCAGCGCGGTGCCGTGATCCACCGAGGTGCGAATGACCGGCAAACCCAGCGTGACGTTGACGGCATGCCCAAAGCCGGCGTGTTTGAGTACCGGCAAGCCTTGATCGTGATACATCGCCAGCACGGCGTGATAACCGGCCAGTACGCGTGGCGTGAAGAGGGTGTCGGCAGGCAGGGGGCCGGTGAGGTGGATTCCGCGTGCGCGAGCGCGATCCAACGCCGGTACGATCACATCGATTTCTTCGCGCCCGAGATGCCCGGATTCGCCGGCATGTGGGTTCAGGCCACACACCAAGATGCGCGGCGCAGCAATGCCGAATTTGTTGCGCAGATCTGCGTGCAGAATGCGGATGATTTCGTCGAGCAGCGGGCCGGTGATGGCATCGGGTACGGCGCGCAGTGGCAGGTGCGTGGTGACGAGTGCCACCCGCAATTCATCAGCAACCAGCATCATCACGACGCGGGGGGTGTGGGTGCGTTCTGCAAAAAATTCAGTATGACCACTGAATGCGACGCCTGCATCGTTGATCACACCCTTGTGCACCGGCGCAGTGACCATGGCAGAAAACTCTCCGCGCAAACAGCCTTCGCACGCAGCCGTCAGCATGTTCAGCACGTGTGACGCATTGCGGGTATTCAGTTTGCCGGCGGTGCAGGGCGCGATCAGTGGCTGATGTTGCACAGAAATATCGCCGGCCTCGCGGCTGACGACGCTGCCGGGTTGCCAATCGAGAATGCGCAGCGGCAAGCCCAGCAAACGTGCGCGGTCGAGTAACAGGTCGCGATCAGTGAGCGCGACCACATCCAGTGCACGCGACTGTTGCGCGAGTTGAACCACGAGATCTGGGCCAATGCCAGCCGGCTCGCCGGCCGTGAGTGCAATGGGGGCGAGATGCTCGGCCGTCATGGACGCGATCTCAAGGGCTAGTTGTGGGTGCCGGTTTTATTTCAACCGACGCTTCGTTACGGATTTCGCGCGCCCACGCTTCTACTTCCGTGTCGTATTTACGCTTCCACAGTGCGTTACGTGCCTGCAATTTGCGATATTCATCGCTGGTGTCTTGTTTGCGCCGCGCGATTACTTGCAAAAAGTGCCACCC
Organism: uncultured Pseudomonadales bacterium; assembly: GCA_964574995.1. GTDB lineage: Bacteria > Pseudomonadota > Gammaproteobacteria > Pseudomonadales > JADFDG01 > JADFDG01. Next base: position 153,385 of record CAZNPF010000005.1, on the reverse strand, counting down.
GTATCGGGTTTCGAACACCGGCGAATATTCACCGATGACCGTGGCGGCGGAGGCGGTGTCGAACTCTTCCACCATCTGGCCGGGCGTGGTCCAGCCCAGATCACCGCCCGCGAGTGCACTGCCGGTGTCATCCGAATAGCGTTTTGCCAGTTCAGCGAAATCTTCTCCATGCTGCACGCGTGTACGCAGTTGCTCGGCAAGCTGTCGGGATTCACTGTTGCTGCGAATCGCCGACGGTTTGATCAGAATGTGTCGAACATGCGTTTGTTGCACGACACGCTCGGCATCGCTTTTTCGTTCAAGTAATTTGACCAGATAAAAACCACTGGCTGCGCGAATGGGGCCGGCAATGTCACCGGGTTTCATATTGCCCACTAAACCGGCAAACATTTGCGGCAGTTGCGCGTTGCTGCGCCAGCCGAGATCGCCCCCTTCCAGCGCGTTGGCGGCATCGGAGGAGCGTATCGCGAGATCGTTGAAGTCAGCGCCGCCGCGTGCCTCGGTCAGCAAGGCATTGGCTTTGTCGGAGGCTGTTTTCACTTGGTCGACGCCAGCGGAGTCCGGGATGGAAATCAGAATGGCAGCAAGATGAAAACTGTCACCAAACAGCTCGCGGGCATCGGCAGATTTCATGAAATCTTCGACGTCGGAGTCGGTGATGCGAATACGGTCGCCTACACGACGTTGCCGAACCCGGTTGATGATCATGTCGCGGCGTATCTGTTCACGGAAATCGGCGTAGTCGTATCCCTCGCGTGCCAACTGATCGATGAACTCGCGTAATCCCACGCCATTTTGCTTGGCGATATTGGTGATGGCGGCCGTGAGGGATTCATCGTCGATGCGGATGCCCATGCGGGTACCGATTTGCATTTGCAAACTTTCGAGGATGAGTCGTTCGGTTACCTGCTTGCGCAAGATGTCGGCAGGAGGCATGCGTGCTTTGCGTGCGGTCATTTGCTGACGCACATCGTCGATGCGTTTTTGGATATCGCTTTCCATGATCACATCGTTGTCAACGATGGCTGCAACGCGATCCAGCCACTGAACTTCCGCGTGCGCAACGGTAGCACCCAACAACAGTGCGGCTACCAAGACCCGGCGAGTCAGGCGCAGAAAATAAAATTCAGGGGAGTGCTTTGCGGCGTTCTTCATAGCCAGGGATGACCTGTGAGAGTTCTGTGCTGATTTTTTCACCGAGGCTGCCGAGACCTTTGAGTTCGATTTCGAACACAACACTGTCTTCGGTGACGAGCGTAGCGCTGGTGCTGTGATTGTCTACCGAGTGGCGTGCCAGTACGCGGGCACGCCAGCAGCAACTTTCGTATTCGATACCGCCGAGTGTTTCCAGCGAGCGATCGGTTTCGAAGTCGAACACCCAGCGACCCACCAGACTCCACGCTTCGTCGACCGGCAGCAAACCCGATAGTTCCGCCTGATCAATGCCGGGATTGTCGTAACGGTAGCCGAGATTGAGCGTACGGAAATGCTCATCCTGCCAACTGGCCAACAAGCTGCCACGCACGAATTCTTGATTCTCAGCATCCCATTGGCCTTCCGCCTCGGCATGCCATTGTGCGCCCAGCCGCCACAGCGCGTTAGCAACCAGCGGTGACGTGTGATTGGTTTCAATCGGTGTCAGCGGTGTCAGTTGCACGCGACGATCGTCGAGATAAATGGCCTGACCTAACGCCAGCCGGCCATGCTCGCTACCATCGGCGGCGAGAAAGCGGCTTTCCAGTGCCAGCGAGATTTGTTGCGCATCACTGATGCGGTCGCCACCGGCAAAGCGATTGTCGCGGAATAACTGCTCGTAACTGAAGGTCAGCGCATCGGTGTCTAGCAGCGGAACATCGTCTTGATTTTTGTACGGCGTCCACAACGCGTAGACACGCGGCTCCAGCGTTTGCGTCCAAGTGCTGTTGCGAAGCTGGAAGTTGCGCTCAAGAAATAACGTGGCATCAAGCGTGGCGGTAGGAATGCTGCGTGATAGCGTGTCGCCGCCTGGGTTGTCTTCGAGATCGTAGGCGGCGTAACGCAGTTTCATTTCCGGAATCACGCGGAAACTGGTGGCCTGAATGGGCCAACGTAAACGAGGTTCGAGCCGTGCACGCGAGCCGTGCGGATAGGCAAGATTCACATCGCGATCGAACGCGGCGTATTCCGTGATGCCACCCCATTGCAAGCCGCTGGCGGTGGGTTGCAATAACTGCGCATAGAGCTGCGGCAGTCGGCGATACGGTTGATCGACCAGTGGAACGGTCGAGTCAATGTTCTGATAACTCTGCAGGCGCCCCAGTGCGGTCCACGTATCCGTGGATCGGCGTAACTGTACGATGCGCAGCAATTGCGAATCGCGATTGGTGGCGAGTTGATTGTCGATATCGTCGAGGAAATCATCGTCCGATACATCGGCGGCATCGGCGAACACTTGCCAGCCCGGCGCAGGCGCGCCGCTGTGACGGTACCGAAACAGATAACGTTGCTCGTCGTTATAGAGTGCGTCGCGACCTATCCAGCTGACGTCAAACTCGCCATTACCCAGCGACCAGTCCGGAGACCCTTGCAGGTAACGGAAATTGGCCGCTGCGCCGCTGCCACGATTTTCGATCCAGCGCGGTGTTAGCACGAGATCAAATTGCGGATCGAGATTGAGGTAGTAAGGCAGCGAAATATCGGTGCCGCCTTCGGTCGAAAAACCCAGTGTCGGATACAGCACGCCGGTGCGGCGTCGCTTGTCGATGGGGAAGGTGACGTAAGGGATGTACAACACCGGCACCTGTTGCAGATGCAAGCGCACATTGCTGGCGCTGCCCCAACCTTCTTCTTGATCCAATCGAATATGACCAGCACGCAACATCCAAGCGGCGTGCCCGGGCTCGCAGGTGGTGTAGCCACCGCCCTCGATTTCTACACGCCAGGGATTACTGCGATCGATGGCATCAGCGCTACCGCGAATCCGGGAGTCGTGCATGACATAACGTGCATCGCGGATGTGACTGTCTTGACCGTCCAAGGTCAGATCGGCGCGGCTGGCTTCCAGCGTCATCGATGGATCTTGCAAATACACATTGCCTTCGAGCGTGAGCCGATTGCGATCTGCGCCGATAACGGCGCGGTCGGCGCGCATCATGTGTTGTCCGCGTCGAACCTCGACATCACCTTCAATTTGCGATTCACCGTCTTCAGTGAGCTGCATGCTGTCGGCGGCGGCATACACCGGTGCCGTTGCATCGTTTTCGCTACCAGACAGTGCGGGCAGTGGCGGTGCCACATAAGCGCCATGGCACGCGGGCGCGATCGATGGCACACGTTCGGCAGGAAACGCCTGTAATTCTTCGCGCGTGTAAAAATTCAGTGGCCGATAGGCTTGAGCGGGGCCCAATTGCGGTGCCGGCGGCGCCGTTGGCGTGCTCATCGTTGCAAGGTCATCGGCCGCAGCCGGGGGAGCACCGGCCATTTCGCTATCAGCCGGCGCTGCATGGGTTGCGCTGGCCAGAATAAGCAACAGCGCGGGCGCTAAATGCGCGGGCGTAGGACGCGAAATCATGGAAGTGCAGCAGAAATGGCAAGGCTGTCACGAGGAAGAACGGATCATATATGATCCGCGCGGAATTTTGCAGAAATAGCCGGTGTTTGCCGGCGCAAACTGCAGTGCCGCATAACCGGGATATTCGTCCAGCCAGGGTTCATTTCATGTCGTTTGCCGAACGCACCAGTCTGTTGACTGCTTGGGCTCTTTCTGAGGCCGGTCGCCATGGTTTCGTGGCCGGCGACACGGTGTTGTCGCCCGTGTCTGGCGATGCCAGTTTTCGTCGCTATTTTCGTTTGCCGTTGGCAGCGGGCGGGTCGACGCATTCGCTGATTGCCGTTGATGCGCCGCCAGATCGTGAAAACTTGCGGCCGTTCGTAGCCATTGCACGCGCACTCTGTGAGTACGGTTCGCGCGCACCGGAAGTGATTGCTGTTGATTTCGAACAAGGTTTGATGCTGCTGGAAGATTTTGGTGATCAGCTATTACTGCCTGCCTTGCAGGATTCTGTGCGTGCCGACGCGCTCTACGAGCTCGCTATGCGCGAAATGGTACGCATGCAGGATGTGGCCGAGGTGCGCGGCTATGCGTTGCCGCCTTACGATCGAGCTCGGCTTCAGATGGAGATGGATCTTTTCCGCGATTGGTTCGTCAAAGTTCACCTTCAGCTTGAACTGACGCCTGAGGAATTGGCCATTCTGGACGCCGCTTGTGATTTGATCGTGGCGGATAATCTTTCACAGCCGACAGTGTTTGTTCATCGCGATTATCACTCGCGTAATTTGATGCTGCTGGGTGACGACACTTTAGGTCTGATCGATTTTCAAGACGCCGTCATGGGGCCTATCACCTATGATCTTGTTTCATTGCTGCGCGATGCTTACGTGGCATGGCCGCAAGCACGCGTAGAGGGTTGGGTTCGTCGTTGTGCGCGGTTGTTGCGTGATGAACGACGTATTGATGTGAATGACGCTACGTTTTTGCGTTGGTTTGATTGGATGGGTGCACAGCGGCATTTGAAAGTCGTCGGTATTTTTGCGCGGCTGTGTCATCGCGACGGGAAGACCGCCTATCTCGCCGATATTCCGCGCGTATTTGCGTATTTGTTGGCCGAAATTTCGGCATATCCGGAGTTGGCGCCGCTGTCTCGGTTGTTACGTGAGCGCATTGTGCCTGCGTATTTGAAAAAGACGCCGGAAGCTGCCGGCGTATTGGCGTGAGTGCTCAGCGATGAAGGCGATGATTCTGGCGGCGGGCCTGGGCACGCGTTTGCGACCGATCACGGATACGTTACCCAAACCGTTGATCGCCGCAGGCGGTAAGCCGCTCATTGGCTGGCATTTGGAAAAACTAGCCGCGCTGGGTGTGCGCGACGTGGTGATCAATCACGCTTGGTTGGGTGATGTGCTTGAAAAGGCGCTGGGAGATGGCAGCGCGTACGGCGTACATATCGAATGGTCACGCGAAGGCATGCCGCCGCTAGAGACGGCGGGCGGCATTCGTCGCGCACTGCCACTGCTGGGTGATGAACCTTTCCTGTTGATCAACGGCGATGTGTGGACGGATTTAGATTTTGCGCATTTGCCGGGTTGTGGTGGCACTGCGCCGTTGGCCGACGATTGCGATGCGCATTTGGTGTTGGTGCCAAACCCAGATTTTCATCCACGCGGTGATTTTCATCTCGACGAAAGCGGGAAAGTGCATGCCATGGGAGAGCCCCTGCACACATTTTCTGGTGTCAGCGTGTTACGCCCGCAGTTATTTTCCGCGCTGCCAGCCGGTCCGTATCCCTTGGCACCGGTATTGCGTGCCGCCATGGCGACGGGACGCGTAACCGGCGAGCTGCACGCCGGGCGCTGGACCGATGTTGGTACGCCAGCGCGGTTGCAAATATTGCGCGACGAACTCGGCGGCTGACGAGCGTACGCTGAAAAATCAGATCGACCAGTTCGATGGGGATGATGGCGACGCCGTATTCGACGATGCCGTATTCGATGCCGTCGTTCGCACATGAGATTTCAGCGCTTCCGCTAACACGGTCAGCGTCACCGGTTTGACGAGGTGGCCATCCATGCCGGCTTCACGTGCCATCGCGCCGTACTCGGGCAACGCATGCGCACTTAATGCGAGCATCGGGCGACGTGGCCAGTTGCGGGTAATTTCTAGTCTGCGGATAGCTTGGGCGGCGGCATTGCCATCGAGCACGGGCATGTCGAGATCCATCAACACCACATCGAATTGACCTTGTGCTTCGAGGTAATGCTCGACGGCTTGCCGACCATCATTGACAACTTTTGCGTCGATCCCGAGTTTCTGCAACAGGCCGCGCGTGACCAGTTGGTTGACCGGATTGTCTTCGGCCACCAACACGCGAAGCCCGGGGGGCAGCACAATGCGTACCGGCGCTGTCACCAGTGTCGGCGTGTCGAGACCTTCGTGGTTATGCGGTGTCATCAAAGCGATGAATTGTGCCGGCGTGAAAACTGAGCGCGCCACGATGCCGCCGTTGATGACTTCGCGATCGATTAGTTTGTTGACGTCATAACCGACAGCAACCAGCAATCGCATGCATAGTGTGGAATGAAAACCGCGCAACTCGCGGGCAATATCCAGCGCTTCCTCGGGGCGGCGTTGCCCGTTGACGACGGCGAACGGAATGTCGGGGCGTTGTTCGAGTAGTCGCAGCGCCTCTGCGACATTCATGGCAACCGACACATAACGGGAAATATGTTCCGGTAGCGCCGCCACGGCGCGCGCCAGATGCCCGTCGGGATCCACCAGCAACATCGGTCCCGGTAGGGCGGGAGGCGCGGCCAGTGATGGCAGGGTGGACGGGGTGGTCATGGGCAATTCGAACCAGAACACCGATCCCGCGCCCACGCCGCTGTAAACGCCAATATTGCCGCCCATGAGCCGCACCAGTTCGCGGCTGATCGAGAGGCCTAGACCCGTGCCGCCGTAGCGTCGGCCGACATCGACAGAGGCTTGCGTAAACAGGTTGAACAGATTTTCCTGCTCGGCGGGTGAAAGACCAATTCCGGTGTCACGGATTTCGACGCGCAACCGCGGCGTACCGTCGTTATCCGTGCCGCATTCGGCGTGGACTTCAATGCGACCCCCCTCGGTAAACTTCACCGCGTTGCCGATCAAATTCAACAGCACCTGACGAATACGCGTAGCGTCGCCCATGATTTGCGTGGGCACGTTGTCATCCGTGATGCAAAAAATCAGGCTGCGATTTTCACCGGCACGCAAACCGAAGACTTGCGAACTTTCGGCAATCAGCGCGCGGATATCGACCGGTGTGATATCGAGATCCAGTTTTCCGGCTTCGATTTTTGCGTGATCCAGAATGTCGTTGACCAAGCTGACCAACGATCGACCCGAGTTGATGATCAGCTCGATGTATTCTTTTTGGCGTGGCGTGGGTTGGCTATCGGCCAGCAGTTCGGCGATACCAATGACACCGTTAAGTGGCGTACGGATTTCATGACTCATGCGCGCCAGAAACAAGCTCTTGGCACGGTTGTCTGCTTGTGCCGTCATGGCGGCGTAACGGGTTCGGAAGAACAGTACGGCCAGCGTAGCAATGGCAACGTATAACGCCAGTACGCCGAGTGCGAAAACCAAATCGTTCTGCAGTTGCTTTGTGCGCGCATCATCGACGATCCGCTGCGCGGACTCAATCAATGAGCCACCCAGTTGCCGTAAAGCAACAAGCGTTTTTTCACCATTGTCCCATTCGGTGTGCCATTCCGGATCGATACGTGGTGCGAGGATCAGGGTTTCTTCGGTGCCGCGCAGGTATTTCCGCAATTCATCGAGGTTCTGCGTTTGAGCGGCGACTTCGTTGCTGTCCCGCATGTTGATGCTGCTGAGTTCAGCATGCAAAGTTTCTTCGACATCGTTCAGCTCGCTCCACGCGCCGTCGAGCATGTCGGCTTCGCTGGAGGCAAGATAACCGTCGCGCATGGCGGTGTAGATGGCGATCGAGCGCACCGTGCCGAGTTCACGTCGTGCGCGGCGCAAGGAATCCAAGGTCAGTGCGAGCAGCTCGCGGGCATTGGCATCGTCACTGGTGTCCATATCGGAAACGAAGAATAGCGACGACGTGGCGCCGTACACTTCGCTGTGAAACCGCTCGATGTTTTCAAACGGCACCATCGGATTGGAAACGATGTTGGCATCAATGCCGAGTTCAGTCCAAGCGGCAAGAATGCGATTTGCGCTGTTGGTCAGTGCTTGGTTGTCAAAGGCGCGCAGTGCTTTCGCAAACGTTTCCAATCGTTGCTGAGCTTCATCGTGTGCGGCGGTGTAGCGGGTGTGGACTTCTGCCACATCCATGTAAGTGTTGGCAGCCGCCAGATCGCGCATGGTTTCCAGCGGTTCGATGGCCGCAAGCCCCAGGCGAAAGCCATCGAGCACCTGTGCCATGTGGTCATAACGGTCGAGATGTTGCCGTGCCGTGTATGACAGCAACCAAATGAGCAGCGCCAGCGGCGCCACGATGGCTGCGACGCCTAGCAGGTTGCTGGACCAGAGCGAATCCTTTCCTTGGGGCATGAGAGGCAAGACAGAGGCGTGGGATGTCGATTCTGCCCGGAGTTGCAGCAAACCGCAGCAAAACATGGACATCCGGTCCGTCGGGCTTCCCAAAAAGAAGGCTTTCCCGCATCGTCGCAGGCGTCATTAAAACCTTGTGGAATCCGACATGAGTGAACCTATCCTGCTGGCTCGTCACGGCGAATTATCCATTGAGTTGCTGCCGGCCATGGCGAACCGTCATGGCTTGATTGCCGGCGCCACCGGGACCGGGAAAACCATCAGCCTGCGTGTGCTGGCGGAAGCATTCAGCCGTCGTGGCGTGCCGGTCTTTATGGCCGACGTGAAGGGCGATCTCACCGGTTTGGCGGCTGCCGGCGGGGATAATCCAAAAGTGGCGGCGCGTGCGCAGCAGCTGGCGTTGGCGGATTGGAAGCCGGAAGGTTTTCCGGTGGCGTTTTGGGATCTCTGGGCCGAGCAGGGCACGCCGGTGCGTACGACGGTGGCGGAATTCGGGCCCATGCTGCTGGCGCGCGTGATGGAGCTCAATGAAACCCAAGCGGGTGTTCTCACGCTGATTTTCAAAGTGGCGCAAGACGAAAAACACTTGTTGCTGGATCTCAAAGACTTGCGCGCCATGCTCACGCATGTCGCGGACAACGCCGAACAGTATCGCAACACCTACGGCAATGTGGCGCCGGCATCGGTCGGCGCCATTCAGCGCGCGCTGCTGGCGTTGGAGCAACAAGGCGCGGACCGTTTCTTTGGTGAGCCGGCGCTCGCGTTGTCTGATTTCATGCAACAACAAGAGGGCAAGGGTGTTATCAATATTTTGGCAGCCGACAAACTGCTGGCATCGCCGCGTCTTTACGCCACGTTTTTGTTGTGGATGTTAGGAGAGCTGTTTGAGACGTTGCCGGAAGCCGGTGATCTGGCGCAGCCGAAGCTGGTGTTTTTCTTCGACGAAGCACATCTGCTGTTCAACGATGCGCCCAAAGCATTGGTTGATCGTATCGAGCAAGTGGTGCGCTTGGTTCGCTCCAAAGGCGTAGGTGTTTATTTCGTTACGCAGAATCCGATCGATATTCCAGAGACGGTGCTGGGTCAATTGGGGAATCGCGTTCAGCATGCGCTGCGCGCATTTTCGCCACGCGAACAGAAAGCCGTGAAAGCGGCAGCGCAAACGTTCCGGGCGAATCCGCAAGTGAATGTCGAGCAAGCCATCACCGAGTTGGGCGTCGGCGAGGCGTTGGTGTCGGTGCTGGATGCCAAAGGTGTGCCCACCATGGTTGAGCGCGTATTGATCGTGCCACCGGTATCACGTATCGCGCCGTTGTCGCCGGCAGAAAAAGCGCAACGGGTTTCATCGTCGCCTTTGCATGCAAAGTATTTGCAGTCGGTCGACCGTGAGTCGGCCAGCGAGAGTCTGCAGAAGCGCTTGGTGCAGCGAGAAGACAGCGAGGTTTCCTTGCGGAAGGCGCCCGCAGAAGAGGGTGCCGGTACAGCGGGCAAAGTGGCTGCTGGCGGCGTGCTGGCGATGTTGGGTGGCGGGTTTGTGTGGCTGCTAAAAACCGTGCTGCGCACGATCGGTTACCGCTTGGCTCGGGATATTGCGAAGCAAGTGATGGGGGGCGCAGCGCGTCGAACGACGCGTCGCCGCTGATCGCCTGTAGACGGTTTTTCTCGGCCTGTTTCCTTTGGGTTTCCGTCTGGCGGTTATTGCGGTGCGGCGGTTGTATCGAATTGGAAACGTCATGTATACCTTGATCCCCGTCACTTGTTTGGACGGATCGTCACTATTACTCACGGATCAGGTACTCACGGATCAGGCATGACTTCCTTTTTTGATACTTTGCGCGACTACAAAGGTTTTTCTGATATCCGGCCGCAGCCGGCCGATAAAGATTTGTCCATTCCGCGTGACACCGGCCTGCCGTTTCTGGGGCATGTGCTGAGTTTTCTCAAAGATCCGCTGGCGCTGAGCGAAAAGTTGTATCGAGGGAACGGCGAAATCGTCAGAACCCGCATGGTGCAAGAAGTGATCATGCTGTACGGGCCGGACGCGAATCAGTTTGTATTGCAGAACACCAACCAGCAGTTTTCTAGCTATTGGGGCTGGTGGTTCCACTTGCATCGCGTATTCCCCAATAACGTGATGATGATGGACGGCGACCATCACTGGTTTCAGCGGAAATTGATGTCGTTGGCCTTCAAGAAGCCGCAGCTGGTGGATTATCTGGCGCGCATGAATCCGCAGGTGCGTGACGGCATTGCGAAATTCCCTCAAGGTGACAACGTCTTGATGTTTCCGGCGGTCAAAAAACTCACGCTGGATATGGGCGCGCGTATTTTTATGGGCGCGGATTTGGGCAGTACGGCGGACCAAGTCAGTAAAGATTTTTTGACGGTTGTGGAAGCCGCCACCGCCATCATCCGCGACCCCATTCCGGGCACGCTGATGGCGCGCGGAATGAAGGCGCGCAAGCGGCTAGAGGACTGTTTCTATGCGCTGATACCGGAAAAGCGTGCGCAGCCGCTGCCTGATTTCTTTAGTCAGTTCTGTCATGCCGAAGACGAAAATGGCGAGCGATTTACCGATCAGCAAATTGTTGATCACATGATTTTTTTGATGATGGCGGCGCACGACACCACCACATCGACCTTGACGACCATGATTTATGCGTTGGGTAAAAATCAAGAATGGCAAGAGCGTTTGCGTGCAAAGTCGATGACGCTGGAGAGCGATTTCCTTGAGTTTGACGATCTGGCGAAACTGGAAGAATGCGAATGGACCATGAATGAGTCCTTACGCATGTACCCGCCGCTCACGTCCATGCCGCGCGGTGTGGCGAAAGACTGCGAATTCAAAGGCTACAAACTTTACAAAGGTGAGTTGGTGGGTATTTCCAACATTCTCACCCACTATCTGCCGGAATATTGGAGCAATCCGTACACCTTTGATCCGGAGCGTTTTGCGCCAGGCCGTGCCGAGCAGAAGAAGAATTTTTTCCAGTTCATTCCGTTCGGGGGCGGCCATCACACCTGCTTGGGCCAGCATTTTGCGGTGATCCAAGTGAAGGTGATGATGCATCAGTTGTTGCGCAACTACCGTTGGAGTGTGCCGGCGGACTACACCATCCCGTATCAGTTGGTGCCCATCGTCAAACCGAAAGACGATTTGCCGGTGCGGTTTGAGAAACTGCGTTAATGCACTCGAGGGTTTCATCGGCGCTCGCTACGGGCGCTGATGAGGCTCATCGCCACGGTAGCCAAGAAAGGCGTCGACTGAATAGCCAATACGGCAATCCAGAGTTGCACGTCGGTATTGCCCGCATCAATGCGTAGCCCGACGCCGATGGCGGCACTCGCGAGCAGCAGAAAGATCAGCAATTCTTCGCGAGCCAGCACCAGCGCAGACCACAAAGATTCGCGGTCCTTCAATTTGGGTGTGCGCAAGAAGGGCATGGATTTCGTCACCGCGCCGTACACCACCGCCCGCGCAATGGTGTAAGACAAGGCGAGCCCGGCAAACGCCGCAGCGATTGTGGCGAACGTGTCAGTGCCGACACGTTTTCGATAGAGAAACCACAGTTTTGCCAATTTAAAAAAGAACAGGGTCAGCGGCGGGATGGCAAACAAAGCCAACGGTGGGTCAAAACGCTGTGGGAAGAAAATCATCAGCGCAGACCACAGCAAGGCGCCCAAGGTGAATGCCAAGTTGAATCCATCAGCCAGCCAAGGCAGCCAGCCGCCAACGAAGTGATAGCGCTGCCCAGTCGTAAGCGCCGTATCTCGGCCACGAAACAAAGCAGCGGCATGTCGGCGCATGATCTGCATGGCGCCATAAGCCCAACGGAAACGCTGCTTTTGGTAGTCGATGCAATTGTCGGGAATCAATCCGCGACCAAAGCTACGTTCGACATAGGCCGCTTCGTAACCACGGTCAAAAATACGCAATCCCAATTCGGCATCTTCCGTAATGCACCACTCGGCCCAGCCGCCCACTTCTTCCAGTACGCGTCGGCGCACCATGGTCATGGTGCCGTGCTGAATGATGGCGTTGCGATCGTTGCGCGTGACCATGCCGATATGGAAAAAGCCTTTGTATTCGGCATAGCACATTTTTTTGAACAGGTTTTCATCGCCATCGCGATAATCCTGAGGTGCCTGCACAATGGCAATTTCTGGCCGTGCAAAATGCGGTGTGAGTTGCGACAACCAGTCCGGCTCAACTTGGTAATCGCTGTCGATTACCGCAACCACGTCTGCATCGGCTGCCGTGTTGCGCAAAGCAAAATTTAGTGCGCCCGCCTTGAAACCAGCAAGTGGCGCGACATGGAAAAATCGGAAACGTTCTGCGTGGCCAACGTGTGTGTGTGTGCTCAGCCGTGCATTGAGTTGCGCACAATACGCTTGCACCGGTTCCCATACGGCGGGGTCACGGGTGTTGTTGTCGATCACCAGCACTTCGTAATCAGGCCAGTCCAGCACTGCCAACGCATCCAGCGTGGCGATCACCATGTCGGGCGGTTCGTTATAGCAGGGAACGTGGATAGAAACTTTGGGACGAAAATTAGTATCAGCTGCCGGTGATGTTGAAAAATCACGACGACGACTGTGCACCCAGATTGCCTCTGCCCACTCGTGCGCTTCCACCAGCAAAACTAGGGTGACGCCCAGCGCACTGACCGCCAGCACCAGTCCTAACAACACCACGCCCAAGGTGACGTATTGGTCCAGCCAGTAATGCGCCATCCAGACCAATGTCGAGGTACAGGCAAACGCAATGACAGCCAGAAAAGAAATGGCGCGTCGACGTAATAATTGTGCGTCACTCAACAGCACGACAAACGTCAACAGGGCCAATGCGATGGTGAGCGAAACCAGCCAGCGCCATTCAGGCACTTCAATCAGCGGGCCGTGCAGTGGAAATTTTGGCTGACGATCAACATTCCATACGCCCCAGTACGCACCAACCGAACCTTCGTTGGAGGCTTTCCATGGCTGATCGAAGGCCTCCATGAGGTAGTAGTCATATTTTTTCTGCTCAGCCAGCGGCATGAAGTTGCGCAGGAAGCGCGCTTCATCGGCGACCGTGGCTTCGGCCTCGCCCATCTCGCGGCCTCGACTCGGCCAGCCGACTTCGGCAATTACCACCGGTTTTCCGGGAAAGGCTTTGCCCATCGCCAGATGAATGCCTGCGATGTACTCGTTGGCAGACTCCAGCGATTCGCCTTCCCAGTACGGCAAAAAATGCGCGGCAATAAAATCAGATTCACGCGCCAAGGCGGGATTTTGTTGCCAGATGCCCCAGGGCTCGGCGGTAGACACCGGCACGCTCACGCGCGACTTCACGTAACGTAAATATTCGATTAGTTTTTCGGCGCTCAAATCTTTGCGCAGCAAGACTTCGTTGCCGACAATCACGCGGTCCACATTGGGATTGTTATTGGCAATCGTGACTAGGCGATCAATTTCTAGCGCGTTCTGCACGAAATCGCTGGATAACCAAGCGCCTACCGTCACCCGCATGCCAAATTCCCGCGCCAGCGCCGGAACTTCACCGAGGATGCCGTCGACCGAATAAGTTCGAATGCGTTGTGTCTGCGTGGCGAGCAACGCTAAATCCGCACGGACTTCTGCCGTCGTCGGGTGTCGCCCTTGCATCGGATCTTGCCCGGCGCGATAGGGCGAATAGGCGTAGCCGGCCACTTGCGAGGGCCAGTCCGGCAGCGTTTGCGGTTTATTGATCAGCGCCCATAGACCCAGCGTGATGGCCGACAGTGCGAGCAGGACGAATAAGGTGGGCGTGAGGCGAATGGCGCGAGACATGAGAGGTAATCAGTCAGGTTTGCAACGTAGGAATAGATTGAGCGGCATTGCGAAACGTATCGAGGCGAAACGTATCGAGTCGTTGCGCCGCGAAGGCGACGAGTGCCTCGGGATTGGCCAGCAGGTTATCGACGATGACCAATCGGCATGAGTTCTGCAGGGGTTGGACGGCAATCGTGCAGTCTGGATTGAGGATGGGCAGGACCATGGCACCCTCGCTGGCGGCGGGTCGGCAGTGTACTACCGGCGAGCTGCGCCGCAATTTCTCCTAGAATGGGCGGCCGCCACTGGGAGTGCGCTGATGAAAGATTTCCTGATTGCCCCTTCTATCCTGTCCGCTGACTTTGCCCGCTTGGGTGCCGAGGTGGATGCGGTGCTCGCGGCCGGTGCCGATATCGTGCACTTCGACGTGATGGACAATCACTACGTACCCAACCTGACCATCGGCCCGATGGTCTGCAAAGCGCTGCGTAAACACGGCGTGACGGCACCCATCGACGTGCATTTGATGGTGCGGCCAGTGGATCGTTTGATCGGCGATTTCATCGAAGCCGGCGCCAGTTGGATCAGCTTTCACCCGGAGGCGTCCGACCACATCGATCGTTCCTTGCAGTTGATCCGCAGTGGTGGCTGCAAGGCCGGTCTGGTGCTTAATCCCGCGACGCCCACCACGTATCTGGAGCATGTCTACGACAAGCTCGATTTCGTGCTGCTGATGAGCGTGAATCCGGGCTTTGGTGGCCAAGCGTTCATTCCGTCGACTTTGCCGAAATTGAAAAAAGTGCGGCAGTTGCTGGATGCCAGTGGTTACGCCATCCGCTTGGAAGTGGATGGCGGTGTCAGCGAAAAAAATATTCGCGACATCGCGGCAGCCGGTGCCGATACCTTCGTAGCGGGCAGCGCCATTTTCGGCAAGCCGGATTACCGCGCCGTGATGGCCGCCCTGCGTGCAGAACTGGCGAAAGTGTGATGTTCCGTGACGGACGGCTTGGCCAGTTTCAAGGCGAGCAGGTAAGATGACTGCTCTTTTTGCACACCTTCGAGTTCCCTTCTTCATGAATCTCGCCGACAGGATTTTGATCGACACGCGATGGCGTTGGTGATGCCAGCCCGGTGGCTGCCCCTGTGCGCCACCTTGTTACGCCTGTCTTTCTATCTGTCGATTCCGAGGTTTTCATGGCTACCCTTTCTGGTTCTGCGGCTGGTTCTGCGTCTGGTCCCGCCGCGCACAACGCGCTCACTTTGACCCAGTCCCGCGATCAGTTTCTGGCGCAAGCGCGCGCCGGATTCAATCATGTACCTGTCGTCCGTGAGGTGCTCGCGGATCTCGATACGCCACTCTCGGTGTACGCCAAACTCGCGCGCGGCCCGTATTCCTATTTGTTCGAATCGGTGCAGGGCGGTGAGAAATGGGGGCGTTATTCGATCATTGGTCTGCCGGCGCGTACCTTGCTGCGTGTCACGGGTCATATGATCACGCTGATTGAAAATGGGCAGGCGCATGCGCCGCGGCCGGTGGATGATCCGCTGGCATTCATTGCCGAATTCCAGAAGCAATACCGCGTGCCGGTGAGTAATGGCTCGTTGCGTTTTACCGGCGGTCTGGTGGGTTATTTCGGCTATGACACGGTGCGTTACGTCGAGAAAAAGCTCGCCGCTGTGCAAAAGCCAGATCCGATCGGCACGCCGGATATTTTGTTGATGGTCAGCGACGAAGTCGTCGTTTTTGACAATTTGCGCGGTTCAATTTCGTTCATCGTACATGCAGACCCGGCGCAGGAAGGTGCGTTCGAGCGCGCGCAGTTGCGGCTGGATGAGCTGCACGCGCAATTACGTCATGGCGTACTACCGGAGCGCGAAGCCGTGCAGGTGCCGCTTGCAGAAAGCGATTTCGTGTCGAGTTTTCCGCAGCCGGAATTCACCCGCGCCATCAACCGCATCAAGGATTACGTGCTCGCTGGCGACATCATGCAGGTGGTGATTTCGCAACGCATGACGGTGCCATTCACGGCGCGGCCGCTGGACCTTTACCGTGCATTGCGCTACCTGAATCCGTCGCCGTATTTGTATTACCTTGATCTCGACGATTTCCATATCGTCGGGTCTTCGCCGGAAATTCTTGCGCGTTTCGATGCGCAACCCGAATCGCGCAAAGTGACCGTGCGGCCTATTGCCGGTACGCGCAAGCGTGGCAAAACCGAGGAGCAGGATCTGGCGCTGGAGCGAGAGTTGTTGGCGGACCCGAAAGAAATCGCGGAACACTTGATGCTGATTGATCTCGGCCGCAACGACGTGGGCCGTATTGCCGATACGGGCAGTGTCGCCGTTACCGCCAATATGGTGGTGGAGCGTTACTCGCACGTGATGCACATCGTGTCGAATGTGGAAGGGCGCTTGAAGCCGGAGCTCAATGCGCTGGATGTTCTGCGCGCCACGCATCCGGCCGGCACACTCTCGGGCGCACCAAAAATTCGGGCGATGGAAATCATCGACGAATTAGAGCCCGTCAAACGAGGTGTTTACGGCGGCGCGGTGGGTTATCTCGGCTGGGATGGCACGATGGATACCGCCATCGCGATTCGCACGGCCGTGATCAAAGACGGCCAATTACACATTCAAGCAGGTGCGGGTGTCGTGGCGGATTCCGTGCCAGAACTCGAATGGAAAGAAACCATGAACAAGGGTCGCGCTATGTTCACGGCGGTTGCCATGGCGCAGTCGGGTCTCAAACCGTAAGAGGCGAGCGAGGAGCCCGGTAAATACCGGGCTCTTTCGTTGAGCGTCACGCGATCCGATCAGCCGTGCTGTTGTCGCAGTGATGCAGCACCGCGTGCCATCACGTTCGTCATGGCACGACGCGGCAGCAAGCGTGCAAGAAAAACCAGCAGCCGGTTAGGCAAACCCGGCACGATGTGCGCGCGATGGCCGATCGATGCCAGCGCCAGATCAACCACGGCTTCAGCCGACATGCGGCCACGGCTTGGGCGCATACCGGACACCGCGCTGAATTCCGATTCGGTTTCGCCAGGACACAGCGCCAGCACGCTAATGCCCGATGGCGCCAACTCGTGTGCAAGGCCTTCGGCCAACAATAGGTCATAGCCTTTGGTGGCTGCGTAGTGGCTCATGCGTGGAACGGCCGCATGACCGAGAATAGACGCGAGAAAGATGATCGCGCCTTTTTTACGCGCACGCATGATCGGCGCGAAGTGGTGCGCGAGCACTAACGGTGCGCGACAGTTGAGGTGAAGCATTTCCAGTTCGCGCGTTAGCGAATTGTCGAGAAAGCGGCCCGAAATACCAAAACCCGCGTTATTCACCAGCACGGCGATGTTGATATCGTTGGTGGCGGCTGCCAGCGCCGGCAAAAAATCCTCGCGCGAAAGATCGATCGCAAGGATTCGCACGGTCACACCTGTTTTCTGCGTGATGTCTTCGGCCAAAACTCGTAGGCGATCCTCGCGCCGCGCAACCAGCACGAGGTTTAGTTTTTTTTCCGCCAGCTTCCGGGCGAAAACTTCACCGATGCCGGCGGAGGCACCGGTGATCAGCGCCCACTCGCCGGTAAATGCGTCGATCGTTGGCAACGTTGACATGAAGGGTCTCGATCCGCTGCGCTTAAGCCATTGGCACGCGTGCGACAACGAAACTCGTCATGCCGCCACGACAATGGAAGATGCTGGTTTCATAGCCGGCTTGTTTTGCAAAATCAGCCACTTGAGTCGTCGTCCACAGTGGGTGTGATTCGCCGAGCATCGAATCCATCAAGGCGCTGGTTGCACCCATCCATGGCGCCATGCGGAAGTTGTCCACGAACGGCTCCCAAATAATGACGTAGCCGCCGGGGCTCAAGCACTGCTTCGATTTGATGAGATAGTCGATGCCGTGTTGCGGTCCGCAGTAGGCGAACTTACGAATCAAGGGCACAAGATCGTAATGCTCGTTGCGGCCCCAGCGATCCGTGGTGGCATCGCCGGTATTGACGATGACTTCTACCGGTTGTTTGCAACCGTAGGCTTCCAGTGCCGTTGGCAAATGATTGATCAACTGCTGCAAGCAAGACACGGTGAGATCGACTTGCGGATTCTTTTTCATGATCGCAGCAGCGGCACTGATGCCGACAACGCCGCAGATCATGTGACGCACGTTTGAAAGATCGAGCGTCTCCACCAGTTCAGCGAACGGATGGGCCAACATGGTGGTGGTGGTTTCGATGTAATTGCCGATCAAGGGGCTGTCTGGGTTGTACACTTTCAGCACCGCATGGCCTTGATCTTCCTTCAGCACCGTGGGCAAATCGCTCCAGTATTTCCAACTGCCGGTCATGAAATCGACCATGCTGCGCAGAGAGGAAAAAGGATCCGTCGCCGACCAGCGCTTCGCGCCAAAAATACGCCGTCCAATTCGGCTGTTGGCGTAGCGTTTTGTGCCGTCGGGTGTGGTAGAGACGTCGATCAGGCCGGCGGGCGCGATCGCCTCGATCAACACTTGCGCGGCTTCTGCGGTCAGGCCGATTTGCTGGCCCACTTCGGCCGCTGTACGCGGCTCCTTGATGTACTCGAATAGCCCCAGTTGCGTCGCGGCGGACACCCCGGCGGCCATTTGGTAGCCCGAGAGCATGTGCATGAAGTTCAGCGCATCGCGCTGGGCGGCCAGCTTGCGCGGCAGCGGCATGAGTTCACCGCTGGCTTGGATGAGGTGCATGGTCGCCATGCCGAAGCGTTCTTTGATGCCCATGATGTGATTTCCTCGGGTTTGCCGGTCCATCGGCCGGGGGATAGGGGGCGGCGGGCACCGTGCCCACCGTTTCTGTCGCGCATAGAAGATCACGCTCAATGAGCACGCTCATTGACTATGATCAAATTTGTGTGGATCAACCCTCGGCTTGGCGCCTAGCTACGGCAGAATGCCAAGGTCCTCACTGCTGCCAGCCCCATGTCCTCTGCCACTCGCCCGCAACGAACGCCCCGCGCCCTGCAGAAAGAGCAGACGGCCGACCGCATCCTCGCTGCCGCGCGTGACCTCTTTGCCCAAAAGGGCTTCGAGGAGACGACGACCCGCGAGATTGCGTTGCACGCCGGCGTCGCCGCAGGCACGGTGTTCGTGCATTTCCCCGATAAAAACGTGCTGTTGGCGCAGTGCTTGCGCGAGAACATCGGGCAGGTGCTCGATGTCACGAAGGCGACGCTCCCGGACGGTTCGTTGACCGACCGGCTGGTGCACATGAGTCGTGGACTGGTGGAGTTCTATGCGGCCAACGCGCCGCTCGCTCGGGAGTTGATCAAGCACGCCACGTTCCAGCTGGGCGAGGAAGCGAACGCGTTCAACCGCCAAACGCGTGCATTCGTCGACGACTGCACGACGCTCATTCGCGAGGCTGCCGAGCAGGGCGAGATGCCGACGGATGTCGATGCCACCGGCATCGCACGCTGCTATCTCGCGTTTCACTTCTTTGTGGTCAATGGCTGCCTGCGTGATCCGCAACCGACGCCCGGGCCTTGGCTGGCTCAACTGCGCGACATGGTGGCGACGCTACTCGACGGTTATCGCCGTGGCAGTCGCCGGCCTGCGTAAATCGCGGGGCTTGCTGACACCTACCCCGGTTCCCGCCACAATGCCCGGCTGATTCCCGGCTCGGCTGATCCAGCCACCCCGTCACGCCTTTGCGGCATAAAAATCCGAAGGTTCGACTGGGCATCTCCCGGTGCAGAAAACAACTGGGCCCCTGCATACCGTCGGTTAGGTTTTTTATGCTCCTGATGATCGATAACTACGACAGTTTCACCTTCAATATCGTCCAGTATTTGTGTGAGCTCGGCGCGGATGTAAAAGTCGTGCGCAATGATGAGGTCACGCTCGACGACATTGCACGATTGAAGCCGGAGCGTTTGGTGATTTCGCCCGGGCCGTGCACGCCCAACGAAGCGGGCATTTCGATGGCGGCGATTCGCGAATTCGCCGGCAAGATGCCGATACTCGGTGTGTGTCTCGGCCATCAGGCGATGGGGCAGGTGTTTGGCGGCAAGGTGATCCGTGCACGGCAAATCATGCACGGAAAATTGTCGCCGATTCATCATAAGAACGTCGGCGTATTCCGTCACTTGCCGAGCCCGTACGACGCAACGCGCTATCACTCGCTGGTGGTGGAGTACGCCACACTGCCGGAGTGTCTGGAAGTCACGGCGTGGACGGTGAAGGAAGACGGCAGTGTCGATGAGATCATGGGAATGCGGCACAAAACGCTGCCCGTTGAAGGTGTGCAATTTCATCCGGAATCCATTCTCACTGAGCATGGCCATGCGCTGCTGAAGAATTTCTTGGAGATGCGCGGATGAGTGCAACATCGTCGCGCACGTTTTGGTTGTTGTTAATCGTTGCTGCTGTGCTATTGCCGTTGGCTCTGCCGGGTTTGCCGCTGTTCGACCAAGACGAGGGCGCGTATTCGGAAGCAACACGCGAGATGCTGGCGAGCGGTAACTACCTCGTGGTTTCTCTGAACGGCGAAGTGTTCTGGGACAAACCGATCCTGATGTACTGGTTGCAGGGTTTGTCGGTTGCGCTCTTGGGCGTGAATACGTTTGCGTTTCGTGTGCCGTCGATGCTGGCGGCGTTATTCACAGCATTTTTGTTGGCACGGTTTGTCGACCGTTATGTGGCATATGCGCCGACCACGCGCCCGCTGCCGGTGGCGTCGGGGCGTCCTGGCCTCTCAGCATTACCCGCATGGCTAAGCCCGGGCTTGTTGGCAGGGATCATGTTCCTGACCAGCGCCGGCCACTACATGATCAGTCGGTCGGCGACAGCGGATGCGTTATTGCAGCTCTTCATCAGTGGCGCGGCATTTTCCTTATGGGAAGGATTTGTTGCTGTCACCGAAGTAGAAAAACGTCGCGCGCACCTGAAATTGTTTGCGTGGGTTGCGTTGGGATTTTTGACTAAAGGCCCGATTGCCGCCGTGATTCCCGGCGTTGCCGGCGCGGCGCTGTACGCGCTGCATGGCCGGCTCACGGATGCACTGAAACTGGCGGTGTACTGGCGCGGCTGGCTGGTGTTATTGCTGATCGCTGGCCCATGGTTGGGCGCCGTGCTGTACGTTCATGGTCAGGAATTCATCGACAAATTCGTGCTGCAGCAGAACATGGGGCGTTTTTCGCAAGCCATGCAGGGGCATAGCGGCAGCATTTTCTATTACGTGCCGGTGTTGCTGGTGCTGGCCATGCCGTTTACTGGACTGGTGCTGGCGGCATTTCGTGGTTTGCGGCGATTCCGTGCGGACGCATTGGATTGTTTTCTCTGGAGTTGGTTTTTGTTTGTGCTGGTGTTTTTCTCGCTAGCTGCCACCAAGTTGCCGCATTACTTGCTGTACGGTGTCGTGCCGTTGTGGGTGTTGGTGCTGCGTCATGCGACGCAATTCGAGCGCATCGGAACCGCGGCGATATTATGTGTGCCGGTCATTCTGTTTGTGTTGTTGGCGGTGGTGCCGTCATTAGTGCCGCACCTCGATATGCCGAAGGTTGCGCGTTATGTGGTGGAAGATATCGACCAGCAAGTCGCACCTTGGTGGCCTTGGCTGATGGTGCTAATCATCGTGGCTTATGGCGTAGCGGCATGGCGCTGGCGTGCGATGCCTTTGGCGGTATTGGCGGGTGCCGGTGTGGTGTCTGCGTTGCTGTTGGCATTGTTTGTGTTCCCGTTTGCGGGGCATATGCAGCAGGCACCTGCCTTGGCTGGGGCGGATTTTGCGCGTGCACAGGGCAAACCGTTGGTGTTGTGGACTGCCAACTACCCGTCAGTGGCGGTGCATTTGCAGCAAATCGTACCCAAGCGGCCACCGCAAGAAGGTGAGCTGGCGTTGATGCGCCGTGATCGGATACCGCCGGGTCATGAAATTTTGTTTGTGCAGCGGCAGATTGCTGTCGTGCGTCCTTGCCCAGGAAAGCAGTGTCCGTCTGTGCATGAAAACTCAATGAATGCCGGTGCGGTGACAGCACCCGATCAGGATCACCCGGAGAACTCGCGATGAGCATGGATATGCAAACGGCTATTCGTGTGCTGCTGGATCGGCAGTCGCTGGATGCGCACGAAATGGAAGATGTGATGGATCTGGTGATGACTGGTAAAGCCACGCCGGCGCAGGTAGGTGGTTTTCTGGTTGCACTGCGCATGAAGGGCGAAACGATTCAGGAATTGGTCGGCGCTGCGAAAGTCATGCGCAAGTTGGTCAAACGTGTGGATTGCAGCGGCATTCCTTATCTGGTGGATACGTGCGGCACGGGTGGCGATGGCGCGCACATGTTCAATGTGTCGACGGCGGCTGCATTTGTGGTGGCGGCGGCGGGTGGCCATGTGGCCAAGCACGGCAATCGCTCGGTTTCCAGTTCGTCGGGTTCGGCAGATTTGTTGGAGGCTGCGGGCGCAAATCTCATCCTCACGCCGGAAGAAGTTGCACGCTGTATCGACACGATCGGCTTTGGTTTTATGTTTGCACCGCAACACCATGAAGCGATGAAAAATGCGATCGGCCCGCGACGCGAGCTGGGCGTTCGTACGGTATTTAATTTACTAGGGCCGTTGACGAATCCTGCCGGTGCAAAAAATGCTGTGCTCGGTGTGTACGGACGCGAATGGGTGCGGATCGTCGCGGACGCCTGTGAAGAGCTAGGTGAGCACCATGTGTTCGTGGTGCATTCTGCGGATGGCTTGGACGAAATCTCGATTTGCGCCGAAACGTATGTGGCGGAGCTCAAGAACGGTAAGGTGTACGAATACACCGTGACGCCAGAAGATTTCGGTATCCGCCGCGCAGCTTCGCTGAACAGCCTCAAAGCGGCCAATGCTCAGCAGAGCCTAGATATTATTCTGTCAGCCTTCCGTAAGCCGGAAGGCCCGGCAGCGGACATCATCGCGATCAACGCCGGCGCCGCCATTTGTGCGGCTGGCCTTTGTGGTGATCTCAAGGCGGGCGTACTGATGGCGCAAGATGCACTAGCCACTGGCATGCCTTTGGAAAAATTGGAAGAGTACGCGCAGGCCACACGTCTGCTGAAAAAATCCTGAATGAGTTTGTCGTTATGAGTTGTGGAATCACCATTCTCGACCGCATTGTTCGTCGCAAGCGCGAAGAAATTGCCGAGCGCAGTGCGAAAGTTTCGCTCGCCCAGTTGAGTGACAAGGCGTCAACGCAAGCGCCGCCACGCGGTTTTGTTGAGGCTATGCGTCGAAAAATTCGTGCGGGTGAGCCGGCGGTGATTGCCGAAATCAAGCGCGCATCGCCATCGAAAGGATTGATTCGCACCGATTGGGATGTGCCTGCTATTGCCCGCAGTTATGAGCAGGGTGGCGCTGCTTGTTTGTCCGTATTGACGGACATCGACTTTTTTCAAGGAGCCGATGAATATCTGGTGCAGGCGAGAAATGCCTGTCGTTTACCGGCAATTCGCAAGGATTTCATCGTCGACGACTATCAAGTGGTGGAATCGCGGGCCTTGGGTGCCGATGCCATCTTGCTGATCGTCGCGGCGCTGGACGATGCCGAGCTGGCTGCTTTATATGCAACCGCACGCAGTTTGAATCTTGATGTCTTGGTGGAAGTGCATGACGCGAAAGAGTTGGATCGCGCCTTAAAATTGGGCATCGATCTGGTCGGCATCAATAACCGGGATTTGCACACCTTCGACGTGTCGCTGGACGTCACGCTAAAACTGCTGCCGCGTATTGCGCCAGACGTGTTGGTGGTCACGGAAAGTGGTATCAACACGAAGCAGGACGTAGCCATCATGCGAGAAAAGCACGTCCATGCTTTCCTCGTGGGCGAGTCTTTCATGCGGGCGCCGGAGCCCGGCACCAAGCTACGTGAACTATTTTTCTGACGTTGCTCTGCGCCGATTAAACCGGAGCCATGCTGTTTCGTACGCTTGCGCGCTGCTCCATACGTGCAAAGTACGCGGTTAGTTTCGGATAAGGCGCCAGTGATACTTCTTCGTTGAAGCGTAGCTTCAGATAACCCAGCGCAGCGACGAGTGCGGCGTCGGCCAGCGTGAATGCGTTGCCTTCGCAGAAATCGCCGGCCAGTATTTTTTCTGCCTCATGCAGCGCCGCGTCAATTTTTCCGCGTTGGCGTGCAATCCAGTCTGGGCTCTGCTGTGACGCCGCACGTTTATTGCGCTCGATAAAAATGGTGGCAGCGGCATCACTGATGCCATCGGCCAGTGCTTCCCAGCGCTTCACCCGGATGCGTGGCAACGTTTCGGCAGGAATATGTTTTGGCCCGGGCAGCGTGTCCAGATACTCGGCAATCACGCGTGAATCAAACAGCGTCATGCCGTCATCCAGAACCAACACCGGCACTTTACCCAGCGGATTGTAGTTGGGTGTTTTGGCATCCGTATTCCACGGAATGTCTTCCAGCAGTTCACAAGCGAGCGATTTTTCTGCCAGCAAGATGCGAATCTTTCGGCCGAAAGGCGTGGTCAGCGAGCTAATCAGTTTCATGGATGCGATTTCCTAAAACAAAAAAGGCCGGAGTGATCCGGCCTTGGTGCTGCGGATGCAAGGGTGAGGCTCAGCGTGTGCCGTAAACCACCATGGTCTTGCCCTTCACACTGATCAAGCCTTGCTCTTCCAATGACTTGAGTACACGGCCAACCATTTCACGCGAGCAGCCGACAATGCGGCCGATCTCTTGGCGTGTGATTTTGATTTGCATGCCATCCGGGTGCGTCATGGCATCTGGCTGACGTGAGAGTTCAAGCAGCGTGCGGGCGACGCGGCCGGTGACGTCGAGGAAGGCGAGATCGCCAACCTTGCGGGTCGTGGCGCGCAGGCGGCCGGCAATTTGCGCCGACAGCGCGAACATGATGTCGGCATCGTCGCGGGCCAGTTCCTTGAACTTGGAGTAACTGACTTCGGCCACCTCGCATTCGGTACGGGCCTTGACCCACGCCGAGCGGGCAACGTCTTTTTCGAACAGGCCCATCTCGCCAAAGAAGTCGCCTTCGTTCAGATAGGCAACAATCATCTCGCGGCCTTCGTTGTCTTCGATGACGACGGTCACGGAGCCGGAAAGGATGTAGTAGAGCGCGTCGGATTCATCGCCCGCGTAGATGATGGTGCTCTTGGCCGGGTATTTGCGGCGGTGGCAGTGCACCAGAAACTTGTCGATGTTTGGAAAGAACTTACTGGCAGCCACCGCGCGTGCTCCGGAGAGGTCCGTCTGGGAGATTCTTCTCGTCTGCTCAGTAGGTTGTGACGCACACCGGCAGTTGAATCGTAACTCGTCATCCTATGTGCCATTGGCACCCGAGACTGTCAAGCAAAGGGCCGGAATGTCCTGGAAATGGCTACAAAAATGCGACGTAATCGTCGGCCGCGACCGTTTTGCGCGTGAAAGAACGCGCACGTCCACGAGCAGGCTCATCGGGTATATGAGGGGGGGTGATTGTGCTACCCTGCGCCGCCTTCGAGCGGGGGTAGCCCCCCTCTTTTGGGAGACATGATGAAAGCAACCGTCCGCTGGGAAGGCGCCGCAAAATTCCGCGCCAGCGCTGCCGGCAGTGGCCACGACATCCTCATGGATGGTCCGCCGGAGATTGGGGGTGTCAACGCCGGGCCGCGCCCGATGGAAACCCTGCTCATGGGCCTCGGCGGCTGTTCCAGCGTGGATGTGGTGTACATCCTGCAGAAGGCCCGCCAAGACGTGACCGGCTGTGTGGCCGAGATCGAAGCCGAGCGGGCACCTGAGCCGCCGCAAGTGTTTACCAAGATTCATCTGCACTTTGTTGTCACCGGCCGTGCGCTGAAGGACAACCAAGTCAGGCGTGCGGTCGAGCTCTCGGCCGAGAAGTACTGCTCCGCCTCGATCATGTTGGCGCGTGGCGGTGTTGCTATCACTCACAGTTACGAAGTGCGCGAGGTGGAATAACACAGATGACGAAGATCCCAGAGACCAAGCTGAAGCTGTACGGGTTCAATAACCTGACTAAGTCGCTCAGTTTCAATATCTACGACATCTGCTACACGCGTAATGAAGCCGAGCGCAAGGAATACATTGCGTACATCGATGAGACCTACAACGCCGATCGTCTGACGCAGATCCTCACGGATGTGGTGGAGATCATTGGCGCGCACATTTTGAATGTCGCCCGCCAAGACTACGACCCGCATGGCGCGTCGGTCACGATGTTGATCTGTGAAGATCAGGTGCCGCCGGACGAAGCCGAGACTCGCGAAGAGCCGGGCCCGCTGCCGGATACGGTGGTGATGCATTTGGACAAGAGTCACGTGACGGTGCATACCTATCCGGAATCACACCCGGACAATGGTATTTCCACCTTCCGTGCGGATATCGACGTGTCGACTTGCGGGCTGATTTCCCCGCTGCGCGCGTTGAATTATTTGATCCACACGTTTGATTCCGATATCGCGACGATCGATTACCGTGTGCGTGGTTTTACCCGCGACGTGACTGGCGAGAAGCACTATATCGATCACGAAATCTCATCGATCCAGAATTACATGTCGGACGACACGGTTGATCGTTACAAAATGATCGACGTGAATGTTTATCAAGAAAATATCTTCCACACCAAGATGATCCGGAAAGAATTCGATATCGATCAGTATTTGTTTGGTGAAGCCAAGCAGGCGATCAGCACGCCCGATAAGGCGGTGATTGCCGATCGGCTGGACAAAGAAATGCACGAGATTTTCTACGGGCGGAATTACGCGGCCGGGAAGTGGTGATCGCTGCACGCTAATAAAAAGCCGCTCAATTGAGCGGCTTTTTTGTGGGTGTTATTTCTCTGTATTGAGGCGATGACCTGCACGGGCATCACAGGCGGTAGACCGTCGTCGTCATCACTTTTGCCATCGCTTGCATGAGGCGGCGTATGGGCAGTGGCAGCGGTGTGGCGCCGGCGGCATGTGCGAGATCGGCATGCTGTGCTTCATCGGCACGCATTTGCGCCAGCACAGCGCGCGATCGACGGTCTTGCTCCGGCAAATAGCCGAGATGACCGTCTAGGTGACGAACCACCTGCTTTTCGGTCTCTTCGACAAATCCCAAGCTCCATTGATCGCCAACCGCGCCCGCTGCGGCGCCCACCGCAAACGACAACCCGTAGAAAACCGGATTGAGCACGCTGGGCGTAGCGTTCAGTTCGGTGAGGCGCTGCTCACACCAAGCGAGGTGATCTTCTTCTTCGCGTGCGGCGTCTTCCATCTGCACACGCACGTGCGGCAATTTCGCGGTGAGCGCTTGCCCAGCGTACAAGGCTTGTGCGCAGACTTCGCCGGTGTGATTGATGCGCATCAGGCCGGCCGCGTGCCGGCGTTCGGTGTCGTTCAGCGTCGATTCAGGTTCTGGCGCAGCGGGCGTCGCGCGGTGTGCAACGGCACTGCCCGGGCTCAAGGTGCGTAGCGCCTGATCGGCCTGCAGCACGAGGCGATCCAGTGGCGACAGCCGTCGCATTCTATGCATGGATGTTGGCGCGGTATTCAACCCGGAGGCCAGCCCAGTTGGCGGCCTCCGAGCAAGTGAAAATGCAGGTGATAGACGGTCTGACCGCCTTGCGCGTTGCAGTTGCTGACTAAACGAAAACCGTCGTTGGCGATACCCAATTGCCGCGCCAGTTTCTGTGCGGTGAGCACGATATGGCCGGCCAACGCAGCATCGTCCGCAGTCAGATCATCGATGTTGACGACATGTTTTTTCGGAATGATCAACACATGCACCGGGGCTTGTGGTGCGATATCGCGGAAGGCAAGCACCTGCGTGTCTTCGTACACGATGTCGGGTTTGATCTGGCCGTTGGCCATTTTGCAGAACAGGCAATCCATCGGGACTCCGACGTTGATGCGCGATTGGGTATGCTTGGACGGCCCAGCATAAGTCACTTCGTGCGGAACGCCCATGCCGGAACCGACGGCTTTGCGACTTTTCATGACATTCGCGATGTTGTCGGTGCGCGTGTGCGCGGCGGTCTGGCTGAAACGATGCTGAAGATTTCTCCAGATTTGCAGAGTTTGCCGGCCAGTTTGTCGGCAGCGTGGGTCAGTGATGCGTTGCTCACGGTGCAGCGCGAGTACGGCATGGCACCCGCCGTCTTGCTGGCGGAAGCCGGCGTTGCCGCCGATGCGTTGGAGCGGCCTGACGCGTTGCTTCCACTGATTGATGTCTTTCGGATTTTTGTGCACGTACTGGTGCGCAGCAATGACCACGCGCTGGGGCTGGTGTTGGGTGCGGGTGTGCAGCCACGCAGTTATCCGGTCTTAGGGTACGTGATACTCGGTAGCGCAACGCTGGGCGAAGCGATTGATCGGTTACTGCGCTTTGAGCGGATCGTCGGTGAATTAGGTCGTACGACGCTGAATGACGAAGGTGATGGGCACTTATCGTTGCGCTGGGAATGTCCGGTGCCCATGCCGGCGGCGCGTTATCTGCAGGATGCGGCCATTGCCGGCTGGGTGGCCTTGGGGCGCGCCATTCAGGATGCGCAGTACGCGCCACTGCGTGCGTGTTTTGCTTTTCCAGAGCCATCGTCAGACGAGCGCCGACGGTACGAATCATTTTTCGGTTGTACCGTCGCGTTCAACGCGCCGTGGAGCGGTGTGGTGCTCCAGCGTGATTGGTTGGCTTTGCCTTTGCGCTCGGCAGATCCACTATTGGGCGACATGATGGAGCAGCGTGCGCGCGCACTGCTTGCCGACTTTTCTGCAGGTCAGAATCTTGGCAATGAAGTGCGCAGCGCAATTTATCGACGACTGACCAGTGGTGAGCCGAGCATTGATGTCGTGGCAGCCGATCTGGGTTTGACGACGCGCAGCCTTCAAATCCGGCTGCGAAAATCGTCGATTAATTTTACAGAATTGGTCGATGATTTGCGGCGTTCGCTGGCGGCGCTATGGGCGGCTGACGCGCGGCTAACGCTGATGGATGTCGCATTATTGCTCGGGTTTGCCGAGCAGAGTTCGTTTATACGGGCCTTCAAGCGCTGGTACGGCATGACGCCTGGCGAGTATCGCAAGGAAAAATTAGTGCCTTGAGACGGTAAGGGTCTGCGACGCTCGGTGCGTAGTCTGTCTTAAAGTTATCTTCAGATTGCCTTCAAGACGCGCAGTAGATTCTCAAGGTTTCGCGGAGCTCATTGAGATCCACTGGCTTGGCCATATGTGCATCCATGCCGGAAAGACGGCAGCGCTCCTTGATTTCTTTCATGATGTGCGCAGATAGCGCGATGATCGGCGTGCGTCGCTTCGCGTTATCAGCCTCCCAAGCGCGAATGCGTTGCGTCGCTTCATAACCGTCCATCACCGGCATTTCGCAATCCATGAGCAGCAGGTCATAGCGATGATGCTGAATGGCATCCAGCGCTTCTTGGCCGTTGCTGACAACGTCGTTGCGAACACCGAGTTTGGCGAGCATGCCGCGAATGACTTTCTGGCTGAGCGCATTGTCTTCCACCACTAGCACGCGCAAATTCGGTGACAGCGGTGTGCTGTTGGCTGGGTCCGGCTCAAAGCTTTCGCGGCGAACCAGTTCTTCAATCAGCACCGCTTGCAGTGCGCGGCCGGAAACTGGTTTGGTCAACACGCGACGAATGCCGACGTTGCGCGCCATGGTGTCGGTAGGTGCGATGTTTAGGCCGGTTAGCATCACGATCAAGGCATCGTGGCGAATCAGGGGGTCTTCTTTGATGCGTGCGGCGAGTTGCAAACCACTCATGCCGGGCATGTTGTGATCCAGCACGACCACATCAAAAGAATTACCAAGGTTCGCGTGAGTGCGCGCGATAGCCAACGCTTCCTGCGCGTTGTCGGCGGTCACGACCGACATGCGCCAGTTGCTGGCTTGCGCTTCGATGACGCGGCGAACGGCGGCGCTGTCATCCACAACGAGTAACCGTTTGCCAATCAAAATGTCGGCGTTATTCGCAGGCAATTGTTCCAGCGCGGCTGGCAGCGGCAAAGTAAACCAGAATGTGCTGCCACGGTGCTCTTCACTGGTTGCGCCGATGCGGCCACCCATACGCTCGACCAGTTGTCGCGCAATGTAGAGCCCGAACCCCCGGTGCTCACTGCTGGGTTGTTGGCCGTCATACTTTTCAAACAGCGTAGCGAGGCGATCGCGAGCGATGCCAACACCGGTATCGCGCACTTCCATACGAACGAGATGCGGTTGTTCCGTGGTGGAGACAAAGAGATGGACTTCTCCGCTGTGGGTGTAGCGCACGGCATTGCCGAGCAAGTTGCACAGGACTTGTCGGATACGTGCAGGGTCGCCGTTGACGCGTGCCGGTAAAGCCGGTGAGAAATCAACAACTAGCTCGATATGTTTTTCTTCCGCGCGCAACTGCACGGTATCCATGCTTTCGGCGATCAGCTGTGAAAGATCGAAGTCGAGATGTTGAATTTCCAGCTGACCCGATTCGATACGTGTCCAATCCAATGTTTCACTCAGCAGCGTGGCAAGATTTTCGGTGCTGGAGCGAATCGTTAGTGTGTATTCGCGCTGGCGAGGCGTGAGTGAGCTGTCGCCCAGCAACTCGGTCATGCCGAGTATGCCGTTCAGCGGTGTGCGGATCTCGTGACTGAAGCGTGACAGAAATTCAGTTCGCGCTCGGTTTTCTGCCTGAACAATGGCCGTTTCTAATCGCGATTTGGCGAGTTGACGGCGCTGACGCGTGCTCCGTGAAATCAACAGGATGGAAATCAGAGTGCCTTCGATGCTGACGGTGATCAGCAGCAGAGTGGCGCTGCGTAACGGTTGTAGCTGCCAGCCGAGATCGTCAGCTAGCGCAACAGCGCAGACGAGGGTGCTAAAGATGCGAATGACCAGATAGCGGCCTGCATCGGGGATCTCTTGCCGGTATGCCCGCCAAGCGGCGTAAAGCAGCGGGGCAGTGGCCAAGCCAGCAAACCAGGTGTACAGCGGGATGCGCTGTGTGTTTTCCATCAATGGCGCTACTAAAAAGACAATGCCGCCGGCAACAAGTATGCGGAACAGCCATTGATCAAGTTCAGCTTGGCGCGCACGGGTGAGCAATAAAATGCGCGTAAATTGCAGCGCACAGAGCATGGCAAGTAGCCCGGCAAGAGTTTCAACCAAGGGTTGGATGTCGGGGCCGCGTAGGAAAAGAATGCCGATATAGCCCAGCCGTGCTGACAAATAAGCGCTGATCGTGACGAGAAAAAATAGATACCAGGCAAATATGGGGTCGCGCGATAACAACCAAGAAATCAGATTGAAGCAACTCAGCGCGAATAGCAGACCAAACAAACAACCAATGATCAACGACGTGCTGCTGAGTTGTTGGGTAAAGTCCGTCAGTTGCTCTGCTTGAATGGAAAAGGATAGTGGCGCATCGGATCGCGCATGGAACCAGAAGATGCGCGTACTGCCGGCCGGGATGTCGGCTCGAAACAGGTAGTGCGGATAGCTGATGTCGCCAATGACGCGTTGGCTGGCCGTGCCGCTACTGATGATTTCGTAATGACCCTCATGCTCGCGATAGAACTCCAGCAGTGAGAGTCTCGGATGGGGGACATCCAGCAGTAATTGCTGATCATTGGCGCGCGTGTTTTGAATGGCGAGGCGAAACCAATATGAGCTGCGGGTATAGCCAAAGCGCAGCGCATCACGATCGGAGACGGTGAACAGCGTCGCCGGTTGCACGGCGATTTGCTCGATACCGAGATTGCTGCCGGGGTCCTCCATCCACGCGAGATAAAAACCGAGCGATGCGCTCTCGCTGGTATCGATGATGGGATAGGGCGGTGCCCAGTCGGCATGAGTGGTGGTCGGCCAGCAGACCAACCACAAAAGCAGCAGGGCGACGCGCAGCGGCGTGTCCCGAGACACGCGCTGCATCGTTACTCCTTGACCTCGGCCTTGGCTTCCACCGGTTTTGCTTTGCGCTTGAGCACGAACGCGCGCAGGCCGGCTTCGTTCAGCAGGTAGGCGGCGATTTCGCTGCGGCGGCCACCATCACAGGTGAGCACATAGGTGAAGACTTTTTCCATGTCGCGAATTTCTTTGCGCAATTCCGTCAGCGGGATATTGCGCGCATGCGCCATGTGATCGTGCTTGAACTCGAGAGGCAGGCGCACATCGATCAGCACCACGCCTTCCTCGGCTTCGTCCATCATTTTCACGTACTGCTCTTCGGTGACTTGCTGCGTCACCGGTTCTTTGAGCAGCTTGATGAAGCTTTCTTTGTCCAACGCCATCACCGTGCCATCGGAGGTCATGGTGACGGTGGCGTTGCGTTTGGTTTCACCGATCAGCGCGTCTTCACCAAAACAGGCGCCATTTTTTAGGGCGGCCAGTGTCTTGAGATTGCTGCCGGTGCCGCGAGTAACTAATGCGCGGCCATGTTTGATCACGAAGAAACTGTCGCCGTCGTCGCCTTCACGAATGATGGCTTCGCCCAACTTGACTTCGCGCTCTTTGAATTTCACAAACAATTGCTGAATGTTTGCCGGAGGCACTTGTGCAAACAGATCGGACGCCAGCAGGGCTTCCATCCAGTCGCGATCGTCATCGTTATTGTCGTCGTCATCGTCGCCGAGGGCTTCGGCGGCCTGGCTCCACGTGAGCACCAGATCCAGATGATCGCGGTCGACGCTGACCATCAGGCATTCGCTGCCAGTAATGGCAGACACCCGGTGCTCGGGATAATTGTCCAGCGCCAGATAGTTCTCGGGGTCGTCGGCGTTGAGTTGCCGAACGACAAACGCCGCGTCGGCAAGATCGACCACGCCTTTGATGAGGTAGTGGCACTTGTTGTCCGGTTGCCCACGCTTGAACAGCACCTTGCCTTTGCCAAAGCGGGCGACGGTCAACTTGGGTGCGAGGTCACGCAAATGGGCGTCTGAAAGAGAATCGAACGGCGTAAACTCCTTCAGCCGTTCAAGTTCGGTATCCTGCAGTTGGTCGGTCATCGTGCTTCCCGCGATGAAAATGCAGGGCACCCTCTCTGCGGCGACTGTAAGGAAATGCCACCAGAAAACAGGATGAGGGGCCCGTGACAGGCGGGCCAGTATGCCGCATGCGTCAAACCTTGATAAGGGCGTTGCGCCGGGTGGCCCGGCCGATTGGAATTTTGCTGGTGGTCTCCGTGGCCTTTTTCCACGCGGCAGCCGGCTTGTATGCGCCGCCGATGATGGAGCGCTTCGAATCCCTACTGTATGACCTGCGTTTCCGGCTGACCCTGGATCCGCCACCGCCGGCGGCCAAGATCGTCATCATTGATATCGACGAGCGCAGTCTCGAGGCAGAAGGACGTTGGCCGTGGTCGCGCGTGAAGCTGGGCAATATGTTGTCAGCCTTGTACGCGGACGGCGTCGTCATCACCGGCTTCGACGTGACCTTCTCCGAACCGGAGCGTAATCCGGTTGATGCATTGCTGGCAGACTCGACAGTGGCCGCACAAGCGGGCTCGCTGTTGCGTAGCGAGCATGCCCGGTTTGATGCCGACGCTATTTTCGCTGCCGATGTCGCCAAAGGAGAAACCATTCTCGGGTTCTTTCTCAATAACGAAGCAACAACCGGCATTGGTGTTTTACCGCCGCCCTTATTGGAACTGCCACCCGAGGTGGGAGAGCGCCTGCTGATTGCTTCTTATCAAAGTTTCGCGGGCAATCGTCCGGTTTTGCAAAGTGCGGCGGTGGGTGGCGGCAGCCTGATCACAGAACCGGATGTTGACGGTGTGGTGCGGCGTTCACCGATGCTGTATCGCGTGGGCAACAATATTTATCCGGCGTTGTCATTGGCGATGGCAAGCCGGTATCTCAATGCTGACATCACGCTGCACACGGCGGAGCAAAGTGATGCGTTGGTGGTGGAAGGTATTGCTGTTGGCCAGAACATAATTCCTACCGACGCGCGGGGTCGTGCGGTGGTTCCATACCGTGGCGCAGCGCGTAGTTTCCCCTACATTTCTGCAACCAAAGTGTTGCGCGGTACGCTCAGTGATGCTGAACGAGAAACACTGAAAGGTTCGTTGGTGTTGGTGGGCACATCAGCGCTGGGCTTGCTGGATATGCGCTCCACGCCGCTGGAAACGAGTTACCCCGGTGTGGAAGTTCACGCCAATTTGTTGGATGCCATCATTGGCAGTACGCCGACTTCGTCGCGCTTCTGGTATCGGCCGGATTTTGAAGTCGCGATTACGGTGTTGCTGATATTGGTGCTGGGCATTGTGATCATTTGGGTGCAGCCAAAACTGGGCGGCGGTGGTCAGTTATTGCTGAGTATCGCGATGATCACGCTGGTGATTGTCAGCAACTATGCGCTGTGGGCTGGCGCGAAACTGGATTTTCCGCTGTCTCCGTTGTTGGTGACGGTGGTGGGCCTTAATGTTTGGTTTCTTGCGATTGGTTTTCTTGAAGAAACACAGCGGCGCGCGCAAATTCACGGCGTTTTTGGGCAATACGTAGCACCGATGCACATTCAGCGTCTGCTGGATCACCCGGAGCAGGCGACGTTTGATGGTGAGTCCAAAGAAATGTCGGTGCTGTTCTCCGACGTGCGTTCTTTTACGACGATTTCCGAGAAGCTGACGGCGCAGGGCCTCAAGCAATTGCTCAATCGCTACTTCACGCCAATCACTAAAATCATTTTCGACCGGCAAGGCACCATCGATAAATACGTCGGTGACATGGTGATGGCTTTCTGGGGCGCGCCATTGGATGACCCGCACCATGCGGCCAACGCGGTGGACGCTGCGCTGGACATGCTAAAAAAAGTCGACGAGCTGAAAGAAGAATTTGGTGCGGAAGGCTTGCCGCGTATTGATGTTGGTGTTGGCGTCAACACGGGTGCCATGAACGTGGGCGACATGGGTTCGAATTATCGCCGCGCTTACACCGTACTGGGCGATGCCGTGAACTTGGGTTCGCGGTTAGAAGGTGCGACCAAACAATACGGTTTGCGGTTATTGATTGGCGAAACGACGGCGGCGCAGTGCCCGGATCACCTGATGCGTCAAATCGATCGTTTGCAGGTGAAGGGGAAAACGGAACCGGTGGAAGTTTTTGAGCCGATCTGCCGGAAAAAGGATGCGACACCGCAGCAAGTGGACATGGTGGGTCAGTGGCAAACGATGATGACCCATTATTTTGCGCAGCGTTGGGATGAGGCAGATCGCATTTTGGTCGGGCTTCTGCTCAAAGAGCCAGGCTGCA
This sequence comes from uncultured Pseudomonadales bacterium, assembly GCA_964574995.1. Lineage (GTDB taxonomy): Bacteria > Pseudomonadota > Gammaproteobacteria > Pseudomonadales > JADFDG01 > JADFDG01. The sequence goes on along the minus strand of CAZNPF010000005.1, from coordinate 118,296 downwards.
AGCTCTACTTGATTTTCCGTGACCGCATCGCTGCCTTGCGCAAGGAAAAATTGCCTGCCGATTGGGATGGCGTTTACGTGCTCAAGGAAAAGTGATGCGCGGGCGCCGGGTTGGAGACAATAAAAAAGGGGCGTCGGCCCCTTTTTTATTGCTCGTGATTGATCTGCGTATAACGCGCTTGTTTCTTGTGGCGGCGGCGTCAGCGTATCTTTAATAACGCTTGGGTCGACGCACGTAGGCGATGCTGCCGAACACTCCTTCGACGAGTGAGCCAAGTAAAAATCCGGCCAGCAAACCGCAAAGGATGGCGTCCGGCGTGAGTGGTACCGTGGCCTGATAGCCGTCCAGTGTTTCTTGACGAATATTTTCGTCGGCGTTGAACGCTAAGTGCAGCAGTTGCGAGAACAGGCTGCCGTTCAGTTCGGCGCGGAGTGCTTGCAGATGTTGGAAGCGCTCCCAGAGATCACGAATCGGCTTGGCTTCTGCTTGAAATACGCGGTCGTTACTTTGTTCGTGTTTCAGGATCAACGCTTCAACATTGCCTTCAAAGTATTCATCGGCAATTTTCTGAAAACCGGCAAAGTTCAGCGTGACTTCGCTCAGGTGCGCATCGACGCGATGTTCATATTGGGTGAGCAGGTTGGGTACCTGTACGCCGAGCAGAATGCCCAGCGCGAATGCCAGTCGAGCGAGGTTGGTGCGGATGAAGTCCATGATCCGAGGCTCCTGCGCATAAACGGGGTGGGCGTGCTGTCGCGGTCAAAAACGGTGCTGCACTCCAGCTGCCAGCCGGCTGCGCATGGCGCGGCCGGCGTTCGACTCTACCCGATCACTTGCGTGGGATCATCGGCCCTGTTCACGCGCAATGGCGCGCCAGCCGATATCCGTACGGTGGTATTCGTCCTGCCAGGTGACCTGCTTCACGAGTTGGTAGGCGCGTTGCTGTGCGCTGGATACCGTGTCGCCCAGCGCGGTGGCGCACAGCACGCGGCCGCCGTGGGTCACGACCTGTGCGCCGTGTGGGCCGTTTTTCAGCGTGCTGCCGGCGTGGAAAATCTTTTCACCGGCCGTTTCTGTTTGCGGTAAGCCGCTGATCACGTCGCCCTTGCGCACATCGCCGGGGTAGCCGCTAGCGGCCATCACCACACCCACCGACATGCGCGGGTCCCACTCGGCTTGCGTGCGATCGAGTTGGCCGGCGATGCCGGCTTCCACCAGCGACACCAGCGAAGTTTGCAGGCGCAGCATGATCGGCTGCGTTTCCGGGTCACCAAAACGGCAATTGAATTCGATGACTTTCGGTGCGCCGTCTTTGGTAATCATCAGTCCGGCGTAGAGAAAACCGGTGTAAACATTGTTCTCGCTGGCCATGCCGCGCACGGTGGGTTCGATCACTTCACGCATCACGCGCGCGTGAACTTCCGGCGTTACTACCGGTGCCGGCGAATACGCGCCCATGCCGCCGGTGTTGGGACCGGTGTCGCCGTTGCCGATGCGTTTGTGGTCCTGGCTGGTGGCCATCGGCAGCGCATTTTTTCCGTCGACCATCACGATGAAGCTCGCTTCTTCACCGTCGAGAAATTCCTCGATGACAACGCGACTACCGGCGGCGCCGAATGCATTGCCAGAGAGCATGTCGGTGACGGCGTCTTCGGCTTCTTTCAACGTCATCGCCACGATCACGCCTTTGCCGGCGGCGAGGCCGTCGGCTTTCACCACGATCGGTGCGCCTTTCTTGCGCAGATAGGCGAGTGCTTTGTCGGTGTTGGTGAAGGTTTGGTATTCAGCGGTGGGGATTTTATGGCGAGCGAGAAAATCCTTGGCGAACGCTTTCGAGCCTTCGAGTTGCGCGGCTTTTGCCGTTGGCCCCCAGATCGGCAAGTCGGCTTTGCGGAACGCATCGACGGCGCCATTCACTAGTGGTGCTTCCGGGCCGACGAGCGTCAATTGCACATTTGCTTTCGCGAAAGCGACCAGTGCGTCGTTGTCGAGAATATCCAGCGCGACGTTCTCGCACTTGGTTTCCGTCGCCGTGCCGGCATTGCCCGGCGCGACAAAAATTTTTGTCACACGCGGGTCTTGCGCGCATTTCCAAGCCAGCGCGTGTTCGCGGCCGCCGGAACCCAAAATCAGAATTTGCATTTTCCTACCTCAAAACTCGGGGGACGCGATTTCTGGTGCAGGGCGAGGCGCGGTGCGAACGAGCAGCGCAGCGCACTTCAAGTCCGTGAACAGCGCAGAGCGTTCCGCAACGAAGCCATGCGCCAGAAGGTACGTTTCAGTGCCTAAAATGTCGCATACCGGTAAACACCATCGCCATACCGGCTTCATCCGCCGCCGCGATCACTTCCGCATCACGCATGGAGCCGCCGGGCTGAATGACGCAGGCGATGCCCGCTTTGGCGGCGTTGTCGATGCCGTCGCGGAACGGGAAGAAGGCGTCCGAGGCCATCACCGCACCGCGCACTTCCAGCTTCGCGTGCTCGGCCTTGATGGCGGCGATACGCGCACTGTTCACGCGGCTCATCTGGCCGGCGCCAACGCCAATGGTCTGGCGATTTTTTGCGTAGACGATGGCGTTGGATTTGACGAACTTGGCGACTTTCCAAGCAAAGATCAGATCATGCATTTCCGCTTCGGTCGGTGCGCGTTTGGTGACGATCTTGAGATCGGCTTCCTTGATCATGCCGATGTCCAGATCCTGCACCAGCAGGCCGCCGTTGACGCGCTTGAAATCGAATTGCGCGAGCCGCTCCGGCGACCATTCACCACATTCCAGTACACGTACGTTCTGTTTCGCTTTGGTCACTTCCAGTGCAGCAGCGGAAACTTTCGGCGCGATGATTACTTCCACGAACTGGCGATCGACGATCATTTTTGCGGTCGTGGCATCGAGCTCGCGATTGAAGGCGATGATGCCGCCGAACGCAGATTCAGAATCCGTGGCGTAGGCCAAGTCATAGGCCTTGGCGATGCCGCCGTCGGCGTCCGGCACTACCGCCACGCCGCAAGGGTTGGCGTGTTTGACGATGACGCAGGCGGGCTTCACGAACGACTTCACGCATTCCAGCGCGGCATCGGTGTCGGCGATGTTGTTGTAGCTGAGTTCTTTCCCTTGCAACTGTTTGGCGGTGGCGACGGAAGCTTCCGGTGCGTGCGCGGCCACATAGAACGCGCTGCGCTGGTGCGGGTTTTCGCCGTAGCGCATGTCTTGCGCCTTCAGGTATTGCAGGTTGTAGGTGCGTGGGAAAACGTCGCGCTGCAACTCGCCTTGGTAGGCCTTCGCGGGTTCGATCGCGCCCAGCCAGTTGGCAATCATGCCGTCGTAGGCGGCGGTGTGCTCAAAGGCTTTCACCGCGAGATCGAAACGCAACGCGGTGGTCAGGGCGCCAGCGTTGGCGTCCATGTCGGCCAACACGCGGGCGTAGTCGGATGTGTTGACGACGATGCCAACATGCGCGTGATTTTTTGCCGCCGAGCGCACCATGGTCGGGCCGCCGATGTCGATGTTCTCGATGGCGTCTTCCAGCGTGCAACCCGGTTTTGCAACCGTGGCGGCGAATGGATAGAGATTTACCACGACTAGATCGATGCCACGAATGCCGTGCTGTTGCATCACCGCGTCGTCCTGACCGCGTCGACCGAGAATGCCGCCGTGCACTTTCGGGTGCAGCGTTTTCACGCGGCCATCCATCATTTCCGGGAAGCCGGTGTAGTCGCTGACTTCGGTGACGGCGATGCCGTTGTCTTTCACCAATTTATAGGTGCCGCCAGTGGACAGCAGCGTGACGCCGCGCTGCACCAGTGCGCGGGCGAAATCGACGATGCCGTTTTTGTCGGAAACGGACAGCAGGGCGGTTTTGACAGGGCGTGCAACTGCGTGTGACATGCGCGCTCCGTTCAGATCAGTTTGTATTGCTTGAGTTTCTTGCGCAGCGTGCCGCGATTCAGGCCGAGCACAACGGCAGCTTGCGTTTGATTGCCGCGCGTGAATTCCAGCACGCGGGTCAACAGCGGTGCTTCGATTTCAGCAAGCACCATGTCGTAAACGCCGGTGACGTTTTCGTCTTCCAACTGACGGAAATAATTGGCGACAGCGTGATCGACGGCATCACGGAGTGTCTGCGTGCCGGCGGCGACGGCCAGTTGCGCGTGTTGGGCGTTGGTTTGCAGGGGTTGATGGGCGGTACTCATGCGGCAAGGTTCTCCGGAACAAGAAGCGCGCCAGTCACAGAAAGACCGGCAACGCGGGAAAGAAAAGCATCGACAAGATCGTGTTGTTGCACCGCGCAGGTGGCGGCATTGAATGCTTGGCGGTCCCAACCGACGCGTGCGTCGAGGTACCAACCGATGTGCTTGCGGGCGACGCGCACGCCCATGTGTTCGCCGTAATGCGTGTGCAGGGCATCGAGATGCGCATGCACGACGGTGCGAACTTCGTCGTTATCCGGCGGCGGCAAGAGCGTGCCGGTGGCAAGGAAATGAGTGATCTCGCGGAAAATCCACGGATTGCCCTGTGCGGCGCGGCCCAGCATGACGGCGTCGGCACCGGTGTGGGCGAGTACTTGCTTCGCCTGCTGCGGCGTTGCGATGTCGCCATTGGCGATCACCGGTATGCGCACGGATTGTTTGATCGCGGCGATGGTGTCGTACTCGGCGTTACCGTTGAAACGATCCGCACGGGTGCGGCCATGCACGGCCAGTGCCGCAATGCCGCAGTCTTCGGCAAGGCGAGCAATGCGCACACCGTTGCGTGCTTCCGGCGACCAGCCAGTGCGAATTTTCAGCGTCACGGGCACGTTCACGGCGCTGACCACTGCCTGCAGGATGTCGCGCACCAAGGTTTCGTCGCGCAGCAGTGCGGAGCCGGCAGCGCGGCTGCACACTTTTTTGGCCGGGCAACCCATGTTGATGTCGACGATTTGTGCGCCACCGTCTACGCAGAGGCGCGCGGCATCGGCCAGCATCGCGGGTTCGGCTCCGGCAATCTGCACGCTGCGTGGTGCCGGTTCGTCATCGTGAATGCGGCGCAACCGTGATTTCGGCGTGTGCCACAGCGCGTGATTGGCGGTGAGCATTTCCGCCACGACCAAGCCGGCGCCCAAGCGTCGGCACAGTGCGCGAAACGGCAGATCCGTCACGCCGGCCATGGGCGCGAGAACAACCGGCGTGGCCAGACTGTAGGGGCCGATTTGCATCGGGCGATATTTCCTTAGCACTAGGGTCGCGTCATGCGGCGAGCAATCGACGGCGATAGCATCCCGCCGGCATGCAAGTCGTATTGCGATTGCCGGTCAGAGAATTGTTTGGGGGACTGCTTCGGTTTTGACGGCCCGACGAGGGTCGAGGCTGTTCAAAGAGTGAGCAATCCTAGCGACTGCTCGCCGCGCATTGAAGAGGGCTGCGTGGCAAAAAGCGCAGAAAAAAGGCTTGACGAAAAAGAGCGCCGGGCGTTGAGCCGTGGCGCTCGTGCGGTGGAATCAAGATGCGCCGGGTGTTGAGGTATCCGGCGGCAGGAAGCGCAACTCGTAATTGACGGCGGTGGCGCCGGGATCACGAATTTCCAGCGTGAGATGAATGGGCGTATCGGAAGGCATGCTGTTGGTTTCCGCCAACTCGCCTTTGAGATATTCCGCAGGTTCAAACACGCGACCGGCGACGGGATTGCCCTGCATATCATTGAAGCCTAATTCCAGGCGCGGAAATGGCTGGGTAAAGCTGGCGCGGTTGTAGATGATCGCGTCGACCACCAGTACGCCCGGCACAGCGGGATTATTACGCACGACCAGATTGGCACCCTGAATGCGACGGATATCGCTGGCTCCCGGCAATTGGCAGCCAAACGCACCGCAAGCGACGGCATAGACACCTTGCCAAGCGGGATCACGCGCGAGCGTGTCGCGATTGGCGACGAGGTATTGCCCGAGCAACACGAGCAGAAAAACAAGGCTCAGGGTGCCCCAGAAAATATCGCGACCCCAGCGCACCTGATGCGCTTGAGCGGCGGCCAGCAGAGAGTCATTGCCTTCCTCGATGCCGGGCAGCTCCACGTCTTGCATGGTGAGGCCGGGATCGGAGAGGAAGTCGAATTCATCATCGACTTGCGAACCACCGGCCGGCGCCGTCCGGCGAATGGGTGTTGGCATTTCACCGTCCGACGTAGCGCCGTCCATTTGCGCAAGGCGCGCCGCAAGACCGCTGGTGTGTTGTACGCCAGTGTTGTCGGTCAGTTTCAGGTCGTCGGCGGAAATCTGGAACTTGCGAACGCGCTCTTCGCGCTCATCGATGGGCTTCTCGCCCAGCAAGTCTTTGGCCCACGATTCGTCGGCTTCCGGCGTGAAATCTTTTTCGTCGAAGGACGTGGACTGAATGCCAAAGGGATCGTCGCTGGCGAATTTGCTCTCATCGACCGGCTTGCTCGGTTTTGCAGCCGGTGCGGCCGGTGTTGGCTTGGCCGGTGCCTTGGGCGGTGGTGCGCCCCAACCACCCCCCCCAGCTGTGGGAGCGGGAGCGGCCACCGATGCCGGTGCTGCCGGTTTGGGTTTTGCTGATGGCGGCGGCGCCCAACTCGGATTGGATGATGGCGGGGTGGCCTTGGGCGGAGCCGCCGTCGGGGTCGCAGGTTTTGCCGGTGCGGCGGGCTTGGCGGGCGGCGCTTTCGGTGCGGCCTGCGCTGAATCTTCGAGTTCACGCAGGATTTGATCGACCAGATCATCATGCGATGCGGCCGGTTTTGTGGCCGCGGGTGCTTTTGGGGCCGCTGCGGCAGGCGCTGCGGGTGTGGGCACGCTGATCGCTGGGCGCTGGACGGTCGCCTGCGCGTCCGCGGGCGTAGCCGGACGTGCGGTGGGACGCGCCGAGGGGGCCGCCGGTTGCTGGGCCGAGGGCCGGGCGCTGGCAGCACTCGGTGCGGGCGCAGCGCCTGCTAGCGGGACCAAGTTTTCCGTGGCCTGGAATACCTGCAGGCAGGAGCCGCAGCGGACGTTCCCGCTGGCCGCTTGCAAATCCCGGTCGGTAATCTGGAATTTCACGCCGCAGTGCGGGCACTGCGTCTGGAAACGTTCGGCCATGGGCATTCCCTGCAGAAAGATGCGTGATTATGCGCACGAGCGCGAGGCCGCGTCACGGCCCCACGTCGAGCGGGATTTTAGCGCCGGCGGATGCCGGAAAGCCGGACCCAGTCGCCATCGACGGTGACCGGCTGCCAGTCGATCCAGTCGACATAGGCGGCGGCGACGTCGTCAGCTTGCTCGCGCAGAATGCCGGAGAGCGCCAGGTGACCGCCGGGCGCGAGATGGCTAGCGATTTGCGGCGCCAGTTGCATCAGCGGGCCGGCCAGAATGTTGGCGACCACCGCATCAAACGGCGTGGCTTTTAGCGTCGCCGTTTGCGCGCTGAATTCGCGTGGCAGCAACGCGTTGATCGGCACGCCATTGCGTTGCGCGTTTTCGCGGGTGGCGATGATCGCCTGCGGATCGTTGTCGATGCCGATGACTTCGCGTGCGCCCAACAAGGCGGCGGCGATACCGAGGATGCCGCTGCCGCAACCAAAATCGAGCACGCGTTTTTCACGCAGATTCAAGCTGTCGAGCCAGCGCAAACACAGCGCGGTGGTGGGGTGGGTGCCGGTGCCAAAGGCGAGGCCGGGGTCTAGCCGCAGATTCACGGCGCCGGATTCTTTGCTGCTGGGCGGTTCGGTCCAACTCGGCACCACCCACAACCGCTCGCCAAAACGCATCGGCTTGAAATGCTCCAGCCACACGCGCTCCCACGCTTGGTCAGCCAAATGTTCGACGCGAAACCCCGGCGGATTGGTTTCGTAACCCGCAGCCCAAGCGTTGGCAAATGCTGCGCGCAAATCATCGGGATCGATGTCTTCGCCGGGAAACAAACCCACCACCACGACCGCGTCCCACAGCGGCGTTTCGCCGGGGCCGGGTTCGAGGATGGGCTGGTCGCGCGCATCGAGATTGGTGATCGACAACGCGCCCAAGCCGAGCAGCAATTCTTCTGCCATGTCGACTTGGTCGCGTGCGAGTTCGATTTTCAACTCAAGCCAGATGGCCATTTTTTGTGCTTCGCCAAGATTATTTTTTGGCGATGCCGAGTTTTTTCTCGAGGTAGTGAATGTCGACGCCACCTGTCTCGAAATGCGAATCGCGGAAGATTTGCTCTTTATGCAGCGGCACGTTGGTGCGGATGCCATCGACCAAAATTTCGTCCAGCGCGTTACGCATGCGCCGGAACGCCATGTGGCGGTCATCGCCCCAAGTGATGACTTTCCCGATCAGCGAATCGTAATTCGGTGGAACGGTGTAGCCGCTGTAGGCATGTGAATCCATGCGCACGCCATTGCCGCCGGGGGCATGGAAGTAGGTGATCTTGCCGGGGCAAGGCATGAACGTGACGGGATCTTCCGCATTGATTCGAGCTTCAAAGGCATGGCCTTTGAGTTTGACGTCCGCTTGCTTAAACGACAGGCCCTGGCCAGAAGCGATACGAATTTGTTCTTTCACGATATCAACGCCGGTCACCATTTCAGTGACGGGGTGCTCAACCTGTACACGCGTGTTCATCTCGATGAAATAGAAACGCTCTTTCTCGTAGAGAAACTCAAACGTGCCGGCTCCGCGATAGCCAATATCGACGCAAGCTTTGATGCAGGCGGCATACACTTCTTCGCGCAACTTTTGCGGGATGTGCGGTGCCGGCGCTTCTTCCACCACTTTTTGGTGACGACGCTGCAGTGAGCAGTCGCGATCAAACAGATGCACCGCATGGCCTTCGCCATCGGCCAGCACCTGAATCTCGACGTGACGCGGATGTTCTAGGAATTTTTCCATGTACACCGTGTCATCACTGAAAGCGGCTTTGGCTTCCGAGCGTGTGACGAACAGTGAATTAAGTAGCGCGGCTTCGGAGTGCACCACGCGCATGCCGCGGCCGCCACCACCGGCCGCAGCCTTGATGATGACCGGATAGCCGATTTTCTTGGCCGCTTCGATGGCGTTTTCTTCTGTTACTGGGCCGCCAGAACCGGGCACGGTTGGCACGCCGGCTTTTTTCATTGCCTCGATGGCGGATACCTTGTTGCCCATCAGGCGGATGGTGTCAGCGCGTGGGCCGATGAACACAAAGCCGGAACGTTCGACTGCTTCTGCAAAGTCGGCATTCTCGGCCAGAAAACCGTAGCCCGGGTGAATGGCCTGCGCATCGGTGACCTCCGCTGCGCTGATCAGTGCGGGAATGTTGAGATAACTGTCTTTGGATGCTGCCGGCCCGATACAAATGGCTTCGTCGGCCAGACGCACATGCATCAAGTCACGGTCGGCTTTGGAATACACAGCGACGGTGCGCACACCCATCTCTTTGCACGCGCGCAAAATGCGCAGCGCGATTTCGCCACGGTTGGCGATCACGATTTTGTCGAGCATGACTTTTCCGTAATCGTCAGACGATAGTGAATAGCGGTTGGTCGAATTCAACGGCAGCGCCGTTATCGACCAAGATGGCTTCAATCACGCCGGCTTTGTCGGCGGTGATTTGATTCATCATTTTCATGGCTTCAACGATGCAGACGACATCGCCGACCTTGACCGTTGAGCCGACTTCGACAAAGGACGGCGAACCTGGCGATGGCGAGCGGTAGAAGGTGCCAACCATCGGTGAGCGCATGGCATGGCCGTTGCGCTTGACGTCTTCTTTTTTGCCGGCGTCGGCTGCGGCGGGAGCAGCCACAGCGGGTGCCGCAGCGGGCGGCATCGCGGCTGGTGCCGGCATTTGATAGGTGACGGGACCGACGGGAACGCGATTACGTGCGATGCGCACCGTTTCTTCGCCTTCCTTAATTTCCAGTTCGTCGATGCCTGATTCTTCGAGGAGTTCGATCAGCTTCTTGATCTTGCGAATGTCCATGCAGTGTTAAAACCTTCTTTTTTTACAGGCTGATGGGGATGCTGCCGCGAGTTGCGACAGCGTGGAGACGATTATTTGCGAGCGAGAATTTTTAATGCGGCGGTGAGTGCGAGCTCATAACTCTGCGCGCCCAAGCCGGTGATCACGCCAGTGGCGACATCAGAAAAATAGGAATGCTGGCGGAAGGGCTCGCGGGCGTGCACGTTGGACAGGTGCACTTCGATGAACGGAATTTGCACGGCCAGCAGCGCATCGCGCAGCGCGACGGATGTGTGTGTGAAGGCGGCGGGATTGATCACAATGAAATCGACGCCTTCTTTCTTGGCTTCGTGCACGCGTTCAACTAATTCGTATTCGGCGTTGCTTTGCAAATTCAACAAATGATGGCCGGCGGCTTTCGCCGTAGCGATTAGCCGCGCGTTGATGTCGGCCAGCGTGTCGGTGCCGTATTTTTCAGGCTCACGGCTGCCGAGCAGATTCAGGTTCGGGCCGTGCAGCACCAGGATGGTGGCCATCCTTCGACTCCCAGATCGTGACTAAAAGTAGGCTGCCGGTGGTCTGGCAGGGCTGACCACTCGGTCATCCGGTGGCGTGGCAAATCAGGCGGGGGAGTCTAGGGGGGAGCCCCTGGGGTTGGGAACCCAAGAAGAACACTTCCTTACAAACTGCGCCGAGGCGTAACGTTGCTGGCAGTCTTTCAGCCGGATCGGTGCAGGTTCGGTTCAATTCGGGTTTTTAGCCAATCGAGAAAGGCGGCCTCGTTCTGCTCGCCCAGAACCCGCTGCCCTTCGATTTCACTGCCGTCGGGCCGGAAGAACAAGATCGCCGGCAATCCCGGCACGTTGTACGCCGCCGCGAGGGCGCTGTTGGCCTCGGTGTTGGCGGTCACATCGACTTGCAGCCAGACATAACCGGACAACGCGGCCTGTACCGCCGGCCGAGGAAAGACGTCGCGCGCCATGATCCGGCAGGCCACGCACCAGTCCGCGTAGAAATCGAGCATCACCGGTTTGCCGGCAGCTTGAGCGCTGGCCAGGGCCTTCTTCAGTTCGACGATGTCGGCCACGCGGGTGAACAGCCGATGGGTATTGCTTGCCGTTTGCTCGGCACTGCTGAGCCCACTGGCGAACGGGGCCAAGGGTTGCAGGGGGTTGCTACCACCGGCTGCCGCGCCAACGCCCATCGCCAAGCCCCAGCCGAGAAAGGCAACGCCGATGGATTTGCGGAACCAGCGCCAGCCGTTGGCGGCCGGCGGGATGGCTTCCAGCGCACCCAAGTAAATCCCGGAACTGATGGCTAGCAGCGCCCACAGGCCCAGCGTCAACGGTGCCGGCAGGATGCGTCCCAGCAGAATGACGGCCACCCCCAAGAGGAGGATGCCGAACGCGGTCTTGACGCCATGCATCCATGCCCCGGCACGTGGCAGCAACTTGCCTTCGAACGTACCGATCAGCAGCAGCGGGATGCCCATGCCGAATGCCAGCGCAAACAGAGCGGCACCGCCCAGCACGGCATCACCGGTAGAGCCGATGAACATCAAGGTGCCGGCCAGTGGTGCCGAGATACAAGGCGATACCACCAACGCGGACAGCGCACCCATCACGGCCACCGGCAGGAAATCACCACCGGAATGTTTGCGCGTGGCGAGCCGGTCGTGGATGAAGGCCGGTACTTTCAACTCATAGAAACCAAACATCGACAGCGAGAGCAGTACGAACAAACCGGCAAAAACGATCAGCACCGGTGGCGATTGCAACCAGAGGTTGAGATTGAAGGCGGCACCCAGCAAGCCGATGGCAACGCCGGCCAGCGTGTAGGTGAAGGCCATGCCCAGCACATAACCCAACGACAGAAAAAACGCGCGTCGCGTCGAGAGGCTGGCGCCTTCGCCGGCGATGATCGACGCGAGGATGGGCACCATCGGCAACACGCACGGCGTGAATGCGAGGCCGATGCCCAGCAGCAGAAAGGTGCCGACGACCATGAAAAACGAGGCATCCGCGAGAAAGCCGGCCAATCCGCCGGCATCGTTACGGGCAGGATTTTCAGTGGTTTTTGTCGAGTTTGTCGGTGTGCTTGCTGCTGCGGCAGTTGCCGGTGCGGCGATCGCCGTCGCCGACATGCCGGTGAGATCCACCGGCCATTCTTCGGTTTCGGGTGCGTAACACAGGCCGGCTTCGGCGCAGCCCTGATACGTCACGCGCAGCGTAGCGGTGCCGGTGGTTGGGAGGGATGCGAGTGGAAGTTTCACCAGTAAAGCGTGGTTGTAGACCTCGACCAAACCAAAAATTTCGTCATTTTTCATTTCGCCTTTCGGGACGTCCGGCTTGGCCAGTGCGGGGATGGCTTTGCCATCCGGGCCGAGCATTTTGAATTGCAGCCGATCGCGATAGAGGTAGTAGCCGTTGGCGATTTCCCAACGCGCAAAGAGCGCGCGGTCGTCGCGCTCGACGGTGAGCCGGAAAGCTTCGCGGACCGGCAGAAATTCTTCGGTACTGGTGGATGCGCTGGGCAGCGCGGCCAGCACGTGTGTGCTCAAGAGCATCAACAGCGCCGATACCCGTGCAACAACCCGTGTGCTCAGTGGGCGTGTGGGGTGGAGCCGATAAAATTGCCAGATAGGCATTGTCGGAATACCGCGAGATTGAGGCTGAAATGGGGCGGGCCCTGTACCGGGACTGCTTAGAAGCCTGCCGTATACAACGGGTTGATGCACCGAGTTGTCGCTCGGACGATTCTAGCGCCTGTGGGATATGGTTTCTGTCAGAAAGGCGTAACCGTCTAGTGATTGCATCTGGGGTACAGTGCCGGTTCTTATCGCCCGGTTGGCCTTGATGTGTGACGGTCAAGTTGGACGTTATGCCGCTTTCTTGAGCGCGACAGAAATGAAAAGAAGTGCGACGAGAGTTGATTAATCCATGAGTGAGCTTCGTATTGAAGAAATTAACGGCCAGTACCATGGTCGTTTTTCTGCCATGGCCAGCCCCTGTGAGGTGTTGGCGCATGGAGCAGATCGCGCCACGGTTGAGCGGCTGACGCTTATTGCGGCGAACGAAGCATGGCGGATCGAAAAAAAATATAGCCGTTATCGCGGCGACAGCGTCATCGGGCATATCAATGCGACGGCCACGGGCGTAAGTAGCGGTAAGCCGGCACGCATCGACGAAGAAACCTATCGCCTCTTGCAATACGCGGATGAATTGCACCGATTATCAGGTGGCGTATTCGATATCACTTCCGGTGTGCTTCGCCTCGCGTGGAAATTTGATGGCTCAGACCGGGTGCCAACCACGGCGCAGGTGTCAGCGCTGTTGCCGCTGATTGGCTGGTCGCGGGTGCAATGGGATCGAAACAGCATTTTGCTGGCGCCCAACATGCAATTGGATTTTGGTGGGATCGGCAAGGAATACGCCGTGGATCGTGCGCTGGCATTGCTGCAACCGGAATTTGGCGGCCCGCTGTTGGTGAACTTCGGTGGTGACGTCGCTGCTGCGGCGGGACGCACGGATCATGTTGCGTATGAGTGGGCAGTCGGGCTTGAGGATTTGAATGGTTCTGCGCCGCAGGTGGTTGGTTTGCGCGCTGGAGGCATTGCGACCAGTGGCGATGCGCGTCGTTTCTTGCTGAAAAATGGCGTGCGTTACGGCCATATTTTGGATCCGCGCAATGGCTGGCCGGTGCGTGATGCGCCACGTTCAGTCACGGTGATGGCACGCAGTTGCGTGGAGGCCGGCACGCTGTCGACGCTGGCGATATTGGCCGGCAGCGGCGCAGAGGCTTTTCTTGCTGCGCAGGATCGCCCGCATCGCATTCTGCGCGGCTCGTGAAGTTGGCCGCTAAAGTTTTCTGCGGGTGGCGATGTGTGATGTTCGTTGCGGCGCTAGGCGTGTCTTACAAACGGCAGTTTGATGTTGTGAATCGAAGTCGAGGCGAACAGTGAAGCGCAAACGTTGGATATCAAAGCTGTTCTTGATTGTTCTATTGGCGTCAGCATCACTCGCGATGGCTGCGCCCGCGCTTGATCTCGCACAACACAGAGGCAAAGTTGTCTACCTCGATTTTTGGGCGTCTTGGTGCGTACCTTGTCGAAAATCTTTTCCTTGGCTGAATGATCTGACGGAACGATACCCGAACGATTTGGTAGTCATTGGCATCAATGTCGACCGAGAGCGTAGTGCGGCTGATCGCTTTCTTGCGAAATATCCGGCGCAATTCCCGCTGGTGTTTGACTCGGGCGGTGTATTGGCCGCGCAATATGAATTGCAGGGCATGCCTTCCAGCGTGATCTTCGGCCGCGACGGTCAGGTGGCCGAGCGTCATGTGGGGTTCCGCGAGGAGAGCCGGGAACGCTATGAGAAGGAAATTCGCCGGCTGATAGGGCAATGAACCGCATCACGCTTTCCTGCGCGGGGCAGGACCGTCCGCACCGTGCCTGGCGCTGATAAGGCAATTAATTTATTGAGGCTGCACGTTATCGTCGGCCTCTGCCCTTGTGGGGCAATAGTACGAAGCATCGCCCAGAACAATAAAAAAATAGGTCCGGGTACGGGCCGGAGATGCCATCGCGATGAAGTCCTTTTTCGTGGCCACAGCGTCCCTGCTGCTGGCGGGGTGCAGCGTTATGGACGTGAAGCCGTGGGAGCGCGAAGTGCTCGCGCGTCCGGAAATGACCTTCGGTCACGAGTCGGTCGCACGTGGGTTGGATGATCACATTTATTTTTCGAAGGAAGCTGCCAGTGGCGGTCGCGGCTTTGGCGGTGGAGGTTGCGGATGCAACTGAAAAATCCCCGTCGTATTTCCGGTGCAGTAGCGCTAGCTGCAGGCGCGCTGATGGGCAATGATGCCGCTGCTGCTGCTGTGGAAGATCAAGGCTGGCAGATCGACACGGCGCTGCTCTACTACGCAGAAAAGGATCGCGTCAGCGTGATAGAGCCTGTCATCAATATGCGGCGCGAACTTGAAGACGAGGAAGCCTTTGAATTGAAGGTGGTTTACGACAGTTTGAGTGGTGCATCACCCAGTGGCGCTAACCTGCCGGCCGGTGCTCAGACTGTCACCAGTCCGAGCGGCTACTACAGTTACGTTTATCAGTCGAACGGCGGTGCGGTACTCGGAGAGTTTGTGGATCGTCGCGTCAGCGTCTCGGCTGGCTGGGAACGTCGGCTAGGTAACCCGTTGTACAAGTCGCGGCTCGGATTTAGTTTTTCCAGTGAGTACGATTTTATTTCGCAAGGCGTTGATGCGCAGTTGTCGCGCGATTTCAACAACCGCAACACCACGCTTAGCGCCGGGTTGGCCTACGAGTCCGACGTGATTTTGCCGGCGAGCGGGATTCCGACGCCGTTGTCGGCGGTCGGCAGTGGCAATTATGCCGCGGCGCATGAGTTAAGGTCGATCACAGATATTCTGATTGGCGTGACCCAAGTGTTGGGGCGCAATACCATTGCGCGAATCAATTACAACCAGAACGTATCGCAGGGTTATCAAAACGATCCGTACAAGGTACTCGCTGATAACAGCGTCATTCCATCCGGGCTGTACTTTGAATCGCGTCCTGATAGTCGAATCCGTGAGTCGCTATACGCCGAAATCAAGCATGCGTTGAGTAATACCGACATCGTCAATGCGTCTTATCGCTATCAGTCTGACGACTGGGGTGTGATTTCTCACACGCTGGATCTGCGCTACCGGCATTTTTTTGGCGAGGATTGGTACATCGAGCCACACGGGCGTTTCTATCAGCAATCGGCGGCTTTTTTCTGGTTGCTGGAATTACCAGCAGCGCCGGTTGTCGGCTCAGGGCAAGTCGTATCGGGAGATTACCGGCTGGGTGAACTTGTCGACACAAGTTGGGGCGCGCGCATCGGTAAACGTTTCGGGGATGATCGGGAGTGGAGTTTGCGGGTGGAGTCTTTCATGCAGTCCGGTGATTCGGTGGCGGCTGATGTCACGGCGCTGATCGTGGAGTTCGGCTACAGTTTCCACTGGTGACGTACGGCGCGATGCGTGATGCTTGCTGCCACGCGATATTAAATTCATCTTGATGCGTAAGGCCGCGAAATATCTGTATGCGTGACCCTTCTCATCCCCCGACTGAAAACCCGCTGGAAACGCTGCTGTTGGATGCAGCGGGCCCGCCGGTGAAACCTCGGCGCTGGATACCCAAACTGCTGCTGGCGGTGTTGTTGCTGGTGCTCGTGCTGGCGGGCTGGTGGAGCTGTGAGCCGGCGACGCTGGTGCTGCCGGCGGTAGAGCGCGGCCTGTTGATACCCGGTGATGCGTCAGCCGGCATGCTCACGGGCAGTTTGCGCACGCTACTGAATAAACCTGGTGGGTTGTTGGCCAACGATGTAGCACCGCCCGGCATTTGGTTGGATGACATGCCTTCATTCGAGGCGGGCGCATTGGATGCGTCGCGCATTTTTCTTCAGGCCTTGCTGCACGATTTTGGTCGCAGCCGCAATCAGTCCGTGGAAGACCCCGATTTATTACGGGCAGAGCCACGCTTAACGTTCGATATTCGCAATTGGCGAGTGCCCGCTGCGGAAGACGAATATCGCGATGCGATTGCTGCCGTTGATGCGTGGCACACGCGTCTGAAGGCCAAGCCGGCGGCTGCGTATTTTGAGTTTCGCGATGATGCATTAGCGCATTGGTTAGACAGGATGATCGCGGAGTTGGAAAGACAAAGTCGGCAGTTGGTCAAAGCCCCCACTCGTGCGTCTTCGCAAGTGGACGATGCTTTTTATTACACGCGCGGCTGGTGCTGGATGTTGCAGGCACAGCTGAGTGCCTTGCGCCGCGAATCAATGTTGGCGACGCCGCAGCGAGATGCCGCGTTTGTTGCGGCACTGCAAGCGTTGGACGGAGCGCGTCTGCCCATGCGCAGCCCGGTCGTGCTCAATGGGAGTGAATACGGCGTATTGGCCAATCACTCCTTGGTGCTGGCGGGGCATTTGGCACGGGCGGTGACTGCGTTGCGGGAGATGCGCGCGAGCCTAGATGCCTATTGATGTGCGGCAGCCGTGATATCAAAGCACACGAGTTTCTGCTGCGGCATGTGAGGAAAATAAATGGGCGAACTATTTTCAGCTACGCAATAAAAAGCCGCGCATGTAGCGCGGCTTTTTATTTTGCGAGGAGCGTTACTTTTGCGCGGCAGCGATCGCTTTGGTGATTTCGGCGCGCGCATCGGCAGCGTCGCCCCAGCGGTCGACCTTCACCCATTTGCCGGGTTCCAAATCCTTGTAGTTCTCAAAGAAGTGTTGGATCTGCTGTGGTAGCAACTTGGGCAGATCAGCGACTTCTTTCACGTCTTTGTACAGCACGGACAGTTTTTCGTGTGGCACGGCAACCAACTTGGCGTCTTGGCCGGACTCGTCGCTCATGTGCAGCACGCCGACCGGGCGACAGCGCACGACCGAACCCGGAGCAACCGGATAAGGCGTGACGACCAGCACGTCCAACGGATCGCCGTCTTCGCCGAGGGTGTTGGGGATATAGCCGTAGTTGGCCGGATAGAACATCGGCGTGGCCATGAAGCGATCGACGAACAACGCGTGGCTGGCCTTGTCGATTTCATACTTGATCGGGCTCGAATTGGCCGGGATCTCGATGACCACGTAGATATCGTCGGGCGGGTTCTTGCCGGGAGGAACTTGGGTGAAATCCATGGTGCGATACTCGTTGAGTCGTCGTTTTGGGGTGGGAAAAGGGCGCGCAGTATAGCGGTTGGTTCAACTGTCGTCGCGCAGCGACAGTGTCTCGTTCCACTGCAACATGATGTCCGTGAGTTGCCAGACTTGGCGATCCAGACTTTGCAGTTCTTCCAGTGAATTTTTTTCGCCACGGAAGATCTCGACCTGCCGTAATTCTTTCGACAGCGGATGGTCCGGGTACTCCATGCGATAGACCTCGAGCTTCCAGCGCGTGTTGTGCGCCACCATGCGCCAGAAGGCGAGCTTGGTTTGCAATTTGATGCGAGTGAAATTGGTGAGATCACCAAACGGCGAAAAATCCGTCCCGAACAGCATGACGCGCGAGACTTTTGGGTCGGCCACGATGGTTGCTGTGCGCGGTGACTTGCACAGTAGTGACAGTGCGCCAAATACCTGACCGGCGGAAAGATAATTCACCGCTGGGCGCGCCAGATCGCCGTCGGGGTAAACCACTAACTGCCCTTTGAGCAAAAAGAAAAACGTTTCTGCGCGGTCACCTTTGCGCAACACGATTTCGCCGGGCGAAGGTTCAAAAATGCGCGAGTAGCGCAGCAGGGTATCGGTCTGCTCGCGGCTTTCCAGCATCAAGTCCTTGAAGAACGGAATGCCGGACAGCAAGGTGTCCAGAGTGTCCGCCGGGTAAGCGGAGAGCGCCATGTTTTTCATCGTTCGACCCCTGCAAAGTGTCTCGTGTGAAGCGGCGTCCCTGCGCGCGGCTGTTATTTTTTGATGTCGAACGTTGTTGCCAGTTTCTTTTTGACGGCAACATTTTTCAGTTGTACGTACTGCGGCAAGCCGTCTTTGTAAGGCGGATAATCTTCACCGCGAATCAGTGGCGCGAGATAACGACGCGCCTTGTCGGTGATGCCAAAGCCGTCAGCGGTGATGAAATCGCGCGGCATTTTCTTTTCGACATTGGCGACGCTGGCCAGTGGCGCTTCCCCAACGACCCATTTGTAAGGCGCATCAGACTTGCGAATGATTGCCGGCATGATGGCGTTGCGGCCTTTCAGCGCCAGTTCGACGGCGGCCTTACCCACGGCATAAGCCTGTTCGACATCTGTCTTAGATGCGATGTGTCGCGCGGCGCGTTGCAAATAATCCGGCACCGCCCAGTGATATTTGTAACCTAGATTGCTTTTGATCAGCGCGGCCAATGCCGGTGCCACACCGCCGAGTTGCGTATGTCCAAAGGCATCCACCGTGCCGGCGTCTGCCAAGAAGCGGCCGTCCGCGTATTTCGCGCCTTCGGAAACCACGATGACGCAATAGCCGACACGCTCGACAGTTTCTTTTACTTTGGCCAAAAACTTTTCGGGTTCAAAAGCAATTTCTGGAAACAGAATGATGTGCGGTGGTTCGTCACCACCTGCACCCGCTAGACCGCCTGCGGCAGCGATCCAGCCTGCATGACGACCCATCGCCTCCATGATGAACACTTTGGTGCTGGTCTTGGCCATCGACGCCACGTCCAGCGCGGCTTCCTTCACTGAAATCGCGGTGAATTTGGCGACCGATCCAAAACCAGGGCAGCAATCGGTGAGCGGCAGGTCGTTGTCCACGGTCTTGGGTACGTGAATCGCCTGAATGGGATAGCCCATGGTTTCGCTGAGCTGAGAAATCTTTAGGCAAGTGTCGGCGGAATCGCCGCCGCCGTTGTAGAAGAAATAACCGATGTCATGCGCCTTGAAGACTTCGATCAAACGCTCGTATTCGGCGCGATTTTGTTCCAGCGACTTCAGTTTGTAGCGACACGAACCAAAAGCACCCGCCGGTGTGTGACGCAGCGCAGCAATGGCGGCGGGAGATTCTTTCGAGGTATCGATCAGGTCTTCCAGCAGGGCACCAATGATGCCGTTGCGGCCCGCATAAACCTTGCCGATGCGGTCGCTATGCTTGCGTGCCGTTTCGATCACACCGCAAGCGGTGGCATTGATCACGGCGGTGACGCCGCCAGACTGCGCATAAAACGCATTGCGCACGCGCGCCGCTGGTTTCTTGGCGAGTGTTTTGTGAGCCGTCGTTTTTTTCATGACGACTTTTTTGGGTGCAGATTTTGCTGCCGATTTTTTGGCTGCGACTTTCTGGGGTGCAGCCTTGCGGGTCGCGGGTTTCTTGCGGGCGGTCATGGGAGCCTATGAGGTGCCGATGGCACGGCACGGAACAAGAGAAAAGGGCGTCAGCCGGGGCTGCCGGCGCGACCGCCGGATGATAACGGAGCCTCGGGTCGATTGACTGCCGTGCCCAATGGCGGCGCGTGTAAACTGCCTGTTTTCCCTGTTGGCGAGACCCGCATGCCTGGCCTGTTTTCCTTGTTCTGGAACCTCTGCCTGCTACGCAGTGGACCGGATCAGGTGCCTTACTCGTCCCGGCTGACGCTGGGTGTGCTGACGATCTGGGTGATGGCTGCCGCGCCGCTGGCGCTGGCGATTCCCGGAATCGAAACCCGACAGACGCCCCTTTTTCTGGGCGGTGCGCTGGCCGTCGAGTGGTTGGCCATCGCCTTGCTACTGCGCTGGCGCGGGTTTTCTGCACGACTCCTGCAAACCATGACGGCTTTGCTGGGTAGCGATGCGTTGATCAATCTGCTGTGTTGGCCGTTGGTGCTGCCGTTTGCCGGCGAAAAAACGCCAGCAGCGGTTGTTGCCGCCGTGGCGCAATTGCTGCTGTTTGGCTGGAGCGTGGCGGTGAAGGCTCATATCCTGCGTTCGGCGCTGGAAGTGCCGCGTGCCATTGCGGTCATGCTGACGCTGACCTTGGTGCTGCTGAACATGATGATTACGGGTTTGATGTTTCCTGAACTCACCGCGGCCGCTGCTGCTGAGTGATTGTCATCGTTGATGAACTGAAGATTTGTTGCGACGGACCTGTCTATCTATGCATACGCACATTCTTGGCATTTGTGGCACGTTTATGGGTGGATTAGCCATTCTTGCCCGCGAACGTGGCGATACCGTCACGGGCAGCGATCAGAACGTTTACCCCCCGATGAGCACGCAACTTGAACAAGCAGGCATTACGCTCACGGAAGGGTATGACGCAAAGCAGTTTGCGAAAAAACCGAATTTGGTTGTGATTGGTAATGCGCTATCGCGCGGCAACGCAGCCGTCGAGCATGTGCTCAACGAACAAATTCCGTATGTCTCTGGCCCGGAATGGCTGGCCGAGCATGTGCTGCAGGGCAAATGGGTCATCGGTGTTGCTGGTACGCATGGCAAAACCACCACCACCAGTATGGTGGCGTGGATTCTCGAATTCGCCGGTTTGAATCCGGGCTTTCTGGTGGGTGGCGTCCCGAAAAACTTTGGTATTTCGGCGCGGCTGGGTGGTGGAAAGTATTTCGTGGTGGAAGCAGACGAATACGACAGCGCATTTTTTGATAAGCGCTCTAAATTCGTTCATTACCGACCCAAAACAGCCATCCTGAATAATCTTGAATTTGATCACGGCGACATCTTTGAGAATCTCGACGCGATCAAAAAACAATTTCATCATTTGGTGCGGACCATTCCCGGTAATGGCTGCATCATTTATCCGGCCGTTGAAACCAACATCGTCGATACCTTGAATAAGGGGTGCTGGTCGCCGGTACAAACCACCGGTCTTGCGGCGAGTAATATCGGCGGGGCGCGCGATGAAGGCGGTGAATGGTCAGCGCAACTGCTCGCGGCGGATGGCAGTGCCTTCCGAGTGCTGCACGCTGGGAAACCGGTGGGCGATGTGCGTTGGGATAGTGCGGGCGATCACAACGTACGCAATGCCTTGGCGGCGATTGCGGCGGCTGTGCATGCGGGTGTGACACCGGAAAAAGCGACGGCGGCATTGTGTCGTTTTGAAGGTGTGAAGCGCCGCTTGGATTTGATTGGCGAAGTGAGCGGCGTCAGCGTGTACGACGATTTTGCACATCACCCCACGGCCATCGCTGTGACGTTGGGTGGGTTGCGTAAACGCATTGATGAGGCCGCCACCGCGAGCGGCAAACGTGGACGGATCTTGTTGGCCATCGAGCCGCGTTCCAACACGATGCGCATGGGGCTACACCGCGAGCATTTAGCGCCGTCCACGCGTGAAGCGGATGCCGTTTGGTGGTACCAGCCGCCGGGTCTGGATTGGAATCTCGACGATGTCATCGCTGCCAGCACAGCGCCGGCGAAGGTGAGCAGTAGCATTGATTCGTTGATTCAGGACATGGTCGGCGCGGCGCGTCCTGGCGATATCCTGCTGGTGATGAGTAACGGTGGCTTCGGCGGTATTCACCAGAAATTGCTGGCTGCTTTGCGCGCGCGGTCTTGATGCGTACCACTGAAAATACTTTCTGGTCAGCGAGTCGGGTGTTTCATCGGTAGTTGTTTCCCGTGACGGCATTCATCTTTCACGCGTTATCTACGGAGGTCTGTGTATGAATTGGGAAGCGACATTTGCCTATCTGCACTACGCCGCTATTTTTGCGCTCACCGGCGCGTTGATGGCCGAATACACCTTGCTGCGGCAGCCTGATGTGCGGCCTTTTGTGCCGATGCTGGCGCGGATGGATCTGATTCTGGGGCTCTGTGCATTGACGGTTCTTCTGACCGGGCTGTCACGCTTGTTTTGGTTTGGCAAGGGCGTGGATTTTTACGTGGCGACGTGGTTGTTCCATCTCAAACTCACGTTATTCGTGATGGCCGTGCTGGTGTCTATCGTGCCGTCGGTGAAGCTGGCTAAGTGGCGGCGTGCCGAACGTGCCGGCACACTCGAGATTACGCCGGCGGAACAAAAAAGTGTGCGCCTGCTCGTGCTTTTGGAGATGCACTTTATCTTTGTGATTCCGTTGGTGGCGGTCTTCATGGCGCGTGGTTACGGGCAGCCCTGATGCGCGTCGTCAAAACGGGTGATCGCACGGCGTGATTCGCGAGCTGTGTGGGGCAGCGTGAGGGCGTGAGGGGAAGGTGATGGAGCGGCAAGCGAATCAGACGGTAGAAATTCCGCTGTTTCCACTCAATACCGTGTTGTTCCCGGGCGGATTTCTGCCGCTGCGCATTTTTGAGCCACGCTATCTCGACATGGTGTCGCACTGCATGCAGCAGCAATCACCGTTTGGCGTAGTGTTGATTCGCGATGGCCGTGAGACCGGCGCCGCTGCCGAGCCTTGCGATGTCGGGACGCTGGCGATCATTGTCGACTTCGATAAAGCGAAAGATGGCATTCTGATGATCGCCTGCATGGGGGGCGATCGTTTCCGCATACTGCGCCGCACGGTGGAATCCACCCAATTGCAGAAAGCGGAAGTTGAGCTGCTGCTGCCAGGCGAAGACAGCGTGCTGCCGCACGAATATCAATCACTAGCAAACTTTCTGCGGGCTGTCGTGAATCGGCCGGGCGTGTCGCGACGCATTGCGCCGCCGGATATCGATTACAGCAGTCCGCGTGAGGTGGGTTATCGCATCGCGGAATTACTGCCGGTAGCGCCACGTGAGCAGCAGCGATTGCTAGAAATTGATGACCCGTTAGCGCGGTTGGCGGCCATCGAATCGCTACTGCGTGGCATGGAATTCACGCTGGAGGCGTGACGCTCACCAAGGCAAATCAAGCTCGGGATCACGCCAGTTGTTGTATTCCGGCCGCTCAACCACGCGCCGCAATTTTTCCAGCGTGAAATAGGGAATGTCCTTGAGAATGATGTTGGCGATCCACGCCGGAACATAGCCGCCTGGATCGAGAATAATCTCGTAAGTGACTTCCACTTCTTTGTCGTTGCTGGTGGGGGCAAACGCGAAGCGGCCTTGCATCTGCGGAATGCGCACGTAATCGGGATTGATCGGCAACAGGTCTGGTTTGTTGACCACCTGAACGTTGACCGCCTTGCTTACCGGGTCCTGGCGTACCAGTAATTGTACGGTGGCTTCGCGATCGGCCAACGGCCATGGCAATGCGGTCAGAAACTGATACTCGCGGTTGAGGTAATCCTTGCGGCGGATTTCCTTGGCCTGCGAGATGAAGTGCATCCAGCGTTGCATATTGGGCGTGTCGTTGAGCACACCGGAAATGCGATTCAAGCTGTTGATCTTCATGCGCGTGACACCGCGGAACGTTTTGATGCGCGCATCATCGGCGTGCCGCATATACACCTGAATGCCGTTTTTATCGGACACCAGCCGCCAGACGCCGTCCGCAGGTGCCGTGGTATCGGCCGCGTGAGTCATGCCGGAGAGCAGCAGGATGAGCAGGGCTGCCATGACCATCCACAGGGATGCGTCGCGGTAAATCGAAGCGGGATTTTTCATTGTTATTTTCTCCCGGAACAAAAGTGCGTCATGCAAGGTCACGGTTATTCGCCAGCACCCGGCATCCCAGGATTGTGCTGGCCGACATCAATACCACGCTGCTGTTGCTCGGCATGATAAGACGAACGCACCAAGGGGCCCGATGCTATTTGTGTAAAGCCGAGCTCTCGTGCGTATCGTGCATAGGCATCAAATTGAGCCGGTTCCACGAAGCGTTTGACCGGTGCGTGATGTTTTGAGGGTTGCAAGTATTGGCCGATGGTAATGCCGTCGACGTCGTGCGCGCGTAAGTCCCGCATCACAGCCATGATTTCTTCATCGGTCTCGCCCAAGCCCACCATCAGGCCAGATTTGGTGGGCACCTGTGGGCACTCTTGCTTGAAGCGTTTGAGCAGCGTCAGTGAGTACTGGTAATCCGAGCCCGGACGAATTTCACGGTACAGGCGCGGCACGTTTTCAAGGTTGTGATTGAACACATCCGGCGGCGCGTCACGCATGATGGCCAGCGCAATATCCATGCGGCCTCGGAAATCAGGGACGAGTACTTCGATTTTCGTGCGCGGGCTTTTTTCGCGAATGGCGCGGATGCAGTCCACGAAATGCTGCGCGCCACTATCTTTCAGATCATCACGGTCGACGCTGGTAACGACCACGTATTTCAGATTCAGCGCGGCAACAGTTTCTGCAAGATGTTGGGGCTCTTCCGTATCCAGCGGTTTTGGCCGGCCATGTGCGACATCACAGAACGGGCAGCGACGTGTACAAATGTCGCCCATGATCATGAAGGTGGCGGTGCCGCCACCGAAACATTCCGGTAAGTTGGGGCAGGCCGCTTCTTCGCAGACGGTGTGCAGTTTCTGTTGGCGCAGAATGGATTTGATGCGCTCGATTTCATTGCCCGCCGGTAAGCGCACCCGAATCCAATCCGGTTTGCGGGGCAGCTCTTCCGAGGGTTCGAATTTCACCGGAATGCGGGCCATTTTTTCTGCCCCGCGCATTTTCACGCCGGGCTCGATGCGGTACTTGGAGCGGGCGGGCGGTGCGCTGGCGGGTGCGTCTTGGGCCGTCGGTTGAGCCGAGGCGTCAGGCGATACCGGCGTCGTGGTGGGGTCGTTGCTCATGGGCGGCGATTCTAGCCTGCACCGGCCACAGGGCCGGTGAAGTTTTGTCCGTCGGATGTGACTGATACGTTCAGCAGCAGCAAGCGCTGTCGAGAGGCGCGCGGGCGTCAGGGCGTGGGGAAACCGAAGCGAACCCGGATGTTTTCCAGCAGGGCGGCTTCCACCGCCGCGCGCGTCGGAGCCGGGCTGGTTTCGTCGACGACTCGGGTCATGGCCATGCCGGCCAGCCCGCAAGGATTGATGCGTGAAAAGGGCTCGAGATCCGGGTCGTAATTCAGGGCCAGCCCGTGATAACTGCAGCCCCGGCGAATACGTAAGCCCAGCGAGGCGATCTTGCGTTCGTTGCCGCCGCGCGCCACATAGACGCCGTGGGCGTCGCTGCGTGCGCGGGAGGTGATGCCGAATTCGGTGAGCGTATCGACCAGCGCTTGTTCGACACGTTCGACCAGTTCGCGCGGGCCGAGGCCTAGGCGGCGTAAGTCGAACAGCAAGTAACCGACGATTTGCCCCGGGCCATGCCAAGTCACTTGCCCGCCACGATCGGTTTGCACCACCGGGATGCCGCCGGGTGCGAGCAGATGCTGCGGGTCGCCCGCCTGCCCTTGCGTGAATACCGACGGATGTTCCAGTAACCAGAATTCGTCCGGCGTCTGCGCATCGCGACGCGTAGTGAATGCCTGCATGTTGTGCCAGGCCGCGGTGTAATCGACGCGGCCGGGGCGGCGTACCGTCAAAGGCAATAGCGTTGCGCGTGTGCTCATGAGATGCGTATCAAGTGGCGGTACATTTTTTTAGATGCCGTGCAGGTCAGATGTCATGTCAGCTCGGTGCGTCAGATTGCGGTGCGTCAGATTGCGGTGCGTCAGATTGCAGTGCGTCAGATCGCAGTGCGAACGCGCGGCTCAGCGCGCAAGTCAGCAAACAAGCCGTCGAGTTGCGCACGATCCTGCACCGTGACCTCCACGGAAATCGCCAGATATTTGCCGCCGCTGGAGGCGCGGCTGGAAAGCTCGCGCGGTACAAAATCACCGATGCGACGAGCAATCAGGGCGCATACCACATCGGCCAACGGCGGCGCACCCGGTGGTGTTTGCGCATCGCCAAACACTTTCAGCACCATGGTGTGCGGAAATTGCCAAGGCGTATCGTCATCGACGGGCGGGATAGGTGCAGACATCGTGTGTCAGCCAAACAGTCCAGAGAAGAACAATTTAAGCCAGTGCCAAGCGCGTTTAAAAATGCCGCCTTCGTTCACGTCTTGCATGGCAACCAGCGCTTGTTCATACAGCACTTTGTCGCCGTGACGAATCACAAAGTTGCCCACGACATCGCCTTTCTTCAGCGGCGCACGAATGTCTGGTGAAACGCTGATGGCGGCGGCGAGTTCAGCGTGGCTACCGCGCGGCACGGTGAGCACGGCATCTTGGCCTAATCCGATGGGGAACTCGTCGATCTCACCCATCCAGACCAAACTTTTGCCCAGCACGGTGCCGGCTTTGTACGGTGCGTAGGTTTCGTAATTGCGGAAGCCCCAGTCGAGCAATTTGGCGGATTCATCGGCACGCGCCGACATGCTGGGCGTGTTGAGCACCACGGAAATCATACGGGTGTCGCCGCGTTTGGCGGAGGCGACCAGACAATAACCGGCAGCTTTGGTGTGCCCGGTCTTCAAGCCGTCGACAGTCGTGTCGCGCCACAGCAGTTCGTTGCGATTTTGCTGTGCTCGGCCAATGTTGTATTTGAATTCTTTTTCAGAATAGATCGGATAATTTTCTGGGTAGTCATAAATGATGGCGCGCGCAAGGATGGCGAGATCATGCGCGGAAGAATATTGATCATCGATCAAGCCGGAAGCATCGGCGTACAGCGTGTTCTTCATACCCAATCGTTGGGCTTGTGAGTTCATCATCTGTACGAACTGATCTTCACTGCCAGCAATGTGCTCGGCGAGTGCGACGGAAGCATCGTTGCCCGATTGGATGATGATGCCGCGAAATAAATCTTCCACGGAGACCAGCGAGCCGACATCCAGAAACATGCGCGAGCCTTCTTTCATGCCGGTGCGCCACGCTTTTTCGCTGACACGTACTTGGTCACCCATCGTGGCGCGGCCTTCGTGCATGGCAACGTCGGCCACATAAGTCGTCATCATTTTGGTGAGGCTGGCAGGTGGCAGTCGCTCTTCCGCATTCTGGCCGGCGAGCACCGTGCCGGTGCGGGCATCCATGAGAATCCACGCTTTGGCGTTGGCCAATGGTGGCTCCGGTGTCGCCATGACGGCGGCGGCAGGAGCGCTGCACAAACTGCCGATCAGCAGCATGCCAATAGGAAGAAAACGGGCAACGAACGGATTCAGAAAATGCGACATGGTGCAGGTATCCGGGTCAGGCGATAGTTAATTGGTGAGTCGGGGCGAGGCCTCGATGCGGCGTGCGGATTCTAACGCGTTGCTACGCGTGTCGCAGGCGGCAGATCAGGGCAGAGCGAGCACGATGGCATCGTCGACACCGGCATTTCGCAAGCGGTCACGCATGCGTTCAGCGGCATCGCGTGCGGCATAAGGACCCACCCGCACACGCAGCAGACGATCAGCGCCGTGGTCGATGACGACGGTGACGCTGTCGCTGTCTAGCAGACGGCGCGTATCGTCCACTTGGCGTTGAGCAGACATTTCTTGTGACCAAGCGCCGACCTGTACGCAAAAGCCGCGCCAGCCGGCATGGGGAGATGTGCCGGCGTTGTTATCGCTCGCGATAACAACGGGTGCCGTTTCTGCGTAGGCCGCTGGATCCAGCCAATCAACGCGTACGCGTGCGGTGCCGATGTTGGCGTAACCGAGTTTCTGGGCGGCAGCCCAAGAAAGATCGATGATGCGGCCTTCGTGAAAGGGACCGCGATCATTGACGCGAACGATCACGCTGCGATTGTTGCCGAGATTGGTGACGCGCACGTAGCTGGGGATCGGCAGCGTTTTATGTGCCGCCGTCATGGCGTACATGTCGTAATGCTCCATGCTGGACGTGCGGAAACCTTGGAATTTTTCTCCGTACCACGATGCGCCGCCGCTTTCGCTGTAGCCGCGTCCATCCGAAAGCACTTGATAGGTTTTTCCGAGCACGGTGTAAGGCGTCTTGTTGCCGTATTTTCCGCGCGGCTCGGCACGCGGTGTGGCATCGGGGATGGTGTGATAGTCGACAGCGCGCGGTGAGGCTGGAGCGCTGTCTTTGTCTTGCGTGTACACATTGCGATGGCCTGTCGGCGCCGGCGTCGTGCTGCTGGTGCTGGCAGGTTGAGACGTACTGGCAGGCATCACGACGCAGCCGGCGGGCAATGCAGCCGCCAAGCAGAGCGCAAGAATCTGTAGGTGATTAGGGCGCACGCGTATTTGCCGCCGGGCTTGTTGTGCTGTTTTGGGTGCCGCTCACGGCCGTTAGCGCCGATGCTCTGGCTTTGACCAGTTCGTGTGCTAACTGCAGGACGGCCAATGAATATTTTTCACTGCGGTTATAGCGGGTGATCACGTAGAAATTTTTCAGGCCGATCCAAAATTCAGCGCCAAACTCACCGTCTAGCTGCCATGCATTGGCTTTATCGTCCGCAGAAGGATCGGCACAGAATTCGATGGGTAAACCGTCGTCCACTTTGCAACTCAGAATGGAAAGCCCGGATTTCTCCAGATCGCGAATGGTGTATTTCAAATCCAAGCCTTGATTGACTACCTGCGCATAACCGTCGCCGGTTATGGCGGCCCGTGCGGCAACGGGCTGTTTGGTTTGCCAGCCGTGTTTGTTGAAGTAATTGGCGACCGAGCCGATGGCGTCGACGGGATTGTTGATCAGGTCGATGACGCCGTCGTTGTCGAAATCCACCGCATAAGCACGGTAGCTGGACGGCATGAATTGCGGAAAGCCCATGGCGCCGGCGTAGGACCCGGTGGCATCTGCCAGTTTGATGTGAGCGCTTTTTTCCAACCGCACGAATTCTTTGAGCTCCTTGCGGAAGAATGTGGCGCGCGGCGGGTAGTCGAATGCCAGCGTGGACAGTGCATCGACGATGCGCCAGCTGCCCTTGTTGCGGCCAAAACGGGTTTCAACGCCAATGATGGCGACGATGAATTCGCGATCTACGCCGTAGGTTTTTTCTGCGCGTTCCAGCGCGTCAGCGTAGGTGTTCCAGAATTCGAGGCCCTGCAAGATGCGTTTTTCTTCGACGAAGCGCGGCTGGTATTCGGCCCAACTCAAGGCTTTCTCGGCAGGCCGGGCAATGGCTTCCAGAATGGCTTGTTTGCGCTCAGCGCTGCCTAACAGCGCCAGCGTTGCTTTGCGATCGATACCGTCTTCCTTGGCCAGTTCCTCGACCAACGCTTGCATGTCGGCATTGGCGGTGTAATCGCCGGCATGGACGGGGGCGGTGATGAGCCACAGGGGCAAACCACACAGGAAAAGACGCAGCGCATATGTAAAAAAAGAGAACAGCGGGATTTTCATCCGGATTCCGTAAGATTAAGAGCGGCCGAAGCCGGAGAGTTTTCGATGTGTATGTAACGACATGATGATGCCGAATGCGGCCATCAAGGTCACGAGTGATGTGCCGCCGTAACTCACCAGCGGTAACGGCACGCCCACCACGGGCAGCAAGCCAGACACCATGCCGACATTCACGAACACATAGACAATCAGAATGGACGCCAGTGCCGCACTCAATAAGCGGCTGAATGTTTCCTGCGCCTGCATGCTGATCCACAAGCAGCGACCGATGATGGCGAGGTAGAACGCCAGCAATAAAAACAGGCCGATGGTGCCGAACTCTTCACCGAGTACCGCAACGATGAAATCGGTGGAACTTTCCGGCAGAAACTCTAAGTGCGACTGCGTGCCATTGAGCCAGCCTTTGCCCGCGAAGCCGCCGGAGCCAATGGCGGCCGTGGCTTGAATGACGTTCCAGCCAGCGCCGAGTTTGTCTTCTTCTGGGTTGAGGAATGTCAAAACGCGCTGACGTTGGTAGTCGTGCAGCACGAATTCAAACAAAGCCCACGCCACGGGAATCAAAATGATCACCGCGGCGCTGATCAGCCGCCAGCTGAGGCCAGCAAAAAAAACCACCAGCAATCCCGCCACCGCGACCAGCAGTGCGGTGCCGAGGTCCGGCTGCTCGGCGATGAGCAGCGAGGGCACCAACACAATGGCCAGCGCGACGGCCAGATGTGACCAGCGTGGTGGCAGTGGTCGTTCGTGAAAATACCAGGCCAGCATGAGCGGCAATGCCAGCTTCATCATTTCCGAAGGCTGAAAGCGACCAAAACCCGGTACATGCAACCAGCGTTGCGCGCCTTTGGAAATTTCACCAAAAAACATCACCAGTATCAGTAACACCAATGCAAACCCATAAAACCCGGGTGCCCAGAAACGCATCATGCGTGGCGGAACATTGGCCAGCATCAGCAGCACGCCAAAACCGAGCAGCATGCGCAAGGCTTGCCGCAACACGGTGTCTAGGTTCTGGCCGCTCGCGCTGTAGAGCAGCAATAAGCTGGCCAGACAAAACAACCCGAGCAAGGTGAGTAGCGGCCGATCCAAATGCAGAATGCGCGCCCAGCGTGCGCTGGACATGCCGCCGCCGGGAAGCTGACGCAGAAAATCACTCATCGCTGCCTCCGGCGGTGACGTTGCCGTGTGCGGGTTCCGTTTTTTGCAGTGGCACGAAATCCGGTTGCTTGAGTAGCCAGGCGTCGGCGACAGCGCGTGCAATCGGTGCGGCGGCGGTGGAGCCGTGCGCGCCATTTTCGACGATCACGCTGATGGCGATGCGTGGTGCTTCTGCCGGTGCAAACGCCATAAACAACGCATGGTCGCGGTGACGCTCGGCCACTTCCGATTCCCGATAGGTTTCACCTTGTTTGATGCCGCGTACTTGCGCGGTGCCTGTTTTGCCCGCCATGTGATATTGCAGGCCGCGACCCACCACAGAAGCAGTACCGCCGGGATTCAGTACGTCGGTCATCGCTTGGGTGACGATGTCCCAGTAATCGGGATTGTCGACGGTAATGGTGCGGCGACGAGGTGGCGGCGGTATCGACGAGTTGTCAATCTGGCGCACAAACGTCGGTGTTACCGTAAATCCACGGTTGGCGAGCGTGGCGGTCGCCACCGCTAACTGCAACGGTGTCATCAACATATAGCCCTGCCCGATAACCACGCTGATGGTTTCGCCGCCGTACCACGGTTGTTTCAATGCGCGTTGTTTCCACGCGGGTGAAGGCAACACGCCACGCAATTCATTGGGTACATCAATGCCTGATGTTTGACCTAAACCGAAGCCACCCAAAAACCCAGCCAACTTGTCGATGCCCATGCGGAAACCGACGGTATAAAAATACGTGTCGCAAGACTGCACGATGGCTTTGTGCACATCGACCATGCCATGGCCGCCTTTTTTCCAATCGCGATACTGGTGTGAATCGCCCGGCAAACGAAAAAATCCCGGATCAGAAATGGTGAATTGCGGCGTCACGGTTCCGTATTGCAGTGCGGCCAGTGCAATCAGCGGTTTCACCGTCGAACCCGGCGGGTATTGACCCTGAATGGCGCGGTTGTACAGCGGACGATCCGGGTGATCCGCGTAGTAACGGTAATCCGGACCAGAAATACCGGTGACGAATAAATTGGGATCAAAGCCTGGCGTTGAGGCAAAAGCCAAAACGCCGCCAGTGAGCGGATCCAGAGCCACCACCGCACCACGGCGACCGGCCAGCGCGTCGTAAGCAGCTTTTTGAACGTCGTAATCGAGATAAAGACCGATGTTGCTGCCGGCCACCGGATCGATGCGTGCCAGTACGCGCATCACACGGCCATAAGCATTGGTTTCAGCTTGTTGATAGCCGACGCGTCCATGTAAGACGGATTCGTATTGCCGCTCGACGCCGGTGCGGCCCATGTAATGCGTGCCGTCGTAATTGACGGGATCGAGTTCGTCGAGATCCTTCTCGTTGATGCGATTCACATACCCCAGAGCGTGCGACAACATTTCGCTGTACGGGTAGTAGCGTAGCAGTTCCGTTTCGATACGCACGCCGGGCAGGCGATGACGATTAACGGCAATCGTCGATAATTCGCTCTCATCAAGCCGCCCGCGCAACGGCAAACTTTCCAGTGGACGCGCGCGGCGTGCGCGTTCACGAAAACGATTCACTTCATCGTTGGAGAGCGACAGCAGGCGTTGCAGTTCGGCGAGCAAGGCATTCAGATCGCCCGCTTGCTCTTTGATGATGTTGAGTGAAAAACTCGGGCGGTTTTCTGCCAACACCTTACCGTTACGGTCCAGTATGAGCCCGCGATTGGGCGCGATCGGCGAAGTCTGAATCCGGTTTTCGTTGGAGATGGTGGTGTAGTGGTCGTAACGCCACACCTGTAAATACAGTGCGCGAAAGAACAGCAGCACAAACAGCACGAACATCACGGTGGCCATGACTTGCACGCGCGATTCGTGCAAGCGCGTTTCGCGTTGATTGTCTTTGCCTTGGAAACGCTGGCGCGCCATGTCGGGGAGTCTCGGCCGATGTCAGCGGTGATAGGGATGGCCGCGCAACAGCGACCAGCAACGATAAACCTGTTCGGCCACCAGCACGCGAACCAGCGGGTGCGGCAAAGTCAGAGCAGACAACGACCAGCGTTCTTTGGCGCGCGCCAACGCGCACTGCGCTAAACCCTCCGGGCCACCCACTAACAGCGCAATGTTGTGACCTTGTGGTAGCGAGCGATTGAATTCGGCGGCCATGGCTTCAGTCGCCAAGGCTTTGCCGCCCACATCAAGAGCAATCACGCGATCATCTTGCGCCAGCGCCGCCAACATGCGTTCGCCTTCTTGTTCGCGAATACGATTTAAATCGCTGGATTTGCTGCGTTTGCCCGCGGCGATTTCGACGACATCCAAACGGATTTCGCCAGTGAGTCGTTTGCTGTATTCGCTGACGGCGGTGTCGACCCAGGCGGGCATGCGGTCACCGACGGCAATCAGTCTGACTTTCATGCCCCGTCGTGTTTGGGCGTTGCTGCCGTACGCGGGCCGACGGCCCACAAACGTTCGAGGTCGTAATACTGGCGCGTAGCGGGTGTCATCACATGCACGATGACATCACCGAGATCGACCAACACCCAATCGGCCGTGGCATCGCCTTCAATACCCAACGGCTTCACGCCAGCGTGTTTCGCGCGTTCGATTACATTGTCGGCAAGTGATTTCACGTGCCGCGATGACGTGCCGCTGGCGATCACAATGCGATCGGCAATGCTGGTGATGCCGGCGACGTCGAGCGATACCACGTTCTGCGCCTTGAGATCGGCAAGGGCGTCGTTGACCAGTGTGGCAAGTTGCTCGGCATTCATGCGCGGTTTGTCGCTCCGGAAGCGTAGAGATGATGGTGGGCGATGTATGCGCGGACGCTGGGGGCGAGCCCTGACGGGAGGCGTCTGGCCGCCAGATCCGCGCGAATTTCAGTGGCCGCTATGTTAGCAGCGGTCGCGGTTTCGATCAGTACGCGGCCGCTCGGTGCGATGTTTGCGTGGCCAGCGATGTGCAGCAGTTCACGATCGTCATGCGTGAGGCGTGCCGCCAGTTCACCCAGTTCTTGCGTCGTGGGCACAGGTTGCCCGGGGCGAGCGCAAGCAATGAGGCTGGCGCGTGCGAGGATGTCGCGCCAGCGCAGCCAAGTGGTGAATTGCCGCAACGAGTCCATGCCGATCACCAACAGCAGCGGTGTGCCGGCGGGCAATTCACGATCCAGCTCTTCGACGGTGTCGATGGTGCGGCTGGGCTTCTGGCGGGTGAGTTCGCGGGTGTCGATGGCAAACCCGGTTTCATCCATGAGTGCGCGTTGCAGCATCGCTAACCGATGGGTCGCCGACGCACCCGGTGGGGTGCGATGTGCCGGATCACCCGCCGGTAAAAAATGCACGGTGGCGTGAAAACGGTCGCGCACCGCGCGAGCCACGGCGAGGTGACCCTCGTGTACCGGATCGAAGGTGCCGCCGAACACAATGTGCGGCGCTGCTACACGAGCCGGATGCGCGGTCGGGCGGTGCTCGGCATCCTCATTTGCCATCACGCAAACTCCGGTGCCTGCGCTCCTGCCTCCCGCACCTGCGGCCCGTTCGCGACGCACCGGTCAATTGCGCACATGACCGTCGCCGAACACGATCCACTTCTGGCTGGTCAGGCCTTCGAGGCCCACCGGGCCGCGCGCGTGGAATTTGTCGGTGGAAATGCCGATCTCGGCGCCGAGCCCGTATTCAAAACCGTCAGCAAAACGTGTGGAGGCATTGATCATCACGCTCGCGGAATCCACTTCATTGAGGAAGCGGCGTGCCAGCGTGTAATCCTCCGTGACGATGGCGTCGGTGTGATGCGAGCCGTATTGGTTGATGTGGGCGATGGCTTCGTCGAGGCCGCTCACCACTTTCACCGCCAGAATCGCCGCCAGATATTCTTCGTGCCAGTCCTGCTCGCTCGCGGCTTTGATGCTGTTGCCGAGAATGGCGCGGGTGCGCTCGCAGCCACGCAGCTCGACCTGTTTGGTCGCGTAGAGTTTTTGCAAGCGCGGCAGCGCGGCGGCGGCAATCTCTGTGTGCACTAGCAGCGTTTCCATCGCGTTGCACACGCCGTAGCGATGCGTTTTTGCATTGAACGCGATGCGGTCGGCTTTATCGAGATCAGCTTTGGCGTCGATGTACACGTGGCAATTGCCGTCGAGGTGTTTGATCACCGGAACGCGTGCTTCTTGGCTGATGCGCTCGATCAACCCTTTGCCGCCGCGCGGAATGATCACGTCGACGTATTCGGGCATCGCCACCAGCATGCCCACCGCGGCGCGATCGGTGGTGTCCACCACTTGTACGGCTTCGGTCGGCAAGCCAGCCGCTTGCAGGCCTTCGCGAATGCAGGCGGCCAGCGCTCGGTTGCTGTGGATGGCTTCCGAACCGCCGCGCAGGATCGTTGCATTGCCGGATTTCAGGCACAGGCTCGCCGCTTCGATGGTCACGTTGGGACGCGATTCGTAAATCATGCCGACCACACCGAGCGGCACGCGCATCTTGCCGACCTGAATACCGGTGGGGCGGTAGCGCAATTCCGTGATCTCGCCGATGGGATCGGGCAGTGCCGCCACTTGCGAGAGCCCTTCGAGCATGGCGTCGATGCGGGCGTCGGTGAGCGTCAGACGATCGACCATCGCATCATCCAGACCATTCGCCCGCCCGGCGGCGACGTCTTTGGCGTTGGCAGCCAAGATGGCGGCGCGCTGGGCGCGGATGGCGTCAGCGGTGGCAGTCAGTGCCGCGTTCTTGCGGGCCGTCGAGGCGCGCGCCGTCTCGCGAGATGCCGCGCGGGCGGCAAGGCCGAGGGTGGTCATGTAGGACCGGACGTCCTGAGCAGTCATGGATATAAACCGGGCATTTTGTTGCGGAAGCCGGTGATTATAGACCGGCATACCGCGTGATCCGGTGGGGGCGGGGCGCAAGCCGTTGCGCCCGCGGGCTCATCTGCCCTGCGGTTACAAGGACGCGACAAAAGGCCGGTACGCACGGTAGGAAGTCATGGGGATGGCTGTGACCGAAACAGCCGTTTTTGTCGAGAAACAACGGTATTTTCTGCTTTTGCGATGCGTGGGTTGCGGGCTGAGTGCGCAGGCCCGCTTTTGCACGAGCGTCCGCGATTTCCGTCCGAAACAGGGGCTACGGTGCCGCCCGCCAATTTGGCTAGCGGTAACAATCCGCTAGCATTCATTTCCCGGCGGCCGGAATGCCCGTCAGCAGAAGAACAAAAAAGATGCGCCTGACCTACCAGTGCTACAACCGGAACAGTCTCAAGGGTGCCCCGCTGCAGCACTTTGTGGGGCGGTGGCGTCTCGACTATCTCGCGTTCTCGCTGCCAGAGAATGCGCACAAACCACCGCTGGTGGTGCTGGGCGGTGCATTCCAGAATTTCAATTCCTACAAGTTTTGCGTCGAGCGCATTCAGAGTGATTTCCCCGTCATCTTGGTAGACCTGCCTTCGCTGGGTAACAACGATCAGGTGGCCGCTGAGTTGAGCATGGAAGATCTTGCGGATCTGTTGCACGAATTCGTGGTGCAGCAGGAAATTCCGAAAGTATCGGTGATGGGGCTGTCGTTGGGCTCGGTGGTGGCCAGCACCTTTGCCTACAAACATCCGCAGCTCACTGAAAAATTGATTGTCGCGGGCATCATTCCGCGCCCGCGCAAAGCGTGGCGCATGTTGATGGATGAATCGCGTCGTGCACTGGATGCTCGGCGTATGGACGAGTTCAGCCAAGCGATTGTGTTGCACTTGGTCAATTACGGACGGCTGGAAGAAACCGGCCTGACTTCAACGGCGCGCCGGCTGTTCCAAAAACAAATGGCCGCGCTCACGCCCAATGAGCGCGAGCGTTACATGGTGAACGGTCTGCGCTTGACGGAAGTTGAAGGCATCCTCGGGCATCCGAAGTGCGAAATGCTGGTGACGACCGGGCGCTACGACAGTTTCACCTTGCCGCATGAGAACGGTGGTTTTGCGGCTAAGTGCCCTAATGCCACGTTTGTGTTGATCGAAGGCGCCGATCATTTGCCGCAACTGGAACGGCGCGAAGAGTCATTGGAATTATTTTCTGCGTTTCTGCGGGGTGTTCCGCTGGACACGCTGTCTGGTATTACGGTGCTATCGAAGCCGGAAATCCAGAAGCTGGAGCGACGTGCACACGAGCGCGTCATTCCGTGTAATCCGGTTGCACGCTTGACGTCGGAGTCGATGATTGGCGATGCGTTCCGGTTTGATCAGCCGGCGCGAATCATCGACATCAGTTTCACCGGTTGTTGCTTGCAAGTGCAGTCACCGCATTCGCTGGCGGAACATGCGCGCGATCTCACCCTGCATCTGTCGTCGCCAGATTTTCGCTTTGATGTGCTGGTGTTCGATTACACCGAAGACGGCATGATTCGCTGCATCTTCAAGCACGCCAATATTCCTGAAACGGAGCGCTGGCTGCAGACGCTCAAGGACCCAGCGTTCTTTATCCGCAAGCCGATGCCCGAGCGCGAGAAATCGGCGGTACGCCGGATTTACTGACGCGACGCCGGTCTGCGGTCCGCAGGCCGGCTACAATGCCGGCCCCGCGATGAGGCCGCTGCCGTGAAAAAATCCCATGCCCACACCGATCAGGCGGCTGAATTGCTTAGCCGCTGGCTGGCTGCTGAACGTCCTTGGCAGTTAGACCGCTTTCTGGCGGGTGCGCTGAAAGAAGACCGGCGCTTGGGCCGGCGAGACCGGCAGGCGCTGTCGGAAGCCGTGTTTGCGACGGCGCGTTACGCCTCGCTGGCGCGCGCCGCCCTGAATATGGCCGCGCGTGGCGAACTGCATACAGAGTTCACCGATTTGGCAGCGCTGAAGCAGTTGCCGGTGGATCGCACGTTGGCGATCACCATGGCGCGCTATGTGCGCGAGGAATGGCCGCTGCGTGGTATCGAAAAATATTCTTTGGGCGATAAATTGGGCCGCGCCTTCACGGAAATCGAAGCGCATGCCGATGAGCATTTCCCGTATTGGTTGGCGTGGCACGGCATCGATCCGGCTTGGGAACCGACGCTGCGCGCCCGCGCCGCCGCGAGTGGCTGGAGTGAAGGCGAGCTGCGCGAGTTCATTGCCTTGCAAGTGCTGCGCCCACCGATGTGGTTGCGATTGAATCGCCCAGAAAAACGGGACGATGTGTTGGCCGAGTTGGAAACCGATTACGACGTTGATCGTGACGGTGATGCGTTGGCGGTCATCGGCCCGCGCGGCATTTACGATCTTGAATGCTGGAAGCGTGGCGATATCGAAATTCAGGATCGTGCCAGTCAGGAAGTCGGACGCGTGTTGGCACCCAAAGCCGGCGAAGTGGTGTGGGATGCCTGCGCAGGCGGCGGTGGGAAAACGCTGCAGTTGGCAGCGATGATGCAAGGACGTGGCGCCGTGCATGCATCTGATTTACGCGTGAAAGTGTTGGACGAAGTGGCGCGCCGCGCTAAACGTGCGGATTTGCACAATGTGCGCACCTTTGCTTGGGATGGCGAAGCGGCACCCACGTTGGCGCGTGAAGTCGCCAAGAAGAACGGATATGACGCGGTGCTGGTGGATGCGCCGTGTACAGCCAGCGGCACGTGGCGACGAAATCCCGATGCGCGATATCGCTACGCCACGGAAGGAGAGCTGCCCGCACTGCAATTGAAGTTGCTGAGCAATGCCGCGCAGGCGGTGCGCCCAAGCGGCAGATTGGTGTACAGCACCTGCAGTTTTCGGGTGGAAGAAAATGAGCAAGTGGTGGCTGCCTTTGTTGCAGCAAACCCGCAATTTTCGCTGGAATCGCAGGCTATGCACGGTTGCCCGCGTATGGATGCTGACGCGATGTTTGTCGCGCGATTAGTGCGCCGAGCGGATTGATTGGTCGCCGGCACAGCCCTGTGCCGGCGACGATAACGTTGTTATTGACGCGCTCGGGTTCTGGCTTCGATGACGCGCACCATGGAGTCGCCACGCGTTTGTGGCATGGTCAGCTTGCCGTAATAGTCGCGTGGGTTGTGAACCGTGACGGCGCGGAATCCTTGATCGATAAAATGCTCTTTCATTTGCGTGTCATTTTCAAAATGAAAGGCAAAGCGGCTGCGTGAAATGCGCGCCAAGGTGCCGCCGGCAAGCTTCATGATCGGCCTGAATGCAGGCCGGGTGCCCAACGGATAATTGTCGGTGAGATAAATGCCAAGTGGAAATTTGGCGAGCTCATTTTGCAGCCGCAACCAGAACTCACTGACTGTGCCGAGATCAAAGTAATTGATGAGACCTTCGGTAATGACGAGCAACGGCTTTGATGTGTCGAATTCCCGTGCGATGACGCTGGCTAGGCTGTCGTCGCCGTCGGTGAGAATGTTGCAGGTGGTTACGAAGTGACGCTTATTCAACGCGTCGTGTTCATTCAGTTTTTTTAGCAGCGCGGCCTTGCGTGCGGCCATATCGGGTAGATCGGCTTCGACATATTTCAGTTGCGGATATTTCTTTGTGTAGCGCCAGCCGCGTGGCGACAAGCCGCAAGCAATTTCCAACACTTGCGTCACGTTTTCCTGTTCGATCAGCCGGTTAATGATGTCGTCCATGACGACGTGACGCTGCAGTAGGAAATCGCGGACGCTGACATCCAGTAACTTCCAACTGGTGGCGTCCAAGGGGCGCATCAGATTGTAGTAATACGCGCCACGACGAGTGCGGAAAGACTCTGATGACAAACCGTTCAGATACCAGACGTAGCCGGTGTAAAGCGCCGTAAAACTGATGTTGGATGTGTCGGTGGCATCGCGAGCTGTGCGGCTGAACAGTCCCATGCGCGGGTCTCCGGAAAATAGGGCAGACGGAAACAAATCAGGCAAACGTGGCCGGGAGGAAGCGGGCGGGGCGATAGTGCGTCGCCGTTTACCCGCTGGCAATTGCGACCCGTCCAAGCCGCTGGCAAGGTGGGCTTCGCGCCGGTTGCCGTCAAGTGCGTCCCGTGCTATTTCTGCCTAAGCCCGGTGTGGCATAGTCGGACGTGATCAGAGCCATCAACCCAGTCATAGGTGAACCATGAGCAGGCAGATCGAATTTTTCTTCGATATTGGGAGCCCCTACAGTTACTTCGCGGCGACGCGCATGGCGGACTTTGCGAAGGAAACGGGCACGTCGATTCGGTGGCGTCCGTTTTTGTTGGGTGGCGTATTCAAAGCGTCGGGCAATCAGCCGCCGGCCATGTTGCCCGCCCGCGCACCGTATTTGCTGAAAGATGTGAAGCGATGCAGCGCGCAGATTGGCGTGCCGTTTCGTATGCCGGCACAGTTTCCGACTAACTCGCTAGTGGCCATGCGGGCACTCTCGGGCTTGTCAGAGGCGGAGCTGCCGGCGGCGGCGCTAAAAGTATTTCGCGCGTATTGGTACGACGGCGCTGATGTGGCGTCACCCGAAGGGGTCGCGTCATTGCTCGGTACCGAAGCGGTCGCGCGTGGTAACGATGACGCGGTTAAGCAAAAGCTAAAAGAAAATAGCGAAGAAGCCGTGCGCCGTGGTGCGTTTGGCGCGCCAACATTTTTTGTCGGCGATGAAATGTTTTTTGGTCATGATCGGCTGGATCAACTCAAGTGGTGGTTGTCCGTTCATCAATAAGAGCACGCATCGCGTTCAGACGATATCGCGTCCCGTGCCTAGTGGTGCTTTCTTCCCGGCGATGCGCATGAGCAGGGTGGTCATCGCATCCCAGGAAGACCCCGGTGCTTGCCCCTTGTTGGTTTTTTCTGTCTTGGCGCAATCGGCAAGCAATGCGCGCAACGCGGGTGCGCGCAACCGTTTCAGTGCAGGCATCAGTGCACCTTGACGGCTAGCCCAGACACCGGATGCTTGTAGCGCCGATTGTTCGCTCCGGCCTTGCGCGACGAGTTCTGCCGCCAACAGCAAACTGC
Organism: uncultured Pseudomonadales bacterium; assembly: GCA_964574995.1. Taxonomy (GTDB): domain Bacteria; phylum Pseudomonadota; class Gammaproteobacteria; order Pseudomonadales; family JADFDG01; genus JADFDG01. Next base: position 77,779 of record CAZNPF010000005.1, on the reverse strand, counting down.
GCACATCGCGTTGCACCAGCCAAAGCAACGGGACTGTCGACTCACCGGCTTCGCGCAAGCCTTCCAGCATGCGCAGCGCGCGCACGGAATCACCAGCCAGTGCCGCATCCAGCGTGCCTTCAAGGTCATAGCGTGCGTTGTCGGCAATGACCGATGCCAATTGCTCGACAGTGACTTTGCTGGCGCCGAACAACAGCACGATGCGATCAATTTCCTGCTGCGCGGCGAGTAAATTCCCTTCGACGCGATCGGCCAGAAATTCCAACGCGGATTCATCGGCGTCTACACCGCGCGCAGCAAGTCGCTTACGAATCCACGCCGGCAATTCGCGACGCGAGATTGGCCAGGCTTGAACGGTAGCGCCAGCGCGATCAATGGCTTGCACCCACTCGGCTTGTTGTTGCTTGCGTTCCAAATTGCCGGCAGTGACCAGCAGTACGGTGTCATCATCGGCCTGCGCGCACCATTCGACCAGGGCTTTTTGGCCGTCAGCGGAAGGCACACGATCCAGTCGCAGCTCGATGAGTTTGCGATCGCCAAACAAGGACAGATTGCCGGCCGATTCACGCAAGCGATTCCAATCGAAACCACTTTCGACATTGAGTACTTCGCGTTCAGTGCAGCCTGCGGTGCGTGCTGCCGTACGAATGGCGTCAGCGCATTCCAAGATGATCAGCGGTTCATCGCCAAACAGCAGCCAAGCAGGCAACAACCGGGAAGAAAGTTGCGCGGCAAGTTTTTCAGGGCGCAGTTGCATGAGCAGCCGCCTGACGGCGCAATTGATCGACGACGCGGCGAGCTAGCTCGTGACGAAGATCTTCATACACGATGGTTTCTTGTTCGGCAGAACCCAGCACGGCGGTTTTGTTGTAGCGATAACTGCTATCGGCATGAATAGTGGACTCCGGTACAACTTGCGCGCCGTCGGCACCCACAATGCGATAACGCACGGTGTAGATGATTTCGTATTCGGCGGCGCTGGCGTTGGCATCGATGCTGGCGGCGCGACGCCGGACCGAGGCATCGAGTAATTCAATGGTCACGGGTGCGCCAGCTTCCACGCTGAATCCGGCATCGCTCAGTGACTGCACCAACTCGCGCCGCATACCTTCATGGCCGGTGTCGTACCAGGTGTCGCCACCACGATTTAGCAGGCCCTTACCGGCAGCATCGCTAACGGCTATGACCTTCCATCCTTCAGGCAATTCGCCGCTGCCACGCAAGTGAAAGCCGCAGCCCGCCATCGCTGCGCACAACGCAACGATCAGACTGACGCGCACGGTGCGGCGCATACGATCAAACCACCACGTTCACGAGTTTGCCGGGAACGACGATCACTTTCTTCGCGGATTTTCCTTCCATAAATTTCAGGACGGCTTCATCCGCCAGTGCGAGTTTTTCAAGGGTCTCTTTCGATGTGTCTGCGGTGACGCTGAGTTTTCCGCGCAGCTTGCCGTTGACTTGCAGCACGATTTCCAACGTCGAGCGCACCAGCGCGGTGTCGTCTGCCTTGGGCCAGGGCGTGTCGATGATGGATTCTGCGTGACCCAGCGCCTGCCAGAGTGCGTCGGTGATGTGCGGCACAATAGGCGACAGCAAAAGCACCATGGCTTCCAGTGCCTCTTTTTCTACCGCGCGGTCCGCAGGTGATTGCGGTTGGAATTTTTGTACGGCATTGGCCAGTTCCATCACTGCCGCAATCGCCGTATTGAACGTGTAGCGCCGTGCTACATCGTCACCCACCTTGGCGATGGTTTCGTGAGTCTTGCGACGAAGATCGCGTGCGGCATCGTTCAGGGTAGAAACATCCAGCACAGGCGCTGCATCGCTGGCGGCATGATCGCTCACCATTTTCCACAGCCGCTTGAGGAAGCGCTGTGCACCTTCGACGCCGGCATCGGACCACTCCAGCGAGGCATCTGGCGGCGCAGCAAACATCATGAACAAGCGCACGGTGTCGGCACCGTATTTTTCGATCATGCCTTGCGGATCGACGCCGTTGTTTTTTGACTTCGACATTTTTTCGATGCCGCCGTATTGCACCGGCTTGCCATCGGCAATCAACCACGCTTTGGTCACTTTGCCGTGCGCATCGCGCTCGGCATCGACATCCACCGGGCTGAACCAGTGCTTGCCGCCTTTTTCGTCTTCGCGATACCAGGTGCCGGCAACCACCATGCCTTGCGTTAGCAGTCGCTTGAAAGGCTCGTCGGAATTCACGAGCCCTTCGTCGCGCATCAGCTTGTGGAAGAAGCGCGAATACAGCAGATGCAGAATGGCGTGTTCGATGCCGCCAATGTATTGGTCGACCGGTGTCCAGTAACTGGCACGTGTGTCGAGCATGCCGGTGCTGAGGTCGCGGCAGGCGTAGCGCGCGTAGTACCAGCTCGATTCCATGAAGGTGTCGAAGGTGTCGGTTTCGCGTTCCGCCGCACCGCCACAGGACGGGCACTTCGTTTGATACCACCCAGGCATTTTTTTCAGCGGTGAACCATCACCCGTGACGGTCACGTTTTCAGGCAGCACCACCGGCAGGTCTTTTTCCGGCACGGGCACCGCGCCGCACCGGGTGCAGTTGATCACCGGAATCGGGCAGCCCCAGTAGCGCTGACGTGAG
>CAZNPF010000005.1:12342-75152 GCA_964574995.1 uncultured Pseudomonadales bacterium | reverse complement strand
AACGGGAACAATGCCACATTCCTCGCAAATAATCATAGGGATTGGGGTGCCCCAATAGCGCTGACGTGAGACACCCCAATCACGCAAGCGATAGTTCACTTTTACTTCGCCAATGCCACGCGCATGAAAATCGTCAGCGATTTTTCGGAAAGCGTCGGCCGATGACAGGCCGCTGTATTCGCCGGAATCAATCAACACGCCTTTGTCGGTATAGGCTTCACGTTCTTCGATGCGATGACGAAATTCTCGTAAGGCTTCAGCACAGGCGTCTTTTTCGCCACAAGGGTCGCTGGCGAGCGACAGGCCATCCGCTGCTTTGTAGCGCGCGGCGAGTTCGGCATCGATGATGACGGTTTTGATGGGTAAGCCATATTTTTTGGCGAACTCGTGATCGCGTTCGTCGTGTGCCGGCACACTCATCACCGCGCCCGAGCCGTATTCCATCAACACGAAATTCGCAATCCACACGGGCACTTCTTTGCCAGTCACCGGATGCAGCACGTACTCACCCGAAAAGACGCCTTTCTTTTCCATGGTGGCCATATCGGCTTCGGCGACTTTGCCCATGCCGCATTCCGCGACAAACGCGGCTACTTGGGCATCACGTTCGGCGGCTCGCTTGGCCAGCGGGTGCTGCGCAGCGACCGCGACGTAAGTCACGCCCATCAAAGTATCGGGGCGCGTGGTGTAAACCATGAGGTTTTCATTGCTGTTTTTCAGCGCAAACGAAAACTCCAAGCCTTCACTGCGGCCGATCCAGTTGCGCTGCATCGTGCGCACTTGCTCCGGCCATTCGGTGAGCTGATCGAGATCGTTCAGCAGTTCATCGGCGTAAGCCGTGATTTTCAAAAACCATTGCGGAATCTCGCGGCGCTCTACCGGCGCACCCGAGCGCCAGCCGCGGCCGTCTATCACCTGCTCGTTGGCGAGCACGGTCTGATCAACCGGGTCCCAGTTCACGACCGCATTTTTTTTGTAGACGATGCCTTTTTGCAGCAAACGAGTGAAGAACCACTGTTCCCAACGGTAATAGTCGGGATGACACGTGGCGATTTCGCGCGTCCAGTCATAACCAAAGCCAAGGCGCTTCAGTTGATCGCGCATGTAGGCAATGTTTTCGTAGGTCCACTTGGCGGGCGGCACTTGGTTTTTGATGGCGGCATTTTCTGCCGGCAGACCAAAAGCGTCCCAGCCCATCGGTTGCAGTACGTTCTTGCCGTTCATGCGCTGAAAACGCGCGATCACATCACCGATGGTGTAGTTACGCACGTGGCCCATGTGCAACCGACCCGATGGATACGGGAACATCGACAAGCAATAGAATTTTTCTTTCGCTTTGCCGTCGGCCAGCGCGTCTTCGCGCACTTCAAATGTGCGGGACTTTTCCCACTGTTGCTGGACAGCAGGCTCGATCAATTCGGGGCGGTACTGACTTTCCATCGGTGCGAGCTTCACGGGTATTTCCACGGGGGCTTCTGCAAGGCAGAGGCGTTGGTGCGGCGGCAAGATTTTTCCTTGCGCAGCAATGATTTGGGACGGGGTTCACGAAGTCGACAAGGATACCCGAGCGCCGGTATTGGCCGGTAGCGCGCATTGCGTATGATCAGGGCTTCCAGTTGGGAGGATGTACATGACGAACGCAGGCGATGACGACAAGCTGGTGGACTGGCTGAAAGACGAGCTTGCGCTGGTCACCGCCTATCTGGGCGACACCGCCCAACGTGATCTCACGCGTGTTCGCGCGGCCATGACCGAAGTGCGTCGAGCAGTGGGCGACTGGCTGTTGCTGGATGGCGAAGCGCTACGTCGCAAACTCAAAGATGTGGCCGGGCACGACGAGATCCCGGAGCTGGTGGCGTTCATGGAACGCATCGATCCAGAACGGCCTTTTCTGATGGCGGGTGAGCGTGTGCTGGCCGCACGTTTTCGCTGCTTGGTCTGCGGTGAAAGTTACGCCACACGCACGACCAGCGATCTGCATGCTTGCAGCCACTGTGGTGGCGAGTTCTTTCAGGAAATGGCTGCCAACTGACGACGGTGGTCTGTCAGTGGGTCTGTTGTCGCCTGCGACGCCACGCGAAGCCGACGATGACGCTGATCAGCAGCAACACGGGCCACTGACCGACGAGCATGTAGGGTGTGCTGCCTTGCATGCCTTGCACATCGCCGCGCAACACGGTGCGCGCAAAACGCGGTGCTTGTGCAACGACTTGGCCTTGATCGTTGATGATGGCGGTGATGCCGGTGTTGGTGTCGCGCAATAACCAACGCCCCGTTTCGAGAGCGCGCATGCGGGCGATTTGAAAATGCTGCACCGGCCCATGGCTGGCGCCAAACCAGGCATCGTTGCTCACCGTGAGCAACATGTCGGCGGCAGCGGCGTGACGTCGCACGTATTCGGGATAGACGATTTCGTAGCAGAGAAAAGGCGCTAACCGATGTGCGCCTGCGGTCAGCGGCGGCTGACCCTGAGGGCCAGGCTCAAAACCTTCCAGCGGAATGCCTTTCAGCGCAAAAAAAGGTGCGATGGCGCGTAGTACGGATGCAAAGGGCACCACTTCGCCGAATGGCACTAAATTCACTTTGTGGTAAAGGCTGCGTGTGCCGGGCGTGTGCGTGGCCAGCACGGAATTGTGAAACACATACTGACCGTCATTGCGCTGATAAACAAACGGAATACCCGTGATGAATGTGCTGCCGCCGGCAGCAGCCAAAGTGGCTTGTTGATCGACAAAGTCTTCGGCTTCGAACAGGAATTTCGGGATGGCAGATTCTGGCCAGATAACCAGATCACGGTTCCATTCGTTTTTCGATAAATGCGTGTAGATGTCGAGCGTTGGCTGTTGCATTTCTGTCAGCCATTTCATGTCTTGCGGAATGTTGCCTTGCACGAGGCTGACGGTGGCGGGTTTGCCGACGGGTGTTGTCCAGTGCCATTGCCGTAGCAATTCGCCGCTGCCAATCAGTGCCAACACCACACCCAATGCGAGCCAGCGGTTTCGTTTTGTATCACGCACCACGGTGACAGCAAGAACAGCGATCAGCAGCACGCTGGCGCTGAGTAGCAGTACGCCGCCCAAGGGTGCGAAACCCGCCAAGGGCGTGTCGATAAAAGCGTAGCCCTGATACAGCCACGGAAAACCGGTGAATAGCCAACTGCGCGTCCACTCACCGAGCAGCCAGAGCGCAACGAACAAGCCAGGGTTTAGCGCGCCTTGCGACAGATGCGCATAGATTGCCGTCCACCAACTAAAAAAAATGACGGACAAAAAAGCCGCGAAGAGCAATGTAATCAGTACGGCCATCGCCACGGGCGTGTAGCCGTAAACGTGAATCGACACGTAGACCCAGCTGACGCCAGACAGCCAGAAACCAAAGCCGTAGGCAAAGCCGCGCCAGGCTGCGGCACGTACGTCGAGATCGCGCAGCAACCAGTACAACGCCAGCGGCGAAAGAATGGCCAAAGGCCAAAAGCCAAATGGTGCAAAGGCCAACGTGTTGAGTGCGCCGGCCAACATGGCAAGCAGAGCGATGCGTTGCGGGAAATGACGCGCAAAAATGTGCAGCAGGTTCTGCCATGCAGGCGTATGAGTCGTCATGGAATGCTCAAGCGGTGCGGCTGACCTGCAACAAGCGAACGCTGCGATTGTCTGCGTTGAGAATGCGGAAAGTGAGATCGCTGATTGTGATTTGCTCTTCGCGGGCGGGCAGCCGACCAAAGCGTGCGATCACCACGCCACCGATGGTATCGGAGTCGTCGGTGGGAAATGCGGAGCCGAAATAACCGTTGAACTCATCAATGGGAACTTGCGCGCGAACGACCCACTGGTTTTTTCCGATCTCACGAATATTGATTTCGTTTTCGTCGATATCGTGCTCGTCTTCGATTTCGCCGACGATCTGCTCCAGTACGTCTTCGATGGTGATCAGCCCGGCGATGCCGCCGTATTCGTTGATGACCACCGCCATGTGTGAACGCTTCTGGCGGAAATCACGCAGCAGAGCATCAAGCCGACGGCTTTCGGGTACGAACATCGGCGGGCGCAGATGTTTTTTGAGATCAAACTGATCCAAGGTGCCTTGCGTTGAGGCGGCGAGCAGATCTTTGATGAGCAGAATGCCTAGCACGGTGTCTTCGTCGTCTACGTCAACCACCGGAAAACGTGAATGTGCGGAATCGAGCGCCATCGATAGGAACTGTTTGGGTGTTTGATCGGCGCGGACCACGATCATTTGCGCGCGGGGAATCATCGCCTCGCGCACCGGCATGTCGGCAATGGCCAACGCGCCCTCGATGATGCCGAGTGCTTCGGCACCAAACAGCCCGTGCTTGTGACTGGCGCGGAGAATTTCCATCAAAGCGTCGCGGTCACGCGGTTCACCGGTAAGAAAATCAGTAATGCGTTCCAGCCAACTGCGAGGGTGCGTTTCGTCGTTCATGGCGCGTTCAGGGGCCGTCAGCAAGACGGCCGGTCTGGTCTCCGATCAGGGTTTCGAGTGAGATTGAAGGCGATACGGATTAGCAATCTTCAGCATCGACAGTACGCTGATTTCTGCGCTTTCCATTTTCTGGGCATCGCGGTCGTGTTGATGATCCATGCCTAACAGATGCAACACACCATGCACGGTGAGGTGTGCCCAATGCGCGGCTACCGGTTTGCCTTGCTCTTTCGCTTCACGTTGCACGGTGTTGGCGCACAGCACGATATCGCCTAAAACGTGCACCGGCAGCTCAACGCCGGCTGGCGTCTCAAAAGGAAACGACAGCACATTGGTGGCGTAATCTTTGCCACGGTATTCGCGGTTCAGCGTTTGCATTTCGGCCGGGCCAACCACGCGCAACGTGAGCTCGCAGGCGCTGTTGGTGCGATCGGCCAGTGCGGCATTTACCCAGCGTCGAAATTGCGCGTCGGTAGGCACATGCGCGGCGCGGCTTGCGCGTTGTACGTGGGTTGTGCAGCGTGCCGGGTTTGCGGATTTTTTCCGCGAGGCAGGCGCTGATTTTGTGGTGCGTTCGGTAGCGACGGCGCCCGCAGCTGCTGATTGTGCAACGCGTTTGGATGCGGCAGTTTTTTTAGCGCGTGCCATGGGGGTTGCCGTTGCTGTCTTCATGACGGTCGTACGCTTCGACGATGCGCTGCACCAGCGTGTGGCGCACCACGTCGCGGGATTCAAAATGCGTGAAAGCGATGCCTTTGACATCCTTGAGCACGCGAATCACGTGGATCAGGCCGGATTCGTTGCCGCGCGGCAAATCGATTTGGCTGATGTCGCCGGTGATCACGGCTTTCGAGCCAAAGCCTAACCGAGTGAGGAACATTTTCATTTGTTCGCGCGTGGTGTTCTGCGCTTCGTCGAGAATGATGAAACTGTTATTGAGCGTGCGGCCGCGCATGTAAGCCAGCGGCGCCACTTCGATGACTTGCCGATCGAGCAACTTGGCGACGCGTTCGAAGCCAAGCATTTCGTACAGCGCGTCGTACAGCGGGCGCAGATACGGGTTGATTTTTTCGGAGAGATCGCCGGGCAGAAAACCGAGTTTTTCGCCAGCTTCCACGGCGGGGCGCACGAGCAGAATGCGAAGAATTTCATCACGCTCCAACGCATCCACGGCCGCAGCAACCGCGAGATACGTTTTGCCGGTGCCGGCCGGACCCACGCCAAAAGAAATGTCGTGGTCGAGGATGCGCTCGACGTATTTCACTTGGTTTTCGCCGCGTGGGCGTATCCAGCCACGGCGCGTACGCAGCACCGCGCGCTCTTCGCCCTCGGGGCGCGGGCCGCGCAGGTTGGATTCCTGCAATTGCAGGTGCACGTCGTCGGCGGTGATTTCGTCGCCACTGGCGGTTTGATCGTAAAGACGCTCGACCAGCGCCGAGGCGGCTTTCACCGAGGCCGGGTCGCCGGAGAACTCGAATTGGTTGCCCCGGTTGCGGATATCGACGCTGAGACGGCGTTCGATTTGCCGCAGGTGCTCGTCGAGGCGGCCACAGAGCACTGCCAAGCGGCGTGCGTCGTAGGGCTCAAGGGTCAGGCTGGCGGAGGCGGGGCTACTGGCCAAGTCGGGCGGGGTGGATGCCGGTGTTGCCTGAAGTTCAGGGCGGGCACCCGGCCGCACGGGGCGGCTGTCGATGGGACGGACATGTTAGCGGCCGAGGGGCGGGGCTGCCACCCGGTACGGCGACGGTGCGAGGCGATCAATCAGGCAGAGGGTGTCACCGTTTAGGCGCAGCCATTGAGTGCAGCAGCCATTGAGTGCAGACGTAGCCATGGAGTGCCCACGCGGACCGAGCAAACTGGCGTGTGAGCATTCAGGCCAAAGGTATTCAGGCCAGCCGCCGTGGCTCGGCACCGCGCAGCGAGTGTGGCAATGCTTCGGCGATCAACACCTCGACGAATTCACCGATCAGCGTGTCGTCGGTGCTGGCGAAATTCACCACCCGGTTATTCTCAGTGCGGCCGCGCAATTGGCCCGGATCTTTTTTCGAAACGCCTTCCACCAAAATTACTTGCCGTGAGCCGACCATGCGACGACTGATCTGCATGGCTTGCTGATTGATGCGTTCTTGCAGAATCGCTAGCCGCTGTTTTTTGGCGTGCATATCCAGCGGATCGTCGAGCTCAGCCGCCGGTGTGCCGGGGCGTGGGCTGTAGACAAAGGAATACGACGCGTCATAACCGACTTCGGCAATGAGATTCATGGTGTCCATGAAATCGTCGTCAGTTTCGCCGGGGAAACCGACGATGAAATCAGAGCTGATGGCCAAGTCGGGGCGCGCGGCTTTCAGTTTATTGATGATCGCAAGGTAATCGGCACGGGTGTGATTGCGTTTCATCGCCGCGAGAATACGATCGGAGCCGGCTTGCACGGGCAAATGCAAATGCGCAACCAGCTTGGGCAGATCGCGATGCGCGTCGACCAATGAGTCGGTGACTTCTAGCGGGTGGCTGGTGGTGTAGCGGATGCGGCCAATGCCGTCGATGGCATGCACCTGCCGCAATAAATCGGCGAAATCCGCCGCCGGTTGGTGTGCACGCGCGGCTTCGCGCCAGCCGTTTACGTTCTGGCCCAAAAGTGTAATTTCTTTCACGCCTAGTGCAGTCAAATGCGTGATTTCACGCAACACGTCGACTGCCGGACGACTCACTTCCGGCCCGCGCGTATACGGCACCACGCAGAACGTGCAGTACTTGTCGCAACCTTCCATGATCGACACGAACGCGCTCACGCCATCCACGCGTGGCTCGGGCAGCGCATCGAATTTTTCGATGGCGGGGAAAGAAATATCGAGCACCGGAATTTTGTTCGCCTTCGACGTAGCGATCAGCTCCGGCAGGCGATGCAAAGTTTGCGGGCCGAACACCACGTCCACAAACGGTGCGCGGTCACGAATCGCCGCACCTTCCTGTGACGCGACGCAACCACCAACACCGATCACCAATTGCGGTTTCTGTTTTTTCAACGCTTTCCAGCGGCCGAGCTCGCTGAACACTTTCTCCTGTGCTTTTTCGCGCACGGAGCAGGTATTCATCAGCAGGATGTCGGCTTCGTCGGGGTTGTCGGTGAGCTCGACCCCTTCGCTGGCTTCCAGCAAATCGGCCATGCGTGCGGAGTCGTACTCGTTCATCTGACAACCGTGGGTTTCGATGAACAACTTGCGCGGTGGCTTGCCGGTGGCGGGAGCGGCGGCAGGGTGCACAGCAACGGGCGTGGCGCCCGGAATGACGGGATCAGTCATGGCAGTCGGGTCCGGTATCGGTCGGGGGGCTGCAAGGGGGCGGCAGTATAAGGCGGTGTTTTGGGCTGTGTAGATCGCTGAGCCATCGTTATGCGATGTGGCGGGACGGACGTTGCGGTTTGTCCCTGCCGATTGCGGTACGCCGCAAGTGACCAAAGGGTCGCCGGCCGTTATGTTTGCGGCTCCTCACAAGAAGCCGCACCGGACGCCGCGATGTCAGACCAGCCTCCACGCCACACCTTTCGCAATGCCGGTCTTGGCCTGCTGGCGGCGGTCGTGGTGTCGGTCACGTATTGGATGACGATGCCGCCGCTACCGGCACCCGCCTCGTCAGGTGCCGCGAGTCAGCCTGCGGGTGCGGCGGCGACGGACGTGGCCCCACCCCCGGCTGCTGGGTCGCTACCGGTGATTGCTGGCTTGGGTGGAGATTTTGAACTCCCTGCAACCACGAGCAGCGGCGCGTTCCGGTTGGCAGATGCGCGCGGAAAAGTCGTTTTGCTGAATTTTGGTTTTACGCATTGCCCGGATGTGTGCCCGATGGTGCTCACCCGCATAGGAAATGCGCTGCGAGAGCTCGAACGGCAAGGCGAGAACGTTTCCCGTGTGCAGTCAGTTTTTGTCACCTTCGATCCCGAGCGCGACGCACTGGACCAACTGCGGGAGTACGTTGCATATTTCTACCCCACGATGATCGGCCTGCGCGGCGATGTGGCGCAGACGGCGAGTCTCGCACGGCAGTACAAGGTGATGTATCTGCGGCAAGATTCTAATTCAGCATCGGGTTACGTGTTTCAGCACAGCGATTTTGTTTACGTGATCGACACGTATGGCCGGGTTCGTTTGTTGGTGGGCAGTAAAGACCCGGATGCGGCACTGGTGGAATCTGTAAAACGGTTGTTGCGAGATTCGGCGGCCGAAAATAACGCGAGTCATTGAGCAAGAGTCACTGACGGATCAGTGCCCAAAGAACAACAAACAGGGCTGCGATGGCGCAGCAGGGCAAACGTAATGATCGTCATGAAGAAGCGCAGTGTGTACGTCGGCTTGTGGATGTTGCTGGCGTGCGCGTCGCTGCCGGTGCACGCCGAAACAGCGCATCACGCAAAGTCGTCGCTGATAACCACAAGCGATGCCTGGTTGCGCGCGATGCCGCCATCGGTACGCACGACCGCCGGTTATGTCGTTATTCATAATCAGGGTGCGCAGGAAGACCAGTTGATCGGTGCGCGTATGGACGGCGTCAAAGTCGTTGAAGTTCACGAAATGGTGCACGAGGGCGACACCGTTGCCATGCGTCATCGTGAGGCAGTTGCGATTCCGGCAGGTGGCAGTGTCAGTCTGGCGCCCGGTGGTTTGCATTTGATGGTGATCGAAGCCACGCACGCTTTTAAAGTCGGCGACGCGATGGCGGGTGTTCTGAAATTTCGAGATGCCGGCGATGTCCCGGTGAAATTTTCCGTGCGCGCGCCATAACGGGCGGTGCATTTTTTCGCAACAGCAGTACGACGCAGACAGAACGATTCAACACAGCACAAAACACGGCAAGACCAAAAGACAGGAGTAGTTTGGTATGAAACGAAAACTCATCGTGGTGTCCATGGCGCTGGCGGCATGCGCCATGCCTGTCGCCTACGCCGAAGAGGCTCCGGCCGCATCAGCCGTGGTTGAACCCGCAGCCGAGCCCGCGTCGACGGTCACGGCAGAGCAATTGGATGCACTGGAAGCGCGTCTGGCCGACATGGAAACTCGCAGCAGCGTGGCTCCGGCCACGGCGGGCTTTTCCGACCGGATCAAGGTGAACGGATTCATGTCCGCCGGTTTCGGCATGGCCGACATTGAAAACTTCACCTACGACAATCTCAGTGAGCATCCGTCGCAGACGACCGATGCCGTCGTCGGTTTGCAGGTCGATGGTAAGGTCAACGACAAGGTCAACGCCGTCATTCAGTTGGTGGGTCGTGGCAACAGCAATTTCGACGTCAATGCCGAGTGGGCATATGTCGGCGTTCGGCCGACATCGGCGGATGAAATCCGTTTTGGTCGCTTACGTACGTCGTTCTACATGCTGAGCGAATATCTCGAAGTCGGTTATGCCTATCCATGGGTGCGGCCGCCGACCGAGGTTTACCAGCCCGGGTTTCCGTCGTCGTATGACGGCATCGCGTGGCTGCACAAGTTTAATACCGGCAGCTGGCAGCACGATTTGCAACTCAACTGGGGCAATACCAAATCGCCGCCGGGGTCATCGACGCCGCTGGATGCCGAAGATGGCTGGGGTGTCAGTTGGGTCAGCACTCACAACAATTTGCAGTTGGGCGCCAAGATGGCGGGCTCCAAGTTGACGTCGAACACCGCGTTGTTTAACGGCTTGTCGCAAGTCCATAACGCACCCGGTGGTAATGCGCTGGTGCCGGTGGATACCAAAATTGATCGCAACGACATCCTCTACGCCTCGTTGGGCTTGCAGTACGACGACGGTGCGTGGCTGGTGCTGGCCGAGAGCACGTTGAGCAAAGTGGATGGCTGGTTGGCCGATACCGAGTCATCGTATGTCACGGTGGGCCACCGTTTCGGCAAGTGGATGCCGCATCTGACGTATGCGTTGTCGCGCAGCCCGGATGATGACGATCGGCCGAACATCAATGGTGCGGCGCTGTGTGGCCTCCCCACCCCCGTTTGCTTGGCGACGTCACCAGTGTCGATCCCGCTGCCCGACGATCTCCTCTCGCGCCTTTCCGGTTCAGAGGTGGATACGGTGACGTTGGGTGTGCGCTATGACTTGTTGCCCAACGTGGCGGCAAAACTGGACTGGATGCGTGTGCTGGATATGCACGGCACGTTTGGTGGGTTCATCTCCGAAGGTGCTGCGCGCAACTTGACGCCGAATTTCCCGGCTCCGGGTTATGTCACACCGCCGGATGACCCGGTCGATATCTTCCGTTTTGCTGTTGACGTGGTCTTTTGAGGGCTACTGCCATGAAGAACAACAACACCTATTTCGCGGCTCTCTTGGCGGCATTGTTGGCGCTGCCGCTGTCGGCGCAGGCCGGTGTGGCCATCATCGTGCATCCGTCGACGCCGGTTGATGCCATTACGGCAGATCAGGCCTCGCAGATTTACATGGGCCGCACCAATCAATTGCCGGATGGTACGGCGGTGAAGCAGTTGGATCAGGCGGAAGGCACGCCAGCGCGTGCGCAGTTCTTGGCCAAGGTGCTGAACAAAACCGAGGCGCAGTTGCGCAGCTACTGGTCGCGGATGATTTTCACCGGAAAAGCACAGCCGCCCCGTGTGTTGGGCAATACGGCAGAAGTGTTGCGCACGGTGGCATCGACGCCGGGTTACATCGGTTACGTCGATAGCAAAGACGCCACGAGCAGCAAGATCAAGGTGCTGTACACCGCGCCTTGAGAAAGTACGCGTAACAACCGGCTGCCATCGAAGGTCAGCCGGTTTTTGAATGCCACGGTTGGTACGGCTTGCGGAAAAGGAACCTTTTTATGAATACGCGGATGAGAAAAATTTCATCGTTACTGTTGGCCGGCATGGCAGCCACATCGGCTTCTGTGGCGCGCGCGGACGATCTCGATGCGCAATACCGGGATCTCGAAGCGCGGCTGAACGAGCTCGAGCAGGCGCGCGCGCCAGTTGCCAGTGCGACGGTTGAATCGCAGAAAATCAAGTTGAACGGCTTTCTCTCCGCCAGCGCAGGCGGTATCACCTCGTCAGATTTTTATTACGGCAGCCTTGAGAACAATGTGTCGTTCCGGGATGACGCCATCATTGGCTTGCAGGTCGAAGGTCAGGTCAGTGATGACATGCGGGCCGTGATGCAATTGGTGGCAAATGGAAATCGCGATTTCGATGTGGATGCCGAGTGGGCGTACGTGGGTTATCGCGCCAGTGACCACGATGAAATTCGCGCTGGCCGCCAACGATTACCCTTTTTCATGATGAGCGAGTACATCGAGGTGGGTTACACCTACCCGTGGGCGCGCCCGCCGCGTGAGGTTTACGTGACGGGTTTGCCGTCTTCTTACAATGGCATCGCGTGGAAACACGATTTCTCGAGCGGTAGCTGGCAACACGCCGCGCAAGTGTTCTGGGGCGGCGAGAACTTTGGTGTTGCCGGCGGCACATTAAAAGCTGAGAACGCCACCGGGGTTGGCTTGCAGTCTTCGACGGGCGACTGGCAGTTCAGCCTTTCGTACACGTGGACCGAAGCCACGCTGACTGGTGATGTGGATACCTTGGCGCAGCTGGGTTTGCTGACGCCGACGGTGCGTGATCCCGCATCGTTTGCCAGCGCCGGTTTCCAATATGACAACGGCAATGTCTTGCTGCTGGCAGAAGCCACGCGCATGGGCGTGGAAGGCTATTACCCCGACAACGATCAGTCTTACCTCACCGTGGGCTATCACTTTGGCAAGTGGATGCCGCACGTGACGTGGGCGAGATCGCGTGTTACCGACGGCAAAGACCGGCCACCGGCACCGCCCGGCACGATGGCGTTTCTGTGTATGAACTATCAGTTCTGTCAGACCGATGGCAGCGTACTGCCGGACAACTACATTGCGGCCATATTGGAAAACGCCCAGAACTCGGTGGCGCTGGGTCTTCGCTACGACTTCATGTCCAATGTCGCATTCAAGCTCGACTGGACGCGCGTGCTCGACACCAAAGGCACCACAGGGTACTTCGGCCGCAACGACGGCATGATCGGCAATGCATACATGCCTGACGATGACATCGACGTGTTCCGTTTTGTTGTCGACGTGACGTTCTGAGGAAATCGCCATGACTAACAACAAAAATTTCGCATTGGCCGGATGTGTCCGGCGCGCCATTCAATGTGCATTGATTCTTTTGCCGTTGTCAGCACAAGCCGGCGTGGTGGTGATTGCGCATCCTTCCGTGCAGACCGATGCACTAACGGCTGAGCAGGCCAGCCAGTTATTCAGCGGCCGCGCACTGAAATTACCGGATGGCAGCAAGGCGCAGCCCTTGAGCTTGAATGAAGGTGCTGCGGCACGCGTGGAGTTCAATGACAAAGTGCTGGGAAAAAACGAACAGCAACTGCGCAGTTACTGGTCGCGCATGATTTTCACCGGCAAAGCGCAACCGCCGCGTGTGCTCAATAGCAGCGCAGAAATGGTGCGCACGGTGGCATCAACTCCGGGTTATGTTGGCTATGTCGACAGCAAGGACGTCACGGACAAAGTGAAGGTGTTGTTCCGTGCAGATTGATTTCCCGTCACGGGAAGGAGTTTCTCTTTCCCGGTTTTGTCAGAAGACAGGTACGACAACGGAGAGTTTTATGAAGAGTAATCAGGTGGTGATGCCGATGATTCGCCGGCCTCTGTTCCGAGCGATGGCGGGCGCGATGCTCGCGCTGGCGATGACCGACGCCAGCGCCGACGACATGAGCGATCGCATGCAGCAACTTCGCGACCGTATTGCGGAATTGGAGCAACAGCCGGTGGCGAGCGACAGCGGCAATGCGGCTAGCAAATTTAAGATCAACGGTTTTCTGTCGGCGGGTGTCGGCATGGCAGACACCGATGATTATATTTTTGATGACGGTCTTAATTACCGCACTTCGGAGACGGCTGATTCGGTCGTCGGCTTGCAAATCGAAGGCAAGGTCAATCAACAGGTCAGCGCGGTGCTGCAATTGGTGGCGCGCGGGCGCGATGATTTCGATGTGGGTGCGGAGTGGGCCTATATCGGTTACCGGCCGACCGATGCCGATGAGCTTCGCATCGGCCGCTTGCGGTCACGCAACTTCCTGCTGAGTGAATTCTTGGAAGTGGGTTATGCCTATCCGTGGGCGCGCCCGCCGGCCGAGGTGTATCAGGTGGTCTTCCCGTCTTCCTTCGATGGCGTCGCGTGGTTGCACAAGTTCAATGGCGGCAGTTGGCAGCACGATCTGCAGTTGACGTGGGGTGGCACGAAATACGAGACGACCACCGGCAGTCAAGTGAATGCAGAAGATTCAATGACGCTGGCATGGACCAGCGCACATGACAGTTGGCTGTTGGGTGCCACGGCAACGCAATCCAAAGTCACGCTGCACAATCCACTCTTCGACCTGTTGTCGAATCCTTTCGTGGGGCTAATGGCCCCGGTTGAGCGCGACATGGCGTCGTATCTGTCATTGGGTGCGCAGTACGACGATGGCCGGTGGCTGGCGATGGTCGAATTGACGCAGACCGATACGGACACTGACGTGATGCCGGACACGCGAGCGGGCTACGCCACGCTCGGCTATCGCGTGGATAAGTTCCTGCCGCACCTGACGTATGCGTCGACGAGAGTCACAGATAACGTCGACCGTAATCTGCCGACCTTGCCTTTGATGTGCCCGCCAGTGTGTATGAATCCGGCGCCCCCTATCCCGTTTCCGGCAGACTCACTGAAACGTTCGCTGGAAACCGAGCAAGATTCCGTCACGCTGGGTCTGCGCTACGACTTCCGGCCCAATGTCGCAGTCAAATTGGATTGGACGCGCGTGTTGGATACACATGGCACGTTCGGCCTGTTCAATTACAACGGCCCTGCCGGCAAGCTGACGCCACTTTCCTCCTCGCCCCCCTTTGTTTATGCCGCACCGCCGGATGACGAAATAGACATTTATCGCATCGTTGTTGATGTGACGTTTTGAGGTTGCTATGAGCATCACAATCAATCTCTCACGTGTTTCTTTCCTGCCGGTGTGCTTGATGGCTGCTTTGGTTGGGTTGCCGATGTCGGCGCAGGCCGGCGTGGTGGTGATCGCGCATCCGTCGGTGCAAACATCCGCGTTGACCGCTGAGCAGGTCAGCCAGTTGTTCGGTGGCCGTACCACGCAACTGCCCGATGGCAGTGCGGTGCAGCCGTTGAATATGAATGAAGGTGCAGCGGCGCGTGCGCAATTCAACGCCAAGGTGCTGGGCAAGACCGAGCAACAGTTGCGCAGTTACTGGTCGCGCATGATCTTTACCGGCAAGGCACAACCGCCGCGTGTGCTCAACAGCAGTGCAGACATGCTGCGCACCGTGGCATCGACGTCCGGTTATGTCGGCTATATCGACAGCCAGGATGTGGGCGACAAAGTGAAAGTGCTCTACAGCGCCAACTAAACGAATAGTTGTTGGCCTGCCATCGGCGAGATGGCAGCGTGATCGTGTACCACAACGCCGAGCATTGCTCGGCGTTGTTTTTTAAGCGGCAGGATTTTCAGTGTGAGGGTGCGCGATGATGGGCGAGTGTAAGGCTGCACATAAAGCAACGTGGCAGCCGCCGTGGCGGCACATGCATTGGTGGCGTGTGGTGCTGGCGGGTTTGTTAGCGTTTCTGGCTGCTGATGTTTTTGCTCGCGAGTCATGTCCATTTTTTCGGGACCCGGCTTTTTATGCGCGGGCTTCGTTGCCGCCAGCCGCAGCCGGTGAATTTACGGTGGGCACGCTCAACGTATATCGCTTGTTTGATGATGAGCAGGATCAGCACGAAAAAGATGTGCTGACACCGGCCGAATTTTCAGCACGCATCACGCGCATTGCACGTTATATCGCGAAGGATATGGGTGCGCCGGCCGTCATCGCGCTGCAAGAGATCGAAGATGACACTTCACTGAAGGCGCTGGCGAATGCGCTCCAGCATGAAACCGGGCGTCCGTGGCAGTGGCTGTTGGGAGAAGCCAGTGTCGGCAGCGATATCCGTACGGGTTTATTGCTGGATGCGCGGCTGTCGGTGTTGCAACAGAAATCGTTGTTTGCGGCGCAACCCTATGAACGTGGCCCGCGTTTTGATCGCTTGCCGCAGTGGGTGGATATCGATGGCGGAGGGGCGTGGCCAAACTTGGGTACGTTGCGGCTGGTGGTTGTGCATCTGAAATCGCAAAGCGGCATGGATTCCAAAAAAGACGGCGTGCGCGTCCGCGAGAAGCGGCTGTGGCAGGCGCAGCGCTTGGCGGACTGGGCGCACGAACAGGTGCAGGCGGGTGCACCTCCGTTGTTGGTGCTGGGTGATTTCAATGCGCCAGCGCAGGACCCGGATGTTGTGCGTAGCGAACCCATGCAACGGCTGCTGAAAAATGGCGCGCTAATCGATACGGCGGAGCGTTTTCTCACGCCCGGTCAGCGTTGGACGTATCGCTATCGTTGCTCGTTGCAGCAGTTGGACCATGTGCTGGTGTCGCCGGCGTTGGCGCCCCAGGTGCGAGGCTACGGCATCGTGCGGGGTGATACCTGCCTGCGTACACGCGAGAAATGCGATAGCCAGCATTCCGTCTCTGATCACGATGGTGTTGTGCTGCGCCTGAAAGCGGCGGTGAAGTGATGGCCTCAGTGCCTCAGTGCCTCAGTGCCTCAGTGCCTCAGTGCCTCAGTAGTGGCAGGGTACGTTTGAATTGGCAGGCAAAACTTTTTGTGAAACACACACGCAAAAAAAAGGCCGACTTGCGCCGGCCTGGATCAAGGAAAACGGTATTGCGGTTACAGCCATGTGAAACCAGCCGGCGACGGCGTGCGCCGCCGCTGGTTTCTTGACGCGCTTACTTCAGCTCGAGCGGCAGGGTGTAGCTGACGACGAAGAGCGGATCGGTGTTAGCGCCCGCAAATATAGAGTCGTCTTGATCGTCAAGAATGCCCGACACGGTGAATGCTAGGCGTTCGTTGTAGGCATAGGTCAGGTCGGCGTGGATGTAATCCTCGTCGAGGTTCGCCGGGGTGGCTGCGGTCGTGGGTGTGGAGTCATCACCGTCGGCCAGCATGAAGCCAATCTTGCCGGTGAACTTACCGACGGTGTAACCCACGTCGACGTAGTTGTCATCGTAATCAGCAATACCAAGGACGGCGTCGGCGAAGAAGCTGCCAGCGGTTACGCCGACGATCAGTTCCTGCAGGTCGCCTTGAGCATTGGGATTCGTCGTACGCGGGTAGGAGTAGTCATACACCGTAGCCTTGAGGCCAAAGTCATCGCTGGAGTACGCGTAACCGGCGTAGAGATCAACCTCTTGATCCGGACCCGCGCTGGAGCCCCAGACGCCTGCGAACAAACCGGAATCGTGGCTGTAATCCAAGCTGCCCTGAACAACCGGCGAGCCGTTACCCAAGTTCTGGCCGCGCCAGAGGTACAGGTTGGCCACGCCTGCGGTGGCGCTGACTTCGGCAGAAGCGGCGGTGGAGAACATGGCGCCGCCGGCAACGGCAGCAGCAAGCAGCGAATAACGAACAGTGCGCAGCGATTTCATTCAGGGAACTCCCGTCGTTGGTCTGATGTAGGGCTGCCAGAAGAGCAGCTCTGGTCTTAGGTAGAGCACAAGTCGTACCAGCTCCGGAGATGCCTTGAAAATCAGAGAGATAGCATCGGCAGACCGGAGAGGCGCGCAAGAATAGCGAGAAATTGGCACCGAAAAAGAGCGCGGCAGCCTAAATTCGCCCTGATTTGGCGCTTTAGCGGGCAGTGCGGCGGCGATGCGGTTGTGCGATCCCGCCGGGTTGGGGCGCTGCGACTGATCACGTTGCTGCGTGCGCCTGTTTCGGCACCTGTTTAGTCGGCGGGCAACGCAGCAAGCGACGGGTATTTGGGGTTGTCCACGGCGAGCCGCTCGCGGACGCTGGCCAGCAGGTGCGCGCGCAGTGCGACGTCATCGGTGGCGAGTCGGCCATCGGCAATGCGTGCGCACAGTTCGCGGTTCAGATCGGCGATCTTGTGTGCGTTTGCCGCGTTGCACAGTGCGCGTAGCCGCTTCAGTTCGGCGGCATCGGCACTGTCATGAGGGGTGGAATTATTTTCAGCATGCGCGTTGTCGGAATTTCCGCGCAATTCATGGTTGATTTCGCGTTCGATTTCGCGCTGTGCAATGCGCAGCACATTCACCGCGACTTTTGCATGAAACGCGGTAGCGCTGTCTAACTGCGGCATCGCTTTTTGCTCGAGAAATTCGGCAACAGCCGCAATCAACTCGGCGGCGGTGGGGCGTTCGTCCAGCATGGCGAGGTATCCGTTAAATACGAGGTGAGCCGCGAGGCGTCAGAGTTTTCCATCCATCAACAACAGCAGATCGAGTTCGACTTCGGTGACGCGTCGACCAATGGCCGCGCGTTCAACCGAGCGCGCCAATCCGTTCAAGTGCGCAAACGCTTGGAATTGACAGATCACGCCCCAGCGCAAAGTGCCGAATACTTCCCAAAAATTCACTTCGGCCAGCGTGACGACGGTGCCGGTTGCGTGCGTGTAGGCGTCGATCAGCGCTTCGCGCGAACCAAAACCTCCCGCAGGCAGTGCGCTACCGAAGCGCCAGGCGGGTACGCAAAACCAGCCCAAGTCTTCGATCGGGTCGCCCAGATGCACGAGCTCCCAATCCAGCACCGCGACCAAACCGTTTTCATCCACCAGCAAATTGCCGGTACGAAAATCGCCGTGCACCAGCGTGAGCGGGCGCGGCGGCGGTAAGCGCTCGCGCAACCAGCGAAAGGCGAGAGAGAACGTCGGCACCGCCTGACCAAACGCGCGATGCATGGCGTCCAGCTGATCGAGTTGTTTGGCTGGCGTGAGTTCCGGCAGTGCCGGCAGCGTGGTTAGTGGGGTGCGATGAATCGCTGCCAGCGCTTGAGCGCTGTCGCGCACCAGACGTGCGCGCGCGGCGGCGTAGCGTTCGTCGCGCAGCAACTTGCGCGCGATGGTTTCGCCGCTGAGCCGACGCATGACGTAACCGTTGCCCAAGGTCGCGTCATGCTCGAACACGGCGAGCACTTCCGCAGCGGGCACACCGGCACGTTGACCTGCTTGCTGCGTGAGTGCTTCTTGTCGCTTGCCGACACCGGGGTTGAAACCGTCGGTGCCTTCGCCGGCGGCACGACGCACAATCAGTGCGTGTGTTTTCCCGCTGCCATCGACGACATCCACGGCACAAGTTTCCGCCGACGCACCGCCCGTGAGGCTGCGAATCTGCGTGACGGTGAGCGGTGTTGGCAGCGTGCCGGCCAGCACACGAATCACCGCGTCTTGATCGACCTGTGTGCTCATGGGGTGTCGGCCGTCATCGTCAAAAACGACGCATATTCGCGAAGAGAGGAATGCATGGGATTTTCGCGAAAATTAGCAGTGCTTGCCGACCGGCTGGCCATCGACGATCTGGTCCAAATACTCGCTCATGCCGTAACCGACGTGACCGTTGCAGCGGTACTCGGTCATTGCTTCGGTGATGCGGGTATTCATCGGTGTACCGTCTTTGCGAACGCGACGATTGCGCAGCGGCACCAGGGATAGCGATTTACCGGTGACGGTGTATTCGCGTTCTTGGGTGCGCAGCCAGATGGTTTGCGCGACGGCTTGCTGGTGTTCGTCGAGTGTCGAAGTAATCGTCGCGTCTTCGACCAACACATACTCTTTTTTGCCATCGGCACCGCGGCGCAGCACCATGCCCCAGACGTACTGGCGGCCGCTGGCCATCTGCACAATGGAAACGTTGATGGCGAAATCGTCACTGAACGCCATCGGCATCCAGCGATACCAATACAGGTTCTGCCAGTAGCGCGGACCCCAGGAATGATCGCGCAGACCTAAGCCGTTGATGGTGTAACTCTTATCACCGACATAAATGGTGCCGACACCGCGCATGTGCTGCTCATAATGTGCGCGTGCAAAGGCTTCATCAGCGGCTTCTTCCACCGGCTTGCCGTGCTCGTCGACTTTCTCGCCGCCGAACACCGGCGAAATGCCGCGAAAATCAATCACGAAGCGGCAGGGCACCAATGGATTTTTCTTGAACGCTTCTTTGGGGTTGGCCATGTCTTGCGGATTTTTCATCAGACAGACCAAGCCGTCATAACTGACGCGCAGATGCTCAAACGGTTGGCAGACTTCGAAGGCCATGCCGCCGGCTGCAATGTGCGTGTTGTGTCGGATTTCCGGGCGCTGAAACATGAAGGCGGCGCTGCCGTCAGGAAAATGCAGGCAGCAGCTCATCTCCGCGTGGCCTTCGTTTGGGCGATTACCAACGCGAAACCAGCCGCCCACGCGTGAGCCATGATCGAACACGTTGATGTACATGCTCTCGTTGAAATTGCTGACTGCTTCGATGGCGTGCGGGTATTCGTCCTGCGGTGAGAGACGCAGGCGGGCGTTGGCTCCGAGATCCATGAGAAAGTGACCTGAGGTTGTGAGACAGGAAGAAATACGGAAAGGCGCTCGCCGGTAAACACGAAGCGATAAGTTGTGCTTGCGTGTCGCGCGGTGACGCAGCTAGAGTCCGATCGTACCGCACTCACGGGCCAGCCGGCTCAGGGAGGTTGCCATCGTGTAATCCCCTCACGCAGCGCGCAACCAAACAGGTTGCACAGCAGGACGCCTGTCGCTGCACGCGTGCCGGCTTCCACGGGCGAACCATCAACGCCCGCATAGGAAAAAAGGCCGCACCAGCGCAGGTGATAAACCCGTCCGGAAATTTTTCCGGATGCACCGAATCCGGTGGCACAAACGGGCAACAAAATGCCCGCACGTGTATAGCCGGTTACCGCGCGGAGTGTGCATGGAAGAGTCAGCCGCTGTTGTCAAAGCCCTGTCCCGCAAATCCCCCAACCCTGCCGTGCACGCTGCCGGCCCCTCGTCAAAATCTCGGCCTGCCTTGAAGTCTTACGTACTGGACACCAACGTCCTCATCCACGATCCGAATTCGCTGCTCAATTTCGAGGAGCATCGTGTCGTCATTCCGATGACCGTGCTGGAAGAACTCGACAAATTGAAATCCGGCAAGAGCGGTGTGGCGGCCGAATGTCGGCAGGCCATCCGCTTGATCGATCAGGTGCTGGGCAAAGCGACGGTCGATGAGATTTCGCAGGGCGTACCCATTCAGGCACCGGGTCGCAAAGACACCCATGGCACGCTGACCGTGCTGCTCAACCGCCCGGAGTTGGAAGCCGAAGGCGTGTTGGCCAACACGCTCAACGACAACCGCATCATCAACTCGTTGTTGGCGCTCCAACGCCAGCAGCCCGATCAGCACTTCGTGCTGGTCACCAAGGACATCAACATGCGCCTCAAGGCGCGCTCCTGCGGGCTGGATGCCGAGGATTACCACAACGACCAGCTTGTCTCCGATATCAAGCAGCTCAACAAGGGCTACTTCGAGGTGCCGGGTTCGTTTTGGGACCGCGTGGAAAAGGTCGAAACCAAGCAAACCTCGCGCGGCGTCATACACGCATTAAGTCGTGGTTTTCTGGTGGATGAAGTGTTGGGCAGCGAAGTGTGGCCCAACCAGTTCATTCTGGACGAGCAAGGTTTCGTAGGCCGTGTGGTGGATGTGAATAGCCACACCGTCACGCTACGCGATCTGCCGCCAGAACAACTGATGCATCAGGGCGCGTGGGGCTTGAAGCCGATCAATATCCATCAAGCCATCGCGCTGCATCTGCTGATGGACCCGGATGTGCATATCGTCAATCTCACCGGCGCGGCCGGCTCCGGTAAAACGATTTTGGCGTTAGCAGCGTCTATCGAAATGGTCATCGGCCAGAAGCGGTACAACAAAATCATCGCCACGCGTTCGACGCCGCCCTTGGCCGAAGATCACGGCTTTTTGCCGGGCACCGAAGAAGAAAAGATGGATCCGTGGTTGGGTGCCATCAACGACAACATCGAAGCGCTGCATTTGCATGACGAAAATCCGCAGTCGTCGATTCAATATGTGAAAGAGCGCGCCAACATTCAGTTCAAGGCGCTCAATTACATTCGAGGCCGTTCGTTCCAGAAATCACTGATCCTGATCGACGAGTGTCAAAACCTCACGCCGCATCAGATGAAAGCGATCATCACGCGTGCGGGTGAGGGCTCGAAGGTCATTTGTTTGGGCAACCTAGCGCAGATCGATACGCCGTATCTTTCGGCGACCAGCTCGGGCTTGGCGTACATGGCCGAACGTTTCAAGGGCTTTGCGCACGGCGGCTCGGTGCACTTGAACGGCGTGCCGCGTAGTGTGCTGGCCGAGTTTGCAGAGTCCAACTTGTAAAATCGAGACGCTGAAAAATCAAAACATGCGTGCAAACAAAAAGGGGCCAACTGGCCCCTTTTTTATGACGGCAATTCAGCTTAGTCGAGCTTGATTTTATCCATTGCCTGCTGCGTGGCACGATCATGTTCGCGGTAGAAGTAGCAGCTGCTCAGGCCGCGCAACGTGGGGCGGATTACCGTATCGGCCTTGAATTCGGGCGACATGATTTCCAGTGCTTCGCTGTTGGATGTGGCGTAGTGCACTTCCTCGGCGTTGGCGGCGGCCAGTGCGGGTTCGTTGATTTCATTCAAGAATCGGTAGGCGGCATCGCGGTGCGGTGCATTACGCGCGAGCATGAAGCTCTCAGTCCACACCATGCAGCCGGGGCTAGGAATGGCGAAGGCCAGCGGGACTTTGTAGTGGTCGCGCAGAAAAGCGATGTCGCCGTTGTAGGTCTGAGCTGCGATGACTTCGCCCGTGACTAACGGAGATTTTTCGTTCAGCTCAGATTCCATCAACACCAGATTTGGCAAATAAGGCTTGATAGCGTCATAGGCGTCGTTGACCTCTTGCGGCGAGATCAAGGCGTAAGGCGGTGCGCCAAACGCGAAGCGCGATGCCATCAAAGCTTCATGCGGGCCGTTGATGATGCCGACTTTGCCGGGATTGCGTTTGGCTAACGCAAACAGATCTTTGTAACTGTCGATCGGCTTCTTCACCAGATCGGTCCGCCAAGCAATGCCGGTGTGGCCCCATAAATACGGCAGGTTGTAACGCGTGGAGCTGTCGAGCAAGGTCGACAGATAGCGCGCATTGCCCAAGCGGTCGAAATCGATGCGGTCAATCAACCGTTCGCGGCGGAAGCTACCTTGCGAAGTCGCATCGCCGACAACTAGATCGATTTTCCCTGCGTTTTTCTTTAGCAGATCCAAGCGCTCTTCTTCTGACGTGAAGGTGATTTGCTCGACAGCCAAGCCCTTTTTGAGCAAAGCGTTGATGGCATTCGGTGAAATAAACTCTTCCCAGGTGAGAATCACCACTTTGTCCGTGTTGGCCATGGCGGCCGATGGCAGCACGGTGAGCAAACTGCTCAACAGCGCGAGTGACAGCAGGTGACGGATTTTCATGTGGGGCTCCTTCCGTATTGCCTGGGTTCGGGTTTGATCGGTGAAGCGAACGGCGCGTGAAACAAATCCTTGAGCGTCAGCGGAGTTTTTAGCGTCGTCGCGGGCCACTGCTATGTCGGCCGCCTCGTGGGCCGCCGCGCCCACCACCGGGGCGGCTGCCGCCTCGGTTGTGGTGACGAACTTGCATGGAGGGTTCTTCTTCGCCACCGCCCTCGCGACGTTCGAGTTTGGGAATGGCGGCTAGCAATTCGATGGGCGCCGCTTCGCAAACCAGCTTGCGGCCCAGCAGTTTTTCGATGGCCGGGATGGCAAAGCCATCTTCTTCGTCGGCAAAACTCACGGAGGTTCCAGATGCACCGGCACGGCCGGTACGGCCAATGCGGTGCACGTAATCTTCGGGGTCTTCCGGCAGTGTGAAATTCACCACGTGCGAAATGCCATCAATGTGAATGCCGCGGCCGGCGACATCGGTGGCGACCAGCGCGTCGAGTTCGCCGCTACGGAAGCGCTCCAGCGTTTTTACGCGTTTTTCCTGCGGCACATCGCCAGAAAGCAAAGACGCGCGGATGCCCATGTCGCGTAGCAAGTCAGACAGACGACGCGTCTGATCGCGACGGTTGGCAAAAATAATGACGCGCCGCGTTTCGGCGGAAATCAGCATGTTGTAGAGCACACGAAATTTTTCTTCCGTGGTGCACATATAGACTTTTTGTTCGACGGTATCGGTAGCAACGCGCTCTGGCTGAATCTCGACGAACTCCGGCTCGAAAGTCCAGCGGCGGGCGAGGTTGAGAATGTCGTCGCTGAAGGTAGCGCTGAACAACAGCGTCTGCCGGTGATCTGATTTCGGCGTCATGCTGACGATGCGCTTCACGTCCGGGATGAAGCCCATGTCCAGCATGCGGTCAGCTTCGTCCAGCACCAAAATTTCGACTTGATCTAGAAACAGATCGCGACGCGACACGAAATCCAGCAGGCGGCCTGGCGTGGCGACCAGAATGTCGATCGCTTCGCGGCGAATGCGCTCGCGTTGCTTTTCGAAATCCATGCCGCCGACCACGGCCATCACGTTCAGATTGCAGTATTTGGTGAGCCCTTCGGCATCAGCGGCGATCTGCATCACCAGCTCACGCGTAGGGGCAATGATCAGTGCGCGTGGTTCGCCGGCGTACTGTTGGCCTTCCAGCGGATTACTGAGCAGATCGTTGATGATGGTGACGAGAAACGCAGCCGTTTTGCCGGTACCCGTTTGCGCTTTGCCGATGGCATCGTGGCCGGCGAGTGTGTGGCCGAGCACGCCGGCCTGAATCGGCGTGCAATAACTGAAACCGCAAGACTGAATGCTGCGCATCAGCGGCAGCGGCAAATTGAAATCGTGAAAACGGGCTTTGCCTTCGGCTGCTGCAACCGGGAAATCGGCCAGCGTCCAGTCGGATTTTTCGTGGATGGCGCGTTCTGGGTGAGGACGCGGCGGGTGTGCAGGCTTGTGCCCGGACTGAGCCGGTGGTTTCGCCGCACGTGCCGGCGTTGCGGTGTGGGTCTTGTCGTGCCCCTGCTTAATCGGAGCATCCCCGCGCCCATCGGTAGCGGATGGCGCTGGCGTTTCGCTGGCGCGATCGCGGGAGAAAACGCGGCTAAGCAATTTGATCACGAGGGGTTTTCGCTGTGTTCTGGCCAAAAATCGACCGCGATTGTAGCGAAGGCTTCCCGTGCTGTCGTGCGAAAGTCGTAGCACCGGCCCGGGTGAAAGGCCCGGGCTGGTGGTTGGTCATCGACCGATTACTGACCGGCTTTGGCGCGTTGCCGGCGAGCGCCGGCCACGAGAATGCGCTGGTAGCTGGTGGGCAGCAGGCGTTGCATGACGTCGATCAGCACGGCGTCGGCACCGATCAACTGACGGCGACGGTTGTGCAGAATGGCGTTGACGATGTCACGGCCGGCTTGATCCGGCGTGGTGCGGGCAATTTTGTCGAAATCGGATGCGGCCTGCGTTTTGTCGATGCCGTAGGTGGCACTGCCGGCCATACGTGCGGAGCGGGCGATGTTGGTTTTGATGCCTCCGGGATGCACGCAGGTGACGCCAACCGGCGCGCCTTCTACTTCCATTTCTTCGCGCAGTGCTTCGGTGAAACCGCGCACCGCAAATTTGGCGGCGTTGTAGGCGCTCTGGGTGGGTACTGAAATCAGCCCGAATACGCTGGAAATGTTGACGATGTGACCATCGCCACTGGCTTTGATGTGTGGCAGGAACGCTTTGGTACCGTACACCACGCCCCAGAAGTTGATGCCCATGAGCCATTCCATGTCTTCGTAGCTCATGTCTTCCACCGTGGCACCGAGTGCTACGCCGGCGTTGTTGATGACAATGTTGACGCTGCGGAATTCTTTGACGGTAGCGTCTGCCCATGCATAGAACGCCGCGCGATCAGCCACGTCCAGTTTGGTGCCGGTGACTTTGACGCCGAGAGCCTCGCAATCACGAACGGTGGCGGCGAGGCCAGCTTCGTTCACATCCGACAGGGCGAGATGGCAGCCCTGGCGTGCCATGAGGATGGCGGTGGAACGGCCGATGCCACCGCCGGCACCGGTAATGGCGGCAACTTTGTCCTTGAGCGTTTTCATGAGCGATCGATCTCCGGCAAGACGTGAAATGTCGGGAAGTGGAAATGTTGAAACAGTGGGGCGTTGAGCATGTAAAACGTTGAGCGGACGGTACGAGGCAAACGTAAAACGATGGAATGGGTCCGGCAGACTGGCAGCGTGTTCTATCGAAAAAGCGCCGGCTTAGCGACCTTGCTGCGCATTGTAGAACTGGCGGGCGGTACGGCCACTGCGGATGCCCTTGGTCTGGGCGAAGCGTAGGGCTTCGGCGTGTAGACCAGTATGGCCGTCATGACCCGTCGGCTGGTCATTGCAGGCCAGTTGCGAGCGGGCGCGAGACTGGGAGTGCGACCCGCCCCCGGCAAACAGGTGGTCGACGATGGCGAGGTACTGCTCCTGCGTAATCGGATAAAACGACAGCCAGAGTCCGAAGCGATCGGCCAACGAGATTTTTTCTTCGACTTCATCGCCGTGATGGATTTCGGTGCCATCGACACGCGACTGTGCGTTGTCGGTAAGAAACTCGGGTACCAAATGACGACGGTTCGATGTGGCGTAAATCAGCACGTTGGTGGCCGGGGCCTCGATGGAACCTTCGAGCACGGTTTTCAGCGCACGGTAGCCCGCATCACCAGCAGCAAAGGACAAGTCATCGCAGAAAATGACGAAACGAAAAGGCTGTGCGCGGAGTTCATCGACGATTTCCGGCAGCAACAGCAGATCATCGCGATCGATTTGCACGATACGCAGCCCGCGCGCAATGAACGCGCCAGCAACGGCTTTGACCAGCGAACTTTTTCCGGTGCCGCGTGAACCCCAGAGCAAGGCATTGTTGGCCGGTAAGCCCGCGAGAAAACGCTCGGTGTTGGTGATCAGTTCATGTTTCTGGCGATCGATGCCAAGCAGATCGCCCAGCGCTATGGCATCCAGCATCGGCACGGGCTTGAGGCGTTTGCTGTGGCTACGCCAGAGCGCACCCGGTGTGTGAGCCCAGTCGATGGTTTGCTCGCTAGTGTGTGCAGGCGCGTCGCGCATAAAAAACCCGTCGTGCATCCGAAGCAGACGGGCGAGTCTAGCAGAGGTGTTTTAGGCGGCCGGGCGTCGCCAGATGCTTTCGAAGGGCTTGGGTTGGTCGATGTGATAGCCCTGCGCGTAGTCCACGCCCAACACCTGCAGAATGTCGAGGATCTCGGCGCCTTCGACGAATTCGGCGACGGTGCGCAAACGATAAGCGCGCGAGACTTCCACCAAAGCCCGTACCAAGACTTGGCTGTCCGGGTCGTTGTGCAGGTTGCGGATGAACGAGCCGTCGATCTTCACGTAATCGACCGGCAATTTCTTCAAGTAATACAGCGAGGAAAAACCCACGCCGAAATCATCGAGCGCAAACTGGCAACCCAAGCCTTTGATCTTGTGCATGATCTGGCTGGTGGCATCGATATCGGCGATTGCGGCTGTTTCGGTGATTTCCATGATCAGCGCTGACGGGTCGATGCGGTAGCGCGAGATGGTGCTTTCGATATGTGCAACCAGGTTCGGGTTGTGGAATGACGCACCGGACAGGTTGACCGCGAGTCGCGCCTTGATGTTGTTGGCTTGCAGATCGGCCAACGTAGCAATGACACGAGTGATGACTTTTTCATCGACTTGGTGAATCAAGCCGTTGCGCTCGGCGCTGGAAATAAATCGTGCGGGCGACAGAATCTTGCCGCTGCCATCCTGCACGCGCAGCAGCGCTTCGTAATGCGTGACTTCGTTGTGGCGAACATCAAGAATTGGCTGGAAGTGCACGTTGAGCATGTCGGCGGATAGCGCTTGCTTGACCTTTTCGTCCCAGTAAACGCGCTCATGCACGCGGGTGCGCGTGTGTTCTTCCGGCGAGAACATGTGCCATGCCTTGCGGCCTTTTTCCTTCGCCTGATACATCGCGATATCGGCGTTGGCGAGCAACTCATCGGCCGTCGCGCCGTGTGCCGGGAACAGCGCCGTACCGATGGAGGCAGAAATGCGGTGTACGGTGTTGCTGCCTTCGACGTCTAGGCCGTCGAGTGCTGCACAGAATCGTGCGGAGATGCGCTCGGCGTTATCGGCATCGGTCATTTGCACGATGATGGCGAATTCGTCGCCTCCGAGACGGGAAATGATATCGGAGGTGCGCGCTTGCTGACGCAGCACATCAGACGCGCGTTGTAGCAGGCGATCACCGACATGATGACCACTGGTTTCGTTGATGTCCTTGAATTGATCGAGGTCGATCATCATCACCGCGAACTGTTGACCGTAGCGTTGGCAGGTGGCCAATGTTTGGTCGAGTTCTTCGAGGAAACGACGACGGT
Source organism: uncultured Pseudomonadales bacterium (assembly GCA_964574995.1). Taxonomy (GTDB): domain Bacteria; phylum Pseudomonadota; class Gammaproteobacteria; order Pseudomonadales; family JADFDG01; genus JADFDG01. The sequence goes on along the minus strand of CAZNPF010000005.1, from coordinate 47,377 downwards.
TGTACAAGCCGGTGAGTGGATCATGCGAGCTGAGCCAACCCAGATGATCTTCAGCAATTTTTTGATCACTGATGTCGAGACCGACCGTGAGTACGCGTTTTTCGCTGGAGGCGGGGCAGTCATAAACGGTGTGATGCCACTGCATGGCGACTTGATCGCCATCTTTGCGAATCAGTTCAGCTTGGTGACTGTAGTGATGACCATGGACGGGTAATTCGTCGAGGCGGAATTTGAGATCCGGCTGTAGTGCGGCATCGGGGAGCAACTCCGTAAATTGTCGACCAGCGATTTCCGCTTCACCGTACCCGGTCAGCCAGACGCCGTGATGATTCAGCGTGAGCACGCGGCCGGAAGCATCCTGCGTGAGGATCAACGCATGCGGCATGGACAGCAGGGCGCGGTTGAGCGCGTAGGCATCGTCCAGTTTGAGTTCACGATCCCGTAGGCGACGGGCTAGCGTATCGAGTTCGCCGGCCAATTCTTCCACGCGGGCGCGCAGGGCATTGACGTCGTTTTCGCCGCCGCTGGTGAGCAAATTGCCCACGATGTCGCGTGTCTTGCGCAGCATGACTGCCTCATCTCTGAATCGGTTCGCATCGATCCCGATGCCTCATCGGGCAGCCGGTCGAACCGGCGGCCTTGCGGTCCCGCTTGTGTCGCATCGTGCGAAGTTCGCATATTTCAGGACGAGGGTACTACGTATAAGTGCGTACTGGATCACACTTTATGGGCAGCCTTTTGTCCGACGGGAACGTAACGTTATGTTCCAAAAGGCAATTTTTTATTAACGGGAGCCGATTGGCCGGACGAACGACCGGCCAATCCGACGAAGTGCCCGGACGGCGGGGCCCGGTTTAGAGCCGAGATCGGGTCTGTTCAGGGCGGGGCTGGCCCATTTAGGGAGAGACGGTGTCTAGGGAGAGACGTCGTCGGCCTGCAGGCCTTTGTCGCCAGTGATGACCCGAAAGCGCACCGGCTGGCCGTCCTTGAGTGCTCGGTGGCCGCGGCCGCGAATGGCCCGGTAGTGGACAAAGATTTCCTCGCCGCTGTCACGGACGATGAAGCCGAAACCTTTCTTGCTGTCGAACCATTTCACCGTGCCGCGCTCACGGCGGGAGAAATCGGGCATGGGGAGCATCATCAGCAGCAGGATGGCCGGTGGCAGGAAAACCAGCGGTGCATCGGCCAGCCAGCGCTCCACGGGCGCTCCGGTGTTGAAAAGCTCAACGCCGTGCACGGCGGCAACCAAGACGAAGAACAGTGTCAGTAACGGATGTACGCGTGGCCGGACCGATGTGGTGGTGAGGCACCAGGCAAAAGCGGCACCGAGCAAGAGATAAAAAGCGCCAGTTTTTTGCAGCATGTACAGCGGCAGGCTGCTGCCTTCACCAAAATCTTCCAGTTGCGTCCGCAGCGATGCATCCCAGCTGGCGGGGTCAATTAGCATCCACAGCCCATTGCTCACGCAGGCGAGGGTGAAAATGGCATAGAGCGCACGCGTGGGTAGGCTGGTGCTGCGCAGCAACGAGTTGGCGAAAACAGTCACGATCAATCCTTGCTAATGGGAGGGTGATTATCAAAACAGAACAAGGACATGGTGATCACGTCCTTGATGTCGCTTTTGGGGTGGCGCGGGTCTTTAGGGCCGAGTTGGTCAGTCACGTCGTCGACGGTGGACTCATCCGGCGCCGCAGCATCGATCACAAATTCGAGAACGCGGCGATTCTGCGACACCACGGTGCCGTTGTAGAGGTTTTCATCGAGTTCGCCAAAGCAAGGGAAGACGGCACGTGAAATGTCGATGCCGTGTTGCAATAGAACGTCGATCACGACGGGGTGTGGCACCTCGCCCCGGCGCAGGCGGCTGGTGCAATCCATTACGCGCTCGTAAACCTGCTTCTCCGCCAGTTTGGCGAATTCCATACATCGAGCTCCCGCGTGAATGACGGCCAGATTCTAGGGGCCTCCTGCGGTGTGCGGCCAGCGCACACGTGCACGATGGGCGACGAGCAGCAAGAGTTGATGACTGGCCGGTTCTTTGGACGACTCGGCAGCGACACATGCCATACACTTGTGCGGTCAATTGCGGAGCGAACGCATGCGCCTCAACCGAGTCCAGCAAAAAGAGCAAACCCGGCGGCGATTGGTCGATGCGGCGCTGGCGATGGTGGCTGCCGGCCAAACGCTGGATGCGTTGAGCTTGCGCGAAGTGGCGCGGCAGGCGGGCATCGCACCGACCTCTTTCTACAGCCATTTTCCGGACACGGCCGCGTTGGGTGTTGCGCTGATCGATGAGGCGTGTCTGGTGTTGCGGCAACTAATGCGGCAAGGCCGTCGCGAGATGATCGCTGAGGACAATAATTTTGCCATTCGGCAGAGCGTGTTACGTTTTCAGGGATATCTGGATCAGAACGCGTTGCTGCTGCGATTGATCGTGCGTGAGCGCACGGGTCCGAACGAAGATTTTCGCCGCACGATTCATCGTGAGATGCGTTTCATCATGGATGAATTGGCCGAGGATATCGAGCGTGTCGTCATCGAGCAGAGGCGGCTCGCGGTGGATTCCCGGCTGGTAGCCGAAATGGCCACGCTGATTCTGTTTGATTTTGGCGCGTCTGCGTTGGATATGTCGCGCACGGATCGCGACATTGCGGCAGAGCGGTTGATCCGAAAGTTGACGTTGATATTCCTCGGTGGCCGCGCATTGGCCGGGAATCAATCACTGTGAGCGTGGCGCAGCGGTCAGTCGCGAGCCATTGAGGGCGAAGGAGGGCGCATGGGCAAGCCAACGAAGGACCAACTCGATGTGGCACTGGCGCAAGCGGTGCGCATGCGAGAGGCTGGCGAAGATGATTTTTATCTCGCGCGGAGTTTGCTAAATCATCAGCACCGCTTGCAGTTGCTCGAAGAGATTTATCAAGCAGCGGCGCTCTATATGCACGGTGAATCGCCGCAAAGACATGCGCAGTTGGCCAAGGCCATTGACGCCTATCGCCGTTACGCGGACTCGCCGGGCTGAGCGCTATTCAGCGCCTGTCTCAGTCGACGGTGATCACGTCTTCTGCTTGCGGGCCCTTCTGGCCGTCGGTGACGGCAAATTCAACTTTTTGACCATCACTCAACGTACGGAAACCGTTGCCACGAATGGCGCGGAAGTGCACGAAAACATCACCGCCCGCCTGACGCGCGATGAAGCCGTAGCCTTTGCTTTCGTTGAACCACTTGACGGTGCCGTGTTCGCGATTGGACATGTTGCTCTCGTTGAAATCTGGGTAGACATGCGGCCGGGCCTAGCCCGGGGCGCGCGATTATAGGGGCTGCTGCGAGCTTGTCCCATGTGAGCGGATGACAGGGCGTCGATGTGCCGAGCGGCACCAACAAACAGTGCGTGGGCGTGGGCTGCATGTGGGAGCCGGCGACGACGGTAAGCCGTAGCCACTCGGGCATCGGCCAGCGGCTGGCTACTCAGTCAGCCTGCGGAGGAACCGGGCAATCCAAGGCCTCGGCGATAGCGCGAACCAGTTCCAGTTCGCCCACGGCGACGCGGCCGTCGTAGCGAACTGCATCCAGGCAGGTATCCAGCACCGGTTTTTTCAGCAGCGGTGCTAGATCGGCCAGATCGGTCAGCGCGGCGTGCAGAGATGCCGTGCTCAGCGCGGAGGGCGGCAGCATCGGCAGGTTGCTGATGCCAAAACTTGCCAAGAGACGCGCATGCAGCGCCGTTCGGGCGGCAGCGTTGTCGGCCGCGGCGAGGCACAACATGGAAAAGACGGCATTCAACGGCTGGGCGACTGCACGGTAGTTGCGGTAACGCACGGGTCGAAAGGCGTAGGTGTCGTCTGCCAGATGTTTGCGCAACAAGGACAGTGCCAAGTATTCGCGCAAGGACAGCGCTCCGTCGATGTGTACCAACGATTCGAGCGTGAGCAGAAATTGTCGTTTGCTTATGGACGACAGCGCACGTAGCGCGGGAATCGCAAGATCCAAGCACGGCAAATTCAGGCTGCTGTTCATGGCGCGCAACGTGGGCAGCAGAAATGTCGTTTGCTGGCGTAGTTCGGCATTCTCGCTTGCGGCCAGTTGTTGCAGGGCGACCGCGTCATAGGATGCCGCTTGATTGGCGATGATCAGCCCGTAGATCACGGCTTTTGCGCCGTCACCGGTTTGCAACGATTGCCGCACCACCTCAGGCAGTTGCACGTGAATACGCTGTGCGCGTTCGTAGTGAGCCGCAGATGGCTGCCCAACCATGGCGGAGAGCGAGTGAGTCGTGAAGCCTGCAAATCCGCTGGCAACGGGCGAAGGTATTGAGGCAGATGCTGACGGTGTGGCCGGCGGCTGCGCGGATAAATGTTTACGTGCGCGATCGCGCGCTAACAGCGTGGAGTCAATGGCACGAATACGTTCATCGATGGGTGGGTGCGTGGCAAATAATCCCGTGAACCCGAGATTGATCGATGGCGCCAGACACATGTGGCTGAGATCTTCGGCATGGGGATTACGCAATTGCGTGCCGGAGCTCGCATTGCGAATGGTGAGCAGCGCCTCACCGATGCCTTGCGGATTGCGTGTGAACTGCACACTGGATGCGTCGGCAAGAAATTCACGCTGACGAGAAATGGCGGCTTTGATGATGCGGCCACAAAACAGACCAGAGTAGCCGATCACGTACAGCGCGAGGCCGGCCATGGCGATCACCGGAATCGCTTTCGATGAATCGCGGTTATAACGGACATTGCCGCTGCTGCGTAGCAAAAAAGCGCCGATGCTGCCGATTAACAGCACGCCAGCCAAAATGGCATAAAGTTGCACGTTGAGCCGCATATCGCCGTTGAGAATGTGGCTGAACTCGTGGCCGACGACGCCTTGCAATTCTTCACGATCAAACGCATCCAGTGCGCCCCGCGTAACAACCAAAACGGCTTGCGTGGGTGAAAATCCAGCGACAAAAGCGTTGATGCTGGATTCATCGTCCATGACCCAGACGCTAGGAACCGGCATGCCGGACGCGATAGCCATTTCTTCGACTACATTGAGCAAGACGCGCTCACGAGCCTCAACGGTGGACGATAGTACGCGACGTGCGCCGACTGACTTTGCCAGTACCGCGCCACCACCACTGCGCAGCGAAAGATAACTGCTGAGTGATCCAATGCCGATCACCAGTAGCGCGAGGCCGGTAGTCCATTTCCACCACGGTTGTTGTAGCCACTGCGCCAACGACATGATGGCGCCACCTGCCGCCAGCCAGACTGCAGCGTTGAGCGCAAGCACGATCAGCACAACTGCCAACAAAAACCAGAACAGCAGAAAGCCCGTGCGTTTACGCGCACGTTGTTGTTGCTCAAAAAAATCCATGGCCATGGCGAAAATCAGACCGACATGCGGTGATATGTCGGTCTGTGCGTCGTGTTCAAGTCATTTGATTTAAGAAAAAGAAACCTTCACCGCCTTGCGCGCTTCGGGCTCGTCGACCTGATAGAGCTCGGCTTCCTTGAAGCCAAATCCGCCAGCAAATAGATTGTTGGGGAACTGCTCGCGGTAGGTGTTGTAGTTCATGGCGGAATCGTTATAGGCCTGCCGCGCAAAACCGACTTTATTTTCCGTGGAGGTCAATTCCTCCATCAGTTGTTGCATGGTTTGGTTGGCTTTGAGGTCTGGATAGTTCTCGCTCAGCGCGAAAAAGTTGGCGAGCGCGCCATTGAGTGCGCCTTCGGCTTTTGCCAGTTGAGCAACGCCTTCACCGCCGTTGACGTTTTTCTGTGCGTTGACGGCAGCACCACGGGCCGCAATCACTTTCTCCAGAGTTTCGCGCTCGTGCGCCATGTACGCCTTGGCGGTTTCCACCAAGTTGGGGATCAAGTCATGACGGCGTTGCAGTTGGACATCAATCTGCGCCCACGCATTTTTGAAGCGATTTTTCAGCACTACGAGCTTGTTGTAGATGCTGATGCCGTAAAAGACGGGTAGGCCAACGACGATCAGTACAAAAATCAGGAAAGACCACATGGCGACGCGCTCCGGGACAGCGAGGGAAACAGGTTGCTCGAATCTAGCGGAAAAGCCGGTTGGCTGCGACTGGCCGGGTTGGGGCCGTTCGCAAGAAAAGGGGTTTCTCGGCTGCTGCTAGGGAGCCCTGTGGTACCCTTTGCGCCCTTTTTTTGGGGTCGACGGGCGCGTTGCCCGACGGCACCCAATCCCCGCCCGGCGTTGCCGGCGTTCGAGGACTGCGTCATGGCTATGCGTGAACCCGAGTACGTCTACCGCGTCACCTTCCTCAATCAGGGACAGGTGTACGAGGTGTACGTCAAAAATATCTACCAGAGTGATATCTACGGATTCGTAGAGATCGAACACTTCGTGTTTGGTGACAAATCACAGGTGGTCGTTGATCCGGGTGAAGAAAAACTGAAAACCGAGTTTCAGGACGTGGTCTGCAGTTTCGTGCCGATGCACAGCATCGTTCGTATCGATCAGGTTGAGAAGCAAGGCGTGCCAAAAATCAGCGAACCGCGTGGAACCGGCAACAATGTCTCGCCGTTTCCGATCAGCTTTTTCCCGCCGGGCGGCGACCGTGGGCGGCCGAAAAGTTGAGAAAAGTGAGTTCAAATAAAAAGCCCGGCACATGCCGGGCTTTTTTGTCTGGCGAACAAGCGAATCAGAACGCGTAACGCAAACCCGCACCGATGACGTTGATCTCTACGTCACCGGTAAACATCAGCGCCTCGGCATACACATACAGTTTGTCCATCACGTCGATGCTGGCGCCGACGCCACCGAAAGGGTTAGCGCCATCGTCGGCGCTTACGCTGGGTGGTGGATTGGTGATGTCGATATTCATTTGCGCCATACCTGCTTTGGCATACACGCCGACCGGGCCGAGTTCTGCCGAGAGCAGAGCTGCGAGGCCCATGGCATTGGCGTCGATTGTCGTGCCGGAAATTTCGTAGGAGCCGAGATCGTAATAGCTGGCTTCAACGCCGATGACTTCCAGCGGGCGCCAGCCGAGAAATACGGCGGGAGTGAAATCGCTTTCGTCGAGACTGGCGTTATCTACTTTGTCCAATCGAGCGCTGTAACCACCGGCACCCAGATAAAAATCGGCTTGTGCGCTGGCGCTGGCTAGCAGCAGAGCGCCGACGGTAAGTGCATGGCGAATGTTCATGGGGATTCCTTCCTGTGAGTAATGGCGATGTATTCGACACGAATGCGGTCATCAGTGCTTGCGCACCTGGCGGGCTGTAATAAAACCCGCTGCCGGCAGCGAAGTATGGCGTGAATAGGCCTGCTGTTGCGTCAATCGACGCTTCGTCGCTGACCAGTGGCGCGGGCTCAACTCTGCGCGCGCACCAGCCGTAACAGGGTGATCTCCGACGGTGCGCCGAGCCGTTTAGGTGGGCCCCAATAACCCGTCCCCCGGCTGACATACAACCACATGCCATCCAACCGATGCAGGCCGGCAGTGACAGGCTGCTGCAGTGGCACCAGAAAATTCCACGGCAAAAATTGTCCGCCGTGTGTGTGCCCAGAAATTTGTACATGAAAGCCGGCGGCTGCCGCTGCCGCCGCGCTACGCGGCTGATGTGCCAGCAATATTTTGGGCACGTCGTTGCGCGCACCGAGGAGCGCGCGTTGCGGGTCGCTGCGGTGTTCTTCGCCAAACTGCCAGCCGCCGTAATCGCTGATGCCACCCAACACCAGCGTGTTGGTATCGTGATCGATGTGAACATGTTGATTGTGTAAAACAGTCATGCCTAATCCGTGTAATTCGCGCAGCCAGGCATCAATGCCTGAATAAAAATCGTGATTGCCGGCGACAAAGAAAGTTCCATACCGTGACTGCAATTCACGAAGCGGCGTGACGTGTGATCTCAGCGCAGAGACACTGCCATCGACCAGATCGCCAGTGATGGCAATTAGATGGGCATCCAGCGTATTGACACGGGCTACCACGCGCGCGAGAAATTCGCGTTTGATGGTCGGACCAACGTGTACATCGGTGATTTGAACGATGCGAAACCCTTCTAGCCCCGGCGGCAGATTGGGCAGCGGAATATCGACTTCTCTCACGATGGGCGTGCGCCGCGCGTTGAGAAAACCGAGGACAGTCAGCAGCAGAGCTGTGATCACGACTGCCCATGCGGAGACGATTTCGGCGCGCGGGGTGCTGATCAGGAAAATGCCGGCAACGCCTAGCAGCAAATCGCGCAACAGTGTCAGCACGAACAGCGTCGAGGTCAGGCCGGCGGTGGTCAGGCCGGCCCAGGCCAAAACGTTCACGATGCGCGGTGAAAACTGGCGAGCCAGCAAGGGCGCCAGTAACCCGGCGGGCACCAGCAATGTCGAGAGCAACGGCCACAGCACGCTTGCTATGCCCACCGGCAACGGCGGAGACAGCCGCAGCGCGACCCAGGCATTGGCGGCGGCTAGCAGCAGGACGAAGACCAGCAGAAAGCGAATGCGCACACGGCGCCGGGATGGCTTCACGATAGGCCTGATTCGCGAATGATTTTGATGGCCCGAATTGTATACAGGCTCGCGTTAGCACAGCGGTTGGTTCGAACGTGGCAAACGTCAGGGTGAGTCGGTCGGGCCGCACTGCCACGCGAGGCAATCCGGGGTGATAATGCTCGGCTTCGCGACGGGTTGACCGTCTGCGTCTATGTTCTCGGCCCGGTGATCGCGTCTACGCAAGGAGAAGGGATGAATTCGGCATTGCGTCCCATGGAAGCGAGCTGGTTATGGATGGAGTCGGCAGATGCCGCCATGCATACCGGCGCATTGATGGTGTTCGATATTCCTGCGGGCGAAAGTGCCGCGTATCCGGTGCAATTGTTCCAGCGTCTGCGTGACATGCCGGTGGCGGATGAGCCGTGGCAGTTGTGTTTGGTGCGCGGTCGCGCGGGCTGGCCGCGCTGGCAAGCCGACAAGCATTTCGATATCGACAACCATTTTTATCATGTGCGGTTGCCGGCACCTGGTGGCGAGCGAGAGCTGGGCGTGACGGTTGAGCGGCTGCACAGTGCGCCGTTGGCCTTGCGTCGTCCGCTATGGGAATGCCATTTGTTGTCCGGTTTGCACGGCAATCGATTTGCACTGTATTTCAAAGTGCATCCGGCGCTGAGCGATGCCACTGCGATCGCAAAAATGCTGGTGGATTGCCTGGCGTCGAAAGCGCATGACGAACCGTTGCCGCCTTGGGCACATCCGGTGGCGTCGTGGCGACGAGAGAGTGAACGGGAGTTGGTTGCGCGCAGCGGGCGTTCATTGTGGTCGCAATGGCGGCCGTTGCTGCCGGCGTTTGGTCGATTGCTGCGTGCGGGTGGGCGAAAATCGCCTGATTTGCGAGCGCCTTACACCGCACCGTATTTTGCGTTGAATGTTCGCACCGGCCCGCAGCGCCGGGTCGCGACGCAGCAGTACGAGCGCACACGGTTGCTGCGAGTGAGCAAGGCGTTTGATGCAAGCGAAGGCGAGTTGATGTTGTATCTCTGCGCCACTGCCTTGCGCCGATTCTTCAAAGAGCACAATGCCTTGCCGGAAAACGAATCCCTCGTGGCGGCTTTGCCTGGGCAGATCGATACGGCATCCATGGGGCTGGTTAGTTTGGGAACAGATATCGCTGACCCGCATCAGCGCCTGATGACGATTCAGGCATCGTTGCGCGCGTCGCGTGAACATTTACGAACGTTGCCGGCGGAATTGATGCCGGCATACACCTTGCTGGCCACCTCGATGTATCTGTTGGGGCAAGTGACGCGGTTGGGTGTGGGTGCTTTCCCGATGTTCAATTTGTTGATTTCCAGCACCTACGGCCCGGATTCGACGCGCTGGCTTGGCAAGTCACGGTTGGCCGCGGTGTATCCGATGTTTCCGTTACTGCGCAGTAGTGCGCTCACGATCGACTGCATGCGATACGACGGGAAACTGCATGTTGCCGTCGTCGGTGCCAGCGAAGAAATTCCGCGTTTGCAGCGGCTGGCGGTGTACATGGGGCAGGCGCTCACGGATGTCGAGGAAATGTTGGGGCTTGCCAGTGATCCTGCACGAGAAGGGGATGCGTCATGAGCAACAACAAACTGCTCCGTTTTGCCCGCAGTGGAGGTTTGCTAGCCAACGAGCGTGCTGCACAAGTGGCAGCCAATGGTTTTGATTGGTTGTTTCGCCGTCGCCGGCTGGTGAAATCAGGGCGTACGTGGTTTGAGTTGGTGCATGACAGTGAGTTGATGTCCGTCCGTTATTACGGATTGCCCGATGAAAACTCCATCGAATTGGCAGATGGCACACAGATGCCGATTCAGAAAAATCGCTATGCCGTTCCGCTGGTGATCGTGCCGCCGTTGGGTGTAACGACGGATGTGTTTGATTTGCTGCCGCAGCGAAGCCTCGTGCGTTATTTCGTGGCGCGTGGATTTCATGTGTATCTCATCGATTGGGGCCGGCCACGCGAAAAGCATGCGGCCCTTGGCTTGGCGGACTATGCGGATCACTTTTTCTCGACGGCGCTGGCAAAAATACGACGGCATGCGGGCGTTGAAGATGTTTCGTTGTTTGGCTGGTGCATGGGCGGGTTGCTCAGCCTGATGCATCAGGGGCTTGAGCAAGATCCGCATATCCGCAACATCGTGACCGTGGCCAGCCCGATCGACATGCGTGAAGTTGGGCTACTGGGTGATCTTGGCAAAGCCATCAATGGCCCAGCCAAATTGCTGCGTCGTTACACGGCGCTTCGGCTCAATATGTTGGACCCGGCACGTTTGCGTGCCACGCCGTTCATGACTTCGTTGAGTTTCAAGCTCACCAATCCGATAGGAAGCATCACGACGTATTGGGATCTCGTGACGCATTTGTCTGAACGTGAATTTGTTGAGTCCTATTCCACCACCAGCAATTACCTCAATCACATGCTGATGTATCCCGGTGGCGTGATTCGTGACATGACGCTTGAGTTTGCCGTGGACAACAAAATGGCAGCCGGTCAAATTGCGTTGGGTGGACGGGTTGCTGAGATTGATCGTATTCACTGCCCATTGTTGGCTTTTGCCGGCGAAACCGATCGCCTCGTATCCGTTGATATCGCCCGCAAACTAGTCGACGTGGTGGCGTCTTCCGACAAAGAATTTCGCATTGCGCCAGGCGGTCACATGGGCGTGGTGATCGGCGGGCAAGCACAAAACGTGGTGTGGAAACAAAGTGCGGATTGGCTGTCAGAACGCTCCATGCCCGCATAATTTTTTATGTTTTTCTGTGCGTTGCCGAGTTACCGGCGGCAAGCCTTGATTTTCGACAGGTGAATGCATGATTCGTCAGTTTGTCTTTAAGGGAAATCTAATTCTCGAGGCTCAAAACCAAGAGGATTCGGCTGCACCCTTGCCGCCCGTGGTCTGGATTGACTTTCGAGAGCCCTCGGAAGATGAACGTGCGTTTGCGGCGGCGCTATTAAAAACAGATGTGCCTGACTTGGATGATGTCGAAGAGATTGAAGATTCGGCTCGTTGCTTTGTCGATCATGCCGGCATTCATGTGCATTCGTTGTTTCTGGCCAATCATGATGAGTTGCCGGAAGTGGTATCGGTAGCTTGTATTCTTCAGCCGGATCGCCTTATTACGATTCGCGATCAGCGGCTGGCAGATTTTCGTCTTTTCCGGATGCGCGGAAAACGCGGACAAGTCGAAGCCTCGACGCCGGCAGGAATCCTGATTGCGCTGCTTGAGCAAAAAATCGAAACGCTGGCGGATGCGCTCGAATCCATTCATCGTGAGCTGGAAGGCTTGAGCAATAAAGTGCTTGGAGAAAGCGATTACAAGCCAGAGGATATCGTTTCTAGACTGGCGTTCTCGGAGAACCATAACGGTAAGATTCGCTTGTGCTTGATGGATACACAGCGCGATATTTCTTTTTTGCAGCGGCACATGCGTGCAGATCAAGATATGCAAGATACGTGTCGAGAGATGGCGCGCGACATCGATACCTTGCTGTCCCACACCACGTTTCTGTTCGACAAGATCAACTTCCTGATGGATTTCACGCAAGGCTACGTCAACATCCGCCAGAACCAGATCATCAAGATTTTCTCGATCGCGGCCGTTGTCTTCCTGCCGCCGACCTTGGTGGCCAGTATTTACGGCATGAACTTTGACTACATGCCGGAATTGAAGTGGCTGTTCGGCTACCCGTTTGCACTGGGCTTGATGGTGGTGGCCGGTATAACGCCTTACTGGTATTTCAAGCGCAAAGGCTGGCTGTAAACCGGCAACGTCCAGTTTCCGAGGGCGCATGGCAGGGGCCGCGGCCGTCCAAGGCTGAGATTCCTGCCACCGGCCACCTCTAAGGTGGCCCAGCGGGCCAAAACGGCGGCCAATCAGGCCGCCACCCGCCGCCATTTGACCGGCATCAATCCTTGATGCGCGTGCGGTTTCTATAAACGTCAGGACATGGCGCGGATATCTGCCTGCGCACATGCAGTGGCAATCGTGCCCGCGCATCGATGGAGACTCCTGATGACTGCCTCAGTTAATCCCGTTCGCCGCAACCTGAAATTTCTGCTGCCCACCGAAAAGGCCATGACGTGGAACCCGAAGGGCATGCACCTCACGCAGTTCTTCAACACGCTATCGATTTTTTTTCCGGCCGGTGAGCGCTTCTTTATCCAAAGCGTGCGGAATTACCGGGAAGAGATCACCGATGCGCAACTGAAAGAGCAAATTTCGGCGTTCATCGGTCAGGAGGGTTTTCATACGCGCGAACACGAGGCGTACAACGAGGCATTGACCGCTGCCGGAATGCCCAACGACGCGCTCGACAAAATCGTGGTGGAAATTCTGGAAATCGGTAAGAAATTTCCGCGCCCGATGCAGTTGGCGTTCACGGTGTCGCTGGAGCACCTCACTGCAGTTCTGGGCGACATGTTGCTCAGCAATCCTGAGTTGCTGGAAGAAGCCGACAAACATTACGCCGCTATCTGGAACTGGCATGCCATTGAGGAAACTGAACACAAAGCGGTGTGCTTCGATGCCTATGAGCAAACAGTAGGTAAAGGTTCGAAAGCGTACGCCATGCGTGTGGCGGCGTTCATCATCGCCAATGCGGTGTTCTGGAGTGTTTTTGTACCGTTCTATGTGGCCATGCTGAATCGCAGTGGCAACGCATTTGACGTCAAAGGCTGGCTAAAAATTACCAATCTCTTGGCTGGACGCCCGGGCATCATGCGTCGAGTTTTCCCCGACTGGCTGGATTTCTTCCGTCCTAGTTTTCACCCGTGGATGCATGACAACCGCTACTACCTCGCACAAGCCGAAGGCTTGATGGAAGAGGTGGCCAGTTTCAATGCGGGTGGCAAGAGCGTGACATCCATCCGTAAAAATCGTCGTTAATACTGAATCATCCGGGAGACGACCATGGCTGTACAACGTAAAAAGGCTGATGCTCATCAGGTCGATGTCGCCATCATTGGTGCCGGCTTTGCCGGCGTCGGCACGGCAATTGAATTGAAAAAAGCGGGGATCAATAACTTCGTCATTTTTGAAGGCGAAGAAGGCGTGGGCGGCTCGTGGCGCACGAACACCTATCCAGGTTGTGCCTGCGATGTGCCTTCACATCTTTATAGTTATTCCTTCGAGCCCAACCCGCGCTGGCCGGAAGCTTTTTCCCGCCAGGACGATATCCGTCAGTACATCGAACATTGCGCGGATAAATATGACATCAATCCTTTTATTCGATTTTCCACGCGAGTCACCGACGCGACCTTCAATGAAGAGTCGGGGCGTTGGATCATTACCAGCAGCGATGGTCAGGTGACGGAAGCACGCGTGCTGGTGCCGGCGACCGGTGCGTTGAGTCATCCGAAATATCCGGAGATTCCCGGCATCGAGACGTTCAAAGGAACAGCCGTGCATGCTGCGCGCTGGGACCACAACGTGAATTTGCTCGGTAAGCGCGTGGGTGTGATCGGTTCGGGCGCATCGGCTATTCAGGTGGTGCCGAACATTGCGGGCGAGGTCGCTGATCTCAAAGTATTCCAGCGCACACCGTCGTGGGTGCTGCCGAAGTACAACCGCACGTTCACCGAGAAAGAACATCGCGATTGGGAAAAGAATCCTTGGAAGCAGCAGCTGCAGCGGCTGGGCTTGTACTGGACGATGGAGTCAGCACTGCCGGCGATCATGTGGTATCCGCGCATGCTGGCCGTGGGTGAGCTGCTACATAAACGCGCGCTGCAAAAACACATCAAGGATCCGGCGCTGCGTCAAAAATTGACGCCGACCTACAAGGTGGGTTGCAAGCGCACGCTGGTTTCTGACGATTGGTTCCCGGCATTTGCGCGTAAGAACGTGCATCTCATTACGGATGGCATCGAGGCGATCACGCCCAAAGGTGTGCGCACCACCGATGGCAAAGAACACGAACTGGATGTCATCGTGTATTGCACCGGTTATGAAATTGCGGCGCCCGCCTATCCGTTTACGCTGAAGGGTATTGGCGGTATCACGTTGGGTGATTATTGGGGTGCGCAGCCGAAGGCTTACTACGGCATGAACGTGAGCCGCTTCCCCAATATGTTGCTGACCATGGGGCCGAACTCCGGTCCTGGGCACACCTCGGTATTGATTTATCAGGAAGCGCAATACAAATACATCGCCAAATACACCAAGACACTGCTACGCAAAAAATTGCGGTATCTGGATGTGAAGGAAGATGTGATGAAGCGGCAGTACCAAGGTTTCCAAGAACGCATGCGTAACAGTTCTTGGTTGTCCGGTTGCCAAAGCTGGTATCTCAATGCCGACGGTTCGAACTCGACCATGTGGCCGGGTTTCAGTTTCGAGTATGTTCTGCGTACTCGTGATCTGGACATGACGTCCTATAACGCCATCGCGTAAGTGATGAAGCCCGGCAGGGACGCCGGGATTTTACGCGTGCCCATCGAATAGCGTTGCCGGCGTGGTGACGCTTCCGGTATAAGAACGGCCATGAAAGGATGGCCTCGGATTTCCTCATGGTTGCTGGTCGGCATACTGCTGACTGCGCAATGCTTGCTGACGCAGGTGCATCTGCATTTGGGTCTGGATCCGGTTGCGCAAGAGTCAGCGATTCATTTGGCCACGGCCGATCACACAGATTTAACCGGTGCGCACGGGAGTGGCGGCAATGAGATCGAACTCCAGACTCAAGACGATACGCGCCCAGTAAATTCACACGATGATTTCGCGCCAATTGCATTGGCGTTGTTTGTTGTTCTGTTATTCCTGCTGTGGAACCCGCAGCGCTTTTCGTGGTGGCCGCTGCCTTTGCTGCGGTCGCGCACGATTTGGCGTCTTCTCCCGCCTGCTACCGCCCCACCGGCAATCCTCTGAACGACGTTGGTTCTGCGCACCGCTGACTGAGCGGGTGTGCGTCGTTATTTCGGAGGAAATATGTTTCGGCTTCTGTGCGGTCGATGGCTTCTGGTCATCGCATTGAGTATGTGTGGCGCGGCTATGGCGGAGACGCCTGATGAGAATGAACAGCCGCACACGTCTGCCATTAAAAATTCACTGACATTGATCGAAGCGCGGCATCGCGTTGATGCCGGCAATGTGCGGCTCAAGGCGGGTGCGGCGTCGGTGTCAGCCGCCGCCGCCGAGCGTGATCAAGCGGCGACGATCAGCAATCCGGAACTGTCACTGGCGTTGGAGAACGTTGCCGGTTCTGGCGCGTATGCCGGCAGCGACAGCGCCGAAGCGACGGTGGCCATCAGCCAGACGTTTGCGCGCGCCGCACGTCGCGCCGATGTGGCGCGGGCCGATGCGCAACTGTCGTTGACGCAGGATGCGCAGGCGCAAGAAAAATTGACGCTGCAGGCGGAAACTACGCGCCGTTTCGTGACGGTGCTGGCGGCGCAGGAAAAGCTGGCGTTGGCGCAACGTGCGGAAAAATTGGCCGCCGAGACGCGCGATGATCTGGAACGGCGGGCCGCTGCTGCGCGAGCTCCCCTCGCGGAGCGCAATCGGGCTCGCATGGCTGCACAGCGTGCGAAGCTGGCCCGCCAACAAGCAGAACAGGCGCTCGCGTTAGCACGTCGTTTGTTGGCGAGTTTGTGGGGTGCAGGCGAAGCGGATTTCATGCGCGTCGAGGGTGATCTGTTTGCCTTGCCGGCTGCACGCAGTGAAGCCGAATGGCGTACCGCGCTCGCACAAAGCCCGGCGTACACCGTGCTGCGTAACGGCGAACGCGTCCGAGCGGCAGAACTGGCGCAAGCCCGGGCGGCCGGTCGCCCGCCGCTTACCGCTAGCGTGGGGCTGCGTAATTTTGCCGGCACCGACGACAACGCGCTGCTGGTGGGTGTGTCGTTGCCGATTCCTTTGTTTGATCGCAATCGGGGTGGTGTCGCCGCTGCGACGGCGCGTTTGGACGTGCAGCGCGCTGAAAACGCGCTGGCACAACGCGAAGCGGAATTACGGTTGGACGACTTGCTGGCCAGCCTGCGCCAGACACGCGAAGAAACGCATGCTTTGCACGACGAGGCGCTGCCGTTAGCACACGAGGCGCTGGCGCAAACGCATTACGGCTATGAGCGTGGGCGCTTTTCGTGGCTGGAATTGGCGTCCGCGCAGCAGGAATTGATCGACACCGAACATGCCGCCATTGAGGCCGCCGCGCACTACCACGCGCTGCTGGCTGATCTCGAAGCGTTGACTGGGCTGGCCGCAACCGATGCCAGCGTGAATGCAGGAGTACAACCATGAATCGTTTATTGATGACATTGCTGTTTGTTGGCGTGGTAGCAGGCTGCGGTGCGCCGGATTCCAAACATGAGTCGGAACACGCGGAAGGTGCGGCGCATACGCACGCAGAAGGTGCGGCCGAATCAGATCATCCTGAAGAAACGGCAGAGCAGAAAGAATCACACGGTCAGGCTGCGCACACAGACGTTGATCACGGCGTAGGAGCGCATGAAGAAAGCGATCATGCCGCGAGTGAACACGGCGAAGCCAGCGGTGCATTGCATTTGGACGATGCGCGTATCGCGCGTGCAGGCATTCAGACCGAAGCCGCGGGGCCGGCAGAAATCCGCCAGACGTTGTCGCTCTACGGCATCGTCACGGCAGATCCGGCACGCACACGTGACGTTGCCGCGCGTTTTCCGGGCTTAGTGAAATCGGTACGCGTGAATCTGGGTGATCGCGTAGCAGCGGGCGCGACGCTCGCTACGGTCGAAAGCAACGACAGTCTGCAGGTCTATGCCGTTACCGCGCCGATTGCCGGCACCGTGACTGCGCGTAATACCAATCCCGGTGAATCGGCAGGCGATGCGCCGTTGTTCACCGTCACCGATTTGACGCACGTCACCGCCGAACTCAGTGCATTCCCGGCAGACCGTGCAAAGCTACGTACGGGCCAAGCCGTGCGTATCGTGGCCAGCGAAGGTGAGCAGATAGTCGAAGGAAAAATCACCCTGATCGCGCCGGTCGGCAGCAGCAACAATCAAAGCGTCGCAGTGCGTGTGCCGTTAACGAATCGCGATGGCCGTTGGGCGACGGGTTTGTTCGTGACCGGCGAGGTGGCGGTGGCGACATCGAAAGTAGCACTCACGATTCCACAGACTGCTTTGCAGGACATTGCGGGACAATCGTCGGTGTTTGTGAAAACCGCAGAAGGTTTCCGCACGCAAACGGTGAAAGCAGGCCGTAATGACGGCATTCGCGTGGAAGTGTTGAGCGGCCTCAAGGCCGGCGAAGTCGTCGCCACGACGAACAGTTTTGTGCTCAAGGCAGAGCTGGGAAAAGGCGAAGCAGAACATGAACACTGACGCCTTCTGCACGCATAGCGCGCAGCGCTGGGAGCGAGCCGTATGATCGACTTCATTCTCAAGCAATCCATCGAGCGACGTTGGCTGATTCTGATTTTCGTGGCAACGCTGGCGCTGCTCGGCATTTGGAATTATCAGAAACTGCCGATTGATGCGGTGCCGGACATCACCAACGTTCAGGTGCAAATCAACGTGGAGGCGGCCGGTTATTCGCCGCTGGAAGTCGAGCAACGCATTACATATGCGATCGAAACCGCGATGGCCGGTTTGCCGGAGCTTGCTTATACGCGCTCGTTGTCACGTTACGGCCTGTCGCAGGTGACGGTGGTGTTCCACGACGGTGTGGACATTTATTTCGCGCGGCAACTCGTGGGTGAGCGTCTGCGTGAGGCCAGCGGTCAGTTGCCTGAAGGTATCGAGCCGATGATGGGGCCAATTGCTACTGGCCTCGGCGAGATTTTTCAGTACACGGTAGAAGCCGATGCCGATGCGCGCCAACTCAACGGCCAGCCGTGGGATGCGATGGCTTTGCGCGAATTGCAAGACTGGGTGATCCGGCCGCAGTTGCGGCAAGTGCCGGGTGTCACCGAAGTGAACAGTATCGGTGGTTACGACAAACAAATTCACGTCACGCCGACGCCCGCAAAATTGCTGGCATACAGCGTCACGCTGCAAGAATTGGCGGAAGCGCTCGAGCACAACAACGCCAACCGTGGTGCAGGTTATATCGAGCGCAACGGTGAGCAGTATCTGGTGCGCATTGCTGGGCAGGTCACGGGTGATGCCGACATCGGCAACACGGTCGTTGGTTTACGTGGCGGTATTCCCGTGCGGGTGCGAGATGTGGCCGATGTGGGCGTGGGCCGCGAACTGCGTACTGGTTCGGCGACGCGTGACGGGCATGAAACCGTGCTCGGCACGGCGGTGATGCTGATTGGCGAAAACAGTCGCACGGTCAGCGCGCGGGTGGCGACGAAACTTGCCGAGATCAACAAGACCTTGCCGCCGGGCGTGCGAGCAGAAACCGTTTATGACCGCACGACATTGGTCGAGCGCACCATCTGGACAGTGCAGAAAAATCTGCTCGAAGGTGCGTTGCTGGTGGTGATCGTGTTGCTGGCCTTTATCGGCAACCTACGCGCCACATTGATCGCCGCTGCGGTCATTCCGCTGGCCATGCTGTTGACCATTACCGGCATGATTCAAAATCAAGTCAGCGCCAATTTGATGAGTTTAGGTGCGCTCGATTTTGGTTTGATTGTCGATGCGGCGGTGATCGTGCTTGAAAACTGTTTGCGGCGGCTTGCGTTGGCGCAGGAGCGTCATGGCCGCGTGATGGATCCTTGGGAGCGTTTACATGTGGTGTTCGAGGCCACGCGCGAAGTGGCGGTGCCGGGTATCGTCAGCGTGTTGGTGGTGATTCTCGTCAACCTACCGATTCTTGCGCTCACCGGGGTGGAAGGAAAAATGTTCCAGCCGATGGCACTGACGGTGATCATCGCGATGCTGGCGGCGCTGTTTTTGACGGTGACGTTTGTGCCGGCTGCGGTGGCAGCGTTCATGAACAAGCCGGTGCAAGCGCATGAAGGCCGCTGGTTCGATGCGCTGTCGCAGCGGTATGAAACGCTGCTGCGCAAAGTGCTAACGCGCAGCACGCCGTGGTTTGCCGGTGCTTTGCTGCTGGTGACAGGCAGCGTCTTGCTCGCCACGCGGCTGGGTGCGGAATTTATTCCGAGTCTGGACGAAGGCGATGTGGCGGTGCAGGCTCTGCGCATTCCTGGTACGAGCTTGGCGCAATCGCTGGCGATGCAACAGGCGCTGGAAAAAGAATTGCTCACCGTGCCGGAAGTGCAGACGGTGTTTGCGCGCGTAGGTACGGCAGAGGTGGCAACCGACCCAATGCCACCGAACATTGCCGACGGCTACGTGATTTTGAAACCGAGAGCACAGTGGCCCGATCCGGATGCGCTCAAATCGGACGTTGTGGCGCGCATCACGGCAGCGGCTAATCGCACCGTGGGCAGTAACCATGAACTGTCGCAACCGATTCAGTTGCGTTTCAACGAACTCATTTCCGGCGTGCGTTCCGATCTCGCCGTCAAACTGTACGGCGATGATCTTGAGCAACTGTTGGCATTGGGCAACGACGTCGCCGATGTGTTGCGACAAATACCGGGTGCCGCCGATGTAAAAGTCGAACAGGTCAGCGGTTTGCCGGTGCTGACGGTGACGCCGGATCGCGCTCGGCTGGCGCGCTACGGTTTAAACATTGCCGATGTGCAGGAGACGGTGGCGACCGCCATCGGTGGCCGTGAAGCCGGTATGGTCACCCAAGGTGATCGCCGCTTTGCGTTGGTCGTTCGTTTACCGGAATCGTTGCGCAATGATGTGCGGCTATTAGGTCGCTTGCCGATCGCGTTGCCAGAAGGGGGCTACGTGCCACTGTCAGAAGTGGCGAAATTGGCCTTGGCACCGGGTCCGAATCAAATCAATCGCGAAAATGGCAAGCGGCGTATTGCTGTCACCGCCAACGTGCGCGCGCGCGACTTGGGTTCGTTTGTGGGTGATGTTAAAGACGCCGTCGCTGAGAAAATCGCGTTACCACCGGGCATCTGGATTGCTTACGGCGGCACGTTCGAGCAGCTGGAATCAGCGGCGGCGCGTTTGCAAGTGTTGGTGCCGGTCACACTGCTACTGATTTTTGGTTTGCTGGTGATGACATTCCGCTCTGGCGTCGATGCCTTGCTGGTGTTCAGTGGCGTGCCGCTGGCGTTGACGGGCGGGGTGTTTGCACTGTGGTTGCGTGACATTCCGTTATCGATCACGGCCGGTGTTGGTTTCATCACGCTGTCTGGCGTTGCCGTGCTGACCGGTGTGGTGATGGTGTCGGCGATTCGTGATCTGCGTGATCAAGGGCGTAGCGTGAACGACGCAGTCATCGAAGGTGCTTTGATGCGCTTGCGACCGATCATCATGGTGGCGCTCGTTGCCGCGTTGGGTTTTTTGCCGATGGCGCTCAACACCGGTACTGGCGCTGAAGTGCAACGGCCGTTAGCCACGGTGGTGATCGGCGGCATTGTGTCGGCGACGATACTGAGCTTGCTGATACTGCCGGCCTTGTATCGCTGGGCGTACCGTAAATTTTCGTGATGCGAAGCGGAGCCGAATGATTTTTTTAAGGCAACGTCGTCGGAATCGGCTCTGGGCGTTGGCGGTTGTAGTGCTGATAACCCGCCCATAACCGCTGCGCGATGCGCTCAGCCATGTCGCAGGCTTCTGTGGCCATTGCGCGATTGGGTTGTGCTTCGGCCGTTTTCCGAAACAAATCCAGCCAGCGGCGAAACAACACGGCGCTCAAATCCGGCAGCGCCGCATGTTTGGGCATCGGTGCGCCGTCGAAACGCTGCGTGCCGCGCAGCAGGGCTGACCAGAAGTCCACCAGCGTGACTAAGTGTGCCGGCCAATCGTCGATGTGCGCATTGAAAATCGGCCCTAACTCGGGGTCACGACGTATTTGCGCGTAAAACTGGTGCACCAGTGCCGTGATTTCTTCTTCGGTGCACAGCGCGGGATTGGGCATCACGGACTCCCGTGTGTAGCGATTCTGGCCAATGATTTTAACCGAGCTCAGACAGTTTCGCAGGCCAAGCGCATCACTTCGGCACCGATCGCCATGTCGTCGATTTGTCCGAACTGTTGTCCACGGAGGCGGCCACGGCGATCGATTAAAATGAGCGTCGGTGTACCTTGCATGGCATAGGCCTGCATGGTGGCAGGAATGGCTTGTCCGGCGATCACCGCATCGACGCCGATCGGATGGGTGACGCGAAACTCATGCAGAAACGCTTGCAATGAAACCGGCTGCATCGCGGCGTGATGTTCGAACACCGTGTGCAAGCCGATCACCGTCACGCCGTCACGTGCAAAACGTTGGTGGATGCGCTCGGCTTGCGGGACGGCATGCATGACGCAGCCGGGGCAGAGCATCTGAAATGCGTGTAGTACGACGACCCGGCCGCGCAGGTTTTCTAGGGTGGGTGCTTGTTCCGTATTGAACCATTGGCTGACTTGCCAGGGCGGCGCGGCGGGGTAATCGTTCATATTTTTTTACTCACGGGCGATGCTGAAGACGCGGTTGTCATTAAGCGAAGATTTTGCGTCGCCTACCGAGCTTCACTCGCTCGGTGCAGTTCAAAATCTTGCAAATTCAGGTGGCGAGTCGTCCGACGATAGGTGAACGTGAAGCCCGGCCAGTTGACGGTATTTCTGCCGGTTTCTGTTCGGTACCACGATGTGCAGCCAGATTCCCATACGCTGTTTTTCAAGAGTTCGTTGATGTTCTGCACGTAATCCTTCTGCGTTTTCGGTTTCACACTCATATACATGCCTTCACGGGATTTCAGCGTGTGTATGCACTGCATGATGTAGTGAAATTGTGACTCGAGCATATAGACGATCGAGTTGTGCCCGAGGTTGGTGTTCGGGCCGTAGAGCATGAAGAAATTGGGGAAGCCAGCAATGCAAATTCCTTTGTAGGCCTCGGCACCGCCGCGCCAGGCGTCATTCAGATCCTTGCCGTTCAAGCCGTGAATTTTTATCGGCGCTAGAAATTCGGTCGCATGAAATCCGGTGCCGTAAATGATGGTGTCGACCGGATGGTGCTGCCCGTCGCGAGTCACAATGCCCTGCGGTTCTACGTGGTCGATGTCTTGTGTGATGACCTCGACATGATCACGATCGATAGCCGGAAACCAATCATCGGACAGCAGCACGCGTTTGCAGCCAATTTTGTAATCCGGAATCATGGCTTTGCGTTTTGTTTTGTCGCGTATTTTCAAGAACGCATTCAAGCGGGAGCGCAATGCGTAGCCTTCCAAGGCCCAGCCGATGTACTTGAAGCCGAGAAAATTCACTTCATTCCGGCAGTAAATCCACGCGCGGTACAGCAGCCGAGTCATTGGCACTGTTCGCAGCAGGCTTAACTCCAGCCGCGAAAAAGCGCGATCAGGCTTAGGAATGACCCAAGCGCCCGAGCGTTGGAATAAGCGCAACTGTTTTACGCGCGGCACGATTGCCGGTACAAACTGGATGGCGCTGGCACCAGTACCAATCACCGCCACGGTTTTTCCGTTGAGGTCGTAGTCGTGATCCCAGTGCGCGGAATGAAACGACTTTCCGGCAAAAGAATCCATGCCCGGCAGTTTGGGAATAGCGGGCCGGCTGAGTTGACCGCAGGCTGCGACCACGATGCGTGCGTAAAACACTTTTGCATCGGTGGTGGTGACGCACCAGCGCCCGGTCGCGGCATCAAAATCTGCCGATGCCACTTCGGTATTGAAATGAATATGCGAAGCCAACTGATTTTTTGCTGCGCAGTGTTCGAGATAGTCGCGAATTTCGGCCTGCGGAGGAAATCTTCGGCTCCAGTCGTTCTTGGGCTCGAAAGAAAAAGAATACAGATGCGACTGCACATCACAGGCGGCACCGGGATAGGTGTTCTCGCGCCAAGTGCCGCCCACGCTGCCGGCTTTTTCCAAGATGACGAAGGAATTCAGGCCGGCCCGTTGCAACAGGATGGCCATGCCTAAGCCACCAAAGCCGGTGCCGATGATGAGTACGTCGTGCTGCGGGTCCGTGTTTTCCATGGCGGGCTGGCTCGTGGGCATCAAGGTTGAAAATGACGATGTGAGGTGGACGTGCGCCGTGCCGCAGCGTGCGTAGTCTGCGGCTAGCCAGCGACGAATTGTGCGGGGTCTGGCGGCTCGTGGCCAATGCTGGCCTGCAGATGCCTATAACGGGTGCCTATAAAAAGTAGGCTCGCTCAAGGCATCATGCGCCAGTCACCGCGAAATCAACCGAGTCTTTATTTCCGCTTACCGAGAACGCACGCCATGACGACTCTGACCCGCCGCATTCCCTTCCCGATCCAAGAACGCTTCTATCGCGGCCTCACCGGCAGCCTGAAATACGTGGGCAAA
Organism: uncultured Pseudomonadales bacterium; assembly: GCA_964574995.1. Lineage (GTDB taxonomy): Bacteria > Pseudomonadota > Gammaproteobacteria > Pseudomonadales > JADFDG01 > JADFDG01. The sequence continues at coordinate 23,610 of CAZNPF010000005.1, read as the reverse complement.
GCCTTGAAGCTGGTCATCAAGTTTCCGGAGGTGTTCACCGGGCCGGGCGCGTCGCTGCTGCTCTGCGACGCCATCGCCGGCACGGGAAACAAGCGGTTGCTGCTGGTGACGGATGCCATGCTGATCAAGTTGGGCTTGATCGAGCCGTTGCTGGCGCGTTTGAAATCATTGGATATCGCTGTCACGGTTTATGACGGCGTACTGCCAGATCCGGTGGTCGAGCAATGCGAAGCCGCCTTGGTGCTGTTGCGTCGCGATCACTGCACGGCGGTGCTCGCGGTGGGCGGCGGTTCTGCGATGGATTGCGCAAAAATTGTCGCTGCACGCGCCACCAATCACGACAAATCTGTTTTGGAGATGGCGGGCTTTTTCAAGGTCGCGCAAGCGCCGCTGCCGGTGTACTGCATTCCGACCACAGCGGGCACAGGCTCCGAAGTGTCGGTAGGCGCGGTGGTTTCTGATCCGGTCGGCAAACGTAAATTGCCGATCATCGATCACAAACTTATTCCACGCATGGCGGCGCTGGATGGGCGTTTGATGACGGGGCTGCCGCGCAACAGCACGGCGGCGACAGGTATGGATGCGCTGACGCACGCGATCGAAGCGTATGTTTCGCGCATCGCGACGCCGGAAAGTGATCAGCTGGCGTTGGAAGCGGTCAGCCTGATCATGCGGCACCTGCCGCGCGTGATGGCCAATGGCAAAGACGAAGATTCACGCCAAATGATGGCGTGGGCGGCGTATCGCGCCGGGCTTGCTTTCAGTCAAGGCGGGCTCGGTTATGTGCACGGAATCGCGCACAATTTTGGCGCTTGGTATCACACGCCGCACGGGTGGGCCAACGCCATCGTTTTGCCGTATGTGCTCGAGTACTCCAAATCGGCTTGCACTGAAAGACTCGCAGAATTGGCGCGGGCGAGTGGCTTGGCTACCGGCAACGAAAGCGCAGCGGTACTGGCCGATAAATTAATCGCGCACATTCGTCAGATGAAAACCGATTTCGACATTCCCGTGGGACTGAAAGATTTGCGTCAGGAAGACATTCCTGATCTTGCCGAAGCGGCATTGGCAGAGGCGCACATGACCTATGCCGTACCGCGCTACATGAACCAAGCCACTTGCGAAAATTTGCTGCGGCAAATGTTGGTGTGATGGCCAAATAAAAGGGTGTGAGTTTGGAATAAAAAACGCGGCTTAAACCTGAAGCCGCGTTTTTTGTTGTACCAACTCCGAGCCGAGATTAATTCCAGTTTCCGCGCATGAGGTCCTCGAGGCCGGCATTCTCGAGATCCTCTTCCGTAAAGCTTCCGGCAAGGCGCATCAGGTGGCGAAGTAGCGTTCGATCAACCCGTTCTTTCTTCGCAAGAACGAGCAGTGCAGCGTAGATCATCGCAACGGCTTTCTGCTCGCCGAACGTGGCCTCCAGCGTGGTGAGCGCATCATGGAGCGCTGTTGGCAGCACCTTTTTGAGTTCATTGATGCGGGTTGGCAGATCTTTGCCGAATTTCACGATTAAGCTGAACTTTTTAAAGAGATTTTCTGGATCAATGGCTGGTGTTGAACTGCCTAAGGTTAATAGCTCGGCTGATTTGTACGGAAAATCAAAAACATCATCTTCAACATGCATTGGCACAGGTGATGAGCGACATACTTTTATACCCGAATAGTCAGCGGAGATGAGTTTCTTACTAAAGCGTAACGCGAACCTGTCGGGTTCTGCATAAACAGATCCCATTCCACCCCATCCTGCTGCCAGCATGTGATCTACTTGGCGTAGTTCGGGCAGATCGGTGGCTTTTTCTTCTGCGGTGCGCTCATGCACGACCAGATAGTTGGTGTAGTCGCTCACCAATTGATATTTTTCTGCCAACGCACCTGCTGCCGCTGCATCGCCTGCGAGGGCTAACTCATCGACACGCTTCGCAGCAAAGAGCCGTGCGAGTGTGTCATCCAGTTGTAGCTCTCCCGCACAGGCGGCTTTCAGGGAATGAAGCTCTGGCTGATTGTCTTCCTGCCATTGCAGCATGAGCTCACCGGTGGGTGCATTCTGAAAAGAAGCAAATAAATGCAGTGTTTCTCCTTCAAAGAGCGTGGCGGGAACCGTGCCGCTGATGGCAGGGCTTTGCGGCCAGGCGACGCTGACATTCTGTACGCGGGGTGCGCGCAGGCGAGAAAACAATCGCAATACGCTGCCTTCTACCTGCTCGCTCGGGGCAATAAATTCACTGGCGCCACCAGTGACCTCACCCAAGCGGTTCAACAGGCTTGCTGCCGGTGCTGCGCCAATACCAACGGAAAAAATTCGCTGCCCGGCAGATTGGGCAGCACGCAGAATGCTGTCCATGTCCCAGGTTTCGCCATCAGTAATCAGCAGAACGGCTGCCGCTTCTTTTTTACCGAGAGCAAAGACTTCCTTCAAAGCAGCACAGGTTTCCGTTCCGCCCAGATTGGTATCGGTGCGTCCCACATAATCGGCCAGTGCACGCAGCGATACACCATCGGCATCAATGAGCAAGGGCACGTCAACATCGTGCTCCGTGCGTGAGCCAAATCGGCTGTATGTCACACGATCGCCTGGCTGCAGTGACGCGAGAATGCGATGCAGGGCACGTTTGGCGGCGGTAATGCTGTCGCCAGCCATGGAGCCGGAACAATCCACCAGAATTTTTAACAACAACGGCGCTCGACAGCCATTCTTCGCTGGTTGCAGTGGAGGGCAGAGGCTTGCCATGGCAACGGTGTTTTCGCCATCCCGAGCCAGTACGACGGTGGATTTCATGGGCACGTTGTCGATGGCAAGAATAAAATCCCGATCCAAGAAACCTCGCTGCTGCAATGTCACACGCAAACCACCGTCTTCTTGTTTCTGTATGGCAATCGCATGAGATGGCGACGAGATAGGGCAGCTGGATAACGTCGGCGCGATATCCAGTGTGATGTCGAACGGATAAGAGGCCAGTAGGTCGGTGCCCGGAACGGCGGCAGCACGCATATTCGCTTGTCGTTCTGCATTGCCATAACGTGGTGCGATCACCGTAGGCAGCGCCAGACGTAAATTGCCTTGAATGAACGTCAACAATTGCACGTAGCGATACCGAATCACGGCGTGCTCGCCGGGCATCAAATTGCCGAGATTGACTGTGAATAAACCATCACCAGATTTCTCTAACATGATGGCGCTATTGCCTTCCGCCATGGCTTCTTCGTAGCGGTGCTCGGCGGCTTTGCGTTCTACCGCCATGCCTGTCAATTTCTTGCCGTTGATTTCAACTTCCAGCCCCAGCAGAACTGCTGCATGTGCGAGCGGAAATGTGTAAATCACTTCGATGTTTTCACTGCCTGAATTGCGGTATTGCTGCTCGATATGCATATCCAGCATCAAGGAGCGCAATGTGCCGTGCGCTGTCACGCGCTCCAGTACCGGCGCATTGCCACCGCGTGCGTTGCGCAGCAGGCCAGTGGTGTCTTCCTGGATGGGCGGGCGCTTAGGGGATGGGCGCGGGAACTTGCTCATGATTTTTCTCCGGTGTCTTTGTTCTGGGTGATGGCGACGAACGCCTGCATAACGGCGGCACTAAACATGCGGACTTGTTCGGGGCTGAGATCAGCCCGGCCAGGCTCGAGGGACAACTCGACGCCGTCGGCAATGAACAGCCGGCTCCAAACTTCGATGCTTCCGGGTTTATGTGGGCGGGCGGGCACTTCCTCGGCGGCACCAGCCAGCAACTCACGAATGCGTTCCAGCGAAAGTCCGGCATCGGACCAGCGCCGGATTTGTGACAGTTGCTCCAGATGGCGCTCCCCGTAGCGGGCAGCGCGGGTTTCGCCTTCTGGGCGATCCACCAAGCCAATCTGGATGTAGTAGCGGACCGTTCTCGGCGCCAGACCCGTCAGCGTGGCCAATTCGTCGAGGGTCCAAGTGGATGGGGTAGCCATGGCGGTGCCTCTTTATTAATGACACCATATAAACACACCAATACTGTCTTAAACAAGGGGCTGTATTTAATGGACGCCTTCGGCTGATCGCAGGGCTAGGGGCGGGGGGCACCCCGGTGCCGCACCCGTTACACAACCGCCACGCCTTATTTGATTTTTATCAAATGGAGCGCAGCCCCTTCCTGCGAACAATGGCCGACAAAGAACAACAATCGCCCCGAGGCGGCCATGGATCAGAAAACCACGATCAACCGCATTACTGAGCGCATCGACAAAATCACGTTTATTAGCGACGACTACCGAGTCGCTAAACCGCCGATTCCCAAGAGCGTCAAGATCGAGCTCACGGCGCGTTGTGATTTTCAGTGCTTCTTCTGCGCCTCGCACTCGCGCTTGCGGGATAAGTCGGACATGGGTGAGCCGTTTTTCAAGCGGATCGTCAAAGAGATGCGCGAAGACGGCGTCGAGGAACTGGGTTTGTTTTATCTCGGTGAATCGTTCATCTGCGACTGGCTGCCAGAAGCAGTGCGCTATGCCAAACAGGAATGTGGATACCCGTACGTATTTCTCACCACGAACGGCCGCATGGCCACGCCAGAGCGTGTGCGTCAATGCATGGAGAACGGGCTCGACTCCCTGAAGTTCAGCTACAACTTCTCCGATGCCGAGCAATTCGCGGAAGTAACGCGGGTAAAAAAATCTGACTTCAATCGTGTGGTGAAGCACTTAAAAGAAGCGCGTGGCGTGCGCGATGACGTAGAAGCGCGCACCGGCCATCGTTGCGGGCTGTATGCATCATCGATCTTGTACGACGGCGAACAACTCGAGCGCATGGAGCGGGCGGTCGACGAAATCCTGCCTTTTGTAGATGAGCACTACTGGCTGCCACTGTATGGGCAAGCCGGACTCACGGCGGGTGCGCATGGCAAAAAACCGACGGCGGGCAATCAGGGCCGTGTCGGCGCATTACGTCCACCGCTGCCGTGCTGGTCTTTGTTCACCGAAGGCCACATCACCTATGACGGCCATCTCTCTGCGTGCTGCTTCGATCACGATGGCCGTTTCAACATGGGCGATCTCACGACGACATCGTTCCGCGACGCTTGGCACAGCGATGTCTTCACGAAACTGCGTGAGGCCAATTTGCGCAAAGACGTGACGGGTACCGTGTGCGAGAAATGCATCGCATACGAGGACAACGAGCAGCCGAGTGTGCTGCCGGGCCCCACCTGCGGGACGAGCGGCGATGGTGCCGTGCCGGTGGTTATTCGTTAGATACACATGGGTTTTCCCACGGCTGGCGATGCTTCACGTCGCGCCAGCCCCTGCTCTAACAGGCCATGAAAGTGTCAGTTTGCGTCATTGAGGGTAAAGAGAATCGGCACCTAGCATCGCCTCCACTGTCACATCAGTCGCCGTGTTGCACGCGCGACTGACGACGATGCTCTGGAGCCTGCCATGTCGACGAATGCCTATCCGCACTTGATGTCGTCACTCGATCTCGGATTCACCACGCTGAAAAATCGGTTGGTGATGGGGTCGATGCATACCGGTCTTGAAGAAATGGAACCGCGTATGCAGGCCGAATTTTTTGCGCGCCGCGCGGCGGGTGGTTGTGCGTTGTCGATTACTGGTGGCATCGCCGTCACGACCAAGGGCGCGTTGGCGCCTGGCGTTTCACAAATGGTGACGGAGAAGGATGCCGAGCGTCATCGCATCATCACCGAAGCCGTGCATCGCGAAGGCGGCAAGATCGCCATGCAAGCATTGCATGCGGGCCGGCAGGCGTATCACCCCAATTGCGTTTCTGCATCTGATATCAAAGCACCGATCTATCCGTTCAAGCCGCATCGTTTGACGGAAGACGAAATCGACGAAGAGATCAATGGTTTCGTCAATGCCGCTGCTTTGGCGCAGTGGGCCGGTTATGACGGCGTCGAGATCATGGGTTCCGAGGGATACCTGATCAATCAGTTCCTCGCGCCACGCGCTAACGATCGTACGGATCGTTGGGGCGGATCGATCGAAAACCGCATCCGTTTTCCGGTTGAAGTCGTGAAGCGCACGCGCGCAAAAGTTGGCCAAAATTTTATTATCTTGTATCGACTGTCGATGATCGACCTCGTAGAAGGTGGCGGCACTGCTGACGAAATCGCGGTGCTGGCGAAGGCGATCGAAGCGGCAGGTGTCACCATCATCAATACGGGTATCGGCTGGCACGAGGCGAAAGTGCCGACGATTGCCACCATGGTGCCGCGCGCTGCGTTTGCTGATTTCACGGCGCAAATCAAAAAGCTGGTGAAGGTGCCGGTCTGCGCGTCAAACCGTATCAACGTGCCGGAAATTGGCGAAGAAATTCTTAGTAGTGGCAAGGCGGATCTCATTTCGATGGCGCGCCCCTGGCTTGCTGACCCGGACTTTGGCGTCAAAGCGGCGGCAGGCAAGCGCGCAGAAATTAATGTGTGCATTGCCTGCAACCAAGCCTGTCTTGATCACACATTCCAGTTGCGTCGTGCTACCTGTCTCGTCAACCCGTTTGCTTGTTATGAAACGGAACTCATCGTCACGCCGGCGACGGCGAAAAAGAAAATAGCAGTGGTTGGTGCTGGCCCGGCGGGGTTGGCATTCTCGGTCACGGCCGCACGTCGTGGCCATGACGTGACGTTGTTCGATGCAGATTCTCGTATTGGCGGCCAGTTCAACATCGCCAAAACGATTCCGGGCAAGGAAGAGTTTCAAGAAACGCTGAACTATTTCGCAGCGATGCTCGAAAAGCATGGCGTAAATGTGAAGTTGAACACGCGTGTTGATGCCGCCATGCTCAAAGCCGGCGGGTTTGACGAAGTTGCGCTGGCTTCTGGCATTCAGCCGCGTGATGTCGCCATCGAGGGCGTCAATCACCCGAAAGTCATGGGCTATCTCGATGTGCTGCGTGATCGCAAACCGGTCGGCAAGCGTGTGGCGATCGTCGGTGCCGGTGGCATCGGTGTTGATACCGCCGAATTCCTCGCGCACAACCCCGCGCACCTGCCGACCAGCCTCGACAAGCAAGCTTTTTTCCGCGAATGGGGCATCGACACAAAAAATGCTGCACGTGGTGGGGTTGAGGGTGTGACGTCGACAGTCGATCCAAGCCCGCGCGAGATATTCCTGCTGCAACGTAAAAACAAAAAGATCGCCGGCCCCGGTAAAACCACGGGCTGGGTACATCGCGAAGCGTTGCTCAAGAAGAGCGTGCAGATGTTGCAGGGCGTGGAATATCGCAAGATCGACGATGCGGGCCTGCACGTGACGATTGAAGGCAAAGAACAGGTGTTGAATGTCGACACCGTCGTCCTGTGTGCCGGTCAAGAGCCAAACCGCGAACTGCTCGAGTCACTCACCGCGACCGGTCTGAAAATTCATGTGATCGGCGGCGCGGACGAGGCGAAGGAACTCGATGCCAAGCGGGCGATCAATCAAGGCACGCGGGTTGCGCTCGAAGTTTGAGTGAGTGCGAACTTGCGCCGTTTTTTGTGAGCGGGCTGAGCGTCGATTCACTGCACGTAGCTCAACGTAGTCACCAGAAAAATGCTGGCGATGAACGGGATGACCACGGCTAGCGGCGTGAAAATCCAATTGAGGCTACAGCGCACGCCATCGATCAAACTTAGCGTGACGGCGGTGTCGTGACACCCGGGCGCGTTGCCACGTATTCCGCCATGAGGTGCCGCCAGAGTTTCAGGTAGCGTGAAAACCACGAGGGGTCCGGCGCGTAGCGCTGATCGATGGCCATGCCGCGGAACAGCCACTGCGTCAGCAGCATCATGTCGTAGATATCCACCTCGGGATCTTTGGCCACGAAGAAGTGCTCGGCGGATTGCCGGAAGACTTTCATCGCGTTGTTCATCATCGGCTGCATGTGTTCGCGCAGGTCGGCGTCTTTTTTGCCGGCCATTACCAGCTCCAGCACCGCGTCGCTGCGACGGTCGTTGAAGACGTCCTGCCAGGCGGCAGTCAGCAGCGCGTCGAGACGATCTTCCGCATCGGTGACATTGAGCAGGGCTGCGCCCCAGCGCCGATAGGCCTGGCGCATCAGCTCCTCGCCGGCGGCCCGAATCATCGCGTTCTTGCTCGGAAAGTAGTGTCCGCTGGCGCCGTGCGATACCTCGGCGCGCTCGACGATGCGATTGATCGTGGTGCCGGCGTAGCCGTCTTCGGTGAGGCACTGCAGGGTGGCGTCGATCAGCCGCTGACGGGTAGCGGAGCGGCGTTCGGCCTGGGTGCGGCGGGCAGGTGTCGCAGCTTTTTTGGCAATCGCGGGTTCCTTCACCTTGGCTGCTTTCGTCTTCGTCGCAACGGACGGCTTCGGCTTCGGCTTCGGCTTCGGCTTTGACTTCGGCTTTGACTTCGGCTTCGCCGTGGCTTTTTTCGGCTTGGCAGGTGCCTTTTTCCCAGGCTTGGCGGTTTTCGCGTTTGGCTTCACAGAGGCTCCTGCCGGCGCGGGGCATTGGCCGCGCGTGTTAATTGGCACCGAAATCAGCCGTCAGGGCGGTTGACAGGGGATGGGTGACTCGGCAGGCTTATTAAACATGTTGGACGTCCATCATGTAAATATCCTCATCCTTTCGAGCCCCCGTTGGGTGGCTTGCCTGCACTGCTTCCGGAGACCTCATCATGGCCAACACCATCAGCGTTCCTGCGCCCATCAATCCGATGATTCCGCGCACCCTTTTCAACGCAGATCACGAAGCGTTTCGCGCCACCGCGCGCCGCTACTTCGAAACGGAGATCGCGCCGTTTCACGAAAAGTGGGAAGAGCAGCAGCACATCGACCGTAATCTCTGGAACAAGGCCGGCGAGCTGGGCCTGCTGTGCTGCACCATGCCGGAGGAATACGGCGGCTCCGGTGTGGATCGACTGTATTCCATGATCCTGATGGAAGAGCAGGCGCGGGTTGGTGATTCCGCTTCCGGTATGGCGCTGCACTCCGACATCGTCGCCAATTACATCAACAATTTTGGCAACGAAACGCAGAAGAAAACGTGGCTGCCGAAAATGGCGACCGGTGAAGTCGTCGGCGCCATTGCCATGACCGAGCCGGGCACTGGTTCCGATCTGCAATCCATCCGCACCACCGCCGTGGCTGACGGTGACGACTACATCGTCAATGGCTCGAAAATCTTTATCACCAACGGCTATCTCTGCGACATGGCTGTCGTCGCCGTGAAAACTGGCGAACTGAACGGTGGCGCGAACAGCGTGTCGCTGCTGATCATGGATGCCAAAACTCCAGGTTTCACCAAGGGCAAGCCGCTGAAAAAAGTCGGCATGAAGGGCCAGGACACCTGCGAACTGTTCTTCGAAAACGTGCGCGTGCCGAAGAGCAATCTGCTCGGCGTTGAAGGCATGGGCTTCATCATGCTGATGAAGGAACTGGCTTGGGAACGCATGATGATCGCCATCCTCTGCGTCGCCGGCGCCGAAGGCGCACTGGCGATGACGGCCGAGTACGTGAAGCAGCGCAAGGCGTTCGGCAAGCCGGTTTCCACGTTCCAGAACACGCGTTTCAAGTTGGCCGAGATGCGCTCGGAAATCCAAATCGCGCGCGTGTACGTCGATCGCTGCATGGAGCAGATCATCCAAGGCACGTTGAGTGCCGATGCTGCCTGCGCGGCGAAATACTGGGTGTCGGATCTGCTCAGCAAAGTCGTTGACGAATGCGTGCAGTTGCACGGTGGCTACGGCTACATGCTGGAGTACCCGATCGCGCGCGCTTACATCGACACCCGCGCCAACCGCATCTACGGCGGCACCAACGAAATCATGAAGGAACTGATCTCGCGCACGATGTGAGCGGATCAGTAAACGTCATTCATTGCATTGCTTGAGGTAATTTCCATGTCAGAACTTCGTTTTGATGGCCGCGTGGCCATCGTCACCGGTGCGGGCAACGGCTTGGGCCGCTCGCACGCACTCCTGCTGGCTTCGCGCGGCGCGAAAGTCGTGGTCAACGACTTGGGCGGCGGCGCCTTCGGTGATGGAAAATCGTCATCCGCCGCCGATAAGGTCGTGGCTGAGATCAAAGCTGCCGGCGGGCAAGCCGTCGCCAACTACGATTCCGTCGAGAACGGCGAGGCCATCGTCAAAACGGCGCTGGATGCTTTCGGCACAGTCGACATCGTGATCAACAACGCCGGCATTTTGCGTGACGTTTCTTTCGCAAAAATGACGCAGGGCGATTGGGATCTGATTCTGAAAGTTCACCTCAGCGGATCGAAAAGCGTCTCGCAGGCGGCTTGGCCGATCATGCGCGAGAAAGGCTACGGCCGCATTGTGATGACCACGTCGGCTGCTGGTATCTACGGCAACTTCGGGCAGGCCAACTATTGCGCGGCGAAACTCGGCATCCTCGGCCTCGCCAACTGTTTGGCAACGGAAGGCGCGTCGAAAAATATTCGCGTCAACACCATCGCGCCGATTGCTGCGTCGCGCCTCACTGAGACCGTCATGCCGGCGGAACTGCTCGCTAATCTAAAACCGGAAGCGGTGAGCCCGTTGGTGGCTTGGCTGTGCCATGAAGACTGCGATGAAAACAAAGGACTGTTCGAAGTCGGTGCCGGTTACATCGCCAAGTTGCGCTGGGAGCGCACGCTGGGTCATGCCTTCGCCGGCAACAAGCCGTTCACCGTGGACGACGTGAAAGCCAAGTGGAGCAAGATCGGCGATTTCAAGGACGCGACGCATCCGTCCAACGTTGCCGAATCGTTCATGCCGGTCATGGACCACATCAACAACCCGTCGCTGGGTGGCAACCAGTTCATCGATCTGGACGCTGCATCCAAGGCCAGCCTGGTGTTGGAAAACAGCTACGACGAGCGCGACATTTCCCTCTATGCGCTCGGCATCGGTATGGCGCGCGATCCGCTCAACACCGAGGAACTGAAATACGTCTACGAGTTGGGCGAGTTCCGCGTGTTCCCAACCTACGGCGTGATGCCGCAGTCGAATGCCATGCTGGCCGCAGCGAAGACCGGTTCGCTGTCGCTGCCGGGCTGCAATTTCGGTTTTGATCGCCTGCTGCACGGCGAGCAGTACACCGAAATCAAGCGCCCGCTACCGGCGAAGGCGAAACTCAAGCACACCTTCAAACTGAAGAGTGCGTATGACAAGGCACCGAACGCGGTGCTGACCTTCGCGATTTCCTCGACCGACGAAACCGGCGAGGAAATTGTTTACAACGAAATGACGGCGTTCGTAAAAGGTGCCGGTGGCTGGGGCGGTGATCGCGGCCCGAGCGGCGAGAGCAACGTGCCGCCGTCGCGTGAACCGGACGCGGTGATCGAGGAAAAA
>CAZNPF010000005.1:0-12314 GCA_964574995.1 uncultured Pseudomonadales bacterium | reverse complement strand
TGCTCTATCGCCTCTCCGGCGACTGGAACCCGCTGCACGCCGACCCGGCCTTTGCCAAAGCCTTTGGTTATGACAAACCGATTTTGCACGGCATGTGCACCTTCGGTTATGTCGGTCGTCACGTGGTGAAAGCCTTCGCGAACAACGACGGGCGTTTCTTCAAGAGCATCAAGGTGCGCTTCGCCAAGAACGTGTTCCCAGGCGAAACCCTGATCACCCGCATGTGGAAGGAATCCGACACGCGCATCGTCTTCGAAACGGTGGCAAAAGAGCGCAACGAGGTGGTGATCAAGAACGCCGCCATCGAGTTGTACAAGGAGATTCCGGTGGCGAAACCAAAACCGACGGTTGCTGCACCGGCCCAAGCTGTTGCGACGAAAGCGGCGACACCGACTGCGGCTGCGGGCATGACGCCGGACGTTGCGTTTGCCGCGATCAACGCCTACATCGGTGCCAATCCGGATGTGGTGAAAAAAGCCGATGCGATCGTGCAGATCAATCTCTCCGCACCGGACAGCCAGTGGGTGATGGATCTGAAAAATGGTAGCGGCAGTGCGTATGCCGGCAGCGTGGAAAAGCCCGACGTGACGATGAGCGCGACCACCGCCGACTACATGGAAATCTGCGAAGGCAAGGCTGACGCGCAGAAACTGTTTTTCTCCGGCAAGCTCAAGCTCGCGGGCAACATGATGGTGGCGCAGAAACTCGATTTCTTGCGCTCGGTTGATCGCAAGTACTTCGACGACGCCGTCGCGAAGCTGGGCGGTTCCGCTGCCGCGGCTCCTGTCGCTGTTGCCGAAACTGCCGCACCGGCCGCAGGTATGACACCGGAAGTTGCCTTCGCCGCAATCAACGCCTACATCAGCGCCAATCCGGATGTGGTGAAAAAAGCCGCTGCGGTCGTGCAGATCAATCTGTCCGAGCCGGATAGCCAGTGGGTCATGGACCTGAAGAACGGCAGCGGCAGCGCACAGGCGGGAACGGCCGACAAGCCGGACGTCACGATGAGTGCGACCACCGCCGACTACATGGAAATCTGTGAAGGCAAGGCTGACGCGCAGAAGCTGTTTTTCTCCGGAAAGCTCAAGCTCGCGGGCAACATGATGGTGGCGCAGAAACTCGATTTCTTGCGTTCCGTCGATCGCAAGTATTTCGACGATGCGGTGAAGAAAATCAGTGCGAAGCCGGCGGCCGCTGCGGCACCGGCTGCGGTGAAAGCAGCGAAGGCTGCCCATGCGGCGGACATTTTCGCCGTCGTGGCCAAGCGGGTGGAAGGCAACGCGAAGCTGGCGAAGGAGGTCGACGCGGTGCTGCAGTTCCGCGTGCGCGAACCGGAAGCCAACTGGGTGATCGATCTATCGGGCGCGAAGCCGGAAGTGAAAGCGGGCGAATCCGCGAAAGCATCCGCCACGTTCACGCTGACCGACGAGGCGCTAGCACGCCTAGCCGCCGGCGCCGACCTGCGCACGCTCTACCAAAAGGGCGAACTCAAGGTCGACGGTGACGTCCGTCTCGCACACAAGCTCGGCTTCCTGAAAGCCTGATCGCCAAAAAATCAGCGGAGAAACGAACATGAAAAACCGTGTAAATGTCATCGGCGTCGGCATGACGAAGTTCACCAAGCCTGGCAGCAGTCCTGAGTACTACACGATGGCGGCCGAAGCCGGCCGCATCGCGCTGAAGGACGCCGGCATCGACTACCGTGAAGTGCAGCAGGCCTATGCCGGCTATGTGTACGGCGATTCCACCTGCGGTCAACGCTCGGTGTACGAGCTGGGTCTCACCGGGATCCCGGTGATCAACGTCAACAACAACTGCTCGACCGGTTCCACAGCACTGTGGCTTGCGCGTCAGGCGATCGAGTCCGGCGCCGCTGAATGCGTACTCGCGCTCGGTTTCGAAAAAATGGAGAAGGGCGCGTTGGGTGCCAAGTTCAACGACCGCGAACCGCCGATGGGAAAGCATGCGCAGGTGATGCTGGCAGAGCAGGGCTTCACGCAAGCGCCGCCGGCTGCGCAGATGTTCGGTGGCGCTGGCCGTGAATATCGCTGGCAGCACGGCACGAAAAAAGAAACTTTCGGAAAAATTTCGGTGAAGGCGCGCCAGCACGCCAGCCGCAACCCCTATGCGTTGTTCGGTCAGGTGTTGTCGTTGGAAGAAATCATGGCGTCGGAAGAAGTGTTCGATCCGTTGACCCGCTTCCAGTGCTGTCCGCCGACCTGCGGTGCCGGTGCAGTCATCCTGTGCAGCGATGCCTTTGCGAAAAAGCATGGCATCAAGAACCCGGTCTACATCGCGGCGCAAAGCATGACCACCGACTACGCCTCGTCGTTCGATGAGAAAAGCATGATCAAGATGATCGGCTACGACATGACGAAACAGGCGGCGAAGCAGGTGTACGAAGCCAGCGGCATCGGCCCGGAAGACGTGCAGGTCGTCGAGTTGCACGACTGCTTCACGGCCAACGAACTGCTGACCTACGAAGGTCTCGGTCTGTGTCCGGAAGGTGGCGCCGAGAAGTTCATCTGGGACGGCGACAACACCTACGGCGGCAAGTACGTCACCAACCCGTCAGGCGGCCTGCTGTCGAAAGGGCATCCGCTGGGCGCGACTGGCCTTGCGCAGTGCACGGAACTCGTTTGGCAATTACGCGGCACTGCCGATCAGCGCCAAGTGAAAGATGCACGCGTTGCGCTGCAGCACAACCTCGGGTTGGGCGGCGCTTGCGTGGTGACGATGTATCGGCGCGGGTAACACGCTTCGCCCACCCCTCTCCTGCACGCGGGAGAGGGGTTTTGTTCGATGTTGAACTGAAAACGAAAGACGCCTCGTGACTCAGTTCAGCAAGTCCGGTTCGACGGCTCCTGCCCGCTCTCTCCAGACATTCAGTTAAGCTGCTGATTTGCAGGCGAGCTTGATCCACTTGTTGTGGGGACATTTTCATCGCGCCATGATCCATGCACCTACTGAGTAACGCGTGTAAAAACATGCGGTTACTTCCAATCAGGGCGGATCGGTTCTCGATGAAAACGCCGGATCAGAATTGTGTGGAAATCAACACTTCAGGTTGGACGCACGATACGTCGTAGCAAGCCGCTAAATGCCAGCAACCAAGCAAAAGCCGCGATGTACCAGAACACATCGGGCAACGCGCCCATAAAATGAAATTCCATGGAGCGGTCCAGATGCCATGAACAGACGGCATACATGCCAAGTGGAAAGACGGCTCCCCAATACAAAGGGTCATATGCCAGCGGGAATTTCTGGATCACGTGTCGCCAGATGCCCAGCAGAAACAGCATCGGAATCCACCAGGTGCCGGTGGCCCAATAAAACACCGTAAAACCCTTGAGGAACGGCAGCAGGGAGACTAGGAACGGCGCGTGCGTGGCATTCTCGATCAACAGCGAGCCCGCCAGGGTTGAAATGGCCATGGCCCCCATGTTGATCCAGTACGGCGGCGACAGATCCCCCGGTGAAAACTGGAAAAACGTATAGCGATAAAAAATCAGTGACATCATCCAGATGTAAAGCATCCCTCCCCACAGCCACATGGAAAGCGCCAGGAAATTCAGTTCCAGTCGATAAGGCTGTTCCATCCGCACGGCCAGCAATGTGCTGCATACCGCCAGCGATTGACTGGCCACAACAGCCAGTAACCAGGCACCACTGATGCCTCGATCAAGCGAAGGTTTTTCTGCTTTCACGGTGAAGGCAGTAAAGATGCTGTAAGTCAGTATCAGCCACAGCACGACAGCAAACAGCCAGAGCGCGAATCCCAGTCGCAGACTGTCTAGTTGAAGAAGCGCCTGACTCGCAAGGATTCCGGTGCCAGCGACCACCGTGAAATAACCCGGCCCCTTGAGATGATCGACCAGATCGCCAAAAAATTTCTGTGGCAGCAACCACGCACGAGCAATGTAAAGCCCGCAGAGCAGAACGTATTGCAGCAGGTTAATGGCCAGCAAAACATCGGCCACCCGCGGCTTGCCCAACGCTTGTGCGCCAAGGGAAAGAATGCCGGTCGCCATTACCAGACCGAAATAGGCCGGTGACAGTTCACCCAGTCGCTCGCGCCAGTTTGCAATGAGAATCATCGCTGCCACTCCGCAACGCCTCGGCAGAGTATGCCGAAACTCATCGCGAAGTGCTGGCGAACGCCCCGGTCAGCGCCGGACTGATCCTGCGCTCTCTCTCCAGACATTCAGTTAAGCAAACATCTCAACCCGGCAGCGTCGCCATATCGATGACGAACCGATATTTCACGTCATTTCTCAGCATCCGCGCATAGGCTTCGTTGATCGAATGCATGTTGATGACTTCCACATCGGCCGTAATGCCGTGCTCGCCGCAGAAGTCGAGCATTTCTTGGGTTTGTGGCAATCCGCCGATCATCGAGCCAACCACCCGCAAGCGTCGGGCTGACACCAGCGCACCGTGGATTCCCTCCATCGGCTCAAGCGCGCCCACCATCGCCAGAGTGCCGTCACGCCGCAACAGGCTCAGGTACGGGTTCAACGGATGCGCCACCGGGACGGTATCGAGCAGGAAATCGAAACTTTGGTGATGCGCACGCATCGCTTCGCGGTCTTTCGAGATCAAGACCTCCGAGGCGCCCAGGCGGCGGGCATCCGCCCCTTTTTCCGGGGAGGTGGTGATCATCACGACCTCGGCGCCCATCGCATGCGCGAACTTGATGCCCATGTGACCAAGGCCACCCAAGCCGATCACCCCAACCTTGGTGCCCGGCCCAACACCCCACTCACGCAACGGTGAGTAGGTGGTGATACCCGCGCAGAGCAGTGGCGCAGCACCGGCCGGGTTCAGCGTTCCGGGAACTCGCAAAACGAAGCGTTCGTTCACCACCATGTGCTTCGAATACCCACCCAGCGTCGCCACGCGATGATGTCGGTAATCGAGCGAGTTGTAGGTCATGACCACGCCCTTCTCGCAATACTGTTCCAAGCCCGCGTTGCAGGAGCCGCAGTGGCGGCACGAATCCACCATGCAGCCCACGGCCACCAGATCGCCCTCGCGATAACGGCGGACATCTTTGCCCACCGCAGTGACCCGGCCAATGATTTCGTGGCCGGGCACCAGCGGATACATCGATACGCCCCACTCGTTCTTCACCGCGTGCAGATCAGAATGGCAGACACCGCAGTAGAGAATGTCGATCGCGACATCATCCGCTTCAGGATTGCGGCGCGTGATCGTCAGCGGTGCGACAGGTGACTTCGCGGACAGAGCGGCATAGGCCGCCACGGATTTGCCATTCACGGCGCGTTCCGTACGCACCTTTTGCGCTTCGCCTGAATCTGCTGGCCCGATAATCCCGAGCAAGCGCATGTCTTCCAAACATTTGTGGAGATAGGCTTCATCGAGATGAGGCAGTTCCGCACTGCCTGCCAACTTCGGAATCAATGCCCGGAAACGATCGCACGCCACGGGTTTGGGTCGGTAAGAGAGCGGATTTCGGAATGCTTTCAGCAGCTCCAGTGCGGATTGCTGGCGTTCAGCATCCGGTAGGCCGTTGAGTTTGTCCTTGAAGCGAGTGAACCAGTCTTTGTAATCGGTAATTCGAGTCACCGGATAACCGGCGCTGCGAATCCAGTCGACAAAAGCATCCAGCGAACAGCCGTCATCGTGATGGAAATTCTGGATGTTGTAAGTGCGGTATCCGGCAGCAGCATTCTGATTTTCGAAAGCCGGAACGTTTTCAGCGAAGTCTTTTCCCGTGAAATCATCCGCGCCGGTCACCGTCGCCGCCACGACATCCACCGGTGTTCCGTCGTAGTGAGCGCTGGCCAGTGAGCCGTTCGGCATCAGCCGGTAGAAAGACAACGGCGCAAGCCCGGTCTTGATGATGCTGAACAGCAGGCGAGTGAACATGTCTTCGCGATTCAGCACGCCTTTGAACTGCCGGTGCGGCAACATCATGTCGCCACGAAACGTATTGACGGGCAAACCAAACTGCCGATGAGCCTGTTGCAGCAGATGTTCGCCGGCCCACTTGCTGGCGCCATAACCCGCGGCATAGTTATCCGTCAGTTCGATGGCAGTCAGCAGTGGGGCGTCTTCGTCGGCACGCTCGACAATATCCAACAGCGGAAGCACCGCTTCGCTGGACACGAAATCTACCGGCTTCACGCGTGTGGCCAGCGCAAGCCGAATGATCTCGGCTGTGCCGACCACATTCGGCCCGAACAGATTGGGATAACTGAAGCGGTGATTTACCAGCGCCGCCACATGCGAGATGCGGTCAACTTCATCGGTTAAACGTGCGTAAACCGTATCGGTCAAACCGAGCTGGTAAGCACCGGCATCGCCGGCCAAAACTTCAAGATGGTTTTTTGCCAGCGCTTGATAGCGTTTTTCGAAATTGGCGTCGAGGCCTTTGAACGCCTGATCCAGCCGCGCGCGCGCGGCGGCGTCATCGACGGCACGTATCAAAGCAATGACTTTGCCGCCCCTCGGCGCCAATTTTTCCATCCAGTTCAGGCAAACCAGCCGACCGAGGAAGCCATTGGCGCCGGTCAGCAACACCGTTTTCGCTTCTGCAACCGGTGGCATGGCGGTTGCCGCTGCGGCTATCGCATCGGCACCGATAAAGCGCTCGAGCGACAGGTCTTTGGCAAAAATCTTGTTCGCGCCTCGGCCGTGAATGCTGCTGAAAGTCGGCCGATCAGAATCACCGCTCAGTGCTTGCTCAATGGTCTTGGCCCACGTCTGCGCGTTGGCGGCCGGGCTGAGAATGGCGTCGGCCGGCACGGTGACGCCGAAGACATTTTCGATGGCAAGCGAAAACAAAACCGATTCGAGGGAGTCGCCACCGAGTTCGGTAAACGTACGCGGCGTGCTGATGTCGATGTCGTCGATATCCAGCTGAATCTCCAGCAACTTCTTCAGCTTCTCGGTAACGGTCAGCGGTGAATGAGGATCCTTCAGTGACAGCAACAATGCGTCATTGTCTTTCCCGTGAGATTCGTACAGCGCTTCAAGACGCTCACCATACTTGCGCTTGAGCGCAGGCCGCAGGCGCTTGCGCACGCTGGACAGCAAACCGTTTTCCTGACTGAACGCTTCGTTCTCCAGAAGGAAGTCGCGTGGAACCTCAAAACTTTTCAACTGCTGCTCGCGCGCGACTCGGCGCATTTCGTCGCGAATGAACTGTTTCAGTTTTGATTCGTCATAGGCATTGCCCAGTGTTGCCTCGGCGACCGCCCGATCAGGAACCACCACGGCCAGCAGATAGGCGCGATGGGAGTTGCCATAGATATAAATCTGTTTGATGACTGGACTGCCGGCTTCAAACACGGTGCCTAGCGTTCCTACGGCAACATACTCACCCTGCGACAGTTTCAGTACGTCTTTGCGACGGTCGATGACGGCAATGCGATCTGGCCCGCGCTCCTCAACAATATCTCCGGTCAGCGAGTAGCCATCCTCGTCGAACAACTCGGCGGTGACCTCGGGTGCTTTGTAGTAGCCGGCAATTTGCCCTCTCGCCTTGAAGCAGAACTCGCCTCGCGGATAGGGCTTGTCCGTGGTGTAGTAACCGAGTTCGGGCACGTCACGCAGCCGGTAGGCAATCACTGGTGGGCGTTGAATCACGCCGTCAAAAACCAATCCGCCGCCACCGGATTCGGTGTTGCCATAACCATCATTGAGTTTGAAGTCGAAGGTTGAGCACATGAAATCCTTGATGGCTCTGGAAGTCGGTGCGCCGCCGATCATCGCGGCATGCAGCCGATCGCCGAGAAAATTCTTGCCCATTTCCGCTGCTGCCAGCGCGCGCACGGTCTCTTCGCTGCCTTCGCCAGCGTGGACTCGACGCGCGACTTCGCTCTGGAAATGTTGGTAAATCATTTCGAAGATGCGCGGAAAAAAAATCAGATACGTTGGCCGTACTATCCGAATGTCTTCAAACAGCGTCGACATATCCGGCTTGAGAGTGAAGTAGGCCGTACCGCCAACGCGCAGGTAACTGGTCAGTGAACTGCGACCGAGCAGGTGATTGAGCGGTGCGATACACACGCCGAGCATGGGCAACTGGCGAGGACGAACCTCCCAATTCTGCTTGAGCGCATCCTCGGGCATGACCGCCCCTTTGGGTTTGCCGGTGCTGCCGGAGGAATGCAGGATCGCCGCCATGCGCTGCAGGCCATTGGGGTGCGCAGGCAAAGGTGCCCAGTCGAAACGGCTGCCGTAATCAATCAGCGCATCGAGCGTCGTCAGCCGGGTGGCAACGCCGCTCTTCGCCAGCGCCTCGCGCGCGGCTTCAAAACGCGCGCGCTCCTGTTCGTCACGCGCGTCATAGTCAAACACCACCAGAGAGCGCATGCCGCCGTGCTCGATGGCGTGACGGGTACAGACCTCGAGGTCGCTGATGGTCGTTGCCAGTGTCACCGGTGCCACGTTGGCAAAAATTTCGGTCAAGTCCGCGCCGGAGGTTGCACTCTGCAGCGGCACGGTGACGGCCTGTGCATAGACGCAGGCAAAATCGATCACGGCAAAATCGCGACTGGTGAAGCCCATGATGCAGACCATCTCGCCGGGGGCCACACCGTGATCAGGATGGTGACGCCAGGCGTTGGCCAGCCCGATGATTTTTGCCCGCAACTCCGCGTAGGTGATCGTTGAAAAACTCGGCTGATACTGGCGCGTCAGTTTTCCGGTTCCGGGATCACGCGCGATGTCATAACGACGCTCGCCCAGCGCCGGCCGATCGGCATAACCCAACAAGGTGATGTCGATGGCCTGCTGCAGCGACGTCGCGTCGATGATGGCCTGCCCGATCTCTTCTTTCGGCTGCAGCGCCGCGATCTGCGGATCCCTCTCGATCAGGGCCAGCATCTTCTGTGCGTATTTCTTTCCGGGGCTAAGCGCTTCGGTCGTCGATGACATGGGGTACACCGTGTTGATGGCACGGGTGCAGTTTTACCATCAATAGCCCCGGTTTCGTCCCCGTTTTTGCGCACTGCAAACAGGGTTCAGGTGTGGGCAACTCGGCGATGAGAACGTTCACCGTGCGGCCATTGACTGAAAGAGTTCAGATCAGCGCGAGGTACTCGGCCGGCGAGAGGATGCGCAGGCCATGGCGCCTGAAAAGCGCGGCGGCGCAGAAAGGTGAATATCGAGCAAGACAAGCAGGAACTGATGGACATGGTACGGGGCACAAGTCGCCATGATCCGAGCGACCGGTTCATCCCCGCGCGTGCGGGGAACGCACGTTGGAGATCAAGGAAAACATTATTAATCGACGGTTCATCCCCGCGCGTGACCGCCCATGCCAGCGCTCGAAAAGTTCCGGCCGTTGCGACTGGAAGGCTTCACTGAATTTTCCAAGATCGTGAAGTGAGAGCCAGAAAGCGGCCCAACTCAGGAATTCCTCGTTGGAGCAGTGCATGGCATCACTAAACATGCGAAGCAGATGCGGGGAGCGGCGCAGATATTCCACACCCACCGCCGCCACGTCTAGGCAGTGATACGGCAACAGATGGCAGACCAGCCCATCGACGGTATCCGGGCGAGCCTTGCCCCAGTAGTGGTAGATCGAACTGTCCATATTCGGCCTAGCGCCCTGTGCGCTGCTCCCGATGCAGTCAGTGTTGGAGTCCGGAGCCTTGCACTACACCGGGAGAGACACAATCCCTGTTCGGGTCGCCTGCGACATCTGGTGTCGCACCACGCGCACGACTGCAGGAAATTAGGGAGCAATTTCTGGTTTTTTTGAATCAATGCCTAACAGCGTCTGTTGCGTGGCGGCTAGGCCTAAGAATCGAGCATGCGCACAACCTATTTGTTTATGCCGATTGTTTTGTTGGCCTAGCTGAAAAGTACCCACTATTTTCACCGCTGCCAGTGCCGGTGTGTCTTTCGCAATTGAACCGTCGACCCTGGCGGAATGACGCGCGTCAGCCCTGCCGCAGTTCGCGCAGCAACTCCGGGTGCTTATCCAGCAGGCGGAACAGGTTCACCACGGCAGGCATGGGGCGCGCTTCGCCGCGTTCGTAGCGGCTGAAAGCGTTGTGACCGCCGCCGGTGAGTTCTTCAGCCGCCTTTTGCGTCAAGCCAAGCCGCTGCCGAACGCGGCGAAGCAGCGCCGCGTCTTCCGTGGCGGCCGACTCGGCCAGTGCTTTCAGCGCCGCGTTGTAGCGTTCGCCTTCGCCCGGGTCGAACTCGATATCGCCACAGGCCGGGCAATGCCAGCCGGACACGCCACGCACGGTAGCCCGGTGGTTGCGGTGCTCAATTTCGACGTCGCGGCGCTCATGTACCAACACGGTGCCGTCATCGCATTGCAGACAGTAACGGGTCATGGCTCCAACTCCTTAAACGAAATCACCACGCTGCCATCGTCCCTCAGCGTGAACTTTGCGTAGGCCACGCCATTGGGTGTCGGGGCGTGGTAGACGTCCTGCCAGACGCGGTGGTTGGCATGGGTGGTCATCGACTTGTAGAAATTGCCCACTGCCAACGACTGAATAGCCGCAATGGCTTGCTCGATGGTCAGCCCCATATCGCAAACGCCATGCAGGGCGCTGCGCGTGAAACAGTCGGCACCGCGCTCAATAACCGCCGCCTTGATGGCGGCCAGCGGGTAGTGAGGGGTGCGTTTCTCCATGAGACTGATATTACCCTTAAAGGGTAATCACGTCGAACGGGCCTGACAGGAGGGGCGGTTTCCTGCCATTGGCCCGTTTACACAAAATCTAGGACACGCCCACCCCCAGTTACCCCCGGAACGGAATGGAATCGGAGGTAGGTCTGAAAAACAAAAAACGCGGCCAAGGCCGCGTTTTTGCTGGAGATTCCGGACCGGAATGGAAGCGTCTGGAAGTGTTGCTGGTGGTGTAGTTCCCCGTTACAGGAAACCGCCCTGCCTTGCGAGCAAGGTCACCGTGGGCCGGATTATATACGATGGGCGAGCTTGCGGTAAGAATAAGTGCCCCCGCGCATTTACTTACTGTCATTAGCCGCAAATCGTCTGCAGTTCAATCCTCAAACACGGAATCGAACTAGCCTCCTGAGGCGTGACTACGTTTGTGTTGTTGCAATCCAAGTTGTGGCGCATAATGTCATCAGTTTGATGACATGAACCTCCTAGCAATGGACAAACATAACACCAATCGCAGTCTTTTGGTCGTCCGCCTTGGATGAGGAGCCTTCGGTGACTCAACCCCAGCGCGTCGAGAGCTTGAGCCACGCCCAGCGCGAGCGGCTGGCCTACATCGACTTCCGGCTCTACTTCTTCGGTGAGATCGGTCGCCCGGACCTGATTGAGCGCTTCGGCGTGGCTCCGGCAGGCGCGACACGCGACTTGGCGCTGTACCGGGAAATCGCGCCACAGAACATCACCTTTGACGGTAGCAACAAGATCTACCGGATCGGGCAGGCGTTCTCCCCGCTGTTCGACCACGCATCGCAGCGCGTGCTGTCGGCCCTAGCTCTGGGCTTCGGCGATGGTGCGAACGGCGCAACGCAACCGCTGCTGCCGTGCGAGTCGCCCACCGCACTGAGCACCCCCAGGATGGATGTGCTGGCCCCGGTCTGCCGAGCCATCCACGCCAAGCGGCCAGTGGCCATTCGCTACCACTCGATGAGCAGCGGAGAGTCCGAGCGGGTCATCGTGCCCTTTGCGCTGGTGGATACCGGCCTGCGCTGGCACGTCCGGGCCTTTGATCGCAAGAGCGGAGAGTTTCGGGATTTCGTCGTCACCCGCATCGAAGCGCCAACGCTGCTCGACGAGGAGCCACAGGTCAACGAACGGCCGGACAACGACATCCAGTGGACGCGCATCGTTGAGATGGACTTCGTGCCGCACCCGCGTCTTGCCCGGCCCGAGATCATCAAGATGGACTACGGGATGACCGACGGCTCGATCCGGATGCGCGTTCGCGCGGCGGTGGCGGGCTACATGCTGCTGCGCTGGAGCGTGGACTGCTCGCCCGACCACCGTCTCAAGGAAGAACAGTACCGCCTGTGGCTCAGCGATCCGCTGGCGCTGTACGGCGTCGAGAACGCCAAGCTGGCCCCAGGCTACCAAGCCCCGAGCGGCCCAAAGAAACGATAGGAAAGAAGAATACCAATGGCCAAGACACTTGAAGCCCACGACAAACTGATCCGGGAGATCTTCGAAGGCAGCTACCAGTTCGAGATTCCGGACTACCAGCGCCCCTACGCCTGGACAACCGAGCAGGCCACAGAGCTGTTCGATGACCTGTACTCGGCGATGCAGGACGCCCGTGTCTCCGGCGCGACCAGCCAATACTTCCTCGGCAGCATCGTTCTGATCAAGAACGACCGGGAGC
>CAZNPF010000004.1:175537-176757 GCA_964574995.1 uncultured Pseudomonadales bacterium | reverse complement strand
CGCAACCACATTGACCGAAGCCGGCTATGTGGGTGAAGACGTCGAGAACATCATTCAGAAGTTGCTGCAGAAGTGCGACTACGATGTCGAGCGTGCACAGCGCGGTATTGTGTATATCGATGAGATCGACAAGATTTCGCGCAAGAGCGAAAACCCGTCGATCACGCGCGATGTATCCGGCGAAGGTGTGCAGCAGGCTTTGCTGAAACTCATCGAAGGCACCGTGGCTTCTGTGCCGCCGCAAGGTGGCCGTAAACATCCGCAACAGGAATTCTTGCAAGTAGATACCGGCAACATCCTGTTCATTTGCGGCGGTGCATTTGATGGGCTGGAGAAAATCATTCGCTCTCGCTCAGAAAAAGGCGGCATCGGTTTCTCTGCCGAGATCAAATCCAAAGAGCTGAAGCGCAACGTCGGTGAGACGCTCAAAGAAGTCGCGCCGGAAGATTTGGTTCGTTTTGGTTTGATCCCGGAGTTCGTCGGCCGTCTGCCGATCGTGGCGACGCTGGACGAGCTCACCGAAGAGGCTTTTGTTCAGATTCTGACCGAGCCACGCAATGCGCTGGTCAAGCAGTACCACAAGCTGTTCGAGATGGAAGGTGTAGAAATCGATTTCCGCGACGACGCGCTGCGTGCAGTGGCTCGCAAGGCCATGGTGCGCAAAACGGGCGCACGGGGCCTGCGCTCTATTCTTGAAGGCGTGCTGTTGGACACCATGTACAACATTCCGTCAGCCAGCGGCGTGGCCAAAGTCGTGGTCGATGCTGCAACGATCGAGGGCCATTCTGAACCGATCCTGATCTACGAAAATGATGGGCCGCGCAAGGCGGCTCCGGACGCTTGATCAGGCGTGTATGAGAATAAAAAAGGCCCGGTGACGGGCCTTTTTTCTGCTTGCGCCTTGCATTCCAGATGGCTGCCCCGCATCTTGGGGGCGTTGATGTCTTGCCCGGAGTTTCTACATGCCCCTGACTGGCACCCGTGATTTTCATTCCGACATGCCGCTCTTACCGTTGCGGGATGTTGTCGTATTCCCGCACATGGTCATTCCGCTGTTTGTTGGCCGGCCTAAGTCGATCCGGGCGTTGGAGCAGGCCATGTCCAACGACAGGCAAATTTTCTTGGTCGCTCAGCGCAATTCTTCCGAGGATGACCCGCAGGCTGATGGGTTGTACGGCATTGGTACGGTGGCCAGCATTCTGCAATTGCTGAAACTACCG
>CAZNPF010000004.1:168663-175527 GCA_964574995.1 uncultured Pseudomonadales bacterium | reverse complement strand
GTGCAACACGAGTCCGCTTTATCGCGCATGCGGATCATGCGGCTGCGGATGTCGAGTTGTTGCCGATGGATACGGTGCGTGAATCGGAAGCAGAGATTCTTGGGCGTACGCTGCTGTCACAATTTGAACAGTACGTGAAGCTCTCGAAAAAAGTGCCGCCCGAAGTGCTCTCTTCGGTAACAGGTATTGAAGACGCCGGTCGATTGGCCGATACCATCGCCGCTCATTTGGCATTGCGGTTGGATGAAAAGCAGAAGGTGCTGGAGATTGGTGCTCTGCGGCCACGCATTGAGCATCTACTGGGCGTGATCGAATCCGAGCTAGATGTGCTGGAAGTCGAGAAGAAAATTCGTACACGCGTCAAAAAGCAGATGGAAAAGAGTCAGCGCGAGTACTACCTCAACGAGCAAATGAAGGCGATTCAGAAAGAGCTCGGAGAGGATAACGTCAATGAGGTCGAGGAGCTGGCCAAGAAGGTCGATGCTGCTGGCATGCCGAAGGATGCGCGCGATCGCGCCATGGCAGAGCTGAAAAAATTAAAGATGATGTCGCCGATGAGTGCCGAGGCGACGGTTTCTCGCAGCTACGTGGACTGGTTGGTGCAAGTGCCATGGAAAAAACGTGGCAAAGTGCGCATGGATATTCGCTATGCGCAAGAAGTGTTGGATAAAGATCATTACGGTTTGGAAGAAGTCAAAGACCGTATTCTCGAGTATCTGGCGGTGCAGTCGCGCGTTAAAACACCACGCGGCCCGGTTCTGTGTTTGGTGGGGCCACCGGGTGTGGGTAAAACGTCGTTGGGGAAATCAATCGCCACAGCAACCAATCGCAAGTTTGTGCGCATGGCCTTGGGTGGTGTGCGCGATGAATCGGAGATTCGCGGTCATCGCCGTACTTACATCGGCTCGTTGCCGGGCAAGATCGTGCAAAAGCTGGCTAAGAGTGGCGTGAGGAATCCGCTGTTCCTGCACGACGAAATCGACAAGATGGGTGTCGATATGCGTGGCGATCCTGCTTCGGCGTTGTTGGAAGTGCTGGATCCTGAACAAAATCACGCCTTCAATGATCACTATCTTGAGGTCGACTACGACTTATCCGAGGTGATGTTCATTTGCACGTCCAATTCCATGAATATTCCAGCACCTTTGCTGGATCGTATGGAGGTGATCCGTATCCCCGGATACACCGAGGATGAGAAGGTCAATATTGCGCAACGTTATTTGCTACCGAAACAAATCGAAGCCAACGGTTTGAAGAAAGACGAAGTGGACGTCGATGAGTCGGCGGTGCGCGACATTATTCGTTACTACACGCGAGAAGCCGGTGTGCGCTCGCTAGAGCGCGAGATATCCAAGATTTGCCGCAAGGTGGTCAAGGAGCATGCGCAGAATGAGAGTCATCGTGCTGAATCGGTCACGTCGACATCGCTGGAAAATTATCTGGGCGTGCGCAAATTCAATTACGGCAAGGCGGGCGAGGATGACCGCATCGGCCAAGTGACCGGGCTTGCTTGGACGCAGGTTGGTGGCGATTTGCTGACCATCGAGGCCGCCGTGATGCCTGGTACGGGCAAGCACCAGATGACGGGCAAACTCGGCGATGTCATGCAGGAGTCGATCAAAGCCGCGCTGACCGTGGTGCGTAGCCGATCGAAAGCGCTGGGCATTCGGCCGGATTTCTACGAGAAGCAAGACCTGCACTTGCATGTCCCCGAAGGCGCCACGCCCAAGGATGGCCCCAGTGCGGGCATCGGTATGTGCACGGCGATGGTCTCGGTGCTCACCAGTATTCCAGTGCGCCGCGATGTCGCCATGACCGGTGAAATCACGCTGCGTGGTGAGGTATTGCCAATCGGTGGGCTCAAGGAAAAGTTGCTGGCCGCGCACCGTGGCGGCGTGCGCACGGTGGTGATTCCTAAGGAAAATGAGCGCGATCTCAAGGACATACCGGACAATATCAAAGGAGATCTTGAGATTTTGCCGGTGTCGTGGATCGACGAAGTTTTGCATATTGCCTTGACGCGTCACCCGGAGCCGCTGGGGGATGTGGCAGAGGCCTCTGCTTCGGTCGGCAAGGCTGCGGATGACTCGGCGGGTGATGATGACCGGGTGAGTCACCACTGATCCGCCGACGAAAACCGTCCGACGTCAAGCGCTGGACGGTTTTTTGTAGTCGACTGTTTCCTTGACACGTTTTTTTTGAGATTGGTATAAATCCCGACTCTTCGCACCGGGCAGGGATGAGCCGGTAGTTCTTCCCTCTCTTACGTTGCGTCATGCCCGCTGCGCTGCGGAATTTGCTAAAAAAAACCAAAGGGGATTCTCGTGAATAAATCTGAACTTATTGATCGCATTGCAGAAAGCGCTGATCTATCCAAGGCCGATGCTGGCCGTGCGCTGGATGCCACCATCGAAGCGATCACGAGCGCGCTGAAAAGCGGCGACCAAGTTGCGCTGGTCGGCTTTGGCACGTTTGTTGTTAAAGAGCGCGCTGCGCGTACCGGTCGCAACCCGCAGACCGGCAAGGAAATCACCATTGCCGCCGCTAAAGCGCCGGCTTTCAAGCCAGGTAAGGCGTTGAAAGACGCTCTGAACTGATCCGGTTGCCGATTCTCCGGCGATAGGTAAGAGGCGCGCCCTTGGGTGCGCCTTTTTCGTTTTTGTGCAGTGGTCGGCAGGGTCTGAAGGACAGCTATAATCGCCGGCTTTCGGGCCATTCCGGCCCGGTCCTTGATTGTTGATGCTCAACCGCCCCAGCCCGTGCGGGCTTCGGGAATGAGGAGAAGTTCATGGAGTCGTTTCGCAATTTCTGGCAAAGCTTGCTTGGCAAAACCTTGCTGGGGATCGTGTTGTTCCTATTCGTGGTGACCATGTTCTGGACTGGAGCGCCTCCAGTGGGGTCGCGAGGGGAACTGGCTAAAGTCAACGAAGCGCGTATCTACAAGGAAGATGTAGATCGGGCATTCGATTCCATGGCGGCGCGTTATGGCGGCCAGATTGACCGTCGGACGCTGGAGAAAGTGATCAGCCGCGACAAAGTGCTGACGGACTTGATTAGCCAGCAAGCTGCGCTCGACGCTGCCGGCGCCATGAAATTGGTAGCCAGTCGGGAGATGATCCAGAAGACCATTCATGACATTCCGGCATTTCAAGACGAACAGGGAAAGTATTCCGAAACCCGTTTTCGGCAAGCCTTGGTGGCTAATGGATTTCCGACCCCAGCCGCGTTTTATAGCCGCGTTGAACGAGAGCTGCTGAATAGCCAGATGCAAGGCGCCATGCTCGATTCAGCGTTTGCTACGCGCCAAGATCTGGAGTTGCTGACACGGATCAGTGAACAGAAGCGCGATCTGGCGTGGGTGCAATTGATGCCGGCTAGTTTTGTGCAGGGTTTATCCGTCACGGATGCGGAGATGCAGGCGCATTACGATGGCAATTCCACCGGTTATATGACGGAGGAAACGTTCGGCATTAATTACCTCGAAGTGAAACTGGACGATTATTCAAAGGACGTTGAGGTTTCTGAGGCCGACGTCAAGGCGAAGTACGACGCGTTGGTGGCGACAGCCGAGCAAAATGCTGATCGGCATGTTGCTCACATTCTGATCGGAACAGCCAATCGTTCTGCAGCAGAAGCAAAAGCCCGTGCTGACGAGGTATTAGGAAAATTAGCTGCCGGCGAGACGTTTGCAAAATTGGCGCAGGAATATTCCGACGATCCGGGCTCGGCAGCCAAAGGTGGGGATCTGGGTTTTCTCGCAGCAGATGCGTTGGAGCCGGAGTTGGCGAAAACCGTATCGAGTCTCAAGGTAGGCGATGTGTCTTCGCCGGTCACGTCTTCTGCGGGTATGCATGTACTCAAGGTACTGGAAGTGAGCAAAGTTCAGGTGCCGACGTTGGCCGAGAGTCGAGACGGTATCGTGACGGGGTTGCGTCGCGAGATGGCGAAAACAAAATATGAAGATGTCGTGCATGAGCTGAGTAGCTTGAGTTATGAAAATGACTCGCTACAAGTGCCCGCTGAAAAACTGGCGCTAAAAGTGCAATCCACAGGTTTATTTGGTCGCACCGGCGGAGCCGGCATTGCGGGCAATGCCAAAGTGATGGATGAGGTTCTGTCCCCTGAAGTGTTGGAAGAAGGTCGAAACAGTGGCGTCATCGACATCGATGATGGTCGCGCAATCGTCATTCATCTGCGTGAACATCACCCTTCAGTACGTCGCGCATTATCCGAAGTGAGTTCACAAGTACGGGCTGAAGTGCTGCAGGCGAAAGCAGCGGCGATGGCAGCCGATAAAGCTGCGGTCATTCAAGCGGCATTGGCAGCGGGTCGAAAGTTGGACGAGGTTGCCAAAGAGCAGGGTTTGACTGTGCAGCATCAGAGTGCAGTCACACGCATGGATAAACAGCTGGCCGCGGAAATCCTAAAGGCAGCTTTTGCAACGAAAGCACCTGCGAATGGTGCGGTGACTGTGGATGCCGTCACCTTGCCGGGTGGTGGTCGCGCCGTGCTTGAAGTGTCGAATGTCGTTGATGGCAGTTTGCTTGGGGTCGATGAGAACCAGGTGCTGGCGCGTCGTACGCAGTTGGGTTCTGATTTTGGTCGTTTAGACTATGCGCGTTTTGTTGCCGCAGCCGTGGCTGATGCCGATATAGAGCGTGCGTCGGCTGACGGGAAAAAACCGGAGGAAGGCGTGATCGACATGCTGAAAGAGATTAAAGAGAAAGCACGTCACCCCGGCTCCTGATCCGAAACGTCACAAAATAAAAAGCCCCGCATTGCGGGGCTTTTTATTGATACGTGGGCGGTTTTATTTCTTGCCCATGATCGCGTCGAGATCACCCATCGCGGTGGTATTGAAACCGCAGTCGACATAAGTGATTTCACCGGTGACACCACTCGCGAGTGGAGAACACAAAAAGGCGGCAACGTTGCCGACTTCTTCGATGGTGACGTTGCGGCGTAAAGGGGTGCACATTTCGTTGTAGTCGAGCATCTTGCGGAAGTGTTTGATGCCGGAAGCAGCGAGCGTGCGGATCGGCCCTGCAGAAATCGCGTTGACGCGTGTGCCATCTGGGCCCATAGACGCGGCGAGGTAGCGTACACCGGCTTCCAGTGATGCTTTAGCCATGCCCATCACGTTGTAGTTCGGCACGGTCTGCATGGACGCGTGATAGGTGAGGGTGATGATGGCGCCGTTGCGACCTTTCATCATCGGGTTGGCGGCTTTGGCCATGGCGACCAGCGAGTAGGCGCTAATGTCATGAGCAATGCGGAAGCCTTCGCGCGTACAGACGTCGACGAAGTTACCTTCCAGTTGATCGCCGGGTGCATAGGCGATGGCGTGAACTAGACCGTCGAGGCCATCCCAATGCTTGCTAAGTTCAGTGAATACTGCGTTGACTTCAGCGTCGTTAGACACATCGCAAGGCAGAACGATTTTTGAATCAAATTCGGCGGCGAATTCTTCGACGCGCGCTTTCAATTTTTCGCCTTGGTAAGTGAAGGCGAGGGTGGCGCCTTCGCGATGCATGGCCTCGGCGATGCCGTAGGCGATAGAGCGGTTGCTGGCGACACCGGTCACCAGGATTTTCTTGCCGGCCAAGAAGCCCATGAACGTCTCTCCGTGGATAAAGGCGATGGATTGCGGTGGCGAGTATAGGCAGGAGTCGTGCGGGCTGCGACCCTGCGGTCACGCGCGGTACAGACTAATTGTCGCCAATTGTGAACATTTACCGCCACGGCGCACCAGAACTGTGTGCTGCGGGCTGACGTGACGGTTGTTAGGTGAGAGTGACGGTTGTTAGGTGAGATCAGTCGAATGCTGCGGCCAACAATTGCCGTGTGTACTCTTCGTGAGGCGCCGAGAAAATTTGTTCGACACTGCCTTGCTCGATGATCAGACCGTCTTTCATCACCAGAATTTCGTGAGCCAGTGCGCGTACGGTGCGCAAATCATGGCTGATGACCATGTAGGTCAAGCCGTGTCGGCGTTGCAGATCACGCAGCAAGTCAACGATTTGCGCTTGGATCGTGCGGTCCAGCGCGCTGGTCGGCTCATCCAGCACCACCAATTCTGGCTTCAAGATCAAGGCACGAGCAATGGCGATACGTTGACGTTGGCCGCCGGAGAATTCGTGCGGATAACGGTCAGCCATGGCGGACTCAAGGCCTACCTCGCGCAATACCTCTGCGATGCGTGCGGCGCAGGCATCGTTATCGAGATGCTCATGGACGCGCAGACCTTCATTGATGATATCGCCAACGGTCATGCGTGGGCTGAGGCTGCCATAGGGATCTTGAAACACGATCTGTATATGGCGACGTAGTTCACGCAGATTTTTAGGCGACAACTGCATCAATTCCTGACCACGAAAATTAACGCTGCCTTCTGCTTCAATCAGCCGCAGAACGGCAAGTGCCGTGGTGGATTTTCCTGAACCGCTTTCGCCGACGATGCCGAGTGTTTGTCCTGCACGTAATTCGAATTTGATGTCAGTAGCGGCTTTTACATGGCCAGCGACACGCCGAAAAACCCCGTGATAGATCGGAAACCAAGCGCGCAGATTTTTAACGGACAGAAGAACGGGTGATTCCGGTGCGACAGGAGTGGGTTCGCCTCGCGGCTCGGCAGCCAGCAAGCGCTGCGTATATTCGTGATGTGGTGAGGAAAAGATATTCTCGGTGTCCGCCGTTTCGACGATTTCACCCTGACGCATGACCGCAACGCGATCTGCATGACGGCGCACCAGATTAAGATCATGGCTGATCAATAGCACTGCCATGCCCAGTCGGTTTTTCAGGTCGATGATGAGATCAAGAATCTGTTTTTGAACGTGCACATCCAGTGCTGTGGTTGGCTCG
>CAZNPF010000004.1:0-168653 GCA_964574995.1 uncultured Pseudomonadales bacterium | reverse complement strand
CAATATGTCCGGGGAGTTGGCCAGCGCCATGGCGATCATCACGCGTTGCCGTTGACCGCCAGAAAGCTCGTGCGGATAGCGATCAATTTTTTGTTCAGGATCTGGCAAAGCAACCAGTTTCAAAAGCTCAAGGACTCGCTTACGTAGTGCTGTGGTGCTTTGAGGGTGGTGGATATCAATGGCTTCTGCAATCTGTCTGCCGATACGGTGTAGCGGATTCAGTGCCGTCATGGGCTCCTGAAAAATCATACCGATACGATTTCCGCGCAGATGGCGTAACGCGGCATCGTCAGTACTTTTTGTGCGTAACACGTCCGTGCCACAGACCATCAAGCGATCGGCTGAGGTGTGTGTGTTGGCTGGCAGTAGCCGCAATAAGCTGTGCGCGGTGACGGATTTTCCAGAGCCGCTTTCGCCGACCAGCGCCAAGACTTCGCCGCGCCGAATTTCAAGGTCAATACTCTGCACGGCATTGTGTTGACTGCCAGGAAAACGAATAGTCAGTTGCTTGATGTCGACCAGTACGTTGTTGTCGTGCGGCACGCCTGAATTCATCGTTGTCCACCGGGCTGCTGCCGAGGGTCGAAGGCATCGCGAAGCGCCTCGCCGATAAACACCAATAACGTCAGCATGATGCCGAGAGTAAAAAAGGCGCTGAGGCCCAACCATGGAGCCTGCAGGTTTGTTTTTGCCTGAGCCATCAATTCGCCCAGTGACGGTGATCCGGGCGGTAGGCCAAACCCCAGAAAATCCAGAGCGGTCAGTGTGGTGATTGAGCCGGTCAAAATAAACGGTGCAAAGGTGAACGTAGAGACCATTGCATTGGGCAAGATGTGTCGGCGCATGATGACGCTGTCTGATACGCCGAGGGCGCGCGCGGCGCGGACATATTCGAGGTTTCTACCGCGTAAAAATTCGGCGCGAACCAGATCTACCAGCGCGGTCCAGCTAAACAGCAGCATGATGCCTAGCAGCCACCAGAAATTCGGCGCAACAAAGCTCGACAGAATAATGAGCAGAAACAGCACGGGTAACCCGGACCAGATTTCTAGAAACCGTTGTCCGTAAAGATCGACGCGCCCTCCGTAGTAGCCTTGCAGGGCGCCGACAGCAATGCCGACCAAACTGCTGGCAATAGTCAACGCTAGGCCGAACAAAACGGAAACACGAAATCCATAAATCACGCGCGCCAGAACGTCACGTCCTTGATCATCAGTGCCCAGCCAGTTTTCGAGGGTTGGAGGCGAGGGGGCTGGCCGCGTGAGTTGAAAGTTGATGGTGTTGTACGAAAAGCGAATGGGCGTCCAGAGCATCCATCCTTTCGCTTCGATCAATTGCTTGACGTAGATGTCTCGATAATCGGTAGCCGTATCGAAATCACCGCCGAAGGTGCGTTCGGGGTAATCACGTAACGCGGGCATGTAGAGACTGCCTTCGAAGGAGACCAGCAGCGGCTTGTCATTAGCGATCAGCTCCGCGCCCAACGAAAGCGCGAATAGCCCAAGAAAAATCCACAATGACCACCAGCCACGCCGATTAGCGCAGAACACGCGCCAGCGCCGTTGATTGATGGGCGACCAGCGAGCGGGTGATAACCAGTGTGGTCGTTGCATGTTTAGCCTCGCTTCTCGAAGTCGATGCGAGGGTCGATCAACATATAGGTGATATCGCTGAGCAATTTCAGCAACAGGCCTGCGAGGGTAAACAAATACAACGTCCCAAACATGACCGGATAATCACGGTTCATGACGGCTTCAAAACCCAGTAAACCTAAACCATCCAGCGAAAAAACCACTTCGATGAGAAACGCGCCGGTAAAGAGAATGCCGATCAGCGCAGCGGGAATACCAGAGATCACCAGCAGCATGGCATTGCGGAATACATGACCATAAAGAATTCCGTGTTCCTCAAGGCCCTTGGCTCTGGCAGTGATCACGTATTGTTTATTGATTTCATCGAGAAATGAATTTTTGGTGAGCAGAGTTAAGGTGGCAAAACTACCAATAGTCAGCGCGGTTACAGGGAGTGCGAGGTGCCAAAAGTAATCGCCGACCTGTTGAAGAAAACTCATCTGATCAAAATCGGGTGACGTGAGCCCGCGCAATGGAAACCATTGGAAGTAATTGCCGCCTGCGAACAGGACGATCAGCATGATCGCAAAGAGAAACGAAGGGATTGCGTAGCCGACGATGATGGCTGTGCTGGTCCAGATATCAAAACGACTGCCATGGCGTACGGCTTTGGCGATTCCCAATGGAATCGAGATCAGATAAATAAGCAGCGTCGACCAGAGCCCCAGCGAGATGGATACCGGAATTTTCTCGATAATGAGATCGGTCACTTTTGCGTCACGAAAGAAACTTGTGCCGAAATCGAAGCTCGCATAGTTCTTGAGCATGATGAAAAAGCGCTCGTAAGCCGGTTTATCGAAACCGTAGAGCTTCTCGATTTCTTTGATCAGGGTGGGGTCGAGCCCTTGTGCGCCTCGATAGGCGTTGTTGCTGCTGCCGCTGACGGCTGATTGGCTGCTGCCCACAACCTCGCCACCGCCGCTGGCGCCGATCTGCGTCATAACGCCACCGGCATCGCGTCCTTTGATTTGCGAGATCATGCGTTCGACCGGGCCGCCGGGCGCCGCTTGCACAATCATGAAATTGATCAGCAAAATGCCGAGCAAGGTCGGAATGATCAGCAATAAGCGACGGACGATGTAGGCGAACATGTATGAGCTGCGACTTTACGATTGGGTCGTGCGACGGCGGCGGAACAGGAAAATGCCCGCAGCGATAAGGGCGACCCCGATGGCGATGATCCACGTCTTGGATGAAGAAGTTGCTTCAGCTTCCGTCGTTGAGCCCGTTGTGGAGTGCTTTGCATCAACCGCCGCAGAGCGCGCCGGATCGAACCACCAATAGTCAGGATCAGTACCAGTGTCTGGCTGGATTTTTGGCATGCCAAAGCGATCCCACCAGGCAAGACGCAATTTATCGAGATGCCAGTGCGGGACGACATACCAGCCCCACTGCAGAACACGATCCAAAGCGTGAGTTGCTGTGACCAAATCATCGCGGCTGTGCGCGGCGATAATGCGATTGATCATGGCATCAACAACGAGATCAGATACGCCGATGTAATTGCGGCTGTCGTCTGTCTTGGCAGCCAGACTGGACCAATAATCGCGTTGTTCATTGCCCGGGGAATTGGATTGGCCAGCTCGGCCAATGATGACGTCGAAGTCAAATTTCCTGAGCCTATTTTCGAATTGTTGCGAATCGGCCATCAGGCGGATACGTGCATCAATGCCGAGTTTTTTCAGGTTCTGAACAAACGACTGCACATGCGGTTCAAAAAGAGGGTTATCGAGCAGAATTTCAAAACTCATGGACTGTCCGGCGGCATTCATCAACTTATTGTCGCGAACGGTCCAGCCTGCTTCGGCGAGCAAGCGCGTGGCTTCACGAAGATTGTCACGGTTATTGCCGCTGCCATCGGTTTTCGGCAAGGCGAAAGGCTGTGTGAACAATTCAGGAGGCAGTTGCGCACGGAAGGGCTCAAGCAAAGCGAGTTCTTTTCCTTGCGGTAAACCGGTAGCGGCCAAATCTGAGTTTTCAAAATAACTGTCAGTACGCGTATAGGCGCCGTACATGATGGTTTTGTTCAGCCATTCGAAATCAAAAGCGTAATTGAGTGCTTGCCGCACTTTACGATCATTGAAGGGCGTGCGTCGCGTGTTGAGGAAAAAGCCTTGCATGCCGGCGGGAAGGCGGGTTTGAAAGGCCTGGCGTCGCAGCAGATTTTCTTTTACGGCCGGGACATCATAGGCAGTTGCCCAGTTTTTGGCGGAGGACTCAACGCGCAGGTCATATGCGCCCGCCTTAAGTGCTTCCAGCGCAACGGTGTCGTCGCGGTAGTAGTCGTAAATGATTTTATCGATGTTGAAACGACCGCGATTGATGGGGAGATCTTTGCCCCAGTAATCCAGTACGCGTTCGTAGGTGATTTGCCGTCCGGCTTGTACGGACTTCACGCGATAAGGGCCGCTACCCAGCGGAATTTCTAGATTGCCCGCCGTGAAGTTGTGTTTTTCCCAGTAATGCTTGGGCAGCACCGGCATCTGGCCGACCGTCATGATCAATTCGCGGTTTTGCAAATTGGCAAAGGTAAACTTCACGCGCAGCGAAGAAAGTACGTCGACTTTTTTTACGTCGTGGTAGTAGAAGCGCCAGAACGGTGCGCCTTGGGTGGTCAGTAATTCGAAGGTGTAGCGCACGTCCTCGGCGGTGACGGGTACGCCGTCATGAAAGCGGGCTTGTGGGTGAATATCAAAAATGACCCAGCTACGGTCTTCCGGCCACTCCATTTTCTCGGCAAGGCGACCGTATTGACTGAAGGGCTCGTCCAGCGAACCGTCGGCCAGCGTGTCGTAGATCATGCTGATGCCGGATGCCGGAATGCCTTTGGGAATCCAAGGATTCAGTGAATCGAATCCCCCGGGGCTGACGGTGGCAAAACGGATTTGTCCGCCGTGCGGTGCGTCCGGGTTGGCGTAATCGAAATGTTGGTAATTAGCGGGATATTTGGGCTCGCCATGCATGGCAATTGCATGGGCGACGTGAATCGTTGCGGCTGCCGCAGTGGCGGTGGATATGCTCAGGACAAGTGATAACGCGGCTAGCAGGCGAACAGGAGTGACATGGCGCGATACGCGCAGAAAGGATGACAGCGGCATTCGGCGGATTCCTTGCTGCGATGAGCCGAGGAGGTGAGGAATAAGTGTGATTTTCTAGTCGACGTAAAGCTTTACTCTTTCTCCGGCGCGGAGCTGTCGCTTGGCGCTGAAATCGTTCCAGCGTGCGATATCGTGCACAGATACTTTGAAGTGGCGAGCGAGCCCGCTCAGCGTTTCACCGGGCTTTACCTTGTGCAGCACACGCTTGTTATCACCATCGCGGCTGGCTACGCGGGCGACCGGTGCAACTGGTGCGGCACCTTTACGTTGCACGGTGAGGCGTTGCCCAACACGCAGCGGTTTATTGACCGACATTTTGTTCCAGCGCGCGAGATCGCGCAGGCCAACACCTTGTTTACGCGCAATGCCAGACAGCGTGTCGCCGGCGCGTACCACGTAGGTGCTCTTGCGCACGGCGGTGCGCACGGTACCGTTGTTCAAGGCGATGATGCGTGGTTCATAAGTGGATTCACCCAAGGCCAATGCGCGCCGTGGTTGCGGAATTTCCAGTACGCGGCCCGGCAGTAGTTTGCTGTCATCCAGATCATTGATCATGCGTAGCATGTCGACGGATATGTGGTTGGCAGCGGCAACGCTTTCTAGCGTGTCACCTTCGACGGCCGTGTATTCAGCGCGTGGTGTAAGTTCGGATTCTGTGGTGCCCGCAAGTACGGCGCGGAAATTATCGGCCAACTCGATAGGTATCAGCAGTTCTTGTTCGCCTTGAGGGTCGGTGGCCCAGCGGTTGTGGCCGGGGTTGTAGAGATAGAGTTCGGTCAGTGGCATGTCCGCTAATTCGGCGGCACGTGCCATGTCGATCTGATGCCCAATCGCCACCGTGGCAAAACGCGGTGAATCCGGAACTGGATTTAGACGGACGCCATATTTCGCCGGGTCCTGAATAATCTGCGCCAGCGCGACCAATTTTGGCACGTAAGCGCTGGTTTCTTGTGGAACACGCAACGACCAATAATCGGTGTGTTTTCCGGCGCGTTGATTGCGCTTGATGGCACGAGAGACCGTACCTGCGCCAGCGTTGTAAGACGCGAGTGCTTTGTAGTAATCCCCATCGAAACGCGCAGCAAGACGCTCTAGATAATCTAATGCGGCGCGTGTGGATTGCTGAATGTCGCGACGTCCGTCATACCACCAATCTTGACGAAGACCGTAAATGCGTCCAGTGGACGGAATAAATTGCCAAGGGCCGGCTGCATCGGCAGAGGAATAGGCGTAGGGATCAAACGCACTTTCGACGATCGGCAGCAGCGCAAGCTCCGTCGGCATATCTCGCGCTTCAGTTTCGTCGACGATGTATTGCAGATAACGCGAGCCACGTGCGATGACGCGATCGAGATATTGTTGATTGCGGATATACCAGTTGCGTTGAGCTGCGATGCGCGGATTGTCTTCGGCAAGATCAAAACGAAAACCGGCGCGGATGCGGTCCCAGAGATTGGCTTGCATCAGTGTTGCAGGGTCGACGCGTGCGCTTTCGGTGCTGAGCGCGGATGTGTCGCTGACGGCATTCTTGTTGGCAGGTGTTGATGCTGCCGTTTCGGCAGGAGCAGCCGCAGTTTCTACATGACTGCGCGATTGGCAACCGGTTAGCAACATGACGCACACCAGGCTGGCCAGTGCTGGTGAGGTCAGGTGTCGCGCATGTGTAGCGTGGTGACGTTGGGGCATGGGCTGCACGCAGAAAATACGGAAGTTGACCGGCATTCTAGGAATCGATCGACGTAGCGGCAAGGAAGCATTTCTCACGGAAATTGCACGCCCTGAACAGGTACAGACCGAAGTGGACCTTCGCTCAGCGAAACCCGTCTTTCCACCGGCGCAGATGAGCGAAGACCTCGTTATCCGTCGCAGGTTCCTGCGTGCCGGCCATGTGCGCGATGACGGTCTTTCGAACGGACGGCAGGCTGACCCGTAAGAATGGGTTGATACGGCGCTCGCGAGAGAGATCCCCGGGTAACGTGGGTTGTTTCGCCTCGCGACGGGCGCGAGCCCAATGGTAGCAGGCGGTAATGTCGGCGTTATCGGGCTCGACGGCGGCAGCAAAGCGCAGATTGCCGAGGGTGTATTCGTGCGTGCAGCAAACCACCGTGTCGTCCGGCAGCGCAGCCAGTTGTTGCAGAGACGTATGGAGTTCGTCGGCTGTCCCCTCGAATAAGCGCCCACAGCCGGCACTGAATAGGGTGTCGCCGCAAAAGAGCAGCGGGCGGGCATCCAGTTGCCCAAGGAAGGCAATATGGCCGATGGTATGGCCAGGTACATCGAGCACCTGAAAGCTTGGAAAACCGGAGATCGTGAGCCGATCTCCGCCAATCAGGCGATGATCTAGGCCATTAATGATTTCGTGACGTGGGCCATAGACGACGGCACCGGTCTCCTTGAGCGCGGCTAAGCCGCCGATGTGATCCATATGGTGATGGGTGATGAGAATGGCGCTGAGTGTCAGGCTCTCCTGTGCCAGCCATGCCATGACC
This sequence comes from uncultured Pseudomonadales bacterium, assembly GCA_964574995.1. GTDB lineage: Bacteria > Pseudomonadota > Gammaproteobacteria > Pseudomonadales > JADFDG01 > JADFDG01. The sequence continues at coordinate 161,435 of CAZNPF010000004.1, read as the reverse complement.
GGGCCCGCGTCACCCGGATCGACGACCAATGCGCAGCGGCTATCCGCGCTGCGTAGCCCCCAGATGTAGTTATCGGTAAACGCCGGCAAAGCGGTGAGCCGTGGGTGTTCGATGGCGCTGGTCAGGGTGTCGAGCGTCACAGGCATCCCCCGTGATGGTGGTGGTGAGTGCCGATGCCGGCAAAGGCGCTAGAGTAGCCGGCATGGTGCGCCTGTGTGGGTTGTGGGCGCTGGAAGATGAGTAGCCGGGGTAGTCCGCTCAGGGAGTGCGTCATGGAATTGCCGCGACTGTTTCGCGATCCGTTTCGCCGACATCCGCCGAATTGGCGCGCCCATTTGCGCGAGTGGTTTCAGGGGGCGGCGGGCGCGCGGCTGTTGTCTGCGGAACAGGCGGTGCTGGATGACATCACGCCCTGTATTTTTGGTTTTCACGCGGCGCAACTGTGTACCGTGCACGCGCATTCGCTGCTTGATGAAAGCCGCATTCTGCATCGCGTGATGGCGGGTACGGATGCGGATACTGCGTGCGTTGATCTGGTGGTCGATAGCGCACAGCTGCCGTTTGCCAACGACAGCATTGATTTATTGGTGTTGCATCATGCGCTCGATTTTGAAGACGACCCGCATACGGTGTTGCGTGAGGCGGCTCGTGCCGTGATTCCCGGTGGCGCATTGGTGATCGTTGGATTCAATCCGTGGTCTTTATTTGGATTTCTGCGCTTGTTTCATTGGTCGACGCTGGATGCGCCTTGGTTTGCGCGGTGTATCGGACCTTATAGGGTCAGCGATTGGCTGCAAGTGCTCGACTACCGCATCGATGGCCTTGAAAGTGGCTACTATCTGCCGCCGATGCAGGGTGAATCGCGGCGCCTCGGGTGGTTACAGGCATTGGGTGAGCGGCTGTGGCCGCGTCGCGGCATGTTTTATGTGCTGGTTGCGCGTAAATCGGTGGCTCCGCTCAAGCCGGTGCGACGTTATGAAAAACACACTCGCCCCGTCGCGATTGGCGTACCAGTCGCTGGTCGCGTGACACGCCGCGATTCGCGTTAAGCGCCGTTCACTCATATTCATTGATCGATCGAACACAGGAATGCCGTGAGCGAAGAAGTGGACGAGCAAGAAGTGCAGGTCTGGACGGATGGCGCTTGCCGTGGAAACCCCGGCCCCGGTGGGTGGGGTGCTGTGCTGCGTTTTCGTGGGCATGAAAAGCAACTCTGGGGCGGCGAAGCCCACACGACCAACAATCGCATGGAACTCACGGCGGCCGTGGAAGCATTGAATGCGTTGTCGCGTTCTTGCCAAGTCGCACTGACGACGGATTCCGAGTACGTGAAAAAGGGCATCACCGAATGGGTGCATGGCTGGAAAAAGCGCGGCTGGAAAACGGCTGACCGTAAACCCGTCAAAAACGCAGATCTCTGGCAGTTACTGGATGCTGCTGCGGCGCGTCACGAGGTGAGCTGGCATTGGGTGCGCGGCCATACGGGTCATCCGGAAAATGAATTAGCGGATCAATTGGCCAATCGCGGCATCGACGAGCTGCCGACATTGGCGAGCCGGGATTAAGGAATCATCGTCATGCGACAAATTGTGCTCGACACGGAAACGACCGGCCTAGAACCGCAGCAAGGCCATCGCATCATTGAAATTGGTTGTGTGGAGTTGGTCGATCGTCGGCCGACCGGCCGTCGATTTCACAAATACCTGAACCCTGAGCGTGAAATCGACGCGGGCGCTGTTGAGATTCACGGCCTCACCAATGAATTTTTGGCAGACAAGCCGTTATTTTCGGCTGTCGTGGATGAGCTTTTCGAATTCATTAGTGGCGCTGAACTGGTGATTCACAACGCTCCCTTCGACGTGGGTTTTCTGAATGCAGAGCTGACGTTACTCGGCCGAAAGAGCAGCCTGACAGATGTTTGCACCGTTCTGGACACCTTGACGCTGGCGCGGGCTCGCCATCCGGGACAGCGCAACAGTTTGGATGCCCTCTGCAAGCGCTACATGATCGACAACAGTCAGCGAAGCCTGCATGGCGCGCTGCTGGATGCTGAGATCCTGACCGATCTCTACTTGGCCATGACTGGCGGCCAAACTGCGCTGTTGTTGGGCGGTGATACGGCGGAAGCCCGCGATGAAGCGTCGACCTCGTCAGTGCGTCGGCTGCCACAAGAACGCTCCGCCTTGCGGGTGGTGATGGCTACGGAAGCGGAGCGGGCTGCGCACGAGCGGCAGCTGGCGGCCATCGACAAGAGCAGCAACGGAAAATGCATCTGGCTGGCGGCGGAAACTTCAGCAAAATGAGCAGGAAATCTCTTTCGTATCAGCCGGTTGCGCGGTAAAGTTGACCCCCGTTCATAGGTTGTGACAGAGTGACGGGTGTTTTGGGTGGACGATCTCCGCCTTTATAAATCAAGGACTTGGCGAGGTTTCTTCGTATTCCATGGTAGCCATCCAACGAGCGACCTCGCTCAACCTCGTCAAGGAAGAACTCGATGCCACGCTGAAACAAGCAGAAGTGGCGTTGACTGATTATGTGGCCGCTCCGCAACCGGCAGCCCTAGAGCCGGCCATTGAGGCCATGCACCAAATCTGGGGTGTGCTGTCCGTTTTAGAAGTGCCTGGCGGCGCTGAATTGGCCAAAGAACTGGAAGCAGCCCTCCGGCTGACCAGCCAGGATGGTCCTCTGGATGCACGGCTTCAGGCGATCGGCAACGGCATCATGGTGCTCGGGCGTTACACCGAGTTTCTTCAAATCAAAGGCCATAACCTGCCGCAGTTGTTGATTCCGGCACTGAACGTTTTGCGCCAAGCAACGGGTAAGCAGCCGGTCCCGGAAAGTGCATTTTTTGGTTGCGATGTGACGGCAAAGCGTCCGGGCGAAGGTACTGATGCGCTGGAATCTGATGCCGAAATTCAGCGGCTCACGCGTCGTTTGCGTCAGATGTACCAAGTCGGTTTGATCGGTGTGCTGCGCAAAGACAATGTGCCCACCAACCTCAAGATGATGGATCGGGCGCTGGAGCGCATCGACAAATTGGGTGGCGGCACACCGGCAAGTCGGTTGTGGTGGACGGCGCGTGGCGCGGTACACGCCTTGGCGCAACCTAACATTGAATTTGATCGCACGCGTTTGCAGTACCTCGGCAATTTGGATCGGCAACTTAAGCAAGTCGCTGCCGAGGGCGGGCGAGTGCTGCGCGAAGAGCCGTCCAAAGTGTTGTTGCGCGAAAGTATTTATCTGGCATCGCTATTGCCGCTCGACGATGCATTGGGCGCCAACATTCGCAAAGTATTCCGGGTGCCGGCGCAAGCGCCTACGGCGCGTCAATTGGCTGATGACCGTGCTGTCATGAGTGGCCCGGGTGGGTCGGTGATTCGTACAGTCGCCGCACAAGCTCATGCCGATCTCGCCTTGGTGAAAGACCAAATTGAAGCGGCTATTCGCGGTTCGGCAGAAGCCAGCTTTGAGCAGGCATCTACCGATCTGGGCAAGATTGCTCAAACACTGGTGAAGTTGGGTTTGATGCGTGAAAGCCAGGTGCTGAAGAACCGTGCGGATGCCCTGCACGACTGGCAGGGTAAGGAAATCGATCCGTCGGGCGCGGATTTCCAGCGCTTGGTAGATGAGATGCTGGCCGTAGAAAACAGTATCGGTGCCCTCGAGAAACGATTTACGCCCGGTGAGTCGATGGAAGCGGGCGACACGCAAGGCTCGCTCTATCAGTTAGATGATGCGCGTCGCACCGTGATCACTGAAAGCCGTTCTGGTATTGCACTGGCCAAGCGTGGCATCACCGCCTACATCGAAGCGAATTTTGATCGCGCACACTTGAACAATATTCCTAAGGCACTCAAGGACGTGGCAGGCGGCCTGCGCTTTCTGAATCTTGATCGCGCCCATGCCATTCTTGAGGCCTGTGTGGGGTATATCGAGAGTCGTTTGCTGAACACCAATTTGCCATCGCCTACCAGCAATGACATGGAAACGCTGGCCGATGCCATTACCGGTGTCGATTATTTTGTTGAGAGTATCGAGCAGCTCAAGCCGATCGGCGAAGGTGTTCTGGATATTGCTGAGCTGAGCATGGAAGAGCTCGGATCGCCGGTTGCCAAGCGGGCTACACGCTGACCCTCTGGAATGCCGCAACCTCCACGTTTCCGCCCGGCCGTTGTTTCACCGGAGCAGTTATCCGGTGAGCATTATTGGATCGCAGTGCTCGAAGGCCGAGTACTGCTGTTGGACGACGCCGCAGCATCCCCTTTGCCGCAGTTGCGCAGTTTTGGTTTAACTGGGCTGGATGCACAGGCGCGCTACTACTTGGGGACGCTGGATGGACGGCATGTTTTTGCCGTCGCATTGAAACCGGATATTGAAGCTCCGCCGGGCATGCACTTTGCCGATTTGCGGCAACTCTTGGCAGCACCAGATCCGTTGTTGTTTGGTTTAGGTGGACGAGCCTGGCAGATCATTCGATGGGCGGCCGATCACGGCTACTGCAGCCGCTGTGGTAGCGCGACGACACTGCATGCCTGCGACCGTGCAATGGTCTGTACCGCCTGCGGCTACTCACAGTATCCTCGTCTCGCGCCGTGTGTGATTGCGCTGGTGACGCGCGGTGATGAGGTCTTGCTGGCACGTTCGCCGCGTTTTCCTCCGGGTGTTTTCAGTACATTGGCCGGTTTCATCGAGGCCGGAGAAAATGTGGAAGAGGCGCTAGCACGAGAGATCGAAGAAGAAGTGGGCGTTGTGGTATCCGCGCCACGCTATATCGCTAGCCAGTCTTGGCCGTTTCCACATTCACTGATGTTGGGTTTCCATGTGGAGTGGGTCGGGGGAGATATCCGCGTGGACGGTGATGAAATTGTTGAGGCTGATTGGTTTTCGCTGTCGCGTTTGCCCTTATTGCCTCCGCGTGGTTCCATTTCTCGACAATTGATCGACGCGTACATCTCGCGCAGGAATTCAGGAGAACAACATGGGCGTTGAAGGCGTTGCCGGTTTGTTAGTTTTTGTGGCGATCCTGTGTCTGGGCGGCGCGGCTTGGCTGTTCTTCCGTGAAACATGGTTTGTACAGTGGCTGCGTGGAACGGCTGGATTTTTGCTGGTGATTTTTGCTGGCTATATGGCGTTGCTGGCCGGCAGCTTGTTCCATTACCAAGCGGCGCCGGATTCGGCACCGTTGGCGACGGTGAGTTTTCAGAATGAAGGCAGCCAGAAATGGCGAGTGACCATTGCAGAAGCCAATGGCGATCGGCGCGATTATGAATTGCTGGGTGATCTGTGGCAGCTAGATGTGCGTCTGCTTCGTTATTCGGGCTTTGGTAGTTTGTTTGGCAGTGGGACATCTTTTGAGCTGGAGCGCCTCGTTGGGCGCTATCAATCGCTGGAAGACGAAGCCGAAAAAAATCACAGCGAATATTTATTGCTCGCAGAGCCGCTGTTCGGCTTTGATCTTTGGCAGCGGGCCAGTGATAACGGCAGCATGATCGTCACACCGACGCGCAGTAATGTGGCGTTAGTGCCGGCAGCCAATGGTGCGATTTTTGAAGTTCGATTGGGTGCAACCGGGCTGGAAGTTGCCGGTGCCAACATGGTGGCGAGCGACGCGCTTAAAGCGGTTGTCCCCTGACATAATTTTTCTGGTTGATTAGGCCGCATTCGCGGCCTGCTGCGGCTTTTGCCGCTTTGGAGTCTGTTCATGGAATTTTTGCTCGAATATGGCCTCTTTCTTTTGAAGGCTGTAACCATCGTTGTTGCGGTTCTTTTTGTTTTCGGCGGCATGGTTTCGTTGGCTCAACGCAACAAGCGCCAAGCTGCACACGGGTCTATTCGTGTGGATAGTCTCAATGATGAATTTGAGGACATGGCCGATCGGCTTCGTGAAGAGGTCTTGCCGGAAGACGTTCTTAAGAAAGAACACAAGGAACGTCGTAAGCAGGAAAAGGCTCGCGAAAAAGAAGAGGCCGACAATCCACGACGTCGCGTTTTTGTGCTGGATTTCATCGGCGACATTCAAGCTTCGGCCGCTGAAGCCATGCGTCATGAGATCACGGCTGTGCTGGCGGTAGCTGGCGAAAAAGATGAAGTCGTGGTTCGCCTGAATAGTGGCGGTGGGCTGGTGACCAGTTATGGTTTCGCTTCATCGCAACTGGAGCGTATCCGTCGTGCCAAGGTGCCCTTGACGATCTGTGTCGATGAGATTGCGGCTAGTGGTGGCTACATGATGGCGTGTGTGGCGAATCGCGTACTGGCAGCGCCATTTGCGGTGGTGGGGTCCATTGGCGTTGTCGCGCAAATGCCGAATTTTCATCGCTTGTTGAAAAAACACGATGTAGATGTCGAATTACATACGGCGGGTGAATATAAACGCACGTTGACGGTATTTGGTGAAAACACGGACAAGGCGCGTGAGAAGTTCCGCGAGGAGCTGGAAGATGCGCATGGCCTGTTCAAACAGTTCATCACGGGTTGGCGCCCGCAGGTGGATATTGAAGCGGTAGCGACGGGCGAGCATTGGTTTGCGTTGCGCGGGCTGGATATGAAGTTGGTCGACGAATTAAAAACCAGCGATGAGTATCTCGTTGAGCAAGTGCGTACGTCGGATGTATTCCATGTGCATTGGGAGCAACGGCGGACCTTGGCAGACAAGCTCGGATTTGCGGCAGACGGTGCGATTGATCGCGTGTTGATGCGTTGGTGGGGCCGTCTCACGCAGCGCGGCGCGTTGTAAAGACTGCGATGTTTCGTTGAGCGGACTCGTAAGAGGCAAAGCCATGATGGAGTTTCAAGCGCTGCGTGTATTCGAAGAAGATGGCGCATTTGTGTCTCGTCTCGTACGCCGTGCCGTCGATGAATTGCCACCAGGCGATGTTGTTATTCGCGTTGAATACTCCTCGCTGAATTACAAAGATGCGTTATCGCTGACTGGAAATCGTGGTGTTACGCGCAAATATCCGCATACACCAGGCATCGATGCGGCAGGCGTAGTGCTGTCTTCGTCGGTATCTGCGTTTGCGGCGGGTGATCGCGTGCTCGTGACGGGCTATGACCTCGGCATGAATACTGATGGTGGCTACGGACAAGTCATTCGTGTGCCGGCCGCTTGGGTGCTCCCATTGCCCGTGAAGTGGGATACCCGCACGGCGATGATGCTCGGCACGGCGGGGCTCACCGCTGCGTTGTGCGTGGATTCGTTGCTGCAAGTCGGCATTGCGCCGGAGCAAGGCGAAGTATTAGTGACGGGCGCCAGTGGTGGCGTGGGCGTTATTGCCGTCATGCTGCTGGCGCAGCAAGGTTTTCGTGTGGTGGCCGCTAGCGGCAAGGCGGACCGTGTCGAGTGGCTAAAAAAATTGGGCGCCAGTGATGTCATTAATCGTGACGCGTTGCTGGAAGGTAGCGGGAAACCGATGCTGAAAGAACGTTGGGCTGGCGTGGTCGATACAGTAGGCGGTGATGTGCTCGCCAATGTGATCAAGGCGACGCGTTACGGTGGCAGCGTGGCATGCTGTGGCATGGTGGCTGGCGCCAGTTTTACGTCCAGTGTTTTCCCATTCATTCTGCGCGGCGTTAATTTGCTGGGCGTGGATTCCGTGGAATTACCACGTGAGATCAAGCAGCAGATGTGGGACATCTTGGCGCATGAGTGGCGTTTGCCGTTGCTGGATGCGGCCGTCGAGGAAGTCACATTGGCGCAAGTGCCCGAATATGCGGCGCGTATTCTGCAGGGCAGTGTGGCAGGCCGTGTTCTGGTGCGAGTCGCACCCTGAGTGACGCGATGAAATGCGGGCCTTCGTCAAAGGCAGTTCGCGGCAAGCATGTTTTAGTCGCGACGCAGGTGATCGGATACCGCAATCGGTGAAGGGTAGCGAAATACCACGATATAAGACGCGACTAGCATGGTGAGAATGGTGGTGGCTTGCACCAGCACCGAAGCGGTTTCGCCAAGCATGCCGGCCTGCACGGCAAGAAAAACCAGCATCAGCGAAAATTCGCTGCAATGACCAAGCCGAAAACCAATTTCCCATGCGACATTGCGGTCTTCTTTGACGACGCGCAAAAGCAGTGAAATCACCACCGGCTTGAGTATCAGCATGGCTGTGCTCAGCGCGAGCACGGCAAAAATAACCTTCCCCAGCAAATGATGGTTAAGCCCTGCGCCGACGGTGAAGAAAAACATCACCAAGAAGAAATCGCGCAGCGATTTCAGTTGTTCCGCGATGTAGAAAGAAATAGGGCTGGACGCCAAAGCGACACCCGCAATAAATGCGCCGATTTCGCGTGAAAGCCCCCAGTAGTGAGCCAATTCCGATACGCCCAAGCACCAGCCAATGGCCAGCAGCAGAATGTATTCCTTGTAGCGATCGAAACGGGAAAACAATGGGACCAGCAGAAAGCGAACTGCGAGTCCGGCCGCAATGGCCAGCATGGGCAGCGCAGGCAGCGTGAGTGCAAGGCCGGAGAGACCTTCTTCGGCCGGGCCGGCAATCACAACCAGTGCCAGAATGGCCAGCACGTCTTGTAGCAACGCAATACCGATAACCAATTCGCCCGTGTGCTTGTGATGTAGTGCGGTTGTTGGCAGCAATTTCAGCGCGATGATGGTCGACGAGAACATCATGGTGATTCCAATCACCAATGATTCGGTTTGCGTGAATCCAAAAGCCAGAGCAATGCCATAGCCCGCTGCTGCAAAGCAGAAGCTGCTACCTGCTGTCACCAGTGACATCCGGCCAAACAACCGCATGAGGCTTTGTGGCTGTAGATCTAGGCCGAGCATGAACAGCAGAAATGCGATGCCGGTGTGGGAGAGATCGGCAAGCATGTCGGTGTTGCTGATAAGACCAAAACCGTAGGGGCCTGCCAGTGCGCCCAACGCGATATATGCCACCAGAATAGGTTGGCGCAGTTGTAGCGCCAGCGTCGCCATGATGGCGGCGCCGGTAAAGATCAGGAAGAGGGAGGACTCAAGATTCGCCATGCGCGGAAATGTAATGCATTTACCGCGTATCAGGCACGCCGATAGATGGGCCGCCGTTCGTGTACGTCGCCTTGATAGGTGTTGGTGAAATCATTGAATGCGCCGAGCATGGCTTCCGGCGATTGCCCTTCTTTGATTTCGAAGGCATTGATACCGCAACGATGCATACCAAGCACTACATCGCGGATCACATTGCCCTGCGCGCGAATCTGGCCTTGGTAGCCATGTCGCTCCCGCAATTCGCGGGCGTAGGAAAGCCCGCGGCCATCGTAAAACGTCGGAAATGAAACGCCGACGAGAGTGATTTTTGTTAAATGTGGAACGAGCGCAGCAATACCTTCACCGGGTTCGACGCGCACGCCCAAGCGACCCGTCGTGCGAGAGAGCAAGGCATTGGTGTCAGCAAGAAATCGTGTTTGCGAAACAATGATGTCGCCGCTATCAGGCAAAGCCTCTTCATTGCTGACGTTGATCCAGTGATCGTCAGTAATTTGACGATCAAGAATGATCTTTGGCATATGCGCGCTCCTTGAACGGCTCGATACCGATACGACGGAAAGTTTCAATAAACCGCTCCTCGTCGTCGCGGCGGCGCTCCATATAAACGTCGATTAGTTTTTCTACCACGTCGGCCACTTCATTGGCGTAGAACGACGGGCCGAGTACTTCGCCCAATGTGCTGTCGTGGCCCATGTGGCCACCCACTTGGATTTGATAAAACTCTTCGCCTTTTTTGTCGACGCCGAGAATACCGATATGTCCGGCGTGGTGATGGCCGCAAGCATTCATACAGCCAGAAATATTGACGTCGATGTCACCGATGTCATAGAGGTAATCCAGATCGTCAAAGCGGCGTTGGATCTGCTCGGCAATCGGCAATGATTTGGCATTGGCCAGCGAGCAGAAGTCGCCGCCTGGGCAAGAAATGATGTCGGTCAGCTTGCCAATGTTAGGCGTTGCGAGTCCGTGCTTGACCAGAGCCTCATGCAATACCGGTAAATCAGACACCTGAACATCAGCGAGCACCAAGTGTTGATCGTGTGTACTACGCACTTCGCCAAAACTGTAGCGGTCGGCCAGATCGGCGATGGCATCGAGTTGCTCGTCGGTGACGTCGCCCGGTGCGATCCCGGTCGGCTTCAGCGACAGCATGACCATGGCGTAGCCTGGCATGCGGTGCGCGAATACGTTATTGCGGTGCCAGAAGCGGAAGGATTGGTTAGACGCGATCAGTGATTCCACGGCTGCGTCTTTCGATGGAAGTTTCTTCCACGCGGGTTCGGTGAAAAATCCTTTCAAGCGTTCGATTTCAGCAGCGGGCACTTTCATCGGGCCGTCTTTGATGAATTGCCATTCATCTTCGACCATCTTGGCAAACGTTTCTGTGCCGAATGCTTTAACGATGATTTTGATGCGCGCTTTGAACTTGTTATCGCGCCGGCCGTGCATGTTGTAAACACGCAGAATGGCTTCCAGATAGGAAAGCAAATCTTCGCCGGGCAAGTTCTCTTTGATGATGACGCCGACCATCGGTGTACGGCCGAGGCCGCCACCCGCTTGTACGCTGAAATAGGTGATGCCGTTCTCGATGCGCTCGATACGAACGCCGATGTCATTGAACATCCAGACAGAACGATCTTTCTGTGAGGCCGTGACGGCAATTTTAAATTTTCGTGGCAGCCAGTTGAATTCTGGGTGGAAGGTGGCCCACTGGCGAATCAGCTCGCACCACGGGCGCGGGTCGCACAACTCATCCGGTGCCACGCCGGCAAAGTGGTCGGTGGTGATGTTACGAATGCAGTTGCCACTGGTTTGAATGCTGTGCATTTGCACCGAGGCCAGCTCGCCAAAAATCTCTGGAATATCTTCCAGATGACACCAATTGAATTGCACGTTTTGGCGTGTGCTGATGTGCGCGTAACCTTTGTCGTAATGACGAGCGATGTACGCCAATTTACGCAGTTGCGCGCTGTTGAGCATGCCGTAAGGCACAGAAATGCGGTACATCGGTGCGTAGCGCTGGATATACAGACCATTGCGCAGGCGCAGGTGGCGGAAGTCATCGCCGCTCAATTGGCCGTCAAGAAAGCGCCGTGTTTGGTCGCGAAACTGGGCGACACGCTCGGCCAGTAAGCGACGGTCGGCATCTGAATACACGTACATGGATGGGTTCCCGATCGGGCCGGATGAGTCGGCTTGAGGCTGCCCGGCGGCTGGCCGGGATTTATCAGGCGCGCAGGGTAGCAACCCGGCTTTTTCGGGAAAAGCGGAGATTTGGAATATATGTATTCGACTTTGCCGATTGATGGGTTGAATTTACCCACACGCAAAAGAGGGTGGCCGCCGAGCAAACGGCGACCCCAGTCGCAGCTAGACGTACAGCACGCGAGCGACCAGCGCGATCACCACGATCACGAAGCCAATCACGAGCGCAATGCTGAAGTTGGTGTGTGGAAGCAGGGGGTCGGGGCGACCGGGAGACTGTTCGGACATCGGTAACTCGAACGGAAGAGCAACGGACAGGGCCATGTCCATCAGGTGCCATCCTGCCTATGCCACGTTACGGGAGCGATTCGGTTATATACCTAGAAACCTATCGACTTACCGGCAGGCCGGCCGATTTAGGCGTCGTAACCCAAGTGCGAGGAGAGCCAGCGTTCAGCCTGCTCCATCGTCATGTTTTTACGCTGCGCATAGTTTTCGACTTGATCGCGATCCAATTTGCCGACGTTGAAATAGTTGCTGGCGGGGTGCGCAAAATAAAAGCCACTCACGGAAGAGGGTGGCCACATGGCAAAATTTTCTGTCAATGAGATGCCGGTGGCTTTTTCAGCATCCAGTAACTGGAACAACGTGCCTTTCTCGGTGTGATCCGGGCAGGCCGGATAACCCGGTGCGGGACGGATGCCAGCGTATTCTTCACGAATCAATTGTTCGTTATCGAACTGTTCGCCAGCGGCATAGCCCCAAAGTTCGCGCCGCACACGGGCATGCGCATATTCGGCCAGCGCTTCGGCGAAGCGATCCGCAAGCGCCTTGACCATGATGGCGTTGAAATCATCGTTCTTTTTCTGGTAATCGCGAGCAATCTCTTCCACGCCCGCACCAACTGTCACCGCAAAGCCGCCGAGGTAATCGTCGACGCCTGCTTCTTTCGGCGCCACGAAATCTGCCAGTGAGCGCAGCGGTTTACCTTCGACGGCAATTTGCTGACGCAAGAAATGTAGACGGGTGAGTTCCTGCGTACGCGAAGCATCCGCGTAGATGGCGACATCATCGCTGCCCACACGATTGGCTGGCCAGAAACCGATCACGGCATTGGCTTGAATGCGGTCGCGATGCGATGGGTCGTGCATCATTTTATCCATCATCACTTGCGCATCTTTCCATACTTTGCGTGCTTCTTCGCCGACGACTTTATCGTCGAAAATTTTCGGGTACTTGCCGACCAGATCCCAACTCAGGAAGAACGGTGTCCAATCAATGTACGGCAACAGCGTGTTGAGATCGATGTTGCTGAAGGTTTTCGTTCCCAAAAAAGTGGGCACTTTCGGTTTGTATGCCGCCCAGTCAATGGGCGTACCACGCGATGGTGCATCAGCGTACGGCACGATGGTGCCCTTGGGTGCGCGCTTCTTGGCGCGTTCTCGAATTTCTGCATACTCAGCACGACGCTCGGCCACGAAGGGCTCTTTCAGATCACGCGACAGCAGCGAGGTGGCGACACCGACTGCACGCGACGCGTCCGGCACATACACCGTAACGCCACGCTTGTAGCCGGGTTCGATTTTGATCGCGGTGTGTGCCTTGGACGTCGTAGCACCGCCGATCAACAGGGGAATGTCGAAACCTTGACGTTCCATTTCTTTGGCCACATGCACCATTTCGTCCAGTGACGGCGTAATCAGGCCGGAGAGGCCGACGATATCGACGTTTTCTTCGCGCGCGGTGTTCAATATTTTGTCAGACGGCACCATCACGCCCAGATCGATCACATCGTAGCCGTTGCAGGCCATCACCACGCCGACGATGTTTTTGCCGATGTCATGCACGTCACCTTTTACCGTTGCCATCAACACCTTGCCCTTGGACTGCGCGCCCGGGCCTTTTTCGGCTTCGATGAAGGGGATCAGGTGTGCGACGGCTTGTTTCATCACGCGCGCCGATTTCACCACCTGCGGTAAAAACATTTTGCCTTCGCCGAACAGATCGCCGACGACGTTCATGCCCGCCATCAGCGGGCCTTCGATCACTTCGATCGGGCGCTTGGATTTTTGACGCGCTTCTTCGGTGTCCTCGACGATCCACTGGGTAATACCCTTGACCAGCGCGTGTTCCAAGCGTTTCTCGACCGGCAGCTCGCGCCACGACAGGTCTTCGGCCTGCTTTTGCGCGGCATCGCCCTTGAACTGTTCGGCGATTTCTAGCAAACGCTCGCCGGCATCAGCGCGGCGATCAAGAATCACGTCTTCGATGCGATCGCGCAGTTCTGGCGGTACTTCTTCGTAAATTTCCAGTGCCCCGGCATTGACGATGCCCATGGAAAGGCCGGAGCGGATTGCGTGATACAGAAACACCGCATGGATCGCTTCACGAACGCGGTTGTTACCACGGAACGAGAACGATACGTTAGAAACGCCGCCGCTGATCAGTGCGTGCGGCAAGTTGTCACGGATGTAGGCACAAGCTTCGATGAAATCCAAGCCATAGCGCGCGTGTTCTTCAATGCCAGTGGCGACTGCGAAAATGTTCGGGTCGAAAATAATATCGGCCGGATTAAAGCCGATGCTGACAAGCAGGTCATAGGAGCGTTTGCAAATCTGTGCTTTGCGCTCGTAGGTGTCGGCTTGGCCGGTGGTGTCGAAAGCCATGACAACGACTGCCGCACCGTAACGCATGCACAGTTTTGCTTTGGCTAGGAAATCGTCTTCGCCTTCCTTCATCGAGATGGAATTGACGATGCACTTGCCTTGCACACACTTTAGGCCGGCTTCGATGATTTCCCATTTTGAAGAATCGATCATCACCGGTACTTTGGCGATGTCAGGCTCGCTCATACACAAGTTGAGAAACTTCACCATGGCGGCTTGCGAATCGAGCATGCCTTCGTCCATGTTGATGTCGATCACCTGTGCGCCGTTTTCTACTTGCTGGCGGGCGACGGCGAGTGCCTCATCGAGTTTTTCTTCGATGATCAGACGTGCAAACATTTTTGAGCCGGTGACGTTGGTGCGCTCCCCAACGTTCACGAACAAGGACTTGCCGCGCTCGATCACAAACGGTTCTAGACCCGAGAGGCGGCAAGCCGGAGCAATATCCGGGATTTTGCGCGGAGGCATTGCAGCCACGGCTTGCGCCATGGCGCGGATGTGATCCGGCGTGGTGCCACAGCAGCCGCCGACGATGTTCAAGAATCCGCTTTGTGCCCATTCGGCTACCATCGGCGCCATGTCGGCCGGTTCTAGATCGTAACCACCGAACGCGTTGGGTAATCCCGCGTTCGGGTGCGCAGAAATGCGCGTGTTGGCGACGTTGGACAGTTCTTCTACGTAGGCGCGCAACTCTTTCGGACCTAGTGCGCAGTTGAGACCAATCGACAGTGGTTTGGCGTGCGCCAGCGAATACCAGAATGCGGTTGCCGTCTGGCCGGAGAGTGTGCGGCCGGAAAGATCGGTAATGGTGCCGGAAATCATCACCGGCAATTCAAAACCCACTTGCTCGAAATAAGCCTGCACGGCGAACACCGCGGCTTTTGCATTCAGCGTATCGAACACGGTTTCGATCAGCAGAATGTCGGCACCGCCATCCACCAGTGCGGCGGTGGCCTCGATGTAGTTTTCGACCAATTCGTCGAATGACGTGTTGCGAAATCCGGGATTGTTGACGTCTGGCGAAATCGACGCCGTGCGGCTGGTCGGGCCTAATACGCCAGCCACGAAGCGTGGTTTATCCGGATTTTTTGCCGTGAATTCGTCAGCGATTTTGCGTGCCAGCGCCGCCGACTCGCGGTTGAGTTCGGGCACGAGGTCTTCGAGGTGATAATCCGCCTGCGATACACGGGTACTGTTAAAGCTGTTGGTTTCGAGGATGTCGGCGCCGGCTTCCAGATATTGGCGATGGATGCCGCCGATCACGTCCGGGCGCGTCAGGACGAGCAGGTCGTTATTGCCCTTGAGATCGTGCGGATGTGCCTTGAAGCGCTCACCCCGGTAGTCCGCGTCCTGCAGGTTGTGCTGCTGGATCATGGTGCCCATGGCGCCGTCGAGGATCAGGATGCGGCGCGCAAGGGCGGCATGTAGGGCGGCGGTACGGGTAGCACGGTCGGTCATGGTGGGTTGAGAGGTCCGGGGATTAAAGGAAGGCGCGCAGTGTAACGAAACGGTCTAGGGGCGGCGCGGTACGGCAAGCCCGCTGCAGGATCGTGAATCGGCTGCGTATAATGCCGATCCTCAAAGTCTGACTATTTTGCTAGGTTATTGCCCCATGAGTGAAGTCCTCGTCGATATCAAGCCACCGGCCCAGGAATACCTGCGGGGCCTGCTCATCAAGCAGGAGCAGCCGGGCATTGCGGTGCGGATCTTCGTTGAGCGCCCCGGTACCCCTCATGCCGAGTGCTGCATGGCGTACTGCCTGCCGGGCGAGGAAGTCGAGGGCGATAAGCGTTTTGAATACGAAGGCTTCAGTGCTTGGATTGAAGGCAAGAGCGAGCCGTATCTGATCGATGCGGTGATCGACTACAAAAAAGATTCGCTCGGTGGTCAGCTCACCTTCCGTGCTCCGCGCTCGAAAGTGCCGGATCTGCATCCGGAAGCCACGCTGGAAGAGAAGATCAATTATTTCCTCTACAGCGAAATCAACCCGCAACTGGCGTCACACAGCGGCAATGTGTCGTTGATCGACGTCGACGATGATGCGATCGCAACCTTGGAATTTGGTGGTGGCTGCCAAGGCTGCTCGGCCGTGGACATCACGCTTAAAAGTGGCGTCGAAAAAACGCTGATGGAGCGCATTCCCGAATTAAAAGGTGTGCGCGATAAAACCGACCACACGGTGCGGGATAACGCGTATTACAAATAATTCCTAAACCTTAAACGACAAAGGCGCTCGATTGGGCGCCTTTGTCGTTTAAGGTCGCTTACGGCTTACGTATCAGTGCTTGCCCAGTCGGCAACGCAAGAATCATCACGCCGGTGCGCGCAGCCCACGCATCCCAGGCGTGCTTCTGATGGATGTGCGGTGCCCAACCGTAGTCGTCGAGTAAGACAAAACCGCCGGACACCATACGTGGCCAGAGAAATTCGATGGCACTCATTTCGGCTTCCGTGACGTTGAGGTCGATGGATGCATAGGCGACTTTGTGGTGATCACGCATCGCATCGAGACTTTCCGGCACACGCCCGCGAACGACCACGGCATTGGGCCAGCGTGAGAATTTCTTGAGCACATCGGCGTGCAAGGCATCGCCGTTCTGATACTTGCGATTCATGTGCTCGCCACCGGGCTTTTCTGCGGCAGACATTTGTTCGACGGGAATGCCGGCCCAAGTGTCAAAGAGAAAGAAGCGACGTTTTTCCTGTTTGGCGAAATCCAGCCAAGTCATCACTGCGCCGGACAAAATGCCGGTGTGTACGCCGCATTCGACGAAATCACCATCGAGTTGCAGCGCTTGTGTGGCGCACCAGAGGGCGATATGCACACGCCACTCGACGCGGGTGCTAGGGTTTCCGTTTTCCATGCCGGCTTGATAAGCCGCAGAGAAGCGCGGATCACGCATGAAATCGGCATTGTGTTGGGTCGCGAGCCCGTCCTGATGATAAGCGAGCGGACCTTGCACCAAGGTTCGCCCATCGGGTAACGGGAATTTCAGGTCGATGCGCAGCATATCCAGTGGATTGGCTTGCATGGCGTCTCCGAGCTCGATTGTGTGATACGTATTTATTTGCCGCTGGCTGGGAACGATTGATCCAGCAACGCGGCCATCGATTCGCGCATCGGTTGCTTCGCGAAATCGGCGGCGGCTTTCTCGCCACGATTCCGCCAGCGGTTGTCGGCAAGATAGTGACGCACCTCATCGACAATTTTCTTGGGATCAATGATTTCCGCGTACTGCAAATAGTTGGCCGGATCTTGCTCGTTTTCGGAGAGGATGCAGCAACTGTTGTTGGCGAGGTAGCAAATCCGGAACGAATTGACGTGGGTGTATTTCTCTTCCTGAATCAGGTTCAGCTGTATTTTGGCGCGTGAAATCCGGTCATTGCGCAGAAAGTAAGGGCAGGAGTGGTCGGCGGTACCACTGATACCCGCTGCGCCGAGTTCGCGTAAAAGACGTTGGCGGCGCTCGGATAGCATGCCGAAAAAATAAATATCGAGATCTTTTTCCTTACGCTGCTCGATGTCTTGCATTTTGGGGTGCCAGCCCCAGCGCAGAAAATGCGCACGAGTTCCATAACGCTGGTGCTCGGACATGTTGTCCATGATGACATCCCAGACAAATGCACTTTTTTGCATGGCAGGCAAATAAGAGCCTAAAAAATCGACCTTTTGCGGATTGAAGTTGAGCATATCGTTACCGATGACTTCGGTGTTGACATGCGCATGAGGAATGCCGGATGCAGCCAGCTTCGCCAATTGATCAGCGGGTAAAAAATAACCGCCAATCACCAAATTGAAGCGGTTGCTGTCGATTTGCTGGCCAGATAACACGACGTCATGTCCGAGGTCTTCCAGCGCGTACTTGAGCACCAAAATGAAGTCCCGACGCAGATGAAACAGGGCTTCGTGGCCAAAATAACTGATATTGAATTTCATGGATTCTTTTTCCGTTCACCAATCTTTTTTGCGGGCACTCCGCCATAGATGGCATAGGGCTCTACATCGCCCGTGACGACCGCACCAGCGGCGATGACTGCGCCACGCCCGATTTTTGTGCCGTCGAGCAAGGTGCAATGGGCGCCGACCCAGACGTCGTCGTCGATCACCACCCCGCCGCGTGAGGGCATGAAGCCTTGGTGGCGGATCGGCATGTCGGTGCGATCAAAAGCGTGATTGGTGGGTGCGATGACGCAGCCGGGCGCAATCAGCACGTAGTTGCCGAATTTAACGCCGGTTCCGGAGTAGATGGTGGTGTGGGCATTGATATAGCAGTGCTCGCCGATGTCGACATCACCATCACCGCCGACCGCTTTGATGACGACAAAGTCGTAAACAAAGCTGTTGGCGCCGATGCGAATCTTCGTGCCGCGTGAAGAGGGATGGATACGGGCGTCCGCACTGATCGACGCCGTGGGGTGTATCCACAGCGGCGAATCGTCGGGTGTTTCTGGCGTGCTCATGGTGGGAAAGTTTTTACTTCACACGTTTGAGATAGCCGTCGAACGCTTCGGTGATTTGCAATTTTCCGTTGAGCTCTTGGTCAATTTCAAAGTCGTTATTTTTCTTCATGAATTCGCGCAACGCCGTCATTGGATTGTTGCCGACGTCCCAAGGACGGTTGTGCGCGTAATAACCTTTCGGGAAGTACTCGATGAAAGTGTCCGGCAGTACCAAGTAAGAACCGACAGAAACCATCGGCGCATAGCACTCGAGTTCGGCGGCGACGTGGTCGTGTGTGTGCAGTGAATCAAGGAATACCATGATTTTCTGGCGGCCTTTCGCCAGCTTTTTGACTTGATCAACGATCTGCGCGTCGATCGACGAGCCTTCGATCATATCGATGCGTTTATACATCGGGTGCGACTCGATTTCCTTGCGATTGTGGGCGCGGATGTCGATATCAATGCCGACGACGCGGCGATCGCCACCCAGCAACTCCAGCATGGATGCGGAGAGAATCAGGCTGCCGCCGTGCGCGATACCGGTCTCGATGATGAGATCCGGCTTCACCTGCCAGATGATTTCTTGAGTGGCCACGATATCGTTGGGGTACTTGATGATCGGCCGACCCATCCACGTGTAGTTGTAGGAGTATTTGTATTTATCGGAAGCCAGCATCCAGTCGAGGGATTTCTGTTTGAGATCCTCGTCCTGCGCCATTTTTTTGATGTCTTCGCGGCGCTCATGGAAAAACTCGTCGACGGGATTCATGCGGACCTCTGCAAGTAGTGGTAGGTGTCATCGATACACTCGGTCATTTGCGTCATGGCTTGTAAAGGCGAGAGACGTTGTTCCGGGTGCAGGGTGAGATAGTGACCAGTGACGGCGAGAGTAACTGGTTCGGGTGCTGCTAGGGCGGCCGGTGACGGTGCAAACTCCAACGCGCACGGGCGGCCGAACAGATGTTGATAGCGTTCGGCGGCCAGCCGGGCAATGGCGCCGATGGTGGTTGTGCTACCACCATGAATATTCAGTGGCCGGTTGGCGTGGCGGTCAAATTCATGACAAGCCACGGTGATGCGTCTGGCGATTTCGGCCAAAGATAGAAAATCACGCTGCTGCAAACCGGTAGAACGCACGACGATGCGTTGATCGCGCATGGCGTCACGGCAGAAACAGCCGGGTGTCAGCGACCAGCGCTGCATGGTTCCCACGCGCGGAATGCCTGCGATGTTGGCAGGCCGTAGTAGTAAATATTGCAAACCGTGGGTGCGCCCGTATTGCTCGACCCATTGCTCGGCCTGCCAATGCGTCAGCGCGTAGTCGTTGACGGGTTGGCACGTCGTGCTTTCATCAATCGCGCCTTCGTCGCGGCCATACACTTGAAACGTAGAAAGATACGCCATGCGTGGCGTGCGCTGCCGGCTGGCGAATTCCGCTACGTGGCGCGTGGTGAGTACAGTGAGCGCCAGCGCCGTGGCTGGGTCGCGCGATTGCACGTCGTTGGCGCCGGCTGCGTGTAGCACGAGGTCGAAGTCGACGGTATTGAACGGTAATGGTTGCTGCAGGTCGTGGCACAGATGTTGTGTCACAGGCACATTGTTTGGCGGTTGCTGCGAGCGCGTCAGTGTCCAGACATCATGGCCGGATGCCGTGAGCGTGGGCAGCAATTCGCTGCCGATATAACCATTGGCCCCGGTGAGAAGAATTTTCACGGCAGGCTGTCCGTGTAATCGGGCCATGCGGCATCTTTTGCAGAGAGCACGGGTTCGCGTACAGGCCAGTCGATGGCAAAGCGTGAATCATTCCACCGCACACCGCCTTCGACGCCGGGCGCGTAGGCCGTCGATACGTGATAGAGCACGGCGGCGTTTTCGGTCAGCGTCAGATAGCCGTGGGCAAAACCTTTAGGCACCAGCAGCGCGAGGCCATTATGGGCACTGAGTTCAATGGCGAAGTGACGGTTAAACGTAGCTGAACTACGACGCAGATCGATCACGACATCCAGTACCGCGCCCTGCACGCAGCGCACGAGTTTGTCTTCCTGATGTGGTGGCTTTTGAAAATGCATGCCGCGTAACGTATTGGCATGCACATTGGTGGATAAATTGGTTTGCACAAACACATCGGGCAAGCCGGCTTCCGAAAATTCCCGATTGCATTGCAAACGCTGAAAGCTGCCACGCTCATCGCGAAAGACCGGTGAGCTGACTATGACAAGGCCGGAGAACGCGGTGGGATTGAAATTCATACAGGTAATCGTCCAGCGGGCGGTTTTCCCGTCACGAGGGCGCGATATTCCCGCAATTGAGTCAACGCTAGATGACGCGCTGATTCGTTGTGCAAATATCGGGCATACCACTCTGCGGTCCAGCGCATGGTTTGTGCGAGATCAAGCGCAACGTGCCAATTCAATTGCTCGCCGGCGAGTGTGGAGTTCAGAACCAATCGCGATGCTTCATGCGGTTTCGGCGCTTCACTGATCGTTTTTTCCACGGGCAGAGAAGCTGACATCAGATCGAGGACGTTCAAAACGGAGGCCTCTGCTTGTGGCGGCGGGCCGAAATTCCAGGCACGGGAAAATGACGAGCGATCTGTGTGCAACTTTTCTGCCAGCAGAATGTAGCCATGCAAACAGTCCAGCACGTGCTGCCAGGGGCGTGTGGCGTGTGGGTAACGCAACGTAATTTCTTCGTTGCGCTGCCAGGCACGCACGATATCCGGGATCAATCGATCCTGTGCCCAGTCACCGCCGCCCACGACGTTGCCGGCGCGCGCACTGGCCAAGCCAATGCCGGCGGCCTTGTAAAAAGATTGACGAAATGAGGCAACCGCGATTTCTGCGGCGGCTTTCGAGGCGGAATAAGGATCATCGCCGCCTAATTCATCGTCTTCATGATAGCCGCGCGCCTGTTCCAGATTGCGATAGCACTTGTCGGTGGCCACGACGATCACGGACTCGATGCCTTTTACGTGACGGACAGCCTCCAGTAGGTTGCTGGTACCGATGACGTTGGTGGTCCAAGTTTCCAGTGGATCGGTATAACTGCGGCGAACCAGAGGCTGTGCCGCCAGATGAAAAACGGTCTGTGGGCGGAAAGCCGTCAGTGCGTCTTGCAGTTTTTTTGCATCGCGGATATC
The DNA here is from genome assembly GCA_964574995.1 of uncultured Pseudomonadales bacterium. Lineage (GTDB taxonomy): Bacteria > Pseudomonadota > Gammaproteobacteria > Pseudomonadales > JADFDG01 > JADFDG01. The sequence goes on along the minus strand of CAZNPF010000004.1, from coordinate 140,002 downwards.
AGCGAATGTGGTGGGGCAGTGCGCGGCTATGTTGGCGGCGTTGAAGAGGTCGTCATTCTGTTCGGGCGGTAGGGCATAGCCAGCCAGTTGCGCGCCCATGTCGGCCAGCCACAACGCCAGCCATGAACCTTTGAAGCCGGTACTGCCAGTAATGAAAACGCGTCGATCGCGCCAGAAGTTGTCGTTGCCGCCACTCACGCCAATTTACCGTTCACCAAGTTTTCCAGGGTGCCTTGCCGCTGTTCCATAACTGTTCCAGCAGGTTTTTCTCACGCAGCGTGTCCATTGGCTGCCAGAAACCGTGGTGAAAATAGGCGGTTAGATCATGCTCGGCCGCTAATCGCTTGAGCGGCTCTTGTTCCCACGTGGTGGTGTCATCGGCGATGTAATCGATGACTTTGGGTGATAACAAGAAGAAGCCGCCGTTGATCCATCCGGCTTCACCCGGTGGTTTTTCTTCAAAGCGTGTGACGGCATCTCCTTCGAGACGCAACGCACCGTAACGTCCGGGTGGAAGTACCGCCGTAACGGTAGCTCTGCGGCCGCCTTTTTGATGCGCCTCTTTTAGGGCGGCGAGATTAATATCGGCTACGCCGTCGCCGTACGTGAAGAAAAAATCTTCGTCGCCCAGATATTCGCGCACACGGCGTAATCGACCACCGGTCATGGAGTGTTCACCGGTATCGACGAGTGTGACGCGCCACGGCTCGGCGCTGGCGTGATGTACTTCGGTGCGATTTCCGCGCATATCGAACGTGACGTCTGACATGTGCAGGAAGTAGTTCGCGAAATACTCCTTGATCATGTAGCCCTTGTAGCCCAAGCAGATGACGAAGTCGTTCACGCCTTGCGACGAGTAAATCTTCATGATGTGCCACAAGATGGGCTTGCCGCCGACCTCGACCATTGGTTTTGGTCGCATGCCGGTTTCTTCGCTGATGCGAGTGCCTAAGCCGCCGGCCAAGATGACGCACTTCATGCCGATCTCTCCTGTTGATGGGTCTGCGAATATTCAGTTTTGCAACTTTCGCTCTTCCATGTGGAGCAGATGGTCGCGTTCATCGGTCCAGACTTTAGCGTAACCACAGTCGGTATAAGCGGAGTAATAAGGTCCACCCAGCGTGTAGTGCAGATTGGATACTTCGCTGACCGGAACGTCCGGATCGTAATCGACTAGGTGGTTCCAGCGAGGCGGGAGGTCACCGATCTGGTGATCGCCAGCGAGCCATTTGAACTGGTGGAGTTCAAGGCCGGATGCTTTGCTCACGTATTCCGGTGTGAGTGCGGTGCACTTCGCGCAGTTAAACAGCATGACGCTGGACCAGTTTTTCTTTTCGTAGCTGGTCTGTTTTTCGCCCAAAAACTTGGTGGCTTCTTTGGGTTGGTGCGTGTGCTTCACGACTTGCACGGCATAACGATCGTCGCGCAGCGCCCAGAGTTTGGCGATGTCGTCGAGCATGATCATGTCATTGTCGAAAAACAGCGCCCATCCTTCAAAGTTACATAAGTAAGGCGTCAGAAAACGCGAGAATGAAAACTCGGTAGATTGCAGTGGATTGATTTCGCGCTGCAAAAATTGCGACAAGTAGCCGATGTTGAGCGGGGTGAATGCAACCGGCTCGGAGCTACGACGCATGACGCTATGGGCAAAAACGTCATAAATCATGCCGGCTCGGCGGTCATAGCCGATAAAGACGCGGATCATGGGTACTTCCTGCGATGGCGTCGCGTTGTTTTTGTTCTGTTCAGCCGTGTTTCGGCTGGCCCCCGAGGATACCCGAGGCCATTGCGGCTGGGCAGGCACATACGCTGGGCCGGAGCAGATTTTGATACGGATTCAGGGCGAGGTTGGGCGGGACATCCGTTGGGCTAAGCGTGTGGCGGCTTCGGCAACGATGGGTGCCCAGTGGCCGCGACGCGGGCAGCGCAGCAAGGTGGTGCGCGGGTACCACGGAACGGATTCGCCCTCATAGCCCCAGTACCAGGGCAAGCCACGATCGCGGTGCAAAAGTACCCACGTGGGCGCGCCCAGTGCGCCGGCCAAGTGAACGGTGCTGTTGCTGGTGGAGATCACTAGGTCCAGTGCGCAAATCTGCGCGGCAAGGCCGTCGAGATCCTGCGTGGCGTCTATGTTGGCATCGCGATAGATGTGGATGCCGCTGCGTGCTGCAAAGGCATCGATTTCTGCCGATGTCTCGCCGTATTGCAGACTGATGAACTGCGTGCCCGGCGTGGTGAGCAACGGGAGCAACTGATCGAGCTGCAATGATTTGGCATCACCATTGGCTGGGTTGGCGCTACGCCAAGAAATGCCTATGCGCAGTTTTTTGCCAAAACGTGAGATGTATTCCTGCTGCAGCGCATCGCGTCGAGTGATATCCGGCTGAAGCCAGCCCGCTGGTGTTGGAAAGTCGGTGGCACATCGGCGGAAAAATTTCGGCAAATCGCCCATCAGGCATTGCCGGTCGTATGCGCCGCGCCGGGGATCTCCCTCGGGCGTTTCGCGGGGAATGAATTGCAGCGAAGGATATGACCGAGCAAACAGAGGAATCAGTCGAGCATCGCAATCGATAACGGTGTTGGCATGCTGCTTGGCTAAGTCGGCCAGCAAACTGGAATAAATCAGCTCATCGCCGACACCTTGCTCGGCGCGAACCAGCAAACGTCCTGCAAAAGGCTGGCCATCCCAGAGGCGTTCACGTGGCAACTGCAATTTACCTCCGCGAATCGCGCTCTCAACGAAGCGAGTGATCCACCGTGCATCACAGCGATCAAAGCCACCGGCAAAGTCAAAAGACTTCAGCCGATGCTCCATATCCATATAACGAAATTCTGGATCATTTGGCAGAACGCGTAGTGCGTTAGCGAGCGCGGCACCGGCTTCTTCGCGGCGGCCGGCATTGATCAGCAGGGTTATGAGCGATTCATTAGCAATGCCGAGCGTTGGGCGAATTCGCACGGCGTCTTGCAACACATTGATGGCGTCATCTTCGCGCCCGAGTTGATTGAGGCAGTACGCGAGATTAGCCAGGCTGGCTGCATCGTCGGGTTTTTGGGTGCGGTGTGATTCTAGAACGGGCAGGGCGTCGGCGGGCCGTTGTTGTTGCAATAGCGCCAAACCTAGGCGATCACCAAAAGCCCGTTCAGGTGCTAACTGTTGCGTGGCGCGCCAAATATTTTCTGCGGCTCGCCAATCGTTGAGTTGCTCGGCAAGGCGGCCATAATCGTTGAGTAGATCGACGTTGCGCGGCATAGCCTGCAACGCTTTCCGGTACAAAGGTTCTGCCTCGCGAAATTTTCCGGCTTGATGCAGCGTGCGTGCAGATTGCCAAGCTAGGACAGCCGCTTTGACTTGATCGGGATTCATGGTGAATCTGTGCGGTCAGTGAGTAGCGAAGCAAGATCTTTTCTGACGTCACCCGCCAGTGATCGCCAGTCGCGGCGCGGCGGACCGCGAAACAAACGGATTTCAGGATACCAGGGCGTCTGCGCGCCTTCGTGGCCCCAGTACCAAAGTATGTAGCGGCTGCCGGGAATCATGACCCGCGTGGGAATGCCCAGCGCGGCAGCCAGATGCGCTGTGGTGTTGCTGCAGGTGGCGACGGCATCGAGTGCCGCGATCAGCGCGCAGAGGCCGTCAATATTTTCCGTGCAATCCAGTGAAGGCGCGACAGCCAAGGAAAGGCCGGCGCTTTTTAGGCTGTCGATATCCGCCGCAATTTCTCCGTATTGCAACGACACGCAGGAAAACGTTTTCAGTAACGGTTCCAGATCAGTTGCGGGAATGCTTTTGCTGTCACCCAGCATCGCGCGTGCACTGCGCCAAGAAATTCCGATACGTTTCTTGCCGGGAAACTGCGTATCGAGCCAGTTTTTCCAATGTGCAACTTGCTGAGGATCAGCCACCAACCAATGTTTTCGTGTTGGCATGGTTTTGATATTTCTGCGGAAAATGCGGCCCAACTCCAAACCGTCGATCCAGCGTGCCGAGCCATCAGTGCTGGCTTGTACGAGTTCATTGTTTTTGCGATCAGCAAAACGCAAAGAGGGAAAAGACCGGCGGTACAGAGGTAACAGTCGTGCATCACAGTCGATCAGGGCGGGTTGGCCAAGACGCACCAGATCTTCGAACATGGACGAGACCAATACTTGATCGCCAAGGCCTTGTTCGGCAGTGACCAGTAAGGTGCCGTCGAATCGGTTTCCGTCCCAGCGTGGGCAGACCAGTGATGCGTTCTTTGGCTTTTCAGCCGTCAGTGACCAGCGGTGATGCATGTAGTCGAAGCCGGTGGCGTAATCACCCGAAAGAAATCCGTGCTCCGATCGGCCGGCCAGTAATTGCGCATTGGTAGGAAATGCAGCGATGAGTTTTGGCATCCATTCGTCGAGCTCTTGCTGCCGACCAAGCCGGAGCAATGCCGACATCAAAAGGACGGCAAATTTCTCGCTGCGGGTTCCTTCCCATATTTGAATCATTATTCGAATTGATCGATCAATCTGATCGCATTTTTCCAAAGCCATGGCCCAGGCCAATGCGCAGTTGATATCGATATTACCCCCTGCACTCAAGCGCTCGAACAGCGGAAGAACTTCGCTGTATCGCTGTTGATTGAAAACAGCGAGCGCCAGTGAAGACAGGTAACGGCCGGGAAATCGCGCATCCAACGCACGAAAAATCTGCTCGCTGGCTCGAAAATCATGGCCTTCCATAGCCAGCTTTCCTAGTGCGGCAAGCAATGTTTCGTTGTGCGGGGCTTGCGGCAAGGCAGATTGGTATTCACGCAGTGCGCCAGCAAGATCGCCCCGCGTATGCAGTGCTGTTCCACGCTCGAAGGCGGCGCGTGCAGCCGGAGGAAGTTGTTCGAGATCGGAACTCACGCTTGAGGCTCCTTGCTGTCCGCTAGCAACGCCGTTAGGCACTGATTCACCTGTTGAATCAGTGCTTCTCGTTCACTGTCGTGCTTATTACGAAGTAATTGCAGCGAGGGATACCACGGTGTTTTTTCTTCGTGATAGCCCCAATACCAGAGCAAAGGGCGTACGCGTGGTAGTAACACGATGCAGGGTATGCCCAGTGCGCCAGCGATATGCACGGTGGTGTTGCTGGTGGAGACGACTGCATCAAGCGCAGACATTTGTGCTGCTAGGCCGTCGATATCGACGGTGGCGTCGATGGTGTCATCCAAGAAAACGTCACCCAGCCCGGCATTACGCGTTGCGTCGATGTCGTCACGTATCTGGCCGTATTGCAAACTGACAAAGGCGGAGTCTTTACGTAAAAGTATCGGTGAGAATTCAGCCAGCTTGATGCTCTTGTCGGTTTGGCCTTCCATGATCCGACTGCTTTTCCAGCTGATGCCGACTAACTTTCGGCCCGGCCAGCGCATTTGATAGCGGTTGCGTAAGGCGGCGACGCGTTCAGGGTCTGCTTTGAGCCAGTGTCGGCGCGGCGGAAAATTTTGGCTATTCGTACGAAAGAATGCGGCAAGATCCAGCCCATTGAGTTTTCGAAAAGTGGTTCCGTCACCGGCAGCGTAGGCTTTTTGTAGGTTTTGCTGGTGACGTGCAACGAATGTCAGCGATGGGAAAGAGCGTCGATACAGTGGCAACAAGCGCTCGTCGCATTCGATCAAAGTGCGCTGGCCCATAGCGACCAGATCTTCAAACATGGAAGACACCATTAACTCGTCACCCAAGCCTTGTTCGGCAGTGACGAGCAATGTGCCATCGAACGGTTTGCCATCCCACCATTCGCCGGGAGTACCGCCATCAGCCGGCGTGTTGGGGTGATGACGCCAGCGGAAATCGTGCAAATAACGAAAACCGGTTTCGTAATCGCCGCGCTTCAGACGATGCAAGGCATACATGGATCGTACGGGCCGGTTATCCGGGTAGCGTTGCATGACTTCGTCAAACAACGAATCCAGTTCATCAGCACGTCCAAGGTGGTACAGCGTGTTGATGATGGCGTCGGCTTTGTCACCATCCGGCTTCAGCGCATAGGCGTTGCGAGCATGATCGAGACCTTCTTCCCAGCGGCCGACCGAGCACAGTGTGCTGGCGAGCATGTGCAAAAAATCTGCATCGTCCGGTTTGCGGCTGATGTGCCGCTGCAGAAAAGGAATGGCTTCGTCGTATTTTTGTTGGCGGAACAACACGACGCCCAGATGCGCATCTACATCTACCGTAGGGCGTATCGTGTGCAGCAGCCGGAACAGTTTTTCTGCAGCAGCCCAGTCTTGTACGTCTAATGCGAGCTGCGCGTAACCCGCAATCACCTGGGGATGATTGGGCATCAGATTCATGGCGCGCCGATACGCATCGGCGGCCGCTGAAAATTGCTGTTCGCGATGCAGGGCTTGCGCCTTTGTGAAAAGCTGCAAGCCACGTTGAATGTCGGCAGCGGATGTCATGCGTGTCGGTTACGCGGCAGTCGTTGCAACATGGCTGAGTGCGGTGCGGGTTTTAGCCCGGCTTGCCACGCCCAGGCAAAACTTTCCGTAATTTATCGGCCATGCTGCGTACGGCTTTTTCAGTCATATCCCAATCAATACAGCCGTCGGTCACACTCTTGCCGTACTCCAGCTGCGAGAGATCTTTCGGGATTTTCTGATTCCCAAATTTCAGGTGGCTTTCAACCATCATGCCGATGATGGATTTGTTGCCTTCAACGATTTGATTGGCAACGTTATCCATGACTAATGGTTGCAAGCCGGGGTCTTTATTGGAATTGGCGTGGCTGGCATCAATCATGATGTTGCCGCTGACTTTTGCTTTTGCCAGCGCTTGTTCGGTCAGCGCGACGCTCACCGAATCATAATTTGGTTTGCCGTTGCCGCCCCGCAGCACAACGTGTGCGTGCTTGTTGCCATTGGTATGTACGATGGATAACTGGCCGTCGAGATTCACGCCCAGAAAACTGTGCGGATGCGCGACCGATTGCAGAGCATTGGTGGCCACTTCCAGCCCGCCGTCGGTGCCGTTTTTGAAGCCGACGGGTGTTGAAAGCCCCGAACTCATTTCCCGGTGTGTTTGTGACTCGGTGGTGCGAGCGCCGATTGCACTCCAGCTGATCAAGTCATGCAAAAACTGCGGGCTGTTCGGATCCAGCGCTTCGGTGGCGGTGGATAAACCCAGCTCGGAAATATCGATCAACAGTTTGCGCGCAATATGTAAACCTTCTTGCACTTTGAAACTGTCGTTCATGTGCGGGTCATTGATTAAGCCTTTCCAGCCGACGGTCGTGCGCGGCTTTTCGAAGTAAACGCGCATGACGAGATACAGCGTGTCCTGCACTTCGGCGGCCAGCGCTTTGAGTTTGTGCGCGTATTCCATGGCGGCTTTCGTGTCGTGAATCGAGCATGGCCCAATCACGATAAACAGGCGCGGATCGCGGCGGTCGAGAATGGCTTTGATGGTCTCGCGGCCAGTATCGACGGTGGCTTGCGCTTTTGGCGTTAGCGGCAATTCGGTATGCAGCTGGCGTGGCGTGATCAGAGGCTCGATGGCGCGGACGTTAGCGTTTTCAATCGGCTGAGACATGGCGGATGACTGCGGTCGCAGAGGCGACAAAAAGAGAAAAGGGAAAAAGCACGGCGAGTCTAGCGGATTGGGGCGGCTATCGCTGCCTTCAAGGCTTGGGGCGGCCGGGCCATTTATTTAAGGCAGTTGGATGTCCGCAAAGCTGCGGACGGCAGGTTGACGCGCCTGCGATAGCGCCATGCCGGGGTAGTCCTCGGGGCGCACCAGTTGTATGGCCTGCATACCGGCGGCTTTTGCAGCGTCGATTTCCTCGCCGATGTCGGAGAGAAAGAGGATATCGGCTGCGCTCAGGCCGATAGCGGTCGCAATGCGACGGTAACTTTCGGCCTCACGTTTTCCGCCGGACGTGGTGTCGAAGTGGCGGCTGAATAGCGGCAACAAATTACCGGCTTCCGAGTGCCCAAAAAACAAGAGCTGCGCTTGTATCGAGCCTGAGGAATAGACATAGAGCGGTAGGCCGGATTCGTGCCAGCGGCGCAGTTGTGCGGTGGCATCGGGGTACATATGTGCGCGGAAGTCGCCTTGGCGATAGCCCTGTTCCCAGATCATGCCTTGCAGTGCTTTCAAGGGTGTGATCTTGCGATCTTCTTCGATCCAACGCAGCAGTTGCGCAATAGCAGCTTCCACGTTGCCCGTTGGCAATTGCGCTTCGCGCCAAGTGGCAATCAATTGCTCGTGCACCACAGAGTCGTCCGCGTGTGCGCGAACAAAATCCGGCAAGGCACGATGCGCATAGGGAAACAGCACGTCCTTGACGAAGGAAATGCTGCTGGTGGTGCCTTCGATGTCCGTGAGGATGGCGTGGATAGACATCGTGTTCAGTTATCCAGGCGCGAGAATTTTTGTGCGATATCTGAGCCGGTAAATTTCGCTACCCAGCCCTCAGGATTATTGAACAAGCGAATGGCCACGAAATGAGGATTCGGCCCCATGTCGAACCAGTGTGGTGTGTTGGCAGGTACGCTGATCAGGTCGCCTTTGGTGCACAGCACTTCATAAATCTTATCGCCAACATGCAGTGAAAACAGGCCGGCACCGTCGACAAAGAAGCGCACTTCATCTTCGCCGTGACGATGTTCGTCGAGAAACTTTTTCCGAAGCTCGGCCTTGTTGGGGTTGTCGCGATTCAGGCTGACCACATCGACGGCTTGATAACCCTCGTCGGCAATCAAACGGTCGATATCCTTGCGGTAGGCGGCAATGACTTGATCTTGTGTGTCGCCGGCCTTGACTGGCGCCGAGGCTTGCCACTGCTCATAACGCACACCGACCACACGCAAATGACGAGCTATTTCGGCTTTGTCGGTAATGGCGATCAACGGTGATGCGGACGATTTTTCAGTAAATACTTTTAGTGAGCTCATGCGTTCACCATGACGATGTTAACGATAAAAAATTTGATGATGAAGGTATTCAGTGAGGCCCGGTGATGCGCCGACGTTCCAGCTCAAGGCTCAGCAAGTAATCAAATGCTTCGAGGTGACGCCAGCAGTCGGCCATGGTGCTTCCCCAAGTGTAAATGCCGTGACCGCGAATCAGATAACCGTAGCAGGGCGTATCGGTAGCATCCAGCCAGCGGTCAACATCACGCGCTAGGCGGGCGATATCTTGCGTGTTGTCGAAGATCGGTACGTTGATGCGTGTTTCGTGGGTGGTGATTCCTTCAAAGGCCTTGAGCAGCTCCCAACCTTCTAGCTTCAGGACATTGTCACGCAGCAGTTGTGATAGCAGTGACGCTGACGGTGCATGCGTGTGCAGCACGGCGCCAATTTTTGGGTCGCGTTTGTACAAATGCGTATGCAGAAGCGTTTCTGCGGAAGGTTTACCGGCCGACAGTGGCCTGCCATCAAAATCTACGCGCATGATGTTGTCTGGAACGAGCGATCCTTTGTCATGACCGGAGGTGGTCACGGCGCAAGACACCGCATCAACGCGCTGCGAAAAGTTACTGCTGGTTGCTGGGCACCAGCCGCGTGCGGCGATGCGTCGGCCGATATCGCAAATCGAGCGTGCGGCGAGGGCGTAGGGGTCGTCGGATGTGGACATTCCGGTGCGTCTGGCGTGTGTGGCGGGGCGATCACTTTACCTGTTCATGCGCGAGCGGCAACCGCCTGAGCGAGGATGATTTACAAGGTGTCGAGTGCCCGCTGCAGCGTGGCTTGCCAGTCTTGATCCGGGCCATTGCGGAATAGCCGCAGCGAGGGATACCACGGCGTGCGTTCTCCGGCGTAACCCCAATACCAGAACACCGGGTCGCGCTCGGGCAGCAGTTGGCAAGCAGGGATTCCGGCGGCACCGGCCAGATGGAGGTTGCTGTTGCTGACGCCGATATATCCGTCCAGCGCCGCGAGTTGCGCCAGCAATCCATCGAGATCTTGGGTGGTATCCAGCGAGGGGTCCTGCCAAGGAGCAGGCAGGCTATGAGCGGCTAATTCGTCGAGATCGGCCTGAATGTCGCCGTACTGAGCGTTCAGCGCGATCAAATCTTTACGAGCGAAGAGGGGTGCCAGCGCAGTGACGGGCATCGACTTCCCATAGAGATCGTGAATGCGCCGCCGGCTGGCCCAGCTGACGCCGACCGTGCGGCGAGCAGGCCAGCGTTCGCGATATTCCCGGCGCAGGCTTTCTGCGCGAGCCATATCTGGTTGGATCCAAGGGCGATCATCAGCCAGTGTTTGCGTTAAGAAAAAATGGCCAAGGTCGAGCGCGCGCAGGCGATAACGCGGCGCACGCTGAGAAACCAACGTTGCACGTTCTGGCGAGTTATGCGCAATGAATTCCAGTGTAGGAAAGCTACGACGAAATATCGGTAGCAAGCGTGGCTCGCAGGTGATGACACAGGGTTGGCCGCTGGCTAGCAGCGCGCGGTAAAAACGTGCGGCGAGAATTTCTTCGCCCAGTCCTTGCTCGCCAGTGATCAGCAGCAGCTCATTGGATGGCTTGCCATCCCAAGCGGGAAGGTCGGCAATGTCGGCGTCGCTGCTGCGATCATGCTCTTTGCCCCAGCCGCATTCATATTGCAATGAAAATCCTCGCACGAAATCGCCCCGCTTGAGCATATGCATGCCGAGGATTGCCAAGATAGCTGGGTTGTTCCGGAATTTTTCGATAATGGGCTCGGCGATGGCGTCCAGTGCCTCGGCATTGCCCATATAGAAATGAGCGCTGAGTTCGATATCGAGTGCGGGATGATGAGGGTCTAGTTGAGAAATTTTCTTGGCGCAGGCCAATGATTCTTCCCACTGATAAGTTTTAGCCAGTGCAGCGGCCAGTGCTTGCCATGCGACCAGCTCATGAGGCACGCGTGCGAGCTGCGTACGCAAAAAAGGAATCGCCTCAGCAAACTGGTGTTGTTGCACGAGGGCCAGACCCAGCGGCCCTTCAAAATTAGAGGTGGGTTTCAATTTCCCGATATGACGATACAGCGTGGCAGCCATTTCCCACTGATTTGATTCATAAGCGCGCTGCGCGTATTCGGCTAGCAACGGCAAGTGATCTGGCAGCAGGCGACGGCTGGCTTCGAAAGAGGCCAGCGCTGCTTTTTGTTCGCCTGCCGTCCATTGTGTGCGTGCGCGTTGATACAACTGAATGGCGCGAGCGATGAGAGTGGGATCATTCATGATGAGGACACAAAAGAAGCGGCGGCGGTGCGAGCAACGTGCTCCCATGTCGTGCGTGGCGGGCCGCGTAGAATGCGCATCGTGGGGTACCAAGGTGTCGAGTCGCTTTCGTAACCCCAATACCACAACACATAGTGTTTGCCGGGCGCCAGTAACTGAATGTTGGCACCGAGCGCGCCAGCCAGGTGCGCCACTGTCGTGCTGCAAGAAACAATGCCATCAAGCGCACAAATTAATGCACATACGCCGTCGATATCCTGTGTCAAATCGATATCAGTATCGATCACGGGGGACAGTCCTTGCGATTGCCATTCGACGAGATCGTCAGCGATGTCACCGTATTGCAATGACACACAAGCCAATTTTTGCTGAGCTAGTAATGGCTTGAGTTCAGCGACTGGAATGCTCTTGCTGTATCCGGCCAGATCGCGGTGACTCGACCAAGATAGCCCAATTAACGTTTGATCAGGAAAACGTGAGCGGTATTGCTCACGAATTTTGATGACGCGTGCCGGGTCTGCGCGCAGCCACGGTGTACGCGGTGGTGGTATGTCGCCACGCCACAGTAGCGGTGCGAGATCTGGACATTGGATGCGACGATTGGCCATATCTTGGCCAAGCAGGCGCAAGGGAGCCTGCGCGGCGTCGGCAAATTCCAGCGTTGGAAAAGAGCGACGAAATAGCGGCAATAGACGAGCATCGCAAGCCACTAAAGCAGGTTGGCCGAGCCGCGCTAAATCGGCCAGCAGTGCTGACCACAACACGATATCGCCAAGACCATGTTCAGTTCCTACCAACAGCAATCCCGGAAACCGCTGTCCATCCCAGATCGGGCAAGCTAGTTCAGCCGTCATCGGGCGCTCGTAGGTCAGTGCCCAGCGTTTGGATAACAGCTGCAACCCTGTGCTGCGATCGCCACGTTTGAGCGCGTGGTGCATGCACACGGCTTGCAGTTGAGAATTGTTGGGGTAAGCAGTAAGCCAGGTCGGCAGCCGAGCATCCAGCGTGGTTTGATCGCCAGCGCGTAAGAGCGCAATAGCGAGTGCGGCGGCGATATTTTCTTGCGGAAGGGCGCTGTACAGGTTCGTCAGCAGAATGATGGCGCCATCGATATCGCCAGTCCTTTCGCGAGCTTCGGCCAGAGCGATGATGCAGGGAAGCGGCGTATTGCCTGCGTCAAGCAGTGCTTCGAGCAGAGGTCGCGCTTCAGAAAAATTTCTCTGCTGAAATAGTTGCAGTGCTTGTCGAGCAAGTGCTTCGCTCATGGCGTGTGTTCAGCGTTTCATGTAAGCGTGCATACGCGCTGCATTTGGATTCAGCAACGCGCCACGCTCAGTCACGATGGCATCAATGAGTTCGGCTGGCGTGACATCGAATGACGGATTGATCGCTTTGACGCCTGCGGGTGCGATCAGTACGCCCTGAATGCGGAGCACTTCCTCGGGCGAACGTTCTTCAATGGGTATGGCATTGCCGTCGGTCAGTTTCATATCGACGGTAGATGTAGGTGCAACCACCATGAATTTTACGCCGTGATGCTTGGCCAGCACGGCGAGACTGTAAGTGCCGATCTTGTTGGCGACGTCACCGTTCGCGGTGATGCGGTCGGCACCGACGATGATCCAGTCAACGCCGCCGCGTCGAAGTAACTGAGCCGCAGAACCTTCCGTGGAAAGAGTTACGGGAATGTGTTCCTGCATCAGCTCCCACGCAGTCAGCCGCGCTCCTTGCATCCACGGACGTGTTTCACCCGCGTAGACCTGTTTCAGTTTTCCTTGTTCATGAGCGCAACGAATGACGCCCAGTGCCGTGCCGTGGCCGCCAGTGGCCAGCGCGCCCGTATTGCAATGGGTGTAAATCGTAGTGTGATTGGGCAGCAATGCCGCGCCGTGACGTCCCATGGCCAAGTTGGCGGCGACGTCATCGTTGTGAATGCGAATAGCCTCTTGCTCCAACGCAGAAACTGGATCTGTCATCGGTTGCGCCAGCATGGAACGCATTTGGTCGAGAGCCCAGAACAGATTGACTGCGGTTGGCCGCGATTCAGCCAATATTTGAATATCACGCATGACGGCATCACGCCATTCGGCGCTGCCCGGCGAGTGATTTTTGGCGTGTGCCTGAGCGGATAGCACGACGCCATATGCTGCGCTGATGCCGATCGCGGGGGCGCCGCGTACCAGCATGTCGGTGATTGCGTGCGCAACGTCTTCGGCGTTGTGAAAGATCTCGTGGCAAGTTTCATGCGGCAACTTACGTTGATCGATCAGCTTTAACGCATTGCCTAGCCATTCAATGGCAACTACTTTTCCCGATGTGATGGCTTGTGGCGCAGAAATCATGGGGCGGGTTCCTTGCGGAATTTGAGTCGATGCGGTTTCTTTTTGGCAGTAGGCGTTGCTGCCGGTGTGTGCGTAGCGGGGTTAGAACCAGGAGAAGCAGAAGCGCTAGTTTCAAAATGGGTCAAAACCATGCTCCCACGCGCCACGGGATTCTCGACGTGCTCAAAACGAACCATGAACCAGTCTAGTGCTGGTGCGACCCAGATCCGCGTGCGCCGCCCGCCTTGCGGGTAGTCGCGGGAGACCACCACGGATTCCCACGTGCCGGCGGGTGTGGTGACAACTTCCTTGCCGGTGACGGTAAAACTGTAATCTTTTCGCTCGCCACGATAGATCACGGGCAAGCTGAATTTTTGTAATCCCTCACGCAACCGACAGCGTGAAAGCAGCCCCATGTTCAGTGCATCGGTGACATCCGCGGAGAGTGGTAGCTCGATTTGTTTTTCACCGCGAGTTTCGATGACAACGCCACGTGCTTTATCAAACAGTAACGCGCTGTGTTTTTCGATGCCGAGCCCCGTGAAGTCGTGCATATATTCGTGGGCAGTCACATGGCAGTCTTGCCAATCAAAACGAGAAATTTCTCTGTGATTGAAGAAACGGTTGCGCACGTTGAAGGTTGCTTCGTATTGCCCGGGATGCGCGAGCGGCTGCACGCTGATGGTGGCGGCGGTGCCGGCCGGAATGCCATTAACCGTGACTTTGTAGTGCGCGGTCAGTGCGGTTAGGGCAGGCAGTTCGGCGAATGCCAGCGCTGGGAGTAGGGCGAAGGTCGCCAGCAATAGACGAAGAAGATTCACGGATCGAGGACCGGCACCTATCTGGGAGCCGACATGATAGCTGAGCGGCCGTTCGACAAATCGGCAGGTTTTGCGGCTGAAAACAAAAAGGCCCGCTCAAGGCGGGCCTTTTTGTGGTGCGGGGCAGGCTCAGGCCGTAGCGGCAGCCTTGGGCTTGCGGGCAGCGGCCTTTTTCTTGGGTGCAGCTTTAGGCTTTTTCGGTGCGGTGGCCTTGCTGGCAACCTTGCGGGCCTTGCCGGAAGCTTTGCTGGCTGCTTTACCAATTTTGCGTTCAACCTGGGTCAGTTGCTTTTGCACCTGCTTTTCATAGCCGGACAGCGCACGCGCTACGTCGTTGGCTTGCTTGGTGGCAAATTGCAGGGCGTTCAGTTCTGCTTTGAGCAGAGCGTGCACGGCCTTGGAATCACGCAGTTGCTCGCCGGCACCGCCGACGGCTTTTTTCACGGTGTCGAGTTGATTGCGAAGGGCGTCTTCCGCTTTTTCACGGTAATTGCCCTGCATGGTGCGCAACTTGTCGAGGTTCACGTTGTCGAGTTGCTTGTTGAGCGTGTCACGGGCTTTGTCGAGTTGCTCTTCGAGTTTGCCCATCTGTTTTTCGCGCTCGGAACGAATGCGATCGGTGAGCTGTTCAACGCGCTGGATCAGTTCGTTGAGTGGGCTAGCGGTCTTGGCTTTGGAGCTTTTGATGGCGGCCATGATCAATTTCCGTATGTGGGTTGGCGGCTGAGCGGCATTCGGCTGACGTGTCGGACATGGATGGTGCGAGTCAGCAGAGTGGCCGCATTTTCCGGGCATCAGGCCTTGTTTGAGGAACTGATTGTCCGACAACAGATGAGTTTCCATGAGCAACTGACGAAAGGTTAAGGGGGCGCTCATTCCTGTGGGTTAGCGTAATTGCTATCGTTTATAACCGAATGGCTGGTAAAGACCGGAGCGAGTTCTATGAAGCTTCAGCAGTTGCGTTACATCTGCGAAGTGGCCAAGCACGAGCTCAACGTGTCTGCCACCGCGCAAAGTCTTTACACCTCGCAGCCGGGTATCAGCAAGCAAGTGCGTTTGCTGGAGGACGAATTGGGCGTTGAGATTTTTGCCCGCAGCGGCAAGCACCTGACACACGTGACGCCGGCTGGGGAAGCCATTCTGGTGTTGGCAGCAGAAATCTTGCGCAAGGCCGATACCATCAAACAGGTAGCGCAGGAATTTAGCGATGATCGCCGTGGCACATTGTCGTTTGCGACGACACATACGCAGGCGCGCTATGCGCTGCCGCCGGTGATCGAAGATTTTATTCGTCGCTATCCGGATGTATCGCTACAAATTCAGCAGGGTACGCCGCAACAAATTGCCGCTATGGCGGCCGATGGCAGCGTCGACTTTGCCATTGCCACCGAGGCCTTAGAGTTGCACGGTAATTTAGTGATGATGCCGTGCTACCGGTGGAATCGTTGCGTCGTGGTACCCAAAGGCCACCCCTTGGCATCGGCTCAAAAATTATCGCTGGCCGAGCTGGCGAAGTTCCCGTTGGTGACTTATGTATTTGGGTTCACGGGACGATCGCAACTCGATCAGGCATTTGCGGCAGCCGGATTAGAACCGCGAATTGCTTTCACAGCGGTAGATGCTGACGTGATAAAAACCTATGTTCGCTTGGGTCTGGGCGTTGGCATCGTTGCGCATATGGCCGTGACTGCTGATGATCATGATCTTGTAGCGCTCGATGCGAGTCATCTGTTTCCGTCGGCCATCACACGCATTGGATTTCGTCGTGGTGCGTTTCTGCGCGGTTTTATGTACGACTTTATGCGCGGCTTTGCACCGCATCTCAATCGAGAACGTGTCGATGCGGCAGCAAAGGCCTCAAGCCATGAAGAATTGGATGCATTGTTCCGTGACATCAATCTGCCCGTACGCTGATGTGCAGGCGATAAGGGAGGTAGTCCGATGACGACGGAATCTTTATATCTGCTTTGTGCCGGAGGTCATGCCAAGGTGGTCTTGGCTGCCGCCGAGGCTGCGGGCTACCCAATTGCTGGATTATTCGATGACGAAAAACGCGGCGAATCTGTTTTGGGCTATCCCGTGCTGGGTTCGCTCGATGCATTTACTGCGTTAGGCGCTGTGAATGCCGTCATTTGTTTGGGCGACAACGCGGGTCGATTAGCGTTAGCGCGGCGCTGGCCACAGGCGCGCTGGGTGTCGATTGTTCATCCGTCTGCCGTGGTGCATCGCTCCGCTGTCATCGGCGCTGGCAGTGTGGTGCTGGCGGGCGCTGTGATCAATCCGGATGTGCGTATGGGTGAACACTGCATCGTTAATACGGGCTCCCGTGTGGAGCACGATTGTTTTCTTGGTCGTGGCGTACACATCGCCACAGGCGCTGCTCTCGGTGGGCGCGTGCGTATCGGTGAGGAAGCTTTGGTCGGTACAGGTGCTTCTGTGCGGCCAGATATCAGAGTTGGTGATCGGGCTATCGTGGGAGTGGGCGCCGCAGTGGTGAAGAATGTTCCGGCGGGTGTCACCGTGGTGGGAGTTCCGGCGCGCTCGCTGCGTTGAGCGCGCGGGAAAATCGAATGCGACAGGTGTGTCGATGAATTAATACCTAGCCTGTTTTGCCGTCACCGGATATTCGCCGCAATGGGTAATTATTTCGGCTGCATTACTTATGCAGCCCGCACTCTTTTTTCGTGGCTTCTTCCCACCACCAACGTCCTTCGCGTTCATGTTGGTTGGGTAGAACAGGGCGAGTGCAAGGCTCACAACCAATGCTGATGTAACCGCGTTCGTGAAGTTCGTTGTAGGGCAACTCGTTACCCCGAATGTAATTCCACACGCGCTCGCTGCTCCAACTGGCGAGCGGGTTGTACTTTGCTAATAGACGGCCACCTGCCAACGCTCCGGGATCTGCTTGCACGACGGGCACGACATTGCGCGTTGGGCTTTGATCGCGACGCTGGCCTGTGATCCACGCATCCAGCGTTGCCAACTTACGGCGTAATGGCCCGACTTTGCGAATGGCGCAACATTCTTCATGGCCGTCACGATAAAAACTGAACAGGCCTTTTTCGCGGACGAGTTGTTCTAACGGTGCGGCTTCGGGATACAGTGCTTCGATCGTGATTCCATAGTGCTCACGCACACGCTCCAGAAATCGATAAGTTTCCGGATGCAAGCGGCCTGTATCCAGTGTGAACACGTGAATGTCTTTTCGGATCTTCAGTGCAAGATCAATCAGCACCACATCCTCTGCGCCGCTAAACGAGATAGCGATTCGCTCATGATTGCTTAGGGCGTGCGCCAGAATATCGCGCGGACTTTTGGCATCCAGTTCGAGCGCCCAAGTTTTCAGGTGATCTTCGTTGTAGGTAGTCATTAACCCGGTCTCGTGCGCGATTCAGCGGTTTGGCAGTTTAGCGGTGACGCCGGATGACGGCCAATGACGGCCAATGACGGCCAATGACGGTGCATTCTGGTCTTATGCCGGTTTGCTCAGTAAAGTGTGCGCCGCCTGCGGTCCAGTCCGGCCCGCGCCATTTTGCTAGGTGCTTAACGTGGAAATCCTTGCGCTCGACCTTGAAGGCGTGTTGGTCCCTGAAATCTGGATCAATTTTGCCGATCTCACCGGGATTCCGGAGTTGCGCGCGACGACCCGCGATATTCCTGATTACGACGTATTGATGAAGCAGCGTTTGCGAATCTTGGCGGAAAAGAAACTAGGGCTGCCTGACATTCAGCAGGTCATCGACCGCATGGGGCCGCTGCCAGGTGCGGTGGAATTTGTTGATTGGGCGCGCGACCACTTCCAAGTTGTCATCCTTTCCGACACGTTCTATGAGTTTGCCAAGCCGCTGATGCGCCAGTTGGGTTGGCCAACCTTGCTGTGCCACAAGCTGGTGGTGGATGGGCAGGGCTTTATCACCGACTACCAATTGCGCCAGAAAGATCCTAAGCGTCAGGCAGTAAAGGCATTCCATGCGCTGAACTACCGGGTAATAGCGGCTGGCGACTCTTATAACGACACCACGATGCTGGCTGAAGCAGATGCCGGTATCTTGTTTCACGCCCCCGAGAACGTGATCCGGGAGTTCCCGCAGTTTCCAGCGGTGCATTCCTACAGCGATCTGAAGCGACAAATCGCTTCAGCGAGCGCCCGAAAAATTACCGTCTAATAATCAATAAAAACAATCACATAGAATGTATATTTCATGTGATTTGTTGCTATTAATTGATCATTAACTCAAAAAATCAAATCAACCTTTATTTAAATTTTCTAAAACAGCCATCATCGGCTGCAATTTATGACGGCATTCGGCCTCTTCGGCCTCGGGCTCGGAGTCGGCAACTATGCCGGCGCCCGCCCAGCCGTGAATCACACCGTCTTTGGCTAAAAAGGTACGGATGGCGATGTTGCTACCCAAGCGGCCACCCGGCAGCGCCCAGAAAATGCTGCCGCAATAGACATCGCGGGGGTGGGGTTCCAGGTCGGCGATGATTTCCATGGCCCGCTTTTTAGGGGCGCCAGTGATCGAGCCGCCGGGAAAAGCCGCAGTCAGCAGTTCCGGAATCCCCGTGTCGGGCCGCAGTTGGCCGCTAATCGTACTCACCAGATGGTGGACGTTGGGGTGCGACTCTAGGGTGAAAAGCGCGGGCACTTGCACCGAGCCGGGTGCGCAGACCTTGCCCAGATCATTGCGGAGCAGATCGACAATCATGAGGTTTTCCGCACGATCTTTGGGGTGCCCAAGCAGGTCGGCGGCCAACAAGGCGTCGTGGTGCGCGTCGGTGCCACGAGGGCGTGTGCCTTTGATGGGATGTGTCAGGACCTGGCGATTTTCTACGGCCAAAAAACTTTCCGGTGACAAGCTGAGTATCTGTCGATCCCCGAGGTCGACATAGGCGGCGAATGGGGGCTGAAATGCTTGCTGGAGCGCCGCGAATGCCTCGCGTGGGTTCCCCGTGAACGTGGCGGTAAAGCGCTGGGCCAGATTGACTTGGTAGGCATCTCCGGCCGAGAGGTAGTCCTTGATCCGACGCACGCCGTCGAGATATCCCGCGCTCGTCCAGTCAGCGTGAAACGGGCGTGTGAGCAAAAAGGGCTGCGCATGAAGTGGTGGCGGGGTATCCGGACCGGGCTGCTGGCGCTGATCGAATAGGAGTAAAGAGGCGGGCGTGCTTTCTGGACTGGCGGTCGAGCTTGGGTAGGGGAGTACCCCTAGTAAGACGCCTTGCGGCCGCCGCTCCAATTCGGCGAGCGCTTGCGATAGGGGTAACTCCCGCAAGGCCGATCCTTGCCAAATGCGACGTGGATGCTTGGCGGCAAGCCGGAATGGCTGGCCGTCGGGTGATTTGGCCGTCAGCCAGAACTCGGGATGATGGGTCGGAAGGGGCATGTACGGAGGGGTGATCCTAGCGGAGCAGCTGGGCTGACAAACGGGTAACGTCGGGGTTTTGTGAGGCTGGACAAGCAGTTATAGTATAGCCGATTAAGGGTACGGATTTCTGGTTCGAAGGTGTGTTTCCTTTGCCAGCGTGCCGGTGTGGCGCCACTGATGGCGACGCATCAGAAACAATGAGAACAATAAACCGATGAATGCAGTCGTTCCGGCTTTAGTCATTCCATGGCGTCGTGGACTTGCTGCTTGCGCGGCAGCGGCACTTCTTTCTGTGTCGGTTCCCGCGCTGTCAGCACAGATTCTCGTCACGACAGGCGGCGATCAAAACAATTTCGCTGACGGCTGCAGTTTGCGTGAAGCCATCGTCAACGCCGAAACCGACAGCAAAAATGGTTCGCCTGAATGTGCGAAAGGTAGTGGGGCAGATGAAATCATCTTGCTCCCGGACGTCATGGGTCTTTCTTCTTCTTTGCTGGAAGAGAGCGATCCCGCAGTTGGTGACCTCGACATCACCACCGACATCACGCTCTTAGGTGGCGGCCAACAATTTTCGATCATCGATGCCGGCAAGAATGGACGCATTTTTGATGTGCGGCCGGGCGGCAAGCTCACCATGAGCGGCGTGCTGCTGCGCAATGGTCGTGCGGATGATCTCAATGTTGGCAGCCAGCCTTCCGGTGGTGCCATTCGTGTTGCCGGGCCGGATGGTGTTTTGCCGGCGGCCATCTTGTCGGCCGTGGACATTGGCGTCATTGAATCGGTCAGCGAAGACCTGATCGTTGATGCGGTTACGGATAGCGGCGCCGGTATTTACGCAGGCCCGGGGACGCAAGTCAGCATTACGCGTGCGCAATTCATCCGCAACGAAACGCTGGGCACCAGCGGTCATGGCGCCGGTATTTACTGCGATGGCTGCACGCTCACGGTTGAGTCCGCCACGTTTGCAAACAACAAAGCGCGACGTGGCGCGGGCGCATATCTGGCGGCGGGAAGTAATAGCGACCTGTCGTACGTGACGCTCGGTTTCAATGACGCACAAAATGCTGCGGGCATTTACAACGAAGGTGCACTTTCATATTTCGCCAGCATCAGTGCCGACAACGCAGCGGGTATGGCGGGCGATGACCTGACGTGTTCCGGCGCTTCGACGTTCACGGGCCAATACAGTTTTGCCGAGTATCCACAAGGCTGCACACCGATGACGGGTGTGCGGACGCGGGCGGACCTGCCCGTGAATACTGAGCCTATGGTTTTGTGGGAGTTGTCGAATCAACGATTCGTCAACCAACCCAGTGCTGTATTGCCGATTTCTCGCGGTGCCATTGGGGATACCGTTCCGGCCGCACAGTGCGTGGGCCATCGGGATCAGTTAGGTACACCCGGTGTGCACACGCCATTGCCGGGCTACCCGGCGCCTGCAAGTTCTGACCCGGGCTGTAGCAGTGGCTCCTATGAGGCACCGATTGCGGCCGTCGGCATCATGGCGTCCTCTGCACAGGCACCCAGTTATACGTCCGTGCAATTGGCTATTGGTGTATTAGGGACGCTGGGTGCTGATGCCCAGATGCATTTCCAAGTGCGTGGTGCGGGCGGTATTGGCGAATCCTGCGATCTGTCTTCTGTAGCGCCGGTCACGATTCCGCAAAGCACGAGCGGAGCGAGCGTCACGATCAACGCGGCGCTGCTGTTTCCTTCGCTCTCGCTGGATCGTCGTCAGCGTGTGTGTGAATTTGAAGGCGTTCTGGTTAGCCCGGAATCGATTTACAACGGCGCGACCACGGGTGTGCTGCGCATTCGCTTCAACGATGGCATTGCCGATGTGGGTGACGCCATTTCCGCGCCAGCGGCGGGAACCTATTTGAATATCGGAACGGTTGCGCCGACGGTGGGCGGCAACGCATCGATTTATTTCAAGGCCAGTGGGGACCCGCTGCGCATCGACAGCGTCAGTATTACCGGTGCTGATCCGAGTGAATTCTCAGTCGTGACTGATTTGAGTTCACCGCTGATGACAAACCTAACGCCGGGCGCTTCGGTGCCACTGACCATTCATTGCAATGGCAGCGCCTTGGGTGATTACGATGCCATCCTGAACGTGAACGCAACACGTAGCATTAGTAATACGCCTGAGCCGCTGATCTACGGCCTGCGCTGCCGCGTTGCTCATCTGGTTTCGTTTGTCTCGTCGCCGAACTTGGGCGTGATGAGTGAGGCAGATCCGCGTGATTTTCGCATCACGGCGCGCTTGGATTCGCCCAACGTCACAGCGACCCCCATTCTGATCGATATGTATGAGGGCGGGGGATCTGCAACACCGGATCGTGGCTTGCCGCTTGGTGTCGTAGGCGATTTTGTACCGTTTGTGCCTGCGTTGGGCGCTCCGTTGCAGCTCTCCATTCCGCCGGGTGCGCAAGAAGCCTATGTGGACATTGATGTCATCGACGATATGACATTCAGTGAACCGATTGAATCCATTCTGGTGCGTGCCGAGTTACCAGAAGCACGTACCGATGTTGCCTTTGCGAGTGGCAATGTATCGGATTTGATAGGCCTGCAGATTGTGGATAACGATGTGCCTGCGGTGGGTGCAGCCGTCATGATTTCTGGTATGCCCACGCATGTGCAGCCGGGTACGCAGGTTCCCGTCAATGTCATCGCGGAAAACACTTCCAATCTGGCGTCGTTTAGCAACACGCATGTGCGATTGGATGCGGGTGCGCCAGTTCAGGTGTTGAGTTATCTGGTGGCTGAGGTAGAAATTTCTTGCGAAGCCCACAAGCAATTTTTGATTGAATTACATAAAAATGATTTGCCGGATCCTGTTGCAGCACAAGCAGCAGCGTTGGCGGCCGAGCCGTGCACCAACGGAACTCGTGTCTCTTCGTTAGCGGACACGGACGGCGACGGAATTAATGATCAGGTGCCTGTTTCTTCCGCGATCGCTATGGCAACGGATACGTTTTGCACCATCGAAAGCAACACCCGTATCGGGGATTGTCTGTTCCGAGCCGGGCTACCGCCGGGCGCGAAGGTGCGTGTCAAAGCCATTGTCCAAGTGGCCGTCATGAGCGCCCCCGAGCTCGACTATCTGGCGCATATGACGGCTACGGTGTCTGGTACGGGCTCGGGTGCGACGAGCTCCATGGGAGAAAATGAAGTTTCATTCATCATCGATGGCCATGAAGGCGCAGAGTCGGGAGCGCTGGGTGGTGCGATGCTGGTGCTGGTTTCGCTGTTGGCCCTTCGGGGCCGGCGAAAAGGTCCGCTGGTCGGGTGACTGGCGGGCCCTGCTACAAGTCGTTGGTCGGGAGTGTTAGCGTCCCGGAGCGACTGCGGCCTCGGGCCGCTGTTTTGCGTGTGTGTCTTACTCAATATCAAAAAAATGTGACTCCGGAGAAATAACATGACCTTCAAGAAACTTGCCCTTGCTGCAGCCATTGCGGTTGTGCCAATGGGCGTGCAAGCAGTTGAACTGCTGGGTGACGCGGACCTGTCGAGCCAAACCGGTCAGGATGGCTTGGCCATTCGCCTGGGCTTGGATGTAACGACGGATACGTTGCTTCACGATTTGGACGGCGTTTCGTATCAGGCGGGCTACTCGTTTGATGGCGCCATCGTCATCACGGGCCTGCGCATCGCAACCCCGGTGGCTCAGACCATTCTGGTCGAGATCGATTCCGGTGATAGCGCGAACACCTACACGGCGCCGACTCTGAACGTCCACGTGACGGTACCGAACAACACGGTTCTGGAAACGGGCACGTTGGCGGTCGGTAACTCCAACCGTGATAACGCGGGTGGTTGGGGTACCGATTCCGTGTCGGGCACCATCATGAACAACGCGACCGTCACGCTGGGCACTGTTCAGTTGAACATCCAGCTGGGTAACGAGCCGCAGGGCAACATGGTTGCCATCGCAACCACGATTACCAGCGGTCTGTCGATCAGCAACTTCGGTCTCAATGACGCGGGCGGCTCGATCACCGGCGGCACGATCGGCGCTGGCCAAACCACCATCGTTGATAACGGCGGCACGGACTTGACGGTTGACGTCGGTGTTGACGTAGACGCCACTCGTGGTCTGGTCATCACGGTTAACCAGCTGGGTTCGGGTACCGGTATTGACGTGCGTCTCGAGCGTCAGTATTTGGGCACCACGACGCTGGGTTATGTAGGTGATGTCGAATTGCGCGGCATCAACCTGAACAACAACACCATCGCGGTATCCGGTAAGTAATTCCTGCCGGCAGGCCAGGCCGGGGGCCCGTTCCCCGGCCTGGTTCTACCGTTCGGCGGCTTGATGCGTTGCGCTTTGTAAAGGAATGTAGACGGGGCGTTGGTTGCGTGTTAGTTTTCGGGCAACTCTGTGTTGCCCCAGCTTGCAGCCAGACGAAAAGAAGAAAGAAAAACTGAACGCGAATTCGCAAAAAACAACAAATACGCCGGGCCAACCCCGGTTTGGAGAAAACACATGACTTTCAAGAAGCTTGCTCTTGCCTCTGCCATTGCCCTTGTGCCGACGGCCGGTTTTTCGGTTGATCTGCTGGGTGATGAGTCGCTTTCCAGCGTCACCGGTCAGGATGGTTTGGAGGTCAGCGTGACCACTCCGGTCGCTGGCATCACGGGCGACATCTATGTGCACGACACCGATGGCTTGACCGGCCTGACGGGTTTGTCTGCTTACTCGTTTGACGGTGCCATCGTTATCGACAACTTCGGTTTCGTCGGTAACTTGACCCTTGAGATCCACGCAGGTGACAACGCGGTGGCCACCAGTGCTCCGACGTTGGACATCTACGTCAACATTCCGTCGGCCAGCTTGGCGACCGGCGACATCCGTGTTGCGAACTCGCAGCGTGACGAAGGTAACGCGTGGGGCGTCAACACCACGTCCGGCGTTCTGTTGAGCAACATGAACATCGAACTGTCGACCGTGACGATGAACATTCAGTTGGGCAACGAGCCGCAAGGCAACATGATTGCCATGAACACCTCGATTGCCAGCGGCCTGACCATCTCCAACTTCGCGTTGAACGATGCCGGCGGCGCGATCACGGGCGGCGCGCTGGGCGCTCTGACGACCCAGATCGTGGGCAACGGTGGTGGTGCGCTGGGCGTCAACGTGGGTATCAACTCGAACACGTCGGGCCTGGTCATCACGGTCGGCACCTTGGGTAACGCCAGCGGTATCGACATGCGCATCACCGACGCCTACTTGGGTACCACCACGGCCGGTATCGTGGGCGATATCACACTGGTTGGTCTGAACCTGAACGGTTCTGTGATCACGGTGTCTGGTAAGTAATGTAAGTCTCTCGCCCTGCGTCTTGGCGCAGGGCGAGATTTCTGTCAGGCTTGCATGCGGTTTGTTTCATTGTCTACGCTGCTATCGGCTAGGCGGAGCAGATCGAAATCGAAGAAGTTAAAAAGAACAATAAAACTGTTGGGCTGCCATCAAAGCCCGGAGCCGAAGACTCATGACCTTCAAAAAACTCGCTCTGGCCACTGCGATTGCAATGGTTCCAGCTACCGCCATGGCCGATATGGTTGAGCTGGAAGACAACACGTTGTCTGGAGTCAATGGTCAGGATGGCCTTGAGTTGGCGATCACGACTACGGCGCCGATGACCAGCAGTATCTACATTCATGACACGGACGGCTTGATTGGCGTCCCCAGTGGTGTGCCGGGTGGCACCACGGCACACAGTTTTGACGGTGTCGTTGTCATTCAGGGCTACTCCCTGAGCGGCAACATGAACATTGAGATCGATGCCGGTGACAACGTGCTGGTGGGCCCGTCCAATGCCACCCTGAATTTGCGCGTCAGCGTGCCATCCGCCATGACGATTGTGACGGGCAGCATCCGTGTGGGTAACTCGCAGCGTGATGACGGCACACCGGGCTGGTTAGCGAACAGTTTGTCGGGCGTCATTTTGAGCGCGATGACCATTGTGCTGCCTTCGTTGGCCATGAATATCCAGTTGGGTAATGAGCCGCAGGGCAACGCAATTGCGCTGGACACCACGATTACCAACGGCATCACGATGACCAACTTTGCTTTGAACGATGCGGGCGGCGCGGTGACGGGCGGCGCATTGGGTGCGGCGAGTATTTTATTGATGGGTACCGGTAATACGCCTTATCAGGTGCAGGGCGGTATCAACCTGAATACGTCGGGTTTGGTGATGGATATCCAGCGCTTGGGTGCGGCGGGTGGCGCGGACATGTATATGACCGACGCGTACTTAGGCAGCACCGGCACCGGCGGTATCATCGGTGACATGGCCATCATCGGCCTGAACATGACGGGTACACGCATTACGATCTCGGGTAAGTAATTTCTCATCTGAGCGTCGCAGTAAAGACAGAAGCCCGGCCTTGGCCGGGCTTCTCATTTCCGGCTTACAAAAGTCTACACAGGGTAGGTTGCGAGCTGCCTTTGGCCATCGCTAACCTACTGCGACATAACAAAAAAACAGTTTTTTGCGTCGTGTAGCGCAAAAGACAAATAGCCGGGTCGGGGTTCTGATGTTTGCCGTATTGGCAGGCGCCATCATCATGTTCGTCGCAGTAAATCAGATCATGGTTGTGGAGCCGCAGCCAGAAGGCGTCGTTTATTACGAGCATCCGCAGGCGCTGCAAAATATTGCTGAGCGCGGCGTCGTCGTGCAGCCGGGTGATCAGGTTAAGTTTCGCGGCATCGTTCGCCAAGCGTATGATTACAGTTGCGGCTCCGCTGCGCTGACTACGTTGCTGAACGGTTATCTCGGCCGCCAATTCCAAGAACGTCAGATCATGGAAGGTCTGCTTCGTTTTGGTGAAACCGATAAAATTGTTGAGCGTCGCGGATTTTCTCTGCTGGATATGAAGCGACTCGTCACCGCGCTGGGCCATCCCAGCGGCGGTTTCCGCGCAACCACGCAAGATCTTGTCGTACTCGATCACCCGGCAATCGCGCCGATTGGTTACGCAGGCTTCAAACACTTTGTCGTCGTGAAAGGCTTTAAGGACGGTCGCGTGTACGTGGCTGACCCTGCGCTGGGCAATTTGTCATTCACGATTCAGCGCTTCGAAGAAATCTGGGAAGGCAATGTGTTGTTCATTGTTTTCCCCAACGGATTTGAGCCGCACAACACCTTGGATATCGTGGACGCGGATTTGCGCAACATCGACGATCGGACTATTCGTAATCTGTCTTTTGCACAAGCGGAAATTTATACGCCGACGCGTGAGTTCCAAGCGGACCGCGCAAGTTCGCTAGTCCCCGTGTTGATCGAGAACGCGAATGGTCAACTCGACATCATTAACATCCCTCAGCGCACGTATTACTTGCATTGATGGATGCGCGCCGTCATGGAATTGCAAATGCAGAATAACAAGAGTGTGAAAGGAACTGGATCAATGCCCAACAAAATCCGGATCTATTGCTTGGTCGGCCTTATTCAGATGGCCGGAGCACCCCTAGCGCTCGCCGAAGAACCGGCAGCCAGTTCGACAACTGAGCCGGCGGCAACAGCGGCACCTGCAGCAGCCGAACCTGCAGCGCCGACAACTGCTCCGACAACCGCTCCGGCAACGGGTGCTGATCGTGCACGGGAAGCGTTGGCCACCCAGGAAGACGACGTCACGGCCGAGAAAAACTTGGAAGAAGTGTTTCAGTCTGCCGAGAAGCAGTATTCCTTGCTGAAGTCTGGTGAAATGGCTCTCGATTTTTCAGCGGATTACAGTTACTTCCGTGCAGATCGTTTGGATATCTCATTCAGCGACGCGGGCGCGATCAATCGCTTTCTGGTTGAGCAAGACGCTGCACACTCTGTGTCTGCCTCGTTCTCATTCGATTACGGCGTCTGGAATAACCTGACGCTAAATGCGCGGCTGCCGTTGGCCGTGAAATACGATACGTCCAAGGATGTTTCTGCCATTGCACTGGGTGATATCTCGTTGGGTGCGCGTTGGCAGCCTTTTGCGCTGAAGCGTGGCGCTCCGGTATCAACCATCTTCGCCACGATTTCCAGCGCGACAGGCGATAGCCCGTACGAAATCGATCCCAATAAAGATGTCTCTGCGGGTAAGGGCTACTATGCCGTGTCGGGTGGTGCCAGCGTCAGCAAGGTCATCGATCCAGCCGTGGTGTTCGGTAGCCTGAGTTACACCATGGGCTTTGATGTCACGGGTTTGAATCAGCAGCGCGGCAACCGCGTGCTCACCGAGTTCCACCCCGGCGATTCCGTTTCGTTTTCGCTCGGTATGGCGCATTCGCTGTCCTATGACCTGTCGATCAGCTTTTCATATCAACAGGCATACGCATTCCAAAGTGAATACCTCTTTGACACTGGGGACTTCGTCGGCTCGGAAGATTCGACATCCGCCTCATTGGGTATGTCCGTCGGTGTGCGCATGTCGCCACAGCGTTTGCTCAACGTATCGTTTGGCTTTGGTTTGACCCCGGAAGCGCCGAATGTCAGCTTGGGTATTTCCTTGCCTGTCGACATTTCTGGCATCAAGAAATAACGGCTTGATACAGTGCGGAATACACAGATGTCAGGGGTTGGCTTGAGCAGGCTGCATCGTTTATTGGCCATGCTGGTGTGCGTGCTTTTCCACGCACCGCTGGTGCATGCCGAATTGGCGACCAACATTGCCATCGATCCGCGAGCGATGTCGCTGGGCAACGCCGTGACGGCGGATCCGCCGGGCATTATGGCCATTCATTTCAATCCGGCAGGTTTGGCTAAGCTGGAAGGCCGTCGGATGGATCTTCAGTTCATCGCGGCTGATTTCGCGATGAACAGCGAATACCACGCACCGCCGAATTACAACGTATTTGGTTTTTCAGACGATCCTGTCGTTTGCGCAGACCCGAGAAATGACGGTGCCGACCAATGCCGGGCCTTTAAGGTTGGCAAGAGCTCGGTAGAAGGGGTTTCTCTGTATGTCCCCGTCGTTGATGAGATGGTGGACCTGCCGGCCGGTCCTGTAGGTGGCGGCCCGTTGCCCGCATTTTCGATCAAGCCGCCGGGTTCGAAAGTGACGTTTGCCAATGCGATCTATGCACCGATGATCGCGGGCTTCTACCGCGACCCGAATGATCCGGGTGTTTACTTGGGTGAGCGCGTGGCGCTGGAGCGCATCACGTATTTGTCGCCGTCACTGGGTTGGCAAATCAACGATCAGTGGTCGGTGGGCGGTTCAGTCGGTCTTTCGTATCAGGCTGTCGCGTTGCAGATGGGTTTCCGGACCCCGAACGAACTGCTCGGATTTACTCGCGTGCTCGATGAAGACATCTGCGCACCGTTCCGCGGTGAATCCAATATCGTGTTGGATATTTTCCTGTTCGGTGCTTGCGGTGCCAAAGAAGGTTTAGATCCATTCGAGAGCTTGGCGAAGATGGATCTCGCGCTGGAACAGCGCATGTCGCCATCGTGGAACCTTGGGTTTCTGTGGGAGCCCAGCGATAAGTTTTCGTGGGGGCTGGTCTGGCAAGCTGAAGCCAATATGCACCTGAAGGGCAAGTACACCATGACGTACTCGCAGCCGACTCAGGATGTCATCAACTCCATTGGTGGTTCGCCCACCGGCGCGATTGCACTTGCCGTGCTTGGAATTCCCTCGCATGTGAATGCAACGGAAACCGGTTTGCTTTCGATGGACTTGGTATACCCCGCGCATTTGCAGACGGGCATCAAGTACCGTTTCTTGCCGCGCTGGCAAATGAACATGGATCTTGGCTGGTCGGACTACGGTAAATGGCAAGCCTTTGATATCAAGTTTGATCGCAGCGTTGCCGCATTGGGGTTGGCGCGACTGCTGTCGCCAGGTGTCACCACGAGTTCGCTGTCGATGCCACTGGGCTTTGAAAGCACATGGCAAATGGGAATGGGCTTGTCATGGGATTTCACGGATCGCTTGACGTTGCGGATGGGCTTTGAGCCGCGTACGTCGGCAATTCCCGATAATCGCAGAAGCCCGATGGTCCCCATCAACGCCGCGCAACTTTACGGCTTGGGCTTGGGTTACAAGTGGGATAAAGACTCGCAAGTGGATATTGGCTTTTCCTATGTTCACTCGAAAGATTCGATCCCGGCAGACACTAGTTGTATGGCCAACTGTTCGGGTTTGAATAACATCATCTATAACCCGTATGGCGGCTTGGATATCAAAACTGAAGCCGAGATTTATTACTTCGGGTTTGCATACCGCACTTCTTGGTGATCCCATGCGCGTCGACGCGATGTCGCGCGGTTTGATTTTATTCTCTTGCGTATTCTGGCTGGCGGGTTGTGCGGGTCGCACAACTGCGCCGTCAGGCCCTGTCGTATTCGTTGATGCCATGGGGCATCGCACGGTCGTTGATGATCGTTCTGCGCTGGCGCCACCGGCTGAATCTCATCGTGCGGTCGATAAATTAATCGGCGAAGCACCGCAATCGGCAAGTCCGGTTGTTACAACGCCAGCGCCAATCAATGACGATGAGTTTGTACCGTCAGAAGAGTTTGAGCGCTCCATGAATGAGAAGTCGGGCCAGCGTTTCTACATGCTGCCGGATGGTAGTGGTCGCTTGGAGGGTGTAACGGCTTCGGAACTGCTTGCGGATCAAGCGGTGCAAGCGGTAACGCCTACGGCAGAACATTCAACCCTGTTGGCGTGTAAGCCGGGGTTGCCGCCGCTGGCGCATCTGCTTCTGCTTGATGAGGGCGGGCGGGCTCACAATTTAGAGTTCCCCGTTCACGATCCGACGCTGAAAACCCAACAACGGTACGCAGGTTATCGTCTGCCCATTCCTCCTGAAACGCGATCAGTTCGGCTTGCAGGGGTTCTTCAGAAAGGCGAATCACCCGACGTCGTTGTTTTACAGGCGAATGGCGGTGTTCCGATTGCAGTCGTTAACAACTACGCGACGGAATCGATACCCGAAAATCCGTTTCGCTACGCTACGGTGCGTGGTGAGATGGCCTTGCTAGGCAGCGCCACAGCCAGCCGTGAACTGGTGGTTATGGAGGGTGCTTGGGCAAGGAAAACGCTCGACAAATCGTGCCGCCCGGAACAGGGTGCGCATCGATCTGTGTCCGGCAAGGTAAGCCTTGAATTCCTCAAGGGCGGGCGGGGCGCTACGACGGCCCCCGCCAAATAAACGAGATGATGCAAAAATTATCTCGCGTCCCGTTAACCATGAGACGAGCGATGAAGTACGTAATCAGATTGCTACCCGTATTGCTGGCGTTGTTCACGCTGTCTGCTTGCGACACTCCGGCGGATGTCCGTGTGGGCGGCACGCCCGTGAACGGAGGTAGTGGTTCGCTAGACCCTGATGACGACTTTAATATCGTGGCGTATTTCTATACGGATCGTCCGGTCAGCAACCTTCGTTATATCTGCACAAGATCCGGAACACTTCCGATCGTTGGGAAGACGAATAACAACGGCTCTTTCGTGTGTCCGCGTGATCGCCGCGTCAGTTTTTACGTGGGTGAACCTGCCGGCCTCAAGCTGGGTGATGTCGATCTCAAAATATATGGTAACCGTGCACCCGTGGCGGATGATGGTAGTGACGACGGTGAGGCTGATGCTCGCGAGAACGTCACGATTACGCCATCAACGCTTTATGGCTCGGCGGCAGATTACAGCAAGAATGAAGTCGCCAATATTTTTCAGTTGTTGCGTCTGATCGACACCTCCACCGGAGCAGAACCGCAAGATCGCATCATCATCAGTGATGAAATGCATGCGATGTTTAACTCGTTTGCGACAACAGTAAGTTTGAGCGTGACGCCCGATGATTTCTTTGCCTATATTGGCCCCATTGTGGCGGCTGCCAATTCAGCATCGATTACGCTGCGCTCGGGTGGCGTGGCGCTGAGTCCACCGGACCCCAATCTCAAGACGTTAGTGAATCGCTCGCTGGTGGCGGCGCGTGCTGGCCTTTATCGCTATGTGCCGCCCATTCAGGGTTTTGAGCGTTCTGGGGCAGCGGTCACGCGCGCATTTAATGCGTCGATGGGCTTGTTGGTCGGCCGCAACGGGCAGGCATCAGGAATGGGCTATTCCTGGGTCAAGACATTGGGTGTGGGTGATGTGTTTGAAACGATGACGTTGACACCCGGTGGCGGTGTTTTGGCGAATGGCACGTTAAATAATCTGACATTCACCTCCGCAATCAATGATCCACTTATGGTGACGGGCCGTTTTGTGAACGATCTCTTGCTTGCCGCATCGACGTTGTTGGATCCAACGGATACGACAAACTACAAAATTCCGTACACCTACACGTTTAACGGCAGTGATGTGGGCAAGTTTACGCAAGGGGCTATCAGCGATAATTTGACGGTATACCGCCAGTTCGAATCGCTGCCTGATATTGATTTGGATGCGCTCGGTGGCGCATTGGTGTTACCGCGTGAATTCGGTGTGCTGTATCAAGACTATCCGGATGGTTCATTGGTAACGGACGCGCAACGTGCCAATACCACCAGCTACGGGGGTGCGAATAAAACGCTGCGTTTTCGGATTTTGCCCAATGGCGACATCGTCAGTGTGACAACGGGGCGTGAGTGTGAAACCGTGAGTGACGATAACGGCCAATACCGTCATCCCGACAGCACACCGGAATCGCTCATCGGGCAGGTGGGAGGCATCTTTCAGGATTCCGGCAAGCGCTACATCACGTTCATGCTCGCTGTTTATGATCCGGCGCATCCAGACTTTGGCTTCCAGTTGGGCACACCGGCGCTCGATGGCGCGGCGTTGGATCCCGTCGTTATCAGTCTGGATTCGGCGCCCATTCAGCTGCTCAACAAGTTTTGCGATCCAGACCTGACCGATTGCGACCGTTATGTCGAATGGTTCAACAGCGATGTCTTCTATGCGCAGGTGGCCGCTCCCTTGATCGCTAGCAACGGCACGATTCCTGATGTGGAGTCGGGTCAGGCCTATCTGCGTAAACCGGGCTATATGGGGCGCATCAGCGGCTTTACGGCGTTTAGCTGCCCATAGGTCATATTGTCGACAATGTGCCTTGACCGGGGCTAGTCATAGGACTAAATTGCCGGTCTTCTTTATAGATTGTCGACAATTTGCTCGTGAGCCAAACCCCGGAATCCCAAGAGTTGCTCAACCTGACCGTCTCGGACCGCGTGTTCGAGGCGTTGCAGGAAGCCATTGTCCGGGGCGAGATTCCGCCCGGCAGCCGGGTGGGGGAAACCGAGTTGGCGCTGCGTTTTGGCACCAGTCGTGGCCCGTTACGTGAGGCGTTGCGCCGCTTGGAGTCACGCAAGTTGGTCGAGCGCACGCCACATGTGGGTATCCGCATCGCTTCACTCAGCCATGAAGCACTGATCGAGTTGTATTACCTGCGTGAAGCCCTCGAGGGCATGGCGGCGCGTTTGGCTGCCTTGAACATGAACTCGGCAGAAGTCGCGGGCCTGAAAGATTTACTGGCGGAACATTTGCGTGACGAGGCGCTGCAGACGGATACCGCCTATTTTCAGCAGGGCGGTGATCTCGATTTTCATTACCGCATCATTCACGGCAGCCATAATACGGCGCTGATCCAGTTGCTGATCGGTGATCTGTATCACCGTATCCGCATGTATCGTTATCAATTCAGCGGGTATGCCAATCGCCCGCAAAAAGCCTACGGCGAACATCAGCGCATCGTTGAAGCGATTGAAGCCGGCGATGGCGATTTAGCTGAAATTCTGATGCGTCGGCATGTGAGTTCGGCGCGACAAAATATCGAAAAACATCTGGCAGCCACGTCGGCAATATCGCCCGGCGTAGCCTCTTGATTCATTCACGTTCTTGTTTACGCAGAAGGAGTAGTACATGACCAAGAAACTCACGGCTGGCGGCCGTTTCCGTCAGGCGATTCGCGACGAAAAACCGTTGCAAGTGATGGGCACCGTGAATGCCTATGCAGCGATGATGGCGACCAAAGTTGGCTATCGCGCCATTTATTTGTCGGGCGCCGGCGTTGCCAACTATTCCTATGGTTTGCCGGATCTGGGCATCACTTCGTTGGAAGACGTGTTGATCGATGTGCGTCGAGTGACGGCAGCGGTTGATACGCCGTTGCTGGTGGATATCGATACCGGCTGGGGTGGTGCTTTTAATATCGCCAAAACCATCAAAGAAATGATCAAGGCCGGCGCGGCAGCCGTGCACATTGAAGATCAAGTCGCGCAGAAGCGTTGCGGTCATCGCCCGAACAAAGAAATCGTCACGGTCGACGAGATGGTGGATCGCGTGAAGGCGGCCGTCGACGCCAAAACCGATGCTGACTTTGTCGTGATGGCGCGTACGGATTCGCTGCAGAAAGAAGGCCTGAATGGCGTGATCGACCGTATCAGTGCGTATGTAGATGCAGGCGCAGATGCCATCTTCGCGGAAGCGATGACCGATATCACCATGTACAAAAAAGTATGTGATGCCGTGAAAGTGCCGGTGTTGGCCAACATCACGGAATTCGGTGATACCCCGTATTACACCACCAAAGAGTTAGGTGAGCAGGGTATTGCGATGGTGCTGTACCCGCTGTCCGGTACGCGTGCCATGCAGAAAGCGGCGCTGGCGGTTTACGAATCAGTGCGCCGCGAAGGTACGCAAGTCAACGTGCTTGAGCTGATGCAGAAGCGCAAGGAACTTTATGAGTTCCTGGATTACCACGCGTACGAAAACAAGATCGATCAGCTTTTCAGCAAAAAGAAGTAATCACAGGATTCAGCAAGGAGATATGACCATGAGCGATACCCCGCAAACCAATCTGCCGAAACCAAAGAAATCCGTGGCGCTGTCTGGTACGGCGGCTGGTAACACCGCGTTGTGCACCGTTGGCCGTAGCGGTAACGATCTGCACTACCGTGGCTATGACATTCTCGATATCGCCAATACTTGCGAATTCGAAGAAATCGCCCATTTGTTGGTGCATGGAAAATTTCCGACCGTGGCCGAACTCGCCGGCTACAAGGCTAAATTGAAAGCACTGCGTGGCATCCCTGCGGGCGTCAAAGCAGCACTGGAGCAGTTGCCGCCGTCAGCGCATCCGATGGACGTGATGCGCACGGGCGTGTCGGTACTCGGCTGCTTGCAGCCGGAGAAAGATGACCACAATCATCCGGGCGCGCGCGACATCGCCGACAAGCTGATGGCTTCGCTCGGCACCATGCTGCTGTACTGGTACCACTACAGCCACAACGGTAAGCGCATCGAAACCGAAACCGACGACGATTCCATTGGTGGCCACTTCCTGCATTTGCTGCATGGCGAAAAACCGCGTGATTCGTGGGTGCGTGCGATGCACACCTCGCTGATCCTTTACGCTGAGCATGAGTTCAACGCGTCGACATTCACCTCGCGTGTTGTTGCCGGTACCGGTTCGGACATGTATTCGGCGATCTGCGGCGGCATTGGTGCGCTGCGTGGTCCCAAGCATGGTGGTGCTAATGAAGTCGCCTTCGAAATCCAGAAGCGTTACGACAATCCGAACGAAGCCGAAGCGGATATCCGTGCGCGCGTCGAGAAGAAAGAAGTCGTCATTGGTTTCGGTCACCCGGTATACACCGTGGCCGATCCGCGTAACAAGGTCATCAAGGAAGTCGCTCGTCAGCTGTCTGCTGAGCAGAAGAACATGAAGATGTACGACATCGCCGAGCGTCTTGAGAGCGTGATGTGGGAAATCAAGAAGATGTTCCCGAACCTCGATTGGTTCAGCGCGGTGAGCTATCACATGATGGGTGTGCCTACGGCGATGTTCACGCCGCTCTTCGTGATCGCTCGCACCTCCGGCTGGAGTGCGCACGTGATCGAGCAGCGCATCGACGGCAAGATCATTCGCCCGAGCGCCAACTACACGGGCCCCGAAGACCAAAAATTCGTTGCGTTGAAAGACCGCAAGTAATTCAGGATAAGAAGCAATGAATAGCAAATTTCGCAAAGCACTTCCGGGCACCAAGCTCGATTACTTCGATGCCCGTGAAGCCGTCAATGCCCTCAAGCCCGGCGCTTGGGACAAGCTCCCGTACACCGCACGTATCCACGCTGAAAATATCGTGCGCAAAGCCGACCCGGCCATTATCAACGAATGCTTGCAGCAGATTATCGATGTCAAGCGTGAGCGCGATTTCCCGTGGTTTCCGGCGCGTGTCGTGTGCCACGACATTCTCGGTCAGACCGCGCTGGTAGATCTCGCTGGGTTGCGTGACGCCATCGCCGATCAAGGCGGTGATCCGGCCAAAGTGAATCCGGTTGTGCCGGTGCAGCTGATCGTCGATCACTCGCTAGCTGTCGAGTGCGGCGGTTTCGATCCGGATGCGTTCGCCAAGAACCGTGCGATTGAAGATCGTCGCAATGAAGATCGTTTCCACTTCATCGAGTGGACCAAACTCGCGTTCGACAACGTCGACGTCATTCCCGCTGGCAACGGCATCATGCACCAGATCAATCTGGAAAAAATGTCGCCGGTGATTCATGCGCAAAACGGTGTGGCGTTCCCGGATACCTGCGTCGGCACGGACAGTCACACGCCGCACGTGGATGCGTTGGGCGTGATCGCTGTGGGCGTTGGTGGTCTTGAAGCCGAAAACGTGATGTTGGGCCGCGCATCCTGGATGCGATTGCCGGAAATCGTCGGCGTCAAACTCACGGGCAAGCGTCAGCCGGGCATTACTGCAACCGATATCGTGTTGGCACTCACCGAGTTCCTACGCAAGTCGAAAGTGGTTGGTTCTTATTTGGAGTTCTACGGTGAAGGCGCGTCGTCTCTCTCCATCGGTGACCGCGCAACGATTTCCAACATGGCACCGGAATACGGTGCAACGGCTGCCATGTTCTCCATCGACGGTCAGACGCTGGATTACCTGCGTCTCACCGGCCGTAGCGACGAACAAGTGAAGCTGGTTGAAACCTACGCGAAGGAAGCCGGTCTGTGGTCGGACGCGCTGAAAGGTGCAGTGTACGAGCGCGGCTTGGAATTCGATTTGTCGTCGGTCGTACGCAACATGGCAGGCCCGTCCAACCCACATGCACGCGTGGCCACGGCAGATCTGGCAGCCAAAGGCATTGCCGGTAATTTAGACGCTGCTCGCAAGCAGGAAGCCGCCGGCCAAATGCCGGATGGCGCGGTGATCATTGCCGCGATTACCAGCTGCACCAACACGTCTAACCCGCGCAACGTGATTGCCGCTGCGTTGCTGGCGAAAAAAGCCAATGCACTGGGCCTGACGCGTAAACCGTGGGTGAAGAGTTCACTGGCACCGGGCTCCAAAACGGTCGCGTTGTATCTGGAAGAAGCCGGTCTGAAAAAAGATCTGGAAAAACTTGGCTTCGGCATCGTCGCGTTTGCTTGCACCACGTGTAACGGCATGTCCGGCGCGTTGGATCCAAAAATCCAGCAGGAAATCATCGACCGCGATCTGTACGCAACGGCGGTGCTCTCCGGCAACCGTAACTTCGATGGCCGTATTCACCCGTATGCGAAGCAAGCGTTTTTGGCATCGCCGCCGTTAGTGGTGGCGTATGCGCTGGCGGGCACCGTGCGTTTTGATATCGAAAAAGATTCGTTCGGTACCGACAAGAATGGCAAGCCGATCATGCTAAAAGACCTGTGGCCGAGCGACGAGGAAATCGACGCCATCGTGCACAAGTCGGTGAAACCGGATCAGTTCCGTGCGGTGTATATCCCGATGTTTGAGCAACGCGCGGCGGTGGGCGAGCGTGCAAAACCGCAATACGACTGGCGTCCGATGTCTACGTACATCCGTCGTCCACCGTATTGGGAAGGTGCGTTGGCTGGCGAGCGCACGCTGAAAGGCATGCGTCCGCTGGCACTGCTGCCGGACAACATCACCACCGATCACCTGTCGCCGTCGAACGCGATCCTGATGGATTCCGCGGCAGGTGAGTACCTGCACAAAATGGGTTTACCAGAAGAAGATTTCAATTCCTACGCTACGCACCGCGGTGACCACCTTACTGCGCAACGCGCGACATTTGCTAACCCGCAGCTCGTCAACGAAATGGCGATTGTCGATGGCAAGGTGAAGAAAGGTTCGCTGGCGCGCGTTGAGCCGGAAGGCAAAGTGATGCGTATGTGGGAAGCAATCGAAACCTACATGAACCGCAAACAGCCACTGATCATCGTGGCGGGTGCCGATTACGGCCAAGGTTCGTCGCGTGACTGGGCGGCCAAAGGCGTGCGTCTGGCCGGTGTAGAAGCGATTGCTGCTGAAGGCTTTGAGCGCATCCATCGCACCAACTTGATTGGCATGGGCGTATTGCCGCTGGAGTTCAAGGCCGGCACCAATCGCAAGACGCTGGCGCTCGACGGCACGGAAACTTACGACGTGATCGGCAAGCGCACGCCGCGTGCTGATCTCACGTTGGTCATTCATCGCAAGAGCGGTGAGAAAGTGGAAGTGCCAGTGACGTGCCGGTTAGACACGGCGGAAGAAGTATCCGTCTACGAGGCCGGTGGTGTGCTGCAACGATTTGCCAAAGACTTCTTGGAGTCATCGGCAACTGCGTGAGTATGAAGCGGGGCGGGAAACCGCCCCGTGTTTTTTCCGCCGGTGATATCAGGCCGGTATTTATTTAAGATGATATGTGCCGAGGTGATAACGCCTTGCGCATGTCCTCATTCGATTCTCTTGTTACAGGACAGTAGTCATGTCGCACCCGGCTCAAGTGAAAATCCCTGCCACCTACATGCGCGGTGGCACCAGCAAAGGCGTGTTCTTTCGTCTGGACGATTTGCCGAAAAGTTGCCAGCAGCCGGGCGATGCG
The DNA here is from genome assembly GCA_964574995.1 of uncultured Pseudomonadales bacterium. Classification (GTDB taxonomy): domain Bacteria; phylum Pseudomonadota; class Gammaproteobacteria; order Pseudomonadales; family JADFDG01; genus JADFDG01. The sequence continues at coordinate 101,534 of CAZNPF010000004.1, read as the reverse complement.
CGCGACAAATTATTCATGCGTGTGATTGGTAGCCCTGATCCTTACGCGGCACACATCGATGGCATGGGTGGCGCGACGTCCAGCACCAGCAAGTGCGTGATTCTGTCGAAAAGTTCGCAACCGGGCCACGATGTCGATTATCTCTACGGGCAAGTGTCCATCGACAAAGCCTTCGTCGATTGGAGTGGGAACTGCGGCAATCTTTCGACAGCAGCGGGCGCGTTCGCCATTCATGCCGGGTTGATTGATACTTCGCGTGTACCGCAGAACGGTACCTGCGTGGTGCGCATTTGGCAGGCGAACATCAAGAAAACGATCATCGCGCACGTGCCGGTCACGAACGGCCAAGTGCAAGAGACGGGTGATTTCGATCTTGATGGCGTGACATTTCCGGCGGCAGAAATTGTGCTGGAATTCATTGATCCGTCGGAAGAAGGTGAGGGTGGCGGTTCGATGTTCCCCACCGGCAAGCTCGTGGATGACCTCGAAGTGCCCGGCGTTGGTACGTTCAAAGCTACGATGATCACCGCCGGTATTCCAACGGTATTCGTCAATGCCGAAGACATTGGTTACAAGGGCACGGAATTACGCGAAGACATCAATAGCGACCCCAAACAACTGGAGCGCTTCGAAAAAATCCGCGTGGCTGGTGCTTTGCGCATGGGCTTGATCAAAACGCCTGAAGAAGCATTAAAGCGTCAGCACACGCCAAAAATTGCGTTTGTGTCAAAACCGAAAGATTACAAAGCCTCCAGCGGCAAGCAAATTTCGGTGGGTGATGTGGATCTGTTGGTGCGTGCGCTGTCGATGGGGAAATTGCATCACGCCATGATGGGCACTTGCGCAGTGGCAATCGGCACGGCGGCGGCGATTCCTGGCACGCTGGTGAATTTGGCTGCCGGCGGCGGTGCGCGGGAAGCGGTCCGCTTTGGACATCCATCGGGCACGCTGCGCGTTGGCGCACAAGCAGTACAAGAAAACGGCGAGTGGGTCGCGAAAAAAGCGGTCATGAGTCGTAGCGCACGCATTCTCATGGAAGGGAATGTGCGGGTGCCGGGCGATTCGTTTTAAGGCGATGTATTCATCGCCCGCATAGGACATGCAAATTATGTTGTCGCCCTCCAGCTCTCGTCGTCGCGTGCGTCTTTCGGTGCTAGCTGCAAGCCTTGTCGCTGCCTCACTGTTGGCTGGCTGTAAGCCAGCCACGGATATCGCATCGCCTGTAGGGCAAGCATTGGCGCGCACGGAAGCGCAAGTCAGCGGGCAAGCCATGCACGGCGATGCTGCGTTTTTGCTGACACAAGGTGCAGCGTTGCGTGGAGTGTCGCTGCGCTTACAGGCGATGCCGGAGTTGCTGAATAATCGCTTTACGTTTCCGTATTCGGTTGAATATGCCTTGTGGACATTGCGTGACGCAGACTTGCCGTCACTCGAATTCCAGATGCCAGCACCTGGCGCAGGCGGATTTGATCGAGAAAAATCTGCACGCGCTCCAGATGCTCAGAAGTTGTTGGCGGATACGTCAGCACAAGCGATGCCGATCATGAACATGATGGATGCGGCCTTACGGTGCCAAGCAAAAACCTCTACTGAAATTGCTGGCCCCATTGGCTATGGTTATCTGTCGACACACCAAGTGGTGGCGCTCGTGTTGGCAGCAAAGCGTGATTGTTTTGATGAGGATGTTATTGCAGGTCAACTTAGCAGTTATGTCGGCCGGGTTCGTGATGAGTTTGTGACGGACCTGCCACTGCGTCAGTTGACCGATTTACAGGTAGAGCGCGCGGCAGTGCTTTGTTTGGTGGGGCAATGCGCTCAGGTTTCAGAGCGTTTCCGCCAACATCTGTTGCGGACCCAAGGGAAAGATGGACTGTGGGTTTTGCAAGATGATCCGCTCGTTTCGCAAGGCCTGTTACCACCGGAACACGCGACGGCTTTGGCGTATTACGTGTTGGCTCGTTCAGCATCGGATGCCGAAAAGCTAAATGCCAAGCCAGATACAAAGTAGGGGGCACTTTGAGCGTACGTTGACGGTGAGGCGTGGTCTGAAAACGCCTTGAGTCAGACCCTGCCCGTGCTTGTTTAACCACCATTGCGTGCGATTGCCATCCATAAAAAAGCCCGCGATAGCGGGCTTTTTGTTTGAAGCCGGGATTGCCGTTACGGTGCAGCTTATTGCGGCCGCAAGGTGATGGCTGAATAGATCGAACCAGCAGGTATGGCCACGCTGAACAAGTAGTTGCCACCAAATGACACGTTGCTGGTCAGCGGGCGGCCCGCTGCACCGCCGACGCCAAGGCCAACGCCAACAGCACCGTCGGTTAGGCGTGAGGCAGCCGATGCACCGATCAAGATTTTTTGTGAGATGGCTAGATCGGGTTTGGCTAACAGGGCATTACTCACAGGGTCACGGCTGCGTGCTGGTGCATTCCGAGCGATATCAGCATCGGTATCCGCGCTGGCGCGGATTTGCAAGCCGCCTTCAGAGATGGCGAAGTCGCCGCTGAAATCGCCGTAGCGCAGATCCACACCGGGGTATCCAGGTTCTTCCAAGGCGATGTAAGAACCGAGGCCACTCTTGACTGTGGAACCTGCCGCGTCGGCAAAGGTGTTGTTCGCGCAGCCGAAGTTGTAGATCACACCCACATCGGAGCCGCAGCGGAAGCGCCCGCCCATGCTGAACAGAATGACATCGCGTGATTCAGCCGATTTGCCGGCTTCAAGATCGGTGGACGGCGGTGACATCCGGAAACTCACCAGGCCTTCCGCGTTCAAGTCGATATAGGCACCGCGCACGATATTCAAACCACGCGGCAAGACCGCGCCGCCGAACATGGTGCGAATGTTGATGCGTGTGCGCGGCGAAAACAGATCAATACCGCCTGTGAGGTTGTTTGGATACACCTGGCCGAGCGTGGTGTCCTTGATCCACAAGCGCATATCGTCGATAGCGATCAGCGCGCTACCACCCAAAAAGCCGATACCCATTTGCGCAGCGGTATCGGCAATCATGATGTGACCGCCTTGGCTCCAACGTGTGGTGTTGACGCAGCCAGCACCTGAAACGGGGTCACAAGTACCGCCAGCAGCAATCGTGTAGTTCGACTGCCATTGGCCATAACTTTGCGTCATGGTCAGCAGGTCAAGGATCAAGCCGTGGTTGCGGCTGCCACCGGCGGTGTCATCTTCGTTGCCGCCGGCGTAGGTATAGACGTTGGAGTTGATGTTGGGCAGGGTGTATGTCAATCCCCAAGATTGAGCTGGGTAATCCAATGTGCCGCTCGGGCCGCCAGTCAACATCGTGACTTGATTGGACCAAGCCAAAAGATTGCCGTTACGAATGGCGGTCACGGCAGTTGGTGTGTTGATGCTGCTCAATGGCGCGGGATAGCCCTCGATCGTGCCGGCGCGCAACGTGAGCAGTGTGCCTTTGTTGTCATAGTGCACATCGGTGAATACGCCGTTGCTGTTGCCGTCGACATCGGGGCTACATGCCGCACCCGTCATCGTGTTGCCCCAGCACAGACTGCCTGCCGCGTTCGTCGCAGTCGGTGCGGCAACCGCATCGATGACCATCATCGGAATATCAAAACCATAACGGTTGGGCACAGCACCGGTGGCTTGTTGCAGATTCTGCCAGTCGCCGAACTGTACGTTTTCTTGGTCACCTTCCGGGTGGCCGATACTCCACAGGAAATTGCCAGGAACAGCGGGAGTCAATGGATTGCGATAGTTCCAACGTAAACCCAGATTCAATCCTTGCGTCAGACCTTGCGCGACGGTGGGTAGGTTCGTTGTGGCGGTGCCTGCCGCATTGAATGCCACATTGGTGGCCTGCGTGATGGTTGTGTTCCAGAGGCCGCCGCCGCGATTAAAGAGCAGCGTGTCATAGAGTTGCCCGCCCCAACTGAAACTCATGCCGGGGCGGTCATTGGCGGTGAAGGTCGCCATATCTTGATCGGCGTGGAATTTGTAGTAGCCGTTGAAAGCAACGCGAAAGTACGACGCTGGCCCCGACATGCGAAAGCCTTCCACCGTGTAGTCGGCAATGTCGGTGGGCGACGACCACTGGAAGTAAACATTTCTACCCGCAATCTGCGAGTGCCCGGGGCCCAATTGACGATAGAACAGGGCACCATTGTTGATTTGCAGATTGACGTCCACATTGCCATTCGGCAGGCCATAGAACGGCTGACCGGCAAAGCTGAAATCCAGTGGCATGATCAGCGCAACTTGGCCGATGTCTCGTGTGGTGCTGCCGACGCCGCCGATGGCATACCCGGTGTTGGTGCCGGCACCACCCGTTCTGAGCGTGTCGAGGTGCAGTTGATAAGAAAACCACGGAATGGCGGTGTTGCTGTCGGCACCGGTGTCCAGTTTTATGTAGCCGGTACCTTGCGCAGCACCCACAGGTGTCATGTAAAGGCCGCTGGCCCAAATGCCACCGCAATTGCCGCCGGTGCAAGGATCACCCAGCGCTGTCACGGTGTTGGTGTTATCGGACGAGAGACGGAAACCGCCAAGGGACACACCGGCTGATTCCAGATTGATTTCGACACCGGCTTGGCCATTCACCGAAGACATTTCACCTTCAGTCAACGATTGCATGGCGGCGCTTGCCCAAGCAGAAACAGAGACCAGCGCACTCGCCAGCATCAAGCGATGCAGGTTTCGATGAGCGGGTCGCAAATGATTGGTTGTCATACGAACTGTGTTCCGTTTCATGGGATCAGCAGAAGCGCGCTGCGCCGTAGCAGTTCTTGTACGGCGTCATATTGAATTCACCTTGGTTCACCACCAAACCTGGCGCACCGAACAGCGCCAGCGCATCGCCCAAACTCAAGTCACCCACGTTGATGGACGGGTTGATGACATCCAGCAATTTGACTTGTGGTGCATTGAGCCACCAACCGGTGTTGGTGGGCACGGCGTAGGCGCTAGCGCAACGCGTGGTGTCGTAGTTGGCTGTGGCGCACGCATCCATGGCGCTTGGATAGGTGCCGTTGGCAGTCATTTCTGCGGTGGGGGTCATCTTGCTGTAGCGCGGGTAAGCCACCGGCTCACGTTGGAAAGAAATACCAAAATCACCGCCGTTATCGAAGGTGAGCTTATGCACCAATCGTAAGTCGAGATTCAGTGAGGCATAGCCTTCCGTGATGATGCTGGTGAGAACACCACCGTCATTCAAGTTCAGCAATGCGGAGCGCAAGCCCAGACCCTGCATACGTGTACCGCCCATATCGACAAACAGAGCGTCGCCCTTGGCAGTACCGCAATTGTCGCCGCCAAAGGTGGTACGGCCGGTGCAACCCCAGGCATCGAGACCGATGCAAATAAAGACGCAGACGCGACCCTGTACACGCAAGGAGATCGACATTTCGGCGCCGAGGAATCCGCTCACCGAGTTGATGCCTGAGTGGCAACCCAACACGCCTGAATTAACTGACGCGCCGGTGTTGCAGTTAGCGCCGGCCGTACGTACAGGCTGTGTGTTGGCGTTTGTGGGCTCGCTCCAACCCAGCGAGTTTTCTTGGTTGACGGCACCATTAACCGTATAGCGACGACCGGACGTGATCGCGCCGTCCGCTGCTTGCGCACCGATCTTGAGGCCGACGATCTCGCGGTTGGCCGTCCCATCATTTTTGATGGCTAACTCGAGATAGGGGCGTGTCAGTTTGAATGAACTGAGCGGGTTGCCGGGGTTGGTACCGTTACGGCCCATCAAACTCGCGTAATCGATGTCGATATCACAAGCGGCAGGTGCGTTGATGAAATCGTTGACGCCACCACAACCAAGTTGCATTTTGCCCAAGTTGGCGTTGAGTGCCAATTCGCCATCAAGGCCCATGCGATAGAACGTAAACGGTGTGGAGTAGGCGTTGCTGCCGGCCAATTCGCTACCGGTGATTTTGTCAGACCAGAACAGACCCTGACCGGAGACGTTTTCCAGTTCGGTTTCATCCATGGCCACCATGGATGCTGTTGACGGTGACGCATAAAGGGCGACCAGCAACGCAGCAAAGAATGTGCGCCAGAGGGCGGAAGGTGATCGACGATGAAAAATGTGATTCATCCGCAGTATTCCTCTATCCGGATATCCAGACATATCTGATGCCTCAATAGCCGAAGCCATGCAATTGGAATTGCCCATCCAGACGAATCTTGGCCGGCTCGTTGCCGTACGGGCCAAAGATCACGTTGGGTGGGTTGTTTGGATCTGGCACTAGGCTGTTGCCGTGCGCAAGCCGCAGCGAAATAGGCGCACCGGCGACAGCATCACGCATGTAGCCGGGTGTGGCGCCGAGATCGAATTCGGCAGACAAGCGCTCCAAGCTCAGTCCGGTGATGTAGTCCAAATACAACGGGGTATTGAGATAGGTGTTGCAAGCCGCAGTGGCCAACGGTGTGCAAGCGGTCGCCCAGTTACCGGCAGTTACCGCAATGGCGGGTTTGTTGTTCGGGTTATAGCCGCCCATGTAGGTGGTGATGTCGCGATGTATCGAATTGCCACCAAACGTCGACGCATCCAAACGAATGTTGGTGAATTTATTCATGCCACGAAAACCCTTGAGGGTGATCCAGGCACCGGGCAAATCAGAAAGCATCAAGCCAAGGCGGCAGCTGCTGCCGCCTGTGAGTGCGCCGACGTTCGGGCACTCGGAAGGATCGACGGGCTGCCCGTCTTCTTTCATGTTGATGCGAAGTTCGATGTTGAGCGCAACACCTTGCTGACCAGAAATGCCGCTCATGGCTTCTTCACTGAGCGGCTGCATGTCATTGATGACGGCGGCCGCCATGGTTGGCAGCAAGCCGGCAAGAAAAATCAGGGGAAGTGTGCGCGAAATTTTCATATTAGAAATTCGCCCCGAAACTGGTGAACCGCAAGTAGTTGAGCTGGATGCCTTCGATACGCGCATCGCCCAGATTCAGCGTGCCGTTTGCCGGCACGACGATCACGTTGCGCGCAACAGCACCGCCCATGCCGGTATCGCTATACCACGACATTTCTGGTGCCACGATATTTTGCGAAGAGACGGGGTTGCCAAAATCGGCAGCGCCTCTGTAATAGCCGCCATAGCCGCAGTTGACAGCGGTGCCCGCCGTACACGCCGCGTAGTTCGACATGTAACTGATCTGCGTGAATTGGTTGTCATTGGCGACGCCGGGCGCGCGTACGTCAACAGCCCATGGGCGATAGGAGTACGCGTTATAAGACGCGATGTTTTTAAAGAACACGCCATCGCCGTTGGAGCGCCACGAGTTGCGCCCGGTAACGGAGCGCACGCTGCCATCTGAATAAGTGACGTTGACGCCGGTACCATCCGCCTGCGCAACCGTATTCGTTGCGTTAGGGAAAATGCAGTTACGGGACGTGCAGGGGTGCCAGTCACCCCAGTGCGCGAAACCGTGCGTTTTGTACCAGTTGGCGTCTGGTGCCGGATAGTTGGTTGGGAAGGGTGCCGTGGTGACATCGGCATCTGGCATGTAGTTGATGGCGTCGTCAGTCAGCGCTTCCGAGCGCAACATGGCGGAGAGCAACGTGGCATAACCACCATCCCAAGCACTAGGTACCGATGTGGCAGTACCACCGGTGATCAAACTGTAGAAGCGGGTAAATACGGCCGTGCGGTTGGGCAGTAACGGAATTTCTAGCGTGAAGTTACCGTCTTGAATCGGCGCGTTGGTTACGGTGTTGCGCGGCAAGTTGAGCGTCAGCGCCTGATAGAAGGGTTGGCCCAGCGGAAAATAAACATCGGCGTTCAAGTAGTAGATGCCTTCGTTGGCCTCGAAAATGGTGGGCGTTCCGATGTTGGGGATGGCATTGGCCTGCGCGACGCTAAATCGGAAATCAGCGCGTAAGCGGCTCGAATATTGAATGGCCAGTGTGCGGTTGTTGTACGCCGATCCGGCACCATCGACGTTGGCACAACCTGCGTTGGTACAACCAGCAGCACCGAGCATTGGGTCGAACGCTGACTGCAAACCTGGAGACGTGCTGGTCTGCGTAAATTTAAAGAAACGCAACAAGCTGCCGGATGCGTTGCCTTGCAAAATGGTTTGGCTCTGCAGCAGGCCGCCACCCGAACCACCGCGACCGACTTCGGCTTCACCCCAGAACGACACGCGATATTGATCTTGTGCAGTTGGCGCAATCCACTCGAGGGCCGTTTGCCGCGAGCCGCTGCCCAAACCACTGTTCCAATCACCGGTACCGTTGTTGCCTTGATAAGTCACAACACCGTTGCCGATTGCGGTGGCGGCCGTGCCGTCACCTGCAAAGGGTTGAACGCGAAGAATGTACGGGTTGTCGTGCGCGGCAAAAATGGCGATGGGGCCGCCGCGTGGGCAACCGAGACCACGAATACCGGCAACCGTGCACTGCGAGTTATCCCACGTGGTATTCCACGGGCCCGCAGTAACGGCTTGACCTACGGTGGTGCCCAGTGATGATGCGTTGCCGCCATACCAACGCAAATCAGCGCGGCGCCAGCAACTGTAATTGCCCGCTGTATTGCCAGTAGATGTACAGGTGTTGCCGTTGGGTGAGCCTGCTTGTTCCAGATAACTGCTCGGATCAAACATCATCCGGAAGTTGGTCCACGTAAACGTCAAACCCTCACCCGTGACGCCAGTCATTTCGCTGTCGTCGAGTTCGGTCAGCGAGGCATACGCGCTCGCTGCTGACAGCATGAGCAGGGAAGCGAACAGACAAGAGAACGCATAACGCGAAATGCACGCCATGCGTTGCAGGAAATTTGCTGAATGGATTCGAGGCACTGCCATCATCCGTCGCTGTTCTGTTTTTTTGTTCTGTTACGTCGTCTGCTCGATGTGCACTTGCAGACGGCGCGCAACGTGTTTGTTTTTGTTCTTGTATTCGGACCGGCTATTTGCCTGTAACTCCGTGAAATAACGGGAGTAATCCGACATCCGGATGGTAGCGGTTGGGCACGGTAAGGGGAATGTGAGGGAGTGGTGGGTTACAAAAATGCAACAGCCGGCAGGCCTTTGGAATCAAGGGCTTGGGTGTGAGCAATGTGGGCTGTGACACCCCGGGGAGGCCGTAAGGGCTGGGCGGTCCTCGCCGGGGGTTGAGCGGCTGCTGAGTGATTGGTCAGTTGATCTTTCGCTGGATGTTTGTGGCGGCGAGGATCCGGCTGGAAATCTCCTCGATGGACAGTTCCGTCACATCCAAAAAGGGAATGTTCTCCCGCTTATAGATGAGCTCGGCAGCCCGAACCTCCAGCTGGCATTGGTGGATAGAGGCATACCGGCTGCCCGGCATACGCTCGTTACGGATGGCCGCCAGCCGGTCGGGGTCTACCAGCAGGCCAAACATCTTGGCTTTCCACGGTTTGATGTTCTTGGGTAGCCCTTCACCGTCGAGGTCGTCCTCGGTGAGCGGGTAGTTGGCGGCCCGTAAGCCGTACTGAAGTGCCAAGTAGAGGCTGGTGGGCGTTTTACCAGAACGAGAGACCCCAATCAGCAGGATGTCTGCTTGGTCGTAGTGGCGGATGCGCGCACCGTCGTCGTTATCGAGGGCGAACTGCACGGCATCGATGCGCGTCTTGTAGGCTTTGCGGTCGCTGATGGCGTGGGACTTGCCGACGCGGTAGGAAGAATCCGCCTTGAGCTCGCTTTCTAGTGGGTTGAGAAACGTGCCGAAGATGTCGACAAAGAAGGCGTCGGCTCGGGCTAACTCGGTGCGCACGGCGCGATCGACGATGGTGTCGAAGACGAGAGGGCGGTCGTCACTGTCTTCGCGGCTCTTGTTGATGCGAGAAACGGCGTCTCGGGCTTTGTCCACGCTGTCGATGAAGGGCAGAGTGACTTGGACAAACTCCACTTGGTCAAACTGGCTGATCAGGCTTTGTCCTAATGCTTCGGCAGTCAGGCCGGTGCCGTCAGATACAAAGTAGGCATAACGCTTTGGCATGGCTATCTCTATGAAATGTAATGTTTATTTTTTACGGATATGGATGGTATTCGTTCCGGGCATATCGGGAGTGAGGCAAATATTTTCCAGTAGAATCCTCGGCCATCGCCATCCTGCATCAGGAGATTTGCCGTGAAAGATTCCGCAGCCAAGGCCGCCAATGACTACGTGGTGTGGTTCCAAGATCTGAATCGCCATGCCGTTGACCGGGTGGGCGGCAAGAACGCTTCGCTGGGCGAGATGATCAGCCAACTTGGCGGCGCGGGTGTGAGTGTACCCGGTGGCTTTGCTACCACGGCCTCGGCGTACCGTGAATTTTTGGAAGGCAGCGGCTTGAACGCCAAGATCCACAAGATTCTGGACACCTTGGATGTGGATGACGTGGTTGCGTTGGCGGAGGCTGGCAAAAAAATCCGCGGCTGGATCATCGAGGCGCCACTGCAGCCTGCGCTGGAAAAAGCCGTTCGCGACGCTTACGCAAAACTATCCAATGGCAATGCCGACATGCCGCTGGCCGTGCGCTCTTCGGCGACGGCAGAAGATTTGCCGGATGCATCCTTTGCAGGCCAGCAAGAAACTTTTCTCAACATTCGTGGCATCGAGAACGTATTGATCGCGATTCGCGAAGTATTCGCCTCGTTGTTCAACGACCGGGCGATTGCCTACCGTGTGCATCAAGGCTTCGATCACAAACTCGTGGCGCTGTCTGCCGGCATTCAACGGATGGTGCGTAGCGAAACTGGTTGTGCTGGCGTGATGTTCAGCATGGATACCGAGAGTGGTTTCCGCGAAGTAGTTTTCATCACGGCATCTTACGGTTTGGGTGAAACCGTTGTGCAAGGCGCAGTGAATCCGGATGAGTTTTACGTGCATAAGAAAACGCTATCTGCTGGCCGTCCGGCGGTGTTGCGTCGCGGCCTGGGTAGCAAGGCAATCAAAATGGTTTACGCCAAGACGGGCGTTGCCGGCAAATCGACTGAAACCATTGAAGTATCTCCGTCTGATCGGAATCGTTACTGCATTACGGACGAGCAAGTAGCCGAGCTCGCCCGCCAAGCACTTATCATCGAAAAACATTATGGCGCACCGATGGATATCGAATGGGCGCTGGATGGTGATGATGGCAAGTTGTACATCGTGCAGGCGCGTCCAGAAACGGTGAAGAGCCGCGCGCAGAGCAACGTGATGGAACGTTACATGCTGCGTGAAAAAGGGCAGGTCTTGTGCGAGGGCCGTGCCATTGGCCAGCGCGTGGGGTCTGGTCCAGTGCGCATCATCACCAACATCAAAGAAATGGAACGTGTGCAGCCGGGTGACGTACTTGTTACCGACATGACTGACCCGGATTGGGAGCCGGTCATGAAGCGCGCGGCAGCCATCGTGACCAATCGCGGTGGTCGTACGTGCCACGCGGCGATCATCGCGCGCGAGTTGGGCGTGCCGGCCATTGTCGGTTGCGGCAATGCCACGGAAGTGTTGAAAGATGGCCAGCCCGTGACGGTGTCTTGTGCTGAAGGCGATACCGGCCACATCTATGCCGGGCAGTTGGCGTTCGACGTGCAAAAGAGCTCGATCGACAACATGCCGAAATTGAAATTCAAAGTGATGATGAACGTCGGTAACCCCGATCGCGCCTTTGACTTTGCGATGATCCCTAATCAGGGTGTCGGCTTGGCACGTCTCGAATTCATCATCAACCGCATGATCGGCGTGCACCCGAAGGCGCTGCTCAATTTCGATACGTTGCCGCGTGATGTAAAAGCCACCGTTGAAAAACGCATGGCGGGTTACAAGAGCCCGGTTGATTTCTATGTGGACAAGTTGGTTGAAGGTATCGCGACTATTGCCGGTGCGTTCTTCCCTGAAAAAGTCATCGTGCGGATGTCGGATTTCAAATCCAATGAATACGCCAACCTGATCGGCGGCAAGTTGTACGAGCCGGAAGAAGAAAACCCGATGTTGGGCTTCCGGGGCGCGTCACGTTATGTGTCTGATAATTTCCGTGACTGCTTTGAGCTAGAGTGCCGTGCGCTCAAGCGTGTGCGCGATGTCATGGGTTTCACCAACGTCGAAATCATGATTCCGTTCGTGCGCACCGTGGGTGAAGCCGAGCAAGTCATCAAACAGTTGGGCCATAACGGTCTCAAGCGCGGCGAGAACGGCTTGCGCGTCATCATGATGTGCGAATTGCCGACCAACGCGCTGTTGGCCGAGCAGTTCCTCAAGCACTTCGACGGCTTCTCGATTGGTTCCAATGACCTGACCCAGCTCACGTTGGGGCTTGATCGCGATTCGGGCATCGTGTCGCAGTTGTTTGATGAGCGTGATGAAGCCGTAAAAACGCTGTTGGCGATGGCGATCAGCGCTTGCCGCAAACATCAGAAATACATCGGCATCTGCGGCCAAGGTCCGTCTGACCACCCGGATTTTGCGCAGTGGCTGATGGATCAAGGTATCGAATCGATTTCGCTGAATCCGGATTCGGTGATGGATACTTGGTTCTTCTTGGCGGAGAAGCAGGGCGGTTGAGGCGGAGTTGTAATGGCGCTCGCTGATGATGCAACTGAACTGGATGTTGTAATCGTTGGTGGTGGTGTTGCTGGCTTGGCCGCTGCAAAACGTTTGGCCGGGTTACGTTGTCTGGTCATCGAAGCGGCGGCCCAGCCCGGAGGGCGCGTGCTCAGCGCTGTGCATGCAAATAGCCACTTCGAACTCGGCGCCATGTTTCCATCCCGCCAAGTGTGCCGTTGGCTGGAAGCAGAAAATCGCCAGAATAGCGACGGGCAAGCAGGGCGTTTCGTTTTAGAGCCCGGAGGTACCGATGTCGTCGTCGTTGCCGGTGGCGATGTGCTGCGAGCCGCCTCGCGCCAGTCGCTGCTGGCTATGGCCAAAGACCGGCCTGATTTGGCCGCTATTCGTGATGCGCTGATGGCGGCGACCCACTTTGCTGGCGTCGCTGCCGTAAACCGACATGTTACTCACATGGTCGAGGCCGACCCCGGCCGTGTCCACTTGGCCGGCGGTATGTCCTCGCTCGTCGATGCTCTGGCGACAACGTCTCGGGTGGTGACCGCCACGACCGTGACGGGGCTGAGTGTTGGAGTCGATGGCGTGTCGTTGACAGGCTATGACGTGAACGGCCCGTGCCGCTGGCGAGCTCGCCGCGTGGTGCTGGCGTGTGGACCAGACAGCAGTCGCACTTTGCTGCGCGATGCTGGAATTGTTGTTGCGCCTTATCTTGAGAACCTGCACGAGCAGGCCGCGCATGTCATGGTTGCTGAGGTTCGCGGCCTGCCTGTGTCGCTGCCGGGCTATATCGTGTTTACCGAAAGAGAGGATATCGGCACGGTCGTCTTTGCCGGCAAGTCTGACGGTGTCTGTCTAGTTACGGCCTATTCGCCCGGCAGTGGCATGGCGGCAGCGACGGATGTCGCCGTTGTGTCAGCGTTGAGAGACGCTCTTACCGAGGCTGGTTTGAAGCCGGCAGCCGAGGCGATTTCCTTGCTGGCCCGCCGACAGTGGCCCATTGCGGCGGTGTTGGCGGATGACAGCGCTCTCGTCCACTGGTCTGCCGGGGTGGTAATGCCGGCTGCCACTGTCGCTCTGGCCGGTGATTACCTTTACCCGGGCATCAGTCATGGGGTCGAACCTGCGTTTATCAGCGGAGTGCAGGCTGGTGAACGAGTAAAAGCCGCCTTGGTCAAATTCGAGGCTGCTGGTGAGGACGCGTGCGCTTACGTGGCTCGGACACTCGCCACTCGCCTTTCCCGTGTGTTGCGTGGCGACACAACCGATGCGATGACGGCGCATTCGCCTTGGGCAATGCCACGCGCCTGCGGTGATGTGGTGGCTGTCGCGGCTGCCATAGCTGGCTTGCGTGCTGTGGCCGGGCGCCAGCATCAAACCCTTATCAAGGATGCTCTTGGCTGGCTGCAATCGGCGCGCAGCGATGGCATGTGGCCTTACACCCTAGGTGCGTTGCCTACGGCCACCGATTCCGCACTGGTCAGCTTTTTTGTCCCTGAATGTGAGTGGCTCGCATACTTGCCGCAGTACGAAAGCCCCGCCGGCGTTGTTGCGCAGTTGCACAGCGCGGCACATCACGGCGCGCGTGTGATGCAGGTGGACAGCGGCAATGCGCACTGGTGTGACCCTGATGCGTTCACGTCCGTTTTGTGTGCGGCGTTGCGGCAACGGGCGGGGGCAACGTCAGTGGCATTTGCGCCGGCAGTCACCCGGCGGCTGCTCACCGCCAGTGGCGGACTTTTTGTTGCTAACCCTTTTTTATGGCAACTGGCGCTTGCCCATGCCTTGCCGGTATTGGCCGGCGAGCAAGCATCCGCTGCACGCGATGCGCTGGCTGGTGATCTGCTGACCGCCTGCGCGGGCAGAAATGCGCCCGGTTCTTTCAGCCCCAGTCTGTCGACTGCTTGTGCGGTGATTGCTTTGGCTGAATTGAAAGCGTTGTCGAGCACAGTCGCGGTCTCGCTGACTCAAGCGCTCTTGCAAAACCTGCCCGGCGGCGAATATCCGTTTTGCTCAAGCCGGTTGCTGACACGTCGGCCGAGAGGGCTGCCGTTTCATGCGTTCGGTGACGTGATCGTGCTGCCGCGTGGTCGCTATGAGTTGACCCTGTATCAGGACACTCATGGCATGGTGGGTGCTGGGCTATGGTTGATGGCGTGGTCGTGTCTGGTTGCAGCCGCAAGTGACGACTATCGCGTCGTTGATATCGGCACTGAAAGCAAGACTAATAACTATGGTGGCCATCAGGCTGCCAGCGTTTCTGCTTATTGTGCCGGCGTCTTGTGCGAGGCTGTGGCCTCTACGGCGTGAGCTGATTTAGCAGTCGGCCACGCAATGCTGCGGGCATGTCGCGCCATTCGCTGGCCGCAAGTGCAACTTGGCAGCGGCCCTCTAAATCGAGATCGGTGACAAGATCGGTAACGGCAGCGTACCAGCAAATAGTTTTCATACGGCCGTCGCTGACGATTGAAAGAAGCTGGTTTGTGCTTTTTGTTTCTCTGAATTCAAAAAGAGAATCTCGATAAAGAAGATATTCCGCCACGCTACCTTCATTGTTCGTTGCGTTTTGGATTGATTGGGTCATATCCATATACAAATTTATTGGGATGCCGCCGCCGGCAATAATGGCTAATTCGCCAACGATACGAGAGCAGGCATAACTCAAGAGTTCGGGATGGCAATAGTTGGATGCGGCAAGATCCCCGGCTTCTCGCAGTGTATCGGTCAGCAATGTGATCGCTTCGGTATGCTTATGCTGCGCATACAATATTCTTGAAATTAGATGCTTGTAATGCAGGCGCTGTGCACGTACTACAGGAAATTGTTTTTCTGAAAGTTTTTTATCCATTTGATCGGCAGAATGGATTCGCTCAATGGCTAATTCATATTGGTTCCGCGCATAAAGCACGTAAGCATCGGCGGCTTGAATGCAACTAAAGGAGAATATCTGCGCCGCATCTTTTTGCGTGGACAATACCCTTTGCGCCAGTGCGATCCACGTATCGGCATCCTTCTGATTGCCTCGATTTGCAGCATCGATGGCGGCGGCCACGGCCGATCTAACCCAGTGAAAACGTCTATTTTCTGTGGGTTCAAGTTCGCGAGCGGCTTCATCATAGAGCCGACGAACGAAGCGGGCGCCGTACTCTCCGGGCAGAATTTGCGTGGGCCTGGCAAGGCCACGTGAGATGGCCGTCATGATGGGATTCATAAGTCGGACCGAGTGGGGCGGATAGTGGGTAGAAGTGTTGTGTAAAGCACTTGTCGTGACCCTTGCGATCCAATGACGCCGTACGGCCTAAAGCCGCCTCGGTGAATTAGATAGGCAAAATTCAACTGGAAGTGCGTTAGGACGTTGTTTAACAGGTGAGATGGAAAAGGGAGGAACTCGATTCCGGCTTTGCTGGGAGTCCAGCGCCCATCTGGACTGCGTTTGCTGTGAAAGAGTGCGAGCGTTTTAAGGTTTGCAGCAGGCAATGGAAAGCCAACGGCCTGCTCAAGTTCTGAGGCGGAGACCGACTCCAGTTGAGCGTAAGCACTCAAAGTGTCGTCGGATGACAGGCCATAACAGTACGGCGTCGCTGGTAAGCCGGTTTGGGTGAAATCCGCTTGGATACCTAGCTGGCTGGCGAGGGGGCCTTCATGGGTTTCGTAGGGGTATAGCTCGAACTCGGCACTGGCTGGGGTAATTTTGATGCCTGCATGGCAGCGTATCCGGTGACGTATGACTTCGTCGGCAGTCGCCCTTAGTGCTGGGGAGTAATTTCCGATCTGCTCGATCATTCCCCAGGGGGAACGCCGTTTATTGGCAATGAGGTTGAATTTTAGGGTTAGCCGATTTTCCAGCCCAATGTCGAGCGTGTTGCTGCCCGGCCGCGGTTGACAGTCAGGATGATCGAGAAAAGCTTTCAGGGCGTCCTGATTGGTAGAGGCGAGCCGCCGCTCTTCTGGTGAGCCGTGCTGGTCAATCATGCCGAGAACAGCGCTCGCCAAGCTTCGGCGGGGCATAGTCATGCTGTTTGAACTCTTCCTGAACTCTTCTTAAGGTTATCCGCGTTCCGGTCTGTCCCGGACGACCGGTGGCGGGTGGGCCCGTTGTCACCGGCAGGGGGTAAGTCTATGCTTCACCTACGAAATTGGGCTGACTCTATCGATTTTTCGAGGAGCGTGCCATGCCCCGTATTCGTGCGAGCCCATAGAACAACAATGAAGAGGCTGTCATGAGCAAGGACAATTCCCGTAAGGGTGGTCAGCAACCTATTGGCCAATCTGCGGTGTCTTCCAAGCAAGCATTGAGCCGCTTCCTTGCTCTGGAGCAGCGCGTATTGCTCGATGCAGCCGCCGTTGAGACGGCCGAGAAAGTTCTGGCCACGGCATCCGCTGATGCAGTGGTAAATGCGCAGGATGGGCATGCGCTTGCTGCAGCCTTTTTGGGCGATGTTGTTGTCAGCCCTCTGTCAGCTGCGGGTGGTAGCCGAGAAATTCTTTTTGTCGATGCGGGTGTGAGCGATTTTGAATCGTTGATCCGCAATATCGGGCCAAGCGTAGAAGTCCACGTCCTTCAAGGCAGCGACTGGGCGTCGCAGATCCAATCTGTATTGGGCCGTCGCGAAGGTGACGTTGATGCCATTCACTTAGTGAGTCACGGCGGTGCCGGGCATTTATCGTTAGGTGGCGAATCCGTCAGCATCACCAGCTTGGATAAAAATGAGCGTGCGTGGGCCGCGATGCGGCAAGCCTTGTCGCCGGAAGGCGATTTGCTGATCTACGGTTGTGATGTGGCTGCCGGAGAAAGCGGGCAGCAATTCATCGAGGCGCTCGCCGAAAAAACTGGTGCGGATGTGGCGGCATCGTCGGATCTGACGGGCGTGGCCAGTTTGGGCGGCGACTGGGATCTGGAACGCAGCATCGGTGATGTATCGAATCGGTCGCTGTTTGCGGGGGGCGCTGGCAATGATTTCCTTGGCTTGCTCGCCGATGGATGGGTGCAAGATACGGAAATTTCTGCGGGCACATCGGCTGTTGCCATTACCCGTACCACCGACAACAAAGACTGGAAATTTGTTGGAACTTCCGGGTCCAACAAAGTGGATATTTATCAGCGTAACGCCACCACTGGCGTTTGGGCGTTAAATGCGACCGTCACCGGTGATGGCAGTGGTGGCTTTGGTTTTGACATCGCCGCCGCCGGCAACAAACTGGTGGTGGGTGCGCCTACTTACAATAACGCCGGCGGCAGTGATGGCCGGGTGTACGTGTATACGTGGAACGGCACCAACTGGACGACTGCGCCGCAAACCATTGCGCAGTTCAATGCCCGTTACTCCGGCCGCACGGGATTCAATGGTGGCAGCACTGATGTCAACGACTATCGCGCGACGGCGGATCAGTTTGGCTACAGCGTAGACATCGCTCATGACGGTGCCGGCAACTACCGCCTGATTATGGGTAACCCCTACGAAGACTGGTGGCAGTACGACAACGATGACAAAGATGGCGCCTGGGGTGGCAGTTCAGTCACTCGCTACGAACGTGATGACGTCGGCGTTGCGTTCGTGTTGTCGGCGACCGCGCACGGTAATTTCGGTGTGGACACCACGGGTTGGACCAACATCATCCAAATTGAAAACCAAACACCGACAGGCGGGGAAGACGCCTACCGCTTCGGTGGTGTCGTGGCGGTTGGTTACGATCAAGACAATGCCAACTGGTGGTATGCCGTAGGCGGTGATGGCCGGCCGGCGGGTACGGAACTGCGCACCTACGATGCGCCCGGCGTCGGCATTGTCAATTATGCGACTTACACCAATCAGTTCTCGTGGGACAGCGCCGGCAATAACGATATCTCGATGGATGACGACTACATGGTGGTCGCCAACAGCGGTGGTATTCAAACGTACAAACTGGATGCCGGTAGCACGAGTTGGAGCGCGCTGGGTGGATTATTCGGTGCCGGTGGCGCGGTGGTCATGGTCAATGACTTGGATCAAACGGCTAACGGCGATAACACCAATAGCGCTTTCCTGTTGTATAGCGGAACGATCAGCGGCAACCCGTACACCTACGTGGCTGAAATGCAGCCCGATGGCACATGGGGCAGTGGTCAGTTGATTAATACGGTGCAGGAAGTCGCCGTTGCGCTGTGGCGTAATGGCCCGGCCGGTGCCTATGAGCAGCAACAACTGATCATTCCCGATATTTCTCCTGACACCACATTTACGATAAGCATTCCGGGCTTCCCAGATACCGCTGACATTACATACAGCGCGACGGGAGCGACGATGGCCGCCAATATTCAGGCGGCAATCAATGCGGTGGTGGGTGCCGGCGCGGTCACGGTAACGTGCTCGGTAGATGGCGCAGTCGATACGTTCCTCGTGGTATTCAACGCGAATACCAACCAGCCACAAATCAAAGCATCGAATAACCTCATTACGGCCAGCACATTGCAGAATGGTTACAACTGGTCATTGGATGCATTGACGGCCAACGGCACCAGAGCCGCGTCGTATCACTTCAATTGGGATCCTAATGCCGCAGACGATGTGCTCGGTGTAACGAACGAAGACACGTCTGTCGTTATTACCGGTGCCAGCATCTTGGCCAACGATTCGGATTACAACATCACTCAATATGGGATATTTGGTGATGTGCTGTCGGTGACGGCGGTGGGTACCAGCAGCGTGGGCGCCACGATTACGCTGGGTTCAGGAAATATCACCTATAACCCGACCACATCTTCATATCTGCAATCGCTTGCAGTCGGCCAATCAACCACCGATACATTCAGCGTGACTGTCAGCGACGGGCAGGGCGGTTCAACCAACCAACTGCTGACGGTGACGATCAACGGCGCCAACGATGCGCCCTTTACGACAGCACTGGTTCCGCTGTCTCCCTATGCGTATCAGCAATCCGGCTCGACCAACGCATACGATTTCAGCGCGTATTTCACGGATACCGACTCGGCAGACATCAACGGCTTGATTCCGAGCGCAACGGCTTTGCCGGGCGGCTGGAGTGCCGTGGCGGATGGCACCTTGCTGCGGGTCACGATTCCAGCAGGCACGGCTGCAGGTGATTACAGCGTCACGGTACGAGTGACCGATCCCTACAGCGCAGTGAGTGGTACACGCACGTTTGTGATTCGCGTGGATAGTGCCAATAACGCACCTTTCGTAGCTGCACCGCTGTCCGATCAAGTGGCGCTTGCCGGTTATCAGTATGGCTTCACGGTGCCATCGACAGCCTTTGCGGATCCCGACCCGGCACCGTTCGACAACGTGACGTACACCGCGACGTTGAGCGGTGGTGGCGCCTTGCCTGCGTGGTTGAGTTTTGATTCTGTTTCGCGCACGTTCTCCGGCACGCCGGCGGCCGGTGATGTGGGCGCGATTTCCGTTCGCGTAACCGCCAATGACAATGCCGCTGCATCGCGTGGTGGTCCGGCCACGGTTTTCGATGACTTTTTACTGACCATCGTCAACCCATCAGAAAAAACGCTGGCCCCCGTTCTGGATGGCCCCATCAACAATGCCAACTTTGGTTTTGCTTCAGCCATTTCTGAAGACGGCAACTGGCTTGCAGTGGGTGCGCCCGGTGATAGTTCGTCTCCTGGCGCAGCTTGGATCTATCAATGGAACGGTTCAGGTTGGACCTACATCACGGGGCTTGCACCGACGGCACCTGCGGGTAACGGCGCTCAATTTGGCTACAGCCTCGACTGGAGCAACGACGGCGACAAACTGATTGTGGGTGCGCGCAGCGAGAATGGCGGGCGCGGTGCCGTGTACTGCTACGACCGGAGCGGGAGTTCATTCGCGACGTTCTACAAGTTGACCGCTAATGCGAACAATCCGGATGATCACTTCGGTTCATCGGTTGCCATCAACGAGGCTGGCACTGTTATCTTGGTCGGTGCGAGTCATTTTGATTACGGCAGTTTCACGGATTCTGGCGCGGCATTTTTCGCGGCGTTCCCAGGGGCCAATGGATCGTTGACGGCCAACGTCATTCCTAAAGATCCGGCGGATTTTGATCTGTTCGGCAGCAGCGTATCGTTTGACGAAAACATCTTGGCTGTTGCTTCTGCGCGTGACGACAACTCACAAGGCATGGTGTCGCGCATCGAATTCGACGGCACGGGTTCTTACGCGCCTGCTCAATTTGGAAGTGTGGGCGGTACCCTGTCGACCGATGCACAGTTCTTCTACGACGGTCAGCGCGGCAATGTGCTGTACATGGCGGGAACCAATGGCGTGCTCACGATGGATAGCGCCATCGATCTAGGACAGACGTGGACAATTTCGTCTTGGTATAAAGATTTGCTAACAGATGCCGCGTACAACACGCTGACGCGTGGCAGCTTTGGCAGTGGTGACAACCATCAGATCATCGTCAATGCCGGTACTGACGATCTGGGCGCTTGGAACAACACGGCGCTGGGTGTGCCGGGCTTCAACCCCGCCAACGTCTACGAGCAGCAATTGCTGGTCATCGATAGCGCAACAGTCACTACATTTACGTTGACGATTCCGGGTCTGGGTACGACTGCTGCAATTACTCACAACGTAACCGGCACCACGGTGGCGGCCAGCGTCCAAGCAGCGCTGAACACATTACTGGCAACGCAAGGCCTGGGTACGGCAACGGTCACGGTAGTCACGGAGGCGGCGCGTAGTGATGTGCTGCGGATTACCTTTAATAATTCCGCCATCAATTTTGACGTGATGGCGTCCAGCCGTGCTGGTGTGTCGGCTTCGCGTGAAGCGCAATTGTTGGCATTTACTGGCAACACTAACTTCACACTCTCGGTGCCAGGCGTCGGTACGACGGCCAGTATTACCTACAGTGATACCGGTGCAACGCAAGCCACCAATATTCAGAATGCGCTGAATACGCTGATGGGTGCGGGTGCTGTCACGGTGACGACCAACGTCGATGGTGCCAGTGGCGCTGACACCTATGTCGTGCAGTTCAATAATGCGTATGGTTATAACAATCTCAGCGCGACTGGCCGTGCGATGACCGCCACGCGCATCGCTGCAGCCAACAGCAATTACGCACTGACGGCCGCACAAAAAACGGGCTGGCACATGGTGACGGCCGTAGCCGATGGCACGGGTGTCAATGCGCGCACGTTCTACTACATCGATGGCGTGAAAGTGGGTGTGTCCAACTTCTTGGCCACTGACGACATCATTGCAGTGGGTAATTATCAAAGTGGTACGCAACGCTTTGCGGATTACATCGATGATTTCCGCGTTTACAACCGCGCGTTGAGTCAGTCTGAAATCCGCAACATCTACAGCGGCGAAGATGCACCGGATTCCAACTACGGTGACACGGGCAGCATCTACGTTTTCTCGACCGACCAAGGCCTCAAGCAAGTGGCCAAGTTGTATGCGCCAGATGGAAAATCCGGTGACATGCTGGGCTGGGCACTGGATCTCGATATTTACACGATCGGGGGCACGGCCCGTCAGGGTGGCATCATCGTGGCGTCGTCGGTGTTTAACGATGGTGCCGCGACAGATGGTGGCGCGGTATATATCTGGCGTTCCGTCAGCCAGCAAAGTGGTGCTGAAAATAACGGTGGCCTCGGCAATGGCACCTGGCGATTAGAATCCAAACTGACATCATTCGATACGACGGCCAGTGATTATTACGGCAGTGATGTTGCCGTTGATTACGATGAGGGCACGGGCGGTACGCGCTTGTTGGTGGGTGCGCAATTTGAAGATACCAACGGTCTCTACTCCGGCGCGGCGTATGCGTACAAGCATGTGGCGGGCAGTTGGTTGCCAGAAAAGTTCTATAGCAATGCACCGCAAGGTGGCTCTGTAGGTACGTCAGAATTCTTCGGTAGCTCCGTGGCAGTTGCGGATACACGCGCCATCATTGGTGCGCGTTGGCGTGATACGGGTGGTCAGCTCAATGACGGCGCCGTCTACTGGGCCAACTTGCTGACGCAAGGCAACTACAGCACCGTGCTGTCGGCGGAAACCACATCGGCAGAATCGTTCTTCTTGCCTGCGGATGAAATGGATGTCGTGGCACTCGATACCACCGGCACACAAGGCAGCATTTCTTTTGCAACGGATGGCCGCATGGTTTACACGCCAGGCGCCGCATTCAAAACGTTGGGCGCAGGGCAGACGGCTACCGATTCCTTCACGTATCTGACTGAGCAGGGCGGCATCACCTACTCGACGACGGTGACGGTGACGGTGCACGGCATGGATCGCTTGGCCGAAGCGGGCAACGATGTCTTCTCGGTATCGTCTACGGCACCGACTCGTTTGGATGTGCTGGCCAACGACACCAATCCGAATACGGTCAACACGTTGTCGATTCAGTCGCTGGCAACGGATGGTGTACAGGGACGTCTGTATAACAACGGCTCAACGTTGGTCTACGATCCGCGCGGCAAGTTTGATTACTTGGTCGCCGGTGAAAGCGTTTCCGAAACGTTCCACTACACGCTGACCAGCAGCAATGGCCAAACCAGCAGTGGCATGGTCACGCTGGTCATCACGGGAACCGATGATCCCGTCATCGCAGTGGATGATGCTGTCGCGGTGAAATCCAATGCGGTTGCCGTGGTTGATGTACGCGCCAACGATGTGGATCGTGATGGCGCAGACACGTTCACGGTGGTGAGCATTGACGATTCAGCCGCGCGCGGCAGTGCGATGATCAATGCCGATGGCACGATCAGTTACGTGCCCGGCAGTGCGTTTGATTATCTGCGCGCAGGCGAAACCGCGACAGACACGCTGGTGTACACGGTGCGCGACAAAACGGGCAACGTATCTACCGCAATGCTGACTGTCACGGTCGTCGGTGTGGATGATGCGCCGGTTGCGTTTGCCGATGGCGTCAGTGTGGCGGCTAATGCCACGGCCAACGTCAATGTGCTCGCCAATGACGTTGATCCTGAAGGTGGCACGCTGCGCGTGCTGCGTTTGGTGACGACGGGAACGCACGGCACGGCTGCGCTCAATCCCGATGGCACGATCAGTTACACCGCAACATCAGATGCATCGCTGGATCGTTTCTCGTATGAGGTGATCGACAGTCTCGGCAACACGTCGATCGCGACCGTGTATGTCAATTATCCGGGCGGCGTGCCCAGCAACATCGCCGTGGATGATGTCGCCGTGGTGCGTGGCATGTCGCCAACAACGATTGCACTGACTGGCAACGACGTAGGCGTTACGGCCGTGACCGGTGTTAGTGGGGTTGGCAATGGCGGCAGTCTATCGCTCGATGCAAACGGATCTGTGGTGTACACGCCAGGTGCCGCACTGACACGCTTGCCGCTGGGTTCGGTGTATGTCGACACGTTCTTCTACAGCGTTCAGTACGCAGATGGTTCGGTGGGTAGTGCTACGTTGCGCGTCTATGTCAACGGCCAGTTCACAGTGCCGGTGCTGGATGACGAAGAAGAGCGATTCGCTTTGGTGGAAAGCAGTTTCATCAATGGTGAAGCACTGGCCTTACCGTCTGTAGAAATGCCGGCGCTGGCGAATACCGGCGCGCAAGCCGACAAAGTTGCGCAGTTGGCATTGGATGGCATGGTCGAGATGGCTGAAGCTGAGCATGCCGCAGCGGCTGAGCCTGCGGCAGCTGACCAAGCGGCGTCTGCGGCGGCTGATGCAACAGTGCCTGTCGGTAAGTTGGGTCTGTCGGCGACGCTCACTCGCGAGGTCTTGGATCGTCGTGCCGATATGGACGCCTTGCTGCGTCACTTCCAGAACGTAGCGTGAACCGTTGACGTGTGTTGAAAAAGCCCGCTTTTTAGCGGGCTTTTTCTTTGCACGATGGCGGCTCCGTCGGTTTACCTTCTTGGGAGGCGCGTGGATAATGATTCGCACATCGGCAGCTCGTAAAAACAACAACTTCCGGGCAGAACCTAAAGACGCCGACATGAACCCCGACTTGAACGAGAATTGAATTAACCGGGATATGCAACTTTGAAGCCCGTCATCCGCCAGCCGATCTGGCTTTTGCTTGTTGGTTCCTTCTTGCTGTTGTCTGCATGTACGGTTCGCGTTTCGACGCTGGATCGTGACGACAGTCTTGCCGCGAGTGAGGAACGACTGCAGCGAATTCGCAACGAACAATCCGCCGTATCCGAGCCAATGGATTTGGCAGATGCCGTGGCTCGCGCTCTGATGTACAACCTCGATTATCGCGCCGCGTTTATGAACGAGGCGATGGCGCGAGAGGATGTCAGCCGCAGTAGTTATGCCTTGTGGCCGCAATTGGCACTGGGTGCTGGCTACACCACGCGTGACGAATACGCATCATCGGTGAGCTATAACCCCACGACGGGTCAGCAAACACTGGAACCTTCCATTTCTTCGGAAAAGCAATCGAGCACGGCTCAGTTGCAACTGAGTTGGAATGCGCTGGATTTTGGTTTGGGTTATTTGCGCGCCAAACAAAAAGGTAATGCGCTGCTGGCTGCGAGTGAGCAACGCAGGAAAGCTTTTCAGGCGATCAATCAAGAAGTCACGCTTGCCTGGTGGCGCGCCTTGGCAGCACAGCGGATGCAACCCCGTTTGCAGGCTCTGCGGGAGCGCGTTGAATCTGCGTTGGTGCGCTCGCGGAAGCTGGAAGAATTGCGATTGCAGGGGCAGACGCCGCCACTGGAATATCGTCGAGACCTGTTGCTTTCTTTGAAGCGCCTAGTGCAGTTGCAGGAAGAAGTTTTGAATGCCAGCAACGATCTGGCGCGTCTGGTGTCTTTGCCGGCGGGCACGGCACTGGTGTTGAAAGAGCCCGAAGAACTCTCTGAGCCGCAGTGGTTGCCCAATCTTAGCCACGAGCAGTTATTGCGTATCGCCTTGGCCAATCGTCCCGAGTTGCGCGAGCAGGGTTACCGTCAACGTATGGCGCGTCTGGAAGGCCGCATTGCCGTGGCCAGCCTGCTGCCGTCGCTGCAGTTGTCGGCAGGTCCGCGTTATGACAGTAACAAATTTCTAGAGCACAACGATTGGAACGAGGGCAGTGCTCAGTTCTCGTTTAACTTGCTCAATTTGGCGGCACTGCCATCTGCACGCCGTTATGGTAAAGCGGCAGAAGCCGCCGAAAGTTTGCGTGCAGATGCGATGACGGTCGCCGTCGTATCGCAATTGAATATTGCTCTGCGTGCGGTTGAAACGGATCGTCGCGGTTGGTGTTTATCGCGTGAGCTGGGCCGCGTGGCCGATGAGCGAGAGTCCCGAGCCAATGCGCGCGCCGCCAGTGCCAGTGGTGATGAACTGACGCAGATTCGTACCGAAGTAGAAGCAGTGCTTGCGGGCTTGGAGGGCGCATTCTCGTTTGCCGATCTGGAGGCGAGCCATGCCATGTTGCTGAGCACGCTGGGCGTGGATCCGTATCCGCAAGATCTGCCGCGTAAATCGCCGGGAGACGTTGCGGTTGAATTGCGGTCATACCAAGCGACCGGACTGCGTACGAAATTGCAGCAAGAAGCGGATGAACTCGGGCCGCGTACCGAAGGTGAGAACACAGCGCCTGCACTGAAGTCGTTGGAGGAGATGTGCGTGTTATGAGAAGTCAGTATGGGCGCGCTCTGCTGTTGATCTCCGCGATCGTTTGTTGCTCGCCCGTGTTGGCGGGTGAGGCGCCGGCAAAGCCGGCGACGACTGCGGCCACCAAGCCTGCTGCAAAACCTGCTGCGCCCGCCGGAAAACCGGCAACGGTACGTTTCGTCATCGAGGCTCCGCAGGAGGCCAAGCTGGCCAGCCAGATGAGCGGGCGGCTTGAGCGTTTCTTGTTTACGGAAGGTGCCTCTTTCCGTCGGGGCGACAAACTGGCCGAGTTTGATTGCGCTGAACGTAAGGCGCAGCTCGACAAGACGCGCGCGGCGCAAGATAAAGCTGAAAAAACAGAGGTGGCGCAAAAGCAAATGCGCGACCTCAAGGCGATCAGCGATCTCGACTACGACATCGCTCGGGCAACGCTGCGTGAAGCGCAAGCAGACGTTGCCATGGCGCAATCACAAGTCAGTCAGTGCTACATCATGGCGCCTTACGCGGGGCGCGTGGTCCGTCGCATCGCTAATCAGCACGAACACATGACGGTCGGTGCGCCGCTGATGCAAATCGTTGAAAGCGGCGTACTGAAACTGGAATTGCTGGTGCCCTCAAGTTGGCTGCGCTGGCTGAAGAAAGGCACTGAATTTCGTATCCATGTCGATGAGCTCGGCAGTGATGTAAAAGGCCGCGTGACCTCGCTGGGCGCGCGCGTGGATGCCGCCAGCCAGACGATCGACATCCGTGCGGAAATTTTGGGCTCTGCGCCGGGCTTATTGCCGGGCATGAGCGGTACGGCAGATTTCGGGACGCATTGATATGGCAGGAGAGGCGGATCCCCGCGTTGCCGGTCTCAGCGCGTTGTTGCAGCTTGAGCGTGATGCGCGTCATGCGGAATCGCTGATCGAATTGGGATTCCTGATCGTCAATGATTCACGAAAGTTGCTGCCTTATCGCCAAGCAGTGATGTGGGAAATGGATGATGCCGGATTGCTACGCATCGCGGCGGCATCCGGGTCATCAGAAATCGAGCCGCATTCACCGTATGTGGTGTGGATGCAGCGATTTTTGCATGCATGCCAAGCGGCGGGATTACGTGAAATCACCCCATTATCAGCCGCGAAAGTAGATGTTGAATTGCAGGCGGGCTGGAACGAGTTTCTAGCGCCGCATGTGTTGTTGGTGCCACTGATTTCGCCCCGAGGGGTTTTGCTGGGCGGCGTGTTGTTGGCCGGTGACATGGCGTGGGACGAAGGTCATACGATTCTTCTGGAGCGACTGACCGATGCCTATGCGCATGCGTGGTCAGCGCTGAGCGGTGATCGTCGCCGTCGAAACATGCGCGCTTGGTTTACGCGGCAACGGCTTCGAATTTTGGTCGCCATTGTGTTGGTACTTATTTATCCGTTGCGGCAGTCGGTGGTTGTACCTGCATCGGTGTCGCCACGAAATCCGGTGGTGGTCGCGGCCCCGATCAATGGCGTCGTGCGTGAAGTACTGGTGGCGCCCAATCAACAAGTGACTGCCGGTACACCGCTGTTCTCATTTGACAATACAGATCTCGATAGCCGTGTTGATGTTGCGCGCAAAGCGCTAGATGTTTCGCAAGCGGAGTATTTGAAAAACACGCAATTGGCTTATAGCTGTGACGATTGCCGCGCACGATTACCCACACTACGCGCGCAAGTAGAGCAAAAAGATGCCGAATTGCAGCAAGCATTGGCACAGCAGGAGCGCGCCGTCGTTCGCGCAGCCATCGACGGTACTGCGGTATTTCAGGATCGCAATGATTTATTGGGCCGGCCCGTATCCGTTGGTCAACGCGTCATGCTGTTGGCGGAGCCGGATGACAGCTGGCTGGAACTAAAACTTCCGGTAGAGGATGCCATTACGCTGGAGTCCGGGGCGGATGTGCGCTTCTTTCTGAATGTGGATCCGCTGGCGGCTTACGATGCGACGTTGGTACAAACCAGCTACGAAGCCGAAAACACATCGCAAAATATGCTGGCATATACGCTGATGGCGGAATTCAGTCCCGGCGAGCGCCCGCGCCTCGGTTTAAAAGGTACGGCGCGTGTCTATGGAAGCCGCGTGCCTTTGATTTATTACCTGTTACGCCGTCCGTTGGCGATGGCGCGGCAGCGCTTGGGCGTGTGATTCCATGTCGGAAGTCGTGATCTCACCGGCTGAAGAGGCACCTAAGGATCCGCCATTGCCGATGCTGCGTGATGATCTTGGCCTATTTCCAGGCCCGCGCAACTCGAAAGGCGAAGCGACGTGGACGTTGCACGACCCTGTGCGCAATCGTTATTTTCGTATCGGCGAACGTGAATTCGAATTATTAACGCGTTGGCCGCGTGCGCCAGGCATGCAGAGCCTTGCAGCTCTTGCGGAGCAAGAGGGAATTGTCACCAGCTTCTCCGAAGTGCTGGAATTTTCCGAATTTTTGCATCGTGCTGAATTGACGCAGGGGGCTCCCAACGCCGTTAAAAGCCTGCTTGCTGCACACCAATCGCGTAAACATGCCTGGTGGCAATCGCTATTGCACAATTATCTGTTTCTGCGAGTGCCTCTGGTTCGCCCAGATCCATTCTTAGACCGTTTCTATCCGCTGTTGCGGACGCTGCTGTCGCGACGATTTTTTCAGGTCACCGCCATTGTCGGTTTGTTTTCATTGTTTTTAGTGCTGCGTCAGCTCGACCTGTTTTTGGCGACGTTCATGGGATTTTTGAACTGGCAGGGCGCGGTGGCATTCGGAGTGACGCTGGGTATGGTCAAGGTGCTGCATGAATGCGGGCACGCGTTAGCATGCCGACACTTTGGCCTGCGTGTTCCGAGTATCGGCGTTGCCTTTATTGTTATGTGGCCGGTGATGTACACCGACGCAACCGAAGCGTGGCGCCTGACCAATCGACGAGCACGCGTGGCCATTGCGGCTGCCGGCATGCTCACCGAACTCAGCATTGCCTGTTACGCCACGTTGTTATGGGTGCTGCTGCCGGATGGTCTGCTGCGCAGCGCTGTATTTTTGCTGGCGACTACCACGTGGATCATGAGTTTGGCGGTCAATCTCAATCCGTTGATGAAGTTCGACGGTTACTACCTTTTCTCGGATATTTTTGATATTCCCAATCTTCAAGATCGTGGGTTTGCATTGGCACGGAACCGCCTGCGCGGCTGGATTTTTGGTGTCGATAAAATTCATGACCCTAACTTGTTACCTCACGAGGAACGGATTGCCATCGTTTGGGCCTTTGCAACGTGGATATATCGATTCTTCTTATTTCTCGGCATCGCTTTTCTGGTATACGCCTTCTTCTTCAAGGCGCTTGGCATTTTTCTTTTTGCCGTTGAGATCTGGTGGTTTATTGCGGCGCCGATTTGGCGGGAAGTTAGCCAGTGGAAGAGTTTGACGACATCAATCAGTGCGTCGCGCAAACGGGCGTATGGCATCGGCGGCGGCGTACTGTTGTTGATTTTTCTGGTGCCGTGGGAGTCGTCATTCTTCGCTCCGGGTGTACTAAAGGCTGGCGAGCAACAAAAGTTATTTGCTGCGGAGCCTTCGCAGGTGTTGGGTGTGGCTGCGCATAACGGCATGCGTGTACACCGAGGTGATTTGCTGTTGGAGTTGTCGTCACCGGACCTCGAAGCAGAGATCGCTGCTGGCCGAGCCACGGTCAGTAGTGCCACGCACGATTTAGAACGCGTCATGTCCAGCCAAGACACATCCAAAGATCGTCTGGTCGCGGAACAAACGCTGGCGCAGGCCACGGCACAACTCGCAGGTCTTGAAGCGCGGCGTGAACGTCAACGCATCACAGCTCCCTTTGATGGCGTGGTGAGCGATATGCCACCGTCGTTGCGTGCGGGGCTTTGGGTTTCGGCGACACAACCCTTGGGCATTCTGATCGGCCATGCCAGTGGTGTCGTCGTGGATGCTTACGTGACGGAAGATTATTTACGGTTTGTGAAACCCGGAGATCCTGCACGTTTCTATCCGGACGATATTGGCGCGTCGGTGCGCACCGGCATCGTCGAAACGGTAGACGGTGTCGATACACGCGTTCTGCCGGATGCGTATCTGGCCGCCACGCACGGTGGTGGAATCGACGTACGTCATGGTCAAAAAGATGAACTGGTGCCCGAGCAGGCCATTTACCGCGTGCGAGTCCGCATTCATGCGGATGATGCGCAAATTCCTTCGCATGTTATGCGTGGTGAATTAAGGCTGGGGGGCGACGACCGCAGTTTGCTGCTGCGTTTTGGCGCATACCTCGGCGGCGTGTTGCTGCGCGAGAGTGGGTTCTGACGTCGCTTATTCAGCGGTGCGCTCAGCGTTGAGCGACCATCAATTCCCGGTATTGCTCAGAAAGCCGGACCACTTTGGTGACGTAGTCCTGCGTTTCCGGGAACGGTGGAATGCCACCGTACTTTTTCACGTTGGCTTCGCCGGCGTTGTATGCAGCCAGCGCGTTTTTGATGTTGCCTTTGTACTTTTTGAGCAGCATGCCGAGGTAGTTGGCACCGGCATTGATGTTGTCGTACGGATCGTGGATGTCGTGCACTTGTAGCATGGCCGCAGTGGCGGGCATCAGTTGCATGAGGCCGCGAGCGCCCGCACGTGAAACAGCATCTTTGTCGAACGCGGATTCCGCGTGCATGACGGCTTTGATCAGTGAGAAGTCGACACTCCAGCGACGCGATGCGCTGGCAATCAGATCGTCGTAGGCATCGCGGCGAGCGGCGGTGAGTGCGCGCGGCTTGTGCGAGTAATGCGAATCCTTGAAGACGCGAGTTTCTAACAAGCGCATACCTGGTTCTCGAACCATGGCGGGGGCACGGTTGGTAAACAGCAGGGTGCCGTCGGCTTTGCGATAGACCTGCACCTGCTCAGCGCTGGCAGGTAAGGCCAGACTGGCAAGTAGCGGAATCAAGGCAAAAACGGCAGGGCGCATGAAGGCATGCTCATGGCATAGACAGTTAAATACTAGGCGAATTAAAGGGTTATAGCGAATACTTGAAGCGCTTACCCAGCCAAATGGTCGATTTTCAGGCGTCATCGGCCTCGTCGTCAGCGCCGTCTTCTTTGCCGCCATGAAAGATCAGATAGAGGTCGATCAAGTTTTCGGGGAGCTCGCGGACCATGGTGTCACGCAGGGCGCGGTCACGGCGGAGCTCTCGGGTTTCTGGCAGATCGATCAAATCGGACTCAACCATCATGGGCAACAGTAGATGGGCAATCTCCGGGTCGGTGTCATCGCCCAGCCAGTCTTCTTCATTCAAAAAGACGCCTTCCATAAAGCCAACGCACCAGCTCTCCAGCCGCTCGTGGCCGGGGCGCAAGGGGCAGGGTAGCGGTGGGCGCACGTTGCCGTAAAAGTCGTGAGTCAATCGGGCATACATCAGTTTCAGCAGCTCGACACAGCGTTGCCCCTGAGCAGGGTCTTCGAAGTCCGGCGCACCGTCGAACACCGCTTCCAACCATGCTTCCTCGTTGACCTCCGGGCCTGCGACAATCGCGCAGAGCAAACCGTGAGTCGCTGCAAAATCCAGCGTGTCTTCACCCGCCAGTTCGTCGAGCAGCAGAGTCAGTGTCTGTTCGTCGTCGGCTGTGAAGTCTTTCATGCGGGAATTTCCGGTGAGAGCGAATGCGGGTGCGAATAGTAGCAGTCCGGGGGCAGTGTCCGTGCAGCAGGAATTACCGTTGGCCGAGCCGGGCATAAATCTGGTGCGTTCTGCGCGCCGCCGTACATTGGCCATTCATGTCGATGCGCGGGGACGTGTCGAAGTGCGTGCGCCGCTGTGGGTGGCCCATGCCGAAGTGCGCGCGTTTGTTGAACGCCATTACGACTGGATTCGTCGCAAAGTGGATGCGGCGAAAGAGTCGCCTGCTTGGTACCCACGTTGGCAAGCCGGGGGCGACTGGTTCTGGCAGGGCGAGCGGGTGTTGTTGGCCGTGGGTCAGCCGGGAAGATCGCATCTCGAGCATGGACAACTTTATCTACCACTGGCGGCGGACGCGCCGGCGGCAGAATGGCGTCGCGCGTTGTTTCGCTGGCACCGCACACACGCGCAGACATTGCTGCAAGAACGTGTGCACGCACTGTTCGATCAGCACGGTGGAGATCACCGGCTTCATGCTGTGAAGTTCCGCTGGATGCGCGTGACGTGGGGGACCTGTGGTGGACGTCGCGCTGCCGACGGCCGCCGCGATGTGGTGCTCCGTCTCAACCCGTGGTTGGCCGCGTTGCCGCCGGCGCTGATGGATAGCGTGCTCCTGCATGAGCTGGCGCACATCGAACACATGAATCACAGTGCCGCGTTCTATCGCCGATTGGCAAAGCTCGATCCGCAATGGCGGGAGCACGACGCCCTGTTGACGGCGTGGGCGCGGCGGCTGTTTCCTGTGACCGATGAGTCCGAACACGGCTGACCGTTCCACTCATGCGGCTGATCCAAAAAGACATGTGAAGCCGGCGGGCACCGTGCCAGCATCCGTGGCCTCCGCGCACCTGGCTTGATCATGGCCGATGTCAGCGCGTGAGCCGTTTCCACCGAACGAGGAGCCCCCGATGGCCGGCGAGCAGTTATTTGATCTCACGTTGAGCGAAGAGCAGCGAATCACCCGCGAAAGCATGCGTCGTTTTGCGCAAGCAGAAATTCGCAGCATCGCAAAAAAATCCGATCTTGATCAGTCATTGCCTGCGGAATTTCCGCGCAAAGCGGCTGAACTCGGCTTGGCGTTGCTACCTATCCCCGAAGATTTCGGTGGTGCGGGTATGCCGCGTTCGCCAATTTCCAATGTGCTCAATGCCGAAGATCTTGGTTACGGCGATTTTGCAATTGCGTTGGCCATGCTCACACCTCAATCGTTTGTCAATTTGCTTGTTGATCTCGGCTCGAAAGCGCAGCAAGAAAAATACTTGCCGATGCTGGCCAGTGAAAGTTTTGTGCCGGCCACTGTTGCACTGATGGAGCCGCGCGCCACGTTTACTCCAGAACAACTTCAGACAAAAGCCAGCAAGCAGGGCAATGATTACCTGCTCAATGGTGAAAAGACCATGGTGATCCTTGGTCAAAGCGCAAAGCTTGTGCTGGTTGTTGCCGATGCCGGTAGCGAAGGCCCGCAGGCGTTCGTCGTCGAGCAAGGTGCGGCCGGTGTGAGTTGGACGAAAGAAGAGTTCATGGGGCTCAAGCCGATCGAAGTCAGCCGAATGACGCTGAAAGACGTAAAGGTGAGTGCAGCTGCAAAGCTGGGCGAAAGCGATAAAGCATTCAATCTGCAGCGACTGGTTGATCTTTCCCGTTTGGGAACCTGCGCGCTGGCGGTTGGTACGTGCCAAGCGGTTTTGGATTATGTGGTGCCGTACGTCAACGAGCGCATCGCGTTCGGTGAACCGATTTCGCATCGTCAGGCGGTGGCATTCATGGTGGCCAATATGGCCATCGAAGTCGACGCCATGCGTTTGCTGGTTTGGCGTGCCGCTTCACGCGCCGAGCAAGGACTGGATTTCCACAAAGAAACGTATCTGGCGCGTGTGTTATGCGCAGAGAAGTCGATGGAAATCGGCACCAATGGCGTACAACTGCTCGGCGGACACGGCTTCACCCGTGAACACCCGGTTGAGCAGTGGTATCGCAACCTGCGAGCAGTCGCCGTGCTTGAAGGCGCGGCAGCGGTTTAAGGCAGAAACGAAGGAGCCAATGACATGATTAACCTCGAACTGCCACAAAAAGTGCAAGCCATGCAACAGATGAGCCGCATGGCTGTGCAAACGATGATTCGTCCTATCGCTCGCAAATACGACAAACTGGAGCATGCCGATGGCGTGCCGGAATTGCAGCCACTAGCAGCGATGATTTCCGGTCGCAGTGGTAATGCAGCGACGGCAGCAACGGCGGCCGGCAAAAAAGAAGCCGGCATCCGCAACGCCAACAACATGATGGGCATTGTTTCCACCATGGAAATGGCAGGTGGTTGTTGCGGCCTGATGTTGTCCATCCCTGGAGTTGGTTTGGGTAACGCCGCGATCGCGGCCGTGGGAACCCCAGAGCAAAAAGAAAAGTGGGGCAGCAAATATTGCGCCATGGCGATCACCGAGCCGGGCACTGGCTCTGACTCCGCCAACGTGCAAACCACGGCCAAGCTTGATGGCGATCACTGGGTGCTCAACGGCGAGAAGATTTTCTGCACCGCCGGCCAGCGTGGTGATGCCATCGTGGTCTGGGCCACGCTCGACAAGAGCAAAGGCAAGGCAGCGATTAAATCCTTCATCGTGGAGCAAGGAACGCCGGGCCTGATTTTGGTGCGCGTCGAGCACAAAATGGGCTTGCGTATTTCCGATACGGCAGCGTTGTTGTTTGATAACTGTCGTATTCCGAAAGAAAACATCCTTGGCTCGCCGGATATCGCAGATACCGAAGAAGCGCGTAAGAAAGCGTTTGGCGGTGTGATGCAGACGTTTGATAACACCCGTCCGCAAGTAGCGGCCATGGGTATCGGTGTTGCACGTGCAGCGTTGGAAATCACGCTGGATGTGCTGAAAAAAGAAGGCATCGAGATGCGCTACACCGGCAACGTCTGGAGCGTTGGCGCCATTGAGGCTGAGTTGTATCGCATGGAGGCCGATATCGAAGCGTCGCTCTTGCTGGCCCTCAAGGCCGCATGGATGGCCGATAACGGTCAGGGCAACTCCAAAGAGGCGGCGATCTGCAAAGCGAAGGCCGGCCGTACCGGTAACTACGTCACGTTGCGTTGCGTGGAAATACTGGGCAGCTTGGGCTACAGCGAGCAAGAGCTGGTTGAGAAGTTTGCGCGTGATTCCAAGATTCTCGACATCTTTGAAGGTACGCAGCAAATCCAGCAGTTGATCGTTGCCCGCATGGTGCTAGGCCTGAGTTCGAAAGAGCTCAAGTAAGTTCGCAAGGGTGCAAAAAGGCCGGCCTATGCCGGCCTTTTTGTTATTGGCCGAACCCGCGAAATAAGGGTGATAGAATGCCAGCCCGTTTGTAGCCCGGGCCTGCCTCATGTCTTCATCAAATGCTTGGCATAACAAAGTGGTTTGGATCACTGGCGCGTCTTCCGGTATTGGCGCTGCATTGGCCGAGGCCATGAGTCGGCGCGGTGCGCGGTTGGTGCTCAGTGCGCGTCGCATCGACGAATTAGAAAAGGTACGCGCTCGTTGTGAGCGCCCTGCGGATCATTTGGTATTGCCGCTGGACATGGCAGGCGCCGATTTCTCTCACGCAACGGCAGAAGTGTTGGCACGATTCGGTCGTATCGACGTCTTGGTCAACAATGCGGGCATTTCACAGCGCTCGCGAGTGGCCGATACCGTGTTGGCGGTGGATCGCCGCTTGATGGAAGTGAACTATTTCGGTGTCGTCGGGCTCACCAAGGCGGTATTGCCGGTGATGCAGCGGCAAAAAGGTGGGCAGTTCGTTGTGGTATCCAGTCTGGTGGGATTGGTCAGTACACCGATGCGTTCCACTTACGCAGCCACGAAACATGCACTACACGGATTTTTTGAATCGCTGCGCGCCGAAGAATATGACAATGGCATTCGTGTGCTGATGGTTTGC
Source organism: uncultured Pseudomonadales bacterium (assembly GCA_964574995.1). Classification (GTDB taxonomy): domain Bacteria; phylum Pseudomonadota; class Gammaproteobacteria; order Pseudomonadales; family JADFDG01; genus JADFDG01. The sequence continues at coordinate 65,942 of CAZNPF010000004.1, read as the reverse complement.
CCTGGCGGTATTGCCACAGAAGTCTCCGTGCATGCGTTGTCCGGTGACGGCAGTGAACACGGCGTGATGGATCCTTTGCAGGAAAAAGGACTTTCTCCCGCTGAGTGCGCGCGTCAGATGTTGTCCGCCATGGAAAGCGATAAGCCCCTCGTCGTTGTGGCAGGCCGCGAGGCGCTGGTGGCGCCGTTGTACCGTTTCTTTCCCTCGGTGTACCGACGTCTTATTCGTCGAGCAAAGGTCACGTGATGAGCATCGTCGAAAATTACGTCCCGCCGGATCGGTCGAAGAAAGAAAAGACCGAATTCAATAAGCTGCAAAAACGGCTTCGTCACGCGGCCGGCAAGGCGATCATGGATTTCAACATGATCGAGGACGGCGACAAGGTGATGGTGTGCCTGTCTGGCGGCAAGGACAGTTACACCATGCTCGATATTCTGATGAGCCTGCAAAAACATGCGCCGATCCATTTCGAGCTGGTTGCCGTCAATATGGATCAAAAGCAGCCCGGTTTCCCGGAACATGTGTTGCCAGAATATTTGGCCGGCATTGGCGTGCCGTTTCATGTCATCGAGCGTGACACCTACAGCGTGGTGAAGGAGAAAGTGCCCGAAGGGAAAACCACCTGCGCGCTCTGTTCTCGGCTGCGTCGCGGTACGTTGTATGGTTATGCCGAAGAAATCGGCGCCAACAAAATTGCGCTCGGACATCACCGCGAGGACATCATCGAAACCCTGTTTCTCAATATGTTTTACGGTGGTTCGCTGAAAGCCATGCCACCCAAGTTGCGTTCGGATGATGGCAAGAACGTGGTGATACGCCCCTTGGCCTACTGCACCGAGGCCGATATCGTCGAATACGCGCAACAAAAAGCATTCCCGATCATTCCCTGCAATCTGTGCGGCTCCCAGGAGAACGCCCAGCGCAAGGTCATCAAGCAGATGCTGGCTGATTGGGATCGCCAGCACCCGGGCCGGATTGAGTCCATCTTCTCAGCCGTTGCCAACGTGGCCCCCTCGCAACTGGCGGACCGTTCGCTATTTGATTTCGACAACTTCGAGCGAAGCATGGCCAGCCGCCCGACGGATCGAATTCCGCTGCGCAATATCCTCGAATAACCCTCCGCAGACATACGGTACCCATCCCGCATCGCAACACGGTGCGAGATGGGCCGATCAGTTTTCGTCCGGATGTCTCTGGCGCGAGTGTGGGCTAGCCGTCGATCCGCCATACAACGCCGCTGGTCCTCACCACGGGAAAATATTCCCTGCGGCGTTTCGGTAATTGCCAACACCATTACGGACGACACCCACCGGGATGGCCTCATAGACTGGCAGCCGACCCGTATCGGATGGCTGTGAGGTTACTGCAGGTACATGCCGTAACTTGTTGTCGCATAACGGGGAAGTTGGTAGGTTTGATCGCAAATAACCATTATTCAGGCATCGGTGCCGTCCAGCCCGATTTCTCCGGAGTTCTCTCTCATGTGGCAATGGCTGCATCACCTCTCCATACGCAGCAAGGTGCTGTTGATTGCCGGCACAGGCATCGTGCTCTTTGGCATCTACTACGGATTTTCGTTTATTTCGGCCACGCACACCTCGGCTTCAGTCACCCGCATCTATCAGGTGAACTACGCCGTCATCGAGGTGTTGAATCAGAACGAACTAGCCATTAGCGGCATTCGTGAAAAGTTCTATGCAGCCATCACAGAACAAGATCAGGATGTCCTGAACGACGTTACTGAATTATCCAAGCAGATGCGTGAACGGATCGCCACGTTAGGCGCGATTGATCCGGATTTACAGCGCAATGCCACCGACCTGGCGGACAAGTTTGATGCTTATGTGAAAGCGGCGACCGGCCTCGCGCAAGGCATGTTGGATGGCAGCATCACGTCCGATCAGTTGTACAGCGCAAGTGCCAGCATGAACTCTCTGCTGGACGTGTTTTCTGCCGCACAGTCTGATCTACGTGCAAAGCAGAACAAACAGTTCACCGACAATCTAGCCAGTGTCGCTACGTATACCGATCGAATGCGCTTGTTTGGTTTGGCAATCGGCGCCGTGGGCATTCTGTTTCTCGTATGGCTGTCTTACACCACCATTCGCGGAGTGACGCGTAACCTAAGCAATGCCATGGGTACGGCGGAACGCATTGCGGGCGGCGATTGGGATTTCGATATTCAGATACTGACTCGCGACGAGACAGGCAAATTATTGCAAGCCATGGACCACATGCGCGATGCGCTCAAACGCAAGCGTGATGAAGATCGCCGCGTAGAACGCAGCAAGAGTCAGTTGGCAGAACTCAATGACCGCATGCGCGGTGATCTGACGACGGAACAATTGTCCAATAATGTACTGACGTATCTGGTGCAGGCGCTAGACGCGCAAGTGGGCGCATTTTATCTGTATGAAGAAGCGGATCGTCGCTTGCGTCTGACCAGTAGTTACGCATTTACTCGACGCAAAAACGTATCCAACGAATACGCGCTGGGTGAATCGCTGGTCGGGCAGTCTGCGCTTGAGCAGAAACAAATCTTGCTGACCAGTGTTCCCGACGGATACATCACGGTGAGTTCCGGGCTTGGCGAAACCACGCCACGTAACGTGGTGGTTACACCGATCGTTCACGACCAAGAACTCAAAGGCCTGATTGAAATTGCCTCGCTGCGTCCTTTTGCCGATGAGGATTTGGGGCTGTTGGCCAGCGCGGTGAATGCCATCGCCATTTCATTGGGCACGGCGCAATCGCGCGTCAAACTGGCTTCGTTCGTTGAAGAGTTGCAAGGCAAGACGGACGAGTTGGAGGTGCAAAAAGCCTCCTTGCATAAGGTCAATGAAGATCTCGAACGGCAGGCGATGGAATTGTCTTCTTCGGAAGCCAAACTGCAGGCTCAGCAAGAAGAACTGCGTGCGACTAACGAAGAGCTAGAGGCTCAAGCGCAAGCTCTGCGTGCCTCCGAAGAAAGCCTGCAAGCCCAGCAAGAAGAATTGCGCGTCACCAACGAAGAATTGGAGGAGCAAGCCCGCTTGCTCGCCGAGCAAAAACAAGAAATGGCTCGCCAGAACGAGCAGTTGGAGCAAGCCAAGCAAATTCTGCAAGACAAGAACTCGGCGCTGGAAGAATCCAGCCGTTACAAGTCCGAATTCCTGTCGACCATGTCGCACGAATTACGCACGCCGTTGAACTCGATTCTAATCTTGTCCAACGCTTTGGCTGAAAACAAAAAGGGTAATCTGGCGGACAAACAAGTTGAACACGCCAAGGTCATCCACTCCGCAGGTTCAGACCTGCTGTCCTTGATCAACGACATTCTCGACCTGTCAAAAGTCGAATCCGGCAAGATGAGTCTCGTGATCGACGAGATCAACCTGCAAGAATTGTCGCAGCACATGATTCGCTCGTTCCGTCACGTAGCAGAAAACCGCGGCATCACCTTCGATGTTGAAGTGCAGGAGCCTTTACCCGCAGAAGCCATCTTTACGGATCGTCAGCGCTTGGAGCAGGTGCTGCGCAACATGTTCTCCAACGCATTCAAGTTCACGCATAAAGGTGGCGTCACGCTCACCATTCGCAAACCCGATCCGGCGAAGCTGGCCGAAGGTGGCCTGCAATCGCGTATCGATGTCGACCGTATGCTGGCCTTCGAAGTGCGCGATACCGGGATTGGTATTCCCAAAGACAAACAGCAAGTCATTTTTGAAGCTTTCCAGCAGGCTGATGGCACCACGTCACGCAAATATGGCGGCACGGGCTTGGGCTTAACGATTTCTCGCGAGCTGTCTCATTTATTGGGTGGCGAAATCCAGTTGGTTTCTGCCGAGAATCAAGGCTCCACGTTCATCATTTATGTGCCGATCGGTTCGTCGGAGCAGGTTCAGAAAGACGAAGAGCAGGGAACGTTCGAAGCCAAATTGGCTGCGCTGGCGCAGCAATACGAGAAAAACGAGAAGAAAGCCGAATCAGCTGAAACCGGCGAAGAGCATTTCTCGGTCAAAGAAAAAACCGTTCTGATTATTGAGGACGATGCCGACTTTGCCGGTGTACTGGGGCAGTTGGCCGAAGATTACGGCCTCGAAAGCGTCATCTGTGAAGATGGTGAAAAAGGCTTGGAGTACGCCCGCAAGTATCGGCCCAGCGCCATCATTCTTGATGTGGGTCTGCCTGGCATCAATGGCTGGGAGGTCATGGAAAAATTGAAGGACGATCCGCGCACACGCGGCATCCCGGTGCATTTCCTGTCCGGCGACGATCAGCGCGGCAAAGCCTTGAAGATGGGCGCTATCGACTTCCTGACCAAGCCGGTAAGCAAAGATCAGATCGTCAATGCCTTCCATAAAATTGAAGGCGCGATCAGCAAGAATGTTCGCAAGTTGTTGGTGGTCGAGGACAACGAATACGCCCACGCAGGCCTGCGTGAATTGTTCGATCAGAAAGGCGTTGAGATCCGGATGGTCACCACGGGAGAAGAAGCCTTTGAGGCGCTTCGTGCCGAAGTGTTTGACTGCATGATTCTCGATTTAACCTTGCCGGACATCAACGGGTTGCAGTTGCTGGAAAAATTGCATGCTGACGCATCGGCATCGGCGATGCCGGTCATTGTTTACACAGGCAAAGATTTGACGCGCGAAGAAGATCAGCAATTACGCAAGTATGCTGACCGCGTGATTCTGAAAACGGATCGCTCGGCTGAACGCCTACTCAATGAGGCATCATTGTTCCTGCATTGGCTGGAATCGAACATGCCAGCCGGTGCAGCGGGGCGGAAGGTTGAGAAGGTCGAGCATCGCGAAGACATTTTTGCCGGTAAGAAAGTGCTAGTCGTCGATGATGACATGCGCAATATCTACGCCATGTCCGCTTCTCTGGAAGAGATGGGCTTTGAAACCACCATCGCTAACAATGGCGTGGAGTCATTAGAGGCACTGGCAGAAAATCCGAATTTTGATTTGGTGCTGATGGATATCATGATGCCGGAGATGGATGGCTACGAAGCCATGCGTCGCATTCGCGCTCAGGAGCACTTCAAAGAGCTGCCCATTATCGCGCTGACCGCCAAAGCCATGAAGGAAGATCGTGCCAAGTGCATTGAGGCTGGCGCCAATGACTACTGTTCCAAGCCCGTCGATATGGAAAAACTGACGGCCCTCATGCGCGTTTGGCTGCACAAGGGTTGAGCCAATGAGTGAGCAGTTGCCCGTCATCAGCGAAGAAGACCTCGATCGTCAAGAGATCGAGCTCAAACTGCTGCTGGAGGCAATCTACTTGATGTATGGCTACGATTTTCGGGCCTACAGCAAGGCATCCGTGAAGCGCCGCGTCCAACACCGAATGAGCATGTCGGGTTTGGAAAACATTTCACAGATGATTGAACGCGTCGTGCATGACCGCGAATTCTTTGTGTTGCTGCTCAACGATATGACGGTCAACGTGACCGAGATGTTTCGCGATCCGTGGTTTTACAAGACCTTCCGCGAAGAGGTCGTGCCACAACTGCGTAGTTATCCCTTTATCAAAATCTGGCACGCCGGCTGCTCTACCGGTGAAGAAATCTATTCGATGGCCGTCTTGCTGACGGAGGAAGGCCTGTACGACCGCACTCAGATCTATGCCACGGATATCGATAAAGTGGTGTTGGAAAAGGCACGCAAGGGTATTTATCCCTTGGCTTCCTTTAAGCAGTACAGTGAAAACTACCTAAAAGCAGGCGGAAAGTCACAACTGTCGAACTACTACACAGCCAAGTACGACAGTGTGATCATGGATCAACGGCTGAAGAAGAACATTGTGTTTGCGGACCACGATCTTGCTACCGATCAGGTCTTTGGCGAAATGCAGGTAGTAGTGTGTCGTAACGTGATTATTTATTTTGACCGAGAACTGCAACGACGCGTGTTCTCATTATTCCGCGACAGCCTCGATATGGGCGGAATTCTCTGCTTGGGCAGCAAGGAAACCATGCGGTTTTCTGGTTGTGAGAGCGAGTTTGAGGTAATGGCTAGGGAATCCCGTATTTATCGCAAGAAAACCCGGATCTGAGTTACCGCCATGAGCGAATCCGAACTCCCTACCGACGAAGGCCAGACCATCTTGATGGTCGATGACACGCCGGAAAACCTTTACTCGCTGGAAGCCATTCTCGAGGCGCCCGGCCGTACGTTGGTGAAAGCTAATTCTGGCCCCGAAGCACTCAAAGTCTTGCTGAAATCGGATGTGTCACTGGTATTGCTAGATGTGCAAATGCCGGGCATGGACGGCTTTGAAGTTGCCGAAATTATGCGCTCTAACCCCAAAACGAAAAACGTGCCTATCGTTTTCGTGACGGCCATCAATAAAGACCAAAAATATGTATTCAAGGGCTATCAAACCGGTGCGGTCGATTACTTGTTCAAACCGCTAGACCCGGTGATTTTGGCCAGCAAGATTGATTTCTTTCTGTCACTCGACAAGCAACGCCGTGATCTGGAACGGAAAATTCGCGAAGCTCAGCAGCATCGTGCTGCTTATGAGCGCGAGAAAGCAGCACGCGCTGCTGGGCAAGCACCGAACACGGGCAAGCATTAAGGCAAGTTTAGGTAATGAACGAGCGGGCAGGGATAGACGCAGTTGTCATCGGTGCATCTTGGGGTGGTTTGGGAGCAGTTTCGACGATCCTGACCAATGTGCCATGGCGCATCAATGCCTCCATCGTGCTTTGCCAACATCAATATCCGCACGCTATCAGCACGCTGTCTCAGGTGTTACGCAATAGAACGCGGCTCAAAGTGACTGAGGTGGAGGACAAAATGCCAATCGAACCTGGCGTACTTTATGTTTGTCCACCCAATTACCACACCTTGATTGAGCGTGATCGCGTTTTTGCACTCAATATTGATCCGCCAGTGATGTACTGTCGGCCAGCTGTCGATGTTTTGTTTGAATCAGCAGCCGAGGCCTACGGTGATCGGCTAGCCGGTATTGTTTTGACGGGCGCTAACGAAGATGGATCGGCCGGGCTCTATCATTTAGCACGCTGCGGCGGCATGCCCATTATTCAAACGCCAAAAACAGCGGAAGTGCCCGTGATGCCGGAGGCAGCATTGGCACGAGTCCCTTGGGCGCATGTCATGTCATTGGGCGAAATCGGAGAGTTTGTGGCCAGCTTGGCGGCAGCATGAAGCAATGACGACGACGCAAACACCGACACAACAACAATTCATACAGACGATTCTTCTGGTCGATGATCGACCAGAGAATCTCATCGCGCTTGAGGCTATTTTGGAAGGCCCAGACCGCCGCCTGTTGATGGCAAATAACGGTACTGAAGCCTTGACGATGGCCCTGAAGCACGACGTTTCGTTAATTTTGCTAGACGTCCAGATGCCGGATATGGACGGTTTTGAAGTGGCGGACTTGTTGCGGCGTAATGCCAAGACCAAGCAAGTCCCACTCATTTTCTGCACCGCGATCAGCAAAGAAAAGAAATACATTGCGCGTGGCTTCGAATCGGGAGCCGCTGATTATTTATTCAAGCCCATAGACCCTGATTTACTGACGGCTAAAGTCAAAGTTTTTCTGGAGCTCGATCTGCAACGCCGAAAGTTGCAGCACACGCTAACGCAACTGCATAGGTTGCAACAGGAAAACGATCGCCTGCTCCGTGCGATGGGCGAAGGCGTGATCGGCGTTGATAAAGCCGGCGTCATCACTTCAGCTAATCCAACGGCCGCCAATCTGTTGGGCATTGAAGCCTCGCGGCTAGTCGGTATGCGCGCCGAGAAGCTTTTATTTTTAGATGCTAATGGCAAGCCGCAGTGGAGTTGGGCGGATTCGCCGCTCTTGCGTGCGGTCAGCCAAAGCGAATCGTGGAATTCCAACGAGCTATTTTGTCGGCGAGACAGCGCTGGTTTAGCGTTAGAAGTAACGGCAACGGCATTGAATGACAAGGGTGCTGCCTTCATTGGCGCGGTGCTGGTTGTTCGTGAGGGAGCGCGCGAACGGACACAACAAGTTACTCAGGAGCGCCGCAAACATCCACGCCGGAGACTCTCCACCGATTTGACGGTATTTGATCGATCTACGGGCGCAAATGTCGGCCGACTGGCCAACCTGTCTGAAGGCGGTATTCGTCTGATTGCCAAGAAATCTTTCATCGAAGGACACCGCGTGACTTTTAGCCTCGTACTACCACAGATGATTCGTGGAAGCACCACGATGAGTTTTGACGCTGCCGTAGTTTGGGTGCAGCCTGCCGCTCAAAACGGAGATGTGGTTGCTGGGTTCCGATTTACCGATTTACGCCCTGAAGCTTTGGAGCTGGTTCGTTACCTGCTCGAGAAATATTGATCGGAGTCCGCCATGGATGAGCGAGTACAAAAAATCCTGTGCGTCGATGACCAACCAGCCAATTTACGGGCTCTGGAAGAGGTCATCGCATTACCTAATGTGGTCTTGTTAACAGCAACTTCCGGCGCTGAAGCGTTGGAGCTTTTGTTAGAGCACGAAGATATTGCGTTGGCTTTGCTGGACGTGCAGATGGCAGAAATGGACGGCTATGAAGTGGCCGAACTGATGCGCCGTCATCGCCGCTCTCAGCACATTCCCATCATCTTTCTGACTGCGGTGAATCGTGAGGCGCATCACGTTTTCCAAGGGTATAAATCTGGCGCAGTTGATTACATCTTTAAGCCTTTTGAGCCAACGGTGTTGTTGGCAAAAATCGCATTCTTTCTCGAGCTGGATCGCAAAACTCGGCATCTAGAGCGGACACTCGCTGAAATACAAGCCTTGCGCGGCAACAGTGAATCGTTGATGCGAAGTGTGGGTGAGGGCATCCTCAGCGTCGGGCAGAACGGCCTCATTACTTATTCCAATCCTGCGGCTGCTGGCATGTTGGGGTTTAGCGCCAACGAACTTATTGGCCGTCGTGTTACCGACTTTCTGGAATTGGCTGAAGCACCCGCCGGCATGGTCTGGTCTGAAACCGCGCTGTGGCGCGCCTGCCTTTCCAATACCGTATCTCTGCAAGGCGTATCCGGTTTTTTACTTTGTGCTGACGGTGAGCGCGCTGAAGCGGAAGTCACAGCCTCTGCCGTTTACAACGAGGCCGGTAGCATTGCTGGTACAGCATTGGTTTTCCAAGATGTGGGTCGTCGCCGAGAGTACGAAACCAAACTGGTGAAACTGGCGGAGTACGATGCGCTGACCGGTTTGGCCAATCGCTATCTCTGCTTGAACATCATGGGCCAAGCCACCGCGCGTGCCGCACGTACCGGAGCTCGCGTCGGCGTGTTGTTTCTGGATCTCGATCGCTTCAAACAAATCAATGACACGATGGGCCATGCTGCTGGCGATGAATTATTGTGTGAAGTTGCACAGCGTTTACGGTCTTGCGTACGAGAAGGTGACACCGTATGCCGGTTAGGTGGCGATGAATTCGTCATTCTGATCGAAGGATTGAATGTCGGCACACAGGCCGCCTTCGTGGCCGAAAAAATCATTCAGTCAATTGGAGAGCCGTTTCAACTACACGGCAGCCAACAGTTCATCGGCGTCAGTATCGGCATTGCCACATTCCCAGAAACAGAGGGTGATCCGAATACGCTATTGCGTTGCGCCGATATTGCTATGTATCAGGCAAAAAATCGGGGAAGAAATAATTTCCAGTTCTTCACAGCACGGATGCAAGATGAGGTTTATCAAGCGCAGCAATTGGAAAGCAACCTGCGTCGAGCCTTGAGAGATGGGGAGTTTGAATTGTGGTACCAGCCACAATTCAGTGCGAAAAATGGTGGCATCTGCGGCATGGAGGCGTTGCTGCGCTGGCGTACACCCGATGGTGTGCTGCAAGAACCTTCCACGTTTATCCCACGTGCCGAAGAAACCGGTCTGATCATCGAGATGGGCGCTTGGGTGTTGCATGAAGCGGCAAAGCAAGCATCGCTTTGGCATGCTCAAGGTATTCTGGATGTGCCGGTATCGGTCTCCGTCAATTTGTCGATTCGTCAAGTCCGTGGTCACAGCGTGCTGGAGACTTTGCGCGATATTCTGAAACGCATTGATATTCATCCTAATCAATTGGTGCTGGAAATTACCGAGCACATGATCCACGACAACATCGAAGCCATGCTGGCCTTGATCAAGGACATCCGAGCTATGGGCGTTCGTATTGCATTGGATGATTTCGGCGCGGGCTATTCCTCGTTTGGTAATTTGCGGCGAATGCCCATCGATGCACTCAAAATCGACCGATCATTCGTGAGTGATGTCGCTGAATCGGCGCGCACACGCGACGTGGTGCGTGCGATTACCGGCCTAGGGCGCAGCCTAGGAGTACAGGTGATTGCCGAGGCGGTGGAGACCACCGATCAACGGGACGCACTGTGCCTACTGGGGGTGGATGCCCTGCAGGGGTTCTGTCTGTGTAGGCCGATGACCGCCGAGCAGCTGATAGCCGAACTTCCACGGTTACGTAGCCAAACTTTTTCCGTCTGAGCGGGTCCATTAGACTCCTGCCCGCACCGGGCGGCGTTGATGTGCCCGTTTTTCACCGGATAACCGCCCGCAGGACGCCCGAGCTGACCTTATGACCCTGCCTTCTTCTGGCGTAAGCCCTGATACCGCACCCATCGAGGCTGGGGGTGTCAATCGCCCCGTACGGCTGCCATTCGGTTTTGCCCGTCGTCACGGCGTGCTGGTTGATCGTTTTGAGGGTGACGCAGCAGTACTTCTGGCACGCGCTGGGCTATCGCTGTCAGCACTGGCTGAAGCGCGCCGATATCTTGGACGCCCGACGCGCATCGTCACCGCCAGTCCCGAAGATTTTCTGGCTCGACTGGCCAGCGCCTACCAAGACAACTCTTCGGATGCGATGCAAGTGGTCGAAGGTCTCGGCGACAGCTTGGATCTCGCGAGTCTCGCGGAATCGGTGCCTCAGACCGAAGATCTGATGGAACAAGAAGATGATGCGCCGATCATCCGATTGATCAACGCGTTGCTCACCGAAGCGGTACGCAGTAACGCTTCCGATATTCATATCGAAACATATGAAAAACGTCTCGTCGTGCGCATGCGCGTTGATGGCGTTCTGCGCGAAATCGTGCAACCACGGCGGGAGTTGGCACCGTTGTTGGTATCACGTATCAAAGTCATGGCAAAACTCGACATCGCTGAGAAGCGCGTGCCGCAGGATGGTCGCATTTCATTGCGCCTCGCCGGGCGCGAAGTCGATGTGCGCGTCTCCACCATGCCTTCATCCAATGGCGAACGCGTCGTTTTGCGTTTGCTGGATAAGAAAGCAGGCCGATTGGACTTGTCTCAGTTAGGGATGGAGCCACGCACGCTGGCGTTGCTCGATGAGCTCATCCATAAACCGCACGGCATTATTCTGGTCACCGGACCTACCGGCTCGGGTAAAACCACCACGCTCTATGCCGGTTTGGGCCGATTGAATGATCGGTCTCGCAATATTCTGACCGTGGAAGATCCGATCGAATATCAAATCGACGGTATTGGCCAAACACAAGTCAACACCAAAGTGGAGATGACGTTTGCGCGCGGCTTGCGAGCCATTCTTCGACAAGATCCGGATGTGGTCATGGTCGGTGAAATTCGTGATTTGGAAACCGCTGAGATCGCCGTGCAAGCATCGCTCACCGGCCATTTAGTGTTGTCGACACTGCACACCAACACGGCCGTTGGCGCAGTTACGCGACTGCACGACATGGGTATCGAACCTTTTCTGCTGTCGAGTTCATTGCTGGGCATGTTGGCGCAGCGCTTGGTGCGTGTGCTGTGCGACAACTGCAAGCAAGCTTATGTGCCAGATGCTAGCGAATGTGCGTTATTTGGCATCGACCCAAAACAATCGCCTCGTTTCTTCCATGCCAAAGGATGTCCCGACTGCAATAACACGGGCTACCGTGGACGTACCGGTATTTATGAGTTGGTGGTGGTGGGTCACGACATGCGTGGCCTCGTTCATGGCAATGCCTCAGAGGCGGCACTCGAAGAACTTGCACGTCAGGCAACACCGGGCATTCGGCAGGATGGCCTACGAAATATTCTTGCCGGCCGAACTACGGTGGAAGAAGTTCTGCGCGTAACCCGAGAAGACTAAATAGCAATGGCCGCATTTGATTACGAAGCACTGGATGACGGTGGCCGCAAGCGTAGCGGTGTGTTGGAAGGCGATAGTGCGCGTCAGATTCGACAGCAATTGCGTGATAAAGGTTGGACGCCACTGAGCGTTGAAGCCAGCGTCGAAAAAGAAAAACGTGCCGAACGTGGCGCATGGTTTGCTCGCTCCATCAGCGCGGCTGATTTGGCCTTGGTGACACGCCAGATGGCCACGCTGATTCGTGCCGGTCTACCGGTGGAAGAAGCATTGCGGGCCGTTTCACGCCAAAGCGAAAGCCCGCGTATTTCCAGCATGATGTTGGCGGTACGCGCGAAAGTAGTGGAAGGCCACACCCTGGCTTGGGCCTTAGAGCAGTTTCCTGGCTCTTTTCCTGAGCTGTACCGAGCCACCGTGGCAGCCGGTGAAAAGTCCGGGCACCTCGATCTGGTGCTCGAGCAATTAGCCGACTACACCGAACGTCGATATGACTTGCTACGGACCATTCGCGGCGCGTTGGTCTATCCCATCATTCTCGTGTTATTTGCGGTGATCATTGTCGGCGTGCTGATGACGGTGGCGGTACCGAAGATCGTGACAGTTTTCGATCGCGCCCATCAGGAACTTCCAACATCCACACAGGTATTGATCGCTATCAGCCACTTTCTTCAGCACTGGTGGTGGCTGTTGGCGCTGGTCATTGTCGGCGCGGTAATTCTGTTTTCACGCGCACTGCGCGGCGAAGCATTCCGTCGCAAGGTAGATGCGTTTCTGCTGCGCACCCCTTTGATTCGTCGTCTGGTTCGCGGTGCCGATGCTGCTCGCTTTGGCAGCACGTTGAGCATTTTGATGGCCAGTGGTGTGCCGCTAGTAGAGGCGTTACGCATTTCAGCGCAAGTCACGACCAATCGTTGCATCCGTGACGCTGTCCAACATGCTGCCGTCAAAGTGCAGGAAGGCGGCAGTTTGGCTCGGGCCTTGGAGCAGGGCGGTTACTTTCCGCCGATGATGATTCAGATGATTGCCAGTGGCGAGAATTCGGGAGAGCTGGACGAGATGTTGTCACGCGCAGCCCAGTCGCAGGAAAAAGATCTACAAGTCATGATCAGTACATTTTTATCGCTGTTTGGGCCGTTAGTGCTGGTTCTGATGGCCGTTTTTGTTTTCGGCATCGTCATTTCGATGCTGCTGCCTATTATCAATATGAACAACATGATCGGCTAAAGCCGGGAGTACCGATGAGCAGAATCCAGAGCCGCAATCATCAGCACGGTTTCACTTTGATTGAAATCATGGTGGTGGTGGTCATTATCGGCATTCTTGCCGCGATTATTGGCCCTAATATTTTTGGCAAGGATGAGCAGGCGCGGGTGACGGCTGCCAAAACAAATCTGCAGGGCATTCGCAGCGCACTGGATCTCTACAAACTGGACAATTTCCGTTACCCGACCACCGATCAAGGATTGGAAGCACTGGTAAAACAACCTACGGAAGCGAAAAATTGGCCGCAAGGTGGTTACTTGCGTAGTGCCGAAGTGCCAAAAGATCCTTGGGGTAACGCCTATGTTTATGTGTCGCCGGGCGTCGATATGCCGTATGACTTGAAATCGCTGGGTGCGGACGGCCAAGAAGGCGGCGAGGGCAATAACGCCGACATCAACGCATTCGGCAATTAAGCACTCGTCATGCATCACGCTACGGCTCGCTGGCAAGGGTTTACCTTGCTGGAAGTCATGGTGGTCATGCTGCTTGTGGCCGTGATGGCTGCTATCGCTGTGCCGAATCTTTTTGCCGGAAAATCACGCGGCAAGGATCTTGAGCGTGAAGCTAGTGTGTTGTTGGTGCGCCTACAAACGGCACAAGACGATGCCATGTTGTATGGCGAAGAATACGGCTTAGTCTTCAGCGCAGATGGTTATCGCTTTGTTCGATGGAATGAAAAAAATTACCGATTTGAAGCGCTTTCTCCAGAAAAATCTTGGGGGCTGCGTCGTTTTGAAAACGCCGTCACGGTAAGCGCCTTGGCTGACGTTACCGATCCCATTCTCGTCCTGCCGGAAAAACCTGAAAATGAAACAGGTGCGCTAGAGAAAGACACCTCCGAAGCAGGCAGTGACCAGCCAGACAAAAAAGGTGACGAACCTGACTGGCAACCTTCGGTTTATGTACTCTCCAGTGGTGAGGTGACGCCATTTCGTGCTGTTTTCGGAACAGAAGGCAGCGATGAAAAGCTTGAATTACAAATCGATCCACTGGGCAATCGCGTGCTGCCAAAAGTAGCGCCGAAAGATGATGCGCCACCCGCCATGAGGGATCGTGCTCATGCGAGTTGATCGCGGCTTTACCTTGATCGAAGTTCTAGTGGCATTGGCGATTTTCGTTGCAGTTGCGCTGGCGCTGGAAAGCACCATGGGTGCCAATGTCGGTGGCCAGTCGCGTTTCGAAGAAAAAACTTTGGCCACTTGGGTTGCATCCAACAAGTTGGTGGAGTTGCAGATCTACCAGCGCTGGCCAGGCATCGGCCGCCAGGACGACGAAGCCCGGCTTGGTAACAGGGATTGGTTTATCAGCACCGTTGTTTCTGAAGGGCCATATCCAGGTACACGGCGAGTTGATATTTCCGTAGGGCCACGCACAGAAGGCGCTTTTGATCCGAAATCTTCAGCTGCCACATTGACCGCACTGCTGTCGCAACCCGAATCCGTTACGTCCGCTAAACCCGGTGGAAAATCATGAATCGCAAATCAGGCGTTGCGATTTTCTGCCCGGCAGATCAAATACGCTCACGCTCATCACGCGGCTTTACGCTAATCGAAGTATTGGTAGCGATGGCCATCTTCGTTGCCATCGCTACGGCCGGCACCATGATTTTTGGTCAGGCGCTGGACAATCGTGACCGTGTGAATGATCGTGCAAAAGAGCTCGCAGAACTGCAACGAACCTTTTTGTTTATGCAGAGAGATTTTGAGCAGGTGGTGCCGCGTGGCGCACGTGATGAGTTGGGCGATGCGCAGAGCTTTTTATGGCGCAACCGAGAAGGTGCCATTGAATTGACACGTACAGGCTGGATCAATCCCCTGCAAACGCGACAACGCAGTGAATTACAACGGATTCGCTGGTCTCTGATCGACGGTGAGTTGCGTCGGGAGTACTGGGATCACCCAGATCGCACAGTGGGTTCGGCTCCGTATGCCAGCACGCTGTTACAAGGCGTCACCGAATTCCGTGTCGAGTTTCTATCCAGACCTTCTGACACAAATGGGGGCGAGGGCGGTGATTACCGTTGGCATGAGGACTGGCCACTGCCGGAAGATCAGGACAGATCGCCTGCATTTCAGCGCGCGCCGTTAGCGGTTCGCGTTGGGATAACCACCAAGCGATTTGGAACCATTGAACGTTTCTTTCGTGTGCCGGCCAATCCGAATGCGAGGGAAACCTGATGCGCGAAAGCGGGCCTTTGCAAACACCGCTTGTCGTCACACGTGAGCGTGGCGTGGCGTTGCTCATGATGATGTTCCTGCTGGTGATGGCTGTGTTGATCGGCACACAAGTCATGGAGCGCCTGTCGCAAGATCAAACACGCACGGAGAATGTGCTGTTGCAGGAGCAAATGTATGCCTACTTGCTGTCAGCAGAAGCGTTGGGCGTGCGCGCCTTGGCAGCCGATTTGACCAGCGACCGCCGTGCGAATAAAGAAGTCGATGATTGCGGCGAGAAAGACTGGGCCGTGGCATTAGGGCCACTACCGTGGGATCGAGGTCAGTTCTCGGTATCCATTCAGGATCTGCAAGGGCGCTTCAATCTCAACAATATTGCGCATGCCAACAGCGATGGCCAACGTAGCCTAGACCGCATACAGATGGAGCGATTGAAACGCTTGCTGCGTTTGACTTTGCCAAGAGACGGTACAGAAGAGGCTGCCGATGCGTTGGTTGAGCAGGCGGGAGACTGGACCGATAGCAACACGCTGGTTGATGGATTGGGTGGCGCCGAAGACAGCGACTACGAGGGCTGGCGAACCGGGAACCAGCTTTTTGGTTCGGTGTCGGAACTGCGAGCACTGCAATCCGGTTTGCGCGAACAGTGGCGGGTAATGGCTGATCAAAAGCCATTCAGCCGCTATATTACGGTGCTTCCCGAAGGAACGACGATCAACGTGAACACTGCACCGGCCGAAGTCCTGCAAGCACTGTTACCTGAATTGGACAGTGCAGGCGTTGATGCGCTTGTCCAACAACGCAAGCAAAAGCCTTTTACTTCCATCGATGAGGTGATGGCCATACCTGCTATCGCCGCACTCGGCGAGACAGATCGCAATGCACTCAAAACGGCCGTCGGCGTTAGTAGCGATTATTTTCAAGTAGTTTCACGCGTTGCCATTGGTGAACGCGCCGCGAAACTGGTGAGCTATGTTTATCGACCACGACAGAAAGGTGAGGCACGCGTCATCATGCGTGATCTCGGCAATATGTTTGGCGATGATGAAGACGCATGCAATCCCGGCATGGCCGTGATCAGTGATACCCCTGCCGCAGAGGTTAATCCATGAGTCGTTGGTTACTGCGTGCCCCTGAATCCCTCAACAGTTATTGGCAGTGGTGCCTAACGGGGCAACAGCAGGATGTTGCGACAGGAACGCTGGCCAATTTTACGCAACAACGTGCCGCATCCGGTATCTCGTTAGTGTGGCTGTTGCTACCCGCTTCACAGGTGTTAACGGTTGCCGCCAATGTTCCATTGCGTCAGCAACGTCAAATGCAATCCGCTTATCCATTTTTATTGGAAGAAAGTCTGGCGGGCGATATCGAGCAATGTCATGTTGTTGCAGGCAGACGCATTGACGATCAGCGCTTGCAGTTAGCATCTGTCGAGCGCGCAACATTGGCTGCTGCGCTGTCCATGCTGAAAGAGCACGGTATTGAACCCGCCGTTGTTAGCGCCGAATCATTGTTACTGCCAAATGCAGAATTAGGCGCAACTATCTTTTTAGATGGAGAGAATAGTTTGCTGGCCACCGCAGAAGGCCAAGCTTTGCTGTTCGATCAGGCCGATGCGACAGCCGTCGCGACACTTTTTGTGCCGCGACGCGGTGATCGCATCAACATTCACCTCGGCCTAAAAGGCGATTTGATTGCCGCGCGAGCACTCGAAAGCGAATGGCTCGCCGCGGGTAGTGACGATGTCGCGGTGAGCATCGACGAAACGCCGCATGCTGCCCTGGCATTTCTAGCCGCATCACAAATCACGCCAGTGAACTTCCGCCAAGGCGAATTCGCTCTCAACGGCAGCGGCGGGTTTTCGCCGGGTTTCAATTGGCACCCCTTGGCGTGGCTGGCGGCTGCGTGGATCATGCTGGCGCTGGCCTATCAGATCGCTGTGGGCTACTCCTATACCAAAGCGACCAATCAAGTTCGTGCACAACAGGTTGAGTTTTACAAACGTATTTTCCCGAAAGCGCAGAACGTCAGTTATCCACGCGCACAAATGGAAGGAAAATTGCGTGCAGGCGCGGGTGGCGCTTCATTCACCGAAATTTTAGCCAAGACGGCAGACACACTCATGGCGCTGAGCGGCAAGGATTCCGGCCGTTACCGTCCGCAGAATCTCAGTTGGGATACCTCGCAAGGTGAATTACATGTGGATGTGCTGGCGCGCGGCTTAGATGATATTGAACCACTACGCGCTGCGTTGCAGAAAACGGGCCTTGCCGTTGAGATTGGTGCTGGCGTTTCGCAACCTGGCGGTTACAAAGCTCGATTGAATATCGGTATGGCATCTGCTGTGACGGGAGGTGTGCGTTGAAACGGCCTTCCTTCACCTTGCTTGATAAGCCACGGGCTTTATTGCGTAACACATACGACCAATTGTCTGTGGCACTGAAACCGTATCTAGCACCGCTTGCATCGCGCTGGGCTACGATGTCTAAGCGTGATCAGCGCGCACTCATCGTCATGTCATGTTTTTTACTGTTGACGCTAAGCTGGATGCTGCTGATATCTCCAGTCATGCAGTACGCCAATGACAGTCGCGCGGCACTGACCAAGGCACACGAGGATCTTGCCTGGATGCAAGCCAATGCCGTGCTTGCACGGCAAGCGGATAACGCGGGCAACTTACCTCCGGGACAAAATCTACTTGCCGTCATCAATGGTGACGCACGCCAAGCCAACCTCGATTTACAGCGTTTTGAGCCTGATGGTGAAAGCCGTGTGCGGATCACGCTTGAGAACGCCGTTTTCATTGATGTGGTGCGCTGGATTGTCGGGCTGGAAAATCGTTACGGAATTCAGGTGGAACACTTTCAAGCAGAAGCGCAACCGCAGCCCGGCCTTGCCAATATTCGCCTAACGATGACCGCTACTCCCTAATGGATATCCTGTTGCTCAGTGTCGTGCTCATGGCAGGTGCACTGGCGGGGTTTCTTGCTGGCTTATTGGGAGTCGGTGGCGGCATGGTGATCGTTCCCGTATTGGTTTACGTGTATGCCTCAAGCGGTTTCCCAATAGACGCCATCATGCAGTTTTCGCTGGCCACATCACTGGCCAGTATTTTCTTTACGGGTCTGAGCTCAGCTCGCGCTCATCACGCGCGCGGCGCAGTGCGCTGGGATATCGTGCGTCTGATGGCTATTCCATTGGTTTTTGGCGCATTTGCCGGCGCATGGTTGGCTGATGCGCTAGGCAGCGCGTGGCTGATGAGCCTATTCGGGATTTTTGCGGTGTTGATTGCTGCACGCATGTGGTTTGCACGCGATAACCATGCAAAAACATCGGCAGATACTCATGAAATAGAATCTAAAAATTTAACCGAACTGCCATCACCTGAATTGCCGACTCACCGAAGTGACTGCGAAGAAAATGGGTCACGGCATGTCGTCGCGGGCGGTGTCATTGGCGTTGCTTCAGCAGTTTTTGGGATCGGCGGTGGCTCACTGACCGTGCCTTGGTTGCATCGAAGCGGACTACGTATGCAGAATGCCGTGGCAACGTCGGCCGCATGCGGCGTACCCATTGCGCTGGCCGCAGCAGCGGGCTACATGGTGGTGGGTCAGATGCGCAACGATCTGCCCGCCATGACCTTGGGCTATGTCCACTTACCCAGCTTGTTACTGTTGGTTATCGCCAGCACACCGATGGCCGCACTCGGGGCTCACGCTGCCCATCGGCTACCCGCAGGAACGTTGAGGCGAGTATTTGCGGCGATGTTGTTGCTCGTTGCGCTGGACTTTCTTATGCGCTGATTTTTTATCTGGCGACTGTGCCTGCCAGCGCCAGTTGCCTAGAATCCGAGCATGCAGCGCAGGCCATGCGCACGGCAAATTGAAGGAGCACGACATGCGGCGAGTGGTATTCAATCAGAAAGGCGGCGTCGGCAAATCCAGTATTGCAGTGAACCTGGCGGCGATCAGTGCTGCACGTGGCTACAAGACGCTCGTGGTCGATCTTGATCCACAGTGCAATGCCAGTCAGTACTTGTTGGGCGATGATGCACTGTTCCCCAAAAACGGCAAAGAATTGGAGCCGAACATCGGTCAATTTTTTGCGCAAACGCTGTCTTTCAAACTCGTGGAAAAATCACCGGAATCTTTCGTTCACGCCACGCCGTGGGAAAACCTTTCGGTCATTCCATCCAATCCAGAGTTGAGAGAAATCGAGCATTTGCTCGAATCAAAGCACAAGATATTCAAATTGCGCGGCATGCTGAAAACTCTTAGCCAGAAATACGATGCCATTTATATCGATACACCGCCGGCTTTCAATTTCTACACACTTTCCGCGCTGATCGCAGCGGATAGTTGTTTGGTTCCTTTCGATTGCGATGCATTCTCTCGTCGTGCGCTCTACACGCTGATGGAGAACATCGAAGAGACCGCAGGCGAACACAATGACGAACTGCGGATCGAGGGCATTGTCGTCAATCAGTTCCAACCTCGCGCTAGCCTGCCGCAGCAACTGGTCAACGAGTTGAAAAGTGAAGGCCTGCCCTTGCTGGAAAACATGCTGCCGGGCTCGGTGCTGATGCGTGAATCCCATGAAACGGGGAAACCACTGATTCACTTGGATGGCTCTCACAAACTGACCCAAGCCTTCGTTGCGTTATTCGATGAGCTGGAAGCGCGTCGCCGTAAATAAAGGCGGGGCGTTGCGCGAGCTGGATTAGCCTGTGATTGGGCGACAGCCGTTGATGGGCATTGTCTTTACACGACATTGCCACCTAGGGCCTGCCGTTTTACGGTCCAACAGAGTTACATCGCCGCGCGCGCGAGCGGTCTGTCTTGGTACAACAAAAACAAGAACAAGGGAGCAGCCATGGGCATCATCCACGTCAAGCAACCCCCGCAAGCCATCCAGTGGTACGACAAGGACGATGTCGCCGCACAAATGACGCAGAAACATATCGATGACATCTGCGAAATTTTTCAGACACCGTTGACCGGTCATTACAACTGGGATTACGGCTCTGCCGACGGTCGTATTCGCAAGCTCTACAAACTTGGAAAAGAGCTCAACTGGAACGCGGATCTTGATATCGATTGGCGCAAGACGCTGCCAAAAACAGAATACCCGGTCGATCCGATGTTTAACCCTTTTGTGGGGTACGCGCCGTTTGAGACCATGAGTGACGAACAAAAACTTTCGTTCTCCTGGCATAACCATGCGTGGACCATCTCACAGTTTCTGCATGGCGAGCAGGGTGCGCTGCTGGTGGCGTCGCAACTAACCTCCTGTGCGCCAACCTTTGACGCAAAACTGTATGCCGCGTCCCAGACATTTGACGAAGCGCGGCACGTGGAAGCCTTTCACAAGTACCTGCACGACAAAGTGCAGTTCATGTATCCGATAAACAAGAACCTGAAAACCCTGCTGGACAAGGTGATGACCGATCCGCGCTGGGATCTCAAGTTCATCGGTATGCAGATCATCATTGAAGGGCTTGCGCTGGCTGCATTCAACACCCTGAAGATCGTCACACGTGATGATCTCCTGAAAGACATCATTGAGCTTGTCATTCGCGACGAAGCGAGGCATGTGACGTTTGGTGTCAATTATCTTGAAGAGTACGTAAAAAATCTTTCTGAGCAGGAAAAAGAAGACCGCGCTCAATTTGCTTATGAAGCATGTATCGTTATGCGCGAGCGATTGATTGCTACCGACGTTTTTGTCGAGTTTGGCTGGGACGTCGAAGCGGCTCGGGCGAAAGTTCTAGAATCCGAAGTCATGGAAAAATTCCGCAATCTGCTATTCACGCGCATCGTCCCCAACCTACGTCGCATCGGCTTGCTCACGGACAGCGTCCGGCCCAAGTTCGAAGCCTTGGGTTTGTTGCAGTACGAAAATTTGGTGGATGACGGTCAGATCGACTGGGCTGCCATGTCGGCACCGCTGTATCGCGCAACTGCCTGACGACTAACATGAGCAATCCGTCACTACCGATAATTCGGTAGTGACGGTGCTTAACCGCAATTCGTATTCACAGGTTCTTGCAGTGCCGTTCTGGTTTTCTGCTGGGCCAGTGCGATGATTTCTTGACCGCGCTGCAATTTCGATGGCCCTGAGCGCGGAAGGCTCAGAAGTTCCAGCGTAGCCATATTGCTGCGTATGGGCATTTTCAAAGCCGGATCATCCGCGCGCCGCCACGGTGAACGCGAACCGAGGTGGTGATAAAAAACGCGCTCACCCGCGGTTACGCCGGCCATCCCCCAACGATCGGCAATGCCGCCATCCGCGCAGAGCACGCCGTCGATGCGTAACGGCTGAAACAGAATGGGCACAGCGCAAGACGCATAGATGGCCGGCACCAACTCACCTTGCGTCATCACGCGTGTTTGTCGTCCCGCCCATTGATGAACGGATAACGCCAACGGCAACGCACAATCTTCAAAACGCTGTACCGGCAGAATCGAGGCCAGTTTTTTGCGAAACAACTGACCGCGTAGCAGGCCTAAGCCCAAAGCCGGATCCCAAAAATCGCGTCGATCCAGTCTGCATAACTCTTCAACAATCGCGGGGGGACTAACACCTGCCGCGCGCAAACTGCCGACCAGTGCGCCGGCGCTGGAGCCGGTGATGCGCGCCGGCACGAGACCCGCTTCATGCAAGGCCAACAGCATGCCGGCGTGCGCAAAGAAACCAAAGAAGCCGGATGACATCGTCAGCGTAAATGGCTGGTCGGCCAGCCAGTCGGTGAGGGTAGGGGACATACAGGTTATTTGGCGTGACGAAGATGTCGTGAAAGAGCGCACGGGTTGATGATAGGGCTGACTATAATCGCGCGCCTTGCGGATCTGAATCCTGGAATTGTTGCGTGTCCAACGTTTCTCCACTGCCGTTGATATTGCTGGCCTTTTTTGCCACCGGAATGGGTCAGACCATCGTGTTTGCAATTCTGGCACCGCTGGCGCGCGAGGTCGGGTTGGCCGAGATTGGAGTTGGCCTCATCATTGCCGCTAGCAGCGTGGTGTTTTCCATCGCCAGCCCGCGATGGGGGCGTTTCAGTGAACGCTTTGGGCGACGACGCACCATGTTGATCGGATTGATTGGCTATAGCGTGGGTACCACGCTATTCGCGACTGTTTTTCTTGCCGGTATGCAAGGCTGGTTGGTAGGCAGCAGCGTACTCATTGCGCTGATCATTGCGCGCATGTTGCAGTCAACGGTAATGGCCGCCACATCACCGGCCGCGACGGCTTACATCGCCGATATCACCACACGCGAAGAACGCACCGCTGGCATGGGGCGCGTGAGTGCCGCCCATAATTTGGGAACAATCTTAGGGCCCGCCATCGGTGGCCTACTGGCGATGTTCAGCCTACTGGCGCCGTTGTATATCGCCGCTGCCATTACGCTGATGACTGCATTTGCTCTGTGGCAATGGCTCCCAGAAGCGCCACGCATCGCATCGTCATCAGATGACATAAAACGCACGGTAGACGGGCCAGGGTATTTTGATGCGCGAGTATTTCCGTACCTTCTGATCGGCGTTTTTATTTACATCGCATTTTCGGTGTTGCAACAAACGCTGGGATTCTATTTACAAGATCAGTTATCGGTAAAAAGTACACGCGACGTGGCGCGTATGGCGGGCCTGATCATGATGGCTGGTGCGGCAGCATCGTTATCAGCACAGATTGTCGCCGTTCGACAGCGCTGGTCAGCGCAGCGGCTGATTCTGGTCGGGTTGCCGCTGGTTCTCGTGGGCGCATTATTGATGGTTCTGGCCAACGGCCTTGTGATGGTGACGCTGGCAATGATTGCAACCGGTTGTGGCGTGGGGCTGGCAGGGCCCGGTTACAGCGCATCAGCCAGCCGCGCAGTCGGTGCGCATGAGCAGGGTGCCGTGGCCGGGCTGGTGTCGGCAGTACCTGCATTGGGTTACATCGTTGGGCCGCTGGCCGGTACTGCGCTGTATCAAGCCGATGCGCGCTGGCCCTATTTATTTATTGCGGTATGCTTTGTGCCATTGATCGTTTATAGCGTTCGCGTTTTTCGCCACGAGCCATCGGATTCCAACGCGCCATGAGTGATGCGTCGAAAACGAACAGCCCTGATCAACCCGCTGAGATCATTAGTCTCGCACGCACGCGTGACAAGATGATGGCCATTCGGCAAGACCGCGCTGAAGGCGAATTAGCAAAACGATTCCACGATGTCATGGGCTGGAAAGATAAACCGGCGGCCCCACGAAAGAAAAAGCCCAAGAAGAAACGCTGACGATATACGACATCCGCGACGTATCAGTTGTTAGTACCCGTTTTGCGAAAACGAATAATGGGAAGTATCGTTTCATGTCAAAGCATCTGCATGATCTGACCGTGTTTACGCCACCCCCACAAGACTTCGTGCGTCGCGGCTTACGTCCGCTTTATCGTTGGTTCTCGCCACGTTGGTTTGGCTTGGAGAACGTGCATCCTGATCGTCCCGGTTTATATGTAGGCAATCACACGATCTACGGCATCATCGATTCGCCCGTGCTATTTGGCGGTCTGTATGAAAAAACGGGCGTTTACGTGCGCTCGCTGGGCGATCACTACCATTTCAAAGTTCCCCTCTGGGGGGAAGCATTACTGAAATATGGATCCGTGCCAGGTACGCCAGAAAATTGTCATGCCCTGATGAGCAGCGGCCAACATGTGTTGGTTTTCCCCGGGGGCGCTCGCGAAGTCGCCAAGCGGCGCGGTGAAGAAAATCGTTTAACTTGGAAGCAGCGGACCGGATTCGCAAAAATTGCCATTGAACATCAGTACCCAATCATTCCTTTTGCGTCGCTGGGCGCTGACGACATGTTCGATATCATCTATGACGCAGAAGACTTCATGGCTTCCCGCTGGGGAAAAGCGCTGCTAAAAAACAAAGCCGTGGCAAAGTTTCTTCGCGACGGTGATATCTTCATGCCGGTCACCAAAGGAATGCTTGGAACAAGGCTTCCTCGCCCGCAACGCTTCTATTTCATGTTCGGAAAACCTATCGACACTACCCGCTGGGCGGGCCGCGCAGACGAAAAGGAAGTGCAGTGGGAGCTGCGTCGTGAAACGCAGGCCGCCATCGAATCGATGATTGCGCAGATGAAGATCATCCGTGCCAATGACGATACGCTGCCGCTGTGGCGACGCGCGCTCAGCAAGCGTTAGAGTCTTCCCAACAATTTAGAAACCCATTCGCTTGCGTTCTAGCCGGCGAATGAATTCTTCAAGGATGATGCGGTAGAGGTCTTCTCCGAGGTAAGCGTCTTCAATCCCGAAATCAATACTCGGGTTATCGTTGACCTCAATCACGGCCACTTTGTTATCGGCCTGCTTCACATCCACACCGTAGAAACCGCTGCCAATCAAGTTGGCTGCTTTCAGTGCGGCACGCACCACGGCGGCGGGCGCATCACGCACCGGCATCGTTCGTGAATCGCCGCTGATGGTTTTCCCTGAAGGCTGATGCGCATAGATTTGCCAGTGTCCACGAGCCATTTGATATTGGCATGCAAAGATTGGTCGCTGGTTGAGAACTCCGATACGCCAATCGTATTCGGTGTAAAAGAATTCCTGCGCCAGAATCAATGATGATTGCTTGAACAGAATATCCGCCTGTTCAACCAACTCTTGTTGACTATTTACCTTGACGATACCTCGCGAAAAAGAACCGTCAGGGATCTTCAGTACCAGCGGAAACCCGAGCTCGCCGCCCAGCGTATCCAAGTCTTTGCGCCGATCACGGCTGATGATTGACGTCTTGGGTATCGGCACCCCGTTGGCCTTGAGCAAATCTGCCAGATACACCTTATTGGTGCATTTCAGAATGGATTCCGGATCATCGATCACCACCATGTCTTCGCTTTCAGCCTTTTTAGCAAAGCGATACGTGTGGTTATTGGTCGCGGTGGTTTCGCGGATGAACAGCGCGTCATATTCGGCCAGCCGAGCAAAATCGCGCTTTTCAATCAAGTCGATGTCCATGCCCAACGTGCGGCCTACGCGCATGAAGGTGGCAATCGCCTTGGCATCGGATGGTGGCATCGTTTCTTCGCGATTCACGAGGATGGCCAGGTCGTAGCGATATTTTTTCCGCGAACGCGGTTTGCGCCAGATTTTCCGTGAGAAATGATCCAACGCAGCAGCGAAACGATCTTCTTCTGGCTCGGTAAGTGCGCTTAATGCCCCTGACTTGATTGATTCGATCATCCAACCGTCAGTTTTCTTGAATTCGACGACCAGAATAGGGCACGCATATTGTTCGAATAACGATCGAGCCAGATCTTCCAGCGGCTCGAAATCTGTCTGCCCAAAAAACAACTTCAGCGTGAATTTGTCTTGCGGCTCATTCTTTTTCAGCAGCTTGCCGAGATCCTCGTTTAGGTCCTCGATGTCTAAGCTATAGATGCTCTTGTTACGCAGATCGTTGATGGTGCGTACAGATGGAATAACACGTTGATCGCGTGCCTCCGCGAGTAGCGAGCAGTAGTAACCATTGGAGAGGTAACGGTAACTATTGCAGAGGTTGATCACCTGTGTGCGCGACGCGTCGTAAGTGCCGCTGCGCGCGATGTAGTCCTGAACCGTAATCAGGTCTTCACTGGGGTAGTACGCCTTCCAGTCCTGAACGTTGTCGACGACGATAATGAGTTTCGACATATGTGCTGGCGCGGCCCCCCGTGGCCCATGCTGCCGCAATAAACCTGCGGCGCGCGTATGGTGGGGCAAGGCGTCAGCGTCGTCTATCCGGTTTATCTTTGCCTCGATTATTTCCTGCCACGCCCTTATCGTTCCGACATGTCTCTTGAAGCCCAGACCACACCCGTCGCCACGTTCAACGTCGACCTGTTTGCCGATAATTACGCCACGTCGCGGGCGCGTTTCGGGATGCTGGCTAAGCGGGCTGGCGCCACTCGTGACTCGTTTCCCCACCCGTTGTCCGCACCGGATGGCGGCGCACTCGCAACCGATACCGCCTGGATTGGCCCAGCTAATGCCTCGCGGGTGCTCGTGCTTCAGTCTGGCCTGCACGGCGTCGAGGGCTTTGCGGGCTCAGCGATACAGTGCGATGCGATTTTGCAGTTCCCGGCAACACAATTACCTGCCGACGTCGCCGTGCTGTGCATCCATGCCATCAATCCCTGGGGATTTGCTTGGCTGCGACGCAGCAACGAAGAGGGCGTCGACCTCAATCGCAATTTCATCGATTTTGATGCGCCGCTGCCCGTCAATGCGCTTTACAACGAGCTGGCCGACGCACTTCTGCCAGCCTCTTCGAACACACGCGATCTGATGGAGGCCGACGCCAAACTAGAAGTCACGCGGCAGCGATTGGGGCAGGCCGCCTACGAAGCAGCCGTATCACGTGGGCAGTTCCAGCATCCGTCGGGGTTTTATTACGGCGGCACCCGCCCGAGCTGGTCGCGACGAACATTGGCTGACATCGTCAAACGATACGGATTGCATGAACGTCAACGCCTGTTGCATATCGACTTACATACCGGCATCGGCCCCTATGGTTACGGTGAATTGATCTGTGATCATCCACCCGGTTCACACGGTATCGCCACGGCGCGGCAAGTTTTTGGCCCATCCGTGACTGAACCTCATCGCGGCAATTCCATTTCTGGCGTCAAGGACGGCTTGGTGGATAGCTGGTGGGAGCGCGAATTCGGTGAAAAGTTGTGCTTTGTGACGTTGGAATGTGGTACCGACAGTTTCGCTAATATGCTCGCTGTGCTGCGCGCCGATCATCTGCTTCATGCGCATAACTCGGTCGACTGGAACGATCCGCATGTTCAACACGTGAAGCAGGCACTACGGGAACATTTCTGCCCACCACGTCGAGATTGGCGCGAATTGGTGCTGTTTCGCGCGCGTCAAGTTATCGCGCAAGCGCTCGCAGGATTAGCAAAATTCGGCACTGCGGAAGCTTCTGACGCATGAGTTTTTCATCATCATCCGGCCTGACGATACGGCCTGCCTTGCTTTCTGATGTACCCGCACTCGAAGCGCTGGAAACACACAGCTTCACTACGGATCAGATTCCAGCACGTTATTTCCGTCGATTCTTGCGCGACGGGCGAAGCACGTTGTTGATCGCCGAAAAATCCGATGTATTCGCAGGCTATGTGCTGGTTCTCTATCGTGCCAACACGAAAGCCGGTCGCTTGTATTCCATTGCTGTCAGCGCAAGCGCGCGTGGCATTGGCGTGGGTGATGCGCTCTTGGCTGCGGCGGAACAAGCGACGATGAGGGTAGGGCGTAACACGTTGCGACTCGAAGTTCGGCCGGACAACATCGGCGCCTTGCGCTTGTACGAAAGACACGGTTATCACGTCTTTGGCCGTTATCCCGGTTTTTATGAGGATGGCGCTGATGCGTTGCGCCTGGAAAAATTATTGTGCAGTGACAGCACTTCGTATTTTTCGCCACGTTAAATTTCTTACCACGTAAAGCACACTGATATGAACCGCATGGAATTGATCGACGTTGCCGCCATTCCAGGCGGTGGCGAATTGCGTTTATTCCGTCGCGGCGATGACTATTCGATACGCCTTGCTGGGCTGGGCGGCGAATTGATGTCGACGCGAATGCATGGCTCTGAAGACGCATTGGCGCGCATCGTCTGCCCAAAAGTCGCAGGCCGCCTCAAACCGCGCGTGCTGGTCGGAGGGCTCGGCATAGGCTTTACGCTGGCCGCCACGCTCAAGCATCTCGGTGAGAACGCAGAAGTGGTAGTCGCTGAGCTGGTGCCTGGCGTCGTCGAATGGAATCGTGGGGTGCTCGGAGGGTTCGCTGGCAACCCGCTGCAGGATGCGCGCGTGCAGGTGAAGTTGCAGGATGTCGGGCAGGTGCTGCGCGAAGAACAGGGTGGTTTTGACGGCATTCTGCTGGATGTGGACAACGGCCCCGAGGGGCTGACTCGTCGCGCCAACGACTGGCTCTACTCTGATGCGGGATTGGCCGTTGCCAAAGCAGCACTGCGTTCCGGTGGCTACCTCGCAGTATGGTCGGCCGGCCCGGATGCCCGCTTTACCAAGCGCTTACGGCAAACCGGTATGAAGATCGAAGAGATCCCTGTGCGCGCGCACGGTAATAAAGGCGCGCGGCACTGGATCTGGCTGGCATTTCGCGCCTGATAAACAGTTTTGATGGCTGCTAGGCGCCTGCGACATCGTCAAAACATGCTGCTATTTTACTTTAAAAAATAATTTTAACCATTTGAATAAAAAGAAGATTATCTATCTATTTTCTTCCGCGCTGCGAGATGTCAGCAAGGCCTACGTCGATCCGCGCACATTAAGCACATCGGTCATCAGAAAGGCGCGGCCATGCAGCGCAGGATGGCGGCCGAGCTGGGCATCACGCCGGAACAGATCGCCGAGCTGCAGCCGTTACAGTTCTACCGCGACGAAGGCCGAGTCGAGGCGTCAGCACTGGTGCAGCTCAAGTACCGCAAGCCGACCGGCGTGCGGTGGATGGACGGCAAGGGAGGTGCGTACCCGATTCAAGGGGATTACCAGTCGCCGAAGGCAGCCAGTTAAGACTGTCATTTTATTTAACATAATATACATTATGCGAATCCTTTGGGGGTCATTTTTCCCGAAAGGATTCAGTTCGGGGCTCGGCGCTTTTCATCGAGGCACATCACGCGAAGCCCTAGAGCTTTGTGCTGACAATCAGCATGGAATACAGCACCGCTAGTAACACGTCAGGCCAAGAATCTGTTGAACCTTCGTACCGCCGACGAGGTAACACAAAAAAACGCTTCGCGTTTTATAACAAGCCAGTTCAATCAATGATCAACACCGCGCGACAATCAATCTAAAGCCGCCGGTCTCCATACCAGCCGCACGCCGCCTAGCTCCGGCCCGCTGCCACTCTGAAGCAGAGACTCAAAATTAGCCAAAAGTCAGGTTGAATGTAGGGACATGCGCTCGTATGATCGCACCCGCTAAAAACCGGCCTTCAGACGGTTTTTTTGAGCCTTCCCGATGGTTTACCTGGAAGACAGACACATGAGCCACTCTGACGCAGCACCGCTTGCTGACTCTGACTATAACTATTCGATACCACGACGTTTCGGCATCATGGCCGTTGTCTGGGGTGTGTTCGGCATGGCCATGGGCGTATGGATCGCCGCCCAACTGGCTTTTCCTGCGCTGAACTTTGACCTGCCCTGGACTCATTTCGGTCGTTTACGTCCTCTGCACACCAACGCCGTGATCTTTGCCTTTGGCGGCTGTGCATTATTCGCAACCTCTTATTACGTGGTGCAGCGCACCAGCCAGGCACGCCTCGCGTTCCCTTGGCTGGCGGAGTTCACCTTCTGGGGCTGGCAAGCGGTGATTGTGGCTGCGGCCATCACGCTGCCGTTAGGCATGACCAGCAGCAAGGAATACGCAGAACTCGAGTGGCCGATTGACCTGTTGATCGCCGCCGTGTGGATTTCTTATGCCGTGGTGTTCTTTGGCACGATTGCCAAGCGCAAAGTTGAGCACATCTATGTAGCCAACTGGTTCTATGGTGGCTTCATCATCGCCGTTGCGCTGCTGCACATCTTCAACAGCGCCGCAGTTCCCGCCACGCTCACCAAGTCTTACTCGGCTTACGCGGGTGCCGTCGATGCCATGGTGCAGTGGTGGTATGGGCACAACTCGGTCGGTTTCTTCCTGACCGCCGGCTTCCTCGGGATGATGTATTACTTCGTACCTGTGCAAGCAGGCCGCCCGGTTTACTCCTATCGTCTGTCGATCGTTCACTTCTGGGCGCTGATTTCGGTTTACATGTGGGCCGGCTCACACCACTTGCACTACACCGCTCTGCCAAACTGGACGCAGTCTGTCGGTATGGTGTTCTCGTTGGTTCTGTTGGCACCCAGCTGGGGCGGCATGATCAACGGCATCATGACCCTCTCGGGCGTTTGGCATAAATTGCGCACCGATCCGATCCTACGTTTCATGATCGTTGCTTTGTCCTTCTACGGTATGTCGACCTTTGAAGGCCCCATGATGGCCATCAAAACTGTCAACGCACTCTCACACTACACCGACTGGACTGTTGGTCACGTTCACTCGGGCGCGCTGGGCTGGGTTGCCATGATTTCCTTTGGCTCCCTGTACGTCATGCTGCCGCGTGTACTGGGCCTTCAGCAGATGTACAGCATCAAGTTGATTGAAGCGCATTTCTGGCTCGCGACGATCGGCACCATTCTGTACATCACGGCTATGTGGATTGCCGGTATTCAGCAAGGTCTGATGTGGCGTGCAATTAACCCAGACGGCACCCTCACCTACTCCTTTGTTGAAGCACTACACGCTAACTGGCCGTATTACGTGATGCGCATGGTCGGCGGCCTGCTCTATCTGGCCGGCATGATCATCATGGCCTACAACACATGGAAAACTGTTCAGCAGTCCGGTGACAAACAGCCGGCAGCTGGTCAGACCCAGTACGCCTGAGACGATAAGCAGAGGATTTTCAAGTCATGGCAAACTCCCACGCTATCGTCGAAAAGAAAGTTGGCCTTCTGATCGTGCTCACGCTGATCGCGTGTAGTTTTGGCGGCCTCGCGGAAATTGTTCCGCTGATGTTTATCAAAGAAACCACGACACCCATTGAAGGCCTCAAGCCTTACAACGCGGTGGAGTTGGAAGGCCGCGATATTTACATCCGCGAAGGCTGTCACGTCTGTCACTCACAGATGATTCGCCCGTTCCGTGCGGAAACCGAGCGCTATGGCCACTACTCGGTTGCTGGTGAGTCTGTTTACGACCACCCGTTCCTGTGGGGCTCCAAGCGCACCGGTCCTGATCTGGCTCGTGTCGGTGGTAAGTATTCGGATGACTGGCAGCGTGTGCATCTCAACAATCCGCGTGACGTCGTTCCTGAGTCCAATATGCCGGGTTTCCCTTGGTTAGCCAAAAACGTGCTCACCGGTGAAGACACCGCTGCAAAAATGCGCGCTCTGCGTCGCGTCGGCGTTCCTTACACCGATGAAGATATTGCTGGCGCCCAAAAGATGGTCGCAGGTAAAACCGAAATGGAAGCTTTGATTACATACCTGCAGCAATTGGGTACACATCTTGGTCGTGGTAACACTGCCGCTGCAGCCGGCGCCAACTGATCATATTCGGGAGGCTGACAACGATGGATATGGGAACCGTACACGGCATCTACACGCTGCTGTTTATGTTTGCATTCATCGCTATGGGCGTCTGGGTTTATTTGCCGCGTCGCAAAAAAAACTATGACGATGTCGCATCACTACCGATGAGCGACACCGATGATGCCCGCACCAGCCAGTCCCGCCAGAAAGATTAAGGGGAGCAAGACATGAGTGATTTCTGGAGTTTCTGGGTCATTGCAATCGTCACCATCAACTTGGGTCTGTGTGCCTTTTTGTTGATATGGGTGGCAAAGCCGATCGATAACGAGCCGGCATTGGGCGAAAGCATGGGGCACTCCTACGACGGTATCGAGGAATACAACAACCCGATGCCGCGCTGGTGGATTGGCCTGTTCTGGGCCACGATCGTTTTCGCGATTGGCTATCTGGTGCTCTACCCAGGCTATGGCAAATGGGCTGGCGTATTGGGTTGGACTGCGGTGAATCAATACGAAGCAGAAATGAAGGCGGCAGACGAAAAGTACGCGCCTATCTTCAATAAATTTGCAGCCATGCCCATCGAGCAAGTCGCTGCCGATCCGGAAGCTCACGCCATGGGTCAGCGTCTGTTTCTGTCCTATTGCGCGGTATGTCATGGCGCTAGCGCCAAAGGCGCACGTGGCTTCCCGAATCTCACCGACAACGACTGGCTGTATGGTGGTGAACCGGCGACCATTGAAGAAACTATTACCAATGGCCGCCACGCCGGGATGCCTGCTTGGGGTTCCGTTCTCGGCGAAGAAGGCGTGAACGAAGTGGCGTTCTACGTGGCCAGTTTGTCTCGGCCGGAAAGTGCTGCCGGCAAAGAAGATCTAGTGCAAGCCGGGGCTGCAAAATTTCAAACCAACTGTGTGATGTGCCACGGTGCTGATGCCAAAGGCAATCACGCATTCGGTGCGCCGAACCTGACCGACAACACTTGGCTTTACGGCGGTAGCGTCGCGGTCATCAAAGAGACCATCACGGGGGGCCGTCAAGGACAGATGCCCGCGCAGCACGAGCGCCTTTCCGCAGCAAAAATTCATTTGCTGGCAGCATACGTTTACTCACTGTCACACCCGCAGTAAAAGGACGATGGGCGTGAGTCGCCCATCCATGCCAAACCGACGGCCCGGTGTGATCTGTTCACCCGGGCCGTTTGTTTTTTACTTCCGCTTGTAACGCACTGATTAGTTACGAGGCAGCACGATGAAAGAGATACGCATCAAGGACGTCACGCCGCCGCCGAGCGACGGCAGTCGCTTTTCACAAAAGCACGTCAAGGTGCAACCACGCTGGATCGAAGGTCGTTTCCAGAAATTGCGTGACTTTACTGTCATCGCAACCATGGGCGTTTACCTGATAACTCCGTGGTTAAGTTGGAACAATAAACCGCTAGTACTCTTCAACTTGCCGGCACGTCGTTTCGACATACTCGGGCTGACATTTTTCCCTGAGGATTTCTTTTTTCTCGCGCTACTGATGATGGTTGCCGCGTTCGCCCTGCTCTTCTTTACGAACTTACTGGGCCGTGTGTTTTGTGGTTACGTGTGCCCACAAACAGTGTGGACACGATTCTTCGTACGCATAGAGCGGTTGTTCGAAGGTGATCGGGGCGCTCGCCTTAAGCTCGACAAATCAAACTTAACTTTTGACAAAGTGTGGCGGAAAACGGGCAAGCACCTGTTCTGGTTGGCATTGTCGCTGCTCACAGCCCTAACCTTTGTTGGCTATTTCTCGCCCATACGCGATTTATTACCGCGTCTCTTTCAATTCGGGATAGGCAGCTGGGAAGCTTGGTGGTTGTTCTTCTTTACCGCAGCCACCTATACCAATGCGGGTTGGATGCGCGAGCAGGTTTGCTTGCATATGTGCCCTTATGCGCGCTTCCAGAGTGCCATGTTCGATAACAACACGCTCATCGTGAGTTACGACGGGGGTCGCGGCGAGCCACGCGGGCGCGGTCAGAAGCGTCGCACCACTGACACGGAGCGTAAGGATCTGGGTGACTGTGTCGACTGTGGTCTTTGCGTGCAGGTATGCCCTACGGGTATCGATATCCGTGATGGTCTGCAATATGAGTGCATTACATGCGCCGCCTGCATTGATGCCTGCGATGAAGTGATGGACAGCATCGCAAAACCTCGCGGACTCATACGTTACACAACCGAAAATGCGCTGGAAAATCAGCCCACCAAGATCATCCGCCCACGCTTGGTTGGTTACGGCATCGTGCTCGGATCTCTGGCGCTGCTATTTGTCACTGGCCTGCTGATGCGCGTACCCGTCACGCTGGATGTCATTCGTGATCGCAATGCGCTATTTGTCGAGGCTTCAGACGGCACGATCGAAAATGGCTATACGCTGAAGGTCTATAACAAAACGCAAGCAAGTCACCGTTACCGGATCAGTGTCGATGCGCCTGAAGGCATTAAATACCGCGGCCCTGAGTTTATTGTGCTTGCTGCGGTGGGTGATGAAGCCATCCCGGTGACTTTGTACATTGATCCCATGAACACCCAACCATTGAACTCCGATATTCACTTCGTGGTCACAGCGGAAGACGATCCCGAACTTGTCGCGCGCACTGAAAGTCGGTTTTTCTCGGCCAGTCGCTAAATCCTCAAGAGATTTCCCTCAATGATCGACGAAAACGCGCCCACATCTGGCCCGTGGTACCGCCATCCGTGGATGTGGTTAGTGGTGGGTCTACCACTACTGTCAGTTGTCTCATCCCTGTTCTTCGTTTACCTCGCCGTGGTCAATCGTGATGACTTGGTACGTGATGACTGGTACAAGGCCGGCCGATCCATCAATCAAGATGTCGATGCCGATCTGCACGCACAGCAATTTGGCCTCACTGGTCAGCTGGTATTACATCCAGCCGATCTATCCATCAGTGTAGAACTGCAAGCTACCGGCAGCGTTGTGTTGCCAGAAAAACTGCAGTTGATCATGGTGCACAGCACTATCGCCAACGAAGACATGACAACGATTCTGACGAGAAGCACCGACGGTTTATGGCACGGTACGTTGCCACGCTTGCCCATGGGAAAACGGCACTTGCAGCTTGAACCGTTTATGTCTGCTGAAGACAAGCATCGGTGGCGGTTGCGAGCTACCGACGTGATTTTCCAGGGTGTACCTGTGCCTTTGCGTCCGGAGATTTGACGCATGGCGAGTGCCGCCTGTTTTCACTGCGGCGAGTTTCTACCGGTAGATGCTCGATGGCCGGTAACGGTCCGAGGGGAATCACAGCAAACCTGCTGTCCCGGGTGTCAGGCGGCATGCCGCACCATCGTCGAGCTCGGACTCGATAACTACTATTTGCATCGCGACAAGTTTTCTGCGCGGCCTGACAACATGCCGGTGCCAGACGATTTGTTTGCTCACTTTGACGACAACGCGCTGGTTGAAGGCGGCTATGTGCACGATGCCCGTGACTCGGCTGGTAGTCGCGAATGCACGTTGATGGTCGAAGGGTTGCGTTGCGCTGCTTGCGGCTGGCTGATCGAGAAATCACTGCACGCAATGCCCGGGGTCGATGCAGCAAGCGTCAATCTCACCAGTGGGCGTATTCGTGTGCGCTGGCAAGATGGGAAAATCCAGCTACGCGACCTACTTCTTCGAATTAGAAAGCTAGGTTATCGCGCATTACCGTTTCGTGGAGATGGCATCGTCAGTGCCTTTGATCGCGAGCGCCGTATGTCGCTCTTACGGCTGGTCGTCGCTGCTTTTGGCATGATGCAGGTCATGAATATTGCGGTGGGTTTTTATGGCGCCAGCAATATCGACAGCATGGATATTTCGCAGCGAGATTATCTGCGAGTCATCAGTTTTCTGATTACCACCCCTGTCGTGTTTTTTTCCGGGTGGCCATTCCTGCGAAATGCGTGGTCGGGGTTGCGCGGCGGGCTTGCGGGCATGGATCTTCCGGTCGCCGTTGCCATTCTCCTCGCCTATTTCGCCAGTCTGCTGGCCATCATGCACGAAGGCCCCGAAGTCTGGTTCGACTCTGTAACGATGTTTGTTTTCTTTCTATCCGTAGGGCGCCATTTGGAGTTGGAAGCTCGACGAAAAGCAAATCGTGTCGTCGATAATTTATCTGCTGCACTTCCGCTGACTGCCAACCGAATTCGCATCGCTACCGACGGGTCGCCTGCACGTGAAGAGACTATTCCGGCCTCACAGTTACGTCGCGGTGATTTAGTGCTGGTGAAGGCCGGCGAAACGATTCCTGCGGATGGACGCATTCGCGAAGGCAATGGGCATATAGACGAAAGCATGCTGACTGGCGAACCCTTGCCGGTTCGTCGCGGACCGGGTGATGCCGTTACGGGTGGATGCTTGAGTACCGATGCCGTACTGCGTATCGAAATCACATCTTCCATGCGTGAAGGGCGTCTTTCCCGCATTGTGGATTTGGTTGGCCGCGCACAGGAAACTCGGCCACAGTTACAAGAAATTGCTGATCGTGTTGCCCGTCACTTCGTCATTATTTTGTTATTGCTGACTGCCGTCACATGGCTAGCATGGCATTTCATCGATCCCTCACGCGCCTTCTGGATTGCACTGGCCGTGCTGGTTGTGAGTTGCCCTTGTGCGCTATCGCTAGCCACGCCGGCCGCATACACCGTCGCCACGAATGCGCTCACTCGTCGCGGGTTGTTGCTAACACGCGGTCATGTTCTGAGTACGCTTCCAAAGGTGCGGGCCGTCGTTTTTGACAAAACGGGAACACTCACCGAAGGTAGGCCACAATTGTTGGCAACTCATGTTTTCGCGTCCCTCGATGAACGCGAAGTGTTGCATGTAGCGGCCCTGCTTGAGCGCGATTCAGAACATCCTTTGGCGCGCGCCTTTCAGCGCACCGACCTGCAAGGAAATGTAAGCGAATTACATGTATTGCCAGGCCGAGGAATCGAAGGCCTCATCGATGGCCGACGTTATCGGCTGGGATCGGCCGCATGGATGCAAAGTCATGCATTTTCTCTGCCGGCCGGCTACGACGACGTGCAAGTCTGGCTAGCCGATGAATATCAATTGCTGGCTGCATTTCGTCTCGGTGATCGTGCGCGACCTGAAGCGGCCGGCACCATCGCGGACCTGCGAGCGCGCGGCTTGGAAGTGCACTTGCTTTCCGGAGACGCATCAATTCCGGTCGCGCGCATGGCAAAAGAGCTGGGCATTACACATTGGCAAGCAGGCGCCAGCCCAGAAGCAAAGGTGGAATACCTTCACACTCTACGCGCTCGCCTCGGTGCCCCTGTATTAATGCTGGGCGATGGCATCAATGATGCCCCCGTTCTTTCCACAGCCGATGTTTCTATTGCCATCGGCGAAGGCACAGATCTCGCACGCACCGCGGCCGATGCGGTTTTGCTGCGCAGTCGCTTAGATTTATTGATATCCGCGTTCAATGTCGCATCTGCCACGCGCCGTACTGTGCATCAGAACCTGGGTTGGGCGTTGGGCTATAACATCGCCATGATTCCCCTCGCCGTATTGGGTTTCATGCCACCGTGGCTGGCATCACTGGGCATGGCGAGCAGCTCATTGATTGTGGTGTTCAATGCGCTGGCTGTTGAGCGTCGCTCACGCGATCCGTTGTCCCTGACACTGGAGAATGTTCGATCATGACTGCTCTCTATTTTCTGATTCCGATGGCACTGATTTTATTGACCATCGCCTTTTACTTCTTTTTCTGGTCACTGCGAAAAGGTCATTACGAAGATCTCGAAAGCCCTGCGCATAGCATTTTGATCGAAGACCGAGAAGAACGAATCCGCATGGAAGCGCGCAAGAACCTGCCGCAGAAACCTCCAACAGACACCGTGAAAAATGACGGCGGAAGTCATCCCCCTGCCGCATGATTGATCCTCTTTTTTTATTGGCATCTCTACTGACTGGCATTGCGGGTGCCGGTCATTGCGCGGGCATGTGCGGCGGCATCGCCGGTGCTCTGGCGCATGCGATCCCTCCCGAGCGTCGCAGTCTGACGTTGGTGTTGGGCTACAGCGTCGGTCGTGTTGGCAGTTATATGGCGCTGGGCGCCCTTGCGGGGGGATTCGCTGCGCTGCTAACGCCCGCTGGCGCCGGATTGGCCATGGCGATTGCACGCGTGTTCACCGGCTTGCTGATGCTGGCCATCGCCCTGTATTTGCTGGATCTCACACACTGGCTGCGTTCACTGGAAATCGCCGGCAGTGCGCTCTGGCGAAAACTGTCGCCATTGGCCAAACGCATGCTGCCCGTCGATAGCCTGCCGCGTGCGCTGGGATTAGGCGCACTGTGGGGGTTACTGCCCTGTGGGCTGGTGTACGGTGCCCTGCTCTACGCGGCAACGTCCGGTTCATCGCTGGCCGGCGCATTGGCCATGCTCGCTTTCGGTCTTGGAACGTTGCCAGCCGTTCTCGGCTTAGGCCTCGCGGGTCGCTGGTTATCTCAACACGCACGAAACCTGCGACGCGGCTCGGGAAGTTTGTTGTTGCTGGTTGCGCTCTGGACGTTGCTGTCCACGGCACTCGCGCTGCCCGCCATTATCGATGGCCGTTGCCGCAGCCCCGGTGACGTGATGCAGGAAGCCATTTCGGTCTTGATGCAGGTCAAGGCGACCCCACCGTACTAACAGCAGACTGGCAGCAATCCTGAAGAGTTTCTGCCATGCCACTCGAATTGAACGTGCCACTTCAGAGCGGCGACCAAACGGCTGATGCACTGCCTACGGCTGAATTGATTCAGCGTTACGACAGCCGCGTGCCGCGCTACACCTCCTACCCAACTGCCGATCGATTTCACGAAGAAATTAGCCTAGCGGACTATCACGCCGCCTGCGCCAAAGGAAACGCACAACGCCGCCCATTGTCGCTGTATTTCCATCTGCCGTTCTGCGCTACGGTTTGCTACTACTGCGCCTGTAATCGGATCGTGACGGCCAATCGATCGCGCGCGCGCGATTATTTGGACGTGCTAAAAGCAGAAATCCGCATGCAAGCCGCACTCGTCGACAACGACCGGCCGGTCCGACAACTGCATTGGGGTGGCGGTACGCCGACCTTCTTCAGCGGTGCTGAAATGACGGAACTGATGCATTACACCGCACGTCACTTTCATTTGCTGGAAGCAGATCGCGGCGAATACAGCATTGAAATCGATCCAAGAAGCGTTGATGCCGATACCATCGGTCTGCTGCGCGGCCTAGGCTTTAACCGCATGAGCATCGGCGTGCAGGATTTCGACGCGCAGGTCCAGAAAGCCGTCAACCGCATACAGTCGGTCGACCAAGTTCGCATGGTGACTGACACAGCACGCGGGCTGGGATTCCGCTCCGTCAGCTTCGATCTAATCTACGGATTGCCGGAACAAACCCGAGCGACCTTCGAAAAAACCATCACGCAAGTCATTGCGCTACGCCCAGACCGGCTGAGTGTTTTCAATTACGCACATCTTCCCGCCCGATTCCCGGTTCAACGGCAAATTGATGAAGCGCGCCTGCCTTCGCCAGCCGAAAAACTGGCCATTGCAAATGACACCACCAATCGCTTGTTGGCGGCAGGCTACCTGCATATCGGTATGGATCATTTCGCGCTGCCGCAGGACGAATTGGCCAAGGCTTTTCACGAGGGAACTCTTCAGCGGAACTTCCAAGGTTATTCAACTCGCGGCGGTAGCGATCTCATTGCCATGGGTCTGTCTGCTATTGGCGATGTCGACGGTTTCTACGTACAAAATGCCAAAACCATTGACGAATACCGCGAGGCCGTACAGGCCGAGACCTTACCGATCAAGCGAGGCTATGCCTCGACCCCTGAAGATCGGCTGCGCCGTCGGGTCATCATGGATATCGCCTGCCGTGGACGCTTGGATTTTGCGAGCATCCAACGAGAGTTTTCTATCGATTTCTACGATCACTTTCACGCCGAACTGCAGCGCCTGAGCACGTTCGAGCGAGACGGATTGATACGCCGGGCAGCAGATGGCATTGAAGTCACCGCCAGCGGGCGTTTTCTGCTGCGCAACATCTGCGCGGTGTTTGATGCTTACCTGCGGGGCCAGGAAACCCGTATTTTTTCGCGCGCCATATAGCGGCTCCCGCAATAGCGAACCGCGGTCCTCCCGGCTTTTCCGTGATTTTCCCGTATTGGCCCATTACCCATGGCTCTGTTAGTCTGCCGGCGCCTTCACTCATCGCCAGCAGGATTACATGAGCGACATCGGCTGCTTAACCCGACACGCACCGGGAGTCACCTGCAAGGACTGCAGTCTGAACGCTGTTTGCTTGCCCATTGCCGTCAACAGTGACGAACTGGACTCCTTGGACAGCATCATTCACCGTTCGCGGCCGATGCGGCGCGGCGAGGGCCTGTTCCGTGCCGGCGATACCTTCCAGTCTGTTTTTGCCGTACGCAGCGGCGCTTTCAAGACCAGCACGCTGACCGTGGACGGCGAGGAACAAGTCACCGGATTTTATTTACCCGGCGAAATTCTTGGAATGGACGGCCTCGGCACCAACACGCATACCAATACCGCCCGCGCACTGGAATCCTCATCCATTTGCGAAATTCCTTTTGTACGGCTTGAAGCGCTGTCATCGCAGATACCTTCGCTACAGCGTCACTTCTTCCAATTGATGAGCCGAGAAATTCAGTCCGACCAGCAACTGATGTTGCTCTTGGCACGTAAGCCGGCTGATGCGCGGTTGGCAGCCTTTCTGCTGAACTTGGGGACTCGCTACAAGCGGCGCGGTCTTTCTCAGCGTCGTCTGCGGCTACCGATGTCGCGCAATGACATCGGCAACTACCTTGGGCTTGCCGTGGAAACGGTGAGCCGAATTTTTACGCGCCTACAAAGTAGCGGCGTGTTGGGTGTAGCCGGGAAAGAAATCGAAATTCTGGATATGGCTGCGCTTACCGAAATCGCCAATACCGGCGCTGTCACGCACTTCGCCGTTAGCACGGCGAAAATCTAAAACCCAGACTCGGCGCTCCGATGGGCTGTGCGATGACACAGCCCATCACGTCGCGATTACTTCATTCCGTTGGTTTTGTGTCCGGTGCCTCTGCGGGCAGCGCAGGAATTTCCGTTGCAGCGTGCGCTGCATCCAGCACCTCACGCATTCTCGCCAGGTCTTCCTGTGCATCTTGGGGTACGTGCTCGCCGCTGGATCCGCTGTAGGCAAATGCCACATAGCGCGCGTATTCATCGTAACAATCTTCCGCAACATCGGCGGTTGGATAGCGCAATACACACTCGCGCAGATACAAATTAGCCAGCGAGTAGTACAGGTTGTATTCCAGAACACGATCCGTACTGGCAAGCCACAGCAGTAAATTTGCCATATGCGAATCATCGGGATGCGCTTGCACGTACTCATAAAATAGGCCGCGCAACCAGAGATAAATGACTTTGTCCTTGGCAGCCGCCGTCAGTTTGTCATTTTGGTCAAGAATGTACTTTTGGGCATAGCGTTCCAGCGTGGCGTAATCTGGAACCTTGTCTGCCAACTTGTCCTTGCGAATTTGCGTGAAACCGGCAATCCAGTCCTGAATATCCTGGCGCACCTGTTTCGACATCACGCCGCCGCTGCGATCTAAGCGCCGCTTAAATCCTTTGATCGCTAATTCGGGATCATGATAAATCTGCGCATAAATGGTGAGTTCACCTTCGAAGGCATCAAGCACCGGGCCGGTATAGGACAAACGCGACTGACGGTCCAGCCATTCGTCATACAACTTCAAGGCCGTCGCGTAATCACGCGTGATGTAACTGAAACGCGCCCGATCCAAAGGATCAGCAATGTCGGCTGACAATTTGCCGAAGCTCAAAGCCGGCGTCATATCATCTTGGGTATGACAGCCCGCACAAGCCATGGCAATGCCGTGCACGAGATTGCGCAGGTTGTCGCGGGTGGCATAACCCTGATCCACAGCATCACGCGTGCGCGCAATTTGCTCTTCCAGCGTTTCCCAACTGATCCGGAAAGTCGGCCCGCGCCCTGCCGTATGCGATTCCAAGGCAGCAAAACGCTGATCTAACGCGTCGATCCGTTTCAAGGCGAGATCGGGATCATCCAGGGCTTTGTCACCGATCAATTGCGCCATCAAGCCGCCAATTTCTGTCATCGCGACATTCAGCGAACTTGACGCGGGCGGCGCAGACTGAGCCGCCGTACCGGGTGCAGTTTTCCCTGGGGGAGGCAGCGCATACGCAGCGGGTGATGGTGCAATCAGTATCAAGCAGACCGCTGAAAACAAACTCACGAAAAAAAAGATAGCGAATAAAGGAGCTCTTAACAGCGACAATCGACTACACATCGTCACTCTCCTATTGGCCATTAACCAGTAACCATTGGCCATTAACCATCCTTCAGGCATCCGGCCATCACGATAATTTGTCCGTGAAATACGGCGCCTGTTCCGAGCGGGCACCTGAAAATATTTCCAGTGCCCGCCACGCAACATCTTACTTATTTCTCAATTACTTGTATTCCGGTGCCTTCCACCACGGGAAGTCGGCGGGTAGATCCTTGCTGACTTTACCTGGGTAGACGGGTTGGCGCTTCTGCAAGAAGGACATCACGCCTTCCATCGCATCCGGCGATTTACCGGCGTAATACAGCCCGCGTGATTCATACATATTGGCGAACACCGGGTGTTCAGTGCCGGCCATGCCCCACAGCAACTGGCGGCTGATCGCTACGGAAATCGCCGAGGTGTTGTCGGCAATTTCACGAGCAATGGCCATAGCAGCGGGTAGCAACTCGTCTGGCTTATAGGTGTCGCG
Source organism: uncultured Pseudomonadales bacterium (assembly GCA_964574995.1). Taxonomy (GTDB): domain Bacteria; phylum Pseudomonadota; class Gammaproteobacteria; order Pseudomonadales; family JADFDG01; genus JADFDG01. Next base: position 23,453 of record CAZNPF010000004.1, on the reverse strand, counting down.
CACCAAACCGCCTTTTTTGGCTTCTTCCATACCAAACACGCGACCACTCAATACCCAGTCAAGCGCCTGCGGCAGACCCACCACTTTCGGCAACAACCAACTGGCCGCGCCATCCGGCACGATCCCTCGGCGCACAAACACGAACCCCATCTTGGCGCCCTCGGCGGCCAAGCGATAATCCATCGGCAGTGTCATCGTGGCGCCGATACCTACCGCCGGACCATTGATGGCCGCAATCAGTGGCTTTTTGCTGTTGAACAGGCGCAGATTGAGCACGCCGCCAATGTCACGGACTTTCGTCCAGTCAATCGCTCCACCGCCCGCATCGTACTTAAAGGTATCCGCACCCGCTTCCAGATCCGCGCCAGCGCAGAAGGCACGGCCTTCACCGGTAAAAATGGCCACTCGTACGTCATCCCGGTTGTCGATCTCATCGCAAACTGCCATCAGTTCCTGAAACATCGTCGCAGTAAATGCATTCAGTTTTTCAGGGCGATTCAAGGTGACGGTCATCACACCGTTGTCGACAACGGTTTTTACAGTGGCATAACTCATGGTGACTCCTGTTGCTGTGCGGGCTTGAATGACATTACTTCTGATATTTCGCTTTCCATTCGGCATATGGCATGCCGTAAACGCGCGTCTTGACGGCATCGACATCAACCGGCTTGCCTTGTTTGCTGGCTTCCTCGGCATACCACTTGGCGAGGCAATTGCGACAAAAACCGGCAAGATTCATCAGGTCGATGTTCTGCACATCTTTGCGGCTATCGAGGTGGGCCAGCAGGCGGCGCAACACGGCAGCGTCAATCTGCGGATCGGCCAGTGGGTCCAACGCATGGGACGCTGGGGGCGTGTGTGTCATCGCATGCTCCGTTGAAGGTCAATCATGGGCTGACCGTTCAGTTTCCAACGGCGCGCAGAATAGCAGACGCTTTCCGCGCGACGGGAGGATTCGGCTACTCTTCGGGTCCACGCTTCATTAGGTTTCCTGTGCGCCATGATCCCGTTTCTTATCGCCACCCTACTCGCCCTGCTGATTGTCGGCGTGCTTGTCCAGACGTATCGCCAAGGCGATCGCCGCGGCTTTCGCCGGGCACTGATCAGCGCGGCCTTGTTCATCGTGTTATTCGCCAGTTATGCGGTCTGGATTTCCGGCGGAAAATTGTCACGAACCGATGCCAATGCCATTTGGCTAGGCGAATCCACATTGATCGAAACAGCAGGCAGTTATCGGGTCACCGGTGTGGCCGGCAACCGCTCACCCGATCAGGTAATCACCAGTCTGCCGCTGGAATTGACCGTAGAAAACTGCACCGCCGATGATCACTGCCAGCCGGTGTTCCGCGGTACGCGCGAGTTGTTGGTCACCATCTCACCGGGGGATAGCGTCCCTTACACGGCGGTATTCACGGCCGATCCCGCCCCCGCCGATGGCAAACGTCGTTGGTATTTGAAGCCGGGGGCACCCAAGGCTCATGCGCCCTGAAGAAAGGCTGGATGTTCCGGTCGCCCGGCCTGAGCGAATCCGTCATTGTTCACAACGGCTCGCACCCGGATCATGCGTCCCTTAACGACCAATCCCTTTAGTGACTGATATCGAGACTTGTGCGATGAATTTTTCCTACACCGAAGAACAAAACCTGCTGCGCGACAGCGTGCGCAAATGGGTGAAAGACAGTTACGAATTCGAGCATCGTCGCAAGCAATTGCGTGAATATGGCGGCTTCGATCCCGCTCACTGGGCACACATGGCAGAGCTCGGCTGGACAGCGTTGCCGTTTGCCGAAGAAGACGGTGGCTTCGGCGGCTCCTTGTTGGATGTGACGGTGCTGGCAGAAGAATTTGGACGCGGTCTCGTGGTGGAGCCGTATCTCGCCAACATCGTATTAGCCGGCGGCGTGATTCGTCGTGCGGGCGACGCGCAGCAACGGGCTTCGCTGCTGCCTGGATTGATTGATGGCTCCAAGCAAGCAGCGCTCGCTTATGCTGAAACCGGTGGCCGCTACGCACCCGAACAGGTAGAAACTACCGCGACCCGGCGGAATGACGGCTGGGTTCTTGAAGGTAGCAAAATTGCGGTCATTAACGGCGACGCCGCCGATCTGTTGATTGTCGTTGCGCGCACGGCCGGTGCTGTCGGTGATCGTCATGGCATCAGCTTGTTTGCTGTGGATGCCAAAAGCGCAGGCATTAGCCGTCAGTCGTACCCGACGTTCGACGGCTTTCGCGCTTGTGAGCTGAAATTAAACAAAGTCAGCGTGGGTGCCAGCGCATTGCTGGGTGAAGAAGGCACGGGATTCAACGTGCTGGAAACCGTGCTCGATGAAGCCACCGTCGTTGTCTCGGCAGAAGCCGTCGGCATCATGGAATCGCTCTACAAAACTACTGTCGAATACACCAAGACGCGCAAACAATTTGGCGTGCCGATTGGCAGCTTCCAAGTTTTACAACACCGCATGGTCGACATGTTCGTCTACGCCGAACAAGCCAAGTCGATGTTGCTGATGGCTGCAGTTCGTCTTGGTGAAAATGATCCGCTTGAAGCGCGCAAAGCCGTCTCTGCATTCAAGGCTTATATCGGCAAAGCCGGCCGTTATTGTGGCCAACAAGCGGTGCAACTGCATGGCGGTATGGGTATGACCGATGAATTCATCGTTGGCCACTATTTCAAACGCCTGACCGCTATCGACATTCTGTTTGGCAACGAGGATTACCATCTGCGCCGCTTTTCTGAAGCTGCCTGATGCGCTCAGCCGCCACCGTGGTGCTGACCCGTGTTGGCACACAAGGGCTCGAAGTTTTACTCGTTAAGCGCGGAGAGGCCGGGGATTTCCCCGGCCTTCACGTTTTTCCTGGCGGCTTGGTTGATACCGCCGACGCGCAACCATCGCTCATCCAAGCGTCTGCACGCAGCGCAGACTCTGCTGATCATTTGCTCGCAAGAAATGACACGCTGCCGTTTTTTATTGCTGCCGTACGTGAAGCACTAGAAGAAGTCGGCGTATTGCTTGCGAAGACGTCGGCCATTCAACAACCCAATGCCGAACTGCTACGCACGTGGCAACATCAACTGCTGTCTCGGGAGTCCACTTTTTCTGATCTCGTCACGAACACGCAATTGCAACTGGCAACGGATCAGCTCGGCTATTTCAGTCACTGGATCACGCCCGCCGGCATTCCTCGTCGTTACGACACGCGTTTTTTTGTAGCGGCCATGCCACCAGAACAAACCATACAGATCGATGGCCGCGAAGCGGTTGCCTACGATTGGCTACGCCCGGCGGATGCATTGGCTGCCAATGAACGCGGCGACATTCGGCTAATTTTCCCCACCATTCGCAACCTCGAAACGCTAGCGAAATACCACACCACCGATGCTTTGCTGGAAGATTGTCAGCGCGCGCGCGACGTGCCTGCCATGTTGCCGAAAATCGTGAGCCGCAGTGACAACGGAAAAGACGCCGGCAGTTTACGGCTGTTGTTACCCGGCGACGCCGGTTACGACGAGGCTTGATCGATGCATAACACCACCGCCGAACTGGAACCCGGTAAAGCCGTACAAATTACCGATTATGTTTGGCGTGTCTTGGCACCCAATCCTTCCGTATTTACTGGGCCTGGCACCAACAGTTGGTTAATCGTCGACGGCGATGACATCACCGTGCTGGATCCTGGGCCCGCGCTGCCCACGCACATCGATGCGCTCTGTGCGGCAGCGGAAAAAATAGGCGGCCAAATTCGCCGCATTGTTTGCACGCACACCCATGAAGATCATTCGCCCGCCGCGTCACCGTTAAAAACGCGCACAGGCGCCACACTGATCGGCCCGGTGCCACTGGTGGGCAACTACAACGACAGTTCGTTCACACCGGATGTGTTACCCGAAGACGGCAACGTCATTATGTGCGGCACGCAACGGCTACGCACCCTTGCCACGCCCGGCCACGTTTCCAATCATTTTTGTTATTTGCTTGAAAACGAAGCGCTGCTGTTTACCGGCGACCATCTGATGCAGGGATCGACCGTCGTGATCGTGCCGCCAGAAGGCTCGATGCGCGACTACATCGCATCGCTACGACGCTTGCAAACAATCGAACTTGTCGCCATTGCACCGGGTCACGGCCAATTGATGCTGGAGCCGCAACAAACCATCGCTGCCGTCATTCGACATCGCTTGCTACGCGAAGCGAAAACATTGCGCGCCGTGCAGGAACGCATCGCGGCTGGCGCAAACGACGCCACCACCACCGACATTCTGCCGATTGTTTATGACGACGTGCCCGTCGCCATGCATCCTGCGGCCCGCCTTTCGCTGGAAGCGCATCTCATCAAACTGGTGGAAGATGGTGTGCTGCGGCGCACGGATGATCACCGTCACGTCACCGGCCTCGCACTGGGACATGCGCGCTGGCAGCCAGTCCATTGATCTCAACGCCCGCATGACGTGAAATCAGTCGCATACGCGGTAGTGCATGATCGGAAAACAGCCAACGCCGATGGCGGCGTTGGTTTTCTCTCACGACTGATTTTCGACGTTATTTTTTCTTGGCCGAAGATTTTTTTCGTGAAGATGCTTTGGCTTTAGCCTTGACCGTTTCAGCCTTGATCAGCACCTGCGTACCCGCCATGCGCCGATGCGCCTCCTCAAGATGCAAGGTGCGCAGCCGCTCAATACGTTCGGCCACTTTCGCGTACACCGACCCCGGCGTGAAGTTGCCGTCTTTCAACAGCTTTCCTGCCGGCGTGTCCATCAGCAATTCGACGGCCTCGTCGACATGCCCTGCGCCATAGATTCGGAACTCACCCTTCTCTACGGCTGCTAGTACGTCATCGCGTAACATCAAGTGCTGCACATTGGACTTCGGCACAATGACCGATTTTCCGACATGTGTGTCCAGCGTACGGCAAGCATCGAAAAAGCCTTCGACTTTTTCATTTACACCGCCAATGGCTTGAACCACGCCGAACTGGTTGACCGATCCCGTCATCGCAAACGATTGATGAATCGGAATGCCGGACAAAGACGACAGCAGCGCGCACAGTTCCGCCAACGATGCACTATCACCCTCGACCCCGTAGTAGGACTGCTCAAACACGATTTGCGCCGACAGCGGAATCGGTTTTTCTTGAGCAAAGAGCGTGCTGATGAACGCGGACATGATCATCACCCCTTTCGAGTGGATCTTGCCGCCCAACTGCACATTGCGCTCGATATCGATCACTTCGCCATCGCCATAACGCGTGGTCGCCGTAATGCGCGAAGGCATACCAAATTCAAAACCCGGCAACATCAGCACGGTCAATCCGTTGATTTGACCGATCCGCTCGCCCGTGACATCAATCATCAACGTCTTGTTTTGAAGCGTTTCCAAATAATCATCGCGGATTCGGCTGGCGCGATGCTGCTGACGATCACGCGCAGCACGAACATCCGCCAAGGTGACTTTCTTACGGCCGGCTTCGCGCGCACAAAATGATGCCTCACGCAGTGTTTCCTGCAGTGTTGCCGCGTGAAGTGACAGTTTGTTTTGATCGTCTGCCCAGCGTGATGACAACTCGATGGTGCGCGCAACCGCCGACTTATCCAGTGGAAGTAATGACTGTTGGCCAATCATGGTGGCAATAAAGCGCGCATAGAGTTTTTCGTTTTCAGCCGTGCGCGGCAACGTATCTTCGAAGTCAGCAACCACCCGGAACAACTCTTCAAAATCCGGGTCCATCTCGCGCAACAGATACAGCAATTGATGGCTGCCCAGCAGAACAACCTTGATGGTGGATGGGATCGGTTCAGGCTCCAGAGAGAGCGTGCCGGTCAACGTCAGAATCTTTTCCAGCGCATCAACCTGAACGGAACCGTTACGCAAGGTTCGCTTCAAACTTTCCCAAACAAACGGCTGTTCCAGCAGTTTTTCCAGTTCGATGACAAGAAAGCCGCCATTGGCGCGATGCAAAGAACCCGGACGAATTAACGTGAAATCAGTGGCCACCGTGCCCATGTAGGTCACTTGTTCGATGCGGCCCACCAGATTGTTGTGCGCCGGCAAATCATCCACTACGACGGGCGCACCTTTGGCCGGATCGTGCGTGACCATGACGTTGACTTGATACCGCGGCGGCGTATTGCTACCCGTCACAGTAGCCGACGCTTCCTGCTGCTCTTCATTGCCGGGCAAGAAAATAGAGAAATTTTCGACCAAATCTGTACGGACGCGTTTCAGGTGCGCCGTAACCTGCTCAAGCTTCTTGTATTTCTGAACCAACTCATCCAGCAGGTGATTGACTACCAGCTCGGCGGTTTCTTCGTTCAGTTGACGCACTTTACGGCGATGAATCTGCTCGCGCTGACCGACATGGCGCAGTTTGCTGCGCAACTGTCGATCCATTTCATCCATATCTCGTTTGTACTGTTCTTGGCGTGCCGTCTCCAGCTTGCGGAAGCGTTCTGGATCAATGGTTTCTTCACCTTCCACCGGCAAGAAGCTATAGCCACCCGGCGTGTTAAGTACCATTTTCAGGCTGCGCTTTTCGGCTTCACCCGCAACAGCCGACAAGGCCGCTTGCTGCTCTTTGAGCAACTCTGCTTTCAGTAATTCGACCCGCTGAAAGTATTGATCGTTATCGAAAGCCTGCGGGATAGCCTCGCCCAGTTCGGTCAACAATTTTTCGACATCACGACGCAACTGAATGCCGGTACCGGCCGGCAAACGCAGCACACGCGGTTCGCGTGCATTGTCGAAGTTGTTGACGTAGCAAAAGTCATCCGGTGCCGGCAGCGTGCTGGCGTATTCCTGCAACGTTTTCAGGATCAGCGTCCGCTTGCCGAGCCCATCCGTGCCTACGGCATAGACGTTGTACCCGCGCATGCCCATGGAAACCGCGTAGCGGATCGCCGCCTGAGCCCGTTCCTGTCCGAGAAAACCGGTGAGCGGTTCAAGATCCCGGGTTGTCCGGAACGGCAGTGACGACAATTTGCAACTGCGGGTGGCTTCGCGTGGCGTCAAGTGCCGAATAGGCATGCGGGCAGGCTTCCTCTTTTGTGTGACGAATGGTGTGGTGAATCGCGCTCAAGACATTAGAGCGAATTTAGTGGCCGCGGCTTCTCAATGCCGAAACCCTGTGCGTAGTCGATACCAATCTCCCGCAAGCGCGCCAGAATTTCATCATTCTCCACGTACTCGGCAATGGTGCGCTTGCCCATGAGGTGCGCCATCTCGTTGATCGAACGCACCATCATGTAATCTGAATTATCTCGATGCAGATCGCGAATGAAAGCGCCGTCGATTTTGACGTAGTCAACAGGCAAATGCTTGAGATAGCTGTATGACGCAAGACCCGAGCCAAAATCATCCAGTGAGAACTTGCAGCCAATCGCTTGCAGCTCACGAATAAATTCAGCAGCATCTGCGATATTGGCGATGGCCGCTGTCTCCGTGACTTCAAAAGTCACTTTTTCGCGCGCCACATCACTCTCCATTACCTGCTGCAAAATATAGCTGGTGAGTTTTTCATCATTGAGCGACTGTCCCGAAAGATTGATCGAGAATCCACCAATATTCGCGAGCTTACTGGTGTTCTTGTGCATCCAATCGAGCGTATTGCTGATCACCCAACGATCCACCGCGTGCATCCGGTTATAGCGTTCAGCCGCTTGCATGAATGAGCCCGGCGGAATGAATTCACCGTTCTCGTCTTCAATGGCAATGAGAATCTCATAATGCGGCTTGAGGCCAGAGGCAGGATCCACCGGCTCGATACGCTGGCAGCGCAACATCAGGCGATCTTGATCGATGGCCTGGTTCAGTTTGGACACCCAGCGAATAACGTCGTCACGCTCAGTCAGTTTGGTATCGTGTTCTTGGAAAATATGTACGCGGTTACGGCCCGCCTCTTTGGCGGCATAACAAGCCGCTTCTGCTGATTTCATCAACGCTTCTGCTGTCTGCGCATTGTTGATGATTTTCACCATGCCGGCACTGGCAGCCAGCGGGAAAGTCCGGTCCTTCCAGGTGAACCGATAATCTTCTATCGCACGCAAAATTCGATCTGCCGCATGCTTGCGGGACTCTTCGCTACCCGCATGCATCAACACGGCAAATTCATCGCCGCCCAGACGCGAGATCATGGCATCGCCACCTGAGGCACTGACAAGCAACTTGGCAACCTCTGACAGCAATTTATTCCCCGACTCAAAACCACACGTACTGTTGATGACCTTGAACTGATCAAGGTCGATCCAGCAAAGCGCCCAGCCTGTATCGGTTTCTTTGAAGCGCGACAAGCGCCGCTGCAAAAGACGCTCGAATTCTTTGCGGTTGTACAAGCCGGTGAGCTCATCGTGCGTCGCGCGATGCGAAAGCTGACCGTAGACTTTCTGCACCATGGCTTCCAGACCGCGATCCACCAGTGGCGTTTGTGGATCATCAATTCGGCAGGCTTGCCCATCGCGGAATGCACGCGCCAAGCCATCAAGATCCATATCCATGATCTTCATGCCTTGCAGATTCACAAAAACAAATTGAGTGTGATCGTTGTCCATCCAAGCAAGACGGGCTTGTTGCATTGCGCCACCTTCGCCACCTTCGTCTTCCATCTCAATCCAGTCGCCCACTTCAAGGCTACGCACGCGACGCTGCCAGCGTGACAAATCTTCGTCACCTACCTGCGCTGCCGTCTGCGTTTCGGTATCGATGGCACCGACCGGCACATCCACTGCCGGCACCGAAGAAGAATGCCCGGACGACAAAGCCGTGAACATTTCGCGCAAATCCGCGACCACCGCATCGCGATTGATCTGGCCGGCGGATTGCGCCGACAAACCTTTTTTGATGGTGGCCAATAACGTCTTCATGTCGAAATGCGAGGGCTCATCCAAGCCCCTGACCATTTGTTCGACCACGCCCATGGATTCGCGCCACTGCTCGCTTTCCTGACCGTGCCGTAACAACTCGCTGACCATCGATTCGCGCCAGCCCGCATCCAGCAAAGACAGCACCGCGCGAGGGACACGACGACCACCCAGTGCACCTTCCAGCGACTGCAATACCCGACGACGCGCATCGAGTACCTTGTATTGCCCCTCGCTGGATTGACGCACACGCGCCAAGTTGTGCTCATACACACGGCGCTGCTGTTCGATCATTTTTTCCAGCGCGCCAAGAGCCTCGGTGAAAACACCGATGTCTTGCTCAAACTTTTCAGACAGCGACTCCACCGTTTCGTTGATCGCTTTCTGCTGCACCGGCGTCGTCATCGCGCCACGCGCACCCAACGTGGCCAACCGATTGAGTACCTGGCGAGCCGGGTGTTGATCGGCCATGAGAAACTCGGGGTCTTGCATCATCAACTTGAGGAACGGCACTTCCAACTGACGGATCAGCGGTTTGGTGTCATCGCGCAGCAAGGGCGTGCTCAACATCTGGCTGAACAATTCACCGATAGTGTCAACGGCGTGCTCTTGCTGCGGTGCCAACGCACGCTCGCCAGTGCCTGCCGGGTCCAGTGCTTTCTGAACGCGCTCGCGCAGCGGCGCTGCATCGGCCGTTTTCGCAGCCGGCACTTTCTGGATCGTATCGAGTGCTTTTTCTACCTGTTTCGGCTCAAACGCCGGCTTGGGTGGCGGCGGTGGTGGCGTTTCTACCGCCACTGTCGTGCTCGCCGCATCCGGCTTGACTGACGCCGCTGCAGAAGCCTGTCGAGTTGCCAGCAGATTCTGCACCGTGGCGTACGCTTGGCGAGCAATCTTCTGCTGCATCTCGAATTGCCGCACCGACAATTCGGCACGATTTTTTGATGCCGCTTCAGCATTTACTGTTTTGCTGGCAGCCGCTTGCGGTGTCGTGGACGCTGGCGGTTGACCGGTCGTTTTAGTTGGGGCACTGGCGGCTGATGCCGCAGGCGCAGAAGCCGGGGAAGTTTTGCTTTCTTCTGCTTTCTTCTCTTCTGGTTTCTTTTCTTCTGGCTTTTTTTCATCTGCCGGCGATTTCGGCAGCGTCGACGGCGTGCGTGGTGATCCTGCCGGTTGCGGACGAATATGTTTACCGACTTCCAGATCCGGCAAGACACCATGATCAGCCAGTACGCGATTGAGTACTGGGTACAGCTTAGACAGGCGATCCAACATCGCCGACTCCAGTGCACGCATCATCAACTGCTCAACTTGTTTTGGCAGTTTCAGCTTCTGTAAGGGCTCACCCAGCGCATGAAAGAAAATGGCGGGGCCCACTGGATTATTCTGCACACCCATCAACGAACCAAACATTTCGTTGAAGCGTAATTGCAATTCAAACAGCGACTCCTTGCAGTCACCTTCGGCACGCGAAACCATGACCTTGACTGCGAGCCACTCCTCAAAGGCATTCTTGTCGATCAATGAAAGCTTGGAAGAACCGTTTTGCCCAGGCAGCGTTGCGCCCGGCTGCCAGTCCGACAAATCTTCAAGCGGCTTGAGCGCCTGCTTCAAGAAACTGCTTTGGATGTCACCCACATAACGCCGCAATGAGTTGGCGGCTTCGCGCAGCGTGTTGTATTCCTCATTGCTACCAGCGTGCATCGCCAATTCGCCAATCGGTTTTTGTGCGTTGGCAATCAACGTTTGTGGCAGGTCGAGCAATTGCTCGCGCACCCGTTCACGCAGCGCTGCCGTGGCCTTGCGTACCACGGCTTCATCAATCTTGGCTTTACGTGCATCGGTGCGCGCACCCATGCGCTGCTGGCTGTTACTGAGATTAGCGAGACTTTGCAGCGCCATCAGCGCGGTGGGGTCAGGATTACTGAACGTAATACCCAACAGCTGACGATCACGGCGAGCCACCGTCGCCTGGAAACTGTAGGTGTCGCGAAAACCTGCTGAACGCGTAACAACGCGAATTTCCAGCGGCGCGCCTCGCTCAATCGTCGCGAAACTGGCCGGTAATGGCCGCAGCGGATCTTCCAGGGTCAGCAGTGCGCCACCCAAACAAAAATCTCGAACCTTGCAAGGATGCTCGCGCAGTCCCTGAACCGTAATGTTGGCGTCAAAGTCGACGTGCAAGCGGCGGTGGGCGCGTTGTTCATCCATGGGATATGACTTCTTGTTTTATGGGGCGGCCGTCAACGAGGCTCAACGATTGCAGTGTCTTCCGCAACCGATGAATCCTTCGCAAAAGAACCCGGAATGTAGCAGGCCTTGAATGTCAGGTTCCATCGGTTTTGATGCGTATATCAGGTCGCTTCGTTAAAGCCTCCTACTAAAAGAAGAAGCGACAACCGTCCCGCCACTACCAATCGATCATTACTTAACCAAAAAATGCGTAGCAAACAAAAATGGCCGCAATGACACCGGCCAGATCGGCGAACAGGCCGCACCACAAGGCCTGCCGCGCATGCCGGATACCGACGCTGCCAAAGTACACGGCCAACACGTAAAAAGTCGTCTCGGTACTGCCCTGAATCACCGCCGCCAGCCGGGCGGCAAACGAATCCACGCCTTGGCTCTGCATGGTCTCCAGCATCATGGCGCGCGCCCCGCTACCGCTGAACGGCTTGACCAACGCGGTCGGCATGGCATCGACCCACCGCGTATCAAAACCGCCCGCCGCGACCAGCCAACGCAAGCCTTCCAGCGCCGCATCGAGCGCTCCGCTGGCCCGAAGCACCCCCACGGCAACCAGCATTGCCACCAGATAAGGAATCAGCCCGACCGCTGTCTTAAAGCCCTCCTCGGCACCTTCCACAAAGGTGGAATAGATGTCGTGCCCCCGCCACAGACCCGCTCCGAGGAACAAAAGCACGAGGCTCAGCAACACCACGTTGCCCACGGCAGAAGAAAGCCCCGTCGCCACCCCGGCCGGCAATATCACCAGCATGGCCAACAACGCGCCGATGGCCGCTGCGCCCAACAACACCGGCCACAAGGCCAGCAAGCGCCAAACCGGCAGGCGCTGCAGAGCCGCCACCGCCAACAATCCGGCCAGCGTCGAGGCGCTGGTCGCCAGCAGAATCGGCAGAAAAACCAGCGCCGGGTCCGCCGCGCCCTGCTGCGCGCGGTACACAAAGATCGAGACCGGCAGCAGCGTCACGCTGGAGGTATTGAGGACCAGAAACAGAACTTGTGCGTCTGTTGCACGCTCGGGTGTGGGGTTCAGCGACTGCAGCTCACGCATGGCCTTCAGGCCGAGCGGCGTTGCTGCATTGTCCAAGCCGAGCATGTTGGCCGACAGGTTCAGCGTGACAGCGCCTATCGCCGGATGTCCGGCAGGCACGCCCGGCATCAGGATGCGAAAGATCGGCGCCAGCCCTCGCGCCAGCGTCGCCACCAAGCCAGCCTGCTCGGCAACGCGGAACAGGCCCAGCCACAGCGCCAGCACACCAATCAAGCCGATGGCGATTTCCACCGACAATTTCGCCATGTCGAAACAGGCTTGCACGACCGCCGAGAAGACGGAGGCGTCGCCGGCCGTGAGCAGCGGCCAGGCCGCACCGGCAAAGCCAATCGCAAACTAAGGTGAACCAAACGCGATGCAGCAAGTCCGACTCCGTCGAAGGTAGTGCGCCCGCGCTGCAGGCACCGATGGCTGTCCGGCCGCATTATGCGGTTGCCGGGTTCGCACCTGCTATCTACCATTTGCCGTTCAATTGGCCGTGAGTGCCCACGTTTTCATGAACTACCACCTCTCGTTTTTCCAGCGCCCTTCCCCGGTTTCCCGCTTTGCTCTTCTTCTGCTGACCCTCTGGGCCACCGGCACGGCAATGGCGTCGGTGATCGATGACAATGCCGCTGCACTGGCCGCACGCGCCCCCACGCTGACACCTGAACGCGAAGAAGTACGCGCGGGCGTCAACGTCGTGCGTCAACTGCAATCGCAGCATTACCGTCAGTTAACGATCGACGGCGCGCTCGCCGGCCAGTTATTCGATGCGTACCTGAAAGCGCTGGATGAGCAGCGCATCTACTTTTATGCCGCCGATGTCGACGAACTGAAAAAACTGTCGCCTCAGTTTGAGCGCGCAATAAAACTCGGCGATCTCAACCCCGCCTTTCAGATTTATAACCGCTACCAACAACGTGTCGTCGAACGCTTGCAAGGTTTGGTTGCCGATATCGAAAAACCGATCAGCCGTTTTGACTTCGGCAAAGAAGAGTCCATCGAAACCGACCGCAAAGATTCGCCATGGATTGTTGGTAAATCAGAAATGAACGATCTCTGGCGCAAGCGACTCAAAGCCGCCATTCTCGATTTACGTCTTTCCGGAAAAAATGACGCCGAAATACAGAAAACGCTGGCACGCCGCTATCGCACCCAACTCAACCGAATTCTGCAAACACGTCCGGAAGACGCCTTCTCCACATACATGAATGCGTTTACCGGGCTGTATGACCCGCACACCGAATATTTTTCGCCGCAGACCAGCGAAAACTTCAACATCAACATGAGCTTGCAATTGCAGGGGATCGGCGCGGTCCTGCAGAGCGAGGACGAATACACCAAGATCGTCAAACTCATTACTGGTGGCCCTGCCGATAAATCCGGCCTGATCAAAGCCAACGACCGCATCGTCAGCGTCGCGCAAGGCAATGAAGAACTCGTCGATGTCGTCGGCTGGCGCTTGGACGAAGTGGTCAACCTGATTCGTGGCACCAAAGGCTCTACGGTACGTCTTGAGATCATTCCTGCCAGTGCGCAGGACAGCTCACAAACACGCGTCATCAGCCTCGTGCGTGACGAGGTAAAACTGGAAGAACAGGCCGCCCGCAAAAAAATCATCGAGGTGAAATCTGAAGGCCGCGCCTATCGCATGGGCGTCATCGTGCTGCCGACGTTCTACATTGATTTCGATGCGGCCCATCGCGGCGACCCGGACTATCGCAGCACGACTCGTGACGTTGCCAACCTCATCAGTAGTCTGCGCGCCGAAAAAGTCGACGGTATCGTGCTGGATCTGCGCAACAACGGTGGCGGCTCGCTGGAAGAAGTGCAGTCACTCGTGGGCTTATTCATTCGTAGCGGCCCGGTTGTGCAGGTGCGCTGGGCGAACGGCCGCGTCGAACCGGAAGGTGATGCCGACCCTGATGTGCTCTACGGTGGCCCGCTGGCAGTTCTCACTAACCGGCTTTCCGCTTCTGCGTCAGAAATTTTTGCCGCCGCCATTCAGGATTACGGCCGCGGGCTGGTGATCGGCGAACAGACTTTCGGCAAAGGCACCGTACAAACGTTGCGGCCGCTGAATCAAGGCCAATTGAAAATTACGCAAGCCAAGTTTTATCGGATATCTGGCGAAAGCACGCAGTTGAAAGGCGTTCTCCCGGATCTCACGTTGCCGTCACTGATTGATCACGAAACCATCGGCGAAAGCGCGCTGCCCAACGCCATGGCTTGGGACATCATCCGTCCGGCACGCTTCCTACGCATCGGTGATTTTTCATCCATGCTGCCGGAATTGCACAAACGCAGTGACAAACGCGTCGCCATCGATCCTGATTTTCAGTCGATCCGCGAACAAGCGGCGTTATTAGCCACAGGCCGCGCTCAGAAAGAACTGTCGCTACGCGAATCGACACGCCGTGCCGAACGCGACAGCCTGCGCGCCAATGCCTTGTCGATCGAAAATAAACGCCGTAAGGCGCGCGGTGAACCGTTGCTTAAGAATGCAGACGAGATGGAAAAGCTCGACGAAGAACAAGCACAAAATGAGGACCGCGAAACGCCTGCTGATCGCGCAACGCTGACTGAAGCCGGCACCATTCTGGCCGATCAGATTCAACTGTGGCGTGCGAGTCAGGCCAACAAGGTTCCGGCGGCTCTTGCTGCGCCTGTGACTTCTCGCTGAGTGTTGGATGCGAATGCGGTGGTTTGCTGATACGCAAACCACCGATCGCATAACGGCTTACGCACTTAGTTGCGTACGCGCGCTAACTGACGCGACAGCGCCACCAGTTCTCCTTTCGAATCCCAGATTTCGCCGTCCGCTTCCAACAAGCCGCGTGTCATGTAACGCGTCTTAAAACGACAGCGCACCAAACCGGGAGCCGGTTTTGCACGCAGATGCACGGTGAGTTCCACCGTCGGGATCCAACCCCGCGCGCCATCGCGATTAAAGACCGGTGGTGGCAAACCATCGGCAAATAACAGCAGGCTGTACAAATCCGGTGCACGACCGTCGGCATGCGCCATCCAAACCAAAAATTCTGCGTCGCCACCGCTTTCGCCGCGCAACCAACCTGCAGATTGCGGTGCAAAGTAAGCGTCATAACGCCGATTGATTGGTAATCCGCCGCTCATCTTGATACACGCTTCTGGCGGCGGAATTTCCGGCGGTTCTTCGCTACGCCAACTCGGCCCATCGATGCGGTCTAAACTGCCGAATGCCGCCATAAAACGGCAACGCTCCGCGCCTTCCTGATGCAACGACGTTTGTACGTTATCGAAGGTTCCGCCCTGCTTTACTACAGATAGCGTGAACTCTGCCGGGCCAACCACCGCCGGACGCAAATAATGGCCGGTCACGGTCAAAGGGTCCGAGTGCGACACCACGCCCGCCATCGCTTTGGCTGCCGCAGCAATCAAATAGCCACCGTTGGGAATATGCCCCACGTTCCATTGATCGCTGAGATCAAAACGCGCACGCATCGGATCGGCGGCGGTATCAAATTGCGTTGCTTGTTCAAAATCGTTCATGGAAATTCCACATCAAATCGTTGTCATCATCACGCTTAACGTTTAGCGCAACACTTCTGCGATCACCCAGTCCGGCGCATCCAGCGATAAATCATGGCCCGCTTGCGGATGACGCCGCAGCGGCAGATTCATACCGGCGGCAATCGCTTCGCTGCACTGTGGATTCACCAAGCGATCACCGCCGCCATTTAGTAGCAGCACCGGGCACGCCGGTAAATTTTCTGGCCGCTGATAACGCGCCGCCGCCAACAACTGGCGCAACGCATTGGACACGCTCACCGGCTGGTCGTGTGCGTAACCTGTCCAACGACGCACGTAAACTTCACGGTCCGCGATCAAATTGGTCGTGATCTCCAAAATCATGCGCTCTCGATATTCCTGCGAATGACGAAACAACACGTCGCGCACGATGCGCAGGTAATTGTGTGGCCGCAAACGCTGCCAGAACGGGCTGTATGCGCTGAGGCTGGTGTTGAGCAGAACGGCGCGTTGAATTTCTTGCGGATAGCGCGACATCCACTCAAAGGCCGCCATCGCACCCAACGAGAGTGCCAACAGGCAAACCGGGCCCTGAACGCCCTGCCGAGCCAGGTCCGCACGGGCGGCATCCACCATGGCGGTTATCGACAGCGGGCTACGCTCACGGAAATGCAGGCCGTTACCCGGCAAATCCACACAAATCACCCGCGAACCCGGCGGCAGCGCCGCGCATAGCCGCGCAGGAAACGTCTCCCAGTGCCGCTGTTCACGGATCAAACCCCGTAATAACACCCAGCACTGCGGCTCCGGCGTGGACATACAAACCTCCGAGTGCGTGAAGAAAACCTTGTGGTCTGGCGAACCCTGTGACCGCTTGTAGCCCGCGGGATTATCAAGGCCGGCTGCCAGTCGGACAATGCGTAGGGACAGATCATGCCGCTCGACTACAATCCGCGCCGCGTCGGCAATCCGCGCAGCGTCAGTTAGCGCCGCCGCCGTGCAGTACGCAGCGCGATCCTCGCATCGCCCGCGCCTTTTCATCCAGCGAGCTCATCACCGATGTCCAAGCGCCCTCCCTCCGAGAAAGTCGACCGCATCAAAACTGGCGCGCTGGAACGCCGATTCAGCTTGGCCCGCGCCGGCGTGGTGGCCGGTGCCCGCTTCGCGTTCAGCTCCGCCGGCAATTTGCTCAATCGCGGCGACGAACGATCTGCTCGTCAAAAAGAAATTCTTGCTGAGCAAGCGCAATACCTCGTGCGCGAACTGGGGAAGCTCAAAGGCAGCGTGGTGAAAATCGGCCAGATGATGGCGCTCTTGGGCGAGCACTTTCTGCCCGAAGAAATCACTGCGGCATTACACACATTGGAATCGGAAACCACTGCGCTGCAATGGTCTGCGCTGGAACCGCATCTGCGCGCGCAACTCGGCGAGCGCATGAATGAACTCGACATCGATCCGGAGCCGCTGGGTGCCGCGTCGCTTGGGCAAGTGCACAAAGCCCGCCGCAAATCCGACGGCCTCGAACTCGCCCTCAAGATTCAATATCCGGGCGTTGCCGACGCTATCGACAGCGATCTGGATGCGGTCGTGCGTTTACTGCGCCTCACGCGCGCGGTACCGATTACCGAAGACTTCCAAGGTTGGCTGGATGAAGTGCGCAGCATGCTCAAGCGTGAAGTGAACTATCACTTGGAAGCGGAAACCACCCGTCATTTCGGTGACATCCTGCGTGGCGATCCGATGTTTCGCGTGCCGGACGTATTCTTGGAATATTCCACCGGCAATGTGTTGTGCACATCTTTTGAGAAAGGCGTTGGCGTCAACGACCCGCGCGTCACAGCACTGCCGCAGGACCGCCGAAATCGTATCGGCAAAGCAATCATGGACATCTGCTGCCGCGAAGTGTTCGTCTGGGGCAAAATGCAGACGGACCCGAACTTTGGCAACTACCTCATTCGCATCGATGACGAAACCGGCCGTGATGTAATCGTGCTGCTGGATTTTGGCGCTTTCCGGGATTTCGACGACACCATTCTCGGCCCCGGCAAAGAAATGATTCGCGCCTCCTATTTCCGCGACCGCGAGCGCCTCGTCAACGCGATGCACCAGTTGCAGTTCCTCGACAAGAGCGTACCGGACAACACGCTCGACGGTTTTGTCGAACTGTGTTTCATGGCGGTCGAAGTGCTCGCCGATCCAGACGTGCACCCGATGCCGGACTACGTACTCAACGGCAAAAAAGAATATCTCTGGGGCAAATCTGATCTGCCGGATCGCGTGATGCTCAAAGCATCGAAATCTGCACTCAGCCTGCACTTTGATATCCCACCCAAAGAGTTCATTTTCCTTGCGCGCAAACTGCTGGGTGCTTATACCTTCCTGCATGTCATTCGCGCCGAAGTGCGTGGCGACACCATCCTGCGGCCTTATTTGCAGGATTGATTGACCCCCCGAATGAATCGGAGAACCGTATGAGCCTCCTCTCCCTCACCCGCGACCAGCATCTCGCTCTCATCACGCTGGACGACGGTAAAGCCAACGCATTTTCGTTTGCGATGATGGATGCCATCCACCAAGCGCTGGATGAGGTGGAAGCGGATTCGACGCTGCGCGCACTCGTCATTGCGGGCCGTGAAGGCCGTTTTTCGGGCGGTTTCGATCTCGCCGTCATCAAAGCCGGCGGTGAAGGCGTACGCAAAATGGTCGGTGCTGGCGCTGAACTTGCGCTGCGTCTTTACGAATACCCGCGCCCGGTCGTGATGGTATGCACTGGCCATGCGTTGGCCATGGGCGCCATCGCGCTCTTTGCAGCCGATTGGCGTACCGGTTGCCACGGCGCGTTCAAGATCGGCATGAACGAAACCGCCATCGGCATGACCATGCCGGAATTTGCGGCCGAACTGGCCCACGATCGCCTCAACCCGGCGTTCTACACGCGCGCCGTGGCCGGCGCTGAAATCTATTCGCCGGAAGATGCGCTGACTGCGGGTTATCTGGATGAGCTGGTCGATCCGCTCTCCGCGCTGGATTTTGCGTGCGTACAGGCAGACCGACTGTCCAAACTGGATGCCCGTGCTTTTACGGCAACTCGGCAGCGGACCCGTGGCCCGACCATCGCGCGTATCCGGGCAGGTTTAGCGACTGATTTGGCAGGCTTGGGCAAAGACTGAACAACTTGCCCGCAGGTGGCGGTAAAACCGCAAGAACGCGAGGAAAAATCTCTTTTCGTCGACGGGCCGATGTGTAGAATACGCGGCCTCGGACGGGGCGTCGGAGTGTAGCTCAGTTTGGTAGAGCACTACGTTCGGGACGTAGGGGTCGTAGGTTCGAATCCTATCACTCCGACCATTCGCCTCCTCCCGGTCACGCGCAAGGCGTGATGCAAGCGCACAAACTATCCCGCACCTATCTCGCATCTATCCCGCGCCCATCACGGCCCGTAAACTCGGGCGGCATCCTTTAGAGAGAGCCGCCTGTTCATGTCGACCATTTATCTCGCCATCCCCAGCTCCGACCGCCTCGAAGCCAACACGCAAAAATTCATCGCTGCGATCAACAGCGGCAGCCGCGAACCGCAAAACAAGGTGTTTTCTGACATCGCCTCTGAGTTTGTCGATGTCATGCTGGCCGGCATGTTGCACGGCCCGACCAGCCGGATCGAATTACACGGTTTCCGCAGAAAACTGGTCGACGGTCTCGGCAGCGTGATGGAAACCACGTCGCACGGTTTGATTCGTAGCGTGGTCAGCAAACTTTCCAATGACGAACTGAAGAATCTCAAAGGCTTCGTCGAAGAACGCCGACTGGTGCTGGATGGCAAACCCTTCGTCAGCTTTCCATTGCCAGCGCATTTCACCACGCGTTTCATGGCCATGCATGAGGCCACGATGTCCGGCAACCGCAGCAATGCCGACACGCAAGCCGATGTGATGAATGAACTGGTCGATATCGCACTGGATTACATGTTCAAACGCCCGACCAATCTGATCAAGCTCGGCTTCATTGCTCGCAAGGGTGCCGACCTAGGCTTTAGCACGATTCGCAGCGTTGCTCATTCGACCACGCGCAAGATGGCCAACGATCTTTCGCTGGAAGAAACACAGAAAATGTCTTCGTACTTTTACGAAATGATGCGTGAAGGCCCGACCTACCAAGGCAGCTGATTCTGGCGACAGGGTTAGCTAGAAAAATAAAAATAACATTCACCGAGGGTGGCCAGGATGAGCCAGAACCGCGTAGGAGAAGACGAAAAACGCCGTCACTTCCGTTCCGACCGCATCAGCGTGTCGAACGGAAAATATTTCTTCACAACGCGCGAAAACACGTTGGAAGGCCCCTTCGACAGCCGCGAAGAAGCCGAGCGCGAACTCATGATGTTTTTGCGCAGAGCCTCAGGAAAAGGCATTTACGGCAGCGTCATCCATGATGAGCCGCCGAAGAAAAACGGATAAAAGGTGTAAACTCCTCCGTCACCCAGCGGCCTGAAATATTTTTTCACAGCCCGCTTCTGGCCGGAGTTTTTTATGCGCCAAGACATTGCATTCACCAGTCATGGAATCACCTGTCGCGGCTGGCTCGACCGCCCCGACGCTAGCACCGGGCAGCGCATTCCACTCGTGCTGATGGCGCATGGTTTTGGTGCTACTCGTGACATGCACCTCGAACAATACGCGCAACGCTTTAATGCTTCCGGCTACGCGACACTAATCTTCGATTACCGTCACTTCGGCGCCAGCGATGGTGAACCACGCAATCTGCTCGACCCCTTCCGCGAAATCGAAGACTGGCATGCCGCGTTGGCATATGTGCGGTCATTGCCGGATATCGACACCCAACGTATCGCGCTCTGGGGCACATCCTTTGCTGGCGGGCTGGTCATCTGCGTCGCTGCGCAAGATGGTGATGTTGCCGCGACGGTCAGCCAGTGCCCGATGCTCGACGGCCTCGGCAGCGCGCTGGAAATCGTGCGCTACGACGGAATACTCGGCTTGGCAAAACTCTCCGCTCGCGGTGTTACCGATGGCCTGCGCAGCTTGCTCGGACTGCCGCCAACTTATGTGCCAATCGTCGCACCACCGGGATCAGTCGGGATGATGACCACCGCCGATGCTTGGGCGATGTATACCCGTTTGGCACCACCGGGATTTCGCAACGAAGTCACTGCGCGCACCGCGCTACAGGTTCCCCGCTTCCGCCCGATCACCGATGCGCCGCGCGTGAAATGCCCGGCACTGCTCGTCGTCTGCGATAACGACACGGTGGCTCCTGCTGCCATCGCGCTGAAAGCTGCCGCACGCATTCCGAAGGCCGAGGTCGTGCGTTTTCCGGTTGGCCACTTCGATGTGTATTTCAATGAAGATTTCGAGCGCAGCGTATCAGCGATGAACGCGTTTCTGCGCAAACATCTGGGCAAGGCGTGACGTGATTGGCGGCGAACTGCTGATTTACACGCAATTCTGATTCGGCATTTTCATCCAGTCTTGATCATCCCATTCAGACACTAGCCTTGACGGCATATGCGTTGACTCGAAAGTAACTCGCTTAGCGCAATCGTTGGAGGCAATCACGATCCCGACCAGATTTGCTGATCTGCCTTTCCGGCCCAATCCCGGATTGGTTAGGAAATGACGAAAGGTTAGCGGCAAACCCCTGCGAACAGCTCTCTCAACGTCTGAATCGCAGCACGGTATTCCTGCTCTTCTCCATAAACCATGCGCCTCTGGAAATCCGCATAGGTTCGGGCATACACGGGATCACCCTCGAGGGCATCGATAGCTCTCAACGTCTCACCCATCGGGTCCGCCCGGTAGGGTGGAGACTGGTTCCCGAAGGCATCCACATCCGTCTGGATGATGGCGGGAATTAGCGCAGAAACCTCCGCCACATCGTAGTGGGATCGGATGACGTGCAGATCATAGATGTGACGAGCCAACGTACTGTCACGTTGGTCGTCTGGGAGACCCTTTTCGGACGCAATTCGTCGAGTCAGCGCGACAAACTTCTCGGCGGCCGTCTCCAGGATCGATACACAGGCAATCCGGTCGACTTCCGGCTCTTGCTGGAATGCCTCGGCAAAGAATGACTGAACAGGCAATTCAACGGACGGCTGCCGCAACGGCCAGACTGCTGTTTCAATCTGGATTGCTGGTCGCAATACACCCTGCCCTTCGCTCACCGCCCTATAGGGCAAGCGATAGATCGTGTAACGACTTTCGTTCCTCGAAAGCCGGTGCTCAGGGTCATCCGGATTGAACTGAAAACCCGCGGCCAGCAAGGCATCGGTTATCGCCTGACGAATCTCGCGAAGATCTGCCCGCCTCAGCGGGTCCGCCGCAACGATCTTCAGGTCGATGTCTTCGGACATTCGATGAATCAGGCGATAGGCCCTGCCCAACGCAGTACCGCCACCGAATACCAAACGCACGGCTCCCAAGTCGAGCGCCGAAATGGCGGCAAGTGCCTTGGCAACCTGCATATCCTTTTCGACCAGCGCGGGGCTGGGCAGGCCGAAGTGCGCCTGCACATCCAGGAGATCCTGCAGGGTGGGATTACCGCTCAAGTACAAGCTCCGAATTACCATCACTCAATCGCCGGGAGAAGCGGCCTTTGACCCTGACCACCGCATTTGCGGGCACCTGCGTCGAGCGGCCCTCGTTGTAGGCCCGCTCGGCCTCGGTGGGCTCCCAGGTCACACCCAGCTTGGTCAGCGCCTCACGGGCAGCCCCGACAAAGCCATTGGGGTTGAGCAGGACCGGCTTGCCGGACAGCCGGGACTCGAAAGCCCGTCCATAAACGCCATAGCCCAACCGGACCAATTGGCCATCCCGCACCAGAGTGCGTAGAGCGCGCAGCACCTGATCCTCCCCGCCGAGATCCATGAACTCACGGGTCAGGAATACGTTGTCTCGCTTGCGGGCGATGCGGGTTTCAATCCGCTCCGCCAAGGTCTTCCTGGTCATTGCCGACCCCTCCAAAAACCCGACATTTATACTATGCAAAAACCCGACATCGCTCAAGCCAGAATACGCCTATTTACTTGGGTTAATGGAATTACACCAATCCAATAGTGTCGGGTTTTTGCTCATACCATAGACAGCCCGAAAGCGACTACCCCCAAACTGCCGGACGCCTATCGGTGGACTGGCTTGCGGAGAACTTCAACATGAAAGACGTCGAAGTACTCGAAAGCTTGATCAAGCAAAAATTCGAGGTCGAGAAAGCCGCTGCAGCTGCCGATGCCGCCGATAGCGCGACCAAGAAGTAAATTGAGCGTGGGGTGGTGCTCAGCTAGGAGGCATTTCGAGCATCACTCGATTCCGCCCAACGGAGACCGAACGGAGACCAAAAGCACAAATTCCGACCAGCAGAAATCGTCTCCGCCGCCGAAGTTTCCGTAACTTATTGATTTAATTGGTGCCCGGGGCCGGAATCGAACCGGCACGAAGGTTACCCTTCGAGGGATTTTAAGTCCCTTGCGTCTACCTGTTTCGCCACCCGGGCGGGTGCCTTGCCACGGTATCGCATCGGGGAGTACCCCTGCCCCGCTTGCCGGGGCTGCCGGTCTGGAACCGGACGAGGGTCGCCGAGGATCCGGTCGGAGCGCTGCCCGATGCCGGGCAACAAAATGGAGGCTGAGGTCGGAATCGAACCGGCGTACACGGAGTTGCAGTCCGCTGCATGACCACTCTGCCACCCAGCCTTGAGGCTTACGGCAACGCGCTGGCAGATGCGCGCTGCTTCCAGAAAAAAACCCCGGTATGACCGGGGTTTCCCTGAATCTTGGAGCGGGAAAAGGGATTCGAACCCTCGACCCCGACC
>CAZNPF010000003.1:76489-187582 GCA_964574995.1 uncultured Pseudomonadales bacterium | reverse complement strand
GCACTGCACACCGCCAACCATTCCGCCCACGTTGCGCAGCGATAAAGCCCCCACGCCTCGACGAATCGGAGCACGGCATACGTCAGCGTGCCCAACGCCACCCACCACAGGCCAAAATCCTGCAACTTGCCCGCCAGCGTAATAAAAATTTCTGGGGAACGTGACGCCGGATTCAATTGCGAATGTTCAACCAGACTAATTGCCAATTGCCGCAAATCGTTATGGACCAGCAAGAACAGCCCAGATGCAACCAACAACGCCAATGCCCCTTTGGCGGCCTCGAGAAAAGCCACAGCACGAACGGCGCGAGCAGTTTGCATTCCGGTTCCTTTAGGGCAGGCAACCTGCGATTTATACCGCAGCCGGCCAGTGCCTGATACGCGCTGCTGCAAAATCCAGCACCCGTTTACAGGCAGCGACGACAACGCCATCCTGCAACCCTACATTTTGATTAGCCAGAATTCCCCATGACCGACATGCAAGCTCCGACGCCGACGGGTATCCGCGCACGCTTTGCCCGGGCCAGCGCTGAAGCCCGGGCAGCCAATCAACAGACTTGGCGCTGGATCGCATTGTGCTGCGGCGTGCTGGCGCTGGCTTGCGCGTTCTACCCCACCAATCATGCGCAGGACTACGCGCAATCGAAAGGAGGCAAGGCTCGCGCCGATGTGCAATTTATTGAGCACTACGGCCGACACATCAATACGGTGCTGATGGTGGCTGTGCCCCTGTTGCAGCGCGATGCCGTCGGTATCGCACAATTTTTACAAGCAGGACTTGCCAGCACGATTGCCACGCACGGCACCAAGTATCTGCTGAACGATGTCGTTGTCGACGGCACGCGTTTGGGTCAACGCCCACTCAAGCCAAACAGTTCGAACAATTCCCCCTCGGGGCATTCGTCGCTGGCGTCGTTCGCCGCATTTTTTGTTGCACGACGCTATGGCTGGTACTGGCTGCTCTTGATGCTGCCCATCACGCTGCTGACGATGTGGACTCGCGTGCAGTTGGATGCACACACGATCTCGGCCGTCTTCGCGGGGTTACTGATCGGCCCGGCTATTTGCCTTTGGTTGGTCTCACCCAAAAAACGCTGAGCTGCGCTACAGCGCACTGCTTTACAGCACACTGCGTCACAGCGCCCGGCGTCACAGCACACGGCGCTGAAAATATTCAGCGCAGGTTAGCGCCAGTTTATCGGCATCAACCCGCAGCCGCCGAAGCAGGCGCCGTGGCTTGATGGACACGCTGCATCCAATCGCGCAGCGCATCGTAACCGCGCATCAAATCTTGGCCTTCTACCGTGCCAGCAATGCAATCCAGTTGCACGAAGACCGCGATATCGGCCAGCGTGAGACTGTTGCCCACCAACCAGTCTCCGTCGTTCAACCACTGATTGATCATCTGCAGATGACGATCAAGATCGCGCTTGAGCCCTTCTGGTGTTTTGCGGCCCGTGCCTTGGGCGCGCGTGACCTTAAGCAGCTCACGCGGAATAGCCCAACGGGCGATGCGTTGCAGCAAAGCGCCTTCATGTTTGCTCGTTTCCGGCACCCATCGCTCCGCGTTATGCGCGACGGTGAAGCGTAAGTGCATTTCGATGAAGTAGAGCGACTCATCAGCCCAGTCTTCAAAAAAATGCACCAACGCCTGCTCGCGAAGATCCGTCGGGATCAAGCGCGGTTCAGGGAAACGAGCTTCCAGAAAGCGGCAAATCTCGGTGGAATCCGCGATGCGCTCGCCTTCGATATCCAACACCGGCAATTTGGCTGCGGGCGACAATTCTTTCAGGCGGCCACTCAGCGTTTCGCGCAAGGTAACTTCCTGCACCCGATAGTCGACACCTTTGACCTGCAGGACGCGGCGAACCTTGTCGCAAAACGGGGACACTTCGTACTGATACAGCGTCGTCATACGCGCCTCCGGAAAGAAGGGCGCATCTTACAACTCCCCGGCCGTACTGGCGCAGCGATCACGGCCCAGACAACGTCAGTCGTTACTGATGCCCACCAGTTCGGCCCGGCCTAGGGCCAACCGCTGCAGGCGGCGCGTCACCCAGTCTGCCCGCTTACCCCGCAAACGAGCCTGCGCTTCGACATACGTGGGGTTAGCGACCAGCCGCTCCGGCGAATAACGATGCACGGTGCGCATCAGTTTCGCCATGCGCTCCACGCGTTTGCGCGTGATGGCGTCATTACGTAAACCAAAATCTTTTGCCAACCGATCCGGTAACGTGACCGCCGTCACTTGGCGAATCCACTTCATACCTGCGCGCAAATAACTCTGCTTGGGCTTGAATAAAAATCCGGCCAGATCGATCGTATTTTTGTTCACCTGCAAGGCACCGCCGTTCCACATGCGCTGGTTATAGTCCATGAATTCATCCCAGCTTTTGGGCAGCACTTCATCCGGAATGCCGAACAGCCACGCAAATCGACGCGTTTCTTGGTAGTACTGCTCTTTTTCCGCCGCCGTGAGCGGACGCACGAACAACTCGTACATCGTCGCCGCGGTATCCCACAACGTGGCGTGAACCCACACAGCCGAATGCACTTCGTTAGCCAGATAATCGCTGCCTGTGGGCGACGACTTCGAGCCGGCCAATAACTTGCCGCGTATCATCGAATGCAAGTTGTAAACCTGATACGCCGACTCGATTGCCTGATCCAGATTGCCAAACACCATGCGTCCGACATGCGTGAAGGTGCGATTACCACGGCCGACAGGATCTTCGCGCGTCTTCGAGTGCTCATCGATGGCATTGGTCACCCACGGATGCGCAATCTGCAACAGCAGTGCGCGGCCAGCGCCCTGCATGCCGGCAAGAGGATATTTGTTGATTTCCCACATCATCGAACCGGGGCCGAACAGACCCAGATTCGGGTCTTTGCATTCGCTACGGAGTTTTTCCATCATCGCGTCGAACATCACCGGCGTAACAGGCTGAACCGGCGCATCCGGACCTGTCGACGGCGTCGCATTCGTCGAAGATGTTTTCGTGTTCATAGCAGAACTCCCGTCCATTCGTTGATTGTTTGCGCCACTCACACGCCAGAGCTCACCAACTCACGTTGCCCTAGCCAGGCCACATTGAAACCTTGGGTGATGATGTCCGCCCCGTCGCGACCATCGATGCGGCGTATCGCTTCGTGATAACTCGGCACATAACGAATTCGCTCGGGCAAGCGCGGATATACCGCGCGTATCGTCGATAGCGTGCCGTCATAAATGCGCCGATTAAATGCGGTGTCCGGCGGCAAACCGAATTCATCACGCAAACGCGGCGGCATCATATAACCCGTCACTGTTTGGAGCACTTTCAACGCCGGCTTGATCGGGCCGCTGAAGTTGAAAATCATGTCGCCCATCTCGCGGCCGACACGGCGCGCAACCAACTCGTCCGAGGCATACATTTTGTCCATGTATTCCATGAACGACCCCCAATCTGGCGGCAACGCATCGTCAGGAATTCCGAACAGCCAAGCGAACAAGCGCGTCTCTTGATAGAAACGTTCTTTTTCGTCGCGCGTGAGTGCTGGAAAAACCAATTCATGCATACGCACTTGGGTATCCCACAGCGTGGCATGCACCCAAATCATCGCGCCGACTTCATTCGCTTCGTAATGCGAACCTTTACTGAACGCGCCGGATTCTTCCGGCAGCGTGCCACGAATGCCCTGATGAATCTGGTGAACATTGTTGGCGACACGCATCACCTGATCGGTGCTGCCGTAAATCATCGTGAATACATTGATGAACGTGCGACGAAAACGACCCAGTGGATCGCTGCGCGTCTGTGAATGTTGATCGATGGCGTTGGCGATCCACGGATGCGCCAGTTGCAACAGCGCAGCGCGACCGCCGCCGAGAAAACCCAACGCCTCGCGATTGAGCCGCCACATCATCGACTTCGGCCCATAAAGGCCCGTGACCGGATCAATGCTGCGCTGGATGGCCTGCTCGGCACATTCGCGAAATTCGATCTCGTTGATGAATCGTGGAGCAGTCATGCGGGATCCTCAGTGTGAGTGGGCCACCGCGGCCCAGACTGAGACGAATATAAGGCTTAGACCGTCCCCCGGTCAGCGTGATTTGCCGAACCGACCACAGCCCGGCAAATCACCCGTTTTCCCGGCCCAAACGAACATCAAGCGCCGGCGCTCACCAATTCACGCTGACCCAGCAGTAATTTGTTAAAGCCCTGCGTCATCAGGTCGGCATGCTGTTTGCCCGCCACGCGGTCACGCGCCTCGATGTAGCTGGGGATATAGCGCAGGCGCGCAGGTACCCGTGGGTACACGGTCTTCACCAGTTTCAAACCACGCTCGAAATGACGACGGTTCGCCGGCGTGTCTTCCGGCAGACCGAACTCCCGCGCCAGACGCGGCGTCAGCATGAACGCCGTCATCAATTTCAACCAAGACAATGCAGGTTTCAGCGGGCCGCCAAAGTTGAACACCATCTCACCCATTTCACGGCCCACACGGCGCGCAACGATCTGGTCGGAGTTCAACATGGTGTCCATGTACTGTTGGAAATCTGCCCACGTTTTTGGAATCGCCGATTCAGGAATACCGAACAAATACGCAAACAATTTGGTTTCTTGGTAGTACTGCTCGCGATCCGCCGGGCTGAGCTCGCCGTACACCAGCTCATACATTTTCAATTGCGTGTCCCACAGCGTGGCATGCACCCACAGCATCGCGTTGACTTCATTGGCTTGGTAGTACGAACCCTCACCGAAAGCACCGGAGTTTTCCGGTAGCGTGCCCTGAATTTTCGAATGCATGTGATGGACAGCATTGGCCGCGCGCATCACTTGCTCGGTACTGCCGAACACCATGCTGAACACGTTGATGAATGTGCGGCGGCCGCGACCCATGGGGTCGCTGCGCGTTGCCGAATGTTGATCGATAGCGTTGGCAATCCACGGATGCGCCAGTTGCAGCAGCACGGCGCGGCCGGCTCCTAGGAAGCTGATGAACTCGCGACCCACCTTCCACATCATCGAATCCGGGCCATAGATACCGGCCACCGGGTCCACCGAACGGTTCATGGCTTTTTCCACCCACTGGCGGAACTCGGCCTCGGAAATGAAACGCTGTTCACCCTCAGGAACAGGCGGCTGCTTGGCATTCATGGGGACATCTCCTCAAACAGTCATCGACACGACGCGACCAGCTGATCAATCGCCGACCTTCGTCAAAACCGCCCCATCGGCGGGGGCAGCATTGATCCTGCGCAAGATCAGAGAGGACAGGGTGACATCGCCGTAACAGGACGTTTCGTCAGCTTCGCCACGTTCTGTGGCGCAGGCAAAGCGGGCTCAGGGACCGGCGGCCTGCAAGGTCAGCACGACGCGACCTGCCTCCACGCGCCAGCCGAAAGACTCGATGCCGGCGGCCGTCGCGCGCGTATACCGCTCGGTGTCCGTCGCTGACACGGTGGCGGCATCGCGCTGCCAGCCGAGCTCCTCCAGCGCCAAACGCAACTGCGGCAACCAATCGGGATCGCCACCGGACAGCGCGAGTTCCAGCCCGCGAGCCATCACGCGGCCATGGCAGCGGCCACCGCTGTCTTGCACCAGCCGTGCGCAGGCGGTGTCGGGCGCCAAGGTGGGGACCAGACCAAAAGGCCAAGGCGACGTGCGCGGCAGCACGCGCTCCGCGATCGCCTCTATCGCCTCTGTCGGTGCGGCTTGCGCAGCCGCGTCCACTTCACGCTTTTTTGCAGAAGCCCGTGCAGCCGTCGGTGCGGGCGTTTGTTTAGACGTCAGTGCGGATGCAGAGGTGGGCTTGGCCGCAGCGACAGAAACAGCCTCGTCGGCAACGACCTCGGCCGCAGCGTCTTCAGCAAGCGCAGGCGTTGGAACGGAAGCAGCAGCAGGCATCGCGACCGATGAGGGCGCAGGCGCAGGCATCTCATGCATCGCCATATTCGATGCTGCCTTTCTTGCTTCGTTATTGGCGATCTGTGTTGTCTCGATGACACGTTTTGCTTTTTCTGCACCCTCTACTGCCGGCGCACGGGATTGCACAACCGGCACAGCTGGAACGGCTGCAGGTGACTCGGCATTTTCTGACGAGGCACGCTCAGACTTCACGGCGACCGCTTTGGAAACTTCCGAATCCGCTGACTGCTCTAGCACAAGACCTTCCGGCATCACGCTACGTTGCCACGGCTCTTGAACCAGGACCCCAACCGCCAACAACAGCACCGCTGCCGCCGCCAAAGGCGCACGCCAGCGGCGCGAAGATGTTGCCGATGACCACCACCCGGCTGCGCGTGGCCGGCTCCCGGTTGCACGACGCGCTGCCGCCAAAATGGCGTCATCGAGCGCGGCCGACGGCTCCTCGGCTGGCAACTCGCGATAGAGCGCACGCAACCGCAAAAATTCGGCGTCTTCATCGAATGGTGCGTGTGTTCCGTTTTTCTCATCGCCCGGATTCATAACCACTCCGCAAGACACTGGCGCAAGCGTGCAACGGCATAACGCACACGACTCTTCACGGTTTCCGTACCCGTACCGATCGCCACCGCAATTTCGGCCAGCGATAAATCCGACTCTTCTTTGAGCAAAAAAGCTTCCCGCTGTTCCGGCGGCAAGGCTTCCAAGCAACGCTGCACAGCACTGGCCGTGGCTTGTTGCGTCCAGGCGCTGTCTGCTCGGCTAGAAGGACAAGCCGGTTCCGGTGCGTCGTCGCCATCCAGCGACAGCGCGATGAATCCACGCTCGCGTCCCTGCCGGCGAAAATGATCGACGACACGCGAATGCGCGATGCGATACAGATACGTCCGTAGCGACGCTGTCGGCTGCCAACGATCGCGTTGATTGACCAGTGTCATCCAAACGTCTTGATACAGCTCATCGCCAGCCGCGCTATTACCGGCTTGGCGAACCAGAAAGCGATACAGCGTGCTGCGATAACGGCGATACAGCGTTTCAAACGCGCGAGCATCCCCTTGCTGAAATGCCAGCATCAAGGCTTCATCGGAAACCACGCTTTCTCCGCTCAACCCGCTCTCCGGTTACGCATAACTTTTTCAATCTTTGTGGTGGTAACACGAATGCCAGCGCATCATTTCAACCGACACACGCTGGCACCCGTGTTCTGCACGTTAGCAGACTCAGGAGCCGCTAGCCGCCTTCGCCGCCCGCACCAAGCCCACAAACTCTGCCCGGTAGCCAAACTCATCGGCACCGCGCGCACCGTTGGCCAGCACAATCACATCATCCAACGTCCATGCGCGGGTGTATTTGCCGCCGCGCAGCAACTGACCGAAACCGGCCACCGCCGTCGCAAAACGTAAATCCGTGCTGGCCTGGCTCAGTGATGCGACGAGCGTGTTGCGCGGCACTGGCAGCGACAGCAAACGGCTGCTACTCCCTGCCGGTTGCTTGTAACGCACCTTCACGAAAGCGATTTCGTCATTGCCTGTCTGCGTACTGCCCCGCGGCTCGCGCTGGGCTTCGCTGCCGGCAGGATTTGCACCGTAACGTAACGGATCAATTGCCGACGCACTACCGACAGGTGTTATTTCATACAACGCCGTTACCGTCGCGCCCGCGCCCACATCACCGGCATCGACTTGATCGTTATTGAAATCTTCGCGTGCCAGCACACGATTTTCGTAACCGATCAAACGGTATTCGCTGACGACTTTCGGATTGAACTCGACTTGCACTTTCACGTCTTTGGCCACGGTGACCAGCGTTGAATGCACCTGATCGACCAGCACCTTACGGCCTTCTTGTAGCGTATCGATGTAGGCGTAACTGCCATTGCCCGCATCCGCCAATTGCTCCATGAGTTGCTCGTTGTAATTACCCGTGCCAAAGCCCAGCGAAGAAAACTGCACGCCCGTGGCACGTTCCTGCTCGACCATATCCTTGAGTGCTTGGAAATCAGTCAAACCGACGTTGAAATCGCCATCGGTAGCAATCAATACCCGGTTGATGCCGTCTTTGATGAATCCAGACTTTGCCATGCGGTAGGCCAGCCGGATTCCCGCCTCTCCTGCCGTAGAGCCGCCAGCACTGAGATTGTCAATTGCGCGACGAATTTTCTCGCGCTCGCTACCTGCCGTGGGCTCGAGCACCACCGCCTCGCGGCCGGCATATACCACCAGCGATACGCGATCTTCTGCACGCAACTGGTCCACCAATAATTTCAGCGATGATTTCAAGAGCGGCAGTTTGGCCGGATCATCCATCGATCCAGAAACATCCACCAGAAACACTAAATTGGCAGGTGGTAAGGCTTTCGCACCGATCTCCTGCGCTTTCACCGAAACCTTCATCAGCCAGTGGTCCGGATTCCACGGGCAAGGCGCCAGTTCCGTGCCAACGGCAAACGGATGCTCGCCGTTCACGCGCGAGGCAACCACGCCGTCATAAGGAAAATAATTCACCAACTCCTCGACACGCACCGCGTCTTGCGGCGGCAAACTGCCGCCCGCCAAAAAACGGCGCACGTTGGAGTAACTGCCCGTGTCGACATCGAGGCTGAACGTGGACACCGGCTCGCTCGCCACGTGTTTGATGGCGTTATCGTCGAGGTGCTGATAACGCTCGGTGTTGCTCGCCTGAACCGGCCCTTGATGCGCATCGACATCACTGCCCGCATAGGCGGCGGGATAGGCGGCCTCTTCGTATTCCAGTGTCATCGGCATGGCCTGCATCGCCGCCGGTGCCGGTGCGTACTCGTCGGCGAGTTGTACTTTGCGCTCCCGCTTCGCCGTGGTTTTGGCTTTGATCGCCTCGAGAGACTCGCGAGCCGGCATGTTGGCGGCGGAGTCGGTGGTGACGGCCGTTTCATCCGGGCCGGATACACAGGCCGTCAACAAGACCGCCAAGGCCAGTGCGGAGCACCGGAACGCCGGGCGACGCGCAAAGGAACGCAGGAGCATGTGGGATGGGATGGAAGTGGACATAACGTTTGCCTCCAAGGCAGTGAGTAACTGCCGGGGTAAACGCAGTGCACGGGCCAATCGGGTTAACGCGGCTGGGTTTTTTTGCGCATCGGCGATGGACGGTCAGTCACAGGGGAAATCTCGGACGTGATGTTGTTAGAGTCAGCCCCCAATGGCTGCACCCGACAGTCAGCACCCTAAAAAACACATAACAAGAAATGACGATTTCCGGGGTTCACACCGCGCTCGGCCGCGGGCACCTGTTACTCCTTGGCCTGCTCGTGCTGGCGATGCTGGCTGCCGGCTGTTCGCCGTATCGTGTCGTCAGCAATCAAGTGTTCCGGTTCAGCGAGAAGAACGTCGTGCCCAGGGCCTTGGCTGCAGACGATCTACGCATCGACTGCGCCACGGCGCTGACGTTTACCGGCCCGGTGATGTCGCTCAGCCGGCTGGGCACCAACGTCGAACGCATGGGCATCCTGACGTGGATGGGCAGCGGCTTGTGCGCAGAGCAGCAGGCTGTCGAACTTGAATTGGCGTACCTGCGTGCCTTGCAACAGCAAGATCCCATACGCGCACAAGACATTCGCACCGCGCAAAAACGCGTCAATGCATTAGCGGCATACCGCGAATACGAAGCGTGGAAATTATTTGAGCGGCTCTATCACGACCCCACGCCGGAACACTGCCCAGAATTACGCAGCGACACCGACGAACTCGCTTTTCTGGTTGGGCTGATGGCGGGCATACAAGCCACCGTGAATGCCGTGCAAGGCGGCACCGGTGTGGCGGTACCGCGCGAGTTAGGGCCACGCGCCGTCAAACTCTCCGTCTGCGTCAATGACGAAAAATGGTGGAACTTGCCTACGGCGATGCACGCCGCATTGTGGCAAGCCATCCCGATCTTTGCGCCGGAGCAAATGCAGGAGCCGCCATTGGTGACTTTGCAGCGCGTCGCCACTCGCGGCAAACGCGACGGCGTACGACTGGGTCACGCCGTGTGGGCATTGATTGCCGCTAATGCCGGCGATCACGAACAAGTGCGTACCGTGCTGCACGATTTCGTCGATCTACCACCGGATTGGAAACCGGATCCGCGTTACCGCATTCTCGATGTCGTCGCCACAGAAATCATGCTGGCGTTATCGGATCGTGTCTGGACGATTCAGACCGGCCATCGCACCCCATTTGGTGCGCTCGGACGTTTGCCGGACGATCCGCTGCCGGGAAAACATTACGACATCAGCGACTTGTTTGAGTGACGGCAACAGTCAGCGTGAAAAATCCAGCACGATTTTTCCGAAGTGCCCGCCACGCTGCATCAACGCCAAAGCTTCCTGCGCCTGAGCAAAGCCGAGCACGTTGCCAATCACCGGCTTGAGTTTGGCTATTGCAATCGCACGATTCATCGCCGTGAAATCTTCCTGCGAACCCACGGTAATACCTTTCACCGTCGCATTCATTGCCATGATTCTTGCGGTGGGGATCATGTCGGCCACCCCCGTCAGCACACCGATCATGCTGATATGCCCGCCAATTTTTAGTGCGTTCAGTGATTCATTGAACGTGCCAGAACCGCCGACTTCCACCACCAGATCCACACCATCGCCACCGGTTATTTCGCGTGCACGTTTGCCCCACTGCGGTGTGGTCTTGTAATTGATCAGGTGATCGACACCGAGCGCCTTGGCGCGCGCCAGCTTTTCATCCGAACTGGACGTAATAATCGTTTCTGCCCCTAACAATTTGGCGAATTGCAGCGCAAACAACGACACGCCGCCCGTACCCTGCAACAACACGCGTTGGCCCGCCTGTACCCGCGCCTCCACCGCCACCGCGCGCCAAGCCGTGAGCGCCGCACAGGGCAAGGTAGCCGCTTCCAGATCAGACAGATGTGCCGGCACCGGCACGACACCTTCGGCGGGCAGCACGACGTAATCGGCTAAACAGCCGTCGATATGCTCACCGGGTACGCAGGCCAGCCGAGCACGCGTTGGCGCACCAGCCAGCCAACGCGGGAAAAACGTACTGCTGACGCGGTCGCCGACTTTGCGCGTGACAACACCGGCGCCAACCGCATCAATCGTCCCCGCACCATCCGACAGCGCAATGCACGGCAATTTCATGCGTGGATTGGCCATGCCCAGCACCGTGGCCAAATCGTGAAAATTGAGAGCCGCGGCGCCCAATTTCACCCGCACCTCGCCATGCCCGGGCGCCGGCAACGCGCGTTCGGTGGCCGCTAGGCCGTCAAGGCCGAAACGCGTGATTTCGATAGCGCGCATAACCGACTCTCCATAACCATCCAGGCGGCCGACAGGGTAATCTTTCCCACCACGCAGGGAAGCCCCCGCATAACAACAATGCCCATCACCCAGATTGCCCGCGCCGCGCTTCTTTTTTTATGACGACTGACACTTCTCCCTCACCAAACTGGCAGACCCTCGCCGCGGATGATGGCTACGCCGTGCCGCTGTGCTGGTTTGCTGCCACTCACCCACGCGGCAATCTCGTGCTGATGCCGGCGCTCGGCGTGGCCGCA
The DNA here is from genome assembly GCA_964574995.1 of uncultured Pseudomonadales bacterium. Classification (GTDB taxonomy): domain Bacteria; phylum Pseudomonadota; class Gammaproteobacteria; order Pseudomonadales; family JADFDG01; genus JADFDG01. The sequence goes on along the minus strand of CAZNPF010000003.1, from coordinate 176,127 downwards.
CGTTTTTATTTACCGCTGGCCGACGCACTGTGTCACGCCGGCATCAACGTTGCGTTAGTGGAACAACGCGGTCACGGCCAGAGCGCCCTTCGTCCATCTTGGCGCGTCAATTTCGGATTTCGTGAAGCACTGGTACACGACATTCCCGCCGTGCTCGATTTTGTCTCTGCACGTGCACCCACGTTGCCGATTTACCTGATGGGCCACAGCCTCGGCGGGCACTACGCCGCCATCACGGCCGGCCGAATGCCATCGCGCATCCGCGGCGTCATCGTCGCGGCTTGCGGCAGCCCTTGGGTCGGCGCATTCACGGGCAACACACGTCGGCAATTGCGCGTACTCGTCGCAGCGCTGCCTGTGCTCTCGCTGCTATGCGGCTACTACCCGGGCGATCGCGTTGGCTTCGGCGGACGCGAAGCACGCAGACTGATGGCCGACTGGCGCGATCTCGCAAAACACGATGTCTATGTCGCGCGCGGACTCGATGAAAACCTTGAAGCCGGCATCAACGCGTATCGTGGTCCGGTGCTCGCTCTGCGTATGGCTGAAGACCCCTACGCACCTAAAGAAGCCATGGATTCCGTGTGCGATCGTTTTCAGAACGCGCGCATCGATCGGCAGCTATTCACTGCCGCACAACTCAATGACCGCGCCGATCATTTCCGCTGGGCACGCTCGCCCACTGCGGTGGTGAAGGCTATTTCAGATTGGCTGGACAACAATTCATGAAACGCTGGCTTGGCCTCGACAGTTTTTTTCTGTTCTTTTTACGCAAATTACTTTTTATCTGGGTACGCACGCACCGGCTACCGCAAGATTTCGCCACGTTAGGCATCGACCCTAGCCGGCCGATTGTCTATGCGTTGCAAGACAAAGATCTCTCCAATCTACTCGTCGTCGAACACGAGTGCGTAAAACTGGGTTTACCGAAGCCCACGACGCTGAGCCGTATTCGCGGCACCGGGTCCGATCGCCGCTTCTTCTGTCTCACGCGTAGCGACAGTCTGCTTTTTGGCCGTCACCGTACGCCTTACATCTCTGCACGCATCGAGCGGCTGCTGGCCGCCGGCTTGAAAGATGAAAAGCTGGAAGTGCAGATCGTGCCGGTATCGGTGTACTGGGGCCGGCACCCGGAACGCGAGAAATCGTGGCTGCGGCTGATGCTGTCCGATGACTGGTCTGCCACCGGCATGATCAAAAAAATGTTCATGATTCTGGTCAACGGTCGCCAGACCTACGTGCAATTCAGCACACCGGTCAGCCTGCGCGAACTGCTCGCGCAAACACCGGAAGAAGAGCGAGGCTCACGCAAACTCGGCCGCGTGTTGCGGGTTCATTTCCGCCGTGAACGCGAAGCGATGATTGGCCCGGATCTGTCGCATCGCCGCACTTTGCTGGACACCTTGATCAGTGCGCCCGCGGTGCGCGAGGCAATCGAACGCGAGACGCGTGAAAAAAATAGCACCCTCGAAGAAGCGACCGAAGCCGCTTGGGAATACGCCAACGAAATTGCGTCCGACTACAGCCACAACATGATCCAATTTCTTGCCATGGTGCTGAATTGGTTGTGGAACCGGCTCTATGCCGGCGTCGAAGTCAAAAACGTTGAGCAGCTAGCAAATCTGGCAAAAACCCACGAGCTGGTTTACACGCCGTGTCATCGCAGCCATATCGACTACCTGTTGTTGTCTTACGTCATCTACCGGCACGGCATGGTGCCGCCCCACGTGGCGGCTGGGATCAACCTCAACATGCCGGTACTGGGCACCGTATTGCGTCGTGGCGGCGCCTTCTTCATGCGGCGCAGTTTCAAAGGAAACCCGTTGTACGCCACGGTATTTTACGAATACCTGCACACCATGTTCGCGCGCGGATTTTCGATCGAATACTTCATGGAAGGTGGACGTTCACGTACCGGCCGGCAATTACAGCCGCGTACCGGCATGCTGGCGATGACCGTCCGCAGTTTTTTGCGTGACACCGGCAAACCCATTGCCTTCGTGCCAGTCTACATTGGCTACGAGCGCATTTTAGAAAGCGGCTCTTACGTCGAAGAACTGCACGGCAAACAGAAAAAGAAAGAATCCTTGGGCGGTTTCTTCGAAACCGTCGGCCGACTATTTGCACGCACCGAAAAACTGTCGGATCGCTTCGGCAAGGTTTACGTCAATTTTGGTGAGCCACTGGATCTGGGCGAGTTTCTCGACGGCTACACACCCGGCTGGCGTGAAAAAGGTTTCAGCGAAGACGCTACGCGCGATTGGCTGCCGCCCGTGGTCGACAAACTTGCGCGGCGCCTCAGCCGTCGCATCAATGCCGCCGCCGCTGTCAATCCGGTCGCCTTGGTGAGCCTCGTTTTGCTGTCCACCTCCAAGCGCGTCATGGACGAAGACGCACTGACCAACCAACTGGCGCTCTATCAGCGCTTACTGAACGCTGTGCCTTACGCGCCTACAGTCAGCCTATGCACGATGAGCGCAGAGGAAATGATCGCGCATTGCGAAAAAATGCAAGTGTTGCAGCGTCATAAACACACGCTGGGCGATTTGCTGTGGCTGGATGATGCGGCGTCCGTCACGGGTACTTATTACCGCAACAACATTCTGCATCTGTTTGCGTTGCCCTCGCTGATTGCCAATCTGGTGCTGCAAAATCGGCAAGTAACCCGTGAGCAACTCATCGCGCTTGCTGCGTTGGTCAACCTGCCGTTGCGTGCTGAACTGTTTTTGGCTCATGGGCAGCACTCGGTGGCCGAGCGCATCAGCCTCATCGCCGATGCCTTGCTGGCTGAAGGGCTCATCGAGCAAGGTGAAAAAGGCGAATTGATCGCACCGCACACCAATACTCTCAACTACGCACGGTTGCACACACTGGCTCAAGCCATTCGCGAGACGCTGGAGCGTTATTACATCGTGGTTTCGTTGCTGACCAGCCACGACAGCGGCACGTTCAACGAAGAACAACTGGAAGCGCTGTCGCAACAAGTGGCGCAGCGTACCGCCATTCTTTATATGTTCAATTCACCGGAATTTTTCGACGCGCAAGTCATCCGGCGTTTCATTCGTACGCTCAAGCGCGAAGGCCTGCTCGGCACTGACGAGAATGGCCACATCACTTACACCGATATGCTGCGTCAAATTGAAGCAGATACTCGCCGCATTCTCGCCGCAGAAGTTCGCCAGAACATTGGCCGGCATACGCGTATCGATCTGGCTACGCTACCAACACCGGAGCCTGCCAAAAAGAAACGCAAGTAACTGCTCTCTTTCAGCGCTCGCTGCGCAGGTAACTGCCCGGCTCGACCGGTGGCCACATCTCGGAAAGCGGTACCGAACGTGGCCCACCTGTCACCATGCGCGCATGATGACGGCGCAACTGGCGCGGTTCTTCGACACCGCAGGAATGCGCAATCACTTCCACCTCGTGCACCAGATGCCGATGGAACTGATAGACCCGCTCGGCTTTTTCCATCGGCACCAATCCGCGCTGTAGTTTGGGATCGTGCGTGGTGATGCCCGTGGGGCAGGTGTTCTTGTCACATTGCATGGCCTGAATACAGCCCAAGGCGAACATATAGCCACGCGCCGACACGCAAAAATCAGCACCCAAGGCAATCGCCCACGCCACCATATTTGGATTGATCAATTTGCCAGCAGCGACTACCCGCACGCGCTCACGCAAACCGTAACCGGTCAGCATGTCCACCATCAGCGGCAACGATTCAGCCAAGTGCAGACCGACATCATCCATCAATGCCATCGGCGCCGCGCCGGTACCGCCATCGCCACTGTCGATCGCAATGTAGTCCGGTGCGGATTTCACCCCACGCCGATTGATATTGAGAAAGAAATCATCCAACCAGTCCGTCGTGCCAATCACCAATTTAATGCCCACCGGTTTGCCGGTCACTTCACGCACATGCGCGATGGCATCGAGCAGCTGATCGCTGTTGGCGATATCTGGATGACGATTCGGGCTGATTGACGGCTCACCCACGGGAATGCCACGAATTTTGGCGATCTCCGGCGTCACTTTTGCCGCCGGCAGAATGCCGCCCTTGCCGGGCTTGGCACCTTGGCTGAGTTTTATTTCGAACATTTTTATCTGGGGGATTGCTGCGATCTCACGCAATTTTTCATCGCTGATCGAACCGTCGTCGTTGCGGACACCGTAACGCGCCGTGCCAATCTGAAACACGATGTCGCAACCGCCTTCGAGATGCCAAGGCGAAAGTCCCCCTTCGCCGGTATTCATCCAGCACCCAGCTTTCGCGGCACCTTTTGACAGCGCCAACACCGCTGGCTTCGACAGCGCGCCATAACTCATGCCGGAGATATTGTGTAGCGACTTGGCCAGATACGGCTGACGCGCGTACGGGCCGATCAACATTGGCTGCGTTTCCGCGCGATTGGTGTCGAGTGTGGGATACGGCGAGTTGAGAAAAATGACGCGGCCCGGCGTCAGCATGCTTTTGGTGGAACCGAACGGCACCAACGTGGAGAGATCTTTGGCGGCCCGGTACACCCAAGCGCGCTGAGCACGATTGAACGGCAGCTCTTCACGATCCATCGCGAAGAAATACTGGCGAAAAAATTCACCAATCCGCTCAAAGAAATAACGAAATCGACCCAGCAGTGGGTAGTTGCGCCTCACGGCATGTGCGGTCTGAAAATAGCGATCCTGCAGCCACAGGCCAGCCAACAACAACGCCAACAGGATAAAGGCGGCAATCAGCGCCAGCAGACCAAAATCGACCAGCGTTTCGAGCCAGACACGCAGCGATGATTCCGTCATCTTGCCTCCTCCGGTTGCCCGTCAGCGGACGGACAACCGTTGAAGCATACGCCAGCGGCTTACGAAATGGCCGCCTTGCCGCTGGCGAGAGGATCAACACACCAAGAATCAGCGTTCCAGAATCGCGACGACGCCTTGACCACCGGCTGCACAGACGGAAATCAGCGCACGGCCCGAGCCTTTAGCTGCCAACAATTTCGCCGCGTTGGCCACGATGCGGCCGCCGGTGGCCGCAAACGGATGGCCTGCCGCCAGCGACGAGCCCCGCACGTTCAGTTTGGCGAGATCGATCTTGCCCAGCGCTTTATCTAAACCGAGATGCTCCTTGCAGAACTTCTCGTTTTCCCAAGCAGCCAGCGTCGCCAATACCTGCGAAGCAAATGCTTCGTGGATTTCGTAATAGTCAAAATCCTGCAGCGACAGATTGTTGCGAGCCAGCAGACGCGCAACGGCATACACCGGTGCCATTAGCAGACCTTCTTTGTAGCCACCCTTGCCGGTGAAATCGACCGCTGCCGTTTCCGCATCCTTGAGGAATGCCAGTGGCTGCAAACCTTTTTTCGCCGCCCACGCTTCACTGGACAGCAACACCGCCGACGCACCGTCGGTGAGCGGCGTGGAGTTGCCCGCCGTCATCGAACCGTCTTCACCACCGAACACCGGCTTCAACGAAGCCAGTTTTTCGATCTTGGAATCTGCACGCATGTTGTTGTCTTTGTCCAAACCCTTGAACGGCGTCATCAGATCTTTCTGCCAACCATCGGCATAGCTCTTTGCCAAATTCTGATGCGAAGCAACAGCCAGTTCGTCCTGTGCTTGACGCGAGACATTCCAGATTTTTGCCGTAATGGCGGCGTGATCGCCCATAGCGAGGCCCGTGCGCGGCTCGCCATTTTTCGGGATATCCGGCATGAACCAATCAGCACTTAACAAACCCAAGGCTTTTTTCGCTTTATCGCCATTCGTTTTTTGCGCGTTGATCACCATCAATTTGCGACGCAGTTTGTCGTTGATGCCAATCGGCGCATCGGACGTCGTATCCACGCCGCCAGCAATGGCGACATCCACCTGTCCCAGCGCAATTTTATTACCGACGAGAATCGCGGCTTCCAACCCGGTGCCGCAGGCTTGCTGCACGTCATACGCCGGCGTTTGCGGATCCAGCGTGGTATCCAACACGGTTTCGCGGACCAAGTTGAAATCGCGCGAATGTTTCATCACCGCGCCGGCCGCCACTTCGCCCAGACGTTCGCCGGACAGCTTGTAGCGATCCACCAGACCTTGAATGGCCGCCGCCAACATTTGTTGGTTGCTGACGCCAAGGTAGGCGCCGCCGGAACGCGCGAAGGGAATGCGGTTGCCGCCAAGAATGGCGACGCGACGGGTCTGGGTCATGAGAATCTCCGGTTGCAGTGCGTGAAGTGATCGAACACAGGAATTAAGACGAACGTGCCGGCGGCGGGAAACAGCCGATTTCGACGGCAACGCAGCATAGCGGGCGCTGATTCTGCCGGATTGGCCACGCTGACCGAACGGCTGTCCACAGGGTCAATACCTGACCGGAAAGTCACGGTTTACCATGCGCGCCGAGCTTGGGTTTGATGCGTTGTCATGCATCCGCCCGCTCTGCCTTCTTTCCTGATTTTTCCTGCACTGCGGAGCACTGCCATGGACCGTTACACCTCGTTCGCCAATTCCTCTTTCGGGCGCTCGCTGCTGGGTTCGCTGGGCATGCCGACACCCATCGCACTGCAACGCTACAGCGCAGAGCAGACCACACTGATCGATGGACCCGTGCTGTTCGGCAGCCACAAAAACGGTGCGGTAGCACACGCAATTGCCGGTGTGCTCAAGGCCAGCGGTAGCGAACTGTTTGTCTACGCCGGTGGCGGTGAGCAGGCGCAAGCCGCGCTTGGCGGCACCGCAAAAACGTGGGATGGCTTGCCTGAGTCTGAGCAAAAATTCAAAGGGCTGGTGTTCGACGCCAGCGGCATCGCCAACACCACGGAGCTGAAAGCCCTGTGGGCTTTTTTCCATCCGGTTGCGAAAAAAATACTCAGTTGCGCACGCATCGTGGTGATCGGTCGCCAGCCGGAACTCTGCAACGACCCGAAGCAAGCCACCGCTCAACGCGCGCTGGAAGGCCTCACGCGCGCACTCGGTAAAGAAATCAAACGCGGCACCACCACGCAGTTGCTGTACGTCGCGGATGGCGCCGAAGCGAACCTCGAATCTTCGCTGCGCTTTTTCTTGTCGCCGAAATCCGCTTATGTCAGCGCACAAGTCGTTCGCATCGGTAAGGCTGACATCACGAACGTGGATTGGAAAAAACCACTGGCCGGAAAAATTGCACTCGTTACCGGTGCATCACGTGGTATCGGCGAAGCCATTGCCAACGTACTGGCACGCGACGGCGCGCACGTGATTTGTCTGGATATCCCACCGGCAGAAGCAGAATTGAAAACCGTTGCGGAACGCATCGGCGGCTCGACATTAGCCCTGGACATCACCGGAGCCGCATCGCCGCAAGCCATTGCTGATCATGTGAAAAAAGCACACGGCGGTCTCGATATTTTGGTGCACAACGCCGGCGTTACTCGCGACAAAATGCTGGGCAATATGCCAGAAAAATTCTGGGACATGGTCTTGGATATCAACTTGTCCAGCGAAGAGCGCATCAACGACGCCATGCTCGCCGCCAATGCCTTCAAGGCCAATGCGCGCATCGTGTGCGTCAGCTCCATCAGCGGCATCGCCGGCAACTTGGGTCAGACCAACTACGCGGTGTCTAAAGCCGGCGTTATCGGCATGGTGCAATCGATGGCCCCCGTACTGAAGAACAAAGACATCACCATCAATGCCGTTGCGCCGGGCTTCATCGAGACGCAAATGACGGCCGCCATCCCCTTCACCATTCGCGAAGCAGGCCGCCGCATGAACTCCATGAGTCAAGGCGGCTTGCCATTGGACGTTGCAGAAACCATTGCTTGGTATGCGAGCCCGGCCAGCAGCGGCGTGACCGGCCAAGTCGTGCGTGTTTGCGGGCAATCGCTGATCGGCGCGTGAGCGTTATTCATTGATCAGCAACAAATCGGGGCTGCATATGCAGCCCTTTTTTGTGCTCATCTGTTAAGTTTCACTCACAAAACAGAAGCCGGTAGGAAAATCATGAACAAGTCCACGTCCATCGCCGAGCGCCTGCTCGATGCCCACGTTGATTTTGTGATCGCACAGTTGGAAGACGAACCGCTGCGGCTCAATATCGAAGAAGAGCTGGATCATGCGCTGGCTGCCATCGAAAACATCACGCTCAATGAAGCCGCAACGCGAGAGCAGGTGAAAGCGTCGGTAAAAACCTATGCCGTTGATCTCGACTTGCACGGCGCCATCCCCGAGCTCGTTGGCGACATTGCGCGCGCCATCTACAAGCTCGACATTCATGATCGCACTACGCTCAACGACCTCGTCAGCGACCAGCAATTCAATGCTTTGTTTGAGCAAGGCATGGCGATGAAAGAACTGCGCGAACGAGTCATCAAGCAGTCCATTGGCAACCCCATGTACAGCGCTTTGGTTTCCGACGTGCTCTACAACGGCATCAAGGGTTATATCAACGACAATCCATTGACAAAAAATAGCCAAGTCGCTGCAGGCGCACTCAAGCTTGGAAAAACATTGTTATCGAAGGCCACGCCAGGGTTAGAACAAACGCTAGAAGACGGCATCAAGCGATACATTGCTGTTAACATCAAAGCATCACGCCGCAGCACTGAAAAATTTATTCGTTCCCGATTAGAAGACGACACCATCAAAAATCGCGCGCAAGAACTCTGGGACGAGCATAAAGGCACAAAAGTATCTATTTTCCGCGATTGGATTTCCGAGCGCGACGTAGAAGAAGGTTTTGTCACCGGCTATGAATACTGGCGTCGTTTACGAAAAACCGATTACTACTGGACATTGATTGCTACCGGCATCGACGCGTTTTTCGATAAATACGGCGAAACGTCGCTGCGTGAACTCTTGGATGATGTCGGCATTCATCGCGAAGCCATGCTGGCGGAGGCGATGCGTTATGCCCCGCCCGTCATCACCATGCTGAAGAAAAAAGGTTTACTGGAGCCGCGTATTCGGCGGCAACTGGAAAAGTTTTATCTCTCCGATGCCTGCCGGTCCGTATTGGGCGAGTGATGACGACGCCGGCTGCCGTGGATTGCTAATAGAATTGCTAATAGCCGCAATCAACAAACCGTAATCATAAAAAAGCCCGCTTATGCGGGCCTTTTTATGACGCGGAAACGCCTCTGGTCCGCGCTCACATCCGCATGATGGTGCTTAGAGCACTCGCCACTTCAATTCCCGCCCAGCCCAGAACGGCACGATTTCACCGCCGGGGTAATCGAGCAACGCCGGCACCGTCCAACTTTCACGCTTCAGCGTGATTGTCTGCGTGTTACGTGGAAGTTGATAAAAGTCCGCGCCGAAGTGGCTGGCGAAGCCTTCCAACTTATCCAGTGCACCAGCGTTGTCGAAGAACTCGGCGTACAGCGGTAACGCAGCGGGTGCCGAGTAGCAGCCCGCACAACCGCAGGCGTTTTCCTTGGCATGACGCGCATGCGGCGCAGAATCGGTGCCGAGGAAAAATCGAGGATTTCCGCTTACCGCCGCCTGCTGCAGCGCTTCCTGATGGGTGCGGCGCTTGAGCACTGGCAAGCAATAGTGGTGCGGGTGCAATCCGCCCGTGAACAAGTCATTACGATTCATCAGCAAGTGCTGCGGCGTGATCGTGGCACCCATGCCTGCACGAGCACCCTGCACAAATTTCGCTGCGTCGGCGGTGGTGATGTGCTCGAACACAATGCGTAATTTTGGGAAGCGCTCGCTCACCGGAATCAATTGCCGATCGAGAAACACTTTCTCACGATCAAACACATCGATAGCCGCCTCGGTGACTTCGCCGTGCACCAGCAACGGCAAGTCGACTTCTTGCATGGCTTCCAACACCGGATAAATTTTCTCCAGCGTGGTCACGCCCGCATGCGAATTGGTGGTGGCACCAGCCGGGTACAGTTTGCAGGCGGTGAGCACACCATTCTGCTTGCCGATACGCACATCGTTCGGATCGGTATTGTCGGTGAGGTAAAGCGCCATCAACGGATCAAATGGCACACCGACCGGAACGGCCGCACGGATGCGATCACGATAGCCAGCAGCCAATGCAGAAGTCGTCACCGGTGGTACTAAATTAGGCATGCAAATGGCGCGTGCAAAAACATTTGCCGTCGCCGGTACAACATGCCGCAGCACGTCTCCGTCGCGAAAATGCAGATGCCAGTCATCGGGACGTGTAATGGTCAGCATGTCACTCATGTCGATTGCCTGTGTGCAGAAACTTTAGAACGAGCAGGCACGCGATCACTATCGCGCGGCTCTGCCTCTTGTTTACGTTTTCGGTATTCCACCGGTGTTTCGTCAGTCCACCGCTTAAAAGCGCGATAGAACGTGCTGGGCTCGGAGAATCCCGTGAGATAAACCACTTGATCGATCGTTTCGTCAGTGTGCGCCAACAATTGCTTGGCCAATCGGCAGCGATAATCGGCAAGCACTTGATTGAAGCTGGTGTCTGCCTCGGCGAGTTTGGTACGCAAAGCACGTGGCTTGATGCCCAACCGCATAGCCACTTGCTCCAGGCTCACTTCTCCTTCTTCCAGATTTTCGCCCATGATGCGTTTCACTTCTGCCACCAGGTCACGTCGTTCCAGTTCAGCGACACGCTCGCTGGCGACTTGCTCGTGCAGGCGCAACAATTCTGGTTCGGCATGTGGCGAGGGGCGCGCCAGCACTAATCGATCGAAATAAATACGATTTTCGGCTGCGCCCAACTCCACCTCACAACCAAAGACACGCTGGTAGTCCAACGCTGAGGAACCACGTGTATGTCGGAAGCTGATTCGCTGCGGTGCAAAAGCACCTTCGGTGATGTGTTGGAAAAATCGGATCACGCCAATAGCAACACATTCGACACTCTGGCGCGGCACGGTAATGCCGGCGCTGCCCACATCGCCCGTCGAACCAAACGCGAGATAGCATTCGACCGGCGTCAGCGCTAACCGTGAGTCGACCGCATCGGATAATAGCCGCTGATAACGCTGCGCACGTTTGAGGCCATCGCCAAACGTGGGGCTGGAGAGAAACAGGTATTCGAGCACCTGCCCGCGAAACACCGGCATCTGCTCCCCGAGACGCAGCGCGCAATCGGCATCGCCCGTGACGGCTTCTACCGCATCCCAAAACAAACGATGCCCGGCGTGCGGCGTGCGCAAACCCGCGTCGTCGAGCTGACTGGCGGCCATCCCGAGACGATTCAGCACGGCCTCGGCATCCACCCCGGCGCTGCGCATCGCCTGGTAGATCATCCGCAGGACCACGACCCCGTCGGTCAGCTCACTCATTGCACTCCCGGGTATTGGTTGCCGCGCCGAAGTTAGGCGGCAGCACGGTCAGGACGCGACATGGTAGCCGACTATAATGGCCGCCGCCCGACGGGCCGGACGCCCGTTCTCCCGCAGCACCGGAGCCTTAGCATGAGCAGCTCGACCACACGCGAACTCGACGCACCGACCCCTACCCTGACGCTTTATCGCCGCGCGCTGCTGGCAAAAAAACCATCCGGTGAAAAACGTTTGCCGGACTTGACTCTCAAGATGCGTAACCAGCGCGTCGACCCGCATCGGCTGGAATTATTCAATCAAGCCTGTGGCTATCTCACTGGCCGCGAGTTGCCGGCGATTTATCCGCATGTGCTCGCCTTCCCGCTGCATATGGAACTGATGACCAGCAAGGGCTTTCCGTTTCCGTTGCTGGGCACCGTGCATATCGCCAACAGTTTTACGCGCTTCCGCCCTATCAACAGCAACGAGTTGCTGGATTTCAGTGTGCGTTTCGGCGCGCTGGAACCGCACGATAAAGGCAGCGCTTTCAGCGTGATTACCGAAGCCACGGTGCAAGGAAAACTCGTCTGGGAAAGCACCAGCACCATGTTGTCGCGTCATCCGGTCGCGGGGAGCGAAAAAAAAGAAGCTATCCCTGAAGACGATCTGAAAAATGCGGCGCGCGAAACTTGGCGTGTGCCCTCCGATATGGGTCGTCGTTACGGCGCAGCTTCTGGTGACCGCAATCCCATCCATTTGTGGCCGCTCACCGCCAAAGCATTTGGTTTCCCACGTCACATCGTGCACGGCATGTGGACCAAGTCCCATGCGCTAGCCAAGCTGGCCTCACACACCGGCAACAAGCCATTCACCGCTGCCGTTGCGTTCAAATTGCCACTCTTCTTGCCGGCCGATGTCACGTTTATTCACCAGCAGAACGCGGGCGGCATCCGTTTTGATGTGCGCGACAAAGAGGGCGTGAAGCCACATCTGAAGGGTGGCATCAAGTTTCTCGGCAATTAAACGAAATAACGGTTAGGTGGGTCGCGTGCAGGTGGGCGGCGTGATCCCGCAGGCGGCCTGCGTCGAGGGAAGCGAACCGGTTCAAGCCAAAAATTTGCGTTCAAGATCGTCGCGAGCGACGAGACGCCCAGCCGCCGCAGGGATCACGCCACCCACCTGACCATCCACCATCCTGATCATCCACCATCCTACTCACCCATCAGCCCGCTCACGCCGCCGCCATCGCCCGCTTGCGCGGCTTCGGCGGCAACGCCAGCGTAAAGATCCGACGCACGACTGAACCGAATTGCGCCCTGAGCGAACCCGTGTTGTAGGGTAAATCGTACCGACGGCATAGCGCGCGCACTTCGGGAGCAATCTCTGCGTAGCGATGCCCTGGCAGATCCGGAAACAAATGGTGCTCAATCTGATGCGATAAATTTCCGGTGGCGATGTGCATCAATTTTCCGCCTTCGATATTGGCTGAGCCCAGCAACTGCCGCAGATACCACTGGCCGCGCGTTTCGTTGCGACATTCTTCTTCCGTGAACATCACCGTGCCGTCCGGGAAGTGTCCACAGAAAATCACCGTGAACGCCCAGACGTTGCGCGTCAAGTTGGCAACTGCGTTGCCCAATAACACCGGCAAAAAGAACGGGCCAGCCAGTGCCGGAAACAGTACGTAATCCTTGGCGATCTGCTTGCGCGCTTTTTTCCAGAAAACCTTCAGCTCTGCCAGCGTTTGCGCGCGCGATTTCTCGCCGGAAAAGACTTTCTCGGTTTCGATATCGTGCAGGCCTACGCCCCACTGAAACCCCAAGGCCAGCGCCAACGCATACAGCGGATTGCCGAGGTATTTCGGCTCCCAAGGCTGCTCTTCGGCCATGCGCAAAATGCCGTAGCCCACATCGCGATCTTTACCGACGATATTGGTAAACGTGTGATGCATGTAGTTGTGCGAATGTCGCCAGGTATCGCCCGGGCACACGGTATCCCAATCGAATGTTTTGCCATTCAGCGATGCATCTTTCATGAAATCGTATTGACCGTGCATCACGTTATGGCCAATTTCCATGTTGTCGAGAATTTTCGATGCCGACAACAGTGCCGTGCCTGCCAGCCAAGCCGGCGGGAAAATACCCGCGAACAACAAAGCGCGGCCACCGACCTCACAACCTCGCTGGACTTTCACCATGCGGCGAATGTATTTCGCATCGCGTTCGCCAAGATCGGCAATGACACGCGTGCGAATCGCATCCAGTTCTCGGCCAAACTCTTCGATCTGCGCCCCCGTCAAATGCGGAAAAGCACGACGAATGGTGGGTGATGGTTCGCGAGCATTCAAAATGACATCGATATTTTGGTTGATGGCGCTCATAGGGATTCCTTGCTCAAAGTTCGTTGATACGTGACGAATGTGACGCGGCTTAAATATCCAGCGTTACATCACCCACTGGCACACTGACGCAGAGTTGAATTTCGTCATCCGGTTCAGTCGATATTTCACCGGTCAGAATATTTTTTGTGACGCCTTTTGCCTTATTGCATTTACATGCCATGCAGATACCCATGCGGCAACCGGAATCCGGTTTGAGCCCCGCGGCTTCTGCTTGATCCAATAACGTGCGGCCATCACTGACGGCCACGCGTTCAGCGCGTGCAAAACGCACTTCGCCTCCCACCGCTTCGGCAACCGCCGCTGGTGCAGCCGCTGTAAATTGCTCGACATGCAAACGCGCACCCAAACCACGCGCAGTCATGTCGGCACGTACGGCATCAATCAACGCCTGCGGCCCGCACACAAAGATTTCTGCATCTGCCAATGCCGTTGCTGCCAATGCGCCGCGCGCGGCGGCCGCGACACCTTCCGCATCCACCGCGCGACCTGTCAGCAACGCATCCAGATGTGCCGGCTGATAGTGGCCTTGAAAATCTGCGCCATCCGGCGCGGCACGGGTTAGTGAAAACCGCAGCGTTAATGCGCGCTGCTGTTCTGCAATTTTTTCCAGTTCGACGCCGAAAATGGCGTCCTCATAACCCGGGGTGTAATGCAGCACATCGATGTGACCGGCATAGCGCTCATCGACGAGCGTGCGCAGCATGGCCATGTTCGGCGTGACGCCGCTACCACCGGAAATCAGCACGATCCGTGTCGGCAACACGCCGTTGAACGTCGCCTCTGGCAACACATAATCCCCTTGCGCCTGCGACAACGTGACGACCGCACCCGGTTGCGCGTACATCGACAACGGCCCGGATACCGCCCCGCCCGCCACCGTCTTCACCGTGATGTCGATGAGGCCATCACTCCGACGCGCCGACGACGACACCGAATAGCAGCGGCTGCGACGTACGCCACCGAGCTCGACGCTGACCTGCACGTACTGGCCGGCGCGATGACCCAACCAATTGCCGTTGGGACGCAAGCGCAAGGTCGTGGCATCCGCCGTTTCGCGAACGCTCGCCACGACCTCGGCGCGCACGTCGTTCAGCGACCAGAGCGGGTTGAACAGTTCGAGGTAACGGTCGACCCCGTGCGGCGTGGCCAGCGTGGCGACCAGCTCCGAGGCCAACAGGCGGCGCAGCGATGACGGCAAGCGGGGGGAGTAAGCAGTCATGACAATCTCCGATCAGTCCATGGGCGTGTTCCAGACCGGAGTCGCCGCGTGAGGATGCTCAAAACCCTTGGCGCGCAGACATCGGTGAACAACTGTGCACAGACAATACCGGACAATTAAAATGAGTCAACACTTGTTCACTAAATAATTTTCATCCTTTAGATATCAATAAGTTATGCTGTATCGCTCTGCACCTGAGTGTTCACAGACTTCCTAGGACAGCCCGGACTCGCCATGAATCAGCCCCCCGGCCCACGCGAGGAGAAAAAGCAGAAGACTCGTCAGTCCCTGCTGGATGCCGCGCTGTTATTGCTGGAAGGCGAACAGAGTTTTGCCGGCCTCAGCCTGCGTGAAGTCACCCGCGAAGCCGGCGTGGTGCCCACGGCTTTCTACCGCCACTTTCAGGACATGGACGAGCTCGGCTTGGCGCTGGTCGACGAGTCGGTGCACACCTTGCGGCAGATGATGCGAGCGGCGCGCGGCGGCCAGTTGCCCGCCGAGCAGATGATTCGCCGCTCGGTGGAAGTGTTCGTGCTGCATGTGCGCGCCAATTCGCGTTATTTCCACTTTCTACTGCGCGAACGGGGTGGTGGGCGTAGCGTGCTACGTCAGGCCATCCGCACCGAAGTCCGCTTGTTTACCAGCGAACTGGCGACGGATTTGGTGCGATTTCCGGCGCTCGCCACCTGGCCCACCGCCGATTTGCAGATGATGTCCGGGCTGATCGTCTCCACCATGCTCAACGCGGTGGCCGACATCCTCGACCTACCCGCCAGCCGGCCCGAAGACGAACGCACCCTCATCGAGCTGCTGGAAAAACAGTTGCGCCTCATCGTGCTGGGTGCCGCGCAATGGAAACCGGCGGGCTGAGCCATTTCCACATTCCCCGGTCAGCGCGTGATCAGTAAACTGTGCGCCGTTTTTGCTCGGCCCCGGCCGCGCAGCAGTCCCCCTTGAGAGAACACCATGAAAAACCCCGCTCCGCATATCGCCAGTTTCATTTTCCTCAGCCGCTGGCTGCAGGCCCCGCTGTATCTCGGATTGATCGTGGCGCAAGGCGTTTACGTCATCAAATTCGGTGAAGAGCTGTGGCACTTGGTACACGGTTTCCCGGCACTGTCACACACCGACATCCTGCTGATCGTGCTCGGTTTGATCGACGTGGTCATGATCGCCAACTTGCTGATCATGGTGATTCTCGGCGGCTACGAAATTTTCGTTTCCAAATTGCGCATTGATCAGCACCCGGATTTGCCCGATTGGTTAAGCCATGTCGACGCCGGCATGTTGAAGGTCAAATTGGCGATGAGTTTGATCGGCATTTCATCCATTCACTTGCTGCGCTCTTTTATCGATGCCGCCAACCTGACCGAACATCAATTGAAGTGGGAAGTCATCATTCACTGCGTGTTGGTCGGCTCAGCCGTATTCCTCGCTATCACCGACCGCCTGATGATGGCCATCCCGTCCGCACACAGCTCGGCGCACAGCTCACACTGAGGCATCACTCACGATGAGCGCGCGTCCAGACAGCACGGATTTTCGCGCGCTCTTTCTGTCTGGCGCTCCGCTGCTCGACGTCCGTGCGCCCGTGGAGTTTGCCGAGGGCAGCTTTCCCGGCGCTGAAAATATTCCGATTCTGTCCGATGAAGAACGCGCACGTGTTGGCACGGTGTACAAACAACACGGCCAGCAAGCCGCCATCGACACCGGTCATCAACTGGTCAATGGCGCCATCAAACGGGAACGTATCGCCCGTTGGCGCGATTTTTCACAACGTCATCCTGACGGTTATCTGTACTGTTTTCGTGGCGGCCTGCGTTCACAAACCGCAAGGCAATGGTTGCACGAAGCCGGCATTGATTACCCGTTGGTGGTGGGCGGCTACAAAGCCATGCGGCGGTTTTTGCTCGCCGAAATCGACCGCATGGCATCGACACTGCCACTGGCGATCGTCGGCGGCCGTACCGGCAGCGGCAAAACACGCGTCATCCAAGCGATTCGTAAGCCGGCCGTGGATCTGGAGGCGCTGGCTCAACACCGTGGCTCCAGTTTTGGCCGCTTGCCTAGCGGGCAGCCTTCACAAATTAATTTTGAAAATGCGCTCGCCATCGCCCTGCTGCGCGCCGACGCCCATCATGCCAATCCGTTGTGGCTGGAAGATGAATCACGCTTGATCGGGCGTTGTGCCATTCCGCTCACGATCCGCCCGCGCATGGAAGCCGCACCGCTAGCCATCGTCGAAGAACCGCTGGACTCACGTATTCAAGTTGCCTTGGAAGATTACGTGCGCGATAGCGCCGTCCTTTACACACAACAGCATGGCGAAGAGGGCTTTTCACTCTATGCGGCCAATCTGCGCAGCAGCTTAGACCGTGTGCAAAAACGTCTGGGCGGCTTGATGCATCGCAAGGCCGCCACCCTCATGGATGCCGCGCTTGCCGAACAACGAGCAAGCGGCCATCTTGAGTTGCATCGCGGTTGGATCGCGTTATTGCTGGAGCATTATTACGACCCGATGTACGACTGGCAGCTCGCGCAAAAACGCGGCAAGGTGCTGTTCCAAGGTAATCGCAACGAGGTCATCGGCTGGATCAATCAGCAACCTTGACATACGAATCACGGGCTTGCGCCCGGATCACAACGCGCTATTGAACCGCGTTGTGTAAAAACGTCGGTATCACCTACCGACACTACAACCTGCGCATCAACTCCCCATTGAACGGAGCCTGATCATGAAACATTGTTCGCGATTCACCGCGACGCTGGCCGCGTTGCTGTTATCGGCTACCGCCCTCGCCGGCCCGGTATTCACGTTTACCGCCATTCCGGACCAAGACGAAAACCGTCTCAACGAACGTTTTGGACAAATCGCCACCCTGCTCTCCAAAGAACTCGGCGTGCCGACCCACTACGTGCCGGTGAAATCCTACCCGGCGGCCGTCACTGCTTTTCGCAATAACGAAGTGCAACTCGCTTGGTTCGGTGGGTTCACGGGCGTGCAAGCACGCCGCGCCGTACCCGGCTCGCAAGCCATTGCGCAAGGCGTCGAAGACACCGGCTTTCACACCTATTTCATTGCCAACACACGCACCGGCCTGAAACCGGGAAAACACTTTCCGAAAGAAACTGCGGGCCATTCATTCACGTTCGGTGCCAAGGCTTCTACCAGCGGCCGCTTGATGCCCGATTTCTTTATCCGTGAGGCCACAAAAACAACGCCGGAAAAGTTTTTCTCGCGCGTGGGCTTCAGTGGTGATCACACCAAGACGTTGGAACTGGTGCAATCGGGTGCTTATGACGTCGGCGCCATGGACTACAGCGTGTGGAGCAGTGAGCTGAAAGCCGGCAAGATCGACCCCAAAAAAGTCATCGTGATCTGGGAGACCCCGGCTTTCCAAGATTATCAATGGACCGTGCGCGGCGATGTGGATACCACCTTCGGCAAAGGGTTTACGCAAAAACTTCAAAAAACGCTGATCGCTATCAAAGATCCGGTTTTGCTGGGCTATTTCGCGCGTAGCGGTTTTATCAAAGCCTCGAACGCGGACTACGCGCCGGTTGAGAGCACGGCCAAGGCCATCGGCCTGCTCGACGAATAATGTTTCATCTCGATAACGCCCGGGTGAGTTACGGTGGCCGCACCGTGCTCGCTGGCGTCAACCTGACGATTCAACGCGGCGAAAAAGTCGCGTTGGTCGGCGAAAGTGGCGCGGGAAAATCCACGCTGCTACGGCTGCTGCGTGCGCAACACGCCGATGCCGTCGCCTGGTGCCCGCAAGCACAGGCTGGCGGCCTCGTGCCTTTGCTGAGCGTGTTTCACAACATCTACATGGGTCAGTTGGATCGTCATTCGACGTTCTACAACCTGCTCACGCTGCTGTCGCCGCGCCCACGTGAACTGCAGACCATTAGCGCCGTAGCAGACGCCCTAGGCCTCGGTGACAAACTTTTCACCTCGGTGGATCGTTTGTCCGGCGGGCAGCAACAACGGGTCGCCGTGGCACGCGCACTGTACGCCGGTAAATCCGCATTTCTGGGTGATGAGCCGGTGTCGGCAGTCGACGAATATCAAGCGCGTGACATCGTGCAACGTATCACCAGCACTCACGACACCGTGATACTGGCACTGCACGATATCGATTTAGCACTGAGCGGCTGTCAGCGCATCATCGGTTTGCGTGATGGACGGATCGCGCTGGACGCGCCAGCTGCCACGCTGACAGCGGCCGATCTTGCGCCGCTTTACCGCGCCCACTCGCCTCAATCTGTGCCGTGAAGCATGGAAAGCGCGAGCAACACGAGCAGAACCGCACCGACCGTGAATAATTTCACGCTCGCTACCACCGCTGCGCCCTTACGGCGGCTCAGTTTCTGGTTGGCATTGATTGCACTCGTGCTGCTGCCGCTGTCCGATCTGGCCATCACCACTGTCGATCCTTGGGTGGTATTCCAAGAGATGCTGACCGGCGTGGTCACACCCTCCTTTGCCAACGTCGACAATCTGCTCGGCGCATTACTAAAAACGCTGGCATTTGGTTTGCAAGGTGTGGCCCTCGGCGCAGCCGGCGGTTTTCTGCTGTCTCTGATCATGCACATTCGCCTCGTGCGCTGGTTTGCCGCTTTTATTCGCGCCATTCACGAGCTGTTCTGGGCGCTGATCTTTCTGCAACTCTTTGGCTTGTCGCCGCTCACCGGTTTACTGGCCATCGCGATTCCTTACGCCGGCACCTTTGCGCGCGTGTATCGCGAACTGATGGATGAATCCGATCCACACGCAGTCGATGCCGTGCCCGTCAATGCGTCGTTTCTATCGGTTTTGCTTTACACCCGGCTGGCCAATGCTTGGCCACACTTGGTGGCGTACACCGCCTATCGTACCGAGTGCGCACTGCGCTCTTCCGCTGTGCTGGGTTTTATCGGGTTGCCGACGCTGGGTTTCTATCTGGAATCAGCCTTTCGCACCAGCGACTACAGCGGTGCGGCCGCTTTGTTGTATTTATTTTTCGCGATCATCGCCAGTTTGCGCTTCTGGCTGCGTAAACCCTTGCTGCCGTTATATCTGCTGGCGGCAGTTATTTATCTGCCGCCCGTGGCACGCATCGACCTAGCCGCCATCACGCGTTTTTTAACCGAAGACATCGTGCCCGCGCCGCTGCGCAACGGTGATCTTGCCCTCAGCGACACCTGGCAGCGTTTTGGCTCGTGGCTATGGCGACTCTTCGATACGCAAGTGCTGCCCGGCAGCATCGACACCTTATTGATCGGCGGCGTGTCACTGGTTGCTACCGGGCTAATCGCTTTGCTGTTGTTCCCGTTGATTTCGCCGTTGTTTTTTCAAAAATCAGCGCGCGCTGGTGGCCATGCCCTGCTCATCGCCTTGCGCTCGACGCCAGAATACGTGCTGGCCTTCATCGGCTTATTGCTCGTCGGCCCTTCCGCCTTGCCGGCCATCGCCGCACTCAGCCTGCATAACGGCGCGATCATCGCGCATTTGATGGGCCGCTGGACCACGCAACTCTCATTGCGCGAAGACGCTGCACTCGGTATCAATCGTTACTTCTTTGAGGTGCTGCCACGAATTTACCGGCAATTTCTTGCCTTCCTGTTTTATCGCTGGGAAATCATCATGCGCGAGACCGCCATACTCGGCATCCTCGGCGTCAGTACGCTCGGCTTTTATATCGATAGCGCGTTCTCGGAATTGCGTTTTGACCGCGCGATGATCTTGCTGTTGGCGACCGCCTTGATCAACATGGCAGCCGATCAACTCTCGCTGGCGCTGCGTGACCGTATGCGCCTCAAAGCTACACCGGAAACGCTCTGACGCGCACGCGCAGTGCCGGCAGACAACGCAAGACTCGCAAGCACGCTTTCACTCGTTTTTATTGACGCACGGAACTCGCCTCATGAGCCACACCATCAAACTCACCGAATTCGCACACGGCGGCGGTTGCGGCTGCAAAATCGCACCGGGTTTGCTGGCAGAAATTCTCAAGGCCACGCCAACTGCTGGTGCGTTTAACCACTTGATGGTGGGCACCGAAACCAGTGACGACGCGGCGGTTTATCGCCTGAATGATCAACAAGCACTGATTGCCACTACCGATTTCTTTTTGCCCATCGTCGATGACCCCTACGATTTCGGGCGCATCGCCGCCACCAACGCCATCAGCGATGTCTACGCCATGGGTGGCACGCCGATATTGGCGCTGGCCATCGTTGGCATGCCCATCGATAAATTACCGGCAGACGTCATCGGCCAAATTTTAAAAGGCGGCGCGGATGTGTGTGCCGCGGCAGGCATTCCGGTGGCCGGGGGTCATTCAATCGACGCGCCGGAACCCATTTACGGATTGGTGGCGCTGGGCCTGGCACACCCCGATCGTATTAAGCGTAACTGCGATGCGCGCGCAGGCGATGTGTTGATTCTGGGCAAGGGCTTAGGCGTCGGCGTGCTGGCAGCGGCACTGAAGAAAAAACAACTCGGTGCCGATGGCTACCGCGTGCTGATCGACAGCACCACTAAACTCAACACACCCGGCGCCACACTGTCAGCATTACCGGGTGTGCATGCCATCACCGATGTCACCGGTTTTGGTTTATTGGGGCATTTGCTGGAAATCTGTCGCGGCTCAAAACTTACCGCAGAAATTTTTGCCGCGAAAGTTCCGCTGCTTCCGCGCGCTGCTGCTCTTGCTCAACAAGGCATCGGCCCCGGCGCCATCGCCCGCAATCTCGCCAGTTACGGACAAGATGTGCATGCGCAAAGCCTCGCCGATTGGCAATTACGGTTACTGGCCGATGCGCAAACCAGCGGTGGCCTGCTCGTGAGCTGCGATGCCGGCAGCGCCGACGCCGTGCTCACGCAATTTCACGAGGCGGGCTTTTCGCAAGCCGCCGTCATTGGACAACTCCACGACGGCCCAGCCTGCGTACACGCGCGTTGATAACGCTGCACTCGACTCATTTCGTACGAAAACAACAAAATATTGTCACCAAAATCTAAAAAGCCGCCCTTCGACGGCTTTTTACCCACAACATCGCCGAACGCCACACAACAGAAGCGCGTGGTTCAGGCGATGCGACAATCTTCATCAAACTCAGGCCGTACACCACGCGGATGCACCACCGGCGGCTCTGCCGCATAACCGATATTGATCAACATATCGGAGTGGTAATTCGTTCCCGCAAAGAACGCCGCATCCAATTTCGCGCTGTCAAAGCCCCCCATGGGCCCACACGACAACCCTAATGCGCGCGCCGCCATGATGAGATACGCCGCCTGCAAGTGCGTCCCACGCCGTGCATTAGCTTCTGCCGATGCCGCGTTGTTGGCAAACGAATCGCGTGCGCCCGCTGCCGACGGAAAAAGACGCGGCAGCCGCTCATAAAACGCATAATCCGCCGCAATGATGGCCGTCACCGGCGCTTTCATCGTCTTGGCCAGATTGCCCGATGCCAGTGTCGGCCCCAGTTTCTCCTTCGCCGCTGCCGACTTCACAAACACCACCCGCATCGGCAACGAATTCATCGCGGTCGGCCCCCACTTGGCCAGATCGAACAGCGTATGCAGCGTGGAATCTTCCACCGGCTTTTCGCTGAATCCGTTGTGTGTGCGCGCATCCAAAAACAGTTGTCGCAGCGCCTGATCAGAAATCGGAAGACTCATAACACCCCCATTTAAATTTCAAGAAAATTCGTACTCTGTGCGCAGGTAACCGGCTTGGTGTTCGCCTGATCAAGCCGACGACTCAATTGTCAGCGCATCACTCGCCCGGCATGCCGACCATGTGTTGATCAGTGGTGATCTTCCACCGGCGGCAAATCAAAAAACAAAACTTCCACGTCTTCACCAGCCTGCACGATGACCGGCGCACCGTCATGCACGGTGTAGCCATCGCCCACGCTCAACACCACACCCGCACATTGCAAACGCCCACGCACCACGTGCAAATAACCGATGCGCCCTGCCGCCAATGGCAACTGCACCGAGCCATCTGCCGCGAGTATCAGCCGATACACTTTTGCGTTCTGCCGTATCCGCAGAGACTCTTCCGCACCATCCGGCGACACCACCAGTTGCAGCCCCGGCCGACACGCAAAGTTTTTCTGCTCGTAGCCCGGTTCACCGCCCAACTGATCCGGCTGAATCCAAATCTGCAGAAATTTCAGTGTCTGCTCTTTTGATGCGTTGAATTCGCTGTGCCGAATGCCGCGCCCGGCATGCATCAACTGGAACTCCCCCGCCGGCACTTCTTCTTGGCCGCCGGTGGAGTCGCGGTGCGCGATGACGCCTGCGGTGACGTAGGTGAGGATCTCCATGTCCCGATGACCGTGGGTATCAAATCCCGCCCCCGGCTGCACGGTGTCGTCGTTGATGACACGCAACGCGGAGATCCCGAGGTGGCGCGGGTCGAAGTACTCGCCAAAGGAAAAACTGTGTCGGCTATCTAGCCAAGCCAGACGGGTCTGACCCCGGTCGGCGGCGGCGCGTAAGGCTTCCATGGCTCTCCTCCCAAGGACTATTCGTTCTATCTGAACAAGTTGATTACGATAGAAGCCACGCAACTTCCATGAAATCGAGAATTTTTGTGGATTTCATTCAAATATTACGAACAAGGTGTGCCCATGCAGCCCCCCAGCCTTGATGCCTTGCGCGTACTGGATGCCATTGATCGCCGGGGCAGCTTTGCGGCCGCCGCCCAAGAGCTGCATCGGGTCACCTCTGCGGTTTCTTACGCCATCCAGAAACTGGAAGACGATATGGGTGTGGTTCTGTTTGATCGCGAGGGCCATCGCGCCAAACTCACGCCTACCGGCCAACTCGTGCTCACGCGCGGGCGCGAATTGCTGGCTGCCGCCGACCGGCTGGCCCTCGAAGCCCGCGAGCTGCACGACGGCTGGGAAACCGAATTACGCATCGCTATCGACAACGCGCAAGGCGTGGAAGCGACCTTCCCACTGATCGCTGAATTTCATCGCGAACGCCCCAACTTGAGCATTCGCCTCATAGATGAAACCTTGGTGGGCGCATGGGAAGCCCTGGACATGGACCGTGCCGACATCGTGATTGCCAGCACACTGCCCGGAGTATCGGCGACCGGCCTGCGTACCGAATCGTTAGGCCAGTTGCGCTTTCTCATGGCCTGCGCGCCCGATCATCCGGCCACCCGCGAACACAGCCCGCTCGATGAAGACACGCTGCGGCGTTATCCGATCATTGCCGTGGCCGATTCCGCACGCGTCCGGCCTGCGTTCAGCGTTGGTCTGCTGGCACGGCAAACCACCTTCACCGTCAGCAGTTTTCACGCCAAGGAACAGGCACTGATGGCCGGCCTCGGTATCGGTACGTTGCCGGAAAATCGGCTCCGGCCGTTAATCGACAGCGGAAAATTAGTTGCTCTGCGTACGGCCGTCTTGCGTGAACCCGGACATTACGTGATGGCGTGGAAGGCCATGGGCGGAGGTCGCGCACGGCGCTGGTTTTTACAGCGACTGCCGGCGGCTTGGCAGGCAGCGACACAGCCCGAAGTGATTGGCTGAACGCGTCGTCCTATGACTCATCGACTCATCGACTCATCCGTCGCCGCGTTCTGATGACCAGTGCGTCACATCGTTTTCTTGAGAGGCCCGATCACCGGCACGTATAGTCCAGCAAAACCGTCGGCCCGCCTTGTCAGCCTGCCGCGATACAATCGGAGACACCATGGCTGCAGTGATTAAGCGCTTCCCTTTTGTAAGCCACCCCCCTCTGCTCTTCTTAGCCGCCCTTCTAGTCTTGGCACTCACAGCCAGCAGTACATCATTGGCCGCAGGACCGGCCGACGCTCGCCCCGTGCTTTCCGCCAAACCACTCTCGTCGGCTAACACCGAAACCATCGGCGAAGGCGAAGCGGAATTCGACGAAATCGAAGCACTCAAAACCAAAGCGGCCAAAGAAGGTGACTGGGCGCAGTCCAAGGAAGACCAGATCGCTATTGATCAGCGCATTTTTACCAAGCCTTGGAATAAAGTGCCCTTTGGCTCGCAGGCGTTTGATTACACCCCGGAGCAGATCAAAACGCAGTGGCCAAAACTCATGGACGCGCTGCGTGTGCCCTACCCATCCCCGGAATACCTCAAGACGCGTATGGAGCGGTTCCCGGCATTCCGCGCCAGCTATCCCGCCTTTGATGGTGACTATGAAAAATACTCACGCGAAATCGTCGACGTATGGCGATTGTTTTTTCGTGGCGACTTCCAAGAAGCCATGCGTGAAGGCAACAAACTAGGCGTAGCCGGTGCGATCCCCGGAAAACTCTCACAATTGATGTACGCCGTTTATTTGGAACCTAATCTCGAAGACAAGCACCAGCTCTTGCAGGACGTCTCCAATACCGTTCGCGAATACAGCACGTCCTTGGATGCCATGCGCAAGGAAAAACAATTTCACGATGATTACGTGATCATTCGGATTGGCTATGCCTATGCCATTGGCCGTATTGCTGAGGATTTACCTATCCCGGTCACCCTAACCCGCAACTACGTGTTCAAGTTATTGGATGCGGCTAACGACGTGCTGGACATGCAACCCAATAACCCTCTGGGTCTAGCTTTCCGAGCCGGCATCGATGCCAACGTGGTACGCAAGGTCGGAAAAGCAACCGGGCGAATCACCTTCGGCGCAAAACAAACCGATGTGAGCAATTATTTCGACAAGGCGCTGGAAATCGTTCCGGACATGGCCATCATTCGTTACGAGCACGCCAACGCTATGCTCTACATGAACAAACTGCGTGATATCAAACAAGCAGAAGTCGAGCTCAAACGTGCTTCGGTCACGCGGCCACGCTTTGCCATGGAAGCGCTCGATGCCATGTACGCCTCCAAACGCCTGCGCGAAATAGAAGCCCTGGAAAAATGGGGGGGAAGTTTCCGTTCTTTCGAACGTAAGCGTCTTCGCTATCAGAAAGCCAACAACCAGAATCTTTACTGCGTTCTGCCGAAAGTTTGCCCGCCTTACTTTGTCGAATAATTCGCACGTTACTCTCTGGCCACGCATCTCGGTCACGCATCTCGGTCACGCATCTCGGTCACGCATCTCGGTCACGCATCTCGATCACGCATCTCGATCACGCATCTCGGCCACGCGATATCCGCATATAAAAAAACCCGGCCAGCTTTCGCTGCCCGGGTTTTTTCTTGCGCGCCACCGGCCATCAGAGGTCGGTGGCGCTTACCGACACGAATTACAACGTCTTCATGTACTCGATGATCGCCGAGCGTTCCTCATCCGTCAGGACTGAGGTGAACTCATGGCCTTCATTGCCCTGGCTAAACAGCTTGGTGTTGTAGATCTTGCGATCTTCCATCTGCTGATTGGTCAGGATGGGTGGGAACAGGATGTTCCAGACGACCGCGATATTGCCAAACAGTGCTGAAGCAATTTGCTGCGCCAGTGGATCTTTGTACTCGTCGTTTGGATCACAACTGATGTACGGCGTGACGGACGGGTTCAGGATCGAGCGCCACTTGCAAGGAATGGTGTCGTACTTCCAACCCATTTTCGTCGCGTCATAAGCCGTCATCCGCGTGTCATAACCCATGATGACGAACGGCTGGCCACTTGGTTTGGATTTGGACACACGGCGCCAGATCGGCTTGCGATCAGACGGCTTGAGCACTTCCCAAACGTTCGGGATCGAACCGTTGTGCATATACGGGGCCGATGCCCACACACCGTAGAGCGGCGGTGCCAAATAACCCAGTTCACGGCCACCCATCTGGTCACGCAAACGCTGCTGATTCTGCGGCGTGCAATCTTGATCCGTGCCGTAGGTCTGCGGATAGCCGAAGAAGTTTTTCGCACCTGCACGCTGCATCATCTCGTTGTTGGTATCGAGACGTGCTGGATCTGCCGCGATGATGCGCTGCGGTGTGATGTAACCCGCCACACCTTCCAAGGCAGGAGTCGCCAAGTAGTTGGTGTCGTTCACGTAACGCGGCGAGTAAGCGCCATGGCAGCTGGCACAGGAACCATTGCCTTCTGCGGGGCGATCCACTGCATTCGGGCGCGACCAGAGATCCAGCTCGTGAAAGAGTGCAGCGCCTTGCTCCGCTTTTGCTGTGTCGATGGCTTGCGGATAAGCCGGTGATTTCAGCGTATCCACCCACGTATTGATCATCGGACCGTTTTCACGCATCCAATCCTGACCGGCCTCGCCAAGCGGACCACTGGCAAAACCGAAAAGACCGGCGATTGGCGTGTAGAACACCATGTCCACGCGCGGCGCATCCATCGGGAACATGCCGTCGACAAATTTCACCGGACGATGCCCCATGTTCCACCAGTTCGGCGAATCCATACTGCCCGTGGAGCCCGACGTGATCAGGCCCAGCAATTCCGGCAGTGTCCACAGATTGGTAATGCTGTCTGGAAATGCGAAGGCAAGATTCACATCGCTGGCATTGTTGGTGCCACGGGTGTGCGTCAGGTTCGCCAAGGACGCCACCGACGCGACGTATCCCAGCGGCAGCATGTCGCGCAGGAAGAGATTGAGATCCTGCATCGAATTACCGCCACCAAACGTCGGCTGACTGTTGGCAACGCCGGTGTGACAGGCGTGACAGGTGACACCAATCTGCCCCGTCCACTTACCGTCGGCTTTACGGATTTGCGTGAACATTTCTGGCAACTGGCCACTGCCACCGTTGGTTTTATTTGGATCTTCTCCGGGCTTCGGGTACGGGTTGCCGCCACCAAAACCGGAGCCATAACGTTCAGCGACCAGTTGATCGAAGTTGGACGGACGCCACAGGAAACCACCCCAGATCATCCACAACTTGTTGTATTGGTCCGCCGAGAACGTCGCGATGCCCAGCCCGGCTTCGACCGTCCACGGGTCGGTTCCGCTGAACAACACGCCGGTGCCGACACGGCCCGTGTTCAAGAGCTTGTCACCCTTCTCGAACCGCTGACGCAGTTCGCCACAGGTGGTGGCATGGCCTACTTCTTCAGCCAGCACAGAAGGCAACACATGGCAGTCTTTCCAGAACGCATTGAACGCCACGGCTTTGCCGGCACCCACCCCCGGTTGCACCAGCGTGCGCGGATCCGTCGGCAGTGGCGTGCCATCCGGCATCGGGGTGTAGTTGGGACCCCCGTAGGAGCAGTAATCCCACTGCGGCGAACCACCCCGCTTGCTCTTGCCAAGCAAAGGGAACGCCGGGTTACCAAGTTTTGGGGTGGCATCCATGACCGGCGCCGGGGCGGCAGCCGGCGCGCTGCTTGTGGTGTCCTCGGCCACGCAACCGCCCAACGCCAACAAACCGGCTATGCCGGCCGCCCGTATGACGCGCAATCCGTACTGACTGCCGGTTGCCCGGCGGCTACTGCTGGCCTTGCTGGCCCTGTTGACTGACATGTCCCGTTCCTCCGAAGCGCCTAGCTACCACTAGGCTGGGTTGTGTTCGCGTTTTGTAATTATTGGAATGACGCGGCCACCAGATGGCGAACCGTACTTAGAGAAATCAAAACGCTCTCGCATTACTCGGAACTTAGAAGCTGCGGTCAATGTCTCCCCCTCTCGATTCCGACAGGTGGAATAATAAAAGTAGTTTTTGATTACTCGCAAATGTGACCGACTACGCTTTTGGCATGACCTGCTGCGCAAAACCTCTTAAACTACTTGCGCCTGATCCGCGGACCATGCACGAAAAGAGACTGGCCACTGGCGCGCATGGCGGGTTGAAAAGACAACAAAAAGGTTTCCCGATGGCAAAAAACAAGAAACTGGCCACCGCATCCGTTCAGGAAAAAACCATGCAGGCTCGCCAGCGAATTCTGGCTGCTTTTTCCTTGCGCGCCCGTCGGGATGGCATACGTGCGGTGATGATGGAAGACATCACTACACAACTGAAAATCAGCATGGTGACGCTGTACAAACACTTTGCCTCGAAAGACGACCTCGTCGCCGCCACCGTGGATGCATGGGCTCACGAGTTGGCGGCGCTCGACGCCCTCGCGCAGCAGATGAAGGATCGTCAGTCTGCGTTGAACGCACTCTTTGAATGGTCACACGCATGGACCTCGACCATGAGCAAGGTCAATCCGGCGTTCTTTGACGACTTGCGTCGAGATCATCCTGCTTCTTGGCGACGGCTTCGCGCGATCATTGCCGAGCGGAAACTGGCCTATATGCCTAACTTGATTCCGATGCTACCGGCTGGGCTAAATTCGATCGCCGCTTTACGCTTACTCGACCGGATGGTGATGGCCGCCGTCGACCCACGTTTCCTGAAAGAAACCGGGCTGTCGTCCCGGGAATCGGTGCGCATTGCGTTAGCCATCTGGGGCAACGGTGCTTTTGCGTCGCACACCGAGGCCGCCAAAGAAATTCCAGAAACTCTCTCTCGCTCTCGCACTCAATCAACCCAACCACAACGACGAAAAACATTGGCATCGCAGACGCCTACGTCTCGCCGCCTCCCCACAACGCGCGCTCGCAAGGATTCCCCATGACTAGCACTTTTCTCGCCCGCCTCGCTCGTCTGCGTTGGATTGAACGCTGGGGTCTCAAACGAAACATCACGCGCGAGAATGTTGTTGAGCACAGTTGGGAGGTGGCCATCATCGCTCACCTACTGGCATCGATTCGCAACACGCATTTCGATGGCGCATTGGATGCCAATGCCATTTCTGCGGCTGCGTTGTTTCATGACGCCAGCGAAGTGCTCACTGGCGATCTGCCTTCACCGGTGAAATATCACTCCCCAGAAATCACACGCGCCTACAAAGCCATCGAACATCAGGCGCAAGTGGAACTCTGGCAGTTACTTCCAGAATCGCTGCGTGACGGTTACCGTCCGCTGCTGTTAGATGAGGCGTTACCGTCAGCCCATCACGACATCATCAAGGCGGCAGACATTCTCTCGGCGCTACTCAAATGCCGCCACGAAATGCGCGCCGGCAACCGCGAATTTGAAACGGCGCTGGCGACTATTGCATTACGTGCCGAGGAGATTGCCGCAAAGCAGCCGGAGGTGCGTTACTTCCTCGATCATTTCGAGCCCGCCTTCGATATGACGCTGGACGAATTGCTCGCGCCCCGACCTTGACAATCGACGGCGCAAGCGCCAAAAGAGCATCACAAATCGCCGGAGTGGCATGCTCCACCAATACGCACCCCACCTGACAGGATGTTGCCTCTTATGCAGACCCAGCCTTATTTGCGTCCTCGCTCGTCGCACCCATGCTGCACCCTGTCATTCTCACACCTGCCTTTGCCGCTGATGCCGCTGATGCTGCTGGGCTGTTTGCTGCTCCCCGCCCTAGGGTTTGCTGACACATCAGGCGCGGCCTCGGCGCCTCCGAGCGACGCCGAACTCCGCGCCGAAGAAGCGCAGTTCGACGCCATGAAAACTTTTCTGCGCAATAAACAAGACATCGAAGCGCTGAGCAAAGAAGCCAAGGCCGAAGGCGACTGGGAACTCTCGGACGAAGCCGATATTCCGGTAAAAGAACTGGTGTTCCGTAAGAAATGGCATGCCGTACCTTTCGGTACCCGCGCTTTCGATTACACGCCACAGCAAATGCGCGACAACTGGGACTCCTTGATGCAGTTGATGCGTGTGCCTTATCCCTCAGCCGATTACCTGCGCGTACGCCACAAGCAATTTCCGGCGATTCTAAAAACCGGCCCCGACTTTGACGGTGATTACGAACGCGTCTCAGCAGAAGTGCTGGAAGTTTGGCGCTTGTTTTTCCGCGGCGACTTTCAAGCCTCGATGCAGGCTGGCGAGAAACTGGGCCCCGTCGGGCAAATGGCGGGCAAACTGGCGCAGATGATGTACGCGATATATCTGGAACCGAATCTCGAACACAAACACATGTTGCTGCAGGACACCATCAATGTGATCCGCCAGCACGGCGAGATTCTGGATGACATGCGAAAGGATCCGCGCTTCTACAACGACTTCATTTCCATTCGCTGCGCCTACGCATTGGCCATTGGTCGCATGGCCGAAGATGTACCCATCACGGTGGCCATCGGTCGCAACTATGTATTCAAGCTGCTCAGCGTGACCGATGACGCTCGTCAGTTTGCACCCATGCATCCATTGGGTTTGACCTTCCGTGCCGGCATTGATGCCAACGTGGTGCGTAAGCTCGGCAAGGCCACGGGCCGCATCACCTTTGGTGCCAAGCCCGTCAATGTAGATGCACTCTATCAGCGCGCACTGGCCATCGTGCCCAACTCGGCCGTCGTACGTTACGAATACGGCAACAGTTTTCTGTATCTCAACAACAAACGGGAAATTGATCGGTCGCTGGCCGAACTGGCACAAGCGGCCAGACAAAAACCGCGCTTCGCCATGGAAGCATTGGATGCCATGTATGCCGCTAAACGACGCCGCGAAGTCGAAGCGCTTGCAGACTGGAAAGGTTCCTTCCGTTCTTTTGAGCGCAAGCGCCTAGCTTTCCAGAAACGCAGCAATCAAAACCTGTATTGCGTATTACCGAAAGAATGCCCGCCTTATCTCATCGGGCAAGAAAATCGCTCAGAAGCATCCATTCATTGAGTTAGATAGATGTACGTCTGATGCAGCCACACTCACCCGCTGCATCAGACATACAAACGGGAAGCCGCTTCCGGCGAAAATTGCGCGCGCAGGAATTCCATCTGATCCCCACGAATACGACGGCTGTTCACCAGTGCCAGATACTCGGCCATGTTGGGCGTGTAGGGCAGCGCCAGTAACTCGACACCGCATTGCTCCGGTGTCCGATTACCTTTGAACTGATTGCAGCGCCGGCACGCTGTCACCACATTGAGCCACGTATCGCGACCACCGCGTGAGCGTGGCTGGATATGGTCGCGGGTGAGATCGCGATCATGAAAGTGCTTGCCGCAGTACAGGCAGATGTTCTGGTCGCGACGAAACAGTGACGTGTTCGTGAGTGGCGGGATGCTGCGATAAGGCGCTGCAAGCCGGCCTTCACACGCGATGATGCTGTGTACTTCGATCATCGACTGCCGGCTGGTGAGCCGCGACAGACCGCCACGAATGCGATAGACCACTTCGCCGTGCGTCCAGCCGATGATGTCGCGCGCATACAGGCAAACAGCCTGTTCCCAGTCGAGCCACTCGACCGGCTGCCCCGCCATATCGACTCTCAGGATGCGCGCGGACATCGCCTTCGCTCCTCGTTCCCTGCCCTGTGATACACGCCACCGTGGGCGTCCATGTACAAAAAACAGCCGGAGCATAGCAGAACGGCAATGCATGGCTGGTGCTAGCAAAGCCAGTGTTCTCACGCGTGGGTCAAGCAACGCCCCGTTTCAAACGCAGATACCCGGCAACTTTTGCCGCGCCATAAGGTCGATCAGATGGGATGTGCGGGCGACTCGCTGGCTCGTCGGGCAAGAAAGCCGCCCCGTCCCTGCTCGGGCGGTTCCGTGTTCGGCGCTCACGCGTGATATGGTGCAACCCCTCGCGCGGCCCTCGGCGGCCGCCGCAAGACACTCAGGCAAAACAACAAGATATTCCGGAGTCCTTACTCATGCGTCTGTTTGCAGCAACCCTGACTTCCCTTGCCTTGCTGACCGGTGCCGGCACTGCGTCGGCCGACCTCGTCAAACGCTCGGTTTGCGTCTTCGATATCGTGGGCGCGCACGGCGACCTCTTCAACGCCATGACCGATTTTCGCGTCGAAGCCATGGCCTGGGGCGTAGATCTGGAATTGCGCCCGTACACCAACGAGAAAATTGCCGCTGAGGATTTCAAAGCGGGTCAGTGCGATGCCACCAACCTGACGGGGCTGCGTGCACGCAGTTTTGTGCCGTTTGCCGGCACCATCGATTCCGTCGGTAGCGTCCCCAGCACTGCGCACATGCGCCTGCTGCTGCAAGCACTGGCCACGCCGAACTACGCAGCAAAAATGAAGAACGGCCCGTTCGAAGTGGCCGGTATCGCCCCGCTGGGCTCGGCTTACATCTTCACGCGCGACCGCGCCGTCAATTCGTTGACCAAAGCGTCCGGCAAGCGTGTTGCCGTACTCGACTATGACAAGTCACAAGCGCAGCTCGTATCCCAGATGGGCGCCTCACCGGTCCCGTCCGATATCACCAACTTCGCCGGCAAATTCAACAACGGTTCGGTCGACATCATTGCTGCACCGCTGGCCGCCTATAAACCGCTGGAACTCTGGAAAGGTCTGGAGCCCAAAGGCGGCATCATCAATTACCCGTTCCTGCAACTCACCGTGCAATTCTTGGTGCGTGACAGCAAGTTCACGCCGGAATTCAACCAAAAGTCGCGTCAGTACTTCTATCAAAACTTCGACAAGATCCTCGCTGCGCTGGATAAGGCTGCGCTAGATGTGCCGAAAAAGTACTACGTCGAAATCCCCACGGCCGATAAAGTGCAATACGAAACCATGATGCGTGATGCACGCCTGCAACTGCGCAAAGACGGCTACTACGATCCGGAAATGCTGACGCTGCTGCGTAAAGTGCGCTGCAAGATGGACAAAGCACGCGCGGAATGTACCGACCAGCTTGAGTGATCGCCTCGCCGATGCGGCGCGGGAACTGGCCACACAATTGGCCACTACCGCGCCGCTCTGGTGTCCACCTTGCTTTTATGACGACCCGGCTTGGGTCGTCACTCATCCGGCAACTGCCGCCGCTCTGTTAGCCCTCGATGACGAGGCGCTGACTTCTCTCGAAACAGATCCCGCTCTGCTTGAGCGCTGGTGCATCCACCATGCGCCCGCGCTGCTGTCGCTTTTTCGCGCGGCCGAAGCGTGTCTCGATTCAAAAGATCCGCCAACACCACTGCACTTGCCAGAAGTGCTAGGCCGCGATGTCCCCGGACGCAAATGGCAGCAAACGCTGGCCTTCGCGGCGGCCTGCGGTATTCCGCGTGGCCCGGTGGTGGACTGGTGCTGCGGCAAAGCGCACTTAGGCCGTTTGCTGGCACGGCTACACCACGTTTCCGTTACCGGAATCGAGCGCAACGCAGCGCTGTGCGAAGCTGGGCGTCAATTGGCCTTGCGTGATCATC
The DNA here is from genome assembly GCA_964574995.1 of uncultured Pseudomonadales bacterium. GTDB lineage: Bacteria > Pseudomonadota > Gammaproteobacteria > Pseudomonadales > JADFDG01 > JADFDG01. The sequence goes on along the minus strand of CAZNPF010000003.1, from coordinate 142,232 downwards.
TCCCCGTGCATTGGCACGTCGCCGATGTGCTGAAGACAACCGCTACACATGAAATCCTACCGACACACGCGCATGCCGTTGCGCTACACGCTTGCGGTGATCTTCATCTGGCGCTCATTCAGCAGGTGATCCACACCGATGCAACGGCATTAGACCTCGCACCCTGTTGCTATCACCTCACCCGCGAAACGCATTGGCACCCGAAGAGTCGCTGGCTGGCACAGCACACGCCAACGGCGCTGAGAATCACACGTACCGACCTGCGACTTGCCGTACAGGAAACTGTTACCGCCAATAAACGCATCACGGTGCAACGAGAAAAAATGGCCGGCTGGCGGCTCGGATTTGATGCGCTGCAACGTGAGTTACGCGGCGCGAACGAAGCATTGCCATCACCGTCACAATCCGCGCGCGTGCTTGCAGAGGGCTTCAGCGCCTTTTGCCGTACTTTAGCGGCGCATCATCAGTTATCGATTCCGAACGGCATCGATGATGACCACTATGAAATGCTGGGCCACGCTAGGCAGCAACGCGTACGCCGCTTGCAATTGCTTCGACACGCCTGCCGACGCCCACTGGAAATATTATTGGTGACAGATCGTGCACTGTGGCTTGCCGAATACGGCTATGACGTGCGACTTCGCACGTTCTGCAACCGCCAACTCACGCCGAGAAATTTGTTACTGCAAGCGCGCAAAGCGGCATAACTATTCTTCGTTACGCCTTGATATTGCGTTACGCCGCTGTAGTTTTGTTGACGGCCTCTCGCGCCGCAACCAACAACCTCTCAGTATCGATTGGCTTGGCAAACATCGCACGAATATTGTGATCACCAAAGTCCTTAATGTTGATGTCTGCGCCATAGCCGGACACCAACAGCACCGGCAGTTGCGGCGCATGTGTGTAAATTTCTCGCGCCAGACTCACGCCATCCATCTCTGGCATTGAGTAATCGGTGATCACCAATTTCACGTCATTGGCATGCTCGCGCACCAGTGCCACCGCATCCAACGGGTTGGCAATCGCACGTACGCGATAACCTTGGCTGAGCAGCAATTCCGTAATGAAAGACCCAGCACCTACATCGTCATCAACCACCAGTACCGGCGCAACCGATGCAGCATCGTCTTCCGGCTGCGCCACTGGGGCTTCGCTCAACGGCAAATACAACGAAAATGTCGTGCCACGCCCAGCTTCAGAATTGACCGTGACATGCCCGCCATATTCGTGCATCAAGCGGTTGACCATCGCCAAACCCAGACCCGTACCACGTCCTTCGCCTTTGGTGGTGAAGAACGGCTCAAACATTTGCTCACGCACGCTATCCGGCAGGCCGCTGCCGGTATCGCTGATTCGAATCAGCGCGTAGCTCCCGGAAAAAGCGTGGTGACAGGCATCGCAGAAGCATTCTTGAAGCTGGGAAGCGTCCGTGCTGATATGCAATAAACCTTGCCCTTCCATCGCATCCGATGCATTAAGAGCCAGATTGAGAATGACCTGATCAAGCTGATCCGCGTCAAACAGCGCATTCAACTGCGACAACGAGAGATTGCTCTCGACTTCCACGGAAGAAGGCAGCACGGCACGCAAAAAATCCAACGTGCCCGTCAGTTGTTCGCCCAGATCGATACGTCTCACCGCCGTTACGGACGCCGAGCCGAATTTCATCAACTGTTTGACCAGCAGACGTGAACGACGAATCGCATCATCAATGCGTGACAAGCAAGCATTGAGCATATCCGGATCGCGGCGCGAATAGGTTCGCGCTAACGATGTGTATCCTGACACCGCGGTAATAATGTTGTTGAAATCATGTGCAATTCCAGCGGTGAGATGGCCAACAGCTTCCATCTTCTGCGCCTGAATGAGTTCAGCTTCCAGTCGACGATTTTCAGACGCATCGTTACGCCGCTCGTGATTGCTGATAACCCCAGCAAACTGGTCCGCTAATTCGCCGGCAAAGGACAACTCTTCTGCAGTCCACTGCCGACGTTGACGCACGGACTCTAAACACAACACGCCACGCACCTGACCGGCCACCCGCACGGTCGCATCCAGCATCGACATGATGTCGTGGCGTAACAAATAATTGGAGGAAAATTCACTGGTCCGCGGGTCACGCACTGCATCACTTGCATCGATGCCGCGGCCTTCCTGTAACGCCTGAAAGTAGCGCGGAAAATCACTCGCGGTGATATTGATGCCGCTACCATGACGGCGCGGCGTACGTTCAAACAAATTAATGCAAACCAGACTGCGCCCATCATCCGATAGCAACCAGATGCCCGCTCGCTCCACCAACATCAAGTTGGCTGCCACCTGGGCAATCAGTTGCGCGGCCTCGTGAATGCGCCCCTCGACCACCGCCGGCGAAGTAGCAATGCGAACCAATTCTTGTTGCTCGCGGCGATGTAATTCGTCGTGCTCACGTTGGCGCTGCTCATAGAGCCGCCGCGGCGTGACATCAACCAACACCCCTTCGCGAATCAGGGTGCCCTGATCGTCTTTCCGCACACGGCCTCGGTCATACACCCAACGCGATTCACCCAATCGCGTTTGCAATCGGTATTCCAATGCGTAACTGCCGTCACCCTGGCGAGCGTCATCCACTGCACGCAGAATGCGCGCACGATCTTCTTCGGTAATCAGATCATCCAGTCGTGCCATGCCCGCATCGAATTGATCCGATGTGTGACCGGTCAAGTCCACCACCGCGCCGGCAACAAAAACCGGTGCGCCCACGGTCAGCGCACGGCGGTAATACACACCGGGCAAATGTGCAGGGTCCAAATCCAGCCGTGCCGCAACTTCTTCCGGGTGGCGGCGCAGCCACATGAATACGGCCACCAGCGCGAAGACCAGCAAACCGATGGTGAGTAGCAACTCGATCATGGTGTCCTTCCCCGGCGGATTTCCTTTCCCGCTCTTCGTTTTCCCGTCGATTCGCACACCGGTAACACCGGCATACGCAACAAACAGAGCCTTGCTGCGACACTACACCATGGCCAGCGCGCCCAGAAGGTCAAATCCCGTTACAAAACAGAGGGTTCCGTCAAACGGTGCGCTTTATCGACAGCCGTTTATGATGCCTTTCATGCCGAGGATTCCCCGGCCTTCTCAAGGATTTACTCTCTCACGATGAAGACGTTGCTATACGCCCCTTGGAAATGGTTGGTGGTATTCCCCGGCATTGCGCTGAGCACCTTGATCCACGGCTCGCTGGTTCTGCTCTTCCTATTCTTTCTGCCGCCCAAGCGGGTCAACCGCATGATTCCGGCGTGGTGGGCGCGCACGAATCTCGCGTTGATTCCCTGCACCGTAGACGTCGTTGGTCGCGAAAATATTCAGCCGGGGCAGTCGTATCTGATCGCCGCCAATCACTTGAGCCATGTCGACATCCTGATGCTCTATGCGCAACGGGATTTCGATTTGCGCTTCGTGATGAAGCAGGAACTGCGCAAAGTGCCGATCATTGGCATCGCCTGCCAAGGGCTGGGGCACGTCTATATCGACCGGAAGAATCGTCGCTCGGCACTGCGCGCATTGGACGCAGCCAAACCTCGGCTGGCCGCCGACGGGGCCTCACTGATCTTTTTCCCGGAAGGCACGCGCAGCGTCGATGGCCGCTTGGACGCCTTCAAAAAAGGCGCGTTCGTCACCGCAAAGGATATGAACCTGCCGATCCTGCCCATCACCTTGCAAGGCAGCTTTGAGATCCTGCCGGCCAAGACGCTGGCCATGAAGCCGGGCCGCGCTCGCCTCGTCATTCATCCGCCCATCGGCGCGGATGTTGTGGCCACCCAAAGCGTCGAAACGCTGATGGCACAAACGCGTACGATCATTGCCAGCGCCCTGCCGCCAGAACGCGTGGCCTGATCGCCGAAAACCACGCAGCCTCCGTTTCGCTTTGCGCAGTTGCATTCGTTTTCCGCAATTGACGTACCGTAGGCGGAGGTCATGCTTTCGGTTTTGCCAGTTGGCGCTTGGGAGGAATCATCATGTCATCACGCCGCTGGCTGTCGGGGCCTCTGCTAGCCGGGCTGTTCGTTGCCGGGTTGTTCTCTGCATCGGCTATCGCGGACGGCAATCCGTCCGCCAGCAACGCACACCCAGATGACGACTGGGTCGTCATTGCCAAAGCGCGCAAGCCCAACGATATCTCGCTGTGGACACGTACCATCGACGGTGCCGAACTCAAAGCATTTCGTGGTGCCACCGAACTCGAAATCCCGCTCGATAGCCTCATCGCCTTTCTCGACGACACGCCTCGCATGTCGACATGGCTATTCCGCTGCCAACACGCCAAGGTACTGACACGCGCAGAAAACGGCATCGTTTACGTGTACATCCAAATCAGCGGTATCTGGCCACTGGGCGACCGAGATGTCGTGATGAAAATTATCCCTGATTACGATCCGGCCACTGGCGTCGTACGGATGACGGGCCAGGCCGTGCCAACTTACTTGCCGCCGGTCAAAGGCTTCGTACGCATTCCATCGCTGGAATCTATCTGGTTGATACGCCCCACCGAACAAGGGCGGCTCCATGTCGAATGGAGCGGGCATGTTGAACCGGGCGGCAAAGTGCCGCACTGGCTGGCTAACGTGCTGGCTCCGCTGGTGCCTCGGTACACGCTTAGCCAACTGCGCGAAGAAATCAGCCAGCCGCTCTGGATGCAGCCGGCACAACGCGAACTCGGCGCCGAGTTGCTGGCAAATTTCAAAAAGCCGCAGAACTGATGGAACCCACTTTCTGGCTGGAGCGCTGGCAGCGCAACGAAACCGGCTTTCATCTCGATCACGTCAATCCGTGGCTACGCAAGCAATTACCGGCGTTGGAATTGCGTCCCGGTCAAAACGTGTTAGTGCCATTGTGTGGAAAATCGCTGGATTTGCGCTTTCTGGCCGATGCGGGTTTTGCCGTTACCGGCGCCGAATTAAGTCCACTGGCCGTCGCTGAGTTCTTCCGCCTTCAGCAATTGCCAACCACGACAGAGCCAGTGGCCGATAGTTCACTCGTTTGCCATCAGGCGCAGATGCCTACCGGCAATACGCTGCGAATTTTTAGCGGCGATTTTTTTGCGCTGACGCCGGAAATGACCGGCCCTGTACATGCCGTGTGGGACCGAGCCGCGTTGGTCGCATTGCCACCGCCGCTGCGCCAAGACTATGCCGCGCACCTAGGTCGCTTGCTGACTGTGGGCGCACGCGTGCTGCTGGTGTCCTTCGACTACCCACAAGAAGAAATGGCCGGCCCGCCGTTTTGCGTATCGCAAGCAGAAATCCGTGCGCTGTTTGGTGCCCAGTTCGATATCGCTGCCTTAGTTCGCGAAGATATTCTGGAGCGCGAGCCGCGCTTTCGCGCACGCGGCCTGACACGCCTCACCGAAACCTGCTGGCTACTGCAGCGTCGCGCCGGGTAGACAGCACGCCTATCCGGCGTGCACTCACCCATCTCGCCTGCAAAAATTATCGCCTGCACAAACACGCGCCATCGGCGATAATCTCGCGCGCCAAATATCTGCATGACCGTGAATCCTGCGTCCCTGCGTACTAACGGCTCTAGGAGGCCCCCATGACCGAAGCTGAATTTGCCGATATTTCTCTGAAAGTGTTTGTCGGCGGACTGATCCTGCTGATGGGCTTCATCATGTACGACTTGGCCAAAAAATCCGGCGCTGGAAAATTTGGCACGTTCATCATCTTCCTAGTGCTTGGACTCTGCGTCGCCGCGTTTTTGATCAAAGAAATCCTGATCGCCGTTCTCGAATAAGGAAAAGCGTCATGTCTCGTCGCCCACTCGAAGGCATTCGCGTCATCGAGGTCGGCCAGCTGCTGGCCGGCCCTTTCACCGGCACGCTGTTGGCTTATTTCGGTGCGGAGGTGATCAAGATCGAGCCGCCGGGCGGCGACCCGATTCGTGGCTGGCGCAAGCTCGACGAAAACGGTACGTCGTATTGGTGGCGATCGCTGGGGCGCAATAAAAAATGCGTCACCATCGACATGAAAAATGCAGAAGGCCGCGCATTGGTGCGCAAGCTGCTCGATTCCGCTGATGTCTTGGTGGAAAACTTCAAACCCGGCGTGATGGAAAACTGGCAACTCGGCCCCGCCGATATCGCCAAAACCAACGCCAAACTCGTTTACGCGCGCATTTCCGGCTACGGCCAAACCGGCCCTTACGCGCCCAAACCCGGCTACGCCTCCGTCACCGAAGGCATCAGCGGCTTTCGCTACGTGAATGGTTTTCCCGGAGAGCCGCCGGTACGCCCCAACTTATCCATCGGCGACACCATCGGCGGCTTGCATGCCGCATTGGGCATTCTCATCGCACTGTGGGATCGCGAGCAGCATACCGATGGGAAAACCGGGCAAGTGGTTGACGTCGCACTCTACGAATCCATTTTCAATTTAATGGAAGGTGTCGTGCCAGAATATTCCGGCTGCGGACTGGTGCGCGAAGCCTCCGGTACCACCATCACCGGCATCGTGCCCACCAACACCTACAAATGTCGCGACGGAAAATTTGTCGTGATCGGTGGCAACGGCGATTCGATTTTTCAACGCTTGATGAAAGCCGCCGGTCACCCCGAGATGGCGAACGATCCACGCATGGCCAGCAATCCGGGCCGCGTCGTGCATGAAAAAGAAATCGACGACGCCTTACGTGGCTGGTGCGCGGCGCACGATGCCGCACACATCTTGGCTGAGCTGGATCAATCACAAGTACCCGGCGGCCCGATTTATTCCGTCGCCGATATGTTTGCTGATCCGCATTTTCAGGCGCGTGGGATGTTTGAGAACGTCACGGTCAACGGCAAGCCACTGGCGATTCCGGCGATTCTGCCCAAACTCGCCGGCACGCCAGGCGGCACTGCGTGGCCCGGCCCGGAAGTCGGCAGCCACAGCGAAGAAGTCTTGCGCGACGTGCTCAAACTCTCCGGCGATGAAATCGCTGGCTTAAAGCAACGCGGCGTCGTGTAACCGATACGCAAAACGTGCTCGCTACTCATGCGCCGACACGCGTACGAATACGTGCGGCACTACGCGCAGCGATACAGCGCCCGTATCAAGGCATCGGCGCGCGGATCGATCAAGATGTGTGCACCCATGCGGTTCATCACATAACCAAAACCGATGCGGCGATCCGGATCCGCAAAGCCGACTGAACCACCAGCGCCCGGATGCCCAAAGGCACGCTTGCCCGGCCCGAATGACGCCAACGGGCGCGTATCCTGCGACAACATCCAACCGGTACTGAAGCGCGTGTCGATACCGAGCACCGCATCACTGCCGGCAGATTTTTCCTGCCAACACAACTTCAAGATGTCTCGCGGCAACACTTCCACACCGTCCAGCAAACCATCACGCGCCAGTGCGGCATAAAAGCGCGCGACCGCACGCGCCGTGCCGTGTCCGTTCGCCGCAGGAATTTCCGCGCTACGCCATTCCGGCGTGTTGCTGCCGGTGGCAATGCTCATCGGATTGGCAAACGCTCGCGCGGTAATCCCTAGAGGATCGCTCAGCATCCGTTGCATAAAACTCGCCGCTTCCAAATTGGCCGGGTCAGCCAGCGGTTTTGAGACGCGCGCAATGCGCACTTGTTCTGCTTCTGGCACGCCAATAAACGCATCCAGATTCAATGGCTGAGCAAAGGTTTTCTGCCAGAGTTCGCCCACCGACAAACCGCTGGCGCGTCGCAACACTTCACCCACCAGCCAACCAAAAGTCACCGGGTGATACCCGTGCCGTGTGCCTGGCTCCCACCACGGTTTTTCCGCCGCCAGCGCCGTGCACATGGCGTTCCAGTCATAAAGCGCGGCATCGGGCAACGTTTCGCGAATCGCCGGGATGCCGCCACGATGCGTCAGTAGCCATTCGACCAAAATTTTTTCTTTTCCGGCTTGCGCGAATTCCGGCCAGTACGTTGCCACCGGTTGCTGCAGCGACAATTTTCCTTCTGCCGCCAGCCGCAAGGCCATCGCCGCCACAAAACCTTTGGTGGTGGAAAATAAATTCACCAAGGTGTTTTGCTGCCAAGGCGCAGAGCGTCGGCTGTCGACATGACCGGCCCATAGATCCACCACCGGCTCGCCATCCACGTACACCGCTACCGCCGCACCCAACTCAGAGGCTGCGCTAAATGCCGCATGCAGCGCATCCTTCATCGGCGCAAAACGCGGCGCACAATGCCCATGAATTTCTACCGGTTCACTCACGCACCACCCCGGTTTCAGCTGATTTCAAACAACAGAGAATTTTTTGTCTCAATGCGACACTTCTTCTTCGGCGTTGACTGGCTTGTTGTCATACGCCAATCCTGGAAATAGATGATCCACCGAAGCACCCGGCACAGCACGAAAACGTAATGGATGATCATCGACACGCACAACCAGACCAACGCTTTCCAAATACGCCAAGGCAGCTAACACCTGCCCGACGATCAATGCAATCACTGGGCTATTAGCCGGTTTGTTGATTACCGTGCTGATGCTTTCGAATGCCGTACGTGGCTCATCGCGGCAATGCGCCAAGGTATTTTGCAAGCGCCGACGATGAAATGCGCGTATCGCATCAATACGGCCGACAAAGTTATCGAACAATGGACCATGGCTCGGCAGCGCCAGCTTCACCGGCAATTCACGGTGCTGTTGCAGAGAATCGAGATATAAACCCAGCGGATTATCACACCAGCCCCACCACACGCTGATGTTGGGATAGATCACCGGCAGGATTTGATCGCCGCAAATAATGATGCCGTCGTCGGAGAGCAGCGACGCATTGGCCGGCGTATGTCCGTAACCGTAAAACACCCGCCAATTGCGGCCGCCTCGGGTGAAGCGCGCATCATTGGCCAACGTGCGCGTTTCCGTTTCGGCTTCAAACGCGGGGCAGCCGTAACGGAAAAATTTCAGCATACCGAGAATATTGATGCATTGGTCTTCAGGGATTCCCCAGCGACGGAAAAACGCCGTCACTTCTTCACTGTTCTTGATCGAGCCACGCCACAAACGATGCAACGCATCGTGCTCAGCATCCGGCAAGGTAATTGCTGCGCCCGTTTTTTCTGCCAGCCACTGCGCATTGCCGGCATGATCGGGATGCGCATGCGTAAGAAAAATATCGCGCACACCGCCAGCAGCCAGTGGCCCTGCAAGTACCGCATCCCAAACGGCGCGCGTATTGTCGTCGCGATGACCGGTATCGACGATCGTGAGCCCGCCCTCATCCACCAACAAATACGCATTGATGTGGCCGGGATTGGCGCGCATCGGCAATGACAGCCGAAACAGGCCGTCGGCAATCTGCACCGGCTCGCCAATGCGGATATCAGGAAATGATGAATGTTGGCGCGAAGAAGACATACGGTGCGGCCGCGGTTGCGGTTATCCAAAACAGTGGGTTCGTCTGTATAAGCAGCATCGCGCTGCCGGGCCATGACCATGCTACCCGCCCGGCTGATCATTGCCGTCAGCCCGCATACCGATCGCTGGCGGTGCACCTGTCGGTCGGCGGGCGGCCCCGTCCGACTGGCCGCCGCTTGCGGGTCCTGCGGCGCTTGCCTAATGTCCTCGCCATGTCGTCTTTCGCCTCACTTCATCGCGTCACCGTCCTGCGCTCCCTTCTACTGATTCCGGCCCTGCTGGCGCTGACCGCGTGCGGCGGTGGTGGTGGCGGTTCTAACGGTGGCGGTGGTGGTGGCGGCAGCAACTTGCCGCCTGTGGCGAGCATTCTGGCCACCCCGTCCGGCGGCAGTTGCGCAGCGCCCTGCATCATCGAATTCAACGGCACCGGCAGCAGTGACAGCGATGGCAGCATCGCCAGTTACGCGTGGAATTTTGACGACAGCAGTACGGCCACGACGAGCACGGTGCGCCATACGTTTACGGTCGACGGCGCTTACGACATCACCCTCACCGTCACCGACAATAGCGGCGCAAACAACACAGCACATTTTGCATTGACCGTGAACAGCGCCGGCAACACCGCGCCGGTTGCCGTCATTCAGAGTGACCTGCGCGAAGGCATCATCGGCAGCGGTGAAAATTTCAGTGTCCATTTCAATGCCGAATCGTCCACCGATGCGGACGGCAACAACACCATCACTGCGTGGCATTGGGATTTCGGCAACGATGAAATTTCGCTCATCGAAAATCCAACGGTCATCTACGACACGCCCGGCATCTACAACGTAACGCTCACCGTGACGGATGCTGCCGGTGCCAGCGGTTGGCAAACGGTGCAGGTTCGTATCGCCGCACCGGCTGACACCTTCACACTGGACGGTAGTGCACGGCTGAATGACACGCTGTTTTCTGACTGCGATACCGCTGACACCGTTTTTCACAACAATACCGTCGATGCCTGCAACAACACCGCCATCGGTGCACAACGGCTGCGTGCGCCGTCCACCACCGGCGGCCTAGTCAGTGTCGCGCCCATCGGCATTGCCAGTTACATCGACCCGATCGACAAATACCGCGTGACACTTGCCGGTGGCGAAACACTCACACTGAGCACAAGCGATTACGCCATCGGTGCTGATCTTGATCTCTCAATCTACGACAGCACAGACACCACACTGATTGCTAGCGCGACCGAAGCTGCCACCGAAACGCTTACCGTTGCCAGCGCCGGCGAATACGTGTTGCACGTCACTGCGACTAACAGTGGCTCCAACTATGTGTTGAACATTGGCGTTGCGCCGTCCAGCACTGGCCACGGCGGCGCTCTGCTACCCGCGGCACCTGCTCATCCGTCAGTCGCCGATGCCAACAGCAACACCGATGACGGCGATGACGTTATTCCCGACGAATACATCGTGCATTACGCGCAGTTGCGTACACCGTGGCGTTTTGATGCGCAAGCATTCGTACGCTCACGCGAATTAGCCAGCTTGGATCTCGATGTTGTCGCCGGCAACGAAGACCGCCCGCTGCTGCTGCGTGAACGTGTCATGAATCGCAACATGAACCGCAACATAAATCACAACGACGTATCGGACACACGCAATGTTCGCCATCAGCGTTTGCGCGCACTGCGTGCAAATGCCGACGTCGCATGGGCCGAACCCAACCGTCGTCGCCAAACGTTCACCGATGCCAACGACACGTATTTCCCGCTGCAATGGAATTTGCCACTCGCGCGTTTTACCGGTGCGTGGGAAATTGACGCGCTGCGCGGCAACGGCGCCATCGTCGCCGTGATCGATACCGGCATTCTCGTCGATCACCCGGATTTCGACAGCGGCGCACAACTGGTGCCCGGCTACGACTTCATCGGCGACAGCGACAACGCTAACGACGGCGATGGACGCGACAACAATCCGGCCGATCCCGGTGGCGGCGTTGGCCGTTCACTGTTTCATGGCACACACGTGGCCGGCATCATTGCCGCGCGCACCGAATTCACACCGATCGGCGGCAACAGTGGCATCGCCGGCGCCGCACCACGCGTCAAAATCATGCCGCTGCGCGCCTTTGGTCGTTACGGCGGCAGCAGCTATGACATCGCTGCCGCCATTCGCTATGCCGCTGGTTTGACGAACGACAGCAATCAATTGCCCGCTACACCGGCCGACGTCATCAACATGAGTTTTGGTTCCACCGGCTGGGCGCAAGTCGAGCAGGACGCCGTCACCGCAGCACGCGCAGCAGGAGCCATTCTTGTTGCCGCTGCCGGCAACAGCAATGACAGCACACCGATCTATCCGGCTGCGTATCCTGGCGTCGTGGGTGTCGGCGCTGTCGCGCAAAATTCACAACGCGCGCCGTATTCCAGTTTTGGTGCGCATGTCGATGTCGTCGCACCCGGTGGCGACACCAACGCCGATCTCGATGGCAACGGTTATCCCGATGGCATTCTGGGCACCGTCGCGGATGACAGTGCCGGCATCTTGTCCATCACCTACGGCTACGATTTTTATCAGGGCACATCGATGGCGGCGCCACACGTTTCAGCCGTGGCTGCTTTGATGAAAGCACTCACCGTCGACAACCTAAACCCGCTCACGCCGACGCAATTCGACACGCTGCTCGCCAGCGGCGCGCTCACACGCGATCTCGGCGTCGCCGGCCGCGATGACGAATACGGTTTTGGTTTGATCGATGCCGAAAAAGCACTCGCCGCCACGTCCTACGCCAGCGCGACGGCTGCGCGAGCGGTGGCCACGCCGTCGCACCTGAGCGTCGGGCCCGCGTCTACACAAGCACAACTCGTGCTCGACAACGGCGGCGGCGGCACACTCACCCTCAGCAGCGTCACCGCGAACGTACCTTGGCTCGCCATCACCGAAGCGCAAGTGAACGCCACCACCAAAACCGGTCGCTATCTCGTCAGCCTCACCGGCGTACCGCCCGCCACCGATGGTCAATACGCTGCAACGATCACCGTCACCCACGACGGCAGCAACAGCCCGCTGCTGATTCCGCTCACGCTGACCGTCGATACCAGCACACCGGCCACCGTGCAGATGCCGCTCTATGTGATTCTTTGGGATCCGAAGAAAACACCGGGCCTCGATAATCCGGTGACCGGGATGACGGTACCGGAACTGTTTGCCGACATTGCCGGCAACGGCGCGATCGTTCCTTTCGACCTCGGCCTCATCGCTGCCGACGTGTTCAATGATCGCAGCGGCTATCAACTATTCATCGGCAGCGACATGGACAACGACGGACAAGTTTGCGATCCGGGCGAAGCCTGCGGTGCGTGGACCTCGCTGGCGCAGCCGCAAATTTTCCGACACGTACAAGACCGCACATTGAATCTCGACGTCGGCTGGACCACCGCATTGGGCACGCTTTCCACCCACGGCACGGCTACAATTCCGGCCGACGGCTTCAGCCGCCGTTGATATCTCGCCCGGCGGAGCCGACCGCTGAAATGAGTTGAAATGACCGGCCAGCGCCACCATGAAGTGCGCGCCGGTCACCTGATCGCTGCACTGCATCCCGTTTCATGAAGGAGTTGCCTCGCATGTCCACCCGCGCCGGCGTCGCCGCCGTCCTGAGCTTTGTGATCCCTGGTCTCGGCCAGCTCTACAACGGCCATTTCATCCGCGCCGCGTTCTGGCTGCTGATCGCTTTCTGGGTCATCGACAATCCCATGGCATGGCCCTTTGAAGCCGGTTTCTGGCAGTGGATGGCGCACTTCATTCCTGCGCTCACCGCGTATCACAAAGCCCGACAGGTGGAATTGATTGCCGCGTGGCGCGCTGAAATGCTGCGACGTGTCGGCGGCGCCCGCACCGAACGTGATGAAGGCGGCAGCGGCCGTATCATCGATCAATAAATCACGACGGCCACGGATGCGCCTGCATGTCTCAAACCGCACAGAACAACGCGGCCCTCACGCCTGACGCTGCGGCCGTCAAGTCGGCGGGTTATGTCGAGTTATTGTTCGCACCGCGTTTCGGGCCGTTATTCGGTACGCAATTTCTCGGCGCCTTCAACGACAACCTGCTCAAGCAAGCACTCGTCACCTTGGTGACATTTCGGTTGCTGTCGGAGAACGCCGGCACCATCAATAACCTCGCTGCCGCGTTGTTCATCCTGCCGTTTTTTTTGTTTTCGCCACTCGCCGGGCAACTGTCTGATCATTTTTCCAAGCCCAAGGTTGCGCGCTGGGTAAAAGTTGCGGAAATCATGATCATGCTGCTGGCCGGCGTTGGTTTCTGGCTATCCAGCGTGCCGCTTCTGCTCACCGCACTCGCCTGCATGGGAATTCATTCGGCCTTTTTTGGTCCGGTGAAATTTGGCGTATTACCGGAGCTCATGCATGAACGGGATCTCACCGCCGCCAACGCGCTAATTGCTGCTGGCACCTTTGTGGCCATCCTGCTTGGCAATGTCGGCGGCGTGTATCTCGTCACGCACGCAGGCCCGGCATGGGAACCTGCCGTGTGGATGCTGGCGGTCGCGTGCGCAGGTCTCGCCTTTGCGTGGCGAATCCCCTCATTACCCGCGGCGGCCCCGCATCGCACCATCGAATTTCATCCGTGGCGAGAGCTAAAAGCATCGCTCGCGTTCGTGCGCGGCAACAAACCGGCGTTGGCCGCGCTCGCCGGCATTTCATGGTTCTGGCTGATGGGGGTGGCCTACCTCACGCAATTGCCCGTGCTGGCACGCGACATCGCGCATGGCGATGCCAACACCTACGTACTGATGCTGCTCGCGTTTTCGGTGGGCATCGGTATCGGCGCACTCATTTGCGGTCGCATTTCGCGCGGCCCACGCACCACCGTGGGTGGCGGACTGCTGCTGGTGATTTTTGCCGCCGAACTGGTGCGACTGTGTGTCGCCGGCAATCCGCATGATGGTTACTTGCTAGGCGTATTGACGTTGATCGGCACCGCCTGCGGCCTGTACATCGTGCCGCTCTACACCGCCTTGCAGGTACACAGTCCCGTCGACTCCCGCGCTCGCACGTTCGCCGCCGCCAACCTGCTTAATGCGCTGGCAATGGTTATTTCCAGCGTGATCGCGATTGTGATTCTCAGCGTGCTCAAACTGCCGCTGGCGGTTTTGTATGCCGTTTTGTGCGCAGGCACGTTGATCGTCACTGCCGGGTTGTGGTGGTTGTTGAAGGTAGAGCGTTGAGGCCGGCAGCGAGAATGCGTGGAGATTGCACATAATCGCCCACTGAAGGCCGACCGCTTTGTCTTGCAACAACCTGAATTCAAACGTTAGAGCGAAAAATTAGCCCATACTTTGGAGCACACGGAAATGAACGTAACGCAGAAAAAAATCGTACTTTCCGCATCTGTAATTGTTGTAGCGATGCTTTTCTTTCCGCCATTTAAGCTAGAGCCGGTGTTTGCGCTATCGGGGTTTTCAAAAGGGTATGAATTCATCGGAGACGCCCCAGTGGGCGCTCACATAAATTGGGCGCTCCTTCTTGTGCAATGGTCTGGCGTCATATTTTTGGCCGGAATCCTCTATTTTCTCTGCAAAGAAGAATGGTGAGCTGCACTCTCATCATTCGTTGAATGGCCGACGTCCCTGACGGGCCGCGGCCTGAGCTCAAACGTTGGATTTTCATCAAGGGTAAGACAATGAACGTTGAAAGGAAGCATGTAGCTGCGGCAATGGTCTACGCGATTGTTGGCATGTGCTACGGAATGATCATGGCTGCGAGTAAGGATCACACGCTTCACGTTGCACATGCGCATATTCTGCTAGTCGGATTTGTTACCTCATTCATGTACGGCGCGACGTATAGGCTTTGGCTGAATGGGCACAACGAACGCTTAGCTTCCATTCAGTTTTGGCTCCATCACTTAGGGACTGTTGTTATGGGCGCCGGACTGACATTGCTTTATAGCGGCGTATATTCAGAGGACGTATTGGGCCCAGTGCTTGGCTTGTCGTCCGTCGCAGTTTTGATTTCCGCAGTTCTCATGCTTGGCATGTACGTCAAATTTGGCATGCGGAAAACCTGGCCATTCACTACAGGCACGGCCGCCTTGAGCTTCAACGTTTTGCATCGAACATAGCTATTGCTACATGAAAAAAAGGAGATCGAAAATGACTGATTCATGGCTAACCACATTGATCACCGCCACCCCACAGGAAGGATTCGAGCTTGCAATCACGCTCAGTCGTCGCGGTGTCAAATACACACAGCCAGATGTGGGCGTTCTTAAGCAATTGCGTCCGGAGTACGCGCAATCTGCGGACTCGCTGACTGCCGCATCGCAAGTTGTCGCCATTAATTTTCAGACCATTGCAGCCGCCAACAACTACTGGCGCAAGTGAGTCAGGCGACGCCCAATCACTCGTTGAAGGCCGACGCTTCTAACGGGCCGCAGCCTGAACTCAAACGTTAGATGCGCCAATCTCGTCGGGTGCAAGACGTCAAAATTCGGAGGCCAAATGGCGGAAGACCGTGATTTTGCTGACGCAGAAGTGCAAGGCCTAGCAAGGTTTCTTCCAACAACCTTTGCGAAGAGCTTGGCCGCGCTGGTCATCCCGGGCTCTCTTGGTGCCTTTACCGTGCTCCGGGGCAATATGTCTTGGTTTGGTTTAGAGGGCCTCCCTGAGAGGGAGCAAACATATATCGCGGGTATATTTTCGCTTGCTGTCTTCTCGGGGATACTGCTCCTGATCGTCGTTGACCTTGCACTGGTTCTTAGCAACAAGAAGCACCGGAGAATCGCTCACTACGTTACGGGCCATCCGATCTTGTCTCCTCGCTGGCTCTTCGCCAATGCAGAGACAATTCATTGGTTGGTTATCGGGCTCATGGCAGCGGCAATTTTCTGTGGTGGTTTTTATGCCGGGCGCGTCTAGCCATTCGCTGCAGGCGGGACGTCCCTATTGGGCCGCATCCCGAGTGGACCATAGAAGATTGAACTAAAAGCTGAGCACCGAAATCAGATATGCGCGAGATTGGCCTCACCATATTTCTTCTCACGCTAAGCAACGTTTTCATGACGTTCGCTTGGTATGCACACCTGAAAGAACTCAGCGCAAAGCCGTGGATTGTGGCCGCGTTGATTAGTTGGGGGATCGCGTTTTTCGAGTATTTGCTACAAGTCCCTGCCAATCGAATCGGCTACGGCGTCCTGTCGCTGGGGCAACTCAAGATCTTGCAGGAAGTCATTACTCTTTCCGTTTTTGTGCCGTTCGCCGTGTATTACATGCGGGAGCCGCTCAAACTGGATTATCTGTGGGCGGGTCTTTGCATTCTTGGTGCCGTTTACTTTATTTTTCGCAGTGAATTGGCCGGCGCCTAATCACGAACCGCCGGAATCCTGCCCAACACACAGCCACTATTAACCGATCAACCGATCAACCGATCATCAAAAAATCGGAGGCCGCATGACAAGACTGATCGCACCCACCACTGCACCGATCGTGCAACTCAAAGATGTAGCAGGGAATCCCATTTCCTTCGGGAAAGGCAAGCGTACGCTGCTCACGTTTTACCGTGACCCTGCCTGCCCTTTCTGTAATTTTCACTTGTACTTTATGACGAGCAAGTTCAAGGAATTGAACGCGCTAGGGCTCGACTTTGTCGCGGTATTTTCAGCCGACCCTGCCGAAGTCAAGAAATTCATCCTCGCGCGGCCTCGCCCGTTTCCGGTCGCCGCCGAGCCTAGCTATCACGCTTACAATATTTACGGCATCGAGCGTTCTTTTAATCGAAAAATGCTTGCCGTGCTTCGTCACCCCATCATGTGGATACGCGGCATGATGACGGTTGGATTTTCTGGAAGTTTGCAGGCATTGGGCGGCATCAATACCTCCAACAACCTGCCCGCAGACTTTTTAATCAATGAAGACGGGACCATTGCTGAGGCGTACTACGGAAAGAACGCAGCAGACCATATCCCCTTCGAGCGCGTTGAGTATTTCGCGCTAAAAGGCTTTGCACGGAACAAGACCAGTGGCGGCACCCAATCGCCCGGCGTCAAACGCTAAGTCAAAACAATCACCGTTCAGTGTCTGGAGAGTCGCCATGTCAGGCAAACGTGACAGAGATATCGAGAAATCCTATTCGAAAGAGGAATTCGTGCAGAAGCTGCGCCGGCTGGCTGATGCCATCGAGAGTGGCGATCGCTTTGAGATTCAGATCGCCGGAGAGCGTATTTATGTTCCGGTGAGCGCTGTGTTCAACATTGAACACGAGCGCGAAGGCGATTCAGAAGAAATCGAATTTCAGATCAAATGGAATCGATAATATCTTTCACCCATACCCTGCGCTGATACCCGGCATATGACGAGCAATAAGACGAGCAATAAGACGAGCAAGAAATCGCTGAACGCCATAAGCGGCAACATCTCCCGTTAACAAAAAAGGCGCCTTGCGGCGCCTTTTCTTTGCCGCACAAAAGCACTCGTTCAGCGCGGCTGCATCCGGATCGAGCCGTCGAGACGCACGGTCTCACCGTTGAAGAACGTGTTCTCGACCATGTGACACACCAGCGCCGCGTACTCCGACGGGTTGCCCAAGCGTTTCGGGAACTGCGTCATCTCGATCAGCGGCTGCTTCACTTTGTCCGGCGCAGCATTCATCAGCGGCGTGTTGAAGATGCCCGGCGCGATGGTGTTGCAGCGGATGCCCAACGGGCCGAGATCGCGTGCGATCGGCAACGTCATGCCCACCACACCGCCTTTGGACGCGGCATACGCCACTTGCCCAATCTGGCCATCGAATGCCGCAACCGACGCGGTGTTGATGATCACGCCGCGCTCGTTGTCGGTGCCCGGCGCATTGTTCGCCATGGCTGCCGCGCACAAACGCAACACGTTGAAGGTGCCAATCAGGTTGATCTTGAGCACGGTTTCAAACACGCCCAAATCGTGCGGTACGTTTTCACGGCCTACGGTTTTCATCGCCGAGCCCACACCCGCGCAGTTCACGCAGATATGAACAGCGCCGAATTTTTCGACAACGGTTTTGACGCCGGCGGCGATGGAATCTGCGCTGGTGACATCGCCTTGCACGAAGATGGCGTTGGCGCCCAGATCAGCGGCTGCTTTCGGGCCGCGCTCCGCATCGCGATCGAAAATGGCGACTTTGCCGCCCTTGGCGACGATGGCTTCAGCAGTAGCCAAGCCGAGACCGGAGGCGCCGCCGGTGATAACGGCGACTTTGCCTTTGATTTCCATGATTTTCCCCTGTAATTGGGTGACTGACGGGTCGAAAAAAGCCGCCGCAGTATAGGGGGCTTGCTGCGCCAAGGGGAGGCCCGCACGGCGTCGCCGGCAACCACAATACGCACGCATTGACCGCCCGCAGCAGTCTCCCTAGCCTGCATGGCTTCGCCACCTGCGCCACCGGGTTTCGCCGCAATGCCGATGGTTCGTCTTTACTCCGCCGAAGACTCAATCGAAGCGCATCTGCTCAAGCACATGCTGGAGCAACAGGAGATCGCCGTGTTCATCACTGGCGAGCACTTGGAAGGCGCGGTGGGCGAAGTGCCTACGAGCGGCTTGGTGGATGTCTGGGTGCTTGATTCGCAACTGCCCGATGCGCAGGAAGTGCTTGAGGATTTCTACGACAGACTCGACGATGCGGACGACGATGAACTCATGGACGCCGACGGTTATTACCTCGACGATGCTGTCGAGGACGACGAAGAGGATGCGCCACCGGCACACGACGATCCGGATAATCCCTGGAACCAGCCTTACCGTAAACGTGACAAAGAATAACTACCGACTGGAGATCTGCATGAAACACACCGCGCTCACTCGCACGCTACTCGCCGCCGGCTTGCTTGCTGCTTCGCTGCCAGTCATGGCCGAGGGAAATCGTCACGCGATTGGCATGGATATGGTGCGTTTGATTGATCACGGCCAGTTTGAGCCCGATGACGGTACGCTCAATTTTTTCTATCAGGGTTATCTGACGCAGCAAACAGCATGGCTGGTGGGTTATGCCTGGGGTGACGAATCATCGATTCCTGAAATCGCCTACAAAATCTACCCGCAGGGTTATCTCAACGGTTCGTTCTGGGAGTTGGGCTTAACCTTAATCGACGTCGATAACACCAATTACGAAAACGATCCGGCGGTGATGGGCGCGTTTGGTTACGAGCGTTCGCCAGCAAAAAATGTGATCGTCAGCGGCTCGGTCAAAGCGCTCGTGGGCATCGATCACCCGCAGACTGGTGATAAGGACATCGTGTTCCTACCGTCGCTGTCGGTGATGTTCAGTTTCTAATGACGGCACTTTCGTGGCCGGCGCGAAAAATCGCCGGCCGCAAAAACGCATAACTCGACAGATTGATCAGCCAAGAAATACTCAGCGCAGCCGTCAACCCGAGCACACCAAACCACGTCAGGGCCAAGAGCTTGATCACCAAGCCCACGGTGTAGCCAGCAATGCCCAGCCACATGACGGTGCGCGTATCGCCCGTTGCGTAGAACGTCTGCGCCAACACCTGCCCCAGCAAGATCGCCAACAAATAACCGCCTAGCAACACCAGCATTTGTGCGGCCAGATGCAAATTGTCCGGGTTCGCTTGCACGCCTAGGAACAGCAATTCCAGCAGTGGCTTACCGGCAAGCACGAACATCAGCCAACTCAATAGCCCCACCCACACCATCACCCACAGAGCGCGACGCAGCGCACGTCGCGCGCCGGGACCATCGCCGGCCTGTACGCGTTCAGCAAGTGGCGCCACTAACGTCGCCGTCACGACGCGATTCATCATCAACGTCACCGTTCCAACCAATTGCGTCGCCAGCTGAAAAGCGGCCACCGCGCCGGCTGACACCGAGGCGAACAGCAATCGATCTACAAAAGGTTCACTCTTGTAGTAAGTCGCCGCCAGCAGCAACGCACGTGAATCACGCATGACTTCGCGCACATCCGGATCAGAAAAATTAGCGCGACGCGGCAGACCCAACCGTGGCAATAAAAATGCCGCTTGCAAGGCCAAGCGCACGGTGAATAGCAACGTGCACGCCAGCAACGACGTCGGCGCCAACAGCAGCCAGCACAACAAAGCCACGCTGTTGGCCAGCAGCATACGAAGTTCTGATGACAGCACTGCGCGTTCAGCGGTGTACAACGCCTGACTAATCGCCGTCGCCACCGCGACTAGCACCGCCACGATGCCAATGGGCAGCAATTGCGCGGCTAACGCAAAACTTCCCTGCAAAGAGAAATGAAGCGCCAGAAAATGCACGGCCAGCCATAACACGATCAACAGCAACCCGGCGGCCGGCAGCAAGGCCCACACCAAACTCCACGCATACCGCCGACGAGAATCGTCACTGTCGCGACGAACCAGTCGCGGCGCCACCCAGTTGAGCACGCTGTTGCCCAGCAACACGGTGACCACTGCTGGCAGCGTAAAAATGATGAATAAAGCATCGGCGGCATGGCCTGCACCCAAGGCGCGGATCGCCAGCACCGGAAACGCAAGATTCATCGCCAGATTGAATGCGGAAGTCACCGCGATGGATTTGTGTTGACTGGCCATGTGTCAACGCCGACTCAAGGCTCAGACAGGTAACGCGCTTCGTCGAAGCCGCGCACGAGATGCGGAAAATAAACCGTCAGCACGCTGCTCGCAGCACCGTTGACGAAACCTTCCGGAAACAACAACAACGGCAGCATCGAAACATGTTCAACGGCGTTGACCGCCAACGCGCTCTGCCCGCCCCACCACAACACCAACACACCCGCTAACGCCGCCGTGAGCACCGGCACCATGGCGCCGAAGAATCCCATCCCCAACAAAAAAATGAATAGGTTCTTATGCTGCCAACGGCCAAGCAGCGCGAGCAGCGCGCGCGTGGTCAGTGCCGGCACTACCGACGTCAGCAGCCACGCCACAGGCACCGCTTCCACAGCCGATTGCCCCAGCATGACCAGCACGAATTGCGCCAGCAATCCGGCCAACATCGCCAAGGCACTGCCCATCAACAGCGTTGCGGTGCTGATGCCCAATAAATGCAGGGTGATGCCATCGACCGGATGAAAGCTCGAAATCCACAGCACCGAGAGTGCAAGCACGACCCAACCAAACAAATGCTGGCGTGCGGGCACCGCTAAAAGTTGTCGCCACGGCGTACGCCACAGCGCCAACAACAGCATCGCGACGGCTAGGCCATTCAGCACCAGCAGCACGGGCGAACTCAGCAAGCGGGGATCGATCTCCATGGGAATGGCAGGCTATGCCTGTTGGCGGTAACTCGCCACGGAAGATTGCGTGTCTGTTTTCACGCCCTGTCGCCAGACAGGTCTGACGCAAACCCGATATCGGCTGGCCAATCTGGTCATTGTCATGCAGACGGCACGCATGACAGCCTGCGGCTACTTTGTTTCGAGACGTCTCTCATGCTCACGTTGTTTCGCATCCTGCGGCATCGCCATGCCACGCCCACACACGGCATGTTCGATACCTTCCACCAAGATTTTCGGGTCGGCCTCATGGATATCGACCTCAACCTGCACTTAAACAACGCTCGTTATCTGAAATATCTGGACCGCGCACGGCTGGAACATTTGCTGGCCACCGGTCTGCTGTGGCGGATGCTCAATTCGCGCAGCCGCTCGGTGGTGGCCAACACGGAAATTAGTTACATCCGGGAGCTGCGTACTTGGCAGCCGTTCACCGTCACCGTTCGCATTGCCGGTTGGGATGAAAAATATTTCTATTTCGAGCAGCGATTCATCAGTAACGGCCAGTTGTGCACCCATGTGTTCATGCGGCTGGTTCACCTGAAAAATGGCAAAGGTATTTCTTCTGCAGAAGCACTCGCGCAGCTGGGCATTGATGCCACCTCTCCGCCGCTACCAGAACCGGTATTACGTTGGCGCGAGATGCTGGCCGCCAAACGCGACTTCGCTCGGCAAACCTCCGGCTGACGCACGGATTTCTCAACATAAAAAACGGCGCTCTGGGCGCCGTTTTTTATGTTCATCTACATCGCTCAATCGTTAGAACGGATTGAGGCGATTCAGCCAACTACGCCAACCACTCGGCCGCGACGAAGGGCCTTGTTCGCCTTCGGCAGCAGGCGCCGTGGGCACATCGGCGGCATCGACACCCGTTTGCGGGAAAGACTCAAACGGCGTCCAGCGCGGCTGCGCCTGATGGCTTGCCTCGAAATACACGCCTTGCTGATCGAGTTTCAGCGAAGCGATTTCAGCGAGCGCCACACTCTCGGGCACCTGCTGCAAATAACCGTCGTGCATGAACGCTTTCGGATCAAGACCATCAGCCGCGTAATCAAACGGTGCGTCTTCCGAATAGCGCAGGTAATACGTCCCGCCGCCATCCAGTTTTAGATCCAACTGAAAAATTTTCTTGATGAACAAAATCGACAACGGCCGCTTGGCGTAGAAATTGAACGTGCCGGAATGCAGCTCTACCCACGTGTAACTGCCACTCTTGAGGCCAAACACTTTGCTGCCATTGATAAAAAATGTCGGTGCCTGCAGTTCTTGGTCTTCCCAAGAGGTCGACGGGCGATAGACATAAATCATCACGTTGCGTGGATCGAGCGTGTCCATCGGCTCGAACATCGGGCCTTTCGGTGGCCGCAACCACGCACCCGGCGTCGTCATCATCGGCAAGGTCGATGGGGCAACCCGCTTGGCCGCCTTGCTGGCAGATTCCAAGGGTGTACTCGCCTCACCGTCGGCGGGGACGGAGTCGGCGGGGGTGTGGCTTTGGCAGGCGGAAAGCAGCAGGGCGGCAAGAGCAGCCCCGACATACCGCTGCAGACGCAGAGTCATTGTCATTGTTCTTGGTCTCAGGTCGCTGCAGCGACCGTCGGCTTTGCTGCGGGTTCGGGGGCCAACTATCCCTGATTTTCCCGGCACTTGCCAAGGCACTGGATGGCCGGTGGTCAGCCCCGAAGGTCCACGATGACCGGCGTTTGCGCGTACGAGATGCAGGTCAGAACCTTACCGCCGACGGCATCGTTGGGTGACAGCCCGTTGGGTTCGTCCATCGCGACGTCCCCTCGCATGAGCGTGGCTTTACAACTCCCGCAGTAGCCATTGCGGCAGCGGCTACGAGCCTTCAGCCCACGCCGTTCAGCGACATCCAGCAAGGACTCGCCGGGTTTGCCATAAGCCCGCACCAGCCGCGGCAACCGAAAGGGCCCGCGCGTGATGAAGGTAACGGCATGGCCGGTCTTCGGACGCTCCTTTGCCGGTGTTGACGCAAAGTGCTCGGCAAAAATATGCATCGGGTCGACACCGCCCAACTCCAGTGTCGAGCGGATATTTTCCAGCAAGGATTCTGGGCCGCACAGGTAATAAAGCGTTTCGGCAGGCGAACCGACAAACTCTTGGACGTGTCGTGCCGAAAACGGCTCTACGGGGCCATCCCAACTTTCACGCGGCCCCGTCACAAATAAGCGCAAATCAAAATTCGAATGTTCGGCGGCCAGCGTGTGCAGCGTCTCGCGGAAAATAATGTCCGCACTGCTGTGCGAGTAATACAACAACGTCACGGTGGGCGAAACCGGCATGGCCAGCAGCGTCCGCAGCAAACTCATCACCGGCACGATGCCCGAGCCACCGGCCAGCATCACAAAATGACGGCCCGTACGCGTATCCGGCAGCAAGAATTCGCCTTGCGCGGCAGAAATCCGGAACCGATCTCCCGGTTGCAGCCGACGATTGAAATGATCGCTGACTTTTCCGCCCGGTACTTGTTTGACGGTGATGGCCGGCAAGCTGTCCGTGGGCACCGTCGAGAGTGAATAAGAACGTTTGTAGCGGCTACGCCCCAGCATCAACTCGATCTGCACGTACTGACCCGGGCGATACATCAGCGGGTCGGCCGGCCTGAAAGAAACCGTCACCGTGGACGGCGTTTCACGCTGCACACTCACCACCTCCGCGATCTGCATCGACGAGGTGTGGCGAGACGAGGCTGAATCAGAATCGTTGCTCACGGGCGAAGGCGTGACCGATGCGTCAGGACGAACGTACTATGCGGGACCCCCGCCCGAGCCGCAACACTCGCCCCATCAGGGAAACCCGTAAAATTACCGCCTCTCACCCAGCACCCATCCCTTCTCACCTATGCGTATCCGCACCCCCTGCGTCGGCATCTGCTCCACCACATACGGTGGCGATGTGTGTCGTGGCTGCAAACGCTACGCCCACGAAGTGATTGGCTGGAATGGCTACAGCGAAGATCAGAAGCAGTTGGTCTGGGACCGCCTCGAAACGCAAACCAAGGCGGTTGTGGCCAACCACTTGGACGTGTTCGATCCCATTCTCATGACCCAGGCGCTACGCGGCTTGGGTGTGCGCTACCACGCGGACCGTTCACCCGCCTTTGGGGCGCTGGAGCTCTTGCGGGCACTCGGCCACCAGCGCGTCGATCTGGGCCGCTTTGGCATCACGGTGCTGCCCGGCTGGGAACATTGGCTGCCGGGCGATCTGTACCGCGCAATGAATACCGATCTCCTGCTGCGTGCCGAAGCCAGTTGGGATCTCCACCACGGGCGAGCTCGGCGTCTGCTGGAAAACTGGGACGGCTGAATCCGGTGCTTGGCCGGTTACGCCTGCGCCTGTAAGGTACTTTTCTCGGCAGCCTTCGTACCGACACGCTCGGGAAGCGCTGTACGAACCGACTTCATACCCGCTTCAGACCTACGCACAGGACCGCCCATGAAACGACTCATCCGGATGAGTGTCTTTGTTCTCGCCTGCCAAGCCGTTGCCGTTCAGGCTGCGCCTACCCCCGAGTGGGTCTCCGCGCTGCCTTCGGACAATGCACACGTTTATGCCGTCGGCATGGCCAGCCTGGCTGATACCTCCGAAGCACAGGCGCTATCCACCGCTGGCGAAGCAGCAAAAGTCGAATTGCTGACCATGCTGCGCGCCAACGTCAAAAGCGAGCAAAGCAATACGCAAACGCTGAATGCTCAGCGTAAAGGCGATAAAGAAAAATCCACGTTCACCACCACCGCCGGCAAAAAAACCGTGATCACCACTCGTGCACGCGACTTGCCGGGGCTCAAGGTGAGCGAAACGCATATTGATCGTGGTAACGGTTCTGTTTACGCGCTCGCCGTGTTGGATCTCTCTGCCGCTGCCGGCGAAATCAATCGTCGCCAAGAGCTCGTTGAGTCCAGTCAAAAAGAAATGCAGGAAAAATCCACGCTGACGCTGGCCGACTTCGGCGAAGCCGACCGTCTCCTGCGCGGTAATGCACCAGCGCTCGAGCTGGCATCCCTGCTGGCATCGCGACTGGCGCATCAAGGCAGCGCACTGGAAGATGCGGACCGAGCATTCCGCAAACTGTTAACTGAACGCAAAAAAGCCATCACCTTTGGCATGAGCCAAAGCACTGCGGGTTTCGACGCCACAGCGCTGCGCGCCGCGGTGACCGGTGCCGGTTATGCGTGGTCCCGTTCTCCTCGCTACAGTTTTACGTTGGAATCAAAAATCAACCCAAACGTGGACTTTGCCTACAACCGTCACGTGGCGCGCGGCCAAGTCAATCTGCAGTTACTCGACAGCGACGGCGAAGTCATCCAAACCAACAAAATTGCCGGCCAAGGTGGCGGCAGCTCTCCCGAGAAAGCACGTCACGCATTGCAGCGCAATCTGGACGAAGAAATCGTATCGACCGTGCAGACTTGGCTCGGTGGTCAATCCACGAACGCTGATGCTGCCGCGCCCGCCGCAACGGACGCCAACGCAGACAATGCCTCTTACGGTGCCAATACGCCGGGCTCTGACGACCGTCCGGTGAATTGGGGCACTCACTGAGAACGAGCCACCGCCATTCAGGAAAGCAAAAACGCCGCGAAATGCGGCGTTTTTTATGCCTGCCAAGCCCTCGGCAGAACTGATGGGCTGGTGCGCCAGGAGGGACTTGAACCCCCACGGATTGCTCCACTGGAACCTAAATCCAGCGTGTCTACCAATTTCACCACTGGCGCAGAAGCGGCGGCGATTCTAGCAGCGTCGTGACGCCATGAGCCTGTTGCGGGCAATAAACCGCAGACAAACACTAAAAAATTTCAGCGGTTTTCGAGCAGCCGATACAACTGGCGAATATCGGTCGCCATTTTGTCCGTCTTTTGGCCCAGCGCTTTGAGCTGCGCCTGCGCACCGGCATCACCACCGGCGGGTGCTGCTTTCGGGCTGCTGTCCGCCAACGCTGTCACGCGGGTGGCCAATTGCTCACCACGCAGTTGCGCCGCCTTGGCATCTTTGCCCGCCGTTGCTACTTGGTTTCGGATGTCCGCAATTTGCGCGGCAATCTTCTGTTGCTCGTTGGAAATTGCATCCAAGCGATTCTGCATTTCACGCAGCGCCGCACTGGTCTGCAAGGTTGTTGCCGCCGCAGGTGCCGCAGTGGATGCACTGGTCACTGGCGCGGCGGCCATCTGCTGTTCGAGTTTCTGCACGCGTTCACTGGCTTTGCGCAATTCTTCGCGCAGGCTGGCCAAGCCCGGATCGGTAACTGCCGCGGCCGGTACCGTTGTCGTGGCTGCGACTGGCGTGGCAGCGGGTGCGACGACAGGTGCCGGTGCAGCAACCGGCTGGACGACGGCAGGCCGGCTCGCGAGATACAGCGCAACACCGACGGCCACCACCGCCAACGTCAACGCGATCCACGTCACTGGCGACGTGGCTGCCGGGGCGGCGGCAGGTGTGGGCACATGAGCGCGTGTCGATGCCGTAGACCTCGGCGCATCAGACTCCGCCGGAACCTTGAACACGTCCTGGGCCGGCGGAATGCCACGCCGCTCCTGCGTGCGCAACGGCGTGGCCGCTGGCCGCTGGCCAACGGCAATCACGTCCTGACTCAAGGTAGAAAGCTTGCTGTGTTTGTCGTCCGATCTACTCATGACCGCCGCGTCCTTCCCTTGCCCTACGCCGACATTCCGGCACGCATTAACCAACCGCATCAACCGGCAAAGTTACCACGCCCACCCGTACCCGTCAGTCGCAACCGGACGAGCACTTTCCCTAACGGCGTTGGTATAACTCGCTGATTTGCTGGTTGATCCGCTCCAGCGTGGCATTGACCTGTCGCCGGAACGCATCATTGGAGGCCGTCGCCTGCTCGCCAGCGCGTAAGCGACGATCATAGTCACTGCGCGCTTCACGCAGATCAGCCGCCAGCAGATTGAGATCATTGCGTAACGCCGCTACATCATTGTTGCGTTCCAAACGCGCTAACGCGTCGCTCAGATTTTTTTGTTTTGCCATCTGTACATCCAGCGTATCGCTCAACGCTTTCGTACGCGCATCCTGCTGGGCATCCGTCTGCAGCTGTGTCTTTCCGATGCGATCCAGTTCCGCATTCAGCGCTTTGAGCCCGGTATCCGTCGCCGCCTGCTGCCGTGCTCCCGCATCCGATGCTTTTTCAAGAGCGCCCAATGACTGCTCAAGTTTCTTTATCTGCGCCGTCAACACCTTGAGCGTGCGCTGCACCTGATCATCCGTGTCTTGCATGGTCGTGCTGGTGGTGTTGACTTCACTGGCGAGCGAATCCACGGATGCCTGCGCACGTGCGTCCAGCGCAGCGAGCGTGGTCGCCAACTGCTGCTGCGTATAGAGCAAATAACCGCACGCCCCCAGCAACAGCAATACAGTCAACACCAACGCAGGAATTACCCAACGCGAAGACATGGCTGTGCGCGATGTTTGAGGACGCTTGTTTTCATCGGTTCCGCCACCAGATTTCCCGGCAGAAACGGCCGGGAAAGTTTGTGTCTGGCCGACGTGTGCGGTATCAGAAACGCCGGGACCGCGCGTTGCCGTAAAAGAAGGATCGAGTGAATCCAGATCACCGACGCGAATATCCCGGCGCGTGTCGTTGTGCATCGACAGTACTACTTTTTTTAAATTTCAGATCAGGGCTTGGCTGGCGTAGCCGGTGCAGTCGGTGCAGTCGGTGCAGTCGGTGCAGATGCTGCGGCAGGTGCAGCAGGTGCCGTCGGTGCTGATGCCGCGGCAGGCACTGCCGCAGAAGATGCAGAACTGGCTGCCGATTTCGCATCGGACACTACCGGTGCCGCCGCTGCCGCTTTGCCGTGCGCAAAAACCGGGTTTTGACTCCCCTGATAAAGCACGGTGCCAAATTTGATGCCTTCCGCAGTGCGCTCGTACGGCATAAATGCCCAGACCGGTGAGCCGTCACGGTGATCTGCCTCAACGCGCAAACCGTGCACCTGCATGGGGCTACCACCGCCCACCGGTGTGCCCATCGTCGACGTCGGAGACACAATAGCCGTCGCCACTACATCCGAATTTTTTGCAGCTTCCTTCACGATCGTGATGAAAATGCCGCGCAGCACTTCCGGCACGGCAGGTGGATTCGGTTGCTTCCACTCCACCAACTTGAGCGAACTATCTTTCATCTGCAGGACGCCGTAGGGCAGAAATTCATCGCCCTTTTGCAGCACCGGTGAAATCGCCTGAACGGCTTTTTCAATGAGCTCATTCATCTGCTGACGCACCGCTTCCGGAATTTCCGTCGTTGATGCTGCCGTCGCATTTTTTCCGGCTTTCTTATCCGCTGTTTTGTCTGCCGCTTTTTTGGCAGCCGGTTTGGCCGATTTACTCACCGGTTTGGCGGCGGCAGGCTGCGCCGCCGTCTCCGCTGCTTGTGCCAACGCGGGGCTCAGCAACGCACCACACGCAACCAACGCAGTGGCCAGCAGCAGGGCTGGCGCCGCAGGGCGAGAAGAAAACAATGTGTTCTTATTCATGAGATTCACCAATCAGGAAACAGGGCATCACCCGGGAAAAAATTGCATCACAGATGACGGAAAACGGGGGCCACACAGGGAAGGCGCGAAGGACCATAGCAGAGCCGATAACGGGCAAACCACAACGGTATGTAAACGGCGCAAGACTCAGGCGGATTCCCTAAGCAAAACGTCAAGTACAGCGAGTAGAATCGCGCCCCCGCCTCAGTAACCTGACCGGTCACGGTCTTCGGAGTTCCCATGTCTCAGGACAGCATCGTCATCGTTAACGGCGCCCGCACCCCGATGGGGGGACTGCAAGGTTCGCTGTCCGCACTCACCGCCCCGGAGCTAGGTGCCATCGCGATCCGCGAAGCCATCACTCGCGCCGGCCTGAAGGCGGACGATATCGAAGAAGTGATCATGGGCTGCGTATTGCCCGGCGGCGTCAAGCAAGGCCCCGCGCGCCAAGCCATGCTGAAAGCCGGTATTCCCAGCAGCGCCGGTGCCACCACCATCAACAAACTGTGCGGCTCTGGCATGAAAGCCACCATGCTCGCGCACGATCTGATCAAAGCCGGTAGCGCCGACATCATGGTCGCTGGCGGTATGGAGAGCATGTCGCAAGCGCCGTTCGTGCTGACCAAAGCCCGCAGCGGTTACCGCCTCGGCCATGGCGAACTCAAAGACCACATGTTTCTCGACGGTCTCGAAGATGCCGAAACAGGCCGCTTGATGGGCTCGTTTGCCCAAGACGTTGCCGACAAAGAAGGCATCACCCGTGCAGACATGGACGCTTTCGCGCTGGAATCGCTGCGTCGCGCGCAAGCCGCCATCAAGAACGGCAACTTCAAACCGGAAATCGTCGCGGTGCCGGTGCCCGGCAAGAACGGCGAAACGCTGGTCAGCGATGACGAGCAACCTTTGAACGCCAAACCTGAAAAAATTCCGACGCTGAAACCTGCTTTCAAAAAAGACGGTACCGTCACCGCCGCCAACGCATCATCCATCTCCGACGGTGCATCGGCGATCGTGCTGGCTCGTGAGTCAGTCGCCAAGGCGCGCGGCCTCAAGCCGCAGGCACGCATCGTGGCGCACGCAACCAATTCACGTCACCCCAGCGAATTCACCATCGCGCCGATAGGTGCCATTCAGAAAGCATTGGATAAAGCCGGCTGGAAAGTCGGCGATGTCGACCTGTGGGAAATCAACGAAGCCTTCGCCATGGTCACGATGATGCCGATGAAAAAATACGGTATCGATCATGCAAAAGTGAATGTCTATGGCGGCGCCTGTGCTCTGGGCCATCCGATCGGCTCATCCGGCTCGCGCATCATCATCACGTTGATTAATGCACTGCAGCAGGCCGGCAAAAAGAAAGGCGTGGCGGCACTGTGCATCGGCGGCGGCGAAGCCACCGCAGTCGCGATCGAACTGCTATAAGCTTTAGCGGCGCTCGCCCATAAAAAAACCGGCTACGGCCGGTTTTTTTATTTCCACAGGGCAATCACCACGGCTGCGTAAACGTGCTGCCGTGAAATTGCTGATATTTTTGTTCGGCAAGAATTCGCCGCAACTTGAGCAACGTGAAATACGGTGTGTCCTTGAGTATGATGTTGGTCGCCCAGGCCGGAATATAACCGCCCGGATTCATCACCACCTCATAGGTTGCTTCCACTTCTTTGGTGGCCGGAAAGAACAGAAACTCTAAGCGCCCCTTGAGATCCGGAATTCGCACGTAATCCGGGGTGATGGCCGACGAAGGATCATCAACCGCATCAATGCGCCAATCGGTCGGTGTGTCTGCATGAACAATAAAATCGGCGACTACATCGCGGTCGGATAACGGCCAAGGCAACTCCGTGGTGAACCGCATTTTGCGTTCCATGTAACTCTTGCGCGAAAACTCTTCGCCCTTGCTGATGAAGTGCATCCAGCGAGGTATAGCCGCGTAATCGTTGAGCAACGCTTCGATAGAAGCAGGATTCGCGATAGAGAAACGGGTAACGCCACGAAATGTATTGATGCGCGCCGTATCATTAGTCCGACGATAAACCTGAATACCGTTTTTATCGCTCACCAACTTCCAATTGGCCTCGGCACTGGCGTCAGATGCATTGACATCAGCCGCGCTGACGCCAGACGCAAAACTCGCCACCGCGAGCAACAACACGATTCGAATCAGCAACATCGCCAGTAATCTCCTCATCAGGCGCTCTTACGAGCGCCGGAATGTGAGTCAGGCGCTCTTATGAGCGCCGGAATGCTGCCACGAGTGATCAGCAGAACCAAGCGCCCGACCCGCGCTCGACACGTTCTTACACTTATAGTGCGAACAGGCTCACACCAGTGGTCGCCCAGCTGCCATCCGTGAGCGCATGTCTTCCATCATTTGCACCAACGTTTTCTGACGTATTCTGCGCGGCAAGCGGCGATTGATTGCAGCGATCACGCCCATCCAGAAATCAAATTTCTTTTGCTGCGCCGGCGTCCAGTCAAAGTGCATCGCATCACGAAATGGTTGGGGCAGAAAGCCCACCGTGAAGAATCGATGTAAAGGACCTATCACGCGCAGCTGCCAACCCGTCAGGAACCGCGCTTCAGCCAACATAGTCAGGTGCGCACGTAAAGGCGCGTCAACTTCGATTTTTTTGACGCCTGCTTCCCAAAAAGCAGTGAAGGCCTCGATGTCTTTCGGCCACATGCCCGGGCGCACCTGCAAGGTGGTGCCCAAGGGTTCAGCCAAGCGATAAAACTCGGCGGCTTTTTCCGGGCTCATCTTGCCGTAAAGACGCTCGTTCATATCACGAAAACCCCAGTACAAGCAGGCTGTCACCCACAACTGCAATTCAGGGTCAAAGGCGTTATAGGAAACTTTGGAGCCTTCCTCTGAACGAACGTGTGCATGTGACGTATTCGCCGCGCGGCGATAAGCCAGCTTTTCTTCGGTGGTTCCCAACATGGCCACCGCCAGATAAGTCAACGTCGTCCGCGTACGTTTTTTTGGCCGCTTGAAAATATTGCCGCTATCAACCTTGCTTTGCATCACGCCATAACCCACCTGCAACCGCGAAAGCTGCATGATTGAGTTAGCAGCGCCGCCCATCAACGCAATGCTGTCGAGAATGCCGGGAAAGCGCTCATCCCATTGTTCTGGCGTGAGCGGTGCCTCCCATTTAGTTTGGGGCGCAGCGAGGCGTTCGATTTCGGTAGCCGGGGCATTCATGTCGATATCTCTCCAAAAAAATCAGTCCATCAAAAAACGTTGTTATTACTGCGCACCGCAGACGCACATTCGCGGCATCGTCATGCCGTAAAAAATAGATGCGATCAATTATTCATTGATTCATTCGCGTTCTAACCCGGTACACCATCCACACGCGGCCGCGTCAAGATCGGAAAATACGTCGCGACGAAAATCAAAAAAGCAGCGGCCCATAACACACCGGACAGCTGAACCAGCGCGGCATATTCCGTAGGCTGAATCGCCAACGCGATAACACGCAGCAGCGCCGCCAGTTGTACCAAGACAAAAGCGACAGCTATCGCTCGCGGTGCAAGTAAAGGTCGACCGGTATGACCCAGCGCCACCCGCGCCATCATGCCCAACGTGATCGTGGCCAGCGCACCCAATGAAAGCGCATGCAAAGGAATGTGCGGCGCCAATCCTAAAAATCCACCGACGGCATACAGCAACAGTCCAATCACGATCCAGGCATAGCCTGCGTGCAACACCCACACCAAAGGCTCGCGCCACACCAGCCAATGGTGCCAGCCATAAAGTCGCGCACCGTGAATCACGGCGGCAGTGAGCGCAACAAACGACAGCAACCCTGCACCGCCCGGCCAACCGAGGCCGGCATAGAGTTGCGCGAAAATAAATAGCAAAAATACCGGCACGGCAGTTCGCTCTGCCCACGCCACCGGGCGCACGTGTTGATCCATACCCGGCACGCCGCGTGCGGTGAACATCGGGAAAACACGGCCCGCCATGACGGTGATCATCAGCAGCGCGATCAAAACCGCTGTCGTCAAAATTTGTTTAGGTAATGACGCCGGCAGCAACCCCAATTGCGCAGCGTGAAGACACGCATTGGCCACCGCTAACGCCAACAACATGCCGGGAAAAATCATGTTTCGCCGGTTACCGGTTATGCGCAGCGGGTGCCAAGTCGCCAGTGCCAACAGCGGCAGAAACAACATATCGACCCCTGCAATGAGTGGCCCGGGGAGAACGCCTGCGCCCAAAGCCACGAGCCGGCCTGCGATCCACGTGCCAGCCAACGCTGCCAACCATTTGCCATTGACGGTTTGCACACCCGTCCAGTTACGGATAGCCGTCAGCAGAAAACCGGCCATCACCGCAACCACATATCCAAACACCATTTCATGCGAATGGAAAAACACACCGTAATAAGCCGGTGCTGCTGCCGGTAGGCCAGCCAACACCAGCACCCAAGACAACACCGGCGCTAATGCGCCAATACCCGCGAGTAAAAAAAATGGACGAAAACCGATGCTCAACCAGATCGGCGTTGCGCGTGTTGAAGTCGTCAGGCTCATACCAATACTCTAGGACGATTAAGGCGCGGATTGCCGCAACAACGGCAGTAGAAAATCACGGATATATTTGCGAAGGCCCTCTTCGCTACGCATCGAGGCGCGGCTGCCCAGTGTGAGTACCAACGAATGAACAAGGCGGGCGCACAATTCACCGGCCTCATCCGCATCAACACCCGTGAAGAAACCCTTGCCTTGCAATTCACGCAGTTGAATCGCGGCATAGCCGCGCGCCAGCTCGAACCCCATATCGCCATCGACCGTCAGGTGTGGCAATAACCAGCCGGGTTCCAGATCGAACAGTCGGCGAATCAGCGGATGGCTGCGCGCGCCCAGCACGATCAACACCAGCGCTTCGACGAAGCGTTCTTCTTCATCTGTGACATCAGCCAGCTTGCGGGCAATGTCGCGCATGGCCAGCACACACTCACGCAACACGACCGCCTGAACCAACGCGTCTTTATCTGCAAAAGCGCGGTAAAGCGTGGCACGACCTAAACCTGCGCGACGAGCGACATCCTCGACAGTCGTCCGGCGAATACCCACCTCGACAAAGCAATCCAGTGCAGCCTGCAGGATGCGTCGGCGAGTCTCACTGCCTCCGATCAACGAAGGCGTTCCCCCGCTCACCAAGGTGGCCAGCGGATCCACGCTGTCAGTCATGCTCACACCCGAGGAGACAAAGGGGCGCGTTTTGTATCATTGTCCCGCCACAATGACCATAGCGGCTGACCGCGACCGACGCACAGTCGCTGGCAAGGCAGGGGATCCCGTGACTCCTTCCCGCGACTCCTTGCTGCCCAGCAGGCTCGTGCCCCTGTCGTCCGTCGCGTGCGAGTTCAGCGTCACCCCCTCTCTCTTGTGACTCGAGAGTCACCTCCCTAGAATCGCCCGTTCACTGCCGATATCCCCCATCTCCCGGCCGCTAACGACTGAGTTGGCACCGCGCTGCGCAGCACACGACCAGACACTCCACGAGGCACACATGACGGCACAACTGATTCCCGAACGTCCTTGGCACAAGGTTTATCGCGAACTCGGCGTCTCTGCAGAGGCACCCAAGATTCCCGAACGCAGCCTGGCTGACTTTGTTGAAGAGCACGCCAAGAATCGGCCAAATGCCACCGCCTTTGTTTATCTGGGTGTGGAGATCAGTTGGAAACAACTCGACCAGCACGGCAACCGCTTTGCCAACCTGCTGAAGTCAATGGGTATGAAGAAAGGCGACGTCATGGGTATTCATCTGCCCAACACGCCTCAGTACGCAGTGGCACTGCTGGCCGCCGCCAAATGTGGCGTGATTGTGTCCGGCGTATCGCCGTTGTTGACGCCACCCGAAATCGTTCATCAAGTGAACGATGCACATATCAAAGTGCTGCTGACATTGGATGTGCTGTACAAAGCCGTGCAGCCGGTGGGTGCTGATACGCCGACGCTGACACACGTGATCGTTTCCGGACCGGTCGATTTCCTACCCGGTTGGAAAAAATGGTTGGCGTACACGCTGAAGAAAGTGCAAAAGATTGCACTGGAACCGATGAAAGACACGAAGCTGGTCGAGTTCTGGCCGGCATTCACAGCGGCGGCCGACGGCCGCGTTTACACACCGATTGCGTTCGACGACACCATTTATATCCAGTACACGGGTGGCACTACCGGCAAACCCAAAGGCGCAGAGTTGACGCTGAAAAATATGTTCAGCAACGCGCGTCAGGGCGAAGCCTGGGCACCGTATGACACCGGCAACGACACCATCGGCGCCGCGTTCCCATTTTTCCACATGGCGGGTTTGTCACTGGTCTTGATGTCGATTCAAACGGCGTCGCGCTTTCTGATCGTACCCGACCCGCGCAACGTCGATTTGTTCTGCAAAATGATGCAGAAGTATCAGCCAACGGTGCTGGCCAACGTACCGACGCTGTACATGATGCTCACCGAGTCGCCCGAGTTTGCAAAAATTGATTTCTCTCGTTTGCGTGTCGCCCTGTCCGGTGCAGCACCGTTTCCGGTAGAGGCCATCAAGAAATTGGAAGCCATCATCGGCGAGAAAAAATTGTGCGAGGTGTACGGCATGACGGAATCGTCGCCGCTGCTGACCTCCAACCCGCCGAGCCGCCCAAAAACTGGTTCCGTCGGCATCCCGGTCGTCGGCACCGATGTGCGTCTGGTCGACACCGAAACCGGCACCAAAGAAGTGGCCCTCGGCGAACCCGGCGAAATCATTGCGCGTGGCCCACAAATCATGAAGGGCTATCTCAATTTGCCGGAGGCCAGCGCACAAACCGTGCGTGAATTCGATGGCCACAAATACCTGTACACCGGCGACGTGGCCGTGATGGATGACGAGGGCTATCTCACCATTTGCGATCGCAACAAAGACATGCTGATCGTCGGTGGCTACAAAGTATTTTCAGTGGAAGTCGAAAGCAAACTGAAAGAACTTTCCTTCATCGAACTGTGTGCGTTGATCGGTGAAAAAGATCCGCAGCGCCCCGGCAACGACATCGTCGCCCTGCATGTGCAATTGAATGCTGAAGGTAAAGCCCGACCGCAAGCAGAGGTGGAGCAGGAAATCATGACCTTCTGCCGCACCACCATGGCACCGTACAAAGTGCCCAAAAAGGTCTTCTTCCACGATGCGCTGCCGTTGACGGCCGTGGGCAAACTCGACAAAAAAGCCCTGCGCGCGAAATAACAGGTTGTTGCAGTTTGGGTGGCGGACGCGCAAGCGTCCTCCCCTAAAATCACCCGC
Source organism: uncultured Pseudomonadales bacterium (assembly GCA_964574995.1). Taxonomy (GTDB): domain Bacteria; phylum Pseudomonadota; class Gammaproteobacteria; order Pseudomonadales; family JADFDG01; genus JADFDG01. The sequence goes on along the minus strand of CAZNPF010000003.1, from coordinate 105,777 downwards.
CTTGTGACCAGCCGGTCACAATTCATTCTTAGGGATGTGTGCGTGTCACGACTGCCTGTCATTGTGGGTTTTGGCGGTATCAATGCCGCTGGCCGATCGTCATTCCACCACGCGTATCGGCGCTTGGTGCTGGACGCGCTACCTGTCGCTGCACGTGATGAAACCTTGCGCGGTCTCGCCACGCTCACCGGCCACGCACCGGATGGGCTGACGCTGGACGACACCCTGCGTCATGCGCTGCGTGATGCAACCGGCGTACGCCGCATCGAAGCGGTGCACTTCGACACCGAAGCGATCGCCTACAACCGACGCGTCTCGTTGAAAACCGGCAGCGAACCAATACGCGTGGTGCTGCGCAAACGCGATATGCCAGACGTGCTACCGGCCGGTTGGAGCATCATCGGCGAGCGTGGCGACGAATTAGAAATTGCCATCAGCGAAACCGTGGAAGTGTTGCTGCCCGCCACGCGCAAAGCGGGCGTGCGTGCGGCCGGGCAATTACCGGCCGGTTTTGATCCCGGTTCGTATTACGCCTCGCACCACCATCCACGCGCGTTGCAAATGGCGGTGTTTGCTGCCTCGGATGCACTGTTATCCAGCGGGCTCGACTGGGATGCGTTGCGCGATGCGTTACCGCCGGATGCGATGGCGGTTTACGCCAGCAACGCCATGGGTCAACTCGACGATTACGGCTTCGGCGGCATGATGAAAGCCGGCGCCAACGGCAAGCGCACCTCCAGCAAGCAATGTCCGTTGGGCTTTGCGGAAATGCCGGCCGATTTTGTGAACGCTTACGTGCTCGGTAACGTCGGCAGCACCGGCGGCATGTTGGGTGCTTGCGCCACGTTTCTCTACAACCTCGAAAAAGGTATCCGCGATATCGAGAGCGGTCGCCGTCGCATCGCCGTGATCGGCACGGCTGAAGCACCGATCATTCCCGAAGTGATGGAAGGCTATCGCGCCATGGGTGCACTCGGTGAAGACAGCGATTTATTGGCGTTGGATCCGGGCCGCAGCGAACCCGATTGGCGCCGTGCTTGTCGCCCGTTTAGCACCAACATCGGCTTCACCATTGCCGAGAGCGCGCAGTATTTGGTGCTCATGGACGACACGCTGGCCCTGGAACTCGGCGCACACATTTACGGCGCCGCCGCCGATGTGTTCATCAATGCCGATGGCTGGAAAAAATCCATTTCGGCCCCCGGTGCCGGTAACTACCTCACACTGGCAAAAGCCGCCGCACGTGCGCGCGAACTGCTCGGTGAGAAATCACTGCGCGAGCGTAGTTTTGTGCATGCGCACGGTACCGGTACGCCGCAAAATCGCACCACCGAATCGCATGTGCTGAACGAAACGGCCAAAGCATTTGGGATTGCACATTGGCCGGTTGCCGCCATCAAGAGCGTCGTCGGTCATTCGCTGGGTTCAGCCGCCGGCGATCAAATCAGCGCCGCACTGGGCACTTGGGCTTATGGCTTAGTACCGGGCATCGTCACCATCGATCACATCGCCCATGACGTGAACCACTCGCACCTCGACATCTCGCCGAAACATCGCGATGTGGGCCGCGAAGGTATGGATCTCGCACTCATCAACGCCAAAGGTTTTGGCGGCAACAACGCCACCGGTGTGTTGCTGTCACCGCAAGCAACGATCAAACAACTGGCCGCGCGTCACGGCGAGAAAGCGATAGCCAACTGGCAACGTCGACAAGAAACCGTCCACGCGCGCGCGCAAACCTACGAGCAACAAGCACTGGCTGGACATTACGCGCCGCGCTATCGCTTCGGCGAAGGCGTGATCGACGGTCATGCCTTACAGATCAGCGACCGAGAACTGCGGCTGCCGGGCTTTGCATTACCGGTGAGGCTGGGATCATCGTGATGGGTTAACAACCGTCAATAAAAAAGGGGCCGCTAGGCCCCTTTTCTTTTTTATGGGATTTTTTATCCCGCTTAGCGTCGCGCTTCTTTTCTTCACGGCACGCTCGCTTTTTCCTTTCACAGGATGGTTCGAGAATTCAGTGCTCGCGTGTCGGGCTGAAACGTACCGTCGGCCAACGCTCAACGGTGAGCGACAGATTGACGCGGGTCGGCGCGAGATACGTGAGATAGCCGCCGCCGTCCATGGCAAGGTTTTCATAGCCTTTATCACGGAATTCGGCGAGTTTTTTCTCGTCGTCGCAATACACCCAACGCGCCGTTGCAACGTTGACCTGTTCGTAGACGCACTCGACTTTGTATTCTTCTTTCAGACGATGTGCGACCACGTCGAATTGCAGCATACCCACGGCCCCAACGATCAAATCGTTATTGCGCAATGGCATGAACACTTGCGTCGCGCCTTCTTCCGACAATTCTTTCAAGCCTTGCTGCAGCTGCTTGCTCTTGAGCGGATCTTTCAGGCGCACACGACGGAATAACTCCGGGGCGAAATGTGGAATGCCGGTGAAATTCAGCGTTTCGCCATCGGTAAAGGTATCGCCGATCTGAATGGTGCCGTGATTGTGCAAACCAATGATGTCGCCGGCATAGGCTTCTTCGATGTGTGAGCGTTCGCCTGCCATGAAAGTCAGCGCATCCGCGATACGCACGTCCTTGCCCAGACGCACCTGATGCATCTTCATCCCTTTTTCATATTTGCCTGAACAAATACGCAGAAAAGCGATGCGATCTCGGTGTTTGGGATCCATATTGGCCTGAATCTTGAACACAAAGCCGGTGAACTTGGGCTCGTTCGCTTGCACGTCACGTTCTTTGGCTTCTCGATGCTTCGGGGGTGGCGCCCATTGCACCAGTCCATCCAGAAAGTGATCGACACCAAAATTACCCAGCGCAGTACCGAAGAAAACCGGCGTTAATTTCCCGGCCAAGAAGTCGTCGTGATCAAACGGATGGCTGGCGCCCTGAACCAATTCCAGTTGATCGCGCAACTCCTGCGCCAACGTGCCCACCGCCTCATCCAGTGCCGGATTGCTCAAGCCCTTGATGACGCGTTTTTCCTGAATGGTGTGACCCTGCCCTTGCGTGTACAGCACGGTCTCATCGGTGAGCAGGTTATACACGCCTTTGAAAAACTTGCTCATACCGATTGGCCAAGTAACCGGCGAGCATTTGATCTTCAACACGCTCTCGATTTCGTCGAGCAGTTCAATCGGGTCGCGAATATCGCGATCCATTTTGTTGACGAAGGTGAGAATCGGTGTATCGCGAAGACGACACACTTCCATCAATTTAATGGTGCGTTCTTCGACGCCTTTGGCACCATCGACCACCATCAACGCCGCATCCACGGCGGTGAGCGTGCGATACGTATCTTCAGAGAAATCTTCGTGGCCCGGCGTATCCAGCAGATTTACCGTGCTGCCGCCATACGGGAACTGCATCACCGATGTCGTGACAGAAATTCCACGCTCGCGCTCCATCGCCATCCAGTCGGACGTGACGTGACGATTGGATTTTTTCGCCTTCACCGTGCCCGCCATCTGGATCGCGCCGCCGAATAGCAAAATCTTTTCGGTGATCGTCGTTTTACCGGCGTCCGGGTGCGAAATGATGGCGAAGGTACGTCGCTGGGCGATTTCTTCGAGGAACGCGGTCATGGCGTGGTACATCCGGCGACAGGGCAGAAAACGGCGCACGGGGCACCGCCAATAAGGGCGCGGATTATAGGGCCCGCGCCATGATGATGGCGTCTTCCCGGCCACCGCCGGGCAGCGGGTAATAACCGCGACGCAAAGCGACTTCGGCAAATCCCAGATCGCGATACAGCGTGAGCGCCGGCTCATTGGATGCGCGCACTTCGAGGAACAACTGATCAGATTCGCGGTGACGCGCCGCTTCCATCAGCGCATCCAGCAACCAGCGGGCAATGCCGCGCCGCCGCTGCGCGGGATCAACCGCGATATCGAGCAAATGCGCATCACCACCGCCCGTGGACAGAATGGCAAACGCCAGCACGCGGCCATCGTCACCTTCAACAACCGTGTTCCAGTACGTGCTCTTGAGGCAGTCGCGCAGCATGCCTTCGGTCCACGGCACCGGCTGACTCGCTCGCTCGATCGCCAACACAGCCGGCACATCGCCGGCAGTCATCTGCCGCAACAGCATGACCGCTCCTCAGCCGCGTCGCAGCGGCTTGGCCGCATCCCAACAGGCACGCTTGAGGGCTGCATCCGCCAGCATGGCCGACAACGCCGGGACCGCGACCCATTTCAAACCCAAACGCCCGGCGACCGGCTGCACCTGTTGTGCGAGGTCTTCGCCCAGCACCAGCAGATCACGCAACCCCAGCCGCCGACGTTGTTCGGCCAGCAGGCCTACCAGTGCATCGCTCGCCCCGCCACGCGCCGTGGTCGGCAAACGGACGCCGCGTGGCGGCCAATGAAATTCCGTAGTCGCCGGCAAGCTGGCTCCGGGCGCTAACGCTGCCGCAATACTCGCCAGCAGCGCGTGTTCCGGCCCGGAGAGGCCCGGGGCTTGCGGCAAATGGGCGGCCAACAACAACAACCCGTCCGGCAAAGCCAGCAGGCTGCACGACAACTCATCGAGGCCATCACTGGAAGGCGGCGACAACATCGATGTAGGCGCTGATGCAGATACCGGCGTTGTGACGGGTGTTGCGGCTGTTGCGGCTGTTGCGGCTGTTGCGGCTGTTGCGGCTGTTGCGGGTGCGGTCAGCGCAGTCGGCGGCACCGCAGCGGATGCCGCGACAGGCATCGCCGTCGGCGCAGGAACACCCGCCGGTTGCACGGCCGCCGTCATCGGTACGACCGGCTCATCCACGTGATCGCGCGGCAGCCACGTATCGATACCGATCAACGTCAGATACTGGCGACGCACCGCCTCTTGCATGGTCTTCACTCCGCCGTGACCGTGGCCGCGCCCCGGAAACGGGCCTGACGCCGCTGCGAACGATGCCACAACAGGGCCACCACCGGCAGTGCCGCCAGCGCGCCGTAGAAATGCGCATCCACCATCACCGCACCACCGATGGTTTGCAGCAGGTAATTCACGTCATAACCGGGCTGCTGCTCGTTCCATATCCGCACCAACATGGCCGCCAGCACGACGCCATTGATGACGGGATTCCAACGAAAGCTCAGCAACAATCCGGCAAACAGCAAGGTGTGCAACACGCCGGAAATACCGACATAACGCCAGAGTTGTGGCTCACGCCACCACAGCGCCAAGCCCACCGCCAGCGCACCTATCAACGTGGCTACCAGCCAGTCGCGTGGCGAAAACACATCGCGAAAAAAAAGCAGCAGCAACGTGAGCCCCAGCGTGTCCAGCCACAAGTGGCCCGCACCCAGATGAACAAAATGACAAGTCAGTACGCGCCACCATTCGCCATTGCCGATGGCCACGCGATCAAAACGCAGCCACTCGCGCGCCGGCTCGCCCCAAGCGCCCAACAGCAGCAACAGCAAAATAAAACCGGCGCTGAATGCGATTTCCGCGCGCGTCCAACGCGGTTCAAAAAGGCCGAACACAATTAGAACGGCTTCAGCACGGGACGCAGATTGATTTCTTCTTCCCGCTTCTTCTCGCGCTCACGCAACACCGACGGTGCCGGCTGCTCAACAACGGGGCACGCCTTGCAGACCGGACAAGGTTCTGGCGCTGGCGGCGGCGGTGCTGGCGGACACACCAGCGGTGGCTTTTTTGCCGGCGGCGTTTCACCCAGCGAACCAATGCGCTGCAGATCGCCCAGGCAATTGCGGAGCAGATCCAGTTCACCCACCGTCAACGAACCCGGATCCAGATCCAGCTTTGCCCCCAGTGCGCGGCACTCCTCGCTGTATGCCGCATGTGCTGGCCCGATCACGAGCAGCAACAACAGAACACCCAATCCGCGCACCCATCCGCCTCGCATTCCCATGCACCACCTCTTCGTCATGCAATAACCACCTGCGATCGCCGCAAGCCTTCAAACACCAGCAACCAAGTTGGTCGTCATGGCAGGAGCCGGACATAATGCTGCGCCGGCCGGCCCGGCGTTACCCATGATAGGTCAGCCCAGTGTGACGGGCTTGGACACCGCAGGATACCCATGCAACTGTCGATCGTCATACCCGCCAAGAACGAAGCCGCTTCGCTAATCAACCTGCTGCCGGCCATTCGCCGGCACTATCCCGACGCCGAATTGATCGTAGTCGATGACGGTTCCAGTGATGAGACCGCTGCGATCGCCAAAGAGTTCGCAACGGCTGTTATCCGTCACCCCTATTCCATGGGCAATGGTGCCGCCATCAAATCCGGTGCGCGTCGCGCACGCGGTGAAATCTTAGTGACGATGGATGCCGACGGCCAACATCGCGCCGAAGATATCGCGGCGCTGCTGGCACCCGTTGCTGAAGGCCGCTGCGACATGATGGTGGGCGCGCGCGATTACGCCGGCCATGCCAGCAAGCATCGCTTCGCCGCCAATACGCTCTACAACTGGCTGGCCAGCTGGATGGCCAACTACCCGATTGCCGATCTGACCTCCGGCATGCGCGCGGCACGACGCGAATTGTTCATGCGCTTTCTGTATTTGTTTCCCAACGGATTTTCTTATCCGACGACCGTCACCATGGCGTTTTTGCGCTCAGGCTTTCGTGTGGACTATCACCCCATCGCTGTGCAGCAGCGCGTAGGCAAGAGCCACATCAAACTGTTCCGTGACGGTGTGCGATTCCTGCTCATTATTTTCAAGATCGGCTCGTTGTACTCGCCGCTGAAACTTTTTCTACCGATCTCACTACTCATGTTTGCAACCGCCAGCGGCTGGTATGCCTATACCTTCACCGCTCATGGGCAGTTCACCAACATGAGCGCGCTGCTCTACACCACCTCGCTGCTGATTTTTCTGATGGGGCTGATTTCCGAGCAGATCACCCAACTGTTTTATAAAGATTCCGAACGACGGCAATCGGACGATCACTGATGTTGCATTTCGTCATCGGCACCAAAGCACAGTTCGTCAAGATGGCCCCGCTGATGTGGCTGCTGCAACGGGATGGCCGACCGTACCACTTGGTCGACTTGTCGCAGCATGGCGCACTCACCGGCTCCACGATGGCAGATTTCGGACTGAGCCCGCCCACCACCCGTTTCGGCGACGACACCACCCTAGTGAAAACCTACGCCGGCGCCGCAAAGTGGGTGCTGGGTGTGGCCGCGCAGGCGATGCAACCGTCTACGCGCATCCGGCAGCGCTGGTTCCGTGGTAGCGAAGGCATCGCGCTGGTCCACGGCGACACCGCATCGACCTTGCTGGGCACCCTGCTTGCCCGGCGCGCCGGTCTGCCGGTGGCACTGGTCGAGGCCGGCCTCACCAGCGGTCGCCTGCTCGATCCGTTCCCGGAAGAAGCCATCCGGCGCATGGTGCAACACGCCGCCGCGTATTGCTTCTGCCCCGGGCCGCGCGAACTCGCGCACCTGCAGTCGCTGCGCCTGCGCGCCGCGCTGCACGACAGCGGCTACAACACCGGTCGCGATGCACTGTCACTCGCTCTGCAGCTGTCTCCGCACTCCGCCGACACATTGCTCTACGGCGTTGCCACCGCGCACCGCCTAGAAACGCTCGCCAACCGACAACGCCTAGAACGCGTGGTGCGGCACGTGATCGCGCTCTCCGTGGAGCTCGGGCCCGTACGTTTCTTCGTCCACCCGCCGACGCGGCTGGCGCTGCGCCGGCATGGCCTCGATGTGCTGCTGGAAAATGCGCCCAACATCACCTGTCAGGACCTGCTCCCCTACGCGGAATTTGCGCAGGTACTCGCCGGCGCATCGTTCATCGTTACCGACGGCGGCTCCGTGCAGGAAGAAGCGGCGGCACTGGGCAAACCCTGCGTGATCTTGCGCGAAGTCACCGAACGCCAAGACGGGCTGGACAGCAACGCCCGCCTGTCGAGTTGGCAAGCCCATGTCGACGCCGGTTTCCTGCGCGCCGCTGCGGGTCATGCAACCATCAGCGCGGCTGGCGAACCGCTACTCGCGTCGCGCCGCATCCTCGACGTGCTGCAGACCGCCATGACAACCTGACACTCAGTTCGCCAGCGACCGGAACAGCGCCTCGTAGGCGGCGATCATGCGTTGCACGTCGAAGTCGCGCAGGGCGCGTTCGCGGTTCCAAGCACCCATGCTCGCGCGAAGCCCGGCGTCGCCGGCCAGTCGCGTCAACGCGGCAACCATGCCAGCAACATTGTCGGGTTCCAGCAGAAAACCACCACGACCCTCGTCGACCAGCTCGGGAATCGACGAACAGCGGCTGGATACCACCGGCAGGCCGCAGGCCATTGCCTCGGCAACACATAACCCGAAACCCTCGCGGCGAGTCGGGAAAAACAGGATGTCCGCCTGTTGGTAAACCTCATGCATGCGCGCATAGGGCACGCGACCCAGCGCGCGCATGCCGTCACCGGCAACCGTCTCGTTGCGCAAGCCGGCGGTGTATGCCAGTTCGACGCCCGCCGGCAACGCTCGGGCGACCCTGGTCACTAGGTCAAAGCCCTTGCGACGGCTCGGGTTGCCGACGAACAACACCCGCAGCGGCCGGTCCACACGCTCGGTCGCCGGTATGAACCGGCGCACGTCAATGCCGTTGGGGATCACTTCCAGCGACAAGCCCGGAGCAATGCCGCGCACGAGGCCAGCAAGGAAGCGGCTGACCACAGTGACACGGTCCGCGCCGGCGAGTGCGCCGCGCACGGCGCGGCGCATGACCAGCCGGTAATAGGTTTTCTGCGCGAGCGATGCGCCACGCACTGCCTCGTCGTCGAGGTAAAAATTATGAAAGGTGTACACCTGCCGTGCCCCGATGATGCCGGGCGGCCCGCAGTCGGGCACCACGTGCACGATCTCGGCATCGGCCAGTTCACGCGCCGCAACGCGGCGATACAGCGGCGGCAGAGCCGCGCAGTACGGATCGATCTCGGTGACCCGGTAGCCGCGAATCGCGGCCTCGAGTTCGCGGTGCACGATCACGGCACCATTGCCGCGTGCCAGCAGGGCGTGGACAGAAATTTCGTTCATGCCTCCCCTCTCGCCAGCACCCGCAGCAAGCGTTGCGCCGATTGCCCGTCCGGGCGATCGAAAACCAAGTCGCGAACACGTTCGCGTTCACGCACCCAATCGTCGGTATTCCCTGCGAGCAATTCCGTAAGCACCGACAGCAGATCAGCGAAGTCTCGTGCTTTCGGCCCAGGCGTCATGGCTTCGTAGGGAAACAACAGTCGCCGCTCATCCGCAACGTAACGGTCGAGATCGTAGGGATAAAAAATCAATGGCCGTTGCAGCAGCAAGAAATCAAAAAAAATGGACGAGTAATCCGTGACCAGAACATCAACCTGCGACAGCAATGGATACACATCCGAGGCTGCTTCAACCTCTACGATGCCCGGCCACGCATCCAACTGAAAACGACCGGACAGCACCGGATGCAATTTCAACGCGAACAACACGCCATGTTCCACTGCAAATTTTGACAGTCTGGAAAGATCGATATGACCGCTCTCGAAGGGTGAACGGCTGTCGGCACGGAAGGTCGGCGCATACAGCACGACGCGGCCGCCACCGGTACGGTGTTTGGTCAGTTGCGCCGCCGCGGTTAGATCGACATTCACCTGCAATAGTGCGGACGGATAACCAGCTGCCATGAACAACGCGTCGTTACGCGGATAACCCACCTCGACAATGCGTAGCGCTGGCAGACACGCACGGAAAGCATGCTCGGTGAAATATCGCGAGGTGGAAACCAGCACATCCCACGACGCGTAACGCCCCAGCACCCACTTCTGAAAACGCAACAAAGGCCGCTGCCATGCTGGCATAGCCGCCAACCGACGATGATGAAGCGGCAACTCGATTTCCTTGAGTGGCGCTCCGTGCCAGATCTGCACGCGACGCGCACCGGCCAACAAGCCCACACGTCCGTGATCGTTGGCATCCGCAGAATCGCAGATGATCGTGCCCGCACGCAGCAACCACCAACAGGCACGGAAGCCCGGAAAATGCGCGGTCAAACCACCGGCTGCCGAAATTTTCGCGAGTTCATCGCGACGTTCGCCGATAAAAACCAAACGATGGCCGGCCGGCAAATTTCCGTGTAACCACGCATGAAAATATTTGGCGTTATCCAGATAACGGCCGTGCTCACGGCCCAGCACCGCCCAGAGTTTCGGATTACGCGGCAACAACCAACCCAAAGGCTGCGCCACCAGCCGCGACAACAGCGCAAAACAAAATTCGCTGACGGCAACGCGAGCACCTGTCGATATCAACGACGCACCCGCTCAATAACCACCGTCGTCGAAATCGACGGTGTACGCGGCAAGTAGACCACTTCGCAGATATCGCGGAATTCGTCGAAGCGACCCGCCCAATCGTCACCCATGACCAACAAATCAGCACGATGCCGGCCAATGTATTCACGCTTAAGCTCGAGCGATTCCTCCAGAAAAACCTCATCCACACAACGCAACGCAGCGACCAGTTGCATGCGCTCATCTTGCGGAAACACGGGCGCGCGCCCTTTTTTTCGAATATTCAGTTCGTCGCTGGAGATTCCCACGATCAGCTGCCCGCCCAGCGCACGAGCGCGCTCAAGGATGCGCAAATGGCCGACATGAAATACATCGAAAGTGCCGAATGTGATGACGCGTTTCATGAAATTAATTTCCCGCATCCCGATTGTGTCCAAGAAACGCCCAACGAGAACAGACAACAGTATCGCCATGACTAGCCATGCTGAAGATCCTTAATGGCAAGAAACACTCGCCGGCAGTTGTCCGCATCACGAAAAGCAAAACTCACTTCGCGAGCATGGCCATCTTCTGCGCGCAGACGACAACCTTTCTTTAAGGTGCGGCCCAACAAGTTCAGTAACTCGGCTTCTGACGTAACCCGCTCGCCAAACGGCGGTGGATCCAGCGGCACATAGGAGCCTCGCTCACGCAAATAATCATCATCATCAAAAGCATAAAAGACTACCGGCCGCCCCAAATACAGAAAATCCCAACTAACACTCGAATAATCTGTAACCAGCATCGCGGATGAGAGCAACAAATCATGCACATGCTCGTCACCGTGGCCGACCACCCGGACCCGATCGTGAACCGACATCAGTTGGCTGACATAGTTGCGCATCCTGGCATGGAGGCAGACGACGATTTCAGCATTCTGTTCCCCCAGTAATTCGTGCAAAGAACGGCTGCCGATCAATGACATAACACGGGACAGAAATAATGAGCTCTCGAAATTCTCATCTGATATCCAGTCGCGCCATGTCGGGAAATAAAGAATCCGTGTTCTGGCTGGCGCCGCTTTCGCGGAAAACAAACGATCAAATCGCGGAAAACCGGTTACGCAAATTCGGTCCGCATCGATACCGACACTCTCACGCAGGATATTTGCCTCATACGCCGACACCGCCAACACTCTATCCATCGCATTGCAGTGTTGCTGATACCAAGGGTGAAATTTCTTGAACGCGGTGACGCCATGCTGAAGGAAAACGAGTTTGCGTCTAGGCGCAGCCAGCCAAAAAAGATGAGGATGCAGAATGTCATGGTACGTGTGGGTGTACAGCAGAACACTGGCATACGCAAATCGCCAGAGATGTGAAATTGAGCCATATGAGATAGCAAATGGTGATGCCTTGAGAAAAGGATCTCGTTCGATTTCATCGCGGTTTGCCACAAAGTAAACATGCTCATGCCCCTGCTCGATGCAGTAGCGAAAGAAGGCATATCCATTGTCCTGATGCGGCACCCCACGATGCTCGCCTATCAACCAACAGCGCCGAACCAAGACGCCAGCAGGCACCAGAAATGCTGTCAGGCGCAGCAATAAAAGCAGCAACAGAGAAAAAAACCGCATCGACCACTCAAAGACTCGCATCGATGCATGCCTCAGCCATGATTCACCCAACCCGTCGTACGAACCCATGCGCGCAGACGATACTCAAGCCAACGTTTAGGCAGCATCAACCACTCCCACAACAAGGGATCTGGATGCCAGCCACTGCGTTGATACAACGCGATATCCGGATGACTACCCGGCGCTATTCGCTGTGCTTGTCTGGCGATGGCGGTCCACCACCACGGACGCTGGCAAAGACCCACGTGGACGCCGTTCCAGAGCAGCCGAGCGACTGCAGCACGGCGATCCGGCGTCATGCGCTGACTCTCCTCAAGCAACGGCAGCGCGCTCAGCGTGCGTTCAGCAAGAAGCCGGCGGCGCGGCTCATCGCCGGCCGCGAGACTGATTCGCGGCAACAAATGCCGATGCCACGCACCCACGACCCAATCGCAGCGCGACCACCGACGTTCCTCCGCCAATACCACGCGTAATAACCAATCAAAATCTTGGCAAAACGGAAGCGACTCGTCCCAACGCAAATGCTGAATCGCTGCGCGGCGATAAACATGTGCCGTGGGCTGCCACATGCCGTTTCGGGAAAACAACGCACAGACAAGATCATCCGTCAGCGGCTGGTCCACGACCTGAAATACCTTACCTTCATGGTCTAGTGCTTCAAAAAATCCGGAGCACACATCGGCATTCGTACGCTCCATCGTCTCGTACTGGCGACAGGCTCCCTCCGGATACAACACATCATCATCGTCCAGAAAGCGTATGTAGCGGCCACGCGACGCGACGAGCCCGTGGTTGCGCGCCACACAAGCGTGCGCGGTCGCCACCGATAAAAATTGCACCCGCGCATCACCCTGCCAAGCCGCCGACACGGTCTGCGATGCGCAATCCAGACCGTTCACCACCACGATCACCTCTACCGTTCCGTCCGGCATCCCATCTAACGCGCTGCGGATGGCACGCGGTAAGTAATCCGGTCGACCACGCGTCGGAATGACGACGGACACCAACGGATCCACTGCGATATCTCTGCCTTGTTCGTTCTGCCCCACCGTATGCAACCTCAGCGATAACAGACCGGCACTACGTCAGCATGACGATCACCCAGCATCGGCGTTCGCCAAGGACATTCGACCGTCGGAAACATACTGCGATCACTGCGGATATATACCTGCGTGTTAGCCGGAAAATCTGCGGACCCGTGCATGTCGATGCGGCTAAAGTACGGCGCGTAACGTTCAAAATAATCGTCGTAACCTGGCGCTCTGACATGGTTGTCCTCGGCGGGATTCGGTGCCGGATATTCAACGGTGACATGTCCTACCAAGGGCACAGGGAGTACGGCAATGCCACCGGGCGCTAGCACTCGTCGAATTTCAGCCAATGCGGCTCGATCATCACGAACGTGCTCGAGCACATGGGAAGCAAAAATGAAATCAAAACGACCATCCTCAAAAGGAAGCCTTGTCATATCAACCTGATAGTCGACTCCTGGCATCATCAAGTCCGCTGTCCGGTATTCAGCAAAACGTACCGAGAAATAATCTCGAAAAAACTTCTCCGGTGCGAAGTGAAGCATTCGCATTTTTCCGCACGGTACCTCAGAAAAAATTTTCTCGAGCACCTGATACTGGATGCGATGTCGCTCCAGTGTTTTGCAGCAAGGGCACTGAGCGTACTTGCGAAATCCGGACGGCCGCACCAATGACACGAACGGCCCACGATAGCCACACACAGGGCAACGAAACCAAGGGGCTCGAGGGCTAGCAAGCCCGTGCTTGCCCAATAGCCAGAGTTTTCTCAGCCACTGCCAACGATTTCTCATAGCCGTCTTCCCGGCAAGTATCGGGTCAAACCGGTGAGTTCCAACATAACAACGAACCACTCGCGCTGAAATAACCATGACAGTGTCATGTAGACGATTGCCATCGAAAACGCTCCCGCGCCCAACCGGAATCCGCCCGCCGCAAGATGGGTCGCTATCAGTTTTGACACCAAGACCGCAGTGAGTGCAATCAGGAAAATTGTTATCAAAGGCACTGCGTACTCTACAAACCGAGCCTCGCACATGGGCCAGACCAAGAAGCGCCAAGCTAGAAAAAAGATGGCCGCCTGAAGCATCAGCATCGTCCACGCCAGACCTCGCAACCCGGCCGTGTGAGCGCCCACCCAGAGCAGCAAGGGCACGAGCAGACACAACGCCACATTCCAAATAAAACCGAGACGCGCATGGCCGCCGGCAATAATCAGGCTGCCCACCGGATTTCCCGTCGACCGCAACAATGCCCACGCAGCAAATAGTTGAAGAAAAGGCGCAGCATCCTGCCAACGAGGACCATACAAAACGGCGACCACATCGTCGGCAAAAAAACCCAGCAACAAGTACAACGGAAAGTTGATGGCCGCCGTCATCCGCGATGCAGACAGGTAAGCGGTTCTAAGTTTTTGGAGATCGCCCTGCACCTTGGCCATAATCGGTATGCCGACCCGTGTGATAACGGGATTGATCACCGTATTAGACAGTTGCAGGCAGAGGCTACGCGGCACTGCAAAGATGCCTATGGTTGCCGGCCCGGACACCAATCCAGCGACGATAAGTTCCGCCTCCCGATGCAGCGCGCCCGCCATGCTTTCGCCGACAACGTAGCCACCGAACGACAGGTGCTCGCGTACACCCGTCAGTGTCGGCCGCCAGCCCGGGCGATGCCCCGCCGACAAACGCCACCAAGCCAGCAATGAGCTCATGGCGGCTGCAACTAAACTGCTGCCGACCAGCGCATAAACACCGTACTCCGCCAGCGCCAACATCACACCGACGACGAGCCCGACAACTCCCGAGGCCACTTCGTTGTACGCCAACGATTCAAAGCGAAAATCTCGTGCCGCCAACGTACGAAACTGGGCACCCAGCGCCGAAAGCGGAAAAATCAGCGCGCACCAAAGGAACACCCATTTCAGCGCCGGCTCACCATAAGCCATGGCCAATAACGGGGAGAACGCCGACAACAAAAGTGCTAGCACCACGGCGCACAGCAGGTTGAACCAGAACAGGCTGCGCAAGACTTCTGGCGTCAAATCCTGCCGATGCATGATCAAACGATTGACGCCAAAATCGGCCAGCAATGTCGCCACTGCCAGCACCGCGCCCACTGCGGCCATGAAACCGAAATCAGCAGGCATTAACAGTCGAGCCAGTATCATCAGTTGCAACAACTGCAGAAATAATCGAGCAACAGCCGACAACGTCGTCCAACGACCTGCGGATATGGCCTGCCGCTTCAGATTCATGGCTTACGCGCAGTCACGAAATAACCGGCGCTCTCCCGCTCATCCGGCGAACGCCTATCTAGCCAAGCCGCCGCGTGCTGCGACAAAAACCAAAAAGGGACAAGCAATAAGCGCATCGTGTTTCTACGCAGCCAAGATCCCCGCACCCGGCGCGCGAGCCGGTAATTCAGTTTCAGTATCCACATCGACCAAAAGCCGGTCGTGGGCTCGACCTGTACGTTGATGAAACCCGCTTTTTTCAATTTGTATTCCAGTCCATAGCGGGTGTACCGGTAATAGTCCCAGGGGGCCTCGTGAACCCACCATTGAAAGGGAACGGACAAAGTGATTTCACCGCCAGACCGCAAGATCCGACAAGCCTCGCCAAGCATCACGTCCGGTTCAGCCAGGTGCTCGAGGACTTCGAAGGAAACCACGTGATCAAACGACGCATCCGGGACAGGCAATGGCTCATTCAGATTGGCCACGATGTCTGCTTTCAATGCGTGAAGTGTGTTTGACCAGTCGACGCCGACATAACGGGTCGAATAGCGCGCGATATCGCTTTCGAAGGGGCGTGTCCCGCAACCAAGGTCTAGGACTTCGCCATTCAGAAATGGGGCCCTTGCGCGCACCTTTTCATTAACCGCGCGCATGCCCAGCCAGTTATGACCAAGCAGATCCTCGGTATACATCAGGCAACTTCCGTCGGATATCCCGCTGAAACGGCGATAGCGCCACCCCACGAGAAGAAATAAAAAACCGGAAAGAATATTTTCGAATCACTCCCGTTATACGAATACCAATTGGCGGCCCGGTCATCCTGCTCCCAAGCAAATGTGTGAGCCACAACCCAATCAATCATCGCTCTGGTCTGTTTCGAAAGACCAAGCATCGCGATCAACAACGATGATGACATTGCAAGGAAAATAGCCAGAATGCTCATCTAGATAATCCGCAACAAAACACGAATCAAAATCAGCAGCGTCTTCCGGCGGCCAGCAAACAAGCCAACACCACGCAAGCTCACCCGCGAACCCTTGGAAGAAAAACAAAAATCCGGTTCCGACTGACCGTCATCGACTCAGACTGGAGAACGAACCCTAGACGAAAAAACAAGGCGCACAATGCCGCTCTATCCATATGGTTCACCCATCCACGCGCACGTCGGAAATTCATGTCGGGGAATTCGTCCAGTGCACAATAAGACAGAATGCACTTGCCACCATGAGCGGCGATGCAACCAACAAACCAATCCACATCCTCTACATATTCTAGGCAACCGCTAACGAACCATGCCGAAGGCTCCATTTGAGGAAACTCGTGGCGGTTGAAATCACAAACCAGCGACCCATCCCCGCGATCGACATAATCAACGCCAACATAAGAAACAGAAGACGGCAGAAATTCACGAAGCCACATCGGCCCACAGCCAAGATCGACCACCGACCGATCTTCAAGATCCATGCAAGCAGCCATCATCGATATTCGCTGCTTCCACTGCGGATCAAAGCGCTCAATTTCGCGCCAACGATTTCCAACCAGCAACCAGTGCTTAATTCTGCGCCAGATCACGAAACACCAAGCCTCGCCAGAAATTCATCTAGATCCGCGTGCGCCTGACGATGATGACGAGCCATTATCTCCGGCAAAGTTGCACGTATGGTTTCTCGCTCATCAAAAAAATTCCGGTATGCCGACTCTGCTTTCAGAGAGTCGGCATAATAGTCGATGCTCGCCTGCGGAATTCCAAGATATCGATAGCACTCTCGACCTTTTGGCTCATAAGAGATGTTGAATGCTGGAACTGATGCCAGTAGAGCAAGAAGACACATGTGGAGTCGCGTCCCGATAACCACATGCGCAGTCGATATATGCTCACGCAACGCACTCAATGAAAATGCTCCGTCGATTACCTCAACCTCATTAATCGCAAAGCGTTTCGGCATTCTATCTACCACCGCTCGCGCCACCTTGGAATCATCGATATAGCTAGGAATTCCCTGGCACGTAGACAAGAACCTCACATGAAACCCGTATTCGCAGGACAAGGTTGCCAAGCGCGCCATCATCGCTAGGTAGTCATCTCGCCGCCCCTGCCCATGCGGCCAGTCGCGCACCGAAATTACAATCGAGCGACTAGTGACAGAATCAAGTGATGGCCGCGGATCCATTAGAAAGATCGCATCCACTGCCTGCAAAAGTCGCGTCGGCGAAACGCCTATCTCCAGCGCCTCCCGTGCCGACGCCTGATCACGCACCAAGAGCAAATCCAATGCATGAGAAGCTTGCGCCAGAACAGCGGCATCCGCAGGCAACAAAGAATCAACCGACTGCGCATATATGGCCGTCTTTTTCCCCAGCTTGGCAGCCCAACGATAAATAGCAAGCCGCCAACCCAAATCGCCATAATGCGAATTCAGATAACCCCCAGGCGCACCAACGATGACATCACACCGACGGTACGCTGGGTGAGCAATCAAGAGCGCCAGCGCTGCCAGCTGGGCAACTATTGGCCGACGAAATTGTGGCCGACGAACTCCTTCCACATCAGCACAGATGTTGGAAATTCCTTGTAAATTTACCGCAAACTCCGGATGTGCTGTCGCAAGAGAAACGCGATGACCTCGCTGCTCCAGCGCAGCCGTCAACGCAGCGGCTAGGGCAACATCGCCATTATTTCTCAACGCCGTATTATTGATTACAAAACTGGCCATAAATGGCTTCCAACTTACTTGTACAGCGTGAAATTTCGAAATTCTCGCGTACGAACTGCACGGCAGAATCGCACGGCCCTGAAAATTTCTCCGCCTGCGACAACCAATACTGAAGCGCCTGCGCCAAGCCTTCGACATCCGCCTCCGCCACCAAGGCCCCGGTCACGCCGTCGATCACGCCTTCCGGGTTGCCACTATGTCGCGTTGTCACCACCGGCACCCCGCAAGCCTGCGCCTCTAGGATAGAAATCGGCAGCCCCTCAGCATCACCATTACCAGCGATCTGGCTGGGCAAGCAGAAGACCATCGCTTGATGTAAGTGGCCCAAGACCTCCGTGCTGCTGCAAGCACCCGTAAATATTACGGGCACTTCCAATTCATTAGCCAAGCGTTCCGCCGCACCACGCAACGGCCCATCTCCCACCATTACCAACTCCGCATCCGGAACCCGTGCCCGCACACGTGAAAACGCGTGCACGATAAGCAATGGCGATTTTTTCTCAACCATGCGGCCAACATAAAGAATTCGCCGACGTCGCTTGGCGAGTGGTAAACCTGACGGGGAAAAAAGTTCGCAATCAACACCGATGCAACTGACGATAATCCTGTCGGGAGGGATCCCATACTCTATCGCCCGACGTTTTACGGCCTCCGATACCGCGAGAAAATAAACCGACGGCCATGTCGCCAGCTTCAGAAGCCTCGTCGGGTAATGACGAAAAGCCGTGCCGCCACGCCCCTGCTCCCACCACTCACGCCGCACGTTGATGTCGTAACCATGCAACGTAACCAGCAGCGGCAAACCGGCCGCGCGAGCTGCTTGGGCAATATCGACTGCAGACGGCCCGAAATGGGCATGCACCAACTTTGCATCCATGCGTCGTAAAGCGGCGACGTAAGGCGGATAAGGCAACCACAGACGACGACAGATCCGGAAGAAAAGTCGCTGCCAGAGACCCGTCGGCGTGGGCAGAAGAGAGGTATCAATATCGTCCAGCGGGAGGCCGTTAGGAACTCGCTCCTCGCCCGTCAACACAGGACGCCAATGGCGGAGTGCCCGCACTTGGTCCCGGACAAAAGTCTCGGACCAAGGCAGCAACGCCCTCCGATATACGATGACGACCGGCTTCATGTTGTTTTTCTGCGCGGATTCCAGAGGCTTGCTCCGGTGGCAAACTCCTGCCTCTCCGGGAAGTCTTCAGAGACTAAGCGAGCGACACGAGTGACGGAAGTGCACAACAACAGCATTGCATACGATCACGCCCCGACACGAGTGCGCTTGGGAAACAAAAAGCCCCGCCGTTTCCGGCGGGGCTTTTTCTGAACAACCCAACGGCTGAAGTTCGTCACACAAGGCAACAAGCCACAGCCTAGCGGCTTACATCATGCCGCCCATGCCACCCATACCGCCCATGCCACCCATGTCCGGGGCACCGCCGGCCGGTTTGTCTTCCGGCATGTCGGCAATCATCGCCTCAGTGGTGATCATC
Organism: uncultured Pseudomonadales bacterium; assembly: GCA_964574995.1. GTDB lineage: Bacteria > Pseudomonadota > Gammaproteobacteria > Pseudomonadales > JADFDG01 > JADFDG01. Next base: position 86,442 of record CAZNPF010000003.1, on the reverse strand, counting down.
AGGCCGGCGATGGACGCCGCCGCTTGCAGCGCACTGCGAGTGACTTTGGCCGGATCGAGAATACCCATCTCGATCATGTCGCCGTACTGACCCGTGGCCGCGTTGTAGCCAAAGTTGCCTTTGCCTTCTTTGACTTTGTTCAACACGACGCTCGGCTCGTCACCGGCGTTGGCTACGATCTGACGCAACGGAGCTTCCATCGCACGCAGCGCCAGTGCGATACCGGCGTTCTGCTCTTCGTTGTCGCCTTTCAACTTGCCGGCAACCGTCGACAGCGCGCGCACCAGCGCCACACCACCACCAGCCACCACGCCTTCTTCCACAGCCGCGCGCGTGGCGTGCAGCGCGTCTTCGACACGAGCTTTCTTCTCTTTCATTTCGACTTCGGTGCCAGCACCGACTTTGATCACTGCAACACCGCCAGCCAGTTTGGCCAGACGCTCTTGCAGTTTTTCTTTGTCGTAATCGCTGGTGGATTGCTCGATCTCGGCGCGGATCTGGTCGATGCGGGCCTTGATGTCATCCTGCTTGCCGGCGCCATCGACGATGGTGCTGTTCTCTTTGGTCACGCGCACTTTTTTGGCGGTGCCCAAGTCGTTCAGCGTTGCGCCTTCCAATTGCAGACCAATCTCTTCGGAGATAACGGTTGCACCCGTGAGAATCGCAATGTCTTGCAGCATGGCTTTGCGACGGTCGCCGAAGCCCGGCGCTTTCACGGCCACGACTTTCACGATACCGCGCATGGTGTTGACGACGAGCGTAGCGAGCGCTTCGCCTTCTACGTCTTCCGCCACGATCAACAGCGGCTTGCCGGATTTAGCAACGGCTTCCAGCACCGGCAGCATTTCGCGGATGTTGGAGATTTTCTTGTCGACCAACAGGATGAACGGGCTGTCGAGTTCAGCCGCCATCGCTTCGGCGTTGTTGATGAAATACGGCGAGAGGTAGCCACGGTCGAACTGCATACCTTCGACGACGTCGAGTTCCATCTCGAGGCTGGTGCCTTCTTCAACCGTGATTACGCCTTCCTTGCCGACTTTTGCCATGGCTTCTGCAATTTTTTCACCGATGGATGTATCGGCGTTAGCAGAAATCGTACCGACCTGCGCGATGGCTTTGTTGTCAGCGCAGGGCTTGGACAATTTTTTGACTTCTTCCACGACGGCCGCGGTGGCTTTGTCGATGCCGCGCTTCAGATCCATCGGATTCATGCCAGCCGCGACGGCCTTCAGGCCTTCGTTGACGATGGCTTGCGCCAGCACAGTGGCGGTGGTGGTGCCGTCGCCGGCTTCGTCGTTGGCTTTCGACGCAACTTCTTTAACCAGTTGCGCGCCCATGTTTTCGAACTTGTCTTTCAGTTCGATTTCTTTGGCGACCGATACGCCATCTTTGGTGATGGTCGGTGCGCCGAAGGATTTGTCGAGTACGACGTTGCGGCCTTTCGGGCCCAGCGTCACTTTTACGGCATCGGCCAGAATGTTCACGCCCTTGAGCATTTTATTGCGGGCGGCATCGCCGAACTTCACGTCTTTAGCTGCCATGTTGCATTACCTCGTTACGGATTCAGTGATTCAGGAAAGGATCGACGCGCAAGCGCGGATCACTTCTCGATGACGCCGAAAATTTCGGTTTCGGTCAGCACGAGTAACTCGTCACCATCGACCTTCACCGTGGCGCCGGCGTACTGGCCGAACAGCACTTTGTCGCCCGCTTTCACGCCCATGGCGCGAACCGTGCCGTTGTCCAAGGCCTTGCCCGGACCCACCGCGACGACTTCACCGATGCTCGGTTTCTCGGCGGCTTTGCCCGGCAGCAGGATGCCGCCAGCCGTTTTGGTTTCTTCTTCCACGCGCTTGACGACCACGCGGTCGTGCAGGGGACGGATCTTCATCTGTCTTGTCTCCCAGTCAGATTCGATTAATAAAATCAATCACTTGTCACTCACGCGGAGCGAGTGATTAGCACTCCCCCCTCGGGAGTGCCAATCATAGGGATCGCGAACCGGGTTTCAAGGCCTAGCGCCTTACACAGCACTACATTCGCGCTACACGCCGCGTGTTGAACCCGGCGGGCCAGCCTTTACCCTGCTTCAATGCCCGCTTTTCTAACCTTCTGACCTGCTTCCGGGGAATCCTGCTTGCTGTCCCTCTCCGCCTCCTTCCGCGCTTTTCGCCTCTGCCTGGCCGCTGCGGCCGCTTCTTTGCTTCTGGCCGCCTGCGGCGGTGACGGCAACTCGTCATCCGGCCCGCAATGGACCGTCGGCGGCACGCTGACCGGCCTCACCGGCACCCTGGTGCTCAAGAACAACGGGGGGAACGATCTCTCGCTCACCGCCAACGGCGGCTTTGTTTTCAGTGCGACCGTCGCGCAAGGCCGCAACTACAACGTCACGATTGGCACCCAGCCTGCAGATCAGACATGCGTCGTCACCAACGGCAGCGGCAGCATGGGCGCGGCCAACGTGCTCGCCGTGCAAGTGCAGTGCACCGTCAACGGCGGTGCCACCACGCACACCATCAGCGGCAACATCAGCGGGCTCGTCGGTTCCGTGGTACTGAAAAATAATCTGGCCGATGCGCTGAACATAAATGCCGACGGCAGTTTCACGTTTGCTTCCGCCGTCAACGTCGGCGGCAACTACAACGTCAGCGTCGCCACCCAACCTACTGGGCAAACCTGCACCGTCAACAGCGGCAGCGGCAGCATCGGCGGCAGTGACATCACCAACGTCAGCATCACGTGTGCCAGCAATATGTACACCGTGAGCGGGCGGATCAGCGGACTCGTCGGCGGCGTGGCTGAACCCTTGGGACTTCAGTTGAACGGTGGCAACGATCTTTCACGCACCGGCGACGGCACATTTGAATTCACCAGCGCACCGCTGTCGCACGGCAGCAGCTACAGCGTCACCGTGACCGGCAAACCGACGCCGCAAACCTGCACCGTCATCAACGGCAGCGGAACCATCACCGCACATATCACCAACGTCTATGTACTTTGCGCCACCAGCACGTTCACCGTGGGCGGCACCATCACCGGCCTCGACGGCACACTCGTGCTGAGCAACAACATCAGCAACTCGCTGACACGCAATGTCAACGGCGCGTTCAGTTTCAGCGGCAAAGTGCCCTACGCCAATACGTACACCGTCGCGATCACCACACAGCCGGCAGGTCAGACCTGCACGCTCACCAATGAAACCGGAACCGCCATCGCCAACATCAGCAACGTACAAGTGAATTGCGTCGACCATGTGTACAACGTGCATGTCGAAGTCGCCGGCTTGTCTGGCTCCGTGGATCCACTCACCGTACAGAACAATGGTGGCGACACGCTGGTTTTCACGGACGACGACACGGACACATTCGCCACGCCCATTGCACACGGTGATGCGTGGAACGTCGTTCTCACACCACCGTCCGATCGTGTCTGCACGCTGTACGGCGGTTCGGGCACCATCGGTGCCAGCGCCGTCACCGTGTATGTCGTCTGCCTCGATACCGTCCCGCAACCGCCGGCCGTTGGTCTCGGCCTGATTGAACGTCCACGCGAGCTGAATCTCTCGTGGCTCAGTTCAGCAGGCGCGCAGTGGTATCACCTCTTCCAATCGCTCGACAACGGCAACACGTGGGCACAACTCGGCGGTGACATTGCTGACGATCAAGACGGCAATTCCGTCACCGAAATGCTACCGCTGCATCGTCAAGACTGGCTCAACCTGCGTTACCGACTCGAAGCGTGCAACATCTACGGTTGCACGATGCAAACGGCGCTGTCGGTCACGGCGACCGCGCGTGTTCCCGATCTCATTGGTTATTTCAAATCCGCCAATGCGGATGCCGGCGATCACCTCGGCAGTAGCGTCGCGCTCTCGAACGATGGCAACACATTAGTCATCGGCGCACCCTGCGAAGCCAGCAACAACAGCAGTACACCGAGCAACAATTCCGCATCCTGTGCGGGTGCGGTCTATGTGTTTCTCCGCGATGGCAACGGTGATTGGACGCAATCGGCGTATTTGAAATCCAGCGCACCCGATAAAGATGATTTTTTTGGTAACGCACTGGCACTGTCCGCCGATGGCAACACGCTGGCCGTAGGCGCTACCGGCGAAAGCAGCAACGCAACCGGAATCAATGGCGACAGCAGCGACAACAGCCTCGTCAGAGCCGGGGCGGTGTATGTATTTGCGCGTAGCGGGAATACGTGGAGCCAACAAGCCTACGTCAAAGCGTCCAATACCGACGGCGGCGATCAGTTCGGTGCCAGCGTGGCATTGTCTGCGGATGGCAACACGTTAGCCGTCGGTGCTACCGGCGAAGACAGCAATGCGATCGGCATCAATGGCAGTGAAGGCAATGACATCGCCACCGCCGAAAGTTCCGGTGCGGTTTATGTATTCGCACGCAGCGGAAATACCTGGAGCCAGCAGGCTTACGTGAAAGCATCCAATACATTTCTTCGCGACAGTTTTGGCACGTCCATCGCACTGTCTTCCAGCGGCGATTCTCTCGCCGCTGGTGCGCCCGGTGAAGACAGCCCTGGCACCGGCATCAACCCGCTCAACCAAGGCGACGATGCAGCCACTGCCGGTTCCGGTGCCGTCTATCTGTACGCCCGCAGCGGCAACGTCTGGAGTCAACAGGCGTACGTGAAAGCATCCAACACAGGAAAAAATGACAAATTCGGCAGCGCTGTAGCATTCAGTGCCAGCGGTGCCCAGTTAGCCATTGGTGCGCCGGGCGAAGACAGTGAAGCCACGGGCGTCAACGATCCGGATCAAGGCAACAGCACATCCAGTGGCGACGCATTCAACGCCGGCGCGGTGTATCTCTTGAGTTGGGATGGCAGCAACTGGAGCCAACTGGCCTACGTCAAAGCCAGCAACAGCGGCTACAACGATTTATTCGGCAGTACGTTGGCATTCAGTGCCGATGGCAACACGCTGGCAGTCGGTGCGCACGGCGAATCCGGCAGCGGCACCGGTCTGACGGCACCCGACACCACGGAAGGTGCTATCAATGCGGGAGCGGTGTACGTGTACGGTTTTGATGGTAGCGACTGGAGCTTCAATAAATACGTGAAGGCATCCAACACCGCAGCCGATGATTATTTCAGCGCATCCATCGCGCTCTCTGCCGATGGCGATCTCATGGCCGTGGGCGCCGATGGCGAAGACAGCGCCGGACGTGGTCTCACGCTATCCAATGGCACGGTACGCTCCGACAACTCCGCCACCGACAGCGGTGTGGTGTATCTGTACTGAGTCTGCACAGACTCGGTTGCACAACCGAATCCACACCACGCGTTAGCGATAATTCTCACCGCGCAGGCGTCACCCCTGCGCCATCGCGACCAATACGCGGCGCGCATCGGCGGCGTTTTGCAGCGGTTCTGGAAACGCCACCCAGCGCAGCCGCTTGCCGCAACGCAGTTGCATGCCGAGTTGATCGACGGCCGCCATCTCCACCTTACCTTCTGGCGCTTCTGCGAACGCCTGCTGCCAGTAATGTGCGCAGGCATCGGCGTGATCATCGTTCATGTGATCAAGCACTCGCACGGTCGCGGCACGATCTAGCGGCGACACCAATTGCAGCATCGCGGGCATCAGCGGAGCGGCTTTGCCGAAGCCCCCGTTGTAACGGGCCGCCACGACATCCAGCCGAAAGAAATCGAAATGCAATTGCTCATGCCACGCAGCGGCACGCGGATAACAGCGCACATAACTGTCACGCAGTGGCGCGGCATCGGCTGCCATGACGCGCTGCGCGATGCACTGCAATTCCAAGCGTTCACCCGTAAGCACATCGCCCTCATCGAGCGACAACTGCAGCGCGCAGCGACCATCCGCCAGCAAGTTGGGGTGATGGGGTGCCAACGGTGAGAACAATCCAATGAGCCAGCCCTCCGGTGCCAACGCGAAAGGCACGGCTGACAACGAGGGAAAACCCGGCTGCATGACGGAGTTTGTCGCCATCGCCCCCTGCCACTGTCGGCGCAGCAACCGGGCGGCGGCAGGTGCCAGACTCGCCGCCAATTCAGCCTGCATGGCAGCCAGTTGATCCGGGCTGCGACTGACCGAGTTTTCGTTGGTATTTGACGGAGCATCGCTCATGGCATTCACCGGAGTTCGCGTGGACGGTAGAGTCTAGCCTTTGTTGTCGCACGCATCTTTCTGATCCGGCAGCATCACCGCGTCAACCTGTGATCTGATTGCCTGCGCCGAGTTCACCTACGTCCATCACCATCACTGAATGCACGATTGATACACCATGGATGAAAAACGCGACGCCATACTCGCCACCCTGCAAGCCATTCCTGCTGGCCACGTCACCAGTTACGGCGAAGTCGCGCGCCGCGCTGGTCTGCCGGGCTATCAGCGTTTTGTTTGCCGGGTATTGCGTGAATTGCCGGATCGCGGCCGTACCCCGTGGTGGCGCGTGATCCGCGCCGATGGTCGTTTTGCCATGACACCGGATTCGTCCAGTGGACGCGAACAACGCAAACGGCTGCGCGCCGAAGGTTTGACGATCGACAACGACCGTGTTCGTGGGCCTTGGTGGTAACAGGTGGCAAAGGAATCGGCGCATGCAACGAGTAAGCACATGACTGACACCACATCTGGCACTCCGCCTCGCCTATCGCTGCGCGCGGCTTTTGGACAACCCGCCGCACTCACGATGTTTTTTTTCGGGTTTACCTCCGGCCTACCGTTCCTGCTGGTGGGCGGTACGCTCTCGGCTTGGTTGCGCGACAACGGTATTTCTTTGCAAGACATCGGCTTGTTGAGTCTGGCCGGTTTGTCCTATTCGCTGAAATTTTTGTGGGCACCCGCCGTGGACACTGTGCGGTTGCCTTTGTTTGGGCGGCTTGGCCAACGCCGTAGTTGGTTGCTCGCGGCGCAATCCCTATTGCTGTTGTCATTGCTCGCGATGGCCTTGCTGACGCCCACCCATCTCACTTTCTTTGTGATCGCCACCATCGTCGCTGCTTTTGCCGGCGCAACCCAGGATGTCGTCGTCGATGCGTATCGCATCGAAATCGCACCGCCGGAAACGCAAGGCGCACTCGCGGCCACTTACACACTCGGTTATCGGCTCGCACTGCTGGCGTCCGGCGCGTTGGCGTTATTTCTTGCGGATGCGCAAGGCTGGCAGGTGGTATATCCGCTGATGGCTTTGCTGTTGCTGGGCGTGATGATCGCCACGTTGCTGGCGCGCGAACCGCAGCACGAAACACCACGCCAACTGTCACTGCGTGAAACGCTGGTCGACGGCGTCATCGGGCCATTTCGTGATTTCTTTCAGCGCTACGCAGGCCGGCTGGGTATCGCGCTGTTGTTGTTCATCGGCCTGCTGAAAATTCCCGATCAAATGCTGGGCGTGATGGCCTTGCCTTTCTACCTCGACAGCGGTTTCAGCAAAACAGAAGTCGCAGCGATCTCGAAAATCTTTGGTGTCTGGATCGGCATTGCCGGTGCTTTTCTCGGCGGCGCCGCTGTCGTTCGTTTAGGGCTGGAGCGCACCTTGCTGCTGGCCATCATTCTGGGGGCGGCCAGCAATCTGCTGTACGTGCTGCTGGCGATGTATCCGGGCAACATCACCGTGTTCACATTGGTGATCGCGGGTGAAAACCTGTCCGGTGGTTTTCTTGGCACCGCCGCCGTTGCCTGGCTATCGGCGTTGGTCAGCCGTCGCTACACCGCCACGCAATACGCCCTCTTTAGTTCACTGGTGACACTGCCGGGAAAACTCATCGGCGGCTTTTCCGGTTTCCTCGTGGCCGGAATGCCGGCGTTAGCATTCCCAGGGTTGGGTTACACCGGCTTCTTCATCTTCACCACGCTGGCCATTCTGCCGGCGCTGGCGCTCTGGTTCTGGTTGCGGCCACGCGTGGAACTGGATCACGACGCACAGACAAAAGCCGGGCCATAATCGACTCACGACGCGTCATCCTTAATCACGCAACAGCAGGTAGCCACCCATGGCCCATGCCGGTACGTCCATCCTCGTTGTTGATGACGCTCGATTTTCCAGCACCATCATCAGTCGCACCTTAAAAGCGGCCGGCTTTGACGATATCCGCACCGCCGCCAGCGCCACCGACGCGCTGCGCACATTGGATGAACGTCCCGCGGGCATCGTCGTTGCCGACTGGTTGATGCCGGAAATTGATGGCCTCGAACTCACACGCCGCATTCGTCAACTGGACGAAGCTAGCAATCGTTACACCTACGTTATTTTGATCACCGCCAAAGAAGGTGACGCTGCGCTGGTCACCGCCTTCGACGAAGGCGTCGACGATTTCGTCAACAAAGCCACGTTGCAACAACAATTGCTGCCGCGCGTACTCGCCGCCGAGCGCATCGTGGCGATGAGTAATCGACTGCTGGCCGACAATCAATTACTGCTCGAACAAAATCGCAAACTGCGCACGCTGTCGACGCTCGACCCACTGACCGGTTTGGGCAACCGTGGCTACGCACAGCAACGTGTCGCCGATGCGTTGCGTCAGGCCCATGCGCGCGGCGGCGCGGCTTGCTATCTGTTGATTCAAGTCGCCAACTACGCAGAACTAGAACATCAATTGCCCAAGCCGGTATTCCCGCAGCTGATCACTGGCATTGCACGACGGCTGCGGCAACTCGTGCGTCCACTGGACATGCTCACGCGCGTCCATCCACAACAATTTGCACTGATCACTCATCAGCCCGATATTCGGCACTGCACCAGTGCCAGTTTCCGTCGTTTGCTGGATGGTCTGAATCAAAAAGAGTTTCGTACCAGCGCCGGTTACGCCACCGTGACCTGCGCCATGGCGCTGGTTGCGGCGGATGTCGGCACCGGCCTGCCGGAACCCGAAGCCCTGATGAACCGCGCAGAATCGCTGCTGCCACGCGCACAGGAACATCGTGGCATCATCGCCGAACATTGGTCGGCGCCCGTCATCACTGCGCGCTAAGTGATATGACGCTGCATCGCGTATGTGCTTGTACTTCTTTGATGTGCTGATTGCACCGTGAATACACGTTCTTGGCACATCCTCGGTGTCGGCAGCATGGGTCAGTTGTTTGCCGCACGTCTGCGGCGCGCGGGCTATGACGCGCCGTTACTCCACCGTCTTTCACCACCGATACACACTGCACCCATCCTGTTGCTCGTGGCCACCAAAACGCCCGACGTACTCACGGCGCTGTCGCGGTATGTGCATGGCGCGGGACACGGTCAACTGGCTCTGCTGTTGCAAAATGGCATGGGCACGGCCGACACCGTGCGTGCGCACTGGCCTGCGCTGCGAATATGGTCTGCCGTCACCACCGCCGCGGCATGGCGTGACGATACCGGTGCACTGCACGTCGTCACCGAAGGCGATACGCAAGCCGGCCTGCACGATGACGCCGGCGATGACACACTGGATCAACACATCCATCGTCTCGCCAGCGTCGGCATTCTGCGCATCAGCGCCGATGTCCGCGCCGCGCAATGGCAAAAATTGGCGGTCAATGCCCTGATCAATCCGTTATCCGCGTTGCTGAATTGCCGCAACGGCGAACTGGCTGCTCTCGCCGCGGAATCGTTACGCGAGCTCGCGCGTGAATTTGATGCCATTGCTCACGCTGAAGGACAAACGCTGGATTCTCTGACGCTGGCCACCGAGGTCATGCAAAAAACGGCTAGCAATTTCTCTTCGATGAATCGCGATTTCGCGGCTGGGCGCCCCACGGAAATCGATGCCATTACCGGCTTTTTGATAGCACGAGCGCAGCGGCACGGCATTCCTGCACCCGCGCATGCCCGATTATTGGCCGCCATTCAAACGCGTAGGAAATCTTGACGAAGCCTTGACCCTTCACGCGTCTGCCAACAAAATCCGCCCCGCCTCGGGTGCCCGTGCCTTCGCACGGGTTTAACGGGAAGCAGGTACGCCTCGCCCATACGGTTTCATCCAGAATC
>CAZNPF010000003.1:0-76479 GCA_964574995.1 uncultured Pseudomonadales bacterium | reverse complement strand
CCGGCACGCGAAGTCACTCCTGCGCTGCCCCCGCAACGGTGATAGACGCAAGATGAAGGCTGGCAGCACGCTGCCCGTCACTGGTGAACGATTCGTGCGACGCCCGTCGAATGCGAATCGCCACTGGGAAGACGATGCCGTCATCCGCCTGCATAAGCAGCAGGACGTCTTCAGCCCGGATACCGGCCCTGGGTGCACGCACGCCACAGTCATCGACTGCATGGGCGCGCGCGCCAACCTGTGAGGTCCACGCGGAGGGCGCGGACGGGAAAACGCATCGTGCACACTTCTATCTTTTCACGCGAAATTTTCACACGCGCTATCTTCACGCGCTTCGTTCGTTCTCTGTTGCTGCTGGCCAGCGCGCTCATCTGGCCAGCGATCGCATGGTCGGACGATGCGATGACAACAGATGCGTCAGTCATTGACGCGCCTAGCAATGCCGCTTCTGGCGATGCCGTTTCTAGTGACGCCATTTCCAGTGACGCTACGTCGAGTGACACGATTGCTCGTGATAGCCGCGCGGCCCGTTCCGGCGCGGAATCTGCAGCCGATACACCCGCAGTTCAACTCGACACGCTGGTCATCAGCACCACCCGCTACGCACGACCGCTAGCCACCACACCCGCAGCGGTCACCGTGCTGGAAGCAGAAGATCTCGCACCACTCGCCAGTCAATCACTGGAAGACATTCTGGCCACCCATGCTGGCGTCACCATCAAACGTGCAGGCGGCCCCGGGCAACAAACCAGCATTTTCTTGCGCGGCACAGACAGCGACAGCACGCTGGTGCTCGTCGATGGCGTGAAATTCAATGCCGGCACACTGGGCCTCGCGCCCATTCAAAATTTGCGCGGCGCCAACATCGAACGTATCGAAGTCATACGTGGCCCACGTTCAACGCTGTACGGTTCAGAAGCCATCGGCGGCGTCATCAACATCACCACGCGCCAGAGCGGCACCCGCGTCGGTATCGAAGGCGGCAGCGATCATACGATCAACGGTTACGCGCACTACGGTTACGCGCAAGGCGATGATCGCATCGCCATCGGTGCCAACCATTTCGAAACCGACGGCTATCCCATGCTGGAGGTTTCGCCGGTCAGAGGCGAACACCGAAATACCGGCGGCTCACTGCACACGGCCACGCGGAAAGGCGCACTGGCGCTCAGCGCCAACGCCTTGTTCGACGAAGGCTCTACGCAATATCTCGACACCTTCCTGATGGCTGCCGGCAAACAGGATTTCACCAACAGCGTGTTATCGGCCAGAGCCGATCTCGACCTCGCATCGAGGACAACAGGCTCGTTGCAGTTGGGTCATGCCCGCGACTGGATCGCACAGCGCGCGCCTAGCAACGATTTCACTGAAACCGAACGCAACAGCGCCACACTGGAGTTACATCACACGGCATGGAATAGCCACGACATCGTGCTCGGCACCGCACTGGAACGCGAAGATGTCGATTCGCTCAGTTTTGGTTACAACATTCATGAAGTTAATGACAACCACAGCGTTTATTTGCACGACAGTTTTGAAGCCGACGCTTGGCATCTCGCGCTCGGCGGCCGCTGGGCGGATTACGACAGTTTCGGTGAACACCAAACGGGCGAAGCCAGTGTTGGCCGTGAAATGGGCAGCCATCTATTCGGCTGGCTGGGCTGGAGCAGTGGTTTCCGTGCACCAGATGCGAGTGAACGTTTTGGTTTCGGTGGCAACCCCAACCTTCAGCCGGAACAAACCGATGCCAGCGAAATCGGCTTGCGTTTCAATCACCACATCCACACGATCACGCTCACCGGCTTTCAGCAGAACATCGACGATTTGATTGCCAGTGCCGGCCCGCCAACTTTCCTTAACGCCAACATTAAAAAAGCGCGCATTACCGGCGCTGATCTGGCGTGGTCCATGACCGGCCCGCACACGCGGCTAAACGCACAAGCGACCCTGCAAGATCCGGTCGACCTAAGCACACATAAGCAATTGCTATTGCGGCCTACGCAACAGTTTTCGCTGGGCGCGCGTCAGCAATTGATCGATCACTGGTGGCTGGGTGTCGACGTGCAAGCCATGAACGAGCGTGACGATTTCGCCAAGCAATTACCTGGATTTGCCACGCTGGATCTATCGTTGGAATGGCAGGCGACAAAAACCGTTCTGCTACGCGCACGCGTAGAAAACGTGGGCGATATCGACTACGCATTCGCCAGCGACTATGCCCCGTGGCCAACACTGGCTGACTACCACATGCCGACCCGCTCGTTCTTCGTCGGCCTGGAATGGCAGCCGCGCTAAACATAACCTGAAGACAAAAAAGGCGTGCCGGATAACCGACACGCCTTTTTTTATCGCCTCGCAATACGTTAGAGAATCAATCGTCGTGAGTCTGACAGACCTGCTGCCAAAGCCACACAGAAACGCGCCGCATCGGCACCATCAATCACACGATGGTCATAGGAGAGCGACAACGGCAGGTGCAGTTTCGGCTCGAATTTCTTGCCGTTCCACACCGGCTTCTGCTGCGATTTCGACACCCCCAAGATCGCGACTTCCGGCCAGTTCACAATCGGCGTAAAGCCAGTGCCACCGATGCCGCCCAGTGAAGAAATCGAGAACGTCGCGCCTTGCATGTCTGCCGGCGACAGTTTTTTGTCGCGTGCGCGCTTCGACAACTCGCCCATCTCACGCGCGATTTCCACCACGCCTTTGCGATCCGCATCACGAATGACGGGCACCACGAGACCGTCCGGCGTATCGACCGCAATACCGATATGCCAGTAGTGCTTGACGATAATTTTCTCGCCGTCCAGCGCCAACGAACTGTTGAATTTCGGATATTGCTTGAGTGCCGCCACGCAGGCTTTCACCAGAAACGCCAACATCGTGAGCTTGACGCCTTCGGCTTTCAGGCGCTCGTTCTCGCTGACGCGAAACGCTTCCAGCTCGCTGATATCGGCTTCTTCATGATGAGTCACATGCGGGATATGCAGCCAGGCTCGGTGCAGATTTTGTGCCGCCACACGCCGCAATTTCGACAGCGGCATGTCTTCTACGGCACCCCACTTCGAAAAATCGATTTTCGGCAGCTCGGGTAACGCAGATCCCGCCGCGGCAGCCGCCATGCGTGCCGGCGAAGTCAGCAATTTTTTCACGTGCGCGTGCACGTCATCTTTGACGATACGGCCTTTTGGACCGGTACCCGCGACTTCACCCAGATTCACGCCCAGTTCTCGCGCCAACTTGCGCACCGCCGGACCGGCGTGCACGTTCGCAGCGGTTGCCACGACCGGCGTCGCCGAGGTCGTAGCCGCAAACGCAGAAGTGGGCGCCGCGCTTGATGCCGCAGATGGCGCCATTGATGCAGATGCAGATGCAGATGCAGATGTAGATGTAGATGTAGATGTAGATGTAGATGTAGATGTAGATGTAGATGACAAAGCTGCATGCGTTGCAGCAGGTGCAGCGGCTGGCGCCGCAGCAACCGCCGAACTCCCATGCACTTCAACGCGCACCATGGGCGTGCCTTGCTGAACCTTGTCGCCTTTTTTCACCAGCAATTCGAGAATTTTCCCGGCCGCCTCAGCCGGCACTTCCATCGTGGCTTTGTCAGATTCCAGCACGATGAGCGTCTGTTCTTTCGTCACCGTGTCACCGGCTTTGACGCTGACTTCGATGACATCCACCGCTTTATCGGTGCCAATATCGGGCACGACAAATACCGTCTGCTGCACAGCCTGCCGTGCTGCTTGTTGCGAGGCCAACGGTTGCGCCGATGCCGCGCCCGCCGACACGTTAATCGCCGCATGTTCCCCGCGCGCCAACGCGTCGGCCGGCACCTTGCTCGCTGAGCCTTTGCTTTTGGCATTGGCGGCGTCCGCGATGGCGACGGGCGTCGCTGCCGCAGACGCCTCATGACTCAGCACTAAAATCAATGCGCCTTGCGTGAGCTTGTCACCGATCTTCACCGCGATGGATTGCACAACGCCGGCCTCCGGCGACGGTACTTCCACCGTCGCTTTGTCGGACTCCAGCACAATGATCGTCTGCTCTTTGGTGATCGTATCGCCGACTTTGACGCTGATTTCGATCACGTCCACCGGCTTGTCAGTGCCAACGTCGGGCACCTTTACATCGCTCGTGGCCATGATCAGCTCCTCGCCGGGTTGCGCTTGTCGGCGTCGATACCGTAGCGCTTGATCGCTTCTGCAATCACCTTACGCTCGACCTTCCCTTCATCCGCTAGTGCCGATAGCGCAGCAATGACGATGAAGCGGCGATCGACCTCGAAGAACTCACGCAATTTCTGTCGCGAATCACTACGACCAAAACCATCGGTACCCAACACGCGGTATGTACCGCGCACAAAAGGCCGGATCTGATCAGCGCAGACTTTCATGTAATCGGTTGCTGCAATCACGGGACCTTTAGCGTCCGCGAGCGATTGCTCCACCCAGCAACTGCGCGGTTTTTCCAAGGGGTGCAAGAAATTCCAACGTTGCGCATCCAAACCATCGCGACGCAACTCATTGAAACTGGTCACGCTCCAGACATCTGCGCGCACGTCGAAATCCGCCAGCAACATCTCCGCCGCCGCCTCGACTTCACGCAAGATCGTGCCGCTGCCGAGCAACTGCACGATCTGCCCACGCGCTTTCTCGCTGGCTTTTGCTGGCAGTTTTGCCGCTGCTTTCAGCTTGTACATGCCACGAAGGATCCCTTCCTCAGCACCTGCCGGCATCGGCGGGTGTGGGTAGTTCTCATTCATCGTGGTGAGGTAATAGAAAACGTTTTCCTGCTCTTGATACATGCGACGCAGGCCGTCTTGCACGATCACAGCGACTTCGTATGCATAGGCAGGGTCGTAGGCAATGCAGTTGGGCACCGTCGAAGCCAACAGATGACTATGGCCATCCTGATGCTGCAAACCTTCGCCGTTAAGCGTCGTGCGGCCTGCGGTGGCACCAATCAAGAATCCACGTACCTGAGAATCACCCGCCGCCCACGCAAAGTCACCGATGCGCTGGAAGCCAAACATCGAGTAATAGATGTAAAACGGCAGCATCGGTTTGTTATTCACCGAATACGAGGTACCTGCCGCCATCCACGCCGAAAATGCGCCAGCTTCGTTGATGCCTTCTTCCAGCATGCGGCCTTGCTTGTCTTCGCGGTAATACATCACCTGCGCGGCATCTTCCGGCTTGTACAACTGACCGATAGAAGAATAAATGCCGTATTGGCGGAACATCGCCTCCATGCCGAACGTACGCGCTTCATCGGGCACGATCGGCACGCAACGCTCGCCAATATCTGGCAATTTCATGAGCGCAGTGAGCATCCGCACGAAGGCCATGGTGGTCGATATCGGCCGCTCAGATCCTTCGAGAAGGTTGGAGAACGTCGACAGCGGTGGCACCGTGATGTTTTCGCTTGATGCTTTACGGCGCTGGGGCAGCGCACCATGGAGAGCTTCTCGACGTGCACGCAGATATTTCATCTCCGCGCTGTCATCTGCCGGCTTGTAGTACGGCACTTTTTCCAAATCAGCATCGCTGATGGGAATATCGAAGCGATCACGGAACTCACGCAGACTGTCGATATCCAGCTTCTTGATCTGGTGAGCTTTATTCACCGCCTCACCGGCACCCGTCCCGTAGCCCTTGATCGTTTTGGCGAGAATCACGGTCGGCTGCCCTTTGTGATTCATCGCTTGGTGATACGCCGCGTAAACCTTGAATGGATCGTGGCCGCCGCGATTGAGCTCATAAATCTGCTCATCGCTCATATCAGCAGCCATTGCCGCCGTTTCTGGATACTTGGCAAAGAAATGTTCGCGGGTATAACTGCCGCCGTGCATTTTGAAAGCTTGGTATTCGCCATCCACGCACTCATCCATGCGCTTCTGCAAAAAACCGTGATCATCGCGTGCCAGCAACGGATCCCAGAGCCGGCCCCACACCACCTTGATCACATTCCAGCCCGCACCGCGGAAAATGCCTTCCAATTCTTGGATGATTTTGCCGTTGCCGCGCACCGGGCCATCGAGGCGCTGCAAGTTGCAGTTCACCACAAAGATCAGGTTGTCGAGTTTCTCGCGGCCTGCGAGTGCGATAGCACCGGTCGATTCCGGCTCATCCATTTCACCGTCGCCGAGGAAGCACCACACTTTGCGGTCTTCATCGGGAATCATTCCGCGATTGATCAAGTACTTCATGAAATGCGCTTGGTAAATCGACTGCATCGACGCCAAGCCCATGGACACCGTCGGGAACTGCCAGAAATCTGGCATCAACCAAGGGTGCGGATAACTCGACAAGCCTCCGCCATCGACTTCACGGCGGAAATTATCGAGATCCGTTTCACTGAAACGACCTTCCAGATAAGCCCGCGCATAAATACCCGGGGCCGAATGCCCTTGGTAATAAATAAGATCGCCGCCAAAATTTTCGCTGGGCGCGCGGAAAAAATGATTGAAGCCGACGTCATAGAGCGTCGCGGCCGAGGCGAACGTCGCAATGTGTCCGCCCAAATCATCTTCACTTTTGTTGGCGCGTTGCACCATCGCCATCGCATTCCAGCGAATCACCGCCCGCAAGCGTCGCTCGACGAAGTTATCGCCCGGATAAGACGGCTCGTCACGAACCGGAATGGTATTGGTGTAGGGCGTATTGAGATTGGCGAGTCGCACACCTTTGCGGCGGCCAAATTCACTGATGCGATCGAGCAGGAAGCGGGCCCGCTCAGGCCCCTCCTGCCGGAGGGCGGAAGCAAAAGCGTCGATCCACTCGCGTGTTTCCTGCGGATCGATATCGTCGGGGTTGCGCGTACCGTCTGCCATGATGAGGCGTCCTTACAGTGCGTTGCCGAATCGGGGAAGGTGCTTGTGACACCGTGACCGTGCGGTCGGAACTATAGCAAACCGCTCACTCGAAAAGTTGGTCACGATTCGCAACAGAATGCTGCGCCGCGCTCAAAATCCGATGATGACCGAGACAGCCATCAGCAAAATCCAGACCACCGTCGAACGCAGCAACAATCCGCGCGCGTCCGTGATGTCCAGCCCGGCATCCGGCTCTACCGTCGGTTGCCGAGAAATACCGGCAGCCGCCAGACCCAAATCTGCCGCCAGTTCCGTCGACGGGTCTTCGTCGTCCAGCAAGCGGCTGTCGAGAATGGGCCAAATACGGGAAGAATTTCCGGTGAGTAATTGCGTCAGGCCGAGCAAGCGTACTGTCAGCCAATCCACCCGCTCTCGGGTTTCCACGCCCATTTGCGGCAACAAAACATCGCGACGGGATTCCCGGCAAGCAGCATCAATGACGGCGTAAGCCAGCAACCCCGGCAATCCGGTGAACGCAAACACGATCAGCCAACTGAAATATTCGCGAAACGCACGCACAAACAAAGCCTGCAGCACCGCCCGATGCAACGCTGCGGGGCCGGCATCATCCGGCAGCGCCACCAGAAAACGCGTCTGCGCCAAACGGCGCAGCGCCACGGCATCGTGCAAAAACCATAACCGAAGATATTCGTCGAGATCGGTCGCTAACCGCGCGCGACCAATCAACGACCACAGCAATGCCACATACATCAACAGCAGTGGCAGCGAATACAGCCAATCGCCGACACCAAAGCGAATACCGAAACCCACCACGGCCCAGAACAGCACCAACACCAACAAACGGCCACTGGCCGTTGCTGCCAATAACGATGCCAGCGGCCAAGGTGCCAGCAAAATGCGCTCCAGCACCGCGCGCCAACGCTCAGGATCCTGCCGCCAATCGATACGACGCAGCAGCAACAGAATCAACAAGGCCAGCAATTTCATCGGTGCGGCACTCCTTGCCGTCGTCGCCCGGATCGTAGCAATCCAGAACGTGGCAAACCGATTTTTTTGCGTCGACGATTCCACCGCACGGCAGAGCTCGTCCGGCGCACAGCTGCACGATAACCAACCCAATCAAAACAGGGGCCGGGGTCCGTTTTCCGCCCCGGCGCAATATCACTGTGCCCCACGATGCGCTCGGTCGTCAGTTGCGGAAACGCCTGCTGCAACAGCAACGTCAACGTCACCAACTGATGATATTGCCGGCGCGTGAACGGACGCGTGTCGCTGCCCTCCAGCTCAATGCCAATCGAAAAATCATTGCAGTTGGTACGTCCCTCAAACTGCGACTGGCCGGCGTGCCACGCACGCTCGTTCAATGACACGAACTGCAGCAATCGCCCATCGCGCCGCAACAGAAAATGTGCGGAAACTTCCAATCCACGCAACGTCTCGAAATACGGATGTGCCGCATGGTTCAGCCGATTGAGAAACAAATCCTCGATCCACGAACGACCGAATCGATCGGGCGGCAAACTGATGTTATGAATGACCAGCAGCGAAATGTCGCCCGCGATGGGCCGCGCGTTGAAATTGGGCGATGGCACGTGCCGGGCAGTATTCACCCAACCGCTGACGACTTTCATGCAGTCGGTTCGCTTTTCAACCGAGTAATCATGTTTTCCAGTGCACGATCAAACAATGCGGCGTCACTGACCAACCGCGCCACACCTGATGCCAAGTCCGCCGCCAACTGGTCGATGGTTTTCTCGGCGATCTTCACGCCGCGGCCGTTGACAAAAATAAACTTGTCTTGCGCACGAATGCGCGCCGCGATCTTGGCTCGGACTTTGAAATCCGGATCGATGAATTCCACCCAAGCACCCGGCGCTAAATTATCTGCCGTGTCTCGCCAGCGCGCGTCCACCGTCAGCACTTCAGGCTCCGGCGGTGGCGCTGAAATCACGACTTCGGTTTCCGTACGCCGCAATACCTGTACCGCTTCACTCACCGTCGTCGCTTGCCGCGTATCGGCTACTTCTGCTTTTACCTGCACGGTGCGCGCCGTATTGCCTGCAAGCAGATTCGTCAATACCGATTGCAAGCCTGCCAACAATTCTCCAGCGCGCGCCGCGTCAAAGCCCGACTCACTAAATCCCTTACGCAAACTACCGATCAAACGTGGTGCCAACTGTTCCTGTTTAGCTTTCGCTTCCGGTTGTTCGTGTTTCTGGGCACACCAAACCAACACATCCAACGCCTTCATGCGTTGCTGCCAGACTTCGCTACCGGTGCCTTCGCGAATAGCCGCCATGTAAAGCACCCGTTGCCAGCCCTCTTGTATCAACGTCAGCACTTCCGGCGGCAACGCGCGGCCAACGAGGCGAGTGGCGATCAACTGCTGAACTTCACGCTGCGCAATATTATTCTTGGCCTGCCCTTCTTCGCGATCCCGCAAGCGCGCTT
Source organism: uncultured Pseudomonadales bacterium (assembly GCA_964574995.1). GTDB lineage: Bacteria > Pseudomonadota > Gammaproteobacteria > Pseudomonadales > JADFDG01 > JADFDG01. Next base: position 67,190 of record CAZNPF010000003.1, on the reverse strand, counting down.
CAATCATGCTCATGCGCTTGCTGCGTTCTTCTACGAATTGATCGAAATCCGCCAGCAGATGATCAAACAAATCGAGATCATCCACAAAATCATTGAGTACGCTGTGCACGACCTGCTCGATCCGCTCGTACAGGCCATCATCCGTTTCTCGTGTCCAACCAACACCGGCTTGTGCAAGGCGATTGACCAATTGCCGCGCAGAGTGATCTTCACCGCCAAATAAATTTTTATCGAGCAACGCGACTTTCAACATCGGGATCTGTAAGCGACCAATCAGCGCCTTGATCTCCACGGCTAATTCGGTGTCGCCGAGAATAAATTCAAACAGCATCGACACCAGATTGATCACGTCATCATCGGCACCGTTGAGTGCTCGCGCCTGCCCACCTTCTTCGCCGCTAATCAGTTCTGACAGACTGCCTTTCACATCAACCGCGTCGGCGTGCTCCAGCAGCCGACCATCCGGTGTCATGTTGCCTTGCAGTTGTTGCAACCGCGTTAGCAATTCAGTGAGCTCAGCCGGCGCAATGACTTGCACCGGCACATCGCTACGCACGACGGCACCGCCGTACATCAACTGGCCGCCCTGCATGACCGGCATTTGCCCGGCGGGCACCTCTGCCAATTGCATCACCGGCGCCGGCCCTCCCGGGCCCGGCATGGCAAAACCGCCGCGCTGCGCCATGGCTTGTCGCGCAAAAGCCAGCAACTCGCGCATGGCACCGGCATCTGCCGAGTCATCGTCTTCGTCGTAGCGCTCGGTACGATTTTTTTTCCGTTTTCGGTCATCGCCACCCGAATCATTGTCGGGTCGCGCGCGGCTACTATTACCGCCCCGCGAAGGCGTGGGCCGCGGTCGTGCAGATTTGATTTCGGGTAGAACGCCCGCCTCCGCCAAGGTTTGATTCGCGGTAGCGATCAAATCCTGCAATTCCCCGAGCACGCTGCGCTCGAACATCTTGTAGAGAATCAACTTGGCTTTGAGCGGGACCGCCGCTTGCTCGCTGGCCTGACGGAATTGATCGCAAAACAGTGTCGGGTGAAACGGCAAACGCTCTACGTCCAGATCAACACGAAGTTCCTTGCCGATCCGCTGGCGCAAATGCTCCAGCGGCGCACCCAAAGCATCGCGGGAACGCGCCACCATGCTCTGAAAAGCCACCGAAATATCGAGCTCGTCTTCGCCCAGCAGGGTCAGACTGTCCATCGACAGCGCCATCGGCTTGGCGGCAGCCTTCTTCGGTTTGGTCAGCGCGTCAAAATCGGCGCTGAAACCGGCGATCACTTGCTCGATCAACGCTTCCCGCCGCACGCGTAATTCACGCATGGCGTCAAAAAACACCGGCTGTTCTTCCATCGAGCCGTTCTGGGAAAGATCGAAGAACTTATCGTCAGCCTCGGCAAAGAGGGCATTCAACGACTCTTGAAGTGCGGCGACTGCGTCCGTGCGTACCGCGACAAGATGAGCTGTCAGTACGGTCATGCATACAACCAGATACGAAGTTGGTGGTAGGGTACCCCAGCCGCGCCAGCAATCACCATGTGAAATCCGTATTCCGTGACAAACCCACCACGTCGGTGGTTAGCGTGGCATTTGGCCCCTTGAGCCCATCACAGGAGAATATCGCTTGAGCAGCTTCGATCTGTCCGTCTGGCAGGATGCCCTTCGCGCCCAAGTGCGCGCAGCCTTGGCCGAGGACATCGGTAGTGGCGATTTGACCGTGCAATTAGTGCCCGCGCATCAGCAGGCCCGCGGTCGGGTCATTACCCGCGAAAACTGCGTCGTCGCCGGCGGCCCGTGGGTCGATGAAGTGTTCCGCCAGTTGAGCCCCGACGTCCGCGTGACTTGGCAGGCGCAAGAAGGTGAGCGTGTCGAGGCCGGTAGCACCCTGTTTCATCTCGAAGGACCTGCCCGCGCCCTACTGACGGGTGAGCGCACGGCCCTGAACTTCCTGCAAACCCTGTCGGCGACCGCCACCGTTGCGAGGCATTACGCCGATCTAGTTGCCCACACCCGCGTGAAGCTGCTCGACACGCGCAAGACCCTGCCTGGGCTGCGAATTGCGCAGAAATACGCAGTCAATGTTGGTGGCTGCTATAACCATCGGCTGGGCCTGTGGGATGCCTTCCTGATCAAAGAAAACCACATCGCCGCTTGTGGCTCCATTGCGGCCGCCGTTGCCGCTGCGCGCCAACTCGCACCCGGTAAACCGGTAGAAGTGGAAGTAGAAACACTCGATGAACTGATGCAGGCACTCTCTGCTCAGGCCGACATCGTCATGCTTGATGATTTCTCACTCACCGATATCCAAGCCGCCATGATTCACAACGGGGGTCGCGTGAAATTGGAAGTGTCCGGCGGCGTCAACGAACGCTCGCTGGTAGCGCTGGCGGAAACCGGTGTTGATTACATCTCGATTGGCGCGCTCACCAAGCACATCAAGGCCATAGACCTTTCCATGCGGCTGGAGGAGCGCACGTGAGCGACGTAGACAGCAACACCGCAACGCCAACACCCGGTCAAACGTCTGATCAATCGCCACGCTGGGTTTACTACTCGCTGTTACTCGTCGTCGTCGCCACCATCGTCCTCTATTTACCAGGGATCATCGGTCCATTCATTCACGATGATACTGGCCGCATCACCGGCAACAGCGGCATTCAAATCACAGAACTGAGCGTCGAATCCCTACGTCGCAGCGTAGAGAACATGCCATCGCGGCCATTGCCCATGGCCAGTTTCGCACTGAACTATTACCAGTGCGGGCTGGAAAGCACGTGCTTCAAGTCGACGAATATTTTCATTCACGTGGTCACCGGCCTCGTGTTGTTTATTTTCTTGGCTCTATTGCGCCGCAGCGGCTTAAACCGACAATTATTTTTGATGCCGACATGGCTGCCGCTGGTGGTGACTGCCATCTGGTTGCTACATCCGCTGAATGTATCGACGGTGCTATATGTCGTTCAGCGTATGACGCAGTTGTCACTACTGTTCTCTTTAGCGTTTCTGATCTGCTGGCTACAGGCTCGTTTTATTGCTCAGCGCCCAAGCGCACGCATCACTTGGGCTACCGCTGCGCTGCTGTTTCTCGCATTGGGATTAGCCAGCAAAGAGAACGCTCTGCTCGCCCTGCCACTGGCAGGCTTGCTGGAATTATTGATGCTGCCGGCCGCATTCCGACAGCGCATCGCTCGTCCGCTACTCACCGGTTGGCTCTTGGTCGCCCTGATATTTTCGGCATTCGCCCTACTGGCCCTTTTCCCGCCGCGATTTATTGCCAACTCCTACCTAGTCCGTGATTTTTCGCCCATCGAGCGTCTACTCACCGAAGGCCGCATCCTCTGGTATTACACCAGCGAAATCCTGTGGCCCGATGCGTCTCGGATGTCATTTTTCCTCGATTTTCTTCCAATATCCCGCTCGGCGTTCGCACCATGGACCACGCTGCCGGCTGCACTCGGTTGGTTTCTCCTCTGCGGCATTTCGCTTGCCGCCTTACTGCGCCGCCCCTCACTCTGGGCTTTCGGTATTTTGTTCTTTTTGATCAACCACCTGATGGAATCCAGTCTTTACGGATTGATTCTCTCCTACGAACACCGCAACTACGGCGCATCGATCGGGCTCTTGCTGGCCGGCGCCGCCTTGCTGCATCCGCTACTGCGCAACACCGCCTTGCGCGCTGTGGCTTTCATCATTCTGCTAGCGTTTATCGGCTTTCAATTGCTCACCCGGGTCGACACGTGGTCCTCCGAGGCCAATATGGCCACGCATTTTCAATTGCCACAATTTGCCGACTCTTATAACGGCACCTTGGAATACGCAGCGTTTTATGATCGACAAGCGCAGCAAGTAGAAAATCCTGCTTTGGCCCGTCTTTATCACCAACAAGCCATAACCGGTTTTCAGCGCGCAGCCACGCTGTCGGATCAGCCTTATGCTGCACTGGGTTATCTATTGATTAAAGCGCGGTCGTCGGCCGAGCAGGACGTGTATTGGCAAGCGCTGCTAGCGTTGGCGCGCAAACAGCCGGCAAATATAGACGCGTTAAACTGGACCAATGTCATGGCCAGTTGCCTGCTGGTTCCTCAGTGCCCCGTGTCACGTGCCCGATTCGGCGAATACATCGATTTGCTACTTACGCAGCCACAGATGCCAACCAAACTCCGCAACAAGTTCCGTCGCACGGCAGGAACTTTTTTCACGCGGGTGATGGGCGAACACGAAAAAGGCCTCGCGCTGGCACGGCAAGCGGCGGCTTCCGGTTTGCCGGAAGCCGAGGAATCGCTGATCAAAAACTTGGCTTACGCCGGACGCATGCAAGAGGCTCGCGTGGAATACGAAAAATTTGCAACCACGCACACAGTGGACGACATGCAACGTCAGCGTATCGAGCAGGCGCTGAATGCGCCGGAGGCACTTCCGCTGCAGTGAGTTCCATCACGGATTACGCATGCACGGATTACGCATGCGATGCGCAGCAGGGACGCTCCAAAATCGCCTAGATTTGTGCGTCAAAAAAACGAAAGGCCGCTATCGCGGCCTTTCGTTTTTGCACGTCTGCATTCACCGTGCTGATCGTGTGGTGCCGGAAAGAGGAATCGAACCTCCGACCTTCGCATTACGAATGCGCTGCTCTACCGACTGAGCTATTCCGGCAAGGGGCGCAACGCTACAGAAGGTCACTCCTCGCTGCAAGAGCGGCCAAGCGGCTCAGCAATCACCAGCTCCACTTGCCCGTGCTCGCCTCGAAGGTGCCAACCTCGCCCTGCTTATTTTGAGCAACAACGCGGTAACACTTGGCGATGTCGCCACAACTGCCCGCTTCCACCGTAAAGGAAATGCCGTCGGCATTATCGCCGCTCATGCGGTAGCCGGTATCCGTGAAGTCGTTGGCCCCCGTCGATGAATAGGTGCCTGTGTGGTAAGTGCTGTTATCCACCCCGTAGTTGTCCATGAACACCTTGAAGGCGTTGACCTTGGCGACGATCGCCTCTTGCCGCGCTGTCTTCAGGTAGTTCTGGTATGCCGGGATACCCACGGCTGCGAGCACAAACATGAGGACTCCGGCCACCATCACTTCCATCACGCTAAAACCGCGTTGCTGACGCATGCCGTTCAATCGTTGTTGCATGGCCACTTCTCCAAGAAATCCCCAAGGTCGGACGACAAGCATAACGGGAGCGACCTATCCGCCAGCAACCCCCAACCCCATAAGAAAGACTGGGCAGCACCCAAGCCTCACGCGACACACCATCAGATGAAACCAAACGAAAAAGGGGGCTTACGCCCCCTTTGCCGAACCCACAAAACCCATTACAGGTTCAGGAAGTTAACCACGCAGGTCTTGGTAGCAAACGCATTGTTGTAGGTCGGGAGCGTCATCGTGACGACGGTAGCGCTCCAGTCGATACTCGACGCCGGCGGTGTGGTCAGTTCCACGCCGACCGCACCGGTGTTGTCGTTAACCGGGTCTTGGAATGCGCGACCGCCACCCGGGGCGTTGCGATTGTCTTGATCCAAGATTTTGTTGATCAGGGCAGTGGAGTTTGCAAAGTTGGCGTACTCCTTGTTCACACTCACGCCCATGCCCAAGCGGCTGGAGACTTTCGACAGTTCGTTACGAACGGCGCGGCAGCCTTCTTCGAAGTGCGAGGTGATCTTCGCCATGTTGGAGGTCTTGATGTAGTCCTGGTACGCCGGGATAGCAACGGCGGCCAAGATGCCGATGATCGCAACCACGATCATCAGTTCGATCAGCGTAAAGCCTTTCTGCAGTTTCATGGGATATCTCCAGGGTTATGTGAAGTCCTAGGCCCGTCGGCCCTAGACTGACCTGATCCAATGCACGAACCGGGCCAGCGCGGACCCTAACCGTAAGTGCTTGACCTGACAAGCATCTCGCTCCCACTTAAGCGCAGTCGATAAACGCCCTGGAACCTACCACGTCAGCTCTTGCCAATTTTTGTCAGTTCGTTGCGACCAGCGTGCCAAATCGAGACGTCATCATGGGCTATCCGGCTTGGCTATCCGAGCAGCGGCCCGCGCCGGCCATGAAAAAATCCCTACGAAGTTGCGAACTCCGTCCCGGCCTGCCGCTGGCCGTCCGCCCGCCTTTCCTGCTACCTTCCGAGGTTGCGAAGGACGGTGAACAGTCCGTCCCAACTCGTTCACGTGGAACGAGTTTTGCCTGCGGAGAATTCGAAAAATGGCGACCCCTCCCAACGTCATGCTCAGCGGCTTGGCCCGCCGACTGGTCAATGACGGTTTGATCAACGAAAACGCGGCGCGGGACGCTGTTCGCACGGCTCAGCAGAGCAAGATTTCGCTGGCCAAATACTTAGTCGATAACAAACTCGCCAAATCGCGCGACGTCGCCGTCGCGGCGGCCGAAGAGTTTGGTGATCCGCTGCTGGATCTCACGGCGCTCGATATCACCTCACTGCCCAAAGATCTGGTGAACGAAGCACTGATCACCAAGCACCAAGTGCTGCCACTGATGAAGCGCGGCAGCCGTCTATTCATTGCCATTGCCGACCCTGCCAATCTGCAAGCACTCGACGAAATCCGTTTCAATACCGGCCTGAACACCGAGGCCATCGTCGTCGAAGCGGACAAGCTAGCCCAAACGCTCGAAAAATTCATGTCGCAGACAGAATCCAAAGCCTTCGAAGGCTTGGATTCTGATCTCGATAATCTGGAAACTATTGCGGGCGACGATGAGCCCGCCGGTGGCGATGTCGGCAGCGCCGCTGATGACGCGCCGATCGTTCGCTTCGTCAACAAGTTGTTGTTGGATGCCGTCAAAGGCGGATCTTCGGACTTGCACTTCGAGCCTTACGAAAAAGCCTATCGCGTACGTTTTCGCACCGACGGCATGTTGCACGAAGTGGTGCGCCCACCCGTTTCACAGTCCGCCAAGATTGCCGCTCGCCTCAAGGTTATGGCCAATCTCGACATCTCCGAGCGTCGCGTCCCGCAGGACGGCCGCATCAAGATGAAGATTTCCAAAACCAAAGCGATCGACTTCCGCGTCAACACCTGCCCGACCTTGTGGGGCGAAAAAATTGTATTGCGGATTCTCGATCCCGATAGCGCCAAGATCGGCATCGAAATGCTGGGCTTCGAACCGCACCAAAAAGAGCTTTACATGACGGCACTCGACAAGCCGCAGGGCATGTTGCTGGTGACGGGGCCAACGGGTTCCGGCAAAACCGTCACGCTGTACACCGGCGTCAACATTCTCAACGAAGTGCATCGCAATATTTCCACCGCCGAAGATCCGGTCGAAATCAACTTCGAAGGCGTCAACCAGGTCAACGTCAACCCGAAGCAAGGCATGGATTTCTCTGCCGCCCTCAAAGCGTTCCTGCGGCAAGATCCTGACGTCATTCTGGTCGGTGAGATTCGCGATCTGGAAACCGCGTCTATCGCCGTAAAAGCCGCACAAACTGGCCACATGGTGCTCTCTACCCTGCACACCAACTCCGCACCCGAAACCCTGACGCGCTTGCGCAACATGGGCGTGCCGTCATTCAACATCGCCACGTCCATCAACTTGATCATTGCCCAACGCTTGGGTCGACGCCTTTGTGAGAACTGCAAAAAACAGCAGGATGTCCCCGCTGAAACGCTAAAAAAATTCGGCTACACCGACGATGAAATCGGCACCTTCACCGTTTACGGCCCGGTGGGTTGCGAACGCTGCAAGGGCGGCTACAAAGGCCGCGTCGGCGTTTATGAAGTCGTGAAAATGACCGACGCTATTCAGCGCATCGTGATGGAAGAAGGCAATGCCATCGAGATTGCCGACCAATGCCGCAAGGAAGGTTTCAACGACTTACGGCGTTCAGGCATGAACAAAGTCAAGATGGGGCTAACCAGCCTCGCCGAAATTGACCGTATTACCTCTTAAAAATACTCCCCAGCACCCCGTCACAGCCGGAAGCGACCCATGGCAGCTGCAGCAGAACAAACCATCACCTTTGTCTACGAAGGTGTCGATAAAAAAGGCGCCAAAGTCAAAGGCGAAGCCTCTGGTAAAACCGAGGCATCGGTAAAAGCACAGCTACGCAAGCAAGGCATCACCAATCCGGTCATTCGGAAAAAACGTGCTTCGCTGTTCGGCAAGGGCGGCAAAGTCAATCCGATGGACGTCGCCATCTTCACGCGCCAGATGGCCACCATGATGCGCGCCGGTGTACCGCTGCTGCAGTCCTTCGACATCGTGGCCGACGGCCTCAGCAACGCAAAAATGCGCGAAGTCGTGCTGGGGCTGAAAGTTCACGTGGAAGGCGGTAACAGTTTTGCGGATGCCCTCCAGAAATATCCGGATTTGTTCGACGAACTTTTTGTCAGCCTCGTATCCGCAGGTGAGCAGTCGGGTGCTCTGGAAACCATGCTTGATCGCGTGGCTACCTACAAAGAAAAATCCGAGGCATTGAAGCTCAAAGTCAAAAAGGCCATGAAATACCCGATCACAGTATTAACGATTGCCGCCATCGTGACCGTCATCTTGCTGGTCAAAGTGGTTCCCGTGTTTGCTGATCTGTTCGGCAGTTTTGGTGCCGAGTTGCCGAAGCCGACGCAGGTGGCCATCAATATGTCGAAGTGGGTGCAAGCGTGGGGCATTCTCACACTGCTGATCATGGGTGGAGCAGGCTGGGCGTTCAGCGAATTCAAAAAACGCTCCAAAGAATTACGTAATCGACTGGATCAGATGTATTTGAAGTTGCCCATCGTTGGCGATATCGTTCTGAAGTCCACCGTCGCTCGCTACTCGCGTACGTTGGCCACCACCTTTGCGGCAGGTGTGCCGCTGATCGAAGCGCTAAAATCCTGCGCTGACGCCTCCGGCAATAACGTTTATTACGAAGCGATCATGAAAATCCGTGAGGATGTTTCTACCGGTCAGAGCCTGACTTATTCGATGCGACAAGCCGCCATCTTTCCAGCAATGGCCGTGCAAATGACGTCCATTGGTGAAGAAGCCGGTTCACTCGATGCCATGCTCGATAAAGTAGCCACCTATTACGAAGCCGAAGTGGATAACGCGGTCGACGGTCTGACCGCCATGATGGAACCGGCGATCATGGCTTTCCTCGGCATTGTGGTCGGCGGCCTGATGATCGCCATGTACATGCCAATCTTCCAGATGGGCAAAGTCGTCAGCGGCGGCGGTTGATTCACGCTTGTCGTCAGACACTTTCTTATTGGCCATCGCGCTGGTCGGTGGCCTTTGTGTCGGCAGTTTTTTGAACGTCGTCATCCACCGCTATCCGCGTATGCTGGAACAGCGGTGGCGTGACGACGCATACCTGCTTGAGCATCCCGATCAGCCTTTACCCGAACGCAGCGCCTACAACTTGGCGATGCCACCTTCGGCCTGCCCGCATTGCAGTCACGCAATCACGTGGTATGAAAATATTCCATTGCTGAGCTGGCTCGCCCTGCGCGGGCGCTGCAGCGCCTGCAAAGCACCGATTAGCGCGCGCTATCCCGCCGTTGAACTCGCGACGGGTTTGTTAAGCGTGCTGGTGGTTTACCTGCTGGGTGCGCAGTGGAGCACGCTAGCCGTGCTGGTTTTTACGTGGTCATTAATTGCCTTGACGATGATCGACTACGACACGCAACTGCTGCCGGATGACATCACACTGCCGTTACTGTGGCTCGGCTTGCTCGTGGCTATTCCAGTCGGCGGTCTTGCGCTGGATGACGCCGTGATCGGCGCCATGGCTGGATATCTAACGCTTTGGAGCGTGTACTGGTTGTTCCGGCTAGCTACCGGCAAAGAAGGCATGGGTTATGGCGATTTCAAATTGCTGGCAGCGCTTGGCGCATGGCTGGGCTGGCAACAGTTGCCGCTGGTGATCATTCTGTCTTCGGGCGTCGGCGCACTGATGGGTATCGCCATGATGTTGCTGGCCGGCCACGAACGTGCCAAACCCATCCCCTTCGGTCCTTTCCTCGCCACCGCCGGCTTTATCGCCTTGTTGTGGGGAGATGCACTGCTCAACGGCCCGCTCAAACTATTTCGCATCGCAGGTTGATGCTGTGTCTATTTTTATCGTCGGGCTGACGGGGGGCATCGGTAGCGGCAAAACCGCGGCATCTGACTGGTTCAAATTGCAGGGCATCGTCATCGTCGATGCGGATGTCGTCGCTCGCCAGGTCGTGGAGCCTGGCACCGCCGCCCTCAAGGCGATTGCTGATCACTTCGGCGCTGACGTGATTTCTGCCGACGGCACCCTCGACCGCGCCGCGCTGCGTCATCTCGTGTTCAGCCATCCCGAAGAGCGCCGCTGGCTGGAACAACTGACGCACCCGCTAATCGCACAAGAAATCTTGCGCCAGCTTTCGATGGCAACATCCCCCTACGCCATACTCGTTTCACCGTTGTTGTTCGAGACCGGGCAGAAGAATTTCGTGACGCGAACGCTGCTGATTGATGCACCAGAAGACCATCAACTACGCCGAACTGCTGCGCGGGATGGCGTCGAAGCACACCAAGTCAAAGCGATCATGGCGGCACAAATGTCACGCGATGATCGGCGCGCGCGCGCCAATGATGTTGTGCTCAATGACGGTTCGTTGGCCGATCTGCATGCCAAACTTATTGTTCTGCATCAGCAATACCTTTCGCTGGCGACAACCGGCACATGAAGCACGCAAACACAAGCAAATCCGCGCCAACCGTTAAATGCCCACGTTGCGGCAAAAAAGTTGTCTTTGATGCACAGTCGCCGTTCCGGCCATTTTGTTCAGAGCGTTGCCGTACCGGTGATCTTGGCGCGTGGGCCAGTGAACGCTATCGCATTCCGGAACAAACGCCACCCGATGGCATGACAGAGCCCGACGAAAAACACTGATCACATCAATCGATCACAAATGATCGATATGCCTTTCGTGCCGTCGAGTTAATCGACTAGTAATCCGCGAATACCGGCGATACCTACAGCGCCTTGACGCACGGCATGAGGCAGCATGTCATTGGTCATGCCGCCTAACGGATAAATCGGCAAACCTGCGCCTGTCGCCAGCTCGGAAAACATTGCCCAGCCCAAGGGCGATGCTTGTACATGAGAAGCAGTCGCTAAGACCGGAGACAGCGTGACGAAATCCAGACCCAGCGCATGAGCTCTCGTGAGTTCCGCTGCACTGTGACAAGACGCCGCACAAAATAATGCCGGCTTTTCTTGCACGCTCATCAGCGCGGAAGCCGTGAGGTGCACACCATCAAAATTTTTCACTGCGCCCGTCGGCAACGCAGCAAGCGTATCGCTGTTCACCAGCAAGCGAGCCGCTGGCAAAGCCCGCCGCAAAGCCGCACATAAATCGGTTGCCAATGACGGAATCATCTTCAGCCGTATTTGAATCATGCGTATCGGCGAGCGCACTGTGCGGCGAATAAACGCGTCGACAGCGGCCTGATCTTGCAAGTCTGGCGTGACCAGATAATGCGTCGGTAATTTCAGTGCCTCGATAATCGGCACATCGGCCGGTGGAAACTCCGCGGCCTGCATGGCTTCTGGATGTTGCCAACGCAATGGCTGACCTTCACGGCCCTGCGGTACGCCATGCCAATCCAGCACGCGCCACGTATCGAGCATCACCGTTTTACCCGGATAGTGGTGCGTCAAACGCAGTAACGGCGCGGTCGCGCCCACTTCCAACCCGAGTTCTTCGCGGATTTCCCGACGCAGCCCCTGTGCCAAGGTTTCACCCGGTTCGACTTTGCCACCGGGAAACTCCCAAAGGCCCGCCAGATGCTGATGCGGTAACCGCTGCGTACATAGCACGCGGCCATCGCCATCACGGATCACCGCGACGGCGACATGCACGATCTTGTCAGTCATTTCCTATGCCAACCAACAGCAGCGTACCCGCATCAGGTGCGGTACTCGGCATTGATCTTGACGTAATCGAACGACAAATCCGTCGTCCATACGCAATCACTGGCATCGCCACGCGCCAGCGAAACTCGAATGACGATGTCTTCGCGCTTCATAACGGCGGCGCCACGCGCCTCGGTGTAATCCGGCGCCACGCCACCACCTTTGACGATGCACACGTCATCGAGATGAATATCCACCTTCGACACGTCCAGCGTTTGCAAACCGGCACGACCCACGCAAGCCAGGATGCGCCCCCAGTTCGGATCAGAAGCAAACAGCGCTGTTTTCACCAACGGCGAGTGCGCGATCGTATAAGCGACGGCCAGACATTCCGCAGTGTCGTGGCCACCATCAACCTGCACAGCAATAAATTTCGTTGCGCCTTCGCCATCACGCACGATGGCCTGCGCCAATTGACGCATGACGTCGTTCAGCGCTGCGCGAAATGTTTCTGCTGCCGGACCTTTCGCCGGAATGCGCACGCCCGCAGCGCCAGTCGCCGCCAACACGCACGCATCGTTGGTTGACGTATCACCGTCGATGGTAATGCGATTAAACGACCCATCCACCGCCGCCGACAGAAACTGCTGGAGATCTGCGCCTGCGACCTGTGCGTCTGTTGCCACAAAAGCAAGCATCGTTGCCATATTCGGGCAAATCATGCCGGCACCTTTGGAAATGCCGGTGAGCGTAATGGTGCGGCCATCGATCAGCGCTTGCGTCGAAGCCACTTTGGGCCGCGTATCCGTCGTCATGATGCCGTGCGCCGCATCCAACCAAGCATTGCTGCGCAGCGCAACGCGCGCGGCTGGCAGTGCCGTCAATAAACGGTCCATTGGCAAACGTTCGCCAATGACGCCCGTGGAAAACGGCAGCACGGCTTCGGATGACGTACCGGCCACTTTCGCCATCTCGGCGCAGCTCGTACGCGCATCTGCAAGACCGGGCGCACCCGTCCCCGCATTCGCACAACCCGTGTTGATCAACAGATAGCGGGTTTTGCCCGCGGCAGAAGCGGCAGCAAGGTGTTCTTTTGCCACCGTGACGGGTGCCGCACAGAACTGGTTTTTCGTGAACGAAGCCGCCAGCGTACTGCCCGTCGCGAATTCGAAGAGCACCAGGTCACGGCGATTCTTCTTGCGAATACCCGCCTCGACAACACCGATACGAACACCGGCAACATCGTGGATGACGGACGGAACGGTCTCGGGACCTACGGCCATATGCGTGTGAAATCCTGCAAGTTCGGGTTATTCAATTTTGCCGTGGCACTGTTTGAACTTTTTGCCCGAGCCACAAGGGCAAGGGTCATTGCGCCCTACCTTGGCAAATTCACGGGTGCGCGGCTGCGGTTTTTCTTCTTCATCCGTGCGCGGAATGCTGTCCGGGTCAGCGTGCAAGAAATTCATTTTCTGCCGCTCCGCTTCTTCGCGACGACGACGCTCCAGTTCTTCAGCCTCATCTTTGCGCTGCAACTGAATGGCCGAGAGAATGCGGATCAGCTCATGCCGAACCTCATCGAGCATTTGACCAAAGAGCTCGAAGGCTTCGCGTTTGTATTCCTGCTTAGGATTTTTCTGCGCATAACCGCGCAGATGAATGCCCTGACGCAGATGATCCATCGCTGCGAGATGATCTTTCCACGACTTATCGAGTACCTGCAGCATCAACTGCTTCTCGATCTGCCGCATCGCATCAGAACCCACCTGTGCTTCTTTGGCCGCATAAATAGCAACCAGTTCAGCCAGCAGGCGTTTCTTTAGACCTTCCTCATCCAGATGGTCATCTTGATCTAGCCACTGCGCGACCGGCGCTCGAAGACGCAACTCCACTTCCAACGCGCGCTCCAACCCTGGGATGTCCCACATTTCCGCCACACTTTCCGGCGGAATGTGTTGGGCGACAAGCTCGGCCAACACGTCCTCACGCATAGCGATCACGCTGTCGCGCAAATCGTCTGCTTCCAGTAATTCACGGCGCTGCTGATACACCACACGGCGCTGGTCATTGTTGATGTCATCGTACTCAAGCAACTGCTTGCGGATATCAAAGTTGTGCGATTCCACTTTGCGTTGCGCATTTTCGATGGCACGCGTCACCCAGCGATGCTCGATCGCTTCGCCCTTCTGCATGCCAAGCCGCTGCATCATGTTGCGTACGGTGTCGCCGGCAAAACGGCGCATCAACGTGTCTTCCAGCGACAAGTAGAACCGCGTCATGCCGGGGTCGCCTTGACGACCGGAACGACCACGAAGCTGGTTGTCGATACGCCGCGACTCATGGCGCTCCGAACCAATGATGTGCAAGCCACCAGCAGCGAGCACTTGCTCGTGGCGTACTTGCCACTCGGCCTTGAGTTTGTCGATCTGCGCTTGGGTTGGATTTTCCAGTTGCGCAGCATCTACCTGCCAACTGCCACCCAGCACAATGTCCGTACCGCGACCCGCCATGTTGGTGGCAATCGTGACTGCACCCGGACGGCCTGCCTGCGCGATGATAGTCGCTTCCTGCTGGTGGTATTTCGCATTGAGCACAGCGTGTGCAATTTTTTCTTTCTTAAGAAACGCCGAGAGCAACTCTGAGGTTTCGATGCTCGCGGTACCCACCAATATGGGCGCGCCCTTGGCGTTGATCTCACGGATCACGCCCACAATCGCTTCGTATTTTTCCTGCACACTCAAAAAGACGAGATCGTTTAGATCTTCACGCGCCATCGGTCGATGGGTAGGAATCACGACTACATCGAGGCCATAAATCTGGCGGAATTCCGGCGCTTCGGTATCGGCCGTTCCCGTCATGCCGGACAGCTTCCGGTACAAACGGAAATAATTTTGGAACGTGGTCGATGCCAACGTCTGGTTTTCGTTGCGAACCTGTACGCCTTCCTTCGCTTCCACGGCCTGATGAATACCATCCGACCAGCGACGGCCCGGCATGGTGCGGCCCGTGTGTTCATCAACGATCACGACCTGACCTTCCTGAACGATGTACTCGACATCCTTCTGGAACAAATGGTGCGCCTTGAGGCCAACGTGTACGTGATGCAGTAAGTGCAGGTTATGCGCCGCGTAAAGACTGTCACCCGCTTTCAGCAAGTCGTTACGCACCAGTAGATCTTCCACCAAACGGTGGCCGTCTTCCGTTAATTCGATCTGCCGGCCCTTTTCATCGATCAGAAACTCACCGCGTGTTTCTGAATCCTTATCGGCCTGCTGGCGCAACATCGGGATCAACTCGTTGATCTTGCGATACAGCGCCGAGCTATCCGTGCTGGGCCCGGAAATGATCAACGGCGTCCGCGCTTCGTCGATCAAGATGGAGTCCACCTCATCGACAATGGCGTAAACCGGTTCACGCTGAACGCGTTCTTCCATCGACAACGCCATGTTGTCGCGCAAATAGTCGAAGCCATATTCATTGTTGGTGCCGTACGTAATATCGGCGGCATACGCGGCGCGCTTGGTTTCCTGCGACTGCTGTGACAGCACCACGCCCACGCTCAAGCCCAAGAATTCATAAACAGGCCGCATCCAGTTGGCATCGCGCTGAGCGAGGTAATCGTTCACCGTCACCACATGCACGCCTTCTCCTGGCAATGCGTTGAGATACGCCGCCAGCGTGGCGACCAGCGTCTTGCCCTCACCAGTACGCATTTCGGCAATGCGTCCTTCGTGCAACACCACCCCACCAATCAACTGCACATCGTGATGGCGCAGCCCCAGCGTACGTCGTGCCGCTTCGCGCACCACGGCGAAGGCTTCTGGCAACAAGCTCTCCAAGGTGGCGCCATCTTTGATACGTGTGCGAAATTCTGCGGTTTTGGCTCGCAATTGCTCTTCAGTGAGCTGTTTCAATCCCTCTTCCCGCGCATTGATGTCGGCAACGAAATGGCCGATGCGTTTTACTTCACGCGCGTTCTTGGTACCGAAAATCGAACGAAATAGATTGGCCAGCATGGGACGGAAGACTCGTGCAAGCGGCACGACCCCCACAAAACGAGGCCGCCCGGAAAGTGGAACGGCCCCGAAGGGGCCGTCAAAGGCGCATGGATTCTACCGCAAGCCACTCCCAACGGGAGGCTCAGCGCGCTGGCGCGGTACCGACAGACTCACCCACCTTCGCCAAGGTGGTGAAAGCAACAGGATTGATTGCTACGCCGTGGCGTCGCACTTCGTAATGCACGTGTGGACCCGTGGAACGACCGGTGCTGCCGAGTTTGGCAACCGGCTGCCCCTTACGAACGATGTCACCGACTTTTACGAGCACCTGGCTGGCATGCGCATACACGGTGGTAATGCCGTCGCCATGCGCGAGCTCCACCATCTTGCCGTAGCCGGCATGATCACCCGCCTGGATCACCATGCCATCGCCAGTCGCTACGATGTCCGACCCCGACGGGCCAGCAAAATCCATCCCACGATGAAACGCAATGTTGCCGTGGAAAGGATCGATGCGATAACCGAAGCTGGAAGACATGTAGCCCACATGTACCGGGTTGCCGACCAGAAAACTTTCTTCGCGCAATTTGCTGCCGCCGTTTAGCAAATTTTCAAACACCTTCAACTCAGTCTCACGCGCATCGATGCGCATGGCCAGTTCATCCAGTGCCGCCACAAAATCCGGCTCACGGAATGCGGCGTCTGAGGCTTCTTCCGGTCCACCCACGGCAGGGGGTTGGCTAAAGTCGAAGTCTTTTGCTTTCCCGCCGGGCGTGCTGCGCGCCAACCGCTCCGCCAGTGCATCCAGCCGAAGCAGACGCGCCTGCATTTCGGCAACACGCACGGTCATGGCCTTGAGCTTTTCTTCCGCACGTTCGCGGGCATTCGCAATGGCATCGCGCTGTACAGCCAAGCGATCCCGCCAAGCCACCGCCGTATCACGCCCCACATCGCCACTCACGACCGGATCGCCCGCAGCACGGGCATACCATGTATAGCCACCCCAAGCACCCAAGGCCGGCAAAACCAGCACAATGGCCGCCAGCCACACATACCAGCGGCGCGGGAGGGGCAGCGTTCGACTGATCCCCCGCTGGGGGTCCAGAATAATGACCTTCATAACGATACTTTCCGATTAATCACGGGCAACGCCCGGCAGGAACATGACTCCGGCAAACCCTTACGGTGAAGAAGATAGCGGGCTGCCAAGGTTATCCACAGGGAGCGAGGCTAACACTGCTGCCAGCGGTGTGCTCGCTCGTATTTACCAATCCTTGGCCGAGTTCACAGTCCTGACGGGACTGCTTCGCAAGACCGTGGACGCACGGCTCGGGGAGCGGTTGGAAGTTACGGGCTGGTCAGATGGCATCCTGCGTGTCCGGCTGGATCAGCCCGCTCTGGCCACCCGCTGGCGCTTTCAGGAACCCGTCGTACTCCGTCAACTCAAGCGTCAACCGCAATTTCGCGACCTGCGTGAGATTCGGCTGGTGCTTATCCAGGCACCATCGCCGCCCCCGGCGACACCGCATCCGTTATCACGCACCCTGCAGGCATCAGCACCTGCGCTGCGTGCGCTGGCCGACAGCGAAGATCATGGCCCCTTGCGTCGCGCCCTACTGGAGCTGGCCGCTGCTGCCGAAGCGAGCAATACCACCGCGGGCCAAAGCACGGCGCCAACCCACAAAAAACCGTCTTGAGTCTTGAAAGGAAGCGCCTCCATCGGGAGGCGCCAATCAGCTGGCGGCGAGCGTTGGCTGAGCCCACGCGTAGGAAATGGGCGCCTTAGCCTCATCGTCAAAACTGACGATCTCGAATGAATCCGGCTGCGCCAGCATCGCACGCAACAAACGATTGTTGAGCGCATGACCTGACTTATGCCCAATGTATTCGCCAATCACGTTGTGACCGAGCAAGTACAAATCGCCAATGGCATCGAGAATTTTGTGACGCACGAACTCGTCTTCGTAGCGCAGGCCGTCCTCGTTAAGGATGCGGTAATCATCGACGACGATGGCGTTTTCCATGCTGCCACCGAGCGCCAGATTCTTCGAACGTAGGTATTCGATCTCGCGCATGAAACCGAAGGTACGCGCACGACTCACTTCCTTCACGAAAGAGGTGGTGGAGAAATCCACGCTGGTCGTCTGATTACGGTTACGGAAAACTGGGTGATCGAAATGAATGGTGAACGTGACCTTGAAACCGTCGTACGGCACGAACGTGGCAGATTTATCGCCGTCCTCTACCGTAATCGGACGCTTCACGCGCACAAATTTCTTGGCGGCTGATTGCTCAGCGATGCCTGCCGATTGCAACAGGAATACGAAGGGACCTGCGGAGCCATCCATGATCGGCACTTCTGGGCCGGATATCTCGACGATCGCATTGTCGATACCGATGCCGGCAAATGCGCTCATCAAATGCTCGATGGTGGACACCTTGGTCTCACCGTCCACCAGCGTGGTGGACAACGTGGTCTCGCCAACACCGTGTGCAACGGCCGGGATGTCCCGGCTCGCCGGCAGGTCCGTGCGGCGGAAAACAATGCCGCTGTCGACCGGGGCCGGCCGGACCGTGAGATAGATCTTTTCGCCGGTATGCAGACCAATGCCGGTCGCGCGAATCACGTTTTTGATCGTGCGCTGTCGAATCATCGTCAGTTGCCTGCGCTAACCCATTGTTGTTCGAGGTATTTGGCCTAGAGGGCCAAGGACCCGCAAATAGTAACAAAGTTTTTCATATAGCCCAAGCCGAGGGGCTGAGGGACCAAAACGGGGGCTGTATATAAGGTAGGAAGACCAGCCCGGGGGGAGGACCCGGGCTGGCCATGACCCCTTTCGGGGCGGCGGGACCGGCAGGAATGCCGCCCGGGCGGGACCGGGCAACGACACCTGCCGTTTAACGCGCGGTCGTTCAGTCCGCCTGCCGACGCAGAAACGCCGGGATATCGAGGAAGTCCATATCGCCCGCCGGCCGGGGAGCCGGTGCGGCACCGCCACCCTGCGCGCGGCGACGCGCTGGCGGGGTGTCGAATTCGGCGTAGTTCGGACGCTCAACACCCGTCGCCGCCGCCGGTTGCGCAACCGGACGCGTCGCACCCTGAATCGGCGTTGCCGCCGGACGAGTTACGGCAGCCGTCGCCGGCGTGGTGGGTGTCGCTAATGGGCGATCGCCCAAGCGCAGCGTTTCACGACCGATGCCCGTCGCCACCACCGTGACACGCACTTCGTCGCCCATGCCTTCATCCAGCGTGGTGCCCACGATGATCTGCGCATCCGCAGCAGCAAAAGCATGCACGGTGTCGCCGACGTTAGTGAAATCACCCATCGAGAAATGCAGGCCATGCGTCACGTTCACCAGAATGCCCTTGGCCCCTTGCAACTGCACATCGTCCAGCAACGGGCTGTGCAACGCGCGCTCGGCCGCTTCACGCGCACCATCTTCACCACGACCGGTACCGGTGCCCATCATCGCCATGCCCATCTCGCTCATCACTGTGCGCACGTCAGCAAAGTCGACGTTGATCATGCCGGGATGGAGGATCAAGTCGGCAATACCTTTTACTGCACCTTGCAGCACATCGTTGGCCGCCTTGAAGGCTTCCAGCATGGATGTTTTCGGCCCGAGCACCGTCAACAATTTTTCGTTCGGAATGGTGATCAGTGAATCGACATGCTCAGCCAGCTGAGCAATGCCATGCTCAGCCGCTTTCATGCGACGCGGCCCTTCGAACGGGAACGGCTTGGTCACAACTGCGACCGTCAAAATGCCCATGCTGCGTGCCACTTCGGCCACCACCGGTGCGGCACCGGTGCCGGTACCGCCACCCATGCCTGCCGTGACAAACACCATATCGGCACCCTGCAGCATTTCAGCGATGCGATCACGATCTTCCAACGCCGCCTGGCGACCGATCTCCGGGTTGGCGCCCGCGCCGAGACCTTTCGTCACCTGACTGCCCAACTGCAGCAACGTACGCGCCGAGTGGCGCTTCAACGCTTGCGCATCGGTATTGGCGCAAATGAACTCCACACCTTCCACGCGCCCAGCCACCATGTGTTCGACGGCATTGCCGCCACCACCGCCCACGCCCACCACCTTGATGACGGCGTTTTGCGGCTCATTTTCAATCATTTTGAAATTACCCATTACTTCCTCCCGATCCCGCATTCCTGATATCAGTTTTTATTTTCCCGCTTGCGCGTCTTTCTGTCTTGCGTGTCACTTTCCCCGCACCACACGTGTCTCACACCTCACTTGCAACGATCACGATCACTTTCGCGTAAAAACTAGAAACTGCCTTTGAACCACTTGCCCAACTTGCCAACCAGCGAATCACCGCTACCTGCCTTACCTTTTTTGTTGCCATCACGCCGGTCGTCTTCACGCAACCGACGCGCGTAATGCAACAGGCCAACGCTGGTAGCAAAAATTGGATTGCCCGCGATTTCATCGGTAACACCAACCACGCCCTGCGGATAACCCAGGCGCACCGGCATATGGAAAACTTCTTCCGCCAGTTCGATCGCACCTTCCATCTTTACCGAGCCACCGGTCAGCACGATTCCAGACGGAATCATTTCTTCATAACCACTGCGACGCAGTTCTTGCTGCACCAGCGTGAACAATTCGTCGTAACGAGGCTCAATCACTTCCGCCAATGCCTGGCGCGAAAGATCTTTCGGCGCGCGATCACCAACGCTGGGCACCTTGATGGTTTCGCCCGGCTTAGCCAGTTGCGCCAGCGCGCAGGCGTACTTCATTTTGATTTCTTCAGCCGACGGCGTCGGCGTACGGAGTGCCATGGCGATGTCGTTGGTGACTTGATCGCCGGCGATAGGAATAACTGCGGTATGGCGAATGGCGCCGTTGTTGAAAATCGCCATACCGGTCGTGCCGCCGCCGACATCCACCAAGCAAACGCCTAATTCCTTTTCATCATCCGTCAGAACAGCGTAAGCACTGGCCAATTGCTCCAGCACTAATTCGTCCACTTCTAAACCGCAGCGACGGATACATTTCTCGACGTTCTGCGCGGCATTTTCGGCACACGTCACCATGTGCACCTTGGCTTCCAAGCGCACGCCCGACATACCTAATGGCTCACGCACGCCATCTTGATCGTCGATCACAAATTCCTGCGGGATCACATGTAGCACTCGTTGATCCGCCGGGATCGGCACGGCAGCCGCCGCATCGATGACGCGCTCCACGTCGGCACGCGTCACCTCGGTATCACGAATGGCCACGATGCCGTGCGAATTCATGCTGCGCAGATGACTGCCAGAAATCGATGCATAGACCGAGTGAATCTGGCAGCCCGCCATCAATTCCGCTTCTTCTACCGCACGCTGGATGGACTGCACGGTGGAATCGATATCCACCACCACGCCTTTCTTCATGCCGCGCGAAGGATGCGTAATGCCAAAACCAACGACCTTGATGCCGCCGTCATTCAGCATCTGGCCGACAATCGCCACCACCTTGGATGTGCCGATATCCAAGCCGACGATCATTTCGTTACTGGGTGTACGTGCCATTGTCTCCGCCCGGAGCTTGCGCCCCTGCCATTTTTCGCATCATCGATTCATCCAGCGCAGTCACCGCTGGTGCCCAGTGCACGGCAAATCCGCCGATGTAGCGAAGATCCACGCTGTCAATCCGATTAGCCACCGGGGCCAGTTGTCGTTCGTAGATACGCAAGAAACGCCGCACGCGTGTCAGCGCTTCATCTTGTTCGACCCGAATACGAATACCGCTACCGGTTACGATTTCCCATGACAATTCTTCGTTGAGTCGCACTTCCTGCGCAGACAATCCCAACGGCATCATCATGCTGTTCACTGCGCTGTAAAACGCCATAACTTGCGGTGCCTTTTCTTCAGGCCCGTAAAGTGCCGGCAACGAATTAACGGTCGCCGATCCTTCTGGCTGAAAAACTTCGCCCGCGTGACTAATGAACCCATCCCCATTCCAGTGGGCTACCGGCACTTTTTCTGTCACACGCACAATCAAACCGTGTGGCCAAACGCGATACACATCCACCGCGCTGACCCACGACAAATTTCCCAGCTCATGCGAAATATCGGTCATCGGCACATCAAGCAACGACTGACCAGCAACCAATGCAGACAAGGATTGTTCTATTTCGCTCTGCGTACGCGCGCCAAAAGACCCTTCCACTCGTACCGACTGAATACGCGTGGCATCCAGCGACGCGCTGTACAGCATCGTCACGCCAACCCACAGCAAAGCTGCCACTGACAGCGCGGCCGCAGGCAGTAGCGCACGACGCGACAAGCGCATGACGCGCTGGTAGCGATTGGCTTGCACTGGGGTTTCGCGCAACGCGGCAGTCATGGCGTGATTCCAGATTCCTTCAGAATATTGATCACGAGCTCGTCAAAACTCAGGCCGGCCGCCCGTGCCGCCATCGGCACCAGCGAGTGATCAGTCATGCCAGGGACGGTGTTTACTTCCAGCAGACGAAAACCGCCGTCGCTGCCCATCATGATGTCGACACGACCCCAACCACGGCAGCCGACTGCGTTAAAAGCAGCAACTGCCAACTGCTGCAACTCTTCCACGCGCTCTTCATCCAAGCCGCAAGGGCAGAGGTATTTCGTGTCGTTACGAATGTATTTCGCTTCGTAGTCGTAAAATTCAGCGGTTGTTTGCAAACGAATGGGCGGCAATGCACGTGAGCCAAGAATTGCAACCGTAAATTCCGGGCCGTCGATCCACTCTTCCACGATGACGTCACGATCATATTTTTGCGCCGTCGCCAACGCAGTTTTCAGTTGCGCATCATCGTTGGCCTTAGCCATGCCAATGCTGGAGCCTTCACGCGCCGGCTTGACCATCAACGGAAAACGTCCTGGCACCAACTGGTCTACCCATACCTGCTCGTCGCGGTAGGCACGAAAACCGGCCGTTGGTAACCGGCAGGCTTGCCACAGCAACTTGGTGCGCACTTTGTCCATGCCAATCGCCGACGCCATGACACCGCTACCGGTGTAAGACAGGCCAACGGTTTCCAGCACGCCTTGCAGCGCACCGTCTTCACCGCCGCGACCGTGCACCGCAATAAATGCAGCATCAAACTGTTTCAGTGTGGCGATATTCAACTCGCGCGTATCGATGCCCACCGCGTCGATACCACGCACATGCAGCGCCTCCAGAACGGCATTGCCGCTCTTCAGGGAGACTTCGCGTTCAGCGGCGTTACCACCGAACAGGACTGCGATCTTCTTGCTCATGTCGTCAATCTTCTCCATCAATCCAGTTTCAGGCCGGCATCAGCCAGCTTCGCGGCGATTGCACCGATATCGCCGGCACCCTGGGTCAACAACACATCACCGTCACGCAATACGCTGCGCAGCACCTGTGCTACCTGCGTTGAGTTTTCGACAAATACGGGATCAATACGGCCACGAGAACGAATGCTGCCGCACAGGCTGCGGCCATCGGCGCCGGCAATTGGTGTTTCACCTGCGGAATACACATCCATCAGCAACAGCACGTCGACTTCCGACAGCGCGCCGACAAAATCTTCGTAGAGTTCTTTGGTACGCGTGTAGCGATGCGGCTGATACAGCATGACGGCGCGACGCTCTGGCCACACTTTGCGCAGTGCAGCAACGGTGGCCTGCACTTCGCGTGGGTGATGCCCGTAGTCGTCAACCAATGTCACGCCATGCGCCAGCGTCGCGCCTTCTGCTGTTGCGTCGAACGTGCCGTACACCTGAAAACGACGACCCACGCCTTGAAATTTCGCCAAGGCATCGAGAATCGCGGTATCAGGTACCTGTTCATCCGTCGCCACGGCAATCGCCGCCAACGCATTGAGTACGTTGTGTCGGCCCGGAATCGACAGCGTCACTTTCAAGGGCTTGTGCGGTGCCGGACGATGCGCCACAAAATGCGTGCTCATGCCGTCATAACGAATATCGCTGGCGCGAAAATCGGCATCGTCCTGCTCGATGCCGTACGTCAAGAAAGTACGCGTGACTTGCGGCAAAAGACGACGCACAACCGGATCATCGACACAGAGCACGGCCACGCCATAAAACGGCAAGTTGTGCAGGAACGTGATGAACGTATGCTCTAGCTGCGCAAAATCGCCACCGTAAGTCGACATGTGATCGGCATCGATATTGGTGACGATCGACACCATGGGCTGTAGATGCAGGAATGACGCATCCGATTCGTCGGCTTCGGCAACAAAATAGCGGCTGCCGCCCAACTTCGCGTTGGAACCGGCGCTATTCAAGCGGCCACCAATCACAAATGTGGGATCAAAACCGGCTTCACCTAGAATCGACGCGACTAGGCTGGTGGTGGTGGTTTTTCCGTGTGTGCCAGCAACCGCAATGCCATGCCGATAACGCATCAGCTCCGACAGCATTTCTGCACGCGGAACCACCGGAGTACGCGCCTCGCGCGCAGCGACCAGTTCCGGGTTGGCATCGTTGACCGCTGTGCTGACGACAACCACGTCGGCACCTTGCGCATTGGCCGCCACGTGGCCCACAAATACTTCTGCACCCATGCTCTTCAATCGACGCGTGACGGCGCTTTCCTTCAGATCTGAGCCACTGATCTCATAACCTTGGTTGAGCAGCACTTCCGCAATACCGCACATGCCCGAGCCACCAATGCCAATAAAGTGAATGCGACGGATACGACGCATTTCCGGCACCGGGAATCGTGAGGCGTTATCCATGCCTGAACGTTTCATGCACTCACCTCAAGGCAAATATTGGCGATCACTGCGGCAGCGTCGCCAAACGATGCACCACGCGCGGCCGTCGCCATCGATTGCAGTTGCTGGCGATCGCCCATGGCACGGATCTCCGCCGCCAAGCGTTCGCCATTCAGTTGTGTTTGCGGCAGCAAGCGCGCAGCACCCGCACGCACCAGATGCGCGGCGTTGTGTGTCTGGTGATCGTCCACGGCATGCGGAAATGGCACCAAAATCGACGGCACTCCGGCCGCAGCCAATTCGCTAATGGTGAGCGCGCCAGCGCGGCAGATCACGAGATCTGCCCAGGCATACGCGGCCGCCATGTCGTCAATGAACGCAGATACTTCCGCTTGCACATCGACTCGCGCGTAATTGCCGCGCGTGATCTCGACATCTTTACGGCCCGCTTGGTGACGCACCGTGACGGGTTGCTGGCTGGCCATGATCGCCATGGCGGCCGGCACGCTGGCATTGAGCGCCTGTGCACCCAGACTGCCGCCCACCACCAACACGCGCAGCGCGCCTTCGCGGCCGGCATAACGTACTGCCGGCGACGGTACCGCACGAATTTCCGCACGCACCGGATTTCCCACCACTTGCGCGGCAGACAATTGTTCCTGCGCCTGCGGGAAAGCCACCAACGTGCGGTTCGCGATTCGCGACAGCAATTTATTGGTCAGCCCGGCAATGGCGTTTTGTTCATGTACCACCAGCGGCACACCGCTAAGACGCGCCGCAACACCGCCCGGGCCAGAGGCAAAGCCACCGAATCCGATGATTACCGTCGGCTGTTCACGACGAATCACCGCGCGCGCACCCAACACCGAACGAATAATTTTCAGCGGCGCCGTCAATTTGCGCGCGATGCCACCACCGCGCACACCACTGACCGGCAACGTGCTGATCGCCAGCCCATGTTTGGTGACCAGTTCCACTTCCATGCCACCGTCGGAACCCAACCAATGCACGCGGCCGCCACCGGCCATCACGTGTTGCGCCACCGCCAACGCCGGAAATACATGCCCACCCGTACCACCGGCCATGAGCAACATGTTCATGCGCGAAAAATTATTCATGCGGCCACCCTGCCACGCGACAGCGTGGCGGAGGTACGCGGGCTCACACGCGTTGCACCACTGGCGGGCGCAGCCAATTGCCACAGCGCACCCAGCAGCAAGCAACAAACAACCAGACTGGAGCCACCGTAACTCACCAACGGCAACGTCAGGCCCTTAGTGGGCATCAACCCCATGTTGACGCCCATATTGATGAACGACTGCACACCAAACAGCAGCGCCGCGCCCCAAGCAAAAAATGCACCGAATGCATCGCCAGCTTGCGCACGTTCACGCGCGATATGAAGAATGGCGCCGACCAGCAAGACAAATAGCGTGACGATGAAAATGACGCCCATCAGTCCAAATTCTTCGGCAGCCACCGCAAACACAAAGTCCGTATGTGCTTCCGGCAGATAAAAAAGCTTCTGCACACTGTTGCCGAGCCCCACGCCAAACACTTCGCCACGACCGAAGGCGATCAGGCTTTGCACCAACTGATATCCGGTATCGAACTGGTGTTGCCAAGGATCCATGTAACTGGTCAAACGCGCTAAGCGATAAGGGTTGGTCAGAATCAACGCCGCCACAGCGCCAATACCAAGCACCAGAAAACCTGCTGTGTATTGCCATGGCATACCGGCCAAAAATAACAGCGCGAACACCATGCACAACAGCACCACCGACGTGCCCAAATCCGGCTCCGCCAACAACAAGACCAGCACCACCAACATCACCAGCAGCGGTTTAATGATGGCGATGAGAGAAGTCAGTTCATCTCGACGACGCGCCAGGTAATCCGCCATGAATACCAACATCGCCAATTTGACGAATTCGCTGGGCTGAACATTAAACAATGGCAGTGGAATCCAGCGCTGACTGCCGTTCACTTCTCGACCAACACCAGGCACCAGAACGACGATTAGTGCGCCCACGCCAAGCAACAGCCACACTGGGCTCAAGCGCTGCACCGTTTCTAGCGAAATGCGCGAAGCAAACCATGCACCCACCAAGGCAAACAAAACAAACACGGTGTGGCGCATCGCAAAGTAAAACGGTGCATCCAACTTATTGGCGGCGTAGTAAATGGATGCCGACAACACCAGCAGAATTCCAGTCAGCAATAACAAGATTGCGCTGAGCAACATTTGCTGACGGGCTGTCAGGAATGGCAACAACATCAGGCCACCCCTCCCACTGCCGCAGCGCCGACGTGCGCCAGCACTCGCTGCTCGAAGTCATTACCACGTTGGTCATAGCCGCTGTACATATCGAAACTGGCACAAGCCGGCGACAACAGCACCGCATCGCCTGGCTGTGCTAATTGCGCACACAGCGCAATGGCTTGCGCCATGGAATCGGCATCGACCAATTTCTCGGCTTCACTCAACGCCGTACGAATCAGCGGCGCATCTTGGCCAATCAACACCACTTTGCGTACCCAAGCGCGCACGTGGGAATCGAGTAAACGAAAATCTTGGTCTTTGCCAACGCCACCGGCAATCAACACCACTTTGCCGCTGATGTTTTCACCCAGACCCACCAACGCTGCCGCCGTAGCACCAATATTGGTGCCCTTGGAATCGTTGTACCAAGCAACGCCATGACGTTCCGTCACGAAACGGCAGCGATGCGGCAACCCCGGAAATTCGCGCAGCGCATGCAGCATGGCATCCATCGGAAACCCGGCTGCGATACCCAAGCCCAACGCTGCCATGGCATTGAGTTGGTTGTGCGTGCCTTTGATGCGCAATTCGTCACAAGCCAGCAACGGTTCGCCGTCATAACTGATCCAACGAGCACCGTGATGGCGCGTAATGCCAAAGCCGTTATTCGATTCTCCCGCACCAAAGAAAATCGTTTGGCCGGAGAAACTCTCGCGGGGCCCTGACCAAGGATCGTCACGGTTAATTACTGCTACCCCGCAATGCGCATAAATGCGTTGCTTGGCGTGTCCGTAGTCAGCAAAGGACGCATAGCGGTCCATGTGATCTTCGCTGAGATTGAGAAGGGTGGCGCCCGCCAATCGCAGCGTGAAGGTCGTTTCCAGCTGAAAACTGGACAGCTCCAGCACGTAAACCGCCACATCATCAGCAAGTAGATCCAATGCCGGCGTGCCGTAGTTACCACCGACGGCTGCAACGCGATTCGCGGCACGCGCCATTTCGCCGACCAGCGCCGTCACCGTGCTCTTGCCGTTGGAACCGGTAATACCGATCACCGGCGCACGTGCAACATTGGCAAATAATTCGATATCACCGATCACCGGCACACCCGCCGCCACTGCTGCCGCAATTTCCGGCTCAGCCACAGCGACGCCTGGGCTGGCGACGATGGCGTCGGCACTTTCCAGCCAATCCAATCGCAAACTGCCCGTGTGAATCTCGAGATCAGGAAACTCAGCTTGCACATTCGCCAAATTGGGCGGCGTGATGCGGGTATCGATGGCGCGCACGGCCTCACCCCGCCCGCGCAACCAGCGCAAGCAAGAGATCCCCGTTTTGCCCAATCCCACGACCACGTACATGGCTTTAAGTCGTCCTTTCTCTTTCCTGATATTTCTGCTTAACGAATTTTCAGCGACGCAAGACCGATCATCACCAACACAAACGTGATGATCCAAAACCGCACAATCACTTTGGGTTCCGGCCAGCCTTTCAATTCAAAGTGATGATGAATGGGGGCCATTCGGAAAATGCGTTTTCCGGTCAACTTGAACGAAGCGACCTGCATCATCACGGACACGGTTTCCAATACGAAAATGCCGCCCATGATGAACAACACGATTTCCTGTCGAACGATCACAGCAATCGTGCCCAGCAAAGCGCCCAGCGCCAGCGCGCCAACATCGCCCATGAAAACTTGCGCTGGATAACTGTTGAACCAGAGGAAGCCCAGCCCCGCGCCAATCAGAGAACCGACGATCACCACCAGCTCGCCCGCGCCCGTCACCTGTGGAATCAACAAGTACTGCGCAAATTTCACGTTGCCGGAGAGATAAGCAAAAACACCCAATGCCGCACCCACCATGACCGTCGGCATGATGGCAAGACCATCAAGACCATCCGTCAAGTTCACCGCGTTGCTAGTACCCACAATGACGAAGTAAGCCAACACGACAAACAGCACCGGGCCAAGGTCGATCGTGGCGTGTTTGAAAAACGGCACGATCAATGTGGTCTGTGTAATTTCTGCCGGCGTGCCTTGTACCGATCCGTACAGCAGAATCGCCGCGCCCAAACCCGCTACGGACTGCCAGAAATATTTCCAGCGCGCTGGCAGACCCCGTGAATTTTTCTCTACGACTTTGCGGTAGTCATCCACCCAGCCAACCGCACCGAAAATCATGGTGACGCCGAGCACGATCCAAACGTAGCGGTTCTCAAGGTTTGCCCACAGCAAGGTAGACGCAAAGATCGCCACCAAAATCAGCGCGCCGCCCATGGTTGGCGTGCCCGCTTTGGATAAATGCGATTGTGGGCCGTCGGTGCGAATGGCCTGACCGAATTTCATGACGCGCAAACGCTCGATCATCCACGGACCCAGCATCAGCGAAATGACTAACGCCGTCATGGCACCAAGAATGGCGCGCAACGTCAGGTACTGGAATACCGCGAAGCCCGAGTGATATTGCGCCAGATATTCAGTGAGCCAAAGCAGCATTGCCTTCTCCTGTCAGCGCAGTAACCACACGTTCCATACGTGCGCTGCGTGAACCTTTCACCAGCACCGTCACTGCGTTGTCTTGTTGTTTTTCCTGCATCAGATCGGCCTGCAACGCGGCAAGCACCTCGTCGATGCCGCGACAGATCTGCGCGCCGCTACCAAAACCAGCGGCGGTCTCTGCTGCGAAATCACCCGTCACATAGAGCGCGTCAACGCCGGCCGCACGCGCAAATGCACCGACTTCACGATGCAGTGACGCCGCCATCGGTCCCAATTCCGCCATATGCCCCAGCACCAATAAACGGCGGCCGCTATAACTGCACAGCGTCCGAACAGCCGCTTTCACTGAACCCGGGTTAGCGTTGTAGGTGTCGTCGATCACGCGCACGCCATCCGCCAACACGCGCACCGCAAGGCGGCCCGCTACGGATTGCACATCTGCCAGCGCTTCTGCGATGACATCGAGCGCAACGCCACACGCAATGCCAACTGTTGCCGCTGCCAAGGCGTTGGATACGTTGTGCAAACCCGGCACCGACAACATCACCGCCGCCCGCTTACCACTCGCCAGCAACGTGAAGTGCGCACAACCGTCACTGCCCAGTTGAATGCCTTCAGCGCGCACATCCACCGGCGGGCCTTGCATGGCATGTTCCTGCGCGGAGTAACTCAGCACCCGGCAGGACGGCAAACGTGTGCGCCAATAATCCGCAAAGCCATCATCACGATTGATGATCGCTACGCCATCCGCCGGCAGCTGCGTATACACCTCGCCTTTGCCAGCAGCGATGGCCTCCAGCGTGCCGAAACCGGCCAGATGCGCGCCCGTGACATTGGTCACCACCGCGATATTCGGTTTAGCGATATCGACGAGGTACGCGATGTCCCCCGGGCGTCCTTGCCCGAGTTCCACCACCGCGTAGGAGTCGTTGGCATCAAGGTTCAGCAGCGTGAGTGGCAAGCCAATTTCGTTATTGAAATTGCCTTGCGTAGAAAGTGTTTTGCCGGCACGACGTAATACCGCTGCAGTCAGTTCACGCGTGGTGGTTTTTCCGGAATTTCCCGTGATCGCGACGACCTTCGCCGACGAAGCCGCGCGATGCGCTGCCGCTAAACGGCCCAAGGCGTACTGGGTATCAGCCACCACAAGACGCGGTTCACCAAACGCGGCATCGTCACGCGAAACCACGGCGGCAACCGCACCGGCAGAACGCACGGCGGCCACATGATCGTGACCGTCGTGATTGGCGCCCTTAAGCGCGAAGAAAAGAGCACCGACAGCCAACTTTCGACTGTCGGTGCTCACCGCGGAGAACTCGGCATCGTGGCCGCGTAAGGTGGCATTCATGGCGCGCGCGGCGGTCGATAGCATCATTTTCATGCGACACCGCCCGCATGACGCTCAACCAACGCAGCCGCCACCACGGCACGGTCGGAATACGGCAACCGCCGGCCATTAATTTCCTGATAATCCTCGTGACCTTTTCCTGCGACCAGCACGGTGTCACCGATCGCGGCCATCTGCACGGCGCGCGTAATGGCGTCAGTACGGTCCAACACCACCCGCACATGACCTGATGGCGCAGCCTGCATGCCCGCCATGATGTCATCGACGATGGCTTGTGGTGATTCGCTACGCGGATTGTCACTGGTGACCACCGACATATCGGCCAACCGCGCAGCGACTGCACCCATTTGCGCACGCTTGCCGCGATCACGATCACCGCCACACCCAAATACGCACCACAGAGCACCATTGCTGCGTGCACGCAATACTGACAAAACTTTTTCCAGTGCGTCGGGCGTGTGTGCGTAGTCCACG
Organism: uncultured Pseudomonadales bacterium; assembly: GCA_964574995.1. Lineage (GTDB taxonomy): Bacteria > Pseudomonadota > Gammaproteobacteria > Pseudomonadales > JADFDG01 > JADFDG01. The sequence goes on along the minus strand of CAZNPF010000003.1, from coordinate 36,071 downwards.
ACGCACAGCGGCGCATCGACACCACCAAACGATTCCATCCGGCCTGCCGGCGGCAACAAAGCACTAAGCACCGGGATGATGGCGTCGATGCGATAACCCAACACACGCAGCGCACCCACGACCACCATCAAATTCGCCGCGTTGAAATCGCCCAGCAGACGCGTATCCACCGTGACGTCGCGTCCTTCGATGCGCAACGACAGTCGCGAACCTTGTGTACCGGCAGCGAGCCCAACCAATTCAATGTCGTGTCCACGCCCAGCAGCACCGTAGGTATAGACGCGATCAGCGTGCACTCGCCCCTGCGCCAACCACTGCAACGCAACCGGGTCATCGCCATTGAGCACCGCACCTTCGAGGCCCGGCCAAGCGAACAACGCCGCTTTGGCTTCTGCGTAAGCGTCCATGTTGCCGTGATAGTCGAGGTGATCTCGGCTGAGATTGGTGAACATCGCTGCACGCAACTGCGTTCCGGCAAGACGCTGCTGCTCAATACCAATCGACGATGCTTCCATCGCAACCGCTTGGAATCCCGCGTCACTCAAACCGGCCAGCAACGATTGCAATTCCACCGCACCCGGCGTGGTATTACGCAACGCATCGCGCGGACCTTTGCCAGCAGCGCCCACACCCAAAGTGCCCAACACGGCTGCTTGGCTACCCAATTTTTCCAATGCTTGCGCCAGCAACCAACTGACCGTGGTTTTGCCGTTGGTGCCTGTCACCGCCACCACCGACATCCGCCGCGAAGGCTCCTCAAAGAATGCCGACGCCAAGCGCCCCGCCAACGCGCGCAATCCACCAATCGCAATCACCGGCACGGTGTCGGTTGATGCAATACCTGCATCGGCATGGCCTGCGTTGTCATCATCTTCAGCCAATACAGCAGCGGCACCCGCAGCAATCGCTTGGCCAATAAAAGCGCGGCCGTCTGCATTCGCACCACGCAGCGCCAGATATAGATCGCCTGGCTGCACGGCGCGGCTATCATCACAAATCCCTGTGATCACACGCACAGCGTCGCTCTCCGCCAGCGGCGCGGAAATACCTGCGGCCACCAACAAATCAGCCAACATCATGCGGCGAGGATGTGCGCGAAACGTGCTCACAGCACACCTCCGCGCTCAACGCCGTTGACGCTCGCCATTTTGGTGGGCTCGACGGCATCCGGACTGACATCCAGCGTACGCAACGCGCCAGCAGTGACCGCCGAAAATACCGGTGCTGCCACCTGACCACCGTAATAGGCACGGCCCTGCGGACCATCGATCACCACAATCGTCACCACACGCGGATTGGATGCCGGTGCCATGCCGGCAAAAATCGACATGTAATCCGATTCGGCGTAACTGCCATTGCTGAACTTGTGTACCGTGCCGGTCTTACCCGCCACGTTGTAGCCATTGATACGCGCACGTACTGCCGTGCCTTCATCCGTCGTCACGGTGCCGAGCATCCGCAGCAGCGTATTTGCCAAGTCCGCACTTAATACACGTTCGCCCACTACCGGCTCGTGGGTTCGCAACAAAGTTGCGGGACGGAAAACACCGCCGGAAGCAATAGCGGAATACGCCTGCGCTAATTGCAGCGCTGTAACCGACACCCCGTAACCATACGAAATCGTTGCCAGTTCAATCGGACGCCATTTTTTGCGCGCAGGAACTGAGCCGCTGCTCTCACCTGGGAAACCCGTGTGGGTCGGGCTACCAAAACCCATGCGCTGAAACATCGACACCAGTTTTTCCGGAGGCATCGAGAGCGCGATATGACTCGCAGCGATGTTGCTCGATTTGGTCAACATCGTTGTCACCGAAATCAACCCGAAATCTTCGTGATCGCTGATGACTTTATCGCCCACTTTTAATTTACCCGGCGACGTGTTGATCAGCGTCGTCGGGCGATATTTGCCACTTTCAATACCTGCCGCAGCAGTAAACGTTTTCATGGTTGAGCCAGGCTCAAACATGTCGGTTACGGCACGATTCCGTAACCATGCCGTGCGTACACCCGTGCGGTTATTTGGGTTGTAGGCCGGCTGATTGACCATCGCCAGCACTTCACCGCTATCGACATCCATCACCACCACGCTGCCACCGATGGCGTGGTGCTCCTGCACAGAGGCGGCCAGTTCACGATAGGCCAAATATTGAATGCGCAAATCGATGGACAGCGTGACGTCTTTGCCAGCGCGTGCGTCATCGATGACCTCGATGTCTTTCACCACGCGGCCCTTGAGATCCTTCACCACACGACGCGAGCCGGTGTGCGCACCCAGCAATGGCTCCCAAGCCAGTTCCGCGCCTTCTTGGCCAATGTCATCAATGTTGGTGAAACCCACGACATGCGCCGCCACTTCACCCGATGGGTAATAACGACGATATTCCGTCGTTCCGTAAACACCCGGCACATTGAGCGCAAGAATGCTGTTGGCCACTTCGGGGGCTAAATGACGACGCAGATAGAGAAACTCTCGGTTCTGCGCGCGCACGACTTTGTCGCGCATGTCTTCAAGATCAAGCCCTGCTTTGCGCGCCAGTTTTTTCCACTGATCACGCGCCGCCAGCAACTGTGGCGGGTTGGCCCAGATCGACACCACCGGCGTGCTCACCGCTAACGGCTGGCCGTTGCGATCCAGAATCAAACCGCGTGTTGCAGCCAGCGGTTCCACGCGCACGTTACGCGCATCACCCTGCTTGCCGAGAAATTCTGCATCAACGACTTGCAGTTGCGTCGCGCGCGCCACAAGCGCAATGGCAGCACAGGCCAACACGAGGCAAACCATCAACAAGCGGCCAGGCAGCAACAAACTGTTGCTACGTTTTGCGCTCTTCACCGTGCCTGCTTTCATGGCTGCACCACCACGATTTCCTGCACGGTGGGCAAATACATGCCCAAATGACTGCGCGCCGTCTGCTCAACACGGGGATAGGAACCCCACGTGCTCTTTTCAAGCAGCAACTGACCCCACTGCACCTGCAACTCATCGCTCTGACGTTGCAGCGATTGCAGTTCATTCACCATTTGGCGCGACATATAGACGCTGTACACAACGCCTGCTGCCGACAGCAGCACCAGCGCCGTTGCACCCGCGAGCATCAACGCATCGCGCATCATGGGCGTCAGTACGCGCGGCTCAGCCATGCGCCACCTCGCTCGCCATTTCCGCCACGCGCAAAATCGCACTGCGAGCACGCGGATTGGTGTCGAGTTCTGCCTCTGAGGGCTTGATCGGCTTACCCATCGCCCGTAACACCGGCACAAAGGCCGTCGCCAGTAGCGGGAGGCCGCGCGGAATTTCTGGGCCGCGTTCATGAAACTGGATGAAACGCTTGACGATGCGATCTTCCAGCGAATGAAAGCTGATCACCGCCAAACGCGCGCCCGGCGCCAACACCGTCGGCACCTGCGCCAACACATCAGCAACCTGTGACAACTCACCGTTGACGTGTATGCGAAGCGCTTGAAACACCCGTGTTGCCGGATTTTTTCCGGCCTCGTGTTTCGGCACGTTGGCAGCAACCAATTCGGCGAGCTGAGCGGTAGTTTTCAGGGGGCGGCTGTCTCGCGCGCGGACGATGGCCTGCGCGATGCGACGAGAAAACCGTTCTTCACCCAGATCGCGAAACACCGTTTCCAGCTCCTCCACACTCGCCCTTGCAAGAAAATCCGCAGCGCTTTCGCCTGCCTGCGGATTCATCCGCATGTCCAGCGGACCTTCACGCAAAAAACTGAAGCCGCGCGCCGGATCATCCAACTGCGGTGATGACACACCGAGATCCAGCAACAAACCGTTGACTCGACCCCGCCAACCTCGCGCATCGACTTGCGTCGAAAGCGTTACAAACTCGCCGTGCGCCATCGCAAACCGCACATCCTCGTTCGCCAGCATGTCGCCTGCCGCTACCGCCTGCGGATCACGATCGATACCCAGCAGGCGGCCCGTCGGGCCGAGGCGACGCAGGATTTCCCTGCTATGCCCCCCGCGACCAAACGTGGCATCCACGTAGATGCCATCGGGTCGCACCTGCAACGCATCAACCGCCTCCTGCAGAAGGACGGTGCGGTGCTCGTACAACACGTGCGTCAGAACGAAAGCTGCTGAACGGCTTCCGGCAGGGCCGAAGCGTCATCCAGCGTGGCGTTAATCTTTTCGTTGGCAGCCCACTGCTCTTCCGACCACATTTCCAACTTGTGGCCTTGTCCGAGCATCACGGCGCCCTTCTCGATACGAGCGAAGCTGCGCAGCATTTGTGGCAACAAGATGCGGCCGGCACTGTCGATCTCGAGATCGGTGGCTTGGCCGATGAAGCGGCGCTTGATGTTGCGCACGTCCGCACTCGCGTCCGGCAATGCCGAGACCTTGCGTGCGATGTCTTCCCAGTCGGGGAGCGGATAAAGGACCAAGCAACCGTCGTACTGGTGAGCGGTTACTATCACCGTGTTGCCACCACGATCGGCAATACGCTCCCGGAAGCGGCTCGGAATGGCGAGTCGCCCCTTGGTATCGACAGTGATGGAGGTGATTCCTTGAAACACGCGCTGCTACCCGCTGAGTGAGGAGCCGTCCCGGCCCCATGGACTTCCGCAAAAACCCACTTTTTCCCACTTTTTTCCACCGACGCACTATAGAAACCGCCTGTCGGCAGCGTCAAGCAAAGCGCGGGCTGGCCGCAGGTGCTGCAGCCCTTAAAAATCAATGGGTTAGGTAACGTCCAATTGTGGACGGCGGGGTAGGTATTCCCCGAAACAGTGCCTGCTCAAATGCCTGCATTGGCATCCTCGCAAAGCACTTTAAGTTCTAGAATTTCTTGTTATAAGAAATCTAGTTTTAAGAAGTGTGTGGGCCGACCGATAAGCCGGGTTCTGTCGTGGACAGTCATTCCTCTAGGGCGTACGTCACCGTACGCCTCGAGCAGCCTACCCGGGTCCGGCGCGGGCCGCGCCATAGGACCCCTATTTGGCCTTGCTCCGGGTGGGGTTTGCCCTGCCGCAGCCGTTGCCGGCCGCGCGGTGCGCTCTTACCGCACCTTTTCACCCTTACCTGATCCCTTGCGGGCCATCGGCGGTATGTTCTCTGTGGCACTTTCCGTCGATGCGCTGTTCCCGGCGCATCTCCCAGGCGTTACCTGGCACCCTGCCCTGCGGAGCCCGGACTTTCCTCCCCCGCCGCGAACGAGCGCAGCGGCAGCGACTGTCTGGTCGGCCCACACGGCGCGCATTCTAGACGCAAGACCCGGGCTGTCCACTCCGCAGGGTCACAGGCGTCAAACACTCACTCTGCTGACGCATCACCTGCGTCGGCACCCAGCGCCAACAATCGACGGTACAGCTCTCGCTTGGGCTGACCGAGCAACTGCGCCGCCACCTTCGCTGCGCGCGTCGCTGACAACTCACTCGCCAGTGCGCGCAACAACGTCGCTTCATCCAACGATGTCGACGGCGCACCGACCGCAGCTCCCTGCACCAGTAGCACCACCTCACCACGCTGCTGATGGCTATCGCTGGCGACAAAATCCGCCAATGCCGAGAGCGATGCACGCCGGATTGTTTCGTAGGTTTTGGTTAATTCGCGCGCCAACGTTGCCATGCGGGCATCGCCCAGCACCTCGCGCATATCGGTGAGCGTTTCCAGCAAGCGGTGCGGCGCTTCGTAGAACATCAACGTGCCCGTTTGCGTTTGCAATACCTGCAGCCGTGCGCGCCGCGCCGCCGATGTCGCTGGCAGAAATCCTTCAAAGAAAAATCGATCGCTCGGCAGGCCCGCTGCCGACAACGCGGCAACGGCCGCACAAGCACCCGGCACAGGGCTAACACGAATGCCCGCCTCATGCATCGCTGCCACGAGACGAAAACCCGGATCGCTCACCAGTGGCGTGCCCGCATCAGAAATCAACGCAACACTGCGCCCTTCTCGCAAAGCCCGGAGCAAGGTTTCCGTGCGCGCGGTCTCATTATGCTCATGCAACGACAGTAATCGGGCAGGATCAGCACCGATGTGAGCAAGCAGGCGGGAACTGTGGCGTGTATCCTCGGCCGCTATAATGTCGGCCGACCGCAGTATCGCCGCCGCACGCGCGCCAAGGTCATCGAGATTACCAATCGGCGTCGCGACCACGTAAAGCACGCCGCCTTCCACTGCTGTTGAGTCTTTTCGGTTCATTCGGATATCACCGGGATCATGCAAATCAACGTCTTTATTTGCCGCCTGCCAATCGTCATCTTGTGCTGCGCGCTTGTCAGCGGTTGCCAGATCAGCCAAGAGCGCCCTGCCGAATCGCTGTCGCCCAACCAACGTGTGGAGCAGGCCAACGCACTCGTCAGCGGTGCCGTCACCGCCACATCGCCTACGGCAACCATCCAGCAATTGCTCGCTGCCGCGCAACTCTACAACTCGTCGCAAGCCTATGCGAAGGCCGAAGAAACCTTGACTCGCATCGACACTGCGCAACTTACACGCGAGCAGCGCGGCATTTTTCTGGTAGCCATGACCGATGCGCGACTAGGCCAAAGCAATATCCCCGGCGCTTGGCGCGCCCTCGCACGGCCGCCCGAGGGCCAATACGCCTTCGTGAATGATCTTGACGAAAAAGGTTTTGCCGCTGTCGGGATGCGCCGCGCCGCCATCCTAGAACAACGTGGACAGCTGGCTGCCGCCGTTCGTGAACGCGTACTGCTCGCATCTCGCCTCGCGGCGAATCAACGCAGTGCCAATGAAGATGCCTTATGGGCACTGCTGCTCCGCACCAGTCGCGACTCACTGCAACAACTGGCCAGCGATGCTGATGCTGAGTTGCGCGGTTGGGCCGGGCTCGCCCTGCTCGTTCGCGATGGCAGCGACAACCCTAGCCTGTTGTCCGCCCGCGTGGCTGGATGGATGCAAGCAAACTCAGAGCATCCGGCAGCACAACGCCCGCCGTTAGCCGTTCAGCAAGCGCTCCGCGTAAAACCCGATGCAGGCCCCACACAAGTCGCCGTGTTACTACCGCGTCACGGCAAACTCGCCACGGTCAGCAGCGTCATTGAGCACGGCATTTTGAGCGGCTGGTTCCGCACACGTGCCGAAGGCGCCCAAGTGCCGCTATTGCGTTTCTACGATTCCAGCGCGGCGGACTTCAATGCGCTGTATGACCGGGCCGTCAGCGATGGTGCACGTTTAATCGTGGGTCCACTGGAAAAAGAAAATCTGAAGTTACTGCAAGCGCGTGAACATCTCCCGGTGGTAACCCTTGCGCTCAATTATCCCGAGGCCGCAACGCCCGGCGTTCCTGCCGGGCCAAATAATCTGCATTTCTTTGGGCTCGCCCCCGAAGATGAAGCGCAGCAAATTGCACGCGCCGCCATCAGCAACGGCCATCGACGAGTTGTCGCTTTACTGCCATTTGGCGATTGGGGTGATCGCATGGGCAGCGAGCTAGCACGAACCTTGCAAGAAAATGGCGGTCAATTACGTGACAGCGCCAGCTATCAAGGTAATGGTGACTACAGCAGCGTCGCACGTAGTCTTTTGGAAATCGCCAGTAGCGAACTGCGCATGCAACGCATCCAGCGCACTACGGGGCTTAAACTGGGCTTTGTGCCCAAGCGACGCCAAGACATCGACGCCATTTTTTTAATCGGAAATACACTGCAAGGAACGCAAATGGCACCCGCTGTGCGCTATCAGCACGGTGGCGATATCGCGATGTATTCCACATCACAGATCAACAGCCAACCGACCGCCACTTCAGCGCGCGATCTCGACGGCATTCGCTTTGTCGAAATTCCCTGGATTGCCGATCCCGCATTACCGGTGCGCGTCGACACGGACGCCGCATGGCGTGATACCGATCCGGCATATCAGCGTTTGCTGGCCATGGGCATTGATGCGTGGAAAATCAGCCAGCAATTACCGCTCTTAGCGCAAGGCGGTGAACTGTCGGGGGTTACCGGCACCCTGTCCCTGGATCCTGGCCGTCGAATACATCGACGGCTGGTTTGGATGCAGTTCCGCGACGGCAAGGCAGAATCATTGGATGTCGCACCCTGAGACACGCCGCGCGCGCGGCGATGATGGCGAACGCCAAGCTCGGGAATTTCTCGAGGCCCAAGGCTTGCGTTGTCTGGATGCCGGCTGGCGCTGTCGACTCGGCGAGTTAGATCTGGTCATGCAGGACAACAACACGCTGGTCTTCGTCGAAGTGCGCGTGCGACGTGCCGGAAATGTCGTCAGTGCGCTGGAAAGTATCGACGCCGGCAAAAAGCAACGCTTTGTGCGTGCCGCTCGTGCTTGGCTCTCGCAACATCCTAACGAGTCACAGATGCCTGCACGCTTTGACGTCATCGCCATCGATGACCAGTTGCAATGGTTGCGTGATGCCTTTTCAGTCAACGCTTGGTAGATCGTATGGATCCTGAAGAAGTCGCACGCAACATCATGAGTGCTCACATCGATGCTGCTGCTGCCGTGCTCGAAACACAGATTCCAGCACTCGTGGCTGGCGCAGGCCTGTTGGCTCGCTGCTTGTTAGCAGAAAAACGTATCTTTACCTGCGGCAACGGCGGTTCTGCGACCAGTGCACAACAACTATCCGTGCTACTGCTGGGTCGTCTGGAGCGAGAGCGGCCCGGCTTGCCTATATTTTGCTTGGCAGAAAATGCGGCGCTCATGTCCGCGCTGGCCGATGGCTATGGCACCAACGACACCTTCGCTCGGCAACTTCGTGCTCTTGGTCAAGCCGGAGACGTATTAATCGTCCTGTCGTCCAACGGCAATGCTGCCAATCTCATGCAAGCCGTCATCGCTGCCCATGATCGTGGCATGGGAGTGTTAGCGTTGACCGGTCACGATGGCGGCGAATTAGTGCACAGTCTCGGCCATGACGATATTGATGTGCGCGTACCTATCTCATCGCCCGTGCGCTGCGAAGAAATTCATCTGCTATTGATCAATGTGCTCTGCGATCTCCTCGAACGCGAACTTTTTGGAGACAATCCCTGATGATTTCGTTGCGTCTGTTGCCACTACTCTTGATATTCACATTGTCCGGTTGTGCCAGCTGGATCGCGACCATGTCCGATCAGCCGGTGGATCAATACCACGGCACGAGGACGCTAGGCGCCAAAATCGAAGACTCGCGCATTGAACGCACGGCATACATCAACGCCCTTCGAGCCACACCCGAACTGCACGACAACGGTCGGTTAGTTGTGGTGAGTTGGAATGGGCAGGTGTTGCTGACCGGGCAGGTCGCCAGCGATGCAAGCCGGCAGCAGATAGCTGCCGCCGTCGAGGCGGTTCGTCATGTGTTACATGTACATAACGAGCTGCAAACGGGGCAGCCCATCAGTTTCCTAGCGCGCAGCAGCGACGCCGGCATCACGTTTCGAGTCAAGATGCGCCTACTCTTCGGCCCCGACGTGCCCGGGCAGCGCGTGAAAGTCGTGACCGAGAACGGTGTTGTCTATTTGATGGGATTGCTCACGCAAGATGAATCGTCTCGAGTGGTTGCAGAAGCCAGCAAGGTCTACGGCATACAGAAGATCGTTAAGATCTTTGAATACATTGAACCCAAAAACGCAGCGCGCTGATTCCTTAAACACCCATTCATAATGGGGTGAGACAAAACAAAAAGGGTCGAGAGATGTCCTCTCGACCCTTTTTTAATCGCACAAAAAATATCGCGGAATTATTTGATAACTCGCAGCGCAGGACGGCCCGTGGCGGGACGCGCACCGCCGCTGGCTGCAGGGGACTCACCGGACTGCTTTCCTGACGCCTCAACACTGCCTGCCGCGTCATCTTCAGCTTCATTTTCAGCTTCATTTTCATTACTGAAGAACATGCCTTGACCATTTTCACGCGCATAGATCGCCATGATGGCATCCACCGGCAGCCGAATGACCTGCGCCACACCGTTAAATCGTGCGCTGAAATTCACGTAGGAAACACCTAGCTGAAGATCGGTCACCGCCGCTGGCGCCACATTCAAGACGATGCGGCCATCACGCACATAAGAAACGGGTAACGATGCGCCTTCAACTGTGGCATCAACCAGCATGTACGGTGTCAGACCATTGTCCAAAATCCAATCGTAAAAGGCGCGGACAAGGTAAGGACGGGTCGGGGTCATGATCTCTCCGGGCACACAGCCCATTCAGCAAGCCAATCCGTAGGCAAATAGTGTAATCAGTACGGTTGACGAATCGCGCGCTCACGGTCGGACAAGCTAGCCTGAAAACCATCGCGTCGAAACAAACGCTCGCAATACTTCAACAAACTCTTGCCCTGCTTGGGCGGTATCTCGATACCCATCAATGGCAAGCGCCACAAGATTGCCGCCATTGCGCAATCAACAATGGTGAACTCGTCGAACATGAAAAACGGTTTTTGATCAAAGATCGGTGACAGCGTCAACAAACTATCGCGTAATTCCTTTCTGGTTTTTGTCAGCACAGCTTCTTTTTCGTTGCCGGCCAACAGCAAATTGATTTGGTTTCCCCAATCACGCTCGATTCGACGCAGATACTGGCGGCTCTCAGCGCGCGCAACCGGATACACCGGGAGCAAGGGCGGATGCGGGAAGCGCTCGTCGAGGTACTCCATCATCACATCCGGATCGTGCAGCGCCAATTCGCGATCCATGAGAAGCGGTACGGTGTTGTACGGATTGTTATCCGTAACTTCAGCAGGAATGTCGTCAAGATCGACGTTCACCACTTCGACAGCCACACCCTTCTCCGCGAGCACAATACGTACGCGATGGCTGTAGTGATCGAGACCATTCGAAAAAAAGATCATCGACGATCGCTTGGAAACCACGCTATTCATCGAACCTCCGACCTCAAGACGCGAAAAGGGTAACTGATCGCTCAGCTACCCTTTCCGTGTTGTTGCTATGTACTGACGAGTGGTCAGTGCACGTCTTTCCAATATTCCCGCTTCATCAACCACGTAAACAGCAGCAGAATCAGTAGGAAGCCAATCACGAAAACACCCATCATATTGCGGGTCGCCTGAATCGGCTCGGCGGTGTACTCGAGAAACGCAGTGATATCCGCCATCTTGGCCTTGAACTCGTCTTCCGGCAGTGTGCGCTGCATATCCGCCATGATGTGCGGCATGCCGACGTTCGGGAACACGTGGTTGTTCACACCCCAAGGACGGGACGGATCTTCATAAAAACCGATCAGATAGGAATATACCCAGTCAGCACCGCGCAATTTCGCCTCAAGCGTCAGATCGGGTGGCGATACGCCAAACCACTTCTTGCCCTGTACCGGATCCATGGCATTAACCATCTGACTACCCACCTTGTCGGTGTTGAGCATCAGGTTACCGGCCAGCAGGTCGAGCGGAATATCGAGATCTGTTGCCATGCGCTCATAGCGCAGGTACTTCATCGAGTGACAGCCATAGCAGTAATTCACGAACAACTGCGCACCACGTTGAAGTTGCGCCTTATCGTGAATGGAGATCGGTGCTTCCACTATGTATTCGTTGTGACCACCGCCTGAAGCCATAGCCAGCGGAGAAACAAGAACCAAAAGAGTCGCGAGGATAAGCTTCTTCATCGTCATGTCCTCAGCCCGTGACTCGATCAGGAACTGGCTTCGATTGTTCCCATTTGTGCATGAATGGCATCAGCACCATGAAGAAACCGAAGTAGTAAACCGTGCCGAATTGAGCCAGCAGCGTGTAAAGACCCGTTGCCGGCTGAGTGCCCAACCACGTCAGCATCAGGAATACCGCTGCAAAGATCATGGTCGACACCTTCGTGACCATGCCCTTGTAACGAATGGACTTGATCGGATTACGATCCAGCCAAGGCAACAGGAACAAAATGATGATGGCGCTGAACATCACCACCACGCCGGCCAGTTTGTTGGGGATTGCACGCAACATTGCGTAGTACGCGCCGTAGTACCACACCGGAGCGATATGTTCAGGCGTTTTCAGCGCGTCAGCCGGCTCAAAGTTTGGCTTTTCAATCAAATATCCACCGCCCGTGGGGAAGTAGAAAATGACCAACGCAAACAAGATGAGAAATACGACAATGCCGACCGAATCCTTCACCGAGTAGTAAGGATGGAACGGGATGCCATCCAGCGGAATGCCGGCTGCATTTTTCTTCTTCTTGATTTCAACGCCATCGGGGTTGTTAGAACCCACTTCGTGCAGCGCCAAGATGTGTACGACGACCAGCGCCAGAAGAACGATCGGGATGGCCACCACATGCAACGCAAAGAAACGGGTCAGCGACGCGCCAGATAACAAGTAGTCGCCACGAATCCAGACCGTTAGATCTTCACCAATGACCGGGATAGCACCGAACAAGGAAATAATGACCTGCGCACCCCAATACGACATGTTGCCCCAAGGCAGCACGTAGCCCATGAAGCCTTCGGCCATCAGTGCCACGTAAATCAACATGCCGAAAATCCACACCAGTTCACGCGGCGCTTTGTACGAGCCGTACAGCAAACCACGGAACATGTGCAGGTAAACCACGAGGAAGAATGCTGAAGCACCCACTGCGTGCATGTAACGAATCAGCCACCCGAGATCAACGTCTCGCATGATGTATTCGATTGATCCGAATGCACCTTCCGATGTTGGCGTGTAAAACATGGTCAGCCAAATGCCCGTAAGCAACTGGTTAACCAACACGATCATCGACAGAACGCCGAAGAAGTACCAGAAGTTAAAATTCTTGGGCGCGTAGTACTCGGACATGTGCGCCTTGTATTGCGCCGTGACCGGAAAGCGTTCGTCCACCCAACCCATCAGGCTCGTTGCCTGAGCGACAATCCAGTTTTTCATGCCGCTGCTCCCTTTTCTTCGCCGATCACGATGACGTTCTCGGACTGGTAGTAATGCGGGGGCACCGGCAGATTCAACGGTGCAGGAACACCTTTGTACACGCGACCGGCGAAGTCGTACTTGGAACCGTGACACGGACAGAAGAAACCGCCGTAGTGAAGATCAACCGTTGGTTGCTGGTCGTAGCGTGGAGAGCAACCCAAGTGAGTGCATACGCCCAACAGCACCAAAATTTCCGGCTTGATCGAGCGCGTCGCATTTCGCGCATACACCGGCTGTTGATCTTCTTCCGAATTCGGATCACGCAAATCGCCATCTTGTTTCGACAAGTTGGCCAGCATGTCTGCCGTGCGATGCAATATCCATGTCGGCTTACCGCGCCACTCGTACACGACGAAACCGCCGGCATCGACTTTACTGATATCAATCGAGATCGCCGCACCCGCAGCTTTCGCTCGGGCGCTGGGCATCCACGACATGACAAAAGGCGTGGCCGCCACCACCGCACCCAGCGCAGCCGTGCCGGATGCAAGACCGACCATGAAGGTTCGCCTGCTGTTATCTACACCATCAGTGCTCATTGAATGGTCTCCACAACCACCGTCTAGGCAACCGTTGCCCACGCGACGGGACCCCATAAAAAGGGGCTCAAATGTTAAAGAAAGGGGGGCAAATTGCCAACACGAAACTTAAGGTCAAACACATGAAATGATCGTCATCAACGCTTTCTCATCACCGCGACCAGCACCTTAAAAACCAACCAAAAAAAACGCCCGGTCTTTCGAACCGGGCGTTTTTGCAAGCGACTCGCAATTAGCGCTTCGAGTATTGCGGGCGACGACGCGCCTTACGCAAACCAATCTTCTTACGCTCAACCTCACGGGCGTCGCGTGTCACAAAGCCGGCCTTACGCAGCGGCGAGCGAAGTTGCTCGTCATAGCGGATCAGCGCGCGCGTAATGCCGTGACGAATGGCACCGGCTTGACCGGTTGGGCCACCGCCTTCAACGCGTACGAGAATGTCGAACTTGTCCGCAGCTTCGATCAATTCAAGCGGCTGACGAACCACCATGCGGCTAGTCTCACGACCAAAATACTGGTCCAGCGATTTGCCGTTGATGGTAATAGCGCCTTTGCCCTTACGGACGATGACGCGAGCGGTGGCGGTCTTGCGGCGACCAGTGCCGATATTCTTGTCCACGCGATCAGCCTACGTTGAGTTCCTGGGGCTGCTGAGCAGCATGCGGGTGGCTGGCACCCGGATAGACCTTCATCTTACGCAGCATGGCGCGACCCAGCGGGCCTTTCGGCAGCATGCCTTTGACGGCGATCTCGATGATGCGCTCCGGCTTACGGGCGACCAACTTTTCGAAGGTCTCCTCGCGAATACCACCCGGATATTCGGTATGGCGGTAATAGGTCTTGGCCAGCACCTTGTTACCCGTTACGCGGACCTTGCCGGCGTTGATCACGACGATGTAATCGCCGGTATCGACGTGCGGGGTGTACTCGGCCTTGTGCTTGCCACGCAGACGGTGAGCAATTTCAGTGGCCATGCGACCCAAGGTCTTGCCGTCGGCATCGACGACAAACCAGTCGCGTTTCACTTCATGCGCCTTGGCGCTGAAAGTCTTCATGTTCTTGCTGCCTCAAAACTAGCGGCTGGAGCGGTTTTGACGGAGAAAACCTAGGGCTGCATAGCGCGTGCCCGAGGGTACCCCCCCCAAAAAGAGGGCGCATTCTACTCAAGGGGCCACCCCTTGGCAACGGCGCTTACACCGCCAAAAGAGGCCCACTGATGAGCCCTTTGCTACGATCCGCAGCCGCCTATGCCCCGGCTTTCCCGCCCGCTCGAGCCGGGCCACCGTCACACCACTCGGAGCTTACCGCCCCATGGAATACCGCGAACTGGGAACTACCGGCCTAAAAGTCAGCGCCCTCTGCCTAGGCACCATGACTTGGGGCGAACAAAACAGCCAAGAGGACGGCTTTGCCCAGATGGATCTGGCCCGGGACCGAGGCATCAACTTTTTCGATACTGCCGAAATGTATGCCGTCCCTCCTACCGCCAAAACTTACGGCACCACCGAGACCATCATCGGCCACTGGCTCAAAGCACGGCCCGGCGCCCGTCAGCAACTGATACTGGCCAGCAAGGTATGTGGTCAGGGCGACTGGTTGCCCCATGTGCGCGACGGCAAGCCACGCCTCAATCGTCAGCACATCGAAGCTGCCATCGACGCCAGCCTCAAGCGTCTGCAAACCGATTATCTCGATCTGTATCAAATGCACTGGCCCGATCGAAACACCAACTTTTTTGGCAAGCTGGGTTATCGGCACGTGGAAAAAGATGAGGTGCAAACACCGATTGCCGAAACGCTCGACGTACTCGCCGGGCTAGTAAAAAGCGGCAAGGTGCGACACATCGGAATTTCTAACGAAACGCCTTGGGGCACCATGCGCTATCTCGCCGAATCAGCGACTCGCGGCTTGCCACGAATCGCCAGCATTCAGAACCCCTACAACCTGCTAAATCGCACGTTCGAGATTGGCCTCGCAGAAATTGCTCACCGCGAAAAAGTTGGGCTACTCGCCTATTCGCCATTGGCCTTTGGCGTACTTTCCGGAAAATATCTGGGCGGTGCACGGCCGGCCGGTGCGCGTATTTCCTTGTTCACGCGTTTCTCGCGTTACACCAACCCGCAAGCAGAAATAGCCACCGCCAAATACATCGCACTCGCCAAAGAGCACGGCGTCGATCCTGTGCAAATGGCTTTGCAATACGTCACGACTCGCCCCTTCGTGACCAGCAACATCATTGGCGCCACATCGCTCGCGCAACTGGAACAAAACATCGCGAGCCAAGCGTTGAAATTAAGCGATGATCTTCTGAAGGGAATTGAGGCGATTCATGTCACGCAGCCAAACCCTGCGCCATAATTCAGCATCTAAAAATAACGCGCCTCAAAAAACAAGGCCGCACAATGCGCGGCCTTGTTTGTAACAGCAACGGCTCACGCCAAAATCGCGCGTGACACGACCAACTTCATAATTTCATTGGTGCCACCGTAGATGCGCTGAACGCGTGCATCGGCCCACATCCGGGCTACCGGGTATTCCCACATATAGCCGTAGCCGCCAAACAGCTGCACGCACTCATCAAGCACCTCGCACTGCAAGTCGGTGATGATGTATTTCGCCGCTGACGCCGTCGCTGCGTCGAGTTTTTTCTCGCAGTGCAGTGCCAAGCAGCGGTCGACATACGCACGACCCATTTCAACTTTTGTGTGTAACTCAGCCAGCTTGAATTGGGTATTCTGAAAATCCGCTACCGATTTACCAAAAGCCTTGCGCTCTTTGACGTAATCCAATGTCAATTTGAATGCGCCTTCCGCCATAGCGATGCCATTGATCGCAATGCCTAGGCGTTCTTGCGGCAGCTCGGTCATCAAGTAAATAAAGCCTTTGCCCGCATCGCCCAGCAGATTTTCTTTGGGCACCTTCACATCCGTAAAAAACAACTCCGACGTGTCCTGCGCCTTCATGCCAACTTTGTCGAGATTGCGGCCACGCTCAAAGCCCGGCATGCCGCGCTCGACCAGCAACAGCGAAATACCTTTATGCCCGGCACTAGGATCCGTCTTGGCCACCACGACCACCACATCGGCATTTTGACCGTTGGTGATAAACGTCTTGGAACCATTCAGAAGGTAGTGATCACCCTTATCGACAGCAGTGGTTTTCACGCCCTGCAAATCCGAGCCTGCGCCCGGCTCGGTCATGGCGATCGCACCGATGCACTCACCGGTGATCATTTTGGGCAGAAAGCGCTGCTTCAGATATTCACTGCCGTGGTGCTCGATGTAAGGCGCAACGATATCGGTGTGCAAACCCCAACCAATGCCGGTCAAACCCAACCGCGACACTTCTTCCATCACGATCGCGCTGTACAGGTAATCGGCGCCCGCTCCGCCGTATTCCGGCGCCACACACGGGCAGAGAAAACCCTGCTCGCCAGCCTTCAGCCAGAAGTCACGGGAAACCACGCCTTCTTCTTCCCACTTCCCGTGCTGCGGAACAGCTTCTTTTTCCAGAAATTTGCGCAGGGCATCACGAAACATATCGTGATCAGAATTAAATAAGGTGCGTGGAATCATGGCTTGGCTCCTCTGGTTCGATGTTATCGGGAACGTTTCAATACTATCCGGCGAGCCGGACAATTCAGGGCTTGTGCTCGCGAGCAAGATACTCGAGCGACTGCATTTCCAGTAGCCGGCTGCAGGTGCGCTTGAATTCAAAGGACAACCGGCCACCGGCGTATAAATCGTCGATAGGTGCAGCGCCCGACATGATCAATTTCACATGACGATCATAGAATTCATCGACCATATTGATGAAGCGGCGCGCCGCATCATCTTGCGAAACATCCATCACGGGCACAGCGCTGATCAGTACCGTGTGGAACTGTCGTGCAATTTCGATGTAATCCGCAGCACTGCGCGGCTGGATGCATAACGGCCCGAAGTCGAACCAAGCAATGCCTTCCGCCAGCCGACGCGCTGAAATCCGACGGTCGTTGATTTCAATAAAACAATCTTTCTCGCACAAGACTTTTGCCGAGGTCAATTCCCGGAAACTCTTTTCAAGACCCGTATCGGCAGCCGCATCCAATGGATGGTGAAAAATCTCGGCTTTTTCTAGCACGCGTAGACGGTAATCAATGCCGCTATCGACATTCACCACCTTGACGTTTTTTTTCAAAATTTCAATGGCAGGCAAGAAGCGTTCACGCTGCAGGCCATCTTTATAAAGATTGTCTGGAATGATGTTTGAGGTGGCCACTAACGTGACTCCGCGATCAAACAATTTCTCAAACAAGGACCCCAGAATCATTGCATCCGTAATATCGGACACAAAAAATTCGTCGAAACAGATCACCAGCGCCTCTTTGGCAAAGCGATCGGCAACCGTGTCCAGTGGATTTTTCTTACCCGTCAGCGTTTTTAATTCCGCGTGCACGCGCTGCATAAAACGGTGGAAGTGACTACGCATCTTGCGGCGAAAGGGCAGGCTGTCGAAAAAAATATCCATCAGCCAGGTCTTGCCGCGGCCCACGCCCCCCCAGAAATACAGCCCACGAATATTTTCACGCCCACCAAAACGTCGCTGCATGCGACCAACCAGCCCACGATCTTCCTGCCAGCGTTCGACTAATTGCTCGTAAAGTTCCTGCAAGCAGTCGACGGCATGTGCCTGCGCCGCATCGGGCTGGAAGCCCGGAAGCGTCAGGTCCTGCTGATAGCGCGCATGCGGTGCCAATGCCAAGGGCAGCACCACCGGGTCGGATTGGGCTTTATTCATGGGGGCGGCAATGTACCCGGCATGCCGTCTGCCGGAAAGGCAGGGCTTCTCGGCAGGCCGCCGTGCACCAGCGATGTGGTGATCCACGTGTCTGTGGCGGCCTTGAGTTCGGGCAACAGCCCATGGAAAAAATGGCCCGTGGCAAATATCTGCGGTACCAGCGGCGGCCTCCGCCCCGCACACCACTGCGCAACCGCTGCCGCCGCGACCACCTCATCGCCGTCGCCTTGGAATACGGTGACAGGCACCGGAAACAGCGGTAGTTCGACAAAGCCGGCGTAATGCACCGGCGGCGCCACCAGCAAGGCTGCCGTGGGCGGCGTGTCGGTGGTGGCCAGCCGCGCCAGCGAAGCCGCCGTCACCCAAGCGCCAAATGAAAAACCCGCCAGCAAGAGTCCACGCCCCGGCGTAATCGCCGCGATAGTTTTCAGCACCGCCATCAAATCATCCTGCTCGCCACGACCGCCGTCGTGCGCACCCTGGCTAAGCCCAACGCCACGAAAGTTGAAACGGATGGCGCGCAGACCCGCGTCGCGACCGGCCCGCGCCAAGGTGTGAACGACCTTGTTATCCATCGTGCCGCCGTGCAATGGGTGCGGATGGCAAATCACCATGTCCACCGGCAGTCCGTCGTCGCGCGCATCGATTTTTACTTCGATTTGTCCGATGGCGCCGCTGATCGTGCCGCGCGCATCGCTCATCGCAGCCAACAATCTTCCGGTTTCGGAGACTACTTGCATACAATCACCAGGCTTCTCCGTCAGGATAACGGGCAAGGGCGCAGAATACGCGCCGAGGTTCGCCCAACCAACCACGACTATCCACGGTTCAACGCAGCACACATAACAACAAGGAAGCACACATGATTTTCACCACGGTGCTTATCGCGTTTCTCGCCGGCCTTGCCTGCGGCCTCGCCCTGCGCCCGGCGCTGGATCGTCGCCGCCAATTGCGTCAGGCCTATTCGATGGCACGCACACGTCGCAGCAAAACTTCAGCGCCCATCAGGGTGGACACTGATCCCGTCTTCGTTCCGCGTGATTACTACCTTGCCGACCGCCGGCAGCGCGGCACGCTATCGGAAGAGTTCGGCCTGAAACGGCGCAGCACAGACATCAAAGAAAAAGCTGTCACACCGGAAGCCGATGCCGCTCCGTTTGCCATGCCCCGCGATTACTACGATCGCAACGCGGCTGACGACGAAGGCACACTCTCCGAAACCTACGGTCTTCGCGACGGATCCACCGGCAAGAGCGCCGGTTAATATGCTGCGCGCTGCGCTGCTGGCATGGTTGCTGGCTTGGCCGGTCATCGCAGCCGCTAGCACCGCAACAAACGAAACTCCCCGCAGCACCGCCGCCGTCACACGGCTACCCGGCCCAGTCACACTCGCGGCCGGCGAAAACAAGTTGGCGTTGAATCAGGGGCAAGTCGCCGTACTGCGCGACCCGTCAGGCCATCTAACGCTCGAACAAGTCATGGCGGCCGCCGATCGCCATGCCTTCACGCCCCTGCACGGCAACCTCGGCTTTGGCTATACCCGCGATGTGATCTGGCTGCGCATCGCCATTCATCGTGACGCCACGGAAGATCCCACTTCCCGCTGGTGGCTGGAAGTGCTGCCCTCGTTTCTCGATCGCGTCGATTTTTATTTGCAGCACGCGAATGGCCGCATTGAATCCATACAGACCGGCGATGTGCGCTTGCGGGCGGAACATCACCCTGATTTCCGCACCATCTTGCTGCCACTGAATTCAACGCCGGGCGATTACGTGGCATGGCTGCGCATCGAGAGCAGCAGCTCGATGGTCGGCGTATTGCGTCTTTGGCGTGAGCCGGCGCTGGTCGACGCCTCTCTTTCGCAATATTTGCTGCATGGGCTTTATCTCGGCTTGTTGACCGCCGTGCTGTTGCTGATCGCGATCAACTGGCTGCTGCTGCGCACGCCGCTTTACCTGCTTTATCTGGGTTACATCGGCATGCTGCTGATGCACGGTGTTGCTTCCAGCGGACTGGCGTCGCAATACCTGATTCCCGCATATCCAGAGATTCCCGACCTCATGGTCGGGCTGGGCATGGCGATGGCCTCGGCATTCGGGCTCGCTTTTTTTGATCGCATGTTGGATATGGATCCAATTCGCAATCGGCGCTTGCGACAGTTGTACATGGTCAGTTCGGTAGTGGCATTGCTGACTGCCATTGCGGTCATCACTGGTTATTACTTGTATCTGGCACCTGCACTACAAATTTGTCTGCTGCTAGTCATTCTGTGCACGCTGCCATTGGGTTGGGCGCGCGTGCGAAATGGCCGATCTACTCAACGCCTCGCAGGACTCGCTTTTTTTACCTACGCGCTACTGCTGTTGATTAGCTCACTGTCATATCTCGGCTTGTTTCCAACTTCCGAGTTTTCCATTACCAGCGGTCATCTCGGCAATCTGGCCCACCTCTTCCTGTTACATGCAGCACTCACACTGCGTGTGCGCGATCACGAGCGCGAACACGAGTCACTCGTCCAGCAAGCTGAAATTACCCGCAAGGAAATGGAACAGGAACGTCAGCGGCGCACCGAACACGATCAATTCTTGTCGATGGTTGCTCATGAAATCCGCACGCCGATTTCAGTGATCGACGCGGCCACGCAATCCTTGCAATTACTCGACGAAAAGCCGCCCGCAGAACGCACGATCCGTTACGACCGTATTCAGCGCGCCGTGCACCGGCTCAAACTGTTGGTGGAACTCGCGTTGCATCAAGTTCGCCCTGGAACGCGCCAAGGCGTTGGCCAGAATCGCTGCGATCTCGTCGATCTCAGTTGCGATGTCATCGATCACTTTGAGCCGCCTCAAAATCAACAGATCAACGTGGTGCTGGGCTGTGAACAAGCGCCTGTGTTTGGCCGGGCCGAAATGCTCGGCTTCATCCTGATCAACCTCCTCGACAATGCCTGCAAATATTCACCACCGCACTCGCCGGTCGATATCGAACTGCAACCGGAAACGCGCAATGGTCATGCCGGTTTTTGCTGGCGCATTACCGACCACGGCATGGGCGTCGCTGAAGCCGACCGCCAGCGCATCTTTGATAAGTACTACCGCAGTGGCGACGGCAGCGGCACGGCCGGGCTAGGCCTCGGCCTGTACATCGCCCACCACATCGCCGAGCAGGCCGGTGGCACGTTGCGCTGCGTGGAAGCACCAACAGGGTGCGGCGCACGCTTTGAGTGTTGGCTCCCTCGGTCATCCTAAAAGCGCCGTTGGCCGCCCCGGCTTCTCAGATGCCCGGTGAACACCGTAGTCTTGGGGCTGCCTTACGCGCTCCTTCTCTCTCACTTTTCATGGCAGACCCAAAACTTGAGCCGCGTCATCGTCGTTGAAGACAACAAAGATCTCCGCGAAGAAATCATTTTCCATCTGCAGCGCGGTGGGCATGAACCCAGCGGTGCCGGCGATGCGCGAGAGCTGGATGCAGCACTGGCCGTCGGTCCGCGGCCGGATGTGGTGGTGCTCGATATCGGCCTGCCTGGTGAGGACGGCTTTTCAATCGCGACACGCATGAGACGCGATCACGTCGGTATCGGCATCGTCATGCTGACGGCGCGTGGATTGATCGATGACAAACTGCAAGGGCTTTCGCTCGGTGCCGATGCTTACCTCGTCAAACCGGTGGATCTGCGCGAACTCATCGCAGTCGTGGAAAGCGTCAGCCGCCGGCTTGCGCCTCGCGTTGCCATCGAAGGCACTTGGCAACTGGATACCACCCGCCGCGAAGTTATTTCGCCGCGCGGTATGCAAGCTCCACTGACTAATACCGAATACCTGTTGATGTTCCAACTGGCACAAGCAGCACCGGACGTAGCGAGCCGTCGCGTGCTGGTAGAAGCCCTGGGCCACGATTACCTGCAATTTGATGAGCGCCGCATCGAAGCCGCCATCAGCCGGCTACGCAAAAAACTGCAAGATGACGATGGCGAATCGCCCCTGCGTTCGGCCCGCACTCAAGGTTATGTTTTTGCGGCACCGATTCGCATTGTGTCTGCTTAACCTAAGGATTGCTTCCCGCAATAAAAAACGCGCCTTCTGGCGCGTTTTTTATTGCGGCCGATTCACACCGGATTGGGAATATCGATGTAACGATGCTCAATACCAAAGCGTGATGCCAGCCAATCACCCACCGCTTGCACTCCGTAACGCTCGGTGGCGTGATGACCGCAGGCCAAAAACTGGATGCCGGTTTCACGCGCCACATGCACGGTCTGCTCCGAGACTTCGCCGGTGAGATAGAGATCGACACCTGCACTCACCGCTTGCTCGATGTAACCCTGCGCTGCGCCCGTGCACCAACCCACGCTGCGAACCAGTACCGAAGGGTCGCCGATGTGAAAAACGTCTCGCCCCAACAAACTGCTCACGCGCGCCGCAAAACGCCCGGCCGTTTCTGGCGCCGCCAATTCACCCGTGTTGCCCACGGGCCGCTTTTCGCGTGGGTCCAACGCGCCGGTTTGCACCAAACCTAAGCGTCGCGCTAACTGCGCGTTGTTGCCTAATTCTGGATGCGCATCCAGCGGCAAGTGATAAGCCAGCAGATTGATGTCATGCGCCAGCAACGTTGCTAACCGGCGTTTCTTCATGCCGGTAATGCGCGTGTCTTCGTTTTTCCAGAAATAACCGTGATGCACCAGTACCGCATCCGCACGCGCTTCCACCGCTGCATCCAGTAACGCCTGGCACGCCGTCACACCCGTGACCAAACGCTGAATGACCGGACGCCCTTCCACCTGCAATCCATTCGGGCAGTAATCATTGAACGATTGCGGTGACAGCAGGTCATCAAGAGCCGTCAGTACGGTGCGGCGCTCAACGCCGGGTAACGTGGTCGGTTTCATGGGATTCCTGCGACAGAGTGCTCCGGCCGCTCGAGCGTTTGCATGACAGTAGGGCTGGCCAGATACGTTACCCTTGCGATTCGTGTCCTGCCATGTCGTCGTGCCACATCTTTTTTGCCGGTACACATTCGATGAAACACATCCTGCGTTTTCTGCTCTGGCCTGTCATCGCCGGTTTGGCGGCCGCACTGGCGATCATTCTGTACTTGCGCGCACCTGAACCTGCGCCCGCGCCGCCGGAGCCCGTGGCAGACAGTGCGCCGGCAGCGCCCGCCGCCGCGCCGGCACCCGCACCCATCAGCCCCGCGAGTGGTCCTACGTCTTACGCCGATGCTGTGCGCCTAGCAGCGCCCGCCGTCGTCAATATTTACACCAGTAAAACCGTCGAGACACCGGTCAATCCTTTATTCAACGATCCACGCTTCCGCCGTTTTTTCGGTATCGATCAGATCCCCACGCAAAAGCGCATGGAGAACAGTTTGGGCTCTGGCGTCATCGTCAGTGATCGCGGTTTCGTGATGACCAATCGTCACGTCGTGGAAGGTGCCGACGAGATCGTGATTGCGCTGCGTGACGGGCGCGAATCACGCGCCATCATCGTCGGCAGTGACCCGGATACCGATCTTGCTGTGTTGCGTATGCAATTGACCGACGTGCCCGTGATTGCCATGCGAGATTCGTCCACGTTGCAAATCGGCGATGTGGTATTAGCAATCGGCAATCCCTTTGGCGTGGGTCAAACCGTGACGATGGGCATCGTCAGTGCGACGGGCCGCAGCGAATTGGGTGTCAACACGTTCGAGGATTTCATTCAGACCGACGCCGCCATCAACCCAGGCAATTCCGGCGGTGCGCTGGTAGACGCGCACGGAAAACTGGTGGGCATCAACAGCGTGATCTATTCGCAAAGCGGTGGCTATCAAGGCATCGGGTTTGCCATTCCGACACGCATCGTGCGTGAAGTCATGGACGACATACTCACGCACGGAAAAGTCGTGCGTGGCTGGTTAGGACTGGAACCGCAAATGCTGACGCCGCAATTGGCGCAAGCATTAGGCTTGCCCGTCGATACACAAGGCGTGATCGTGACTGGGCTGATTCGCAATGGTCCCGCGCATAAAGCCGGCATTCTTCCTGGCGATGTCATTACCGCACTGGACGACAAATCTATTCTTTCACCGCGCGCGCTCATCGCAGGTGTTGCGGCCCGCGACCCCGGCACAAAAGTTCAGTTGTCGGTGCTACGCAAAAACAATAAGCGCGTGACGATCAGCGCAGCGGTGGGTGAACGGCCCGCCAATGGCTCACCCACGCGCGACTGAGCGCGATGGTTTCAGAGGATGTCACGCAGCGCAGCAACCAGCGCTGCGTTTTCTTCTGGCAAACCGATGGTGATGCGCAAAAACGGCGCAATACGTTCCGGCTTACGGAAATGGCGGACCAGCACAGCTTTTTCTCGTAAGGCTTGTGCCAGCTGTGCGCCATCACGCTGCGGATGACGGGCAAACACAAAGTTGGCCGCTGACGGCAACACGTCGAAGCCCAACGCAACCAGTTCTCTCACCAACGTTTCGCGGTTGGCCATCACCGCTTGCCGGGTCTCCTCGAAATACGAGCGATCTGCCATGGCGGCAGCAGCACCTGCAATCGCCATCCGGTCCAACGGATAGGAATTGAAACTGTCTTTGACGCGCACCAACGCCTCGATGAGCGCCGGCTGGCCGATGGCAAAACCCACGCGCAGCCCAGCTAACGATCGCGATTTCGACAACGTCTGTACCACCAACAGATTGGGATACTTCTGGACCAGTGGCACCGCGCTCTCGCCACCAAAATCGATGTAGGCCTCGTCGACCACCACCACGGAATCAGGATTGTTGATCACCAAGGTTTCGATGTCTGCACGCGCAAGAGCAACACCCGTCGGCGCATTGGGATTCGGAATCACGATTCCGCCATTCGGCCGCGCATAGTCGGCAATGCGCACACGGAACTGCGCGTCCAGCGGAATCGCCTCATGGCTAATGCCATAAAGGCCGCAATACACCGGATAGAAACTGTAGGTGATGTCCGGAAACAAAATGGGCTTGGCATGTTTCAGCAAGCCATAGAACGCATGACCCAGCACTTCGTCCGAGCCGTTGCCAACGAAAACATATTCGCGTGGCACGGCGTAATACGCGGCAACGGCATCCACCAACAAAGCCGATGTCGGGTCGGGATAACGGCGCAGATTGTCGCCGAGCTCTGCCTTCATTGCGGCAATCGCTTTGGGCGATGGCGCGTACGGGTTTTCGTTGGTGTTGAGTTTCACCAAATTGGTAATTTTTGGTTGTTCGCCCGGCACATAAGGCACCAGCGCATGAACGAAATCACTCCAGAATTTCGACATGACGGTCAGCTCCGTGTCCGCTTTGCCGCAGAGCGCGCATGAGCATCTAAACCTTCACACTGCGCCAGCGCATCGGCGATACGTCCGAGCTCATCTGCACCTTCCGGCGAACAGAAAATCAGCGAGCTACGCTTTTGAAAATCGTAAACGCCCAGTGGCGAAGAAAAACGCGCAGTGCCGCCAGTCGGCAGCACATGATTAGGCCCTGCACAATAATCGCCCATCGCTTCTGGCGTATGACGACCCATGAATATGGCACCCGCATGCCGCAGCAGGGGCAACAACGCATCTGGATCAGCCACCGACAACTCAAGGTGCTCCGGCGCAACACGATTGGACACCGCGCAGCAATCTGCCAAATCTTTTGCTAGCACGAAAAATCCGCGTCCTTCGATAGAGGCGCGAATCACCGCCGCACGCGGCAACGTCGGCAGGATTCTTTCCATCGCCGCCTGCACCGCATCAAGAAATGCTGCGTTATCGCTAATCAGAATGGCTTGCGCGTTTTCGTCGTGCTCAGCCTGCGAAAATAAATCCAGCGCGATCCATTCTGGATCCGTACTGCCATCACAGATGACCAGTATCTCGGAAGGGCCGGCAATCATGTCGATGCCGACTTTTCCGAAAACCTGTTTTTTGGCGGTGGCCACATAGATATTGCCGGGGCCGACGATCTTGTCGACCGCAGGCAAACTCTGCGTACCGTACGCGAGTGCCGCAACAGCCTGCGCGCCGCCTACCGTAAACACACGATCAACACCCGCTTCTTGCGCGGCTGCCAGCACCAGATCATTGATATCGCCATTCGGTGCCGGCACCACCATGATCACTTCCGGCACGCCCGCCACTTTAGCGGGAATAGCATTCATCAAAACCGACGAGGGATACGACGCCTTGCCGCCGGGCACGTAAAGCCCAACGCGATCCAGCGGTGTGATGCGTTGCCCCAGACGATTACCTAACGCGTCCGTATATTCCCAGCCAGAAGCTTGCTGCTTTTCGTGAAAATGACGGATACGGGCCGCCGCCGCACGCAGGGCAGTCAACGCCGTTGCGGGTACTCGTGCCGTGGCGGCTTGCAGTTCTGCGCGTGAAATCTCCAGCGCCGCCAACGATGAAACGGTGCGTTTATCGAAGCGGTTGGTGTATTCAATAACGGCTTCATCGCCACGCGCACGAACGTCCGCAACGATGGCGGCGACCGAGCGCTCCACTTCTTCGTTACGTGCCTCATTCCAGGCTGTTGCCTGCTCCAGCGCCGCAACAAAATTTGCATCGCCCGTTATCAACCGGCGAATACGCAGGCCACTCATGCAGGCGCTCCGGCAGCGCAGGCAACGCGCAATTTCTCAACCAGCGCCGTCACCTGTGCATGCTTCATTTTGAAGCTGCCCTTATTGACGATCAGCCGCGCGCTCACGGCGGCAATCAATTCAACCGGTTCCAATCCGTTGGCACGCAAGGTTTTCCCCGTATCGACGATATCGACGATACGATCGGCCATACCAAGAATGGGCGCGAGTTCCATCGAACCATACAGCTTGATGACATCGATTTGCTCACCTTTTGCTGCGTA
The DNA here is from genome assembly GCA_964574995.1 of uncultured Pseudomonadales bacterium. Lineage (GTDB taxonomy): Bacteria > Pseudomonadota > Gammaproteobacteria > Pseudomonadales > JADFDG01 > JADFDG01. Next base: position 9,059 of record CAZNPF010000003.1, on the reverse strand, counting down.
GTAATCGCGGGTGAGATTGACGAATTTAGTCGCCACACGCAGACGGCCATTGACCGGCGGCGCATCCGTTTTTGCCGCCACCATCAAGCGGCAACGCGCAATACCCAAATCCAGCGGCTCATACACGCCCGCCGCACCGTGCTCCATCAGCACATCTTTGCCGGCAACACCGATATCAGCAGCGCCGTTACCGACAAATACCGGCACATCGGTTGCGCGAATGACGATCACGCGCAAACCCGGCTCCGTTGTATCGAACACCAATTTGCGACTTTTGGCGGGATCGTCCGTGAGGCGGATACCGCAACGCGCCAAAAGCGGCAGCGTATCTTCGAGGATGCGCCCTTTGGACAAGGCCAGAATTATCGGTGTGGGCGTCGTGGACATGGACGTTCTCCCGCTCAATCCTTAACTGCCAACACGGCGAATTTGCGCGCCCAGCGCGAGGAATTTCTCCTCGATACACTCGTATCCGCGATCAATGTGATAAATGCGGTCGATCAGCGTATCGCCGTCAGCGACCAGCGCAGCAATCACCAAACTCGCAGAAGCTCGCAAATCGGTGGCCATCACGGGCGCGCCCGATAACGCGGGCACACCTTTACAAATCACCGTGTGACCTTCGATTTTGAAATCAGCGCCCATCCGCTGCATTTCAAGAATGTGCATAAAACGATTTTCAAAAATCGTTTCGATGATCGTGCTGGTGCCTTCGGCGATTGCATTGAGCGCACAGAACTGCGCCTGCATGTCGGTCGGAAATGCGGGGTACGGTGCCGTGCGCACGCTGACGGCTTTCGGCCGATTACCCTTCATATCCAATTCGATGGTGTCAGCCGTCGTGCTGATGGATGCACCGGCTTCCACCAATTTATCGAGCACGGCATCCAGCGTATCTGGCCGCGCATCGCGCAAACGTATCCGGCCGCGCGTCGCAGCCGCGGCACACAGATAAGTGCCGGTTTCGATGCGATCAGCAATCACCTGATGTTTGGCGCCTCGCAACGATTTCACGCCGCGCACCGTAATCTTGTCCGTCCCCGCACCCTCGATGTCTGCTCCCATGCTCTGCAGGCATTCCGCCAGATCGGTCACTTCCGGCTCACGCGCCGCGTTCTCGAGCACCGTCGTGCCTTCAGCCAACGTCGCCGCCATCAGCAAGTTTTCCGTACCTGTCACGGTGACGGTATCGAACACGAAGCGTGCACCTTTCAGCCGCTTACCGTGCGTCGTCGCGTGGATGTAGCCATTTTTAACTTCAATGTCGGCGCCCATGGCCTGCAAACCACGCAGATGCAAATCCACTGGCCGCGAACCAATGGCACAACCACCCGGCAACGACACCACCGCTTGACCAAAACGCGCCACCAATGGGCCTAGCACCAGAATAGATGCACGCATTTTTTTCACCAGCTCGTACGGCGCGGTGAAATCGCGAATGTTGTTGGCGTTGATTTCGACTTGCATGCGGTCGCCCACCGACACTTCAACGCCCATGCGCCCAATCAATTCGATCAGCGAGGTGACGTCATGCAGATGCGGCACATTGCCGATGAATGATGGCGTCTCACCCAGCAACGTGGCGGCGAGAATCGGCAATGAGGAATTCTTGGCACCAGAAACACGGATTTCACCGTCAAGCGGCCGGCCGCCGGTGATGAGCAACTTGTCCATTGAGAACCTTGCGATGCTGAAAAAATGTTTGTGGAAAATGCCGGCAGTCAGAAGCCGATGCGTAGGAAAAATGAAACGCCAGAAACCTGAACGTCAAAAACCCGAATGTCGTTTCTTTTCCCATTCAGCCGGCGTGTAAGTCTGCAAACTGATGGCATGGATGACATCGCGAGTCACTAAGTCACCGATGACCGTGTAAACCCGCTGCTGACGTTTGACGGGCGAAAGTCCGGCGAACTGCTCGCTGACGATGGTTGCCGAGTAATGGCGGCCATCGGCGCCTTCAACCGTGACGGTGGCACCAGCGATACCCTGCACAAGCAGGGTCTGGATTTGCTCGGGAGACATGAGATGAAAGCGCTCCAAAAACAGGGAAGCCGGGTAGCCGGCCGGAGCGCGAATGATACGGCAAAGGGGGCCTCAGCCGGGCCCCGCCAGCACCTCATCCACCCCGGATACCCGCAAAATACCTGCCAATTGCGGCGGCACATCGACCACTTGCAACTGCTTGCCGGCATTCCGCGCCGCCTGCAGCCACGCCAGCAGAACCACCGCACTCACGCTGTTGATGCGGCCCAATCCGGCCAGCGAGACCTGAACCCTCGAGCCCGGCGCAGCAAGCACCAACGCTCGGCCTGCGGCAGCTACAGCCACTGCGTCGTCAAACAACAAATCGCCCTCGACCGCGATGCTGCCGTCAGCCAACGGACGCACGATCGCCATCAGCTGCGCTTCCCACTGGACGATTTTTTCTTCTCGGCGGCGACACGCGAAGACCAGTTAGCGATCACCTGATCGATATTGCCGCCGTACTGCCCGTACATTTCCGCAAAATTATTGCGGTAGGTCAGACCTAAATTGATGCCTTCCAGAATCAAGTTTTCCAATTTCCAAGCACCGGATGCATCCAAAAACATTTGGTATTGCACACGATAAACACCGCCATCACGCAGGGTGATGTCCATGTTGACGCTGGCACGCGCGGGCTCGACGTCACCTTTGCCCGGCTTGAGCACGGAAACTTTCTGATCGTTGTAGTCAGCCAACGCGGCGCCGTAAGCGCGGATCAGGCTGTCGCGAAATGCCTTGCCGAAACGCGCCCGCTGATCGGCGGTGGCTTGTGCGTAGTACTTGGCCATCACCCGACGAGCAATGCGGTCGAAGTCCACGTACGGCGCCAGATTCTGGTCGATCAGCGTGTACAGGTATTCCGGATTCTGTTTGAACTTTGGCCGCTCGCTGGTGATGCGCGCCAACAAGTCACTGGTGGCTTTCTCGATGACCTGGTGAGGTGCCGGCAAATCACTGGCGGCTACCGCCAAACCAGCCGGCAGCAGCAACAAAGGGAGCAGCAGCGCACGCAGCACACACAACAAACGGGACATCGTGTTTACCTCGAAAATCGAAAGCCGAAGGAGCCGGCGGAAGAATGCCCCGCTCAATGCGCGGGTTCATCCAGTTTATTGGACAGGAACTTCCCGATTAGGTTCTCCAGCACCAAGGCCGATTGCGTATCGCGGATGGTGCTGCCTTCCACCAGATATTCCTCGTCGGCACCCGGACTCAGCCCGATGTACTTCTCGCCCAGCAGGCCAGAGGTCAGGATGGCCGCCGTGGTATCCGTCGGCAGATTTTTCACGTTGCCATGCAGGGTCAGTTCGACCCGCGCTTGATAACTATCCGGATCCAACTCGATGGCCGTCACTTGCCCAATCAGCACGCCGCCGATCGTCACCTTCGCGCGCACCGTGAGCCCAGCAATGTTCTCGAATTTCGCGTAAACGTGATAACTGTCAGCCGGCGTACTGATGGAAAGCCCGCTCACCTTGATGGCAAGAAAAGCAAACGCCAAACAGCCCGCCAACAGAAAAGCGCCAACCGAAAGTTCCAGCGTACGGATTTTCATTTCATAGCCCCTTGAACATGACAGCGGTGAGCAGGAAGTCGCTGCTCAAGACCGCCAAAGACGAATAAACCACGGTGCGCGTGGTGGCGCGCGAGATCCCTTCCGATGTCGGCTCACAGTCGTAGCCCTGATAAACCGCGATCCACGTGCACAGTGCCGCAAATACGCCGCCCTTGATGATGCCGTTGACGATGTCTTCGCGAAATTCCACCGCGTTCTGCATCGACATCCAGTAAGAACCGTCGTAAACACCCAACCACTGCACACCCACCAACCAACCGCCCAAAATGGCGACTGCCGAGAAGATGATCGCCAGTATCGGCATCGAAATGACACCCGCCCAGAACCGGGGGGCCACGATGCGACGCAGCGGATCGACGCCGATCATTTCCATACTGGAAAGTTGTTCTGTGGATTTCATCAAACCGATTTCAGCCGTGACTGCCGAGCCCGCACGCCCGGCAAACAGCAACGCAGTGACCACCGGCCCCAACTCGCGGTTGAGCGTCAACGCGACGATCTGCCCCAGCGCCGCTTCTGAACCAAAATCGACCAGCACTTGATACAACTGCAAACCCAACACCATGCCGATAAACAAACCAGCCACCACGATGATCACCAGCGACAACACGCCGATGGCATAGATCTGCTTGACCAACAACGGCAACGCGGTGCGCACATTGGGTATCGTCACAATGGCGTGAAATAGCATGACGCCCGCACGACCCAGCGATTCGATGACGCGCAGCGCATCACGCCCGAGCGTACGCAAACGAGCAACCGGCCACGATTCGCTCATGTGCGCGCTCCTTTTTTATTCGTGGCCAATAAATCGGCCGTGTAGTCATCGGCCGGGAAATGAAACGGCACCGGACCGTCCGGCTCACCACGCATGAATTGGCGCACTTCCGGTGAACTCGAATTCATCACTTCCTGCGGCGAGCCATGGCCAATCACCTTGCCGCCTGATATCAGATAAATGTAATCAGCGATGTTCGCAGTTTCATGCACATCGTGTGACACGATCACACTGGTCATGCCCACAGATTCATTCAACGATTTGATCAGTTTTACCAACACGCCCATGGCAATCGGGTCTTGCCCGGCAAAGGGCTCGTCGTACATCACCATGTCCGGGTCCAGCGCGATGGCGCGCGCCAGCGCCACGCGCCGTGCCATGCCGCCGGAAAGCTCTTGCGGCATGAGATCCCGCGCACCGCGCAAACCCACCGCATTGAGTTTGAGCAACACCAGATTCCGAATCATCGATTCCGGTAATTGCGTGTGCGCTCGCAATGGAAAAGCGACGTTTTCGTAAACCGACAAGTCCGTGAACAGAGCCCCGCTCTGGAACAGCATACCCATGCGACGGCGCACATCGTAAAGACCGGCGCGGTTGATGACGGCGAGGTCTTTGCCTTCGACTTTTACTGTGCCGGCATCCGGCTGTAATTGACCGCCGATCAACTTCAGCAAGGTGGTTTTGCCGCTGCCGGAAGGGCCCATGATGGCGGTGATGCGCCCACGCACGATATCGATGTCGACGCCGTCGAAGATCGCACGCTTGCCGCGACGAAAGACTAACCCGCGGACTTCGACGTGATGCGCGTTCTGTGTTGCGTTCTGGCTGTGCCCAGACATGCCGTGACCTCGTAAGCGAAGGCCGAACTATACACCGGGGACACCACCGACACCGAAACGGCCGGCGCACCGAGAGCGGGAGCGCTCTGCTATCCTAGCGCCCGCCTTCAGTCACTCCGTTGCCCGCATTCATCATGCAGAAAAACACCGAATTCCAAGCTTCCGCCCGCCGTGTACTGCGCATGGAAGCCGAAGCCGTGGCCGCGCTGGAAACACGTATCGGCGAAGGATTTGCTAAAGCCTGCGAAATCTTGCTGGCATGTCGCGGCCGAGTGGTTGTCACCGGCATGGGCAAAAGCGGTCACATTGGTAGCAAATTGGCTGCCACGCTCGCATCCACCGGCACGCCGGCGTTTTTCGTGCATCCCGGCGAAGCGAGTCACGGCGATCTCGGCATGATCACGCCCGGCGACGTGGTCATCGCACTGTCGAATTCCGGCGAAACCGGTGAAGTGCTCACCATCCTGCCGCTGATCAAGCGAATGAAAACGCCACTGATCAGCATGACCGGTAAACCCGATTCCACGCTGGCGCGCATGGCAGATGCCAACCTAGACGTCGGCGTGGCGCAAGAAGCCTGCCCGCTCAATCTCGCACCCACTTCCTCCACCACCGCCACGCTGGCGATGGGTGATGCGCTGGCCGTCACACTGCTAGAAGCGCGCGGTTTCACCGCTGAAGATTTTGCGCTTTCTCATCCGGGGGGCAGCCTCGGCCGCCGTCTTTTGCTGATGGTGGAAGACGTGATGCACAAAGGCGATGAAATTCCGAAAGTGTCTCCAGACGCCATGTTGTTTGATGCACTGTTCGAAATCACCCGGAAAGGCCGCGGCATGACCACGATCGTCGATGCCACCGGCACGCTACTCGGCGTGTTCACCGATGGCGATCTACGTCGTACGCTGGATCACGCTGTCGATCTCAAGCAAACGCCCATTCGCAACGTCATGAATACACATTGCACGACCGTGAAAACGGGCATTCTTGCTGCGGAATGCTTACGCATCATGGAAGAGAAAAAAATCAACGGTCTGATCGTCGTGGACGATGCGAACAAACCGGTCGGCGTGCTCAATATGCTGACTCTGCTGCGCGCCGGTGTGTTCTGACATGAATCCAGTCATCCTCGAAAAAGCACGTGCTGTTCGCCTGCTGGTCTTGGATTGCGACGGCGTCCTCACCGACGGCAGTCTGCTTTACGGCAACGACGGCGAAGAACTCAAAGCATTCAGTATTCTCGACGGCCTCGGCATCAAACTGCTCCGTGCCGGCGGCGTGGACGTCGCCATCATTACCGGCCGACGCAGCGCGTTGCTGGAACGCCGCGCGCGCGAACTCGGCATTACCGATCTGCTGTTGCAAGGGCGCGAAGATAAACTCGTGGCGCTGCAAGAACTCATCGCCACGCGCAAATTATCGCTAGATGCGGTCGCTTACTGCGGCGACGATCTGCCCGATCTGCCCGCCATCCGTGCAGCCGGGCTTGGCATTGCGCCCGCCAACGCTTGGCCGCTGGTGTGCAAGCACGCTGATTGGGTCACCATCCGCCTAGGCGGCAGCGGCGCGGTGCGTGAAATTTGCGAAGGCATTCTGCACGCACAAGGCAAGCTGCACGCGGCGATGGCGCTGTATCTCGGTGACGGAAAATCGTCGTGAAATTGCAGCGTCGCTTGCTGAATTTGCTTGCGCTGCTCTTGCTGGCTGTCGCCGTCATGCACAGCCTGCGCTTCTGGCCGCAACAATTACCGTTGCTGCCGGGCAGCAACGATGACGTCATCAGCCGCGAACCGGACTATCAGATCACCAACTTCCACGCCGTCGATCTCGATGAGACCGGCCGCATGCGTTACGAACTCACCGCATCACTGTTGGTGCACTACTTGCTGCCCGAGCGTGCGGAACTGACGGATCCGGTCATGGTTTTCTACCGCGACAGCAGTGCGGACCAGCACGCCAACAACTCAACCACTGCCACCAACAAAACGCCAGCATCTGTCATGGTAGACCCTTGGCAATTGACGGCCACCCGTGGCCGCATTGCCGACGGTGGCGACCGCCTCGATCTCGAAGGCGACGTGCGCGTCACGCGCTTAACCGGCGACGACAGCAGTCAGCAAATGCAATTGGAAACATCCCGGCTGACGGTGTTCGGTAAACAGGAAGTCGCCACGACCGACAGCGCCGTTTTCCTCAGCGGCGATCGTGCGGAGTTACACGGGGTTGGGATGCAGATCGATCTCAAAAAAGGACAGATGCATCTTCTTTCGCGCGTCCGGGGATACTATGTCCCGCGCTGAGATTTCTCCCACCAATTCCCCCGCCGCTTCCGGGACCCCGCACACCATGACGCACCGCCTCGCCCGCATCCTGTTTGGTCTGTTGCTCGTGGCTGGCACCACGCACGCCGCGCTCACCTTGGACCGCGATACGCCCATTCAGATCGAAGCGGATTCGGCTGTGATCGACGAGCCGTCCGGCAGCGCCATTTATCGCGGTCACGTGCAACTGCGCCAAGGGCAGATGCAACTGCAAGCCTCCGAACTGACCGTTTACATCAAAAATGGCAAGGCCACCAAAGCGATCGCACACGGTCGACCCGTGCAGCTTGATCAAGCCGCTACTGCAACGGAAGAAAGCATTCACGCCGAAGCCAGCCACATCACGTTCCTGATCGAAGAAGACCGCATGCTGCTGGACGATCAAGCGTCGCTGAAGCAAGGCGACCGCTTGTTCCAGGGCGCACACATTGATTACAACGTGACGAAGCGTCGCGTGAATGCCAGCGGCGCTGGCAAGAGCCGCGTACTGCTGGTGTTACCACCCTCGCCGGCCAAAGACGCGTCCGCAAAAGAAACGTCAAAAGAAGCATCGAAAGAAACGCCGGCAAATACCAAAGAGCCGGCACCCAAAGAATCTCCCGTCAAAGATCAGCCGGCAGTCAACGCCGGCAAAACTACCGAGTAATGGCATGAGCACGCTGCGCGCCGACAATTTGCGCAAGGCCTACAAAGGCCGTCGCGTCGTCGAAGACGTTTCACTGGAAGTGAAATCCGGAGAAATCGTTGGCCTCTTGGGGCCTAATGGCGCCGGGAAAACTACCTGCTTCTACATGATCGTCGGCCTCGTCCCGCAGGATGGTGGCCGCATCAGCATCGATGGCAATGATATTGCAGCGCTGCCGATGCATGGCCGTGCGCGTCGCGGTATCGGTTATCTGCCGCAGGAAGCGTCGATTTTCCGTCGGCTCACCGTGGCTGAGAACATTCTCGCCATCCTCGAATTGCGTCACGACCTCGACAAGGCGCAGCGCAAAAAAGAACTGGATGGTTTGCTCGAAGAATTTCATATCGCGCATTTGCGTGACAGCCTCGGGCAAGCCCTCTCCGGCGGTGAACGTCGTCGCGCCGAAATCGCGCGCGCATTGGCCTCCAAGCCCTCTTTCATTTTGCTGGACGAGCCATTCGCAGGTGTCGATCCCATTTCCGTGGGCGATATCAAACAAATCGTTCGCCAACTGCGCGACCGCGGCATCGGCGTGCTGATCACCGATCACAACGTGCGCGAGACACTCGATATCTGTGAGCGCGCGTATATCGTTGGCCAAGGCCACATCATTGCGGCCGGCAGCCCGGATGAGGTGCTCGCCAATCGCAAGGTGCGCGAGGTGTATCTCGGCGAGGAATTCCGGCTGTAAACGCAGGGCGTCCAGCCCACGCCCCACCGTTCGTCAACTCGCCAACGGACAGGCATACATCTTGCTTCCCCTGATAGGGGCACTGGTATCCTGATCCGCATGAAACCTTCCCTGCAGCTGGGTATTTCCCAGTCCCTCGCCATG
>CAZNPF010000002.1:0-218604 GCA_964574995.1 uncultured Pseudomonadales bacterium | reverse complement strand
TGGAGCGGGTGATGGGAATCGAACCCACGTAGTCAGCTTGGGAAGCTGAAGTTCTACCATTGAACTACACCCGCGTATGCTCTACCCGCATAATGCTCTCGACCTGTGTAACCTCACGGTGCGCGGATCGCATATGTGGCCTTGGCTTTGTGGCAGTCACCAGTGCGCAGCAGGCCGGCGATTCTGCCACAAGGCTCGTTGACTGGTCAGCGCCCTGCAATAAATTCTCGATAGAGATGCGCGCTGGTTGCCGGGTCTTCCAGCATCGGCATGTGACCGATCCCTTTCATGATGACGGTGCGTGCATTAGGCAGTAGCGCAGCAAATTCACCCGCATTGGCTACATCGAGCAGCCGATCATGATCGCCCCAAAGTATCAGTACGGGCGCGGTGATTTGCGGAAGAATGCTCTCTTGCACAATGCTGTCATTGCGTTTCAGGTCGCTGAAGATTTTTTCGTTAATGGCGGTGCGTGCCATGCTGCGCCGTTCCATCACGGGGCGCACGGGCCACGGCATGAAGGGTGGTTGTGCCATAGCCCAAGCCAGCACGGTGTCGATATCCCCTGGTTTGCTGACGATCAGTGGGTTGCGGCCCGCTTTGAGTTCTTCATCGAATTGCGAAGGATGTTTGTGTATGCCGGCAGAATCAAACAAACCGACGCTGACCACGCGTGCTGGAGCCAATGCCGCCGTGCGAGCCGCGATGGCGCCGCCCATGGAATTACCGGCAATGTGAAATTTGTCGATACCTAGTGCATCCAACAATGCCAGCAGGCGTTTTGCTTGTGGTTCGATGCCGTAGTCGAGAGTTGGATCTTGTGTGGTTTCTCCGTGTCCCGGTAAATCCGGAATCAGAATGTTGTAACCGTCGCCCAACTTGCCAGCAAAACGTGGCCAGTTAGTTTTATCGGCGCTGAAGCCGTGTACGAGTACCACGACAGGTTGACCCGGCACCCAATCGTTTTTCAGATAGACCCAGTGGATGTCACCCACTTGTGTGCTGCTTAGATCTAACCCGTTCAGGCTGCGATCCACGGCGATACCCACATCGAAAACGTCGTCCTCTATTTTTTCGCAACCAGACAGTAACGAGAAGGTTGCAAGCAGCAACGAAAGCGTCGCGATAAGTGAGGTGCATCGACGAATCATGGTCAGTGTTCTCATGAGTGGGTTATGCGGCGTTTCGATGTTTTTCGTGTGACGTGCCGACGTCAGTCGCAGAGAGATTAATAAGGCCTGCTGCGAAGATCAAAAGGCTACCGATAATCGTGGTGATCAGCAGCGCCTCATGCCAGAACAGTGCGCCCAGCAGCGCCGCAAACACCACGGAACTGTATGTGAAGGGGCCAATACGTCCCGGCGGGGCGATCTGGAAAGCGCGGGTAATCAGCAATTGCCCCAGTGTGCCGAATACCCCCATCGCCAGCAGCCAAGGCCAGAGGTGTACGCCTGGGGATTGCCAACCCCACAAGAGCGGTATGGCCGAGACCAGTGTGCAGATGACTGAAAAGTGAAACACGATGCGATCGGGCGACTCACGGTTGTGCATGTCGCGGATGGCGACCATGGCGAGGCTGGCCAGTGCTGCGGCAACGATGCCAACTAAAGCGTCGGCATCAAAGGTGTGGCTACCGGGCCGCAATATGAACAACACGCCGATGAAGCCCAGCACGATGGCTGTCGCATTGCGACGGCCAATTTTTTCCTTCAGCCAGAACCAGCCTACGAGCGGCATGAAGAATGGCGTCGTAAGTTTGACCAACGTGGCTTCTGCCAGTGGCAGGTTCGCTAACACGTAAAAAAATCCATACATGGCCGCAAGGCCTGATAGCGCACGAATTGCCATGGTGCTGGGTTTGTTGCTGGTCAGCAGTGAACTGCCGTGTCGTGCGACGATCGGCAGCAAAACCAATAACCCGAACACATTGCGCAGAAATACGACGGTCCAAGTACCCACGTCGGGCGACACTTTCTTGACGGCTGCAGCCATTAAGACCAGTGATAGTTCGCCGAGAGTGAGCAGCAGAGCACCTAATAGAAAGGCTTTGCGTGCATGCGCGTCGGCGGTGATGGCAAGCGGTGCAGGCATAAAACAGTGGGTTCTCGGTAAGGTGTGGCGTGCGATTCTACAGCCGGCCCATCACCTTCAATACATCAATCATGCGGTTGGAAAATCCCCACTCGTTGTCGTACCAGGCCATGACTTTGGCTTGGCCGTGCAGCACACGCGTGTGATTGGCGTCGAAAATAGCGGAGGCTGAATCGTGATTGAAATCGACGGAGACGAGTTTTTCGTCGCTGTATTTCAAAATACCGCCACTGGTGCTGGCTGCTTGTTTCATGATGGCGTTGATTTCTTCTGGCGTGGTGGCGCGTGCGGGCATGAAATGAAAATCGACGATGGAGACGTTGGTGGTCGGTACGCGCAAGGCCATGCCATCCAGCTTCCCTTTCAGCTCCGGTAATACCAAGCCCACTGCACGTGCGGCCCCCGTGGATGATGGGATGATCGAACTTTGTGCTGTGCGTGCGCGCCAAAGATCAGAATGCGCTTTGTCGATCAGCGATTGATCGTTGGTGAGCGCATGTACGGTCGTCATTTGCCCGTGCAGGATGCCGATACTGTCGTTGAGTGCTTTTGCTACAGGTGCTAAACAGTTGGTGGTGCAGGACGCGTTGGAAACGATGCGATGCCCTGCATTCAGGGCATGGTGATTGACGCCGTACACCACGGTGATATCCATATCTTCGCCGGGCGCGGAGAGCAGCACACGTTTGGCGCCAGCAACGAGATGCTGTTCACAGGCAGCACGCTGGGTGTGGCGGCCGGTGCATTCGAGTACCACATCAATACCGAGCGCTTTCCAAGGCAGGGCAGCCAAATCTTTGATGGCGAGCAACTGAATGCGATGGCCATTGACGACGAGGTCGTCACCATCGAGCGAAAGGTCGCCACGGAATCTCCCGTGGGTAGAGTCGTATCGCGTGAGGTGAGCATCAACTTTAAAGTCAGCCAGGTCGTTGATGGCGACCAGCTCAATGTCGCGATCGTGATTGCCATCGTAGAGTGCGCGCAGGATATTGCGGCCGATTCGTCCGTAGCCGTTTATCGCGATGCGAATCATGGAATAGCCTCCCCTAACGTTAAGGAGCAGAATACCCTGCATGTTGATTGATTCGCACTGCCACATTGACGTAACGGACTTCGATGCCGACCGCGAGGCTGTATTGGCGCGTAGCGCGGCAGGCGGGGTGGGTGCGATTGTCGTTCCGGGCGTTCGGCTGGCCGATTTTGCGACGCTAAAAGCCGTCTGTGATGAATCCGTGCAACTGCATGCGGCTTACGGATTGCATCCTGTGTATCTCGACGAACATCGAGCTGGCGATCTAGATGCGCTGCGTGATTGGCTGGCGCGTGAAAAGCCGGTGGCTGTGGGTGAGATTGGCTTGGATTTTTTTATTGACGCACTGAACAAGCAGCGTCAGCAGGAATTATTTGAGCAGCAATTGGCACTGGCAAAAGAGTTCGATCTGCCCGTGATTCTACATGTGCGGCGCTCGCATGACGCCGTACTGGCTACGCTGCGTCGTTTCCGATTGCCGCGTGGCGGAATTTGTCATGCGTTTGCGGGTAGCCCAGAGCAGGCAACGCATTACATGAGGCTGGGATTTCTGCTCGGTTTTGGTGGCGCGGCAACATTTGACCGCGCCAATCGTTTGCGCAGAACGTTCCGAAACTTGCCGCTGGAAAGCATCGCCTTAGAAACGGATGCGCCGGATATTTCACCGGCTTTCATCGCGCGCGGCGAACGTAATAGCCCTGAATTTTTGCCTCGTATCGCGGCCATACTGGCAGAGTTACGTGACCTGTCAGTCGAAGATTTCGCCCGTGCGACTTCGAATAATGTTCGCCGCGTACTAGATTTGCCGCATCATCGTGAGCACTAAGTGCCGTGGCTGTTTGCCGTTGGCCGATTGACTAAAAGGAGAACCCCCATGACCGCCACAGCCCCCGGCCGCAGTTTGCAAGAGTGGTTTTCGCTCTACGCAGAAAGTCATCAGAACAAGATCAATAAATCGATCCATTTTATTGCGGTACCCGCTATTTATTTCACGGTACTCGGCTTGCTGTGGATGATCCCGGTGCCGTCTTTTTTGGCGGCTGTTCCGGGTCTTAACTGGGCTGTTTTGGCCGTCATTCCGACGCTGCTGTTTTATCGGAGCCTGTCGATGCCGGTAACAGTAGCCATGGGCCTGTATACCGGCCTGTGTTTTGCCATCCTGCAGGGCATGACCAATGCCGGCTGGCCGGTGCTGGAGATTTGTATCGGCATGTTTGCGGCGATGTGGGTGCTGCAGTTCATTGGGCACGCCATAGAGGGTAAGAAACCCTCCTTCTTTCAGGATCTACAGTTCCTGCTGATCGGCCCAGCGTGGGTTTTGGTGTTCGCGCTACGCCGACTGGGCATCGCCGTCTGATCGTTCTAGTGTTCGGGGGAGTCCCTAGGCGGGCGCGCCCTGACGCGATTTGGCCTGCGAGCACTCGTTTCCGGCCCTTGGCATCCGGAGTCGTTCCTATACAATCCGCCGGCTTATTTTGGGTGTCCAGCCATTCAGGGCCCCTCCGAAGGCGTCTAGCCGCTTGCGCTTGCGTGCAGTGTCTGGGCGATGTCTGACAACCTCTGGTGAGATCTGACCATGCAAATCGGTATTCCTACCGAGATTGCCGCGGGTGAAACGCGCGTTGCCGCAACCCCGGAAACGGTGAAGAAGTACGTCTCGCTCGGCTACAAGGTCGTTGTGCAATCGGGCGCCGGTGTGGCCTCGAGTTGCATCGATAAGGCCTATCAGGAGGCCGGCGCCACAATCGCTACCTCTGCTGCCGACGCCCTCAAGGATTCTGATTTCGTATTGAAAGTGGTCGCACCGACTGCGGAAGAAATCAATTTATTCAAGCACGGTGCAACTGTGTTGGCTGCGTTCGCACCGCACGCTAATCCGAATCTTGATGCTTACGCTGCCAAAGGTCTGACCTGCGTAGCGATGGAATTGATTCCGCGCATCACGCGTGCGCAGTCTTCCGACATTCTCTCTTCGCAGGCTAACGTCGCCGGTTATAAGGCGGTGTTGATCGCTGCGAATGAGTACCAGCGCATGTTCCCGATGCTGATGACGGCTGCGGGTACCGTGAAGCCGGCACGCGTGGTGGTGCTGGGCGTTGGCGTTGCGGGCTTGCAAGCGATCGCAACAGCTAAGCGTTTGGGCGCTGTGGTGGAAGCCTCGGATTTGCGTCCGGCCGCGAAAGAGCAAGTGGAATCGCTCGGTGGCAAGTGGCTAGACGTGCCGATGAGCGACGAAGAAAAAGCCAAAGCGCTTGGCACGGGCGGTTATGCCTGGCAGCCGTCGCCGGAATACATCCGCGATCAAGCGGTCATCGTCGATAAAGCAGTAAGCAATGCCGACATCGTGATCACCACTGCGCAGATTCCGGGCCGCAAGGCGCCGGTGTTGGTGAAAGCTGACACTGTTGCCAAGATGAAACCGGGTTCGATCATCGTCGATATGGCGGTGGGCTCTGGTGGCAACGTCGAAGGCAGTAAGCCTGATGAAAACGTGATGACGGCCAACGGCGTCAAACTGGTCGGCATCAGCAACATCCCGGCCTTGGCGGCTGCTGAAACCTCAGCGCTGTATGCCCGCAACCTGTTGAACTTCCTTGCGCCGCAACACGACAAGGAAAGCAACAGCATCAAGCTGAACAAGGCAGATGACATGGTGAAGCCGACGTTGATCGTCGATAGCGGCCAGGTCATCTACAAGAAGCCGGGCTGAGCAGGAGACAAACCACATGAATGAGACGTTAGCGACGCTTGAAGCGTCCCTGCACGTGAGCAGCGTGCCTTTTGTATCTGTCTTCACCGTGTTCGTGCTGGCGATTTTCGTCGGTTACTACGTGGTGTGGAGCGTGACTCCTGCGTTGCATACGCCGTTGATGGCCGTTACCAACGCACTGTCTGGAATCATTATCGTCGGTGCCATCCTGCAAGTGGTGCCGGTCGGTGGTCAGGAAATCACTGCGACCAGCATCCTCGGTGCGGTTGCTGTACTGCTTGCGAGCATCAACATCTTCGGTGGCTTTGCTGTCACTGATCGCATGTTGGATATGTTCAAAGGCAAGAAGAAAAAGCAGTAAGGAGCAACGACCGTGGAAAACCTTGCGCAATATGGCGACTGGGCGTACCTGATCGGTGCCGTCCTTTTTATTCTGACTCTGCGTGGCCTGTCTTCACCGACGTCGGCCGTGATGGGCAACCGTTACGGCATGATCGGCATGGCGCTCGCTGTGCTGGCCACCTTTGTGGTGGTCTGGCCGCAAAACCCAAATTTGGGCCTGATCATCGCGGCAATGTTGGTGGGTGCTGGTGTAGGTATCTACCGCGCCAAGACAGTGCCGATGACGCAGATGCCGGAAACGGTTGCATTGATGCACTCGCTGGTGGGCTTGGCGGCGGTACTGATTGCAGTCGCTGCCGTGCTGCACGCCGATGCCGATGCGATCTACAAAGCGATGCATGGCAACACGCTGAGTCGTTTTGAATTGTTTGTTGGCTGTTTTGTGGGCGCGATTACGTTCACGGCATCCGTCATTGCGTGGGGCAAGCTGTCGGCAAAACTGGCCGCCAAACCACTCAAGGGCGTATGGGTCAAGCCGGTACAGGCACTGCTGTTCCTCGCCATGCTGATCTGCGGCGGCATGTATTTTGTTTCCGATAACCTGACGGCATTTTTTGCGATGACTGCGATCGCATTGGTGTTCGGTTATTTCTGGATCGCGCCGATCGGTGGCGGCGATATGCCAGTGGTGGTGTCGTTGCTGAACTCACTGTCTGGCTGGGCGGCGGCAGGCATCGGTTTCACGCTGGGCAACTCGATGTTGATCATCGCCGGTTCGCTGGTGGGTTCGTCGGGCGCCATCCTTTCCTACATCATGTGTAAGGCGATGAACCGTTCGCTGCTGAACGTTTTGTTTGGTGGTTTCGGTACCGATGCCGGTGCTGCTGCGGCCAGTGATGACGGCAAGGAAAAGAACTACAAATCGGGTTCGCCGGATGATGCCGGCTTCCTCATGACGCATGCCGACAGTGTCGTCATCGTTCCAGGTTACGGTCTGGCTCAGGCGCGTGCACAAAACGCGGTGAAAGAGTTGGCCAATGCGCTGAAGGAAAAAGGTGTCACGGTTCGCTACGCGATTCATCCGGTCGCAGGTCGTATGCCTGGCCACATGAACGTGTTGTTGGCAGAGGCGGATGTCCCCTATGAGGACGTCAAAGAAATGGATGAAATCAACAGCGATTTCCCGACGACTGACGTCGTGCTGGTGATTGGTGCTAATGACGTCGTGAACCCTGCTGCGAAAGATAATCCGGGTTCGCCAATCTACGGCATGCCGATTTTGGAAGCACATAAAGCGCGCACCGTCATGGTGATCAAGCGCTCGATGGCCACGGGCTACGCAGGTCTTGATAACGATCTGTTCTATCTCGACAAGACCATGATGGTTTTTGGTGACGCAAAGAAAGTGCTCGAAGATATGGTGAAAGCCGTTACGGGCGGCGGCCACTGAGTCATCTTGCTGTTGTTGTAAAAAAAGCCGCGCAACGCGCGGCTTTTTTGTTTACGGTTTTTCGATTTCAAGGAGCACTTATCAATGCCAGCCAATCAGGACCCTGCATTGAATGACATGGTTGAAGCCGTCATCCATGAGGGCAATGAAGCATCTGCCCGCACTGTGCTGTTATTGCGGCGCGGCTATTGCTTGGCGATCAGTGCGCTGCTGGTGCGATTTGCGCGTTCACGAACAGCGTTGGACGATCCCTTGGGTAACGGCGTGCTTGCTGCGCTGGAAATTCCGTCGGCACTGGCACCACAATGGATTTCTGGCAGTGGCTTTTTGCAGGAGCAATCAGGCGGAGCGGTCTTACTTAATGGCGGTACGGTGTTATTGGTGAAACCGTTTGCTATTGAGTTGTATGCATCCGGCATGGACGCATTGCATGCGCGTGATTGTCGCGGCCAGATTGATCTGTCAGTACTTTGAATGCCGATCAGTATTGGCCAGTACGCAGCAAGACCAGCGTGCAGGCTTCTTCCCAAGGAATGCCGGCCGTATCGAGCCTAGCTTGCAGCTCTGGAGTCTCAGTGCCAGGGTTAAAAATTACTCGCTTTGGGTGCAGGCGCACGATGTCATCCGCGAGTGGCAGCAAACGTTTGGGTGAAAGATACAGGGTCAGCGTATCGACGGACTGTTTTACATCGCCAAGGCTTCGCAGAACAGAAATACCGTCAATATCGGTGTACACCGGGCTGACGGGGACGACATGGTGTCCATGTTCCGTCAGTAGATGCATGGCTTTGTTGCTGTAGCGCGAAGTGTCCGGGCTGGCGCCAAGAACCACGACAGTTTCATTTGCGGCCATTCGGTTATGCTCCGGGTTTCAAATCGGATACGCCTGATAATGCCATGACCCAGGAAGCAGAGAGTTCCTTTTATCGTTACTTACTGGGTGGCGTGTTTGTCGTGGCCTTGATTTGGACTACGTGGGCCTCGCTGGTGCCCGTGACGTTTTTGCCAGCCACGAATTTCTCCGACAAAGTCGCACACGCAATTAATTACGCCGTCTTGGCAGTTTTGTTATCGATGGCCTGGCGACGATTACCGCTTTGGCTCGTGGTGCTCTGTGTGGTTTCTTTCGGCGGTCTGATTGAAATTGCACAGTGGAAAACGGGGTATCGGCATGGCGAGTGGCTGGACATGCTAGCCAATCTGGCAGGTGCAGTTGGCGGCTGCCTCATACGATGGCTGCATATTCGTTGGAATCGCCATTCAGGGCGATGAGTCGCTCATCAAGAGCAAGCGGTCGATCAGCACTAAGCGTTCGCTGTCAGAAAGCTTCTGCAGAACGGGTAGCAAATCGCCAACAAATGCAGCCGTATCTGCAAGCGCTGCATCTACGTTGATCAGTGGATGCGATTCGTCGTGAGTATTGATCTTATCTTTTGACTCGCGCGTGACGGGATGCGTTTTAATTACAACCTCTTCAGTCGCTTGCATGGTTGCTGCATCCACATGCACGCGATTTCCGCCAGCACGCACCGCTGCGCGCGATGCTTCTTTGGCAATCGAAAGCATGTCTTCTGCGGGCACATCGGGGTCAGGCAAACTCGCGGAAATACCAATACTGACGCTGATGCGTAAGGGGCGATCGGTTGAGGTTTTTGGGTTTTCAGCAACAGCAAGCCGGATGCGTTCTGCCAATACGCGCGCGTTCAATGGCGCGGTGTGTAATAGCGAGAGGGCAAATGCATGGTCATCGATGCGGGCATAGGTATCTTCGCGCCGGCATTTGGCACGAATCACGGCTGCGACAGCGGCCATGGCGTCGCGCATTGTGGCTCGATCGCGGGCGCTACCAGCTGGTGTATCCAGCTGGATGTACATGAGTGTATGGGCACCGCCATGACGCAGGCAAAATGAGCGATCTTTGACGGATTCCTGTAGAAAATAGTCGTGATTGCCGGTGCGTGTGTCTGCGTCTAGCAATACCAATTCTCGCAAACCCAGGTTTTGTTCGCGTAGCGTTGCGGTGCGTTGTGTTGTGTTGCACCAAGCGCGAGCTCTGGTTAAAAGATCGATGCTGTCAAAGGGCTTGATGATGAAATCCGTGGCGCCTGCATCCACTGCAGCGCGTCTGGCAGTTTCGTTGCGCTCACCGCTAGTCGTAATGATGACGGGAAGATCGATCAATCTTGGGTCTTGCGCGCTGCGTAACCGTGCGAGCAGTGACAAGCCATCCAACTGCGGTAGGTTCTGATCGGTGAATATGGCAGTGATTTCGGGAATCGATGTCAGCAGTTCCCAAGCGGCTTCACCGTCTTCGGCCAGATATACGTTGAATTGCGATTCCAGTAATTTGCGGGCGGTCACCAGCGTAACTTTCGAGGCATCGGCCACGAGAATGGCGGGCTGAGTTTCACTCGTGTTCTTGCGTCCAAGCATGGCCGTGTTCCAGCAAACTACTGCGGACGGCTATCCTGCCGACAATGACGGTTTGGTGCCAGTACGTATCGTCCGAGTATGGCGTGCTAAACTCGCCACGTTTTCAGGATCCCCGTGCATGCAGGACGTAGTCGTTTCCGGATTGTCGGTCCTGCAGTGGTGGCTGCTCGGGCTGGCCGCGATTGCCGGTGCCGCCGGTGGCGGGCTGGTCATTCTTTTGTTGCTGTATCCGCAGCGGCCGGCAGGTATTCCGGGGTTGATGCCTGTGCAGGGGGCACTGGGTGCAGGCAGCGCTCAGCTGGCCACATTCTCTGCGAATCACCTGCTGCACGGCTTACCGTCGCCACGACGATTTTTCGAGCAATTAGGCCCTGATCGATTCCGTCGCGAGCTTGAGCGCACACTGCGAGCCGGCATCGACGGTTATGTCGACGATGTCATGACTCGGCGAACCGGGAATGCTTGGGATGCACTTTCTTCTTATGCGCGTGCGCGCATTTATAGCCACGTTCAACAGCGCTTGCCTTATGTGGTCGATGATTTCATCGAGCGTATTCAGCGAGAACTCGACGGGCTCATTAAGCCTCGGCATTTGATTGAGCGTTGGTTTGCTACCAACCCGAACCGTCTGGCCGAGATATTCCGGCGCATACACGGCACTGATTTGTATACCGCCTTGTTGCCAGCCATGCTGCTACCCGTCGTGCTCACGCTGCCCTTGCAGTGGGTACTGCCGCTGAAAATGGCAGGCTGGTTGATCGGTGCGCTGTCGGCAACGTTGGGCGCTTATCTGGTTTACACCGCACTCATACGCTGCAATACCGGCATCTGGTCTTTTGGGCGGAAAGGTATCCTGCAGCGCCATCGAGTCCGTTTTTTGGAAGCACTTCAGCGCGAACTTATTCGAGATGCTCTCGGGTGGTCTGCCATTACGGCGACGATGCTGGAAGGAAATCAAGCAGGAAGAATTCGGCACATGATGCGGCGTGAAGTTGCCAGCATTTTGGACGTGCCCACGTTCCGGATATCGATGCAGTTTCTGCTGGGGCCAAGTGGTTTTGCTGAAGTGAAATCATCAGCAGCAGAGAAGGCCGTTGAATTGCTATCTGTGCCGGCCCCTGAAGGAGGCTTGCGCGAGCGTTATCAGCAAGAATTGGAACGCACGTTAACGCCGGCGTTGTCGCGCGTGACAGACAACATGTGGGCGGAGGTATGGAACGGCGTATTGCTGCCGATGCGTCGTCGAGTGTTGGTGATTGCGTGTTTTTCAGGGGCGGCGTTAGGCGCTGCAACGGTTTGGTTGCAATCGGCATACACGCTATAACGTCGAGTTAGTCGTAACGCCTGCTCAACGTGCGGGAAATGAGTAAAGCGATGCCCAGTGCCGCGAGAATCCATGCCTGCTCTGCTGCGTGTACGGCAGGGACAGAAAATATCGGCAACTTCCCGAAAGCCGTCATCAACGCGAGTGCCAACATGCAAGTGGCCACGCTGATGACGATAATATCGGTGCGGCGCTCGGCGCGTAGCGCATCTTTCATGGATCGTAATTCAGATAGGATTTGCTGTTGGACCAACGCTTGCCTGCGCACTTCGCTGGTGAGGTCATTGATCTGCTGAGGAAGATTTTCAAGTCGCTCTAACCAAGCGGGATCGTAGCGGCGCAGCATGCTGGAAATTTCCGGCATGGTGATGTGTTCACGCAGCCACGTACGCACGGCTTCCCACAGATTGAAGGTATCCAGCGCAACAATCAGCGTTTGGACCAGGTCTTCATCGCCATCCAGTTGAATATCGGCGGGCGTTTTTTCGTCGGGATCTCTTCCTGCGGGCAACAGTGCCCGATAAATCAGGGCGCCAGTGCTGCCGCGCACGCGAATGTCGGCATCGCCTTCATAAAGCGTGGTGAGTTCGACGCCGTCGCGTTCGATCAGACAATAGAAAATGTAGTCAGGATCGTACGCGCGGATGCGAATGACTTTGCCTGCGAGCTTCTCGAGAGACTCCGAGCCGCGCGGATGCATAGACAGTGCTTGATTGAGCAGGACCTCGAGGGTTCCGAGCAGAAGAAACTCTGCCGGCGAGGGTTGGCTGTCCATGGGCAACTCCGATTGGGGCGGTCACGTTATCCCAAGTCGGCGGCCGGTAGAAGAAGGGTGTCTTTCCTGCTTGCTACCAATCTAGGGAGGGTGCCGCAATTCGTCGGACAGAAAGAGTTTATTGAACACTAATAGTTTGATTGTTTAACAACAAAGCGCTTTGGGTTATGTAAGCCAATCTAAACTGCGGCCTGTGCTCGGTCGTGTTGCACGGGCCATTTTTATACCGCACTGCATTGGCTTCTCATTGTTTTTACCGGGGTGATTTACCCCGGACCCACAGGGTTTGCGCCACTGGCGCTCGCAAGTTTAAGACCACTAGGCAGCATCCATGAGCGACTCAGACGATTTCGAAGAAAACGCCGCCCGGATTCAAAAGCACCTCGGGAGTGCGGCTGATCTGCGTAAGTACACTCACCAGATCTGGCTTGCGGGCCTTGGCGCGTTCGCTAAGGCCGAGGAAGAAGGCAGCAAGTTATTCGATAACTTGGTGGATGCCGGCCGTGATGTCGAATCGCGTGCTCGGGAAAAGACGGAGACCCGAGTTGAAGAAGTGAAATCTCGGGTCAAGGGTCGTACTGGCGAGACGCTGGAGAAGATGGAGCGTGCGTTTGATGACCGCCTTTCGGGTGCGCTCTCCCGCCTTGGAATCCCCAACAAGCGTGAAGTGGAAGCACTGAATAGCCGTATCGAAGAGCTGACGCGAACGATTGAGCGCCTCAATGAAGAGGCGCCTCCTGCCGGTGGCAAGAATCGTCGTTGATCCGCAGCCTCTAAGTTACTAGCGCACATCGCTGTTTTCAGCGATGTCCTTTCCAGGCCGGCACCCTGCCGGCCTTTTTTTTGCCTGTCATTTTCTGGGTGAGCGACTAACGGCAAGAGTTGTGCACAACGGCAAGGTCTGGTGGCTTCAAAGGCAAGGTTGCAGTGGCATGGTTTAGTCACTTCTCCAGAAGTGGCTGTAACCAATTGAATTATAAAGAAATAAACAAAAAGCCCAAAAAATCACCAAGGAAAGAGAAAGCCCGGAAATACTGGGCAGTCCGTTGAGATTGACTAAACTTCCCACAAAGTTATCCACAGAATTTGTGGACAAAAAAGCAAAACGAGCGCGCTCCACGGATCGAAGCCGTAAAAAACCCGGCATATAGCCGGGCTTTCGGTACGTTGGTTTTGCGTTAGAAGCGGTATTTGCCGTCGATGATCCCTTGCTCGATCTCTGGCGTAAGCCGGATGTACTCGTCGGAGCCTGGAAGTAGGACGTAGACCGGGGCACCGACCTTGTCGATATAGAAGGCATCTTCTTTCAACTTGGCTTTTTGGTGCTTGAACGTACCGGTGGTATCCATGGATTCAGCCAGCCGCAAGAACAACGGAACGGCATAGGCAGGAAGTTCTTGCCGCAAGTATTTGACCATGCCTTTAAAGTCGAAGCGCTCCGGGCTACCGGTCAGACGAATCGACGCCATGCCGCACCGGCCGTTGGTGTTGGGAATTTCGACGCCATACACCACGGTTTCCACGACGCTCTGATAGCCATCGACGATGACTTCAATCTCCGTGGTCGACACGTTTTCACCTTTCCAGCGGAATGTGTCGCCGGTGCGATCAACGAACTGCGCGTGCTTAAAGCCAATGTCGCGCATCAGATCGCCTGTGTTGAAATAGGAATCACCTTTCTTGAATACGTCGCGCAGGATCACTTTTTCGGTTTTTTCTGGATCGGTGTACCCCTTGAAGGGTGTCTTATCTGTGATCTCGCCAATCAACAGACCTGCTTCGCCTTTCGGCACTTTCTCCAAGAAGCCTTTCGCGTTGCGATAAGGACGATCATTTTCTTTGTCGTAACGAACAATGGCGAAAGGAATCGGTGTGAATCCAACGGTGTTGTCGAAGTTCAGTAGATTCATGAAGCCAACGTTACCCTCGCTGGAGGCGTAGAGCTCATAAACTTCATCGATGCCGAAGCGCTCTTTGAACGGCCCCCAGACATTGGGCCGCATACCGTTACCGATAATTTTGCGTGCTTTATGGTCACGATCATTCGGCTTGGCAGGCGTTTCCAGTAGATAACGGCACAACTCGCCCACGTAACCGAAAGCGGTGGCATCGTATTTACGCAGATCGTCGATAAAACGACTGGCTGAGAATTTGCGAGCAATGATGACGCCGGCTGCACCGGCTAGCGCGGCACCCCAGCATACGCACATGCCGGTCGCGTGATAGAAGGGAAGCGATGTGTAGATGCGATCACGGGGTTCCAATTGCATGACGGTAACGCCAAAGCCACCGTAGGCTTTCATCCAGCGGCCTTGGTTGAAAATAACGGCTTTTGGTAAGCCGGTCGTGCCGGACGTGTAGATGTAGAACAGCGGGTCTTCGATGTAAATGCGATTGACGCTATCCGGGTTATGAGTCGACGCCTTCGCACATTCGCTGGCGAGGTTGCGGCAATTGGCGGGCGTATTTCCTGCATCTTGCAACGTGTCGGTATCGGCCAGCCAGAAAACAGAATCGTTACCGATTTCGAGTTGTGCGCGCACTTCGTTGAATGCGCCTAATAACTCATCGCCAACAACGGCCAAGCGCGGTTTGACCAGATTGAAACTGTGAATGAGCACCTTGCCGGTTTGCTGCGTGTTCAGCATCGCATTGATGGCGCCCAACTTGGCGCATGCAGTGACCACCGCCAACAACTCGGGGCGATTCTCAATAAATATCGCAACCACATCGCCTTTTTTGATGCCCTGTGATTGCAGGTAGTTGGCAATACGGTTGGACCAGTCGTTGAATTGCCGATAGGTCAGATGCGTGTCGCGATACATGATCGCGGTGCCATCTGGGTTGCGCTGAACGGCATCCTGCACGCAGAGCCCAAGGCCGACTGGTTGCGATTTGTCCGTAATGTTGCCGAGTTTCATACCGCGGGCCATGGCCGGCAGACGCTTGATAAGAGAAGGCACCTTGGCCAAGAACATGGGCAAGGTAATGACGTCTTTGTGACTCATGGATTTCCTCGAGAAAAGAAGGCGGTGCGGGTCGCGCGGAGGCTGGTAAACATAACCGCAGCACCCAAGGTGGGCAAGGCAAGGTGTGGCAATGGTGCCGCCCGCGGAAGGCGCGGTTTTCAGTCGTCGATGTAGTAATCGAGCCCGAGCTTGTCGGCCATTGTGGGGTCCCATGCGTAAGGCACGAAATCGGTGACGCCGCGTTCGCGCAGGAATGGCTCATCAATGAGGTTGCGGCCGGTCAGCGTCATCGCTTCGGTGCGCAGGATCTCGTAGGCCGCGTCGGCCATGATGGCCGGTTTACGCGCGAGCTTGAACAACTCCTTGCTCCCGGACGCAACCTCTACGGCGGCCGTGGCGATCAGTGTGCGCGGCCAGAGGGTATTGACGGCGATCCGCTGCTCCCGAAGTTCTTCGGCCATCCCGAGGCTGAGCAGCGTCATGCCGTATTTCGATAGGGTGTAGGGGATAGACGGTTTCAGCCATTTTGACGACAGGTTGAGCGGCGGTGACAGGCTAAGGATGTGCGCGTTGGTCGAGCGCTTGAGATAAGGCAGCGCACAGTGGGACAGCAGGAATACTGCGCGTGCATTAATTCCCATCATCAAGTCGAATTTTTTAGGCGGCGTGAGTTCCAGATTGGTCAGGCTGATAGCGCCGGCGTTGTTGACCACCGCATCGATGCCTCCGAAATGACTGGCCGCTTTTTCCAATGCGTCACGCACCTGGGTTTCGTCGCGAACATCAAGCTGAATAGCGAGTGCGCGGCCGCCAGCGGCTTCCACCGCTTCTGCCGTTTGATGGATGGTGCCTTCGAGTTTGGCGTGCGGCTCCACCGTCTTTGCGGCAATCACCAGATTCGCGCCTTCGCGCGCGCAACGCAGCGCGATTTCGCGACCGATACCGCGGCTGGCGCCGGTGATGAAAATCGTGCGGTTTTTCAAAGTACTCATGCTGCATTCAGCCTTTTTTCTTGCTGGGAAGAATGTTCATGGTTTTGGCGATGATACCGAGCATGATTTCGTCGGCACCGCCACCGATGGAAGCGAGGCGGCCATCACGCCAAGCTTGGCCGGCTGGGTTGTCCCACATGAAGCCATTACCACCGAAGTATTGCAGGCATTTATCGGCGATTTCACGCGATAGGCGGCCCGCTTTTAGTTTGCACATGGAGGCAAGTTGCAGGGCTTCGGTCGTGTTGCCATTGCGCACATAGAGCTCGCAGGTGCGATATACCAAGGCGCGCAACAG
The DNA here is from genome assembly GCA_964574995.1 of uncultured Pseudomonadales bacterium. Taxonomy (GTDB): domain Bacteria; phylum Pseudomonadota; class Gammaproteobacteria; order Pseudomonadales; family JADFDG01; genus JADFDG01. The sequence goes on along the minus strand of CAZNPF010000002.1, from coordinate 202,187 downwards.
TTCGACTTCAGTTTGAAGTTCGGCCAAGGTGAAATGAACGACTTGATTGTCGATCAATGGCATGCCAAATACTTGACGTTGTTGCGCGTATTCGATGGTGGCTTTGATCACACTATCAAAGCCTTTGAGTGCACTGGCGGATCCCCAGATGCGTTCTTCTTGAAACTGCATCATCTGGATCATGAAGCCCATGCCTTCGGTGCCGATCAGGTTGCGTTGAGGTACGCGCACATCGTCGAAGAAAACTTGGGCGGTTTGCGAAGAGCGCATGCCCAGTTTTTTCAGCGGTTTATCGACAGTGATGCCTTTTGCCGTTTTGGGCACCACGATCAATGATTTGTTCATATGCGGCTTGCCATCCGATGTGTTGGCAAGTAGGCAGAAAAAATCGGCCGATGGTGAATTGGTGATCCACATTTTCGTGCCGTTGATCACGTAATCATCGCCATCTTTTTTTGCCGTGGTTTTGATGGCGGCCACATCTGAGCCGGCCTGCGGCTCGGAGACTGCGATGGCGGCAACGAATTCGCCACGGATAGCAGGCTCGAGAAATTCGCGTTTGAGTGCGTCGGAGCCGAAGCGGGCAATGGCCGGTGTGGCCATGTCGGTTTGCACGCCGATGGACAGGGGCACGCCGCCGCAATGGCACAGCCCCAGTTGTTCAGCCGCGATCATGCCGTAGGTGTAATCGAGCCCCATGCCACCGTATTCCGCGGGTTTGGTGATGCCCAGCAGACCCAGCTCGCCCATACGTTTGAACACGTCGTGGATGGGGAAGTGACCTTTTTCTTCCCACTCGGGTACGTGCGGATTCACTTCTTTTTCGATGAAACCGGCCATGGTGCGGGCGATTTCTTGATGTTCCTGCGTAAATTGCATGGCGAGATTCCCGTCGTGATCGGCTGGATTGCGAGCCGAGGATAGAGGAACAGATCAGGACCGTTCGCCGCAAAGGAGGCTGGCGAAAGGTTTGAGCGACAGGTACGCTACCAAGCAAGCGCTTGGTCTGGCAATGGCAGATCAAGCCAACTCGGAGCACTGATATGCCTGTTCCTGCCGGCACGCGGCGATCGACCAAGGCGGTGAATGGCGTGGATGACACGCCGCGCGGCAAGGTGTTGTCGGCGGCGGCACGTCTGTTTCGTCGGCAAGGCTATGAGCGCACGACGGTGCGTGACATTGCGGCATTGGTCGGCATCCAATCCGGCAGCCTGTTCCATCACTTCGCCAGCAAGGAAGAAATTCTTAAGGCGGTGATGATTGATGTGATCCGTTTTCATACGGAGCGCATGCGGCAGGCAGTGGCGTCGACGCTGGATACTCGCATGCGATTGCGAGCATTGATTGAATGCGAACTGCAATCGATTGTGGGTGATACCAGTGAAGCGATGGCGGTGTTGGTGTATTCCTGGGATGCGCTGTCGCCAGACAATCAAAAGGAAGTGCTGGCGCTGCGTGCCGAATATGAGCAGCTCTGGCTGAATGTTTTGGGGCAGGCGAAACAAGAGGGTTTGCTGAGCAGTGATCCTTTCGTGATGCGACGATTGCTCAACGGTGCCATCAGTTGGAGTCATACGTGGTTTGATCCACACGGATCAGTAAAGCCCGCGCAGTTGGTTGATACGGTGCTTGATATGGCGTTGCAGCGCAGCGCCCGATAAATACCCCAGCGTGAATTCCGCTAAACATAAAACGCGTTTCGCCTAGAAAAGGAGCTTGGAAATGTCACTGCCACCAAAGGTTACTGTTCGTCGTGAGGGCCATGTTGCCATCGTCACCATTGATCGCCCGGATGTGAAGAATGCGATTGATCCGGAAGTGGCTTTGCGCTTGGCAGATGCTTGGGTAGAACTGCGTGATGATCCGGAAGTTCGGGCAATTGTGTTGACGGGTGCCGGTGAAACGACGTTCTGCTCAGGTGCGGATCTTGGCCGCATGATTACGCTGTATACCGGCGCACGTCAGCCGGAAGATGAGTGGGATCGCCGCATCATGACCGACATGATGGTTTTTGAGCGGACGCTGCTGCGGGATTTTGATGCGGTGAAGCCGGTCATTGCTGCCATCAATGGCGATGCCATTGCCGGCGGAATGGAAATGATGCAGGGCTGTGATATTCGTGTTGCAGCAGAGCATGCACGTTTTGGTTTGCAGGAAGTGAAATGGGGTTTGTTCCCGGCGGGTGGTTCCACGGCGCGATTGCCGCGCCAGATTCCCTATGCCGTAGCGATGGAATTATTGCTGACGGGTGATTTGATCAATGCTCAGCGTGCTCACGCGGTGGGGCTGGTGAATTATGTGGTGCCGCGCGATCAAGTGCTGTCGAAAGCGCTGGAGATTGCGCAACGCATCGCTGAAAACGGACCCCTTGCCGTGCGGGAAGTTCGTAAGTCGGCACGCGCTTGCTTGGGTCTGACAGAGCAGGAAGCGTTGATGCAAGAAAAAATCATGGCAGCGCCGGTGATGATGTCGCGTGATGCGCGTGAAGGGCCGCGAGCCTTCAAAGAAAAGCGTAAGCCTCAATTTGAGGGCCGGTAATTAACCTGGCTCGTGATTTAATTTCACTTAAATAAAAATTTTGGATGAAGGGCGCGATATGAAAATTTCCGACAGCATGCCGGTCTTGGTGGGCGCAGGTCAGTGGACGTGCAAAATGTCACCGGCGGAGGCGCCGACACCGTTGGCCATGATCATCGAAGTTGCACGTCGTGCAGCGCGTGATGCGGGCATCGATGAAAATACGTTGCTGTCGCAGGTCGACACTATCGCCAATACGCGATTGGCGGTGGATTCCACGCCAGATTTGGGCGCTCCCCCGGTTAAAACCTATGAAAACCTGCCGGCAGATGTGGCGGCAGGTATCGGTGCGAAAAATGTGCGCGCCGGTTATTACTGCGGTGCCGGTGGCGATACGCCACAAATGCTAGTGAACGAAATGGCTGAGCGCATCGCACAAGGCAAAAGCGACGTGGTGTTGCTGGCGGGTTCGGAAAATCTCGGCACGTTGATGGCCGCACTGAAGAGTGGCGTATCGGTTGATTGGACGGGTAAGGCCAGCGGTAAGCCGCTGGATATCGGAACCATGAAGTCCGGTTGCAGCGACCACGAAAAGCAGTATGGATTTTTCCTGCCGATCAACACCTACCCGATGTTTGAGAATGCGCTGCGAGCAAAGGCAGGGCGCTCCATTGATGAGCACCAGAAATTTATTGGCAAGCTGTTTTCGCCACTCAGCGTGGTGGCAGCCAAAAATCCAGAATCCTGGTTTCCGGTCGCGCATACGCCGGAAGAAATGATTACGGTGAACGCAAAAAACCGCATGGTTAGTTTTCCGTATCCTAAGTATCTGAACTCAGTCATCAATGTTGATATGGCGGCTGCAGTGTTGATGATGTCGGTTGGCACGGCACGGAAGCTGGGCATTGATCGCTCGCGCTGGATTTTCCTCAATGGCTGCGCTCAGGCCAGTGATCATTGGTATGTGAGCGAGCGCCGTGATTACACATCATCTCCTGCCATGAAGCGTTGCGGCGAAGAGGCCTTAAAAATGGCCGGCCTGTCGATGGCCGACATGAGATTTTTCGATATTTATTCCTGTTTCCCGTCGGCGGTGCAGATTGCTTGTCGGGAATTCGGCATATCGCTGGATGATCCACGCGGGCTCACGCTGACCGGTGGCTTGCCATACTTTGGCGGGCCGGGAAATAACTATGTGATGCATTCGATTGCGGAAATGATGAAGGCGCTGCGTGCAGCACCGGGGACGCACGGTTTTCTGAACTCCAACGGTTGGCATGTCACCAAGCATGCGGTGGGAATTTATTCGACCGAGCCGCGCCATGAACAATGGCAACGCGTGGCACCGCAAACCTATCAACGAGAGTTGGATGCCATGCCGAAGCCGGCATTCACTGAAACCCCGCAGGGTGCAGCTGAGATTGAAACTTACACGGTGACGCATGGTTTAGACGGTCCGCAGCAAAGCATTGTGATCGGTCGTCTAACCAACGGTACGCGTTTTCTTGCGCATACACCGTCAGATCCGGCCGTGCTCAATGGCTTGATGACGGTGGAGGGCGTGGGGCGCAAAGGCCATGTCACGCAGGAAAACGGAAAGAATCTGTTCCGTTTGGATTGATGCGTGTTTCCCACATCGCCGAACGTGCCCGGCGGTGTGGGTTTTCTGCAGGCCTTTGGAAATTTTCTGGATGTTTATTCCTCAGCGGTGGTGCCGCGTGTTTCTAACCAAATGGCCAGCAGGGCACCGCTGATCACCAAGGCAATCCCGGTAAAAGTCAGCCAATCTGGCGTTTCATTCCATAGCCACCAGCCGAACAGTCCAGCGAACGCGACATTGAGAAAATTCAGTGGCGAAATCACGCTGGCTTTGGCCCACGTGTAGGCGGCGGTATAAAGCGCCATGGTGATGTAGATCGAAACGCCAATGAACAACAGCAGTAATGCATCGTGAGGTGACGGTGTTTGCCAAGTGGCGATAGCAAAGGGCGTTGTCGCCACGGCGGCGATGGCGAAGTAATAAAAAATAATGGCTTGAGGCGCTTCTGTGGCGGCGAGTCGTCGAGTCGATGCCATGGATGCGGCTAACCCAATACCGGCCAGCATGCCCACCAAATGCCAACGGCTGACACCGGCCATATCCGGCCGTAGGACGCACAAAATACCGACGAAACCGATGCCGATGGCGGCCCAGCGCGCGAGCGATAAATTTACGCCCAGCCACAGCAATAAGACCGCAGGTACCCAGATGGGCGCTGCTGCACGCAGTAAAACGGCATCGACCAGCGGAATATGTTGCAGCGCCATATAAAACGTAATGAAGCCAACCCAGCCGGCCATGCTGCGCCAGAAATGTAGCCAAGGTCGTGTGGTCGCCAGGGCGCGTGGGCCGCGACGTAGCAGCCACGGCAACAGAATCAGTATGCCGACGAGGTACTGCGCCAACGCCACCGTGTAAGGAGAGACGCGCCCACCGAGAAATTTTGCGGCAGCAGCGGCCGTTGACCCCACAAGTGTGGTGAGCAGGGCGTAGATCACGCCGCGACGTAGATCGTGGCGTACGCCGGAGATGTCGGGCATGACGAGATGCGGTGTCCGTAAAAGGGCGAATCAAAAAGCGACATGATGCCAGTGGCGGCAGCCGCGATTGTAATGGAAACTGTCGGCGTCCCAATGACTTACTCTTGCCTGCATGACTGCTACCCCCTCCGAAACCGAATTAGACGCCCGCCTACATCGCTTAGGTGTGCGCTTCCTTGAAAGTGTGCAACACAGTGTCGAACTCGGCATGAGCGTCGTCTCAATGAGCCGACAAAACGGTGTCGTGATGCGCATGGCACATAGCGAGCAGTTGGTAGGCAATCCATGGAGTGGCATCGTGCACGGCGGTGCACTGCTGGCTTTGCTGGATCAAGCCGGTGGTTTGGCGGCGGCCTGTCAATTATTTCCTGATTACGACATTACGCCAACGCTGGATTTGCGGATCGATCATTTGCATCGCCCTGCGCCGGGAGTCGATTTTTTTGCGACCGCGCATTGCTATAGGCAGAGCGCGCAAATTCTTTTTATACGTGGCCAAGTGCATCAGGGAAATGCGGCGGACCCGGTGTCCACGTTTGTGGCGACGTATATGCGGCTTGGTTTGAATCGCAGCATGTTGAAGGCGAATAAATCGTCATGAATATTGCCTTGCCAGAACTTATTGCCAGATGTCGTTCCACGCAAAATTTCGACCCGCTGATCGAATCAATTCCTTATGCCAAATTTCTTGGGATGCGTTGCGCACCTCAGGACAATGGCGAACTGTTGTTTTGCCTGCCGGCGATCCAGCGCAATATCGGGAATCCAACCTTGCCGGCATTACATGGTGGGGCCGTTGGCGGCTTCATGGAGCATTCAGCCCTGATTTACTTGCTGGCGACGATGGATCAACCGCGAATTCCAAAAACGGTTGACCTGTCCATCGATTACCTACGGGCGGGTCACTACCGGGACTGTTGGGCCTCGTGTACCGTTACCCGTCAGGGTCGTCGGGTGGCCAATGTCATGATCAGTTGCTGGCAGGAAGACCGTGCAGCCCCGATCACACATGCTCGGGCACATTTTCTGCTGGCAGATACCGAAAGTTTGTCGCCGGAGGCAAGTCTCGGTGAAAACGGAAAAGGAGCCGTTTGATGAGTGAATTTCTGTTGCTGCTGGGGCTGACATTATTTGTCAGCGGTGCCGCGATGTATCTCGCTCATGCGTATCGCCACGATCCTCGCTGGGTAGTCAGCTCGCTACTATTTCCTTTTGCTGTTCCGCTGTATTACCGGCGTCACTGGAGCGAGTTGCAAGTTGCTGGTTTTGTGCAGTGTGCGGGCTTAGCCATGGCCGTCAGTGGTGCGCTCATGCTGGCATTCCAGTCGGATCGTCCAGAGGGGCTCCTGAAGGATGCGGATAGCGTTCTCACAGCTGGGGCGTCTGAAAGTGACAGCGGATTTGTCGATTCAGAACGTGCGTTGAATTTGCTGGTTCGTCACGGGCCAGGTACACCGCTGTCGGGGCGTCTCAATGGCGTTCGCTTTGTGCCGGATCGCGTCGAGCTCATCAATGACACCCTGCGTTTGATCAAGGGCCGCGCCTATTGGCCGGAACGTGAAATTGCATTTTCATTTCCGGCAAAGAGCATTGATCTTGAAAAGGGAGTCAAGCGTGCGATTGCGCCGGATTCTCCCGACGCACCTGAATTGCGTGTCACGTGGCAGGATGAAAAAGGCCAACTGGTTTCTGAGGTGTATCGCGGCGGTTATCGCCTTGAATTTGAATTGGTTCCGGTAGCCGCCAATAAATTGTCTGGTTATATCCAGTTGATGCTACCTGACGCATTCGAAAGTTTTGTGGGGGGTGATGTCACGGTGGTGACCAATCATCTGCGTTATGTCGACGGCGTGGTCAATGTGCGATTCGATCATGAAGACACGCTCAAGTACGTAGCGAGTGAATATTTGCGCACACAATATGCAGCGCCGGATATCGCGAGCATTGATTTTGATGGCGTGCAGATGGACACCTTGTCTGGCACAGGGCAAATGCATGCGACGGTGACTCTCAAGGATGGCCGGCAGGGGCAGCATGTGGTGCTGCTAAACAAAAGCGATAGCGGTTGGTATGCGCTGGGGCCTGAATCCATGGCGGCGACTCAGACGGCAGGTTACAAATCCGTCTATGAGTTAGTGGTGCCGGTGACTGAAGCGCCGCGTGTGACCGAAGAGCGAACGCGGGCAACGCCCGCCGCGCGCAAAGCGAGCGAGCGCACGATGGCATTTCAGGATATGGGCGCTCTGAATGGGCAGGGTGCCGTCGTCGAATACCGCAGTGGCCGCAGTGAGCAAGGCGTGTTGCGTGGGCTGCGCAAAGATCGGCTGGTGCTGGAAGCCATCAAGGGTGGTGGAAAAGTTGAGTACCTGATTTCAGCGGATGAGTTAGCGCAATTAAAATTAAATAGTGGCGATATTGTTCGGTTGGAAGGTGCCGGGTCGGTGGCGGCAGCAAAATCGGCGGTAACACCTACGGAAAAACCAGCAGAAAAACCAACGGCAGCGCCACTGATGGTTGGTGAGCGTGATATTTCCGCGTATCTGAACCGCAGCGTGACGGTATTGGCGACGACGGGGAAATCGACGACGGGCATCTTGCGCGGTATCAACAAGGATGGTGTGGTCGTTGAGACGCAGGTGGGCGCAGGCAAACTGGATACCATCGTGCCAGTGGCGCAGTTCCAGTCCATCGATTTTGCCAAGTAACAGCGAAAGATGGCGCGACGTGTAGTCGGCTGACGTGACGCAGGTTGACGTAGCGCAGGTTGATGTGGCGCAGAAAGAAGAGCAATAAAAAACCGGCCATGTGGCCGGTTTTTTATTGCTCGAGCTATGTGGAAATTTTTCCGCTAAGCGTTATTTCATGAGTTCGAATTGATAACCCGCAGAACTGGGTAGCAACTCCATCAATGAATTGCGCAGAGAGCCTGGGTCTGGGGTGCGCGAAATATTCGCAAGATCAATTCCGGCAGCTTGCAGTGCCTGTTGGTTCACGCCGAGCTGAACGCCAAGCACATTCTGGCGAACGACGTTGTCATTGGTTAGCGCATCTTTGGTCAGATCGCGAGTCTGCTCGTCGTCGATGCTGGCCAGTGCGTTCGGGATCAACGTATCCAGTTTCGGCGGCGCATCAAGAGCTTCGGCGTTGCTGACAGAAACGCTGGGGGCGCTCGCATCACGCGCATTGTTGCGGTCGGCGGCCAGATCACGCTGACGCTGGTCATCGCTGTCAAAAGTTTTGTCCGTGACGACCTGGCCGATCGAAATACCGGGCACGGCAACATCCACCAAATCATCGCTATCCAGTTCCACGACAGCGGCGCTGGTAAGAACTGGGGTCAGCAAAAGGGATGTGGTGAGCAACACAAAGGGGCGCATGTACAGGAATCCTCCGGACTCGGCCGGAATCTGAACCGTCGAGGCAGACTAGCACCGAGGGGGGGGGAGTCCGTTGCGTTTATGTAAAGGTGTGACCTGCGGCACGACACATCCGACAGGCGAGCAAGAGGTGGCGGATGGCCGGTATCATCCGTCGCCTCCGGGCCTGTTAGGCCGTTCTGACAGCGTTATTTCGGGAGGGTTTGTGGTTCAGCGCAGCGTAGTCATTGGTGGCGGTAGTTTTGGTACGGCCATCGCTAACATTCTGGCCGACAACGGCCATCCGACCCGGCTTTATCTGCGCGATGAGCGAGCGGTGGCGGAGATCCGTGATACCGGAATCAACAGCCGTTATTTGCCCGATTTTCGTCTCAATGCGGCATTGGAAGCGACCAGCGATCTGGCCGGTAGCGTTGCTTCGGCTGACTTGGTGTTTGTTGCTGTGCCCAGCCGTGCTTTTCGTGATGTGCTACGGGCGATGCGTCCCCATCTGCGCAAGGACGCGATGCTGGTGAGTTGCACCAAAGGTATTTGGCCAGACGGCTTCCTGTTGATGAGCCAGCTGATGCAGCAAGAAACTGGAACCAGCCGTGTAGGAGTTCTCAGTGGCCCGAATTTGGCCAAGGAAATTGCCGCACGTATGTTGACGGGTTCGGTGGTGGCTAGCCCAGATGCCGAATTGCGTGAACGCGTACAACAAGCGTTGTCGTGTAAATATTTTCGCGTGTACGCCAATCAAGACATGTTTGGTGTTGAGTTGGCGGGAGCGCTGAAAAATATCTACGCGATTGCCACGGGTATGGCGGATGCGATGGGTATGGGTCAGAACACCAAAGCCATGTTGATTACGCGCAGCTTGGCGGAAATGAGCCGATTTGCTGAGCAAATGGGCGGTAATCCGATGACGTTTCTCGGACTGGCGGGCGTGGGTGATCTAGTCGTGACCTGTTCGTCGCCATTGAGTCGCAATTATCAGGTGGGCTATCGGATTGGGCAGGGCGTCTCGGCCGATGACGCAGCACGTGCCATTGGCCAGACGGCAGAAGGCGTGAACACGCTGAAACTGGTGAAGAAAAAAGCGGATGAGCTCGGAATTTATATGCCGTTAGTGACAGGCCTTCACGATGTCATTTTTGATGGACATCCGTTGCCAAGCATCATTCAACGTTTGATGCGCGGCGATCAGAACAGTGATTTTGAATTTGTGCCTCGGCAGCCCTGACGATGCAACTGGTCTTGTTGCGGCATGGCGAAGCGGAGCGTGATGCAGCCAGCGACAGTCAGCGTCGTTTGACTGCGCGTGGCGAACAAGAAGCCTCGGCGACGGGCTTGCTGCTTGCTCCCTTGTTATTAGGACCGCTGCAGGTCATTTCGAGCCCGTACTGCCGCGCGCGTCAAACAGCGGAACGCGTGGCGGCGGAAATTGGCGCCGGTGCTGTGCGTGAGATTTCTGGCATCACCCCCGATGACGATCCGCGTCGAGCGCTCCTGCTCATTGCCGGGCACTGCGTGCCGGGCAGCACGCTGGTGGTGGTCACGCATATGCCGCTGATCAGTGACTTACTGGCGCTGCTCGTCGATGGGGACACGCGCCATCCGCCGGGTGTACGTACGGCCGGTGGCGCGATTCTGGAGGGCGAGTTTGTGACTCCGGGAGCCATGAAAGTCCGAAAGTCGCTGCTTTAAAAGGCGGGCAAGAAAAGGCGAGCAAGCCTAGCGATCAGCCGGGCCCGCGAAGCCGTAAGGGGTCAGCATCCCAAGCAACTCCGGCCAGACCGCCAGCCATGAGTGCTCGAATATTGGCGTGATTGCTGCCCTGCGGGTCTGCCAACACCGAGCGGTAGTGCTCGGCGTACAAGGCCAGCGTTGAGTCCAAGTCCAAGCCCAATCGGTGGGCAAAAGCGAGCAGCTGCGCAGAGGCTGCATTGGTGCCGACTGGGTTGTGAATGGGGTGGGCGGTATTGGCCCCGGTCGTAAAGCTCACTGGGCTGCATTCGTAGTGGCGGCGAAGTGTGTCCATGACCTGCTGAAAGGGCAGGCTGCCCGTACGGGTGTCAGCCAGAAGGCGAATCAGATCTTGATGCATGGGATTCTCAATAACAAAAGGGGATGATGCAGGGCTTTAGCGCGGGACGGCAGATTGTGCCGTTTATCGGCACAATCGACCCTAGGAAGAAAGTGTGACGGGCCTCGCGCTACCGGGGCATGGACTGAGGGTATAAATGCTCCTGTAAATCGGTCGTCCCCATATCCGGGGCCGCCGCCCACGAATAACGAGACCCGAACCATGGCTGTCAAACAAGAGAAACTCGGTACTGCGGAGCTGGCGATCGGCATGTACGTCGCTGCACTGGACCGTCCTTGGGTGGAGACGCCATTCCCGATCCAAGGTTTCCACATCAAGGATCAAGCGGACATTGAGCAACTGCGCCGTTTCTGCCGGCATGTGTATGTCGATCGCTCTTTGAGCCGCGCGCAGGCGACGTTCCAGCCAGCACCGGCTGCTGCGGCGGCTGCTCGCAAAGCGAGCATCACGGTTAATCCGGCGGCGCGCATCCGCAAATTTGCACCGGTGGTTTACCAGAACACGCAGCCGCTGCAGAAAGAAGTGTCGGTCGCCACGACGCTGCATCAGGAAATTACCCGTGCAGTTGTGCAGGTGCTCAACGACGTGCGTGGCGGCAAAGATCTCAACATCCCGGTGGTTCGCAAGGCCGCCGGGCTAATGGTGAACAGCGTGACGCGCAATCCAGATGCTTTTGTCTGGTTGTCGCGTGTGCGCGATGCCGATTCTTACTCTTACGCGCACTCGTTGCGTTCTTCGGTCTGGGCGCTGGTATTTGGTCGTCATCTCGGCATGCCACGCGACATTCTCGAAGAGCTTGCGCTGGGCGTACTGCTTTCAGAAGTCGGTAAAACAAAATTGCCGCGCAGCCTACTGATGAAGCCAGGCAAGTTGACCGAAGATGAAACCGTACAAATGCGCAAACACGTTGAGCACGGCGTGGATATCCTGCGTCAGTGTCCGGGTGTGAGCGAGGTGGCTATTTCGGTGGTGCAATTCCACCATGAGCGTCACGATGGCTCAGGCTATCCGTACAACTTATCGGGTGCTGACATCCCGCTGCTTGCGCGCATCGCTGGTATTGTCGATACCTATGACGCCATCACCAGTCCGCGTCCTTATGCCGAAGCGCGGTCTTCCAGTGAAGCGGTGTCCATGTTGTATGACTCGCGTGACAAATCATTCCAAGCGCAGTTGATCGAGCAGTTCATTCAGGCGGTCGGTGTTTATCCGACCGGCACGCTGGTTCAACTCAGTACGAAAGAAGTGGGCGTGGTGATTTCGCAGAACACAGCACGTCGCCTGCGTCCCGTCGTGATGTTGGTCACTGACCACGAGCAAACGTTGCTGCCGGCAACAGAAGTTGTCGATTTGATGGAAATCCAACACGACAGCGCAGGCCAGCCTTTGTCGATTTCTCGCTGCCTGGCACCGGGCGAATATGGAATCGATCCAAAGCTGCTGAAGGTCGCGACGGCCTGAAACGCCGAGCGTTAAAAATAAAAAGGCGCCTCCGGGCGCCTTTTTATTTTAGAAAATCGAAAACCATTTACTTTTTGGTGGCGGCTTCCGGTGGCGCAACCGTGAATTGCTGTTCAAGTGTTCCATCCAAGTCATGCAGATTGAACGTCGTGCCGAGTTTCCCCAAGAAGGCATAGTCTTCAGCGCGAACCGTCTTGCTGGCGAGGTCTTTGGTTCGCGCAAAGATCCAAGGGTGCACAAAGAGATCGACCCGTGCACTACGGGCATTTTTGCCGGCCTCGGCATGCCATTCGAGCAGCATGTTCAGGGTTTTTGTCCAGCGACCTTGCAACGCTTCAAAGTCTTCGGCGCAGAAAGCGATGCTGATATCGCAGGCTTTTTTCATGAAGCCAGTTTTGGTTGTGCTCTCACGCACGACGATATCGCGAGTGCGCGCTTCGGCGATCAGTTGCGCGTGTTTTGCCTTGAGTTCTGGCTGCGTCAGCAAACTGTCGATTAGCTTGACGATCGTTCCGCCGCTGCTGATGCGTTCTTTGGGGTTTTTGGCCAGCAAGCCGTCGATGATGCGTTGATAACGCGACAGAGTCGGCGGTAATTGCGGAATGGGATCTTGCAGATGCTTCATGCCGATGGTGATGGTATCTGGGCCGTCATAGGGCACGCTGCGTGTCAGCATTTCATACAAGATGATACCCAGCGCGTAGAGATCGCTACGGCCATCGACATCTTCGCCACGGTGTTGCTCTGGGCTCATGTAGCGTGGCGTACCAACCGTCATGCCCATTTGCGTCAGGCGGTTATCGGTGCGTTTCTGGCGAGCGACCCCGAAATCAATGAGCACTGGTGTGCCGTCAGCACGGAACAAAATATTGTCTGGTTTAACATCGCGATGCACGTAACCACGTTCGTGCGCGTATTCCAGCGCCAACGCGATGGGGCGCAGTACGCGTAGTGCTTCGGCGGGCTGCAGCCCTTCACGGGACCAGGTCGTGAGATCGCCGTGATCGAGATGCTCCATCACCAAGTAGTAATGTCCCTTGCTCTCGCCGCTGGCGATCACCTTGATGATGTTGGGGTGATCAAATTTTTCGAGTGTTGCTGCTTCACGCAAAAAGCGTTCGGCCCAGCCGGGATCTTGCTGCGGTTCCTGAACCTTGATGGCTACTTTGCTGCCACCTTTCATGGGCTCACCGAGAAACACGGTCCCCATGCCTCCTCGGCCGAGGATTTTCTTCAGGCGGAATCCGGGAATGTCGGGTAAATCTTGCACGGGCACCTCCATGCGTTCATGGATGCCGCGATTATGCAGGGAAGAAATGACGCCAGCTTATGTCTTAAGCGTTTTCAGCCAGTCTTTTTCTGACTGACGAGCGGCGGCGAGTTTGGCTTCGAGGCGCCGTTTCTGGCGGTCGAGTTCGAGGAAGAAGTTGACCTTGCCTTTGAGAATGATGGGCTCGATGGGCTTGAACAGATAATCGACGGCGCCGGCCTTGTAGCCTTGGTGTACGTATTTCTGTTCTTTGCTGATGGCGGTGACAAAAATGATTGGAATATTTCGAGTCCGCGCGTTTTCACGCATCAGGGCGGCTACTTCAAAGCCATCCATTTCGGGCATCTGCACATCAAGCAGGACCAGCGAGACATCTTTTTTCAGCAGTAATCCGAGCGCCTGCTGACCGGAGCCCGCCTTGATCAGGTTGCAGTCGAGATCTTCGAGCACGACTTCCAGTGCCACCAGATTCTCCGGCGTGTCATCCACGAGGAGAACGTTGGGCTTGGGCAGCTCGGGGAGTTCTTTGTTATCGACGTTGTCGTTCATGGGCAGGCAGTCAGTGAGGCTGGGAACATTATAGGAAAGGTATGCTGCCGGGGCACTGAAACTGGATAGGTAATTGGCTAAAACTGATAAGTAATAGTCATTACTTGTGAAGGCTGACGATTGCTTTCAGGAGAGATCGAGCCACAACGGGCAATGGTCTGATGGTTTTTCCATGCTGCGCGCGTCGTAGTCGATTCCCGCATCGTGGATGCGGGGGGCCAGCGCCTGCGAGGCCATGATCATGTCGATACGTAAGCCGCGTTTGGGTTCTTGTTCGAAGCCGCGACTGCGGTAATCGAACCAACTGAAGCGATCGTCTCGTGCCGGATTAAGCGTGCGCCAGGTATCTACCAGCCCCCAATTGGACAATGCAGTGAACCATTCGCGTTCTTCAGGCAAAAAACTGCAATGGCCTTCTTTCAGCCAGCGCTTGCGGTTGGATTCGCCAATACCGATGTCGATGTCTTGAGGTGCAACGTTGAAGTCGCCCATCAACACGAGCGGCTGGCTGGGCAAAAACTGCGTGCGCAGGTATTCGGTCAGAGCCGCGTAGAAACGTTCCTTGCCGGGAAATTTCACGGCGTGCTCACGGTTTTCGCCTTGCGGAAAATAACCATTGAATACCGTGAGCGTTTGAGCGCCGTAGGGAACTTCAATGCCGATCAATCGACGTTGGGCGTCTTCACTATCGTTCGGCATGCCGCGCAGCACACGCAGTGGGGCCTGGCGGGAAAGCAAGGCCACGCCGTAGTGGCCTTTCTGGCCATGAAAAGCGGCGTGATAGCCCAAGGCTTCGATGTCCGCCAGAGGAAACTCGGCGTCGGCGACCTTGGTTTCCTGCAAACCGATGATCTCCGGGCGGTGGGTGTCCACTAGGGCAGCGATTTGGTGCATGCGTGAGCGGAGGCCGTTGCAGTTGAAGCAGAGCAGTCGCATTCAGGAGTCCTGCGGCGGTTTATGGGGGCTCGGGGCTGGGCGGTGGCGATTGTAGGTAAGAGCGCCGGGTCTCCCAAGCCGCTGGGGCGTTTGAGTCGGAGGGTCGTTGACATCGCCGACAGGCGGCGGCAATCCTGCCGGCCCTCCGCATTTCTCTTTGTGAGTCTGCCTGCCGTGACCCGTCCACTTGTCGTGTTTTCTCATGCCAACGGATTTCCCGCCGGCACTTATCGCAAGTTCTTTTCATTTTTGGAGCCGCACGTCGAGATCCGGGCTCTGGACATGTACGGCCATGACCCGCGTTTTCCGGTGCGGGATAACTGGCATCAGTTAGCAGAGGAGTTGTTGGCATTTGTCGATGCACAGTGTGATCGGCCCGCTTTTTTGCTGGGGCACTCGATGGGGGCCGTACTCAGTTTTATCGCGGCTTATCACCGCCCCGAGAAATTTCGTGGGTTGGTGATGATGGATCCACCGCTCATTAACGGTGCGCAAGGGCTCGCATTCCAGGTGGTTAAATGCATGGGTCGTGGCGATAGCGTGACGCCGGCCGGGAAAAGCAAAAATCGTCGTAGTCATTGGCCCAGTCGAGAGGTGGCCATCACCGAACTTTCGCGAAAAAAACTGTTTTCTGGTGTTGATCCTGATTGTGTGCACGACTATGTGCATTCAGTGACGGAACCACAGGCAGACGGTGAGTTTCATTTGCGTTTTCTCGTGGCACAGGAAGTGGCGATTTTCCGTACCACACCAACGGATTACTGGCGTTACTGGCGACGCTTGCGTGTGCCTGGCGTCCTGATGACAGGTGAGCAAACTGAAGTGACGAGGCCGGATGCGGTGCTGCGAATGTGTTTGCGTCATCGCATGTCTCATGTCACGACATCGGGTGGCCATCTGTTCCCGCTGCAGCATCCCGAGCAAGTAGCGCGGCAAGTGCTGATGCAGCTCGAACAATTAGCGAAGCAGGCAATCACGCATGGCCGCTGAAGAGTTGTGTTTATCCGTACGGGGTGTGACGTTGACGGCGTTGCGCTGGAATCGCGGTGCGCCGATACGGGTATTGGCGACGCATGGGTGGCTCGACAATGCAGCATCGTTCATGACGTTGGCACCGTTACTACCGCATTGCGAATTGGTGGCGCTGGATTTGCCAGGCCATGGCCGCTCGGCACATCGTGGTGCTGCCACGATGCAGTATTTTGTGGAATACGTGGCAGATGTTGTGGTGGCACTGGATGCGCTGGGTTGGGAAAAAGCCGTGCTGATGGGGCATTCGATGGGTGCGGGCATCATGAGTTGCACGGCGGGTTTGGTGCCGGATCGCGTGCAGGCGTTATGTCTGTTGGAAGGTGTTGCCCCGCAACCGTCTGAGCCAGAAAAAATTCTGGAAACGCTGGGCAAGGCGGTGGCACAACAACAGCGTATGGCGGGTGATTCGGCAGGTTATCCAGATATGGCGGCGGCAGTGGAAGCGCGTAAGAAAGGTTACTGGCCGCTATCGGATGCGGTTTCTGCCGCCATTTTAGAGCGTGCACTCACACGCGGTGCTGATGGGGTTCTGCGTTGGCATACCGATGCACGTTTGCGTCAGGCCTCTGCCTTGAAATTAGTGCCAGAACAGTTGCTGGCTTTGTTGCATGCTGTGCGTGCTCCTACGCTGATGTTGGGTGCAACGCAAGGGTTGTTCTCGAATCGAGAAACGCATCGTATCGCGGTCGATGCTATTGCTGGGCTTGAATATCGCTGCCTGCCAGGAAGTCACCATGCGCATCTGGAGCCGGATACGGCGCCCGCGATAGCAAATGCCGTGCATGAATTTCTTGATAGACATTTCGCGTGATTTGGCGTTTATCTAGAAATCCGAATTCGTTGCTGTTGCCATTGGCTATCGTGAATTGCTGACGATATTTAATATGATTTTTCATTGAAATAAAGTTTTGGAGATTTACGCATGAAAATGATTCCTCCCGCCGAGTTTGCTTCCTACATCGGTAAGGATCTCGGGTCATCCGAGTGGTTTCAAATCGATCAGAAACGCATCAATGCCTTTGCGGATGCCACGTTGGATCATCAGTTTATTCACGTGAATCCGGAGATGGCCAAGGCCACACCGTTTGGCACCACGATTGCGCATGGGTATCTGACGGTATCGCTGCTTCCGTACCTGCAAGCAAACATGCCGGAGATGATTTTGCCGCAAGGTTTGAAAATGGGGATGAACTACGGTTTTGACAAACTGCGGTTCATGGCACCGGTCAAAGTCGATAAGCGTGTGCGGTCACGTGCCAAGCTGTTAAGCGCCGACGAGAAGAAGCCGGGTCAATGGCTGCTCAAGTTTGAGTACACCATCGACATCGAAGGGGAAGAAAAGCCGGCGCTGGTTGCAGAATGGCTGCTGATGTATTTCGTCTGACGGCTTGCTTGCAGGACGAGAAGGCGGCTAGGGGCCGCCTTTCTTTTAATGTGATACTCGTCACACTTTTATCGCCTTGCCTTGATGTGAAGCACGTCACGAAGCTCGGTAGCCGTTGCTATAGTACCGGCCTGTCTCGATTCGGATGGAGCTGATCCCATGACGGCCAACGCCGCTGCCCGTGCGCGAGTGCTGCTCGTCGATGACTCGAAGGTGATGCGCAAGGCGGCGCTGAAAATGCTCAGCGACGAATGCGATGTGGTTACCGCTGAAGATGGCCTAGATGGCTGGAAGCAGTTGGAGACAGATACCGCCATTCAGGTGGTGTTCAGCGATTTGTCGATGCCCGGCCTTGATGGCTACGGTTTGCTGCGCAAGATTCGTACATCTGACGATCCCGGTATTGCTGCGATGCCGGTGATCATTGTCACGGGCGCCGAAAATGACGACGCTGCTCGTGAAAAAGCGCTGGATATGGGCGCTACGGATTTCATTACCAAGCCGTTCAACTCCACGGATCTGGTGGCGCGCGCACGCGCTCATGCCGGTTACGTGCGAGTGAAAAAGCAACTGCAAGAGCAGATAACCATTGATGTGCTGACGGGGCTGGCCAATAAGGCTGGTTTTATCGAGCGGCTCAAGCAGGACATTTCCTTTGCCAAGCGGCATCAGCAGCCGTTGTCGTTGGTGCGAATTGAAATTGACGACTTCAAGAAACTGTTCTTGGTGCACGGCAAGGATGTAGGCGATGCCATCGTGACTCATGCCGCACGCGTGATTCGCTCGCGTATTCGTAAGGAAGACACGGCCGCGCGTATCGGGCTGGCGCACTTCGCTATTTCCTTGCCAACCGGAAAGCATGACGGTTCCAAAAATCTTGCGGAACGGATTCGTGCGGAAATCAGTGGGACGCCGCTCAATTTCGGCGGCAAACCACTGCAGCTGACTGCCAGTGGGGGCGTGCTGACGCCGGAGCCTCATCCGGGTCTGACCGCCATGAGCGTCATGGAAGAGTGTCAGCAAGTGTTAGAGGCAGCGATCAAAGCCGGTGGCAACCGCATCTTGGGTGATGTCGATATTCGCAAAGCACGCAGTGATGCGTTACTGCCTTCCAAGCCGATTCCGCCCAAGAATCCAGAAGCGCAGGTTGGTCAGATTCGTATCGATGATCTACTCAATAAAATCGACAAAGGCGAAACAACTAGCGTGACCGAGCAGTTGCCTGCTGCCATGAAACGTTTGTTGCCGCTGCTGAAGTTACTCAATGAGCGGCAACGCAATCAATTGATTCAGTTCCTTCAGAAATAATCTCTCTGAGTGAAAATATGAAAAGCAAATTGCATGACGAGCGTTACCCCATTTCTACACAAGCTTTGTTTGGCGTATTTACTGACCGAGCGTTCTATGAGGCGCGTTATACGTCCAATCGTACTCGTCATGAGTTTCTTGAACTGGGCGAAAAAAACGGTCAGTTTGTCATCGATGTCCGCCAATTTATCGTTGTTGATCTTCAGCGTGTGCCAGTGTTGCTGCGGAAGTTGGCGCGCAGTGAAAATGTGCTGCGGACTCGTATGGTCTGGGATGTTAAACCCGGTGCTGATGGCGGCTACCGCGGCACGCATTCGTTCCACGTTGACGGCGTGCCAGTGAATGTGGGTGGCAGTATGCAATTGATGCCCGATGGGGCAGGGTGCATCAATCGCATCCGGCTAGATATCAGCAGCAGTATTCCGCTGATCGGAGGCAAGGTGGCGGGTTTTGTTGCCGAAAAAGCCGAAGGTGCGCTAACCAAGAATTATCAGCAAACACGTCGTTATTTGGCGGAACGTGGTCTGGCTCCTGCCTGAGTCATTGCGATGGCTGCTACCGATATTCCATGCCGTGATGATTATCGCTATTTCGTTGACATCACCTCGCGCTGGCAAGACAACGATATCTACGGGCATGTAAATAATGTTGTCTACTATTCGTACTTCGATACTGCGGCCAATCATCTGCTGATACACGAAGGCGGCCTAGACATTCAGGCGGCCGATGTCATCGGCGTCGTGGCGGAATCGCAGTGCCGATACTTCGCAGGCGTGGCTTATCCGGATGTGCTGGAGGCCGGTGTTCGTATCGGCCAGCTAGGTAACCGCAGCGTACGCTATGAAATCGCGATTTTTCGTAAAGGCGAACAAGAGGCGCGAGCAGCCGGATATTTTGTGCATGTGTTTGTTGAGCGTGTTTCAATGCGACCGATTTCCATACCAGTTGCATTACGCGCAGCGCTCGAAAAGCATGCGGTGACGCGATAAACGTTATCCGCGTCTTTTTTTCAGCGAGTTACCGATTTTTACCATCTCGCCAAGATAGCGCGAATACCACCAACGTTTAACCCGTAACGCGGATCGAGCGCGTTTATGTGGAAGACAGAGAAATTTTCCTGAATTCACGTCGTTAAACACGATATCTGCGATGTCGGTGGCAGTGATGTCGGATGAGTTCAGCAGGCGGTCGAATGATTTCCGCATTCCGGCGTCTTCGGTGCGAAGCGATTCACCAAGATTAGTTCGGAAAAATGACGGGCATACGCAAGTCACGCGGATGCCATCGGCGGCCAGTTCTCCATGCAGCGTTTCGCTGAGTGCCACGACGGCTGTTTTCGAAACGTTGTAGCTGCTCATGCCCGGTGGAGCTAATAGGCCGGCCATCGATGCAATATTTACTAAGTGGCCTTTTTGTTGGCGTTTGAAGACGGGAACTGCTGCGCGTGCGCCGCGCACCACACCCATCAGATTGATATCGAGCAGCCATTGCCAGTCGGCATCGATGATTTGCTCGAAGCTGCCGCCGCCGGCCACACCCGCGTTGTTGATAAAAACATCCAACCCTCCCCACGCCTGTACGCAGGCGTCGACCAGTGCATCGACATCCGTTGTGCGGCGTACGTCGCAGTGCAGGGACAGCGCTGTGCCGCCTGCTTTTTCAACGTCATGCGCTGCCGCTGAAAGCCGTTCGGCATGCACGTCGGCGAGCGCCACACAAGCGCCGGTACGTGCCCAGCGCAGGGCCAATTCTCGACCGAGGCCGCTGGCGGCACCGGTGATGGCAATGCGGGTGGTTGTCATAGGTAACTCCGCTGCGGTGTGGTGGTGCGTTGCATTCAGGTGCGCGCCGGGTCGACAGAATGCGGCGATGCCCGGGAGCCCGACAAGTGCCCGCCGGCTGTTTGCCGTTCCCTCACGCGTCGGATGACAATGGCGACTGCCGCTTATGTATCAGGTGTGTCATGCCAGACAACAATGTCCTTATTTCTTGGGCTATCCCGTTCTTCGTGGTGCTGATTGCGCTGGAAGCGCGAGCTTCGTGGAAGCGGCAGCTGGGTTATTACCAATTGGCCGACAGCATCACCAGCCTTGCCTGCGGCGTGATGACGGTGACGATCGAAGTCTTCACCAAGGGCGCCTTGTTGCTGTTGTTTGCGTGGGTTTCTCACCATTACGGGTTATTCGTTTTTTCCACGGATTCGCCGTGGACGTGGGTGATGTTTTTTTTGGTGCTGGATTTTCTGTATTACTGGGCACATCGCTGGTCGCACGAAATTAACGTCCTATGGGCAGTGCATGTGCCACACCATCAGAGTGAGGAATACAACCTCACCACAGCGCTACGGCAGGGTGCTTTTCAGGACACCTTTCATTGGCCGATTTTTATGCCGCTCGCGCTCTTGGGCTGCCCGGCAGAAGTTTTCATCGTGTTGCTCACCGTGCACAAGTTTTATCAGTTCTGGATACATACGCGACTGATCGACAAAGTCCCCTTGATTGAAGGTATCTTGAATACGCCCAGTGCGCATCGCGTTCATCATGCGGTGAACGATTGCTATGTCGATCGCAATCACGGCGGTACGTTGATGATCTGGGACCGTATGTTTGGTACCTGGATCGAGGAAAATGAGCCGTGCGTGTATGGCGTTCGTAAGCCCTATCACCGTTGGGATGCGGTGCGTGCGCAGTTCGACTGGTTTAGTTGGATGTGGGATGCCGCCAAGAAAGCGGGCAGTTTTTTTGATCGATTACGTATCGCCTTCATGCCGACGGGTTGGCGGCCAGCTGATGTAGAGGCGCGTTCGTCAGATCCGTTATTCAGTTTAGGGCGGGCACGGCAGCAGCATTACACGGCGACCAGCAGTGGTAATTGGAAATGGCTGGCCATTTTTTTCTTTGTACTGGCGTTGATTGCCAGCAATGTTTTGGTAGCCAATAACGGCACGCTATCGTTGCTGGTCAAACTGATTCTGGGTGGCGATGTGGTACTGCTGCTGATGGCAACGGCCTGGGCGCTGGATGCGCGGCGAGGGTGATGCTGCGCATAGGTCGGCACAAAGAAAAAAACCTCAGTGCTTGCGATCGCCCAGCGCTTCAAAAGTCTTGAATTCCGCCGCCGTGAGTGGCGTAACGGATAAGCGATTTCGTCGAATCATTGCCAAGTCTTCAAAGCGTGGCTCGGCGCGGATCTCGTCCAGCGTCACGAAATGCGCGAATTTCCGTACAAACTGCACGTCCACTTGCATCCAACGGGGGGTTTCCCGTGTGGATTTCGGGTCGTAGTAATCGCTCTTGGCGTTGAACTGATCGGGGTCCGGGTAGGCGAGGCTTGCCACACGAGCTACGCCGGCAGCGCCCGATGGTGTGGCATTTGAGTGGTAAATAATCACCAGATCATCGACTTGCATCAAATCACGCATGATGTTGCGTGCTTCGTAATTGCGTACGCCGTTCCAGCCTTCGGTTTGATTTTTACATTTCAAAAAATCATCGATCGAAAAGGCGTCAGGCTCGGTTTTCATCAGCCAGTGGCGAGTGCGTGCCATGTGTATTCTCGAACGTAAAGGCGTGCTTAATTGTCAGGGAACGTTCTTAACCAGGCGCGCGCTTCACTCATGTCGGTAAAGATGCGCGTCGGATAACTGGGCTTCCACATATTGACGAACACGCTGGCTAGGTGTCGTTCCAGCATGCTGTCACAGACCAGCGCAGCAGCGGCCACGGTGGCGGACACCTCGCGGCTGGCAGAAAAACGGTATGCCGCATAATCAAAAGACACGATGCGTGTGCCATGAATGATGATGCGGTGCCGTTTCTTTCCCGATGCCGTCAGCATGGCTCGGCGTCGACGAAACGTGCTGTGTGCTGTTTCAAGATTGACTCGGCTGGCGGTGGCGTACGCGATCACGATGATGCCATCGGCTTCTTCGTGCACCGTGGCCTCTGAGTCGGCAGAGGCACTCGAGTCGTCGCGAGCCATCAATCAGACCTGGTGGAGGATAAGGCCAAAAATTCGTTACGTGTCTGTGCGCTATTGCGGAAGGCGCCCAGCATGACCGATGTCTTCATCACCGAATTTTGTTTCTCGACGCCGCGCATCATCATGCACATGTGACGAGCTTCGACGATGACGCCAACGCCCAGTGCGCCCGTGACTTCCTGCACAGCATCGGCAATTTGCCGAGTGAGATTTTCTTGAATCTGAAGCCGGCGAGAAAACATGTCGACGATGCGCGCTACTTTGGAGAGCCCCACAACTTTGCCGCTGGGTAAGTAGGCGACGTGTGCGTGACCAATAAAGGGCAGCAAGTGGTGTTCGCACAGTGAGTAGAGCTCAATGTTGCTGACCACGACCATTTGATCGTTATCGGACGGAAAGATTGCGTCGTTGACGATTTCCTGCAGCGATTGCGTATAGCCGCGATTCAGAAACTGAAATGCCTTGGCGGCGCGCAGCGGGGTTTCACCGAGGCCGGGTCGCGAAAGATCCTCGCCGATGGCCTGGATCAACGCGGCGTAGGCGGCCTCCATGTTTTTTTCCTGACTCATAGTGCGGTTTTTCCGGAACGAACGAGGTTGTTCACCCTACGCGATCCGCTATATCACGCCAACTGTCAAAAGCCACGCCAACTATCAAAAGCCACGCGCCGTGCAACCTGCTCAGTTCATTCTCGACGCTGCCGTCGTAACAACAGGTACAGCGCGCCGGCGCCTCCGTCTGCCGGCAAGGCCGAGCAAAACGCCAGCACTTGCGGGTGTTTGCGCAGCCAATGGTTGAGCTCGGCCTTGATGGTGATTGCGGCGCCAGACGGGTCATGCCCTTTACCATGCACCACGCGGACACAGTTGCTGTCTTCGTCCTGGGCCTGTCGGATCAGCCGTTCTACAGCGCGCATGGCCTCTTCGCGGGTGATGCCGTGCAAGTCCACGGCCAACGTCCAAGCGATTTGCCCCTTGCGCAGTTTTTGCCATTGCCGCAGTTGAATGCCGTCGCGCCGAAACTCGAGATACGCATCACCGGCAACGGCCTGTACCGACGACAAACCGTCAACGGCGAAGCGGCTGCTGGCTGGTGCATTCTCGGTGGCGGCGGCGCGTCGACGTTCCGCCAGCTCACGATCAAATTTTTCGCGGGCAGATGGCTCGCGCTCGGGGCTGTCCAGCCGCTTCACGCCAGCCATTTCACGGGCCAGCAGGTTGGCGTCGTCGCTGTCGTCCGGTGGTGGTGTGGGAGGCAGGTGTGGAGTCATGGCTGAAAATGGACGCTGCGTGGTAGGCCGGGGCAGTCGTGATGCGAATCAGCGTCTATCATGCCTGCCGTTGCGGCCCGATCAAACTGGAGATTAGCGATGGCCACCGAAAAACGGGGTGCCGGAAAAACAACGCGTCGTGAACACGCCGTTGATGTCGATGCGGCGGTGCATGATCTTCAGACGCTGCGTGATTTTCTGCGTTGGGCTGTCACGGCCATGAATCGCGCTGGCGTGCATCTGGGCCACGGTAACGTCGATCCTTGGGATGAAGCGCTAGCCTTGTTGTTGCACGTGACTGCGCTGCCGCACGATATCGATCCCCGTGTGCTGGATGCGCGGCTGACCATCGCTGAGCGCGAGCAAATCGCTGAACTGGTACGTCGTCGTGTCGAGGAGCGTATGCCGGTGGCCTATCTCACGGGTACCGCATGGTTTGCCGGTTTGCCGTTCCGTGTTGATTCGCGCGTGTTGATTCCGCGCTCACCGATTGCCGAATTGATCGAGCGCCGTTTCGAGCCTTGGTTGGATGCTGATCGCGTGCAGCGCGTGCTGGAGCTCTGTACGGGCAGTGGCTGCATTGCGATTGCCTGCTGTCACGCGTTTCCACAGGCCGACATCGTGGCAACCGATATTTCTGTCGATGCGCTGGAAGTAGCCACTGGCAATGTCATTCGCCACGGTTGCGAAGATCAATTGCGTTTGCAATGCGGTGATTTATATGCCGGCGTCGAGGGGCCGTTTGATCTGGTGGTCGCCAATCCACCGTATGTCGATGCGGTCGACATGGCGGCGCTGCCACCGGAGTACCGTCACGAACCGCAACTGGGGCTGGCGGCCGGTGCCGACGGCTTAGAACTGGTGGTGCGGATTTTGGCCGAAGCACCGGCGGTGCTGGCGGCGGACGGCTTGCTGGTCTGTGAAGTGGGTAACTCGGATCTGGCGTTGATGGCGCTGTTTCCCCAAGTGCCGTTTACTTGGCCGGAATTCGAAGAAGGCGAGGGCGGCGTTTTCGTGCTCACTGCGGCGGAAGTCATGGCGCATGCCGACGTGTTCCGGGATGAAGCGCGCCGACGTGCGGCCCGCGTATAATCACGCGCTTCCGGCATCGGCCCGTTTCCTGCTGCATTTTCCGTCTTCGTCTGCGAGTTCCTCATGTCTGGCAACACGATTGGTCAGTTGTTCACGGTCACCACCTTTGGCGAAAGCCACGGACCGGCGCTGGGCGCCATCGTCGACGGCTGTCCACCGGGACTGGCGCTTTCCGAGGCCGATCTGCAGATCGATCTCGACCGTCGTAAGCCGGGCACCTCGAAATTTACGACGCAGCGTCGCGAAGACGATGCGGTGAAAATCCTGTCTGGCGTCTTTGAAGGCCGCACAACCGGTACACCGATTGGCTTGCTGATCGAGAACACGGATCAGAAATCGAAAGACTACGCCAACATCGCCAGCACTTTCCGGCCCGGCCATGCCGATTACACCTACAACATGAAATACGGTTTCCGCGACTATCGCGGTGGTGGGCGTTCGTCCGCGCGTGAAACCGCGATGCGTGTGGCGGCCGGGGCCATTGCTAAAAAGTGGCTAAAAGAAAAATTTGGCATCAGCGTTCGCGGTTACGTCGCGCAGATCGGTGACATCGGTATTTCTGCATTCGACTGGAGTGAGGTGGAGAACAATCCGTTTTTCTGTCCGGATCGTCTTGCCGTGCCCAAGATGGAACAGCTGATCGAAGATTTGCGTCGTGACGGATCGTCGGTGGGTGCGCGCGTGAATGTCGTAGCCAGCGGCGTGCCGGTAGGCTGGGGTGAGCCGATCTTTGATCGCCTAGACGCCGATCTCGCCAAGGCGCTGATGAGCATCAATGCGGTGAAAGCCGTAGAAATCGGTGATGGTTTTCGCGTAGTGACGCAGCGTGGTGAACAACACCGCGACGAAATGACGCCGCAGGGGTTTCTATCCAATCATGCTGGCGGCATTCTCGGTGGTATTTCCAGCGGGCAAGACATCACGGCCAGCATCGCGCTCAAGCCAACCTCCAGCATTCGTATTCCTGGTCGTTCCATCGATGTGGATGGAAAACCCTCCGAAGTGGTGACCACTGGCCGGCACGATCCCTGTGTCGGTGTACGTGCAACGCCGATTGCAGAGGCGATGATGGCGTTGGTGCTCATTGATCATGCGTTACGTCATCGTGCGCAATGCGGTGATGTGGTCAGCAGCACGCCGAGGATTCCCGGCAGCGTGAAATAAGCATGAGTTTGGATGCGGGGCTCTCGTCGGCGCGGGCTTACCCGTACTGGCGGCTCAGTGCTTTTTATTTTGCGTATTTCGCTGTACTCGGCGCCATGGTGCCGTTCTGGAGCCTGTTCCTGCAGGAACGCGGCTATTCGTTGGCTGATATTGCGTTAATTGTTGCGATTCCGATGGCGACACGCGTTGTCGCGCCCAATGTTTGGGGGTGGCTGGCAGATCGTCAGCATGCGCGTTTGCCCATTGTGCGCGTGGGCTCGCTGGCAGCATTGGCGTTGTTTGCTGGCGTCTGGTTCGTTGATTCTTTTGCTGGCATGGCGCTGGTCATGGCGGGCTATAGTTTTTTCTGGAATGCGGTGTTGCCGCAGTTTGAAGTCGTGACGCTCAATCACCTCGGTGCACGCATGGCGGAATACAGCCGTGTCCGCTTGTGGGGTTCCATCGGTTTTATTGGTGCCGTGCTGGGTCTGGGTGCGGTATTCGACATCATCAGTGTGAACTGGCTGCCAGCATTCATGTTGGTTCTGATGGTGGCGATGTGGGTGTCATCACTGTTATTGCGTGAGGTAGAAACGGATCGCACGGTCGCGAGCGGTGACGATATTTTTTTTGTACGGATCCGTCAGCCGGTGGTTTGGTGCTTATTGCTGGCTTGCCTGCTGATCAATTTTTCGCACGGCCCGTATTACACCTATTTTTCCATTCACCTTGAGACGCGAGGCTGGAGCCGTTTAGGGATTGGTGGGCTGTGGGCGCTGGGCGTGATTGCCGAAGTGCTGGTGTTTATCTACATGCATCATGTGTTGTCGCGGCTGGGTGCACTGCGCGTGCTGATGCTGGCAGCACTGGCAGTGTGTGTGCGCTGGTTGTTGCTGGCGTATTGTGTGGATTACCTGCCTGCGCTGTTGCTTGCGCAAACATTGCATGCCATGACATTTGGATTCCTGCATGCCGCGGCAATCCACCTCACCCATCAATTGTTCACCGGACGTAGCCAAGGTCGCGGCCAAGCACTATTTTCCAGCGTGAGTTATGGCGTCGGCGGTGCGGGCGGCGCATTGATGGCGGGCGTGCTGTGGCCACATTACGGCGCGCAGTTGTCTTTTGTGGTGATGTCATTATCCGGTGTGCTGGCACTGTTGCTTTTGCTGCCAGTACTTCGCCACCCCTTGTTGCAGGAGAAACCCGCGTGAGTCATGCCGAAGCGCGTCGATTGAAAATGCCCATGCCAGAATTTCTCGCGCTGATCGGCGTGATGATGGCAGTGGGTGCGCTGTCGCTCGACATGATGTTGCCGGCGTTGGGCGTGATGGGCGACGAACTCGGCCTCACGGATCCCAATCGTCGGCAGGAAGTGATTACGGCGTTTCTTGTCGGCATCGGCGTGGGTCAGTTGTTCTACGGGCCGCTGTCTGATCTTTATGGCCGCAAGCGCATGCTACTGATTGGGCTTGGTATTTTTACCGTCGCATCACTTTGGGCGACGGTCGCAGATTCCTTCGATATGTTGCTTGCGGCGCGTGCGTTGCAGGGGTTTGGTGCAGCGGCTCCGCGAGTGATTTCAGCAGCGGTAGTGCGTGATTTATTTGTCGGTGATCGCATGGCGCGTGTGATGTCATTTGCCATGCTGGTATTTATCGTGGTGCCTATTTTTGCGCCGGCACTGGGTATGGCTGTATTGCTCGTGGGCGATTGGCCAGCAATCTTTTTGTTCACCGCCGCTTTTGCATTGCTGCTCGCGCTTTGGAGCGGCATGCGTTTGCCAGAAACGCATGGAAAGACTGCAGGCCCAGGGCGTAGTTTGGGGTCGCGTATCGTGCATGGGATACAGGTGGTGCTGACCACGCGAATCACGCTGGGCTATACCGTGGCGCTAGGTTTCCTGTTCACTTTGCTGATGACCTACGTGGCGACATCTCAGCAAGTATTCCAAGACATTTATCAGCAAGGTGACCGTTTTCCATTGGTGTTTGGTGCGATAGCGGCCGTTATCGCGTTTGCGAATGTGCTCAACGCCCGCTTTGTCTTGCGTTACGGTGCGGCACGCATTGCACAAGTTTCGTTGTGGTTGTTGGTGATCGTGACCGCGCTGCTGCTGTTGTTTTGCTTCCGTGGCAATCCATCGTTGCCTGTGTATTGGGTGTTCATGTCGGCCATTCTTTTTTTGTTCGCGGCGATTACTCCCAATCTCAATGCGTTGGCGATGGTGCCGATGGGGCACGTCGCAGGTACGGCATCATCCTTTATCGGTTTCTTCACAACACTGATGGCCAGTGGTCTAGGTTGGTTGATCGGTAGCCAACTGAACGGGCAGGTGTTGCCGATTGCGGTGGGATTTTTCCTGTCGGCGTTAGCGGCGGCATTGATCGTATGGCAGGTGCAGCAGGAAAAGATCAAGCTGTGAAGCAAATTGTCACGATTCAAATCAAGGTCAAACCGCGCGCCAAAGCATCTGAACTCGTGCTTGCGGACGATGGAACTTGGCTTGCCAAACTAAAAGCAGCACCGGTAGATGGGAAAGCCAATGAGGAGTTGGTTGCGCTGGTTGCCGAGCAATTTCAATGTAGAAGATCGTCGGTAACCATTAAATCGGGCACATCGGGACGCATAAAACTGGTGACGATAGAAAAAGAGGCCTGAGCATTAAATTTTCAGAGCCCGAGCTTCTTGCAGCATTCCGACCATCGCCCGTGCTGCTTTTGAAAGTGTCCTGCCTGGGTGATACACCACACCCAGTTCACGCTGAATGCGTAATTCGTTGACGGGCAAGGCAACCACTTGCGCATCGATCATGCTGGCCGGCAACACACTCCAGCCAAGGCCGACGGCCACCATCATTTTTATGGTTTCCAAATAGTTGGTGCTGATGGCCGTGGGCGTGGCGAGACCTTTGGCAGCAAAGGCCGCGTCCACGATGCGCCGCGTGAACGTGACATCGCTGGGGAGAATGGCGGGGTGTTTGCTCAGCGCACGCAACGTCACCGAATGTAAATCAGCCAAGGGATGATTGACGGCAGCAACCACGGCCAATGGGTCATCCCAGATTTTTTCGATGCGCAGTGGCGTTGCCGCATCGCCTTTTGCGGCGATGTTTTTAGGTGGCAGCGTAACGATGCCCAGTTCCATGCGGCCAGCAACGATGTCTTCCCAAGCTTCCTCGGAATCGATGAAGCGGATATCGAGTTTTACCTGCGGGTAACGTGCAGAGTACTCGCGCAACACGGGCGGCAGACGGTGCAGACCGATGTGATGACTGGTGCCAAACGTGAGCGTGCCCTCGATTTCGCCGTCGTGCAGGTTGTGCAGCGCGCGGCGGGTGTCTTCCAGTGTGAGCAGAATGGCGCGTGCACGCGGCAGTAGGGCGTCGCCCGCCTCGGTGAGCCGCACCTCGCGACCGATGCGATCGAACAAGCGCGTATCGAGATCGCCTTCTAACTGGGCGATGCGCTTGCTTACCGCCGGCTGAGTCAGGAATAGGCGCTCGGCCGCACCGGTAAAGGAACCGGCTTCGGCAACGGCAAGAAAGGCGGTCAGTCCTTCCAGGTTCATGTGTGGCTCCGGGGTGGCCTCTCGTCCGCCGTGAGGCGGCGAGGAATGTGATTCCTAAAGGTTATGCAATCCATGAAAATGATGAATTGGAATTATTGGCAAAGGAAGCCCAGACTGCGCGGCATCTGGAAAAAGGACTTGTTCCCGGCCCCCTGTACAGGCGGCCGGGTCGACTTTTTCCGTCCCTTTTCACTTTGAGGACAGGCACCCATGTCTGGCACGCCCGGCAAGACCCTCTACGACAAACTCTGGGACGCGCATCTCGTGAAGCAACGGGATGACGGTTCGGCGCTGATCTACATCGATCGTCAAATCATTCATGAAGTGACGAGCCCTCAAGCTTTCGAAGGGCTGCGCCTCGCAGGACGTAAGCCGTGGCGCTTGGATACCAATGTGGCGACCATTGATCACAACGTGCCGACCACGCCATTCAAGTCCGCGGCAGAAATCACAGACGAAACGTCGCGTATTCAAGTGCAGACGTTGGAAGAGAACACGCGCGAATTTGGCATTCTCGAATTCGGTATTGGCGACGAGCGCCAAGGCATCGTGCATGTGATGGCACCGGAGCAGGGCGCCGTGTTGCCAGGCATGACGGTCGTGTGCGGCGACTCGCACACATCGACTAACGGTGCGCTGGCTTGTCTCGCGCACGGTATCGGCACCAGCGAAGTCGAACATGTGCTTGCCACGCAATGTTTAGTCGCCAAAAAAATGAAGAACATGTTGGTGCGTGTGGAGGGCTCGCTGGGTGCGGGCGTCACCGCTAAAGATGTGGTGTTGCACATCATTGGTGTGATTGGCACGGCGGGCGGCACCGGTTATGCGATGGAGTTTGGTGGCAGTGCAATCCGTGGTTTGTCGATGGAAGGGCGGATGAGTATCTGCAATATGTCCATCGAAGCGGGTGCGCGTGCCGGCATGGTGTCGGTGGATGAAAAAACGATTGCGTATGTGAAAGGTCGTCCGTTCGCGCCGACGGGCAGTGATTGGGATAAAGCCGTTGCTTGGTGGAATACGTTGCATTCCGATTCGAATGCCAAATTCGACACCGTGGTTGAAATCAATGCTGCCGAGATCCAGCCGCAGGTGAGCTGGGGGACATCACCGGAAATGGTATTGCCGGTGGATGCAGTATTGCCGGACCCGAAAGCCGAGAGTGATGACGTCAAGCGCAACAGCATGTTGCGTGCATACGAGTACATGGGCTTGAAGCCCGGCATGAAAATTACCGACATCCAAGTGGATCGCGTATTTATTGGTTCTTGTACCAACTCACGTATCGAAGATTTGCGTGCGGCGGCAGAAGTCGCCAAAGGCAAGCAAGTTGCCGGCAGTGTGAAACAGGCGATGGTGGTTCCAGGTTCCGGCCTTGTGAAGAAACAAGCCGAGGCGGAAGGTCTTGATCAAGTTTTTCTTGCGGCCGGTTTTGAGTGGCGTGAACCAGGCTGTTCGATGTGCTTGGCCATGAACCCTGACAAATTGCTGCCGGGTGAGCATTGCGCGTCGACCTCGAACCGTAATTTCGAAGGGCGACAGGGGAACGGCGGTCGCACGCATTTGTGCAGCCCGGCGATGGCTGCAGCGGCTGCGATTGCCGGTCACTTTGTCGATGTGCGTACGGTTGCTGGTGGAAAGGGAGCATGACCATGGAAAAATTCACGACGCTCACAGGTCTGGCCGCACCGTTGGATCGCGCCAACGTCGATACCGACTTGATCATTCCCAAGCAATTCCTGAAGAGCATTTTCAAGAGTGGTTATGGCCCTAATCTGTTCGATGAGTTGCGCTACCTCGACGAAGGTATGCCGGGCATGGACAACAGCAAGCGGCCACTGAACAAAGACTTTGTCTTGAACCTGCCGCGCTACCAAGGTGCGCAAGTGTTGTTGGCGCGCCGTAATTTTGGTTGCGGTTCCAGCCGCGAGCATGCGCCTTGGGCGCTGATGGATTTCGGTTTCCGGGCCATCATCGCGCCGAGCTACGCGGACATTTTTTTCAATAACAGCTTCAAGAATGGCTTGCTTCCAATCATCTTGACGGAAGCTCAAGTCGAGCAACTGTTCCGGGAAACCCAAGCGACCGAGGGCTACAAGATTTCGGTCGATTTGAGTAATCAGAGGGTAACAACGCCGTCCGGTCAGTCATTCCCTTTCGACATCGACGCCTTCCGCAAGCACTGCTTGCTGAATGGCTTGGACGATATCGGCATCACACTGCAGGATGCAGAAACGATTCGTGCCTACGAGGCCCAACGAATGGTAGAAGCGCCGTGGATTTTCAACGCGATCGAAAAACGTTGAGCAGAGACATCAAGAGGATATGCAAGTGAGCAAGACTATTCTGGTTCTTCCTGGCGACGGTATCGGCCCGGAAATCATGGCCGAAGCCCGCAAAGTGCTGGACAAACTGAACGTGCAGCACCGGTTGGGTATTACGATCGAAGAAGACGTCGTGGGTGGCGCTGCGATCGACGCTGACGGCGTGCCGCTGCCGGACCGCACACTGGCCAAAGCGCGCGCGGCAGATGCCATTCTGTTCGGTTCTATTGGCGGCCCGAAGTGGGACAACATCGAGCGTTCGATTCGTCCGGAGCGTGGCTTGCTGAAATTACGCAGTGAACTCGGGCTGTTCGCCAACTTGCGGCCGGCCATTCTTTATCCGCAACTGGCCGGTGCCTCATCGTTGAAACCAGAAATCGTTGCCGGACTCGATATTCTGATCGTGCGTGAGTTGACTGGCGGCATTTATTTTGGCCAACCGCGCGGCATTCGTACGCTCGACAGCGGTGAGCGCGAAGGTTTCAACACCGATATTTATCGCGAAAGCGAGATCCGCCGTATCGCCAAGGTGGCCTTCAACCTGGCCGCCAAGCGTGGCAACAAAGTGTGCTCGGTCGACAAGGCGAACGTCATGGAAGTCACCGAGTTGTGGAAACAGGTGGTCACCGACGTGGCGAAGGACTATCCGCAGGCGCAGTTGTCGCATATGTATGTCGATAATGCAGCGATGCAACTGGTGCGTGCACCCAAGCAGTTTGATGTGATCGTCACCGGCAATTTGTTTGGTGACATTCTTTCAGATGAAGCGTCGATGCTTACCGGTTCGATCGGCATGCTGCCGTCGGCATCGTTGGATGAAAGCGGCAAGGGTATGTACGAGCCTTGTCACGGCTCAGCACCGGACATTGCGGGCAAAGGCGTCGCCAATCCGTTGGCAACTATTTTGTCGTTGGCGATGCTGTTCCGTTACAGCTTCAACTTGCCGCACGTGGCGACGCAGATCGAAGTCGCGGTCGGCAAAGTGCTCGATCAGAATCTCCGTACGGCGGATATCTGGAGTGAAGGCACTCAGAAAGTCGGCACCAAAGACATGGGCGACGCCGTTGTTGCGGCGTTGTGAGCGCGCAGTCGATAACAAACCAATTGATCAGTCAATAAACGAAATAGGTCAGGCAATCATGAGCAAGCAATATGACGTATGTGTCCTCGGCGCCACGGGTGCGGTCGGCGAAACCTTGTTTGAGGTTCTAGAGCAGCGCAATTTTCCGGTACGTAATCTCTACCCGTTGGCGTCCGCACGTTCGGCGGGCAAAACCATCGAGTTTCGCGGCAAGCATTTGAAAGTGCTGGATGTAGCCGAATTTGATTTCAGCAAAGCGCAGATCGGTTTGTTCTCAGCCGGTGGCTCGGTATCACGCGAATGGGCACCGAAAGCGGCTGCTGCGGGCTGCATCGTCGTCGATAACACCTCGGAATTCCGCTATCGCGACGACATCCCGCTGGTGGTTCCCGAGGTGAACGTCAAGGACATCGCCAAGTACAAGGCAACCAACATCATTGCCAACCCGAATTGCTCGACCATTCAAATGTTGGTGGCACTGAAGCCTATTCACGATGCCGTCGGCATCGAACGTATCAACGTGGCGACTTATCAGGCGGTGTCCGGCACCGGCAAGGAAGCCATTGAGGAGTTGGCCATGCAAACGGCCAACTTGCTGAACGCCAAGCCGATCGAGCCGAAGGTTTATCCCAAGCAGATTGCATTTAACGAGATCCCGCAGATCGACGTGTTCCAGGACAACGGCTACACCAAAGAAGAAATGAAGATGGTGTGGGAAACCCGCAAGATCATGGGCGATGACAGCATCATGGTGAATCCGACGGCAGTACGGGTGCCGGTGTTCTACGGTCATTCCGAGGCCGTACACGTCGAGACGAGGAAAAAAATCAGCATTGATGAGGTTCGGGCGCTGTTAGCCAAGGCACCGGGCGTGAAGTTGCTCGATGAGCGCCAGCCGGGCGGTTACCCGACGCCGGTGACAGAAGGGGCAGGTCAGGACCCGACCTGGGTAGGCCGAATTCGTGAGGACATCTCCCACCCCCGGGGGATCAACCTATGGGTGGTCTCGGACAACGTCCGGAAAGGGGCGGCCCTGAATGCCGTCCAAATCGCCGAAGTGTTGATAAAAGACTATATTTGATGGATAGTTAGGCGCACTACGTTAGAGTGTTTCTAGGATTGGCCAGCCAAGTTGTGAACTTCGTCACATGGCTGGCCATCTCCCGTGTGTAGCAGCACGGACTTCCCGGTGACGGGGATTACAACAACGATCGAGTAAGGGAAGGGTCAATGGTCAGGAACAAACTCGCAGCAGCAATTCTCGGCGTCAGCCTTGCGCTGCCGGGCGTTGCGTCCGCGCTTGGCGTGGGGGATTACACCCTCAAGTCCTACCTCAACCAACCACTGAAGCTCGATGTCGGGCTGATTCAAACTAAAGATCTGACCACCGATGAAATCGTGGTCGGTCTGGCGTCGCCGGAGGAATTTGAAAAAGTTGGCGTTGATTACGTCTACTTCCTCCAAGACCTGCAGTTTTCCGTGGAACAAGGCGCTGACGGCGGCATGCAGGTGCGAGTCAGCAGTCAGAAAGCGGTGACGGAACCGTTTCTGAATTTTATTTTGCAAGTGCAGTGGCCAGGTGGCCGCGCGTTGCGTGAATACACGATTTTGTTGGACCCGCCGGTATACAAAAGTGGTGATGCGCCAACGGCGACTTCACAACCGGTGACGAAGGAGTCTGCCGAACCTGCGGCGGCAGCTCCGGCGCCGACAGAACCTGCATCGACTTCGACGGGCGACGCGCCACCTCCGTTGGTGATGAGCGACGGCTCGACGTTTGATGAAGCGACATTGCCGACGCCGGAACCGGCTTCCGATACCGCGACAGGTGTCGTGCTTGCCGACGAATCTGGCTTGCCGCCTCCGCCGTCAGCGGCAGCGGGCGCCACGCAACCCGCACAACCTGATTCAACTGTTGCGACACAAAGCAAGCCGGCTGCAGAGTCGGCTTCGTCGCGTTCGGCAGCCGTGGAAGGTGAATACAAAGTTGTTGCCAACGACACCATGTGGGACATCGCCCAGCGTCATCAAGGTACGGGCACGGTTCAGCAAACCATGTTGGCGATTCAGCGAGCTAACCCTGATGCGTTCATCAAGGGAAACCTGAACCTGGTAAAGAAAGGCGCGGTCCTGCGGATCCCCGGCGAGGGTGAAGTTCAGCAGATCAACCGCGGCGAAGCGAGTGCCGAATTTGCCGCTCAAACGAAAGCTTGGCGGGAAATGCTGGACCAGCGTGCCGTGGCGCTGCCGTCCGACAAGGCCACTCTGGAAGCGTCTGCTCCCGTTGCTGCAAAGCCGGCTGCGCCACGCGGCACGGGTAAAGGTGAAGTGACGCTGGTTGCGCCAACCGGTTCGAGTAAATCGGGCAAAGCGTCGGGTGGTCGCTCCGACGCTGCACTTGAGAATGATCTGGCGATTGCAAAAGAAAGCATTAGCAAAGCCACGCGTGAGAACAAAGCACTCGAAAAGCATCTTGGTGAATTGGATACCAAGATCAAAGCCAGCGAGAAGCAGTTGACGGTCAAAAATGACCGCATCGCCGGTTTGCAAGAAGAGTTGGGTAAATTGCAGAAAGAGCAAGGCGTGGTGCCTGCTGAGTCTGCTGCGGAGGCCAAACCGGAAACCCCGGTCGCTGAGACGCCAAAGCCTAAAGTGAAGAAAGAACCCATTCCGGCTGAGCCGGTGGTGGAAAAAGCCGCAGAGCCGGCGTCTCCGGGTTTACCGTTGATTCCGATTATCGCGGGCGCTGCGGTGCTGTTGGGCGGTGGTGCATTCCTCTTCCTGCGTCGACGCAAATCAGCAGCGCCAACGGCCACTGACACGCAACACGATGAGCAGGTAGAAGAAGATCTGGCGCAGTTGCAGGATCTGAACCTCAGCGATGCTGATGATCAGGATGAAGACCTGAACATCGACATGGGTGATTCTACCGATGCCGGTGGTGATGCGGGCGGCGGTGATCCGCTCGGCGAAGCTGACATGTACGTGGCATATGGTCGTTTCCAACAGGCGGCCGATATTTTGTATGCCGCGCTGCAGCGTGAGCCAGAACGCGGCGAAATCCGCGTCAAACTGGCCGAGGTTTACGCCGAGATGGGCGACAACGATGCTGCTGGCGAGCAAGCGCGTGCTGCAGCGAGCAGTAGCGATGCCGCAGTGCGTCAACAGGCAGAAGCCGTGTTGTCGCGCATTGGTGGTGGTTCTGCGTCGGGTACGGGCAAAACAAAAGCGGTGTCCGCTCCAGCCATGGACGACTCGCTGAGCTTGGATGATCTTGCGCAAGAATTCAGCACGAGCACAGACAGCACGGCAACGGCCACGACTTCTGCGCTTGATGATATGTCGTTTGATCTCGACGACGCTCCGTCTTCCTCTCCGGCCACGACCAAAGAAGAAGCGCTCGACTTTTCGCTGGATGATGTCGATATCGACTTGGGCACGGTAGAAGTTGCGGCGACGCCGTCACCGGTATCAAGCACAGAAGTACGTCCAAAAGCCGATTTCGGCGAGATGTCCTTTGATGATGCTGGCTTTGACGATTTGTCGTTACCAGAAGACACGACGGCCCAAGCGCCGGCGGCTGATGAGCTCACGCTGGAAGATGATTTCTCGCTGGAAGAATCAGCAGATCTGCCGTCGCTGGACGATGAGCCCGATTTTGCGGCCACCAGTGGTACGCAACCGAAGCTCACCGACAAAATGGTTGAAGAAGTGACATTGGCGCCAGCACCGGCTCCGGCTGCCGAAATGGATCTGGAAGCTGAGCTGGCAGATCTCGAAACCGGTTTGCAAGCAGAAGAAAACAATGACGATTTCGACTTCTTGACGGACAGCGACGAGAACGCCACCAAATTGGATCTCGCCAAAGCTTATATCGAGATGAGCGATATCGATGGTGCGCGCGACATTCTCAATGAGGTGCTTGCTGAAGGGAATGCCGCACAAAAATCTGAAGCCGGTAAATTGCTGGGCCAGATTGGCTGACACGGTTCTCCGCGGTGGAAGGAGGCGGCGCTTGCGTCGCCTTTTTCTTTTTTGTCTTTCTTTGCGTGAGTGAACGGTTGCATGCGCATTGCGCTGGGCATTGAATACGACGGCTCAAAGTACAGTGGCTGGCAGGCACAGGCTGCTGGTGTTGATTCTGTGCAGGCGCGCGTTGATGCGGCGGTGTCTTATGTGGCTGACCAGCCGGTGACTGTGATTTGCGCAGGGCGGACTGATGCTGGCGTCCATGCGACGGGGCAAGTCGTACATTTTGATTGCGACGAGCCGCGTGAGGAGCGCGCCTGGCTGATGGGCGTTAACTCGCGGTTGCCCGATGATGTTGCCGTGCGTTGGATGCGGCCTGTTGCTGACGATTTTCATGCGCGTTTCAGTGCCTTTGCACGTCGTTACCGCTATGTGATTTTGAATCAGCCGTTGCGGCCAGCCATTCTGGGTCAGCACGTCACTTGGTATTTTCGCCCGCTGGATGCGGCGCGCATGCACGTGGCAGCGCAGTGCTTGATTGGCGAGCATGACTTCAGCAGTTTTCGTGCGGCGGGTTGTCAATCAAACACACCGATGCGTTACCTCTCGGACATTCGAGTCGTGCGGCAGGGCGACCTTGTGATGTTGGAGGTACGCGCTAACGCTTTCTTGCACCACATGGTGCGCAATATCGCGGGAACACTGCTGGAAGTGGGCTGTGGGCGTATGGCCCCGGATCGGGTGGCCGAATTGCTGGCAGCACGCGACCGAACGCAGGCGCCTGCGACAGCGCCGCCTTATGGCTTGTATCTCGTTCAGGTAGACTATCCGCCGCATTTCGGGGTCCCTGTGCTCGCGCCGGGCCCCTTTTTCCTGCCAGATCTGTAAACAATCCCGTTGCTGCGCCGCATGATTTTCGTTGCTGCGCATAATGGGTGGAATTTCCGGTGCGCGTCCGAACCAAAATTTGCGGCATGACCCGATCCGATGACGCTCAAGCTGCTGCGGCGCTGGGTGTGGATGCGGTTGGCTTCGTGTTCTGGGCGCAGAGCCCGCGCGCGATAACGGCGCCGCAAGCCGCACCGATCATCAATCAACTGCCACCGTTCGTGACGCCGGTCGCCTTATTTGTCGATCCATCGCCAGATGAGGTTCGTGCAGCGATCACTTCAGGTTGCACATTGCTGCAATTTCATGGCGATGAATCGCCAGAATTTTGTGCGCAATTTCAGTGTGCTTGGATCAAAGCGTTACGTATCAGCAAAGATTTGGATGTGCGCGCGCTGGTGCGAAATTACGCCGCCGCGGGTGCACGAGGCGTGCTGCTGGATGCGCTGGTTCCGGGCGTTCCTGGTGGCACAGGGCAGCGTTTCGATTGGACGCTTATCCCCCGTGATTTGGCTTTGCCGGTCATTCTTGCAGGTGGCCTCTCACCGGAGAATGTTGGTGAGGCCATTCGCACCGTGCGACCTTATGCCGTCGATGTCAGTGGCGGCGTAGAGGCGTCAAAAGGTATCAAGGATCATGCGCGCATGGCAGCATTTATCGATGGAGTCAGACGTGTCGAAGATTGATTACTCCCAGTTCCCGGATTCGGCGGGCCATTTTGGTATTCATGGCGGCCGCTTTGTGTCTGAGACGCTGATGGCAGCGCTGGAAGACCTCGAGCGCGCTTACGCAAAACTTAAAAACGATCCTGCCTTTCAAGCGGAATTTGATCGCGATCTGACGCATTACGTGGGCCGTCCTTCGCCGCTTTATCACGCGGAACGCTGGAGCCGGATGCTGGGTGGCGCACAAATTTGGCTGAAGCGTGAAGACTTAAATCACACGGGTGCTCACAAGGTAAACAACACCATTGGCCAGGCTTTGCTTGCCAAGTTTTTAGGTAAGCCGCGCGTCATCGCTGAAACCGGTGCTGGCCAGCATGGCGTCGCTACCGCGACGGTTGCCGCACGCTTGGGCCTGAAGTGCCAAGTTTATATGGGCAGTGAAGACGTGCAGCGGCAATCGTTGAATGTGTATCGCATGAAATTGTTGGGCGCTGAGGTCATTCCGGTGACCAGTGGTTCAAAGACGTTGAAAGATGCGATGAATGAAGCGATGCGTGATTGGGTGACCAACGTCGACAACACGTTTTACATCATCGGCACGGTGGCTGGCCCGCATCCGTATCCGATGCTGGTGCGTGATTTCCAGTGCGTGATTGGTCGAGAGGCGCGCGCACAATCGCAAGCACAGTTTGGTCGCTTGCCGGATGCGCTTGTCGCTTGCGTGGGCGGTGGTTCCAATGCAATCGGTTTGTTTCACCCATTTCTCACCGATGATGGCGTGAAGATGTATGGCGTGGAGGCGGGTGGTGACGGCATTGAAACCGGCCGTCACGCGGCGCCGCTGAATGCGGGTCGTCCGGGTGTATTGCACGGCAATCGCACTTATCTCATGGAAGATGCTGACGGCCAGATCATCGAAACGCATTCGATTTCTGCTGGCCTTGATTATCCTGGCGTCGGTCCTGAGCATTCTTGGTTGAAAGATATTGGTCGCGTGAACTATGTGGCGATCAACGACGATGAAGCGATGACAGCGTTCTATGACCTCACGCGCAGCGAAGGCATCATGCCGGCGCTGGAATCCAGTCATGCGGTGGCGTACGCAAAGAAACTCGCACCAACGATGCGCAAAGATCAGCACATCGTCGTCAATCTGTCTGGACGCGGCGATAAAGACATTCTCACGATTGCCCGCCGTGATGGCATCACTCTTTGAAAGGCGCGACATGAGCCGTATTGCCGACACCTTTGCCCGTTTGGCGCAGCAAAAACGCAAAGCATTGCTTCCCTACATCACGGCTGGCGATCCGCAACCTGCGACGACTGTGCCGCTGATGCATGCGCTAGTTGAAGCTGGTGCTGACATCATCGAATTGGGCTTTCCGTTTTCGGATCCGATGGCCGATGGCCCGGTGATCGCGTTGGCGCATGAGCGCGCGCTGAAACATCGCACCTCGTTGAAAGACGTGCTGGCGATGGTGGCGGAGTTTCGCCGCCAAGACAGTCAGACCCCGGTGGTCCTGATGGGCTACCTGAATCCGGTAGAGGCGATGGGTTATGACGCCTTCGTCACTGCGGCGGGTAAGGCTGGGGTGGATGGGGTGCTGATCGTCGATCTGCCGCCCGAGGAATCCGGCGAACTGGCCGGTAAGCTCAAGGCGGCGGCCATCGACCCGATTTTCCTGCTGGCACCCACCACGACCGAGGCGCGGATGCGCAAGGTGGCTGAGCAGGCGCGTGGGTATCTCTACTACGTGTCGCTGAAGGGCGTGACCGGTGCGTCAACCCTCAATGTCGACGAAGTTGCCAGCAAGGTCGAAACAATCCGCAACATTGCCCGTTTGCCCATCGGGGTGGGCTTTGGCATAAAAGACGCCGATACGGCGGCCGCCGTGGCCCGAGTGGCTGATGGCGTCGTCGTTGGCAGTGCGCTGGTGGGCACCATCGCCCGGCATGCTGACCAACCGGCCCTCATTCTTTCCTCTGTTCCGGGCCTGCTGCGCGAGATGCGCAAGGCCATGGACTCTTGAGATTCACGCCCGACCATGAGCGAACCCAACGATCCTACCGAGTCGACCGAAACCGGCGCTGATGGCAACGGCAACTGGCTGGCGCGCATTCTGCCGGCCGGTGTGCGCAAGAACGCCGCCGAACGTCGTGCCAGTGTTCCAGAAGGTTTGTGGCGCAAATGCCCCAAATGCGATGCCGTCATGTACATGCCGGAACTGGAGCGCAATCTCGATGTTTGCCCCAAGTGCGATCACCACTTGCGTATGAGCGCGCGTCGCCGCTTGGCGATGGTGCTGGATGAAGATCGTCGTATTGAAATTGGTACGGATTTAGAGCCGACCGATTTCCTCAAGTTTAAAGACAGCAAGAAATACAAAGATCGTCTTGCTGGCGCGCAAAAAGAAACCAACGAGCGCGATGCGCTGATCGTCATGCGCGGCGAGATCAATGGTCTGCCGCTGGTGGCCTCCGCCTTTGAGTTCAACTTCATGGGCGGCTCGATGGGCTCGGTGGTGGGCGCGCGGTTCGTGAAAGGCGTGGAAATCAGTCTTGAAAAGCGCATTCCTTATGTTTGCTTTGCGGCTTCTGGTGGCGCGCGTATGCAAGAAGCGCTGTTTTCACTGATGCAAATGGCCAAGACATCGGCCGCATTGGAATTGATGCGTGAACAGGGCATCCCGTTTATTTCTGTGCTGACAGATCCGGTTTACGGTGGCGTATCGGCGTCGTTGGCCATGCTCGGTGACGTGAACATTGCAGAGCCGAATGCATTGATTGGTTTTGCCGGTCCACGCGTGATCGAACAGACAGTACGCCAGAAATTGCCGGAAGGTTTTCAACGCAGCGAATTCTTGTTGCAGCACGGCGCCATCGACATGATCGTGCACCGGAAAGACATGCGCGATACCTTGCACCGTTTGCTGTCCAAGTTCACGCATCAATCGGTCTGATCATGGCCTCCCTTGCTTGAGGAATCCGGGCGCCGCAGGCGCCCGATTCGTTTCAGACATATGAAATTCCAAACACTTGATGGCTGGCTGTCCTGGCTGGAATCACTGCATCCGGTCGCTATCGATCTGGGGCTCACGCGCGTGCGTGCTGTCGGCGAGCGGTTGGGTGCGCTAAAGCCCAACGTACCGGTGGTGACGGTGGCCGGCACCAATGGCAAGGGTTCGGTGACTGCCGTGCTGGACGCATTG
This sequence comes from uncultured Pseudomonadales bacterium, assembly GCA_964574995.1. GTDB lineage: Bacteria > Pseudomonadota > Gammaproteobacteria > Pseudomonadales > JADFDG01 > JADFDG01. The sequence continues at coordinate 160,498 of CAZNPF010000002.1, read as the reverse complement.
CTACGTGCGCAGGGGCTACGCACCGCACTTTACACATCGCCTCATATTTCACGCTTCAACGAGCGCATTCGCATCAATGGCACCGATATCGACGATGCGTCCTTGATGCAAGCATTCGCGCAAATCGATGCGGTGCGTGGCGATATTTCGCTGACCTATTTTGAATTCACCACGCTGGCGGCTTTCGTTATTTTCGCGCAGAAAAACGTAGATGCCTGGATATTGGAAGTGGGGCTCGGCGGTCGTTTGGATGCGGTGAACATCATCGACGCCGATGTCGCGGTGCTCACGTCGGTGGGCATGGACCACATGGATTACCTAGGGCACACGTTGGAGGATATCGGCCGCGAAAAAGCCGGCATCTTCCGCGCACGACATCCGGTGGTACTAGGTGCAGTGGAGATGCCTGCGAGTGTTGAGGCTGCGATCACCGCGCTGGCCGTGCCGGCATTTCGCACAGGCGAAGCGTTTTCGGCCACGTTGCGTCCAGAACATTATTTTGATTGGCAGGGTAGGGCGTCGGATGGCTCCGCGCGTGCGCTAAAAAATTTACCGCAGCCGGCGCTGGCGTTGCCGAACGTCGCAACGGCTTTGCAAGTGTTGCACCTACTGCCATTTTCGATCGATGTCGCGGCGGTGACGCAGGCGTTGCGTACGGTGCAGTTGCCTGGCCGTAATCAGTTACTACAGGTAGGTGATCGTGCTGTGGTGTTGGATGTGGGGCACAACCCGCCGGCACTGGCATTTTTGCGCGCAGAGTTAGCCCGGCACGCGTTGGGTGATCGTTTCCATGTAGTGCTAGGCATGCTGGCGGACAAAGATATTGCGGGTGCGGTACGCGAGTTGGAGCCACTTGCGCAGTCATGGCATATTGCGCCGCTGCCGGGACCACGCGGTGCGTCTTTGGCGCAATTGCAGGCGGGGATTGCCGCGAATGGCAGCAAGGCGGAAGTGTTGCCGGCGAGCAGTGTGGCGCTGGCGTTGCGGGCGGCGTTGGCATGCGACGATGGGCTGCCGGTGCTGGTCGTGGGCTCGTTTTACACCGTGTCGGCAGCCAGCACTGTGCTGACACATTGATTTGATGGACTGCATTTCCGGGGCGACCCGGGTATTTGAGGTGTCGACTTGGACCAGACCCTGAAAAAACGCCTGACCGGCATTGCGGTCTTGCTGTTGCTGGCGGTGCTGCTGCTGCCGTTGATCTTCGACGGGGCGAACCAAAAAGGTCTGCTGGAAGACACGCGCCTGCCGCCGCCGCCGGAAGTACCGGCTGCTGAAGTGTTGCTGGCTGCGCCGTCGGCTGAACTTGCCGAGGTGGAAGGGGCGATAGCGCAAGATCATCAGCCTGCCGAGCCTGAACCGGTGCCGGTCATCCCGCCGGTGGCTGTGGCTCCGGCGGTTCCCGCGACGCCTGCTGCGGCACCTACCGCGGCACCTACCGCGGCACCTACCGCGGCACCTGCGACGGCAGCCGCTGCTGCATCCGTCGTCGCGCCTGTTTCTGCGCCGGCAGCGACAAAGCCTGTGACTGCGTCGGCACCAAGTGCCACGCCTGCGGCTGCACCTGCACCTGCAGATCCACGCTTGGCAACGCTGGCGGAAGCCTGGGATGTTCAAGTGGCGGCATTGGGTTCTGCCGAAGGCACCGACGCCCTCGTGAAAAAACTCCGGGCGGCAGGCTACAAAGTTCGCGTTGTGCGCGCGGGCAACCTCAACAAAGTACTGGTCGGCCCGGAATTGCGGCGCGATGTCGCAGAAAAACTGCAGACCCGGCTTGCGGCCGATGCACGTGTCGGCAAGTTGCAAGGTCGGCTCGTCCGCTACATCCCCTGAGCAGCACTGCGGCAAACCCTGTTGGGGCGATTCACGGCGCTCTGCTAACATGCCGCGCCTCACGAGATGTTCGCCGCACAAACACCGAACGTCGGTAACCGGGATTCGCTGCCAACCATGATCGATGCCCTGAATGCTGCCGACTGGGTCGTGATCGTCGTCGTTGGGCTGTCGATGCTGTTGAGTCTGTGGCGGGGTTTTACCCGCGAGGCCTTGTCGCTGGTCAGTTGGTTGCTCGCCTTGTTCGGAGCACGTTTGCTGGCGCCGGCACTGGCTGAAGTCTTTGCGGGTTACATCGCCGACCCGACCGTACGCGAATGGCTGGCTTTCGCTGTCTTATTTTTGTTCATCCTGATGGCAGGCATGTTGCTGGCCTATTTGATCGGTGAGGCGATGCATGATTCGCCGCTCAACCTGACTGATCGTGTATTGGGCATGGCTTTTGGTTTTGTTCGAGGTGTACTGGTAGTCGTAGTGGCTATTGCGTTCAGCGCGCAGTGGTTGGCCAACGAGACATGGTGGACTTCTTCGCAGATCATTCCGCGGCTTGCCTTGTTGGAAGGCTGGACGCGTGAAACAGCCCACGCCCTCGGCGTGTGGATCGCCGGCTAAGCAAAACGGGAGCGCAACATGTGTGGCATCGTCGGAATCGTCGGTCGCTCCAGTGTCAATCAGACTATTTATGATGCGCTGACGCTGCTGCAGCATCGCGGGCAAGACGCAGCCGGTATCGTGACCGGTGATGGCGGGAAGCTGCATCTGCGCAAAGAAAACGGCATGGTGCGCGATGTATTTCACACGCGGCACATGCAGCGCTTGGCCGGTAACATCGGCATTGGTCATGTGCGCTATCCCACGGCAGGGTCGTCCAGCGCGGCAGAGGCGCAGCCGTTTTATGTGAATTCGCCGTATGGCATTACGTTGGCGCACAACGGCAACCTCACCAATTCCGATGTGTTGGCGCGCGAAGTCTACGAAGACGATTTGCGCCACGTGAACACCACGTCGGACTCCGAGGTGCTGCTCAATGTGTTCGCCCACGAATTGCAGAAGCTCGGCAAATTCTCACCGAATGCGGACGATATTTTTGCGGCGATCGGTGGTGTTCATCGTCGTTGTCGGGGCGCATATGCCGTGGTGGCGATGATTACCGGGCACGGAATTCTCGGTTTTCGCGATCCCAACGGCATTCGCCCGCTGTGCTATGGCGAGCGCATGACCGAAAGCGGCCCGGAATACATGGTGGCATCCGAAAGCGTGGCGTTGTCTGCGCTGGGCTTCACCATCATTCGCGACATTGCGCCGGGCGAGGCGATCTTTATTGATCAGCGCGGCACGGTGTACACCAAACAATGCGCAGAGAATCCGCGTCTGTTCCCGTGTATTTTCGAACACGTATATCTGGCACGTCCGGATTCCATCATTGATGGCATTTCGGTTTACAAGGCGCGCATGCGTATGGGCGAGCGGCTGGCCGAAAAAATTCAGCGTGAATGGGCTAATCACGACATCGACGTCGTGATCCCCATTCCGGATACCAGCCGGACAGCTGCGCTGGAGTTAGCAAATTGCCTGAACGTGAAATACCGAGAAGGGTTCATCAAGAATCGCTACATCGGCCGCACATTCATCATGCCGGGGCAAAATCAGCGCAAAAAATCCGTGCGTCAGAAGCTCAATGCGATCGAGCTGGAATTTACTGGCAAAAACGTGCTGCTGGTGGACGACTCCATCGTGCGCGGCACCACGTGCAAACAGATCGTGCAGATGGCCCGTGAGGCTGGCGCGAAGAATGTCTACTTTGCATCGGCAGCCCCGCCGGTGCGGCACCCGAACGTCTACGGGATTGACATGCCAGTGGCCAATGAACTGATCGCGCACAACAACCGGACGGTCGATGAGATCTGCCGGTTGATCGGTGCCGACAAGCTCATCTATCAGGACTTGTCGGATCTGATTGCGGCCTGCCGGGAGGGCAACCCGGAGACTGACGGCTTCGAGTGCAGTGTGTTTGACGGCCAGTATGTGACGGGCGACGTCGATCGTGATTATTTCCAAGGCCTAGAGCGCTCGCGTAACGATGCCGCCAAGGCAGAACGGGATCGCGAACTGGCGCTTATGCAAATGGACCTGCATATTACGCGCTGACCACGGCCACATTCAGCGGTGCTAGCCGGCGTTAGCCGGCCCACTGATTGCGGCCCTCCAAGGCCGAGGTGATTTCCCGTGACCGATCCAGATTCTCGCCGTTTTGACACGCTTGCGATCCGTGAGGGTGAGTTGCGCACTGAGCTGCAATCACACGGTGATCCGATTTTTCTGACATCCAGTTTTGCCTATGGCAGTGCAGCCGAAGCAGCAGCGCGTTTTTCCGGTGCTGAGCCTGGCTATATCTATTCGCGTTTCAGTAATCCGACCGTGGCCAGTTTTGAGCAACGTTTAGCGGCCTTGGAAGGCGGCGAGCAGTGTGTGGCCTTTGCCTCCGGTATGGCGGCCATTCTTGCGACGTTTGCTGCTTTTCTGCAGCAAGGCGATCACTTGGTGTGCTCACGTAATGTGTTTGGCACTATCCCCGTGTTGCTCACGAAATACTTTGGAAAATTCGGTGTATCCGTCACGTTTGTCGATACCACCGACTACGCTGCTTGGGCGCAGGCCGTTACGCCTAAAACGAAGCTGCTATTTGTGGAATCGCCGTCAAACCCCATGGGCGAAGTTGCCGATATCCGTCGCATCGCCGCGGTGGCCAAAAAATCTGGCGCGAAATTCATCGTCGATAATTGTTTTTGTACGCCCGCCTTGCAGAAGCCGTTGGAGATGGGGGCGGATATCGTGCTGCATTCGGCCACTAAGTACATCGACGGGCAAGGACGTTGCCTAGGCGGTGCTGTGGTCGGTAACAAAGCGGATATGACGGAAGTGCTTGGCTTTTTGCGTTCCGCGGGCCCCAGCATGAGCCCATTCAATGCGTGGGTGTTCCTCAAAGGTTTGGAAACGCTGCGATTACGGATGGAAGCGCACTCGCGTTCCGCGTTGGAAATCGCCACGTGGCTGCACAAGCAACCGGCGGTGACAGATGTTTTCTACGCAGGCCTGCCGGATTCGCCGCATCACGCGCTGGCGAAGGCGCAACAACGCGGTTTATTTGGCGGCGTGTTGTCTTTTCGGGTGAAAGGCAAGGATGGCGCGGGTCGTGCGGCGGCGTGGCGTTTCATCGATGCCACGAAGTTGCTTTCCATCACGGGCAACCTTGGCGATGTGCGCAGCACGATCACGCACCCAGCATCGACAACACATGCGCGGATCAGCGAAGAAGAACGTACTCGCATGGGCGTGACGGAAAATCTTTTGCGCGTATCGGTGGGTCTGGAAGATGTCGCCGATATTCAAGCGGATCTGGCACGCGGTTTGGCGGCACTCTAAAAGGGGAGTGATTTGACGTGGATGCCAATACCGACAAATTGATCACGCGTGCCGTTACCGCGGTTGATTCAGTATTGCTGGGCAAGCGTCGGCAAGTTCAGCTTTCGTTGGCGTGCTTGTTTGCGCGCGGGCATTTGTTGATCGAAGATTTGCCCGGTATGGGTAAAACCACGTTAGCGCATGCGTTGGCAAAAGTGTTGGGCTTGAGTTACAGCCGCATCCAGTTCACGGCGGATCTTCTTCCTGCAGACGTTACTGGCGCGGCCATTTTTGATACGCAAGAAAAACGCTTCACTTTCCGACCTGGCCCGGTGTTTGCGCAGGTGTTGCTGGCGGATGAGATCAATCGCGCCACGCCGCGTACGCAAAGTGCATTGCTGGAAGCCATGGAAGAGCGGCAGGTCACGGTAGAGGGAAAGAGCCACACGTTGCCGGAACCTTTTTTTGTGATCGCCACCCAGAATCCGGGTTCGCAGATGGGAACGTATCCGCTGCCGGAATCGCAACTGGATCGTTTCTTATTGCGTATCGAGTTGGGTTACCCCGATCCAAAAACCGAGCGCGCGTTGCTCACGGGCGAAGACCCGCGAGCCACACTCGCAAAACTTGAAGCCGTGGTGTCGCCTGCGCAACTGACGGCGTTGCAAAAGCAGGTCGATGCCGTGCATGCATCAGATACGTTGCTGGATTATTTGCAACGTATCGTGCGTCATACCCGCGAGCAGGGTGATTGCCCGATGCCACTGTCGCCGCGCGGTGCGATGGCATTGTTGCGTATGGCGCGCGCTTTTGCGCTCGTGCAGGGACGTGCGCATGTCGTGCCAGAGGATGTACAGGCGGTGGCACCGGGTGTGCTTGAGCATCGTTTGCGCGGTGCCAGTGGCGGTGGGCATAGCCGTGGCGAATCGCTGACTGCGCGCATCCTAACGGCTGTTCCCGTGGTGTGATTCGTATGTTCTCGCGCTTGCGGGAAGCGGTCACCGTCCGCTATCAGCATTGGTTGGATCGACGGGTGCCACGCGTACGAGTCGTGGAGCTCGATCAACGTACGATTTTTATTTTTCCCGGTCGTCGCGGATTGGTTTTTGCCGCCGTACTAGCAACGCTGTTTGTGGGCGGTATCAATTACGCCAATAACCAAGTGTTGTTGCTTTGTTTTCTGCTGACTTCGTTATTTATCACCACCATTCTGCATACCTATCGTAACGTCGCCGGTTTGCGTATTGAGGCATCACGCGCGCGTGACGGTTTTGCAGGCGATGCGATAGATTTAGAAATCATCGTCAGCGGTGCGCCCGGGCGCGCACATCGGGGTATCCGTTTACGCTGGGATGAGGCTGCCGAGCAACGCGTGGATATCGAGCCTGATCAAAGCGTGACGCTACGATTTTCCGTACCCGTCAAAAAGCGCGGCCGTTATCTGGCGCCCAGAATGACGCTTCGCTGTTTCTATCCGTTGGGTTTGGTGCGCGCTTGGAGTTACCCGTCGTTGGAGCTCGAAGCGTTGGTGTTTCCCAAGCCCGTGCGTGATGGCCTACCGCCCGCGGATGACGGTAGCGAAGAAACCAGTGAGCGAGAAGGGCGTAGGCCGCGTGGCGTCGACGAGTTCGAAGGCTTAATGCGCTATGTGCCTGGCGATGCGCAGACGCGTATCGAGTGGCGCGTTTATGCGCGTACCGGCGAATTGCACACCAAGCATTTTACGGAGCCGGGCCGCTCTCGGCTGTGGCTGGATTTTTCCGCATGGCCTCAGCGCAATACGGAGGATCGGCTGTCGCGTTTATGTCATTGGGCCATTGAGCTGGAGCGGCGAGAACAACCGTATGGCTTGCGAATTCCCGGCGCGCGCATCAACCCGGCGCAAGGTGAGGCGCACCTAAAACAGGTGTTGTCTGCACTCGCGTTGTATCCGGGATCTTCCGCATGAGTCAGATCGAGCTGGCGGATTTTCAAGTGTCGCGGCGCGCGCTGCCGTGGATGTTGGCAGCTTTTGTGGCGTCGGTATTGCCGCATCTGGAACATCTTCCGTGGTGGTTGCCTGCGGTGACGTTGGTGATTGTCCTGTGGCGGTGGGGTGTGCATCGCGGGCAAGTGAGCTATCCGCCGCAGCGGCTGCTATTCCTATTTGCCTTATTACTGATTGCGGCGATTTATCTGCATTACCGAACGTTGCTTGGACATATTTCTGGCACGGCATTACTGCTGGCGATGTACACGCTGAAGTTGCTGGAGATGTACAAGGAGCGAGACGCGTACGCGGTTATTTTTATTGGCTACTTCTTTGCTGCTACGACGTTTCTTTTTCATTTTGATTTCGCCACGGCGGCTTGGGTGTTGCTGGTTGCCGTGACTTATACGGCGGCGCTGGTTGCCATCAACAGCAGTCTGGAAACGCCACCTTGGGCACCGTTAAAGCGTGCGTTACTGATGTTTGCGCAGAGCATACCCATCGCGGTATTGCTGTTTGTGGTGATGCCACGGATCGGGCCGTTGTGGGGTATCGGCCTTAAGCCAGGCGAAAATCGATCCGGTGTCAGTGAAGAAATGTCGCCGGGCAGTATCGGAAAATTGGCGCTGTCTGATGAGTTGGCGTTCCGGGTCGAGTTCAGCAGTCCGGTACCGTCGGCATCAAAACTGTATTGGCGCGGTTTGACGTTGGCTCGATTCGATGGACGTACGTGGCGACAACTGTCGGGTTATTTGACGCTCGAAGAATTCAATTGGTATGGCTGGGAAACACAAAAACCGGAATGGTTGCAAAAACGCGCTGAGCAAGCCGCGACGGTTCCGCCACCGCCTGCCGTGGATTACGTGGTGTATCAGGAACCCACGCAGCGTCCTTGGCTGTTTTCGCTGACAACACCGCTGGCGACGGAACGCGGCATCGCTATCGTTGCAGACGATCGTTTGCGCGCCCGTGAGCCGGTAAAAACGCTGATGCGCTATTCGGTACATTCCGTCCCCGGATTGGTTCGCGATGAGTTCATGAGCACGGGTATGTTGCGGCCCTTTCTGGAATTGCCTTCGTCTGCGGCGCCACGTACGCGCGCTTGGGCGCAGCAGGAGCGCGCCGAAGCCGGCAGTGACGACGCTTATCTGCAACGTGTCTTGTCGCGTTTTCGTGATGATGGATTTGCTTATACGTTGCAACCACCCGTACTGGGTAGTCAGCCGGTGGATGAATTTCTATTCGACACGAAGCGTGGATTTTGCGAGCACTATGCCGGTGCGTTTGTCGTGCTGATGCGTGCTGCGGGTATTCCGGCTCGCGTGGTGGCGGGTTATCAGGGCGGGCTCTTGAATCCTATCGATAACACCGTTGAAGTACGTCAATACAATGCGCATGCATGGGCGGAAATTTGGGAGCCAGGTCGTGGCTGGATGGAAGTGGATCCAACGGCCTATGTGTCACCCGCGCGAATCGAACGTGGATCTGATTCGCTTGCTGATGAACGCGCAAGCTTGGGCGGCATGTCGTTATCGGAGCGTTTTTTGGGGCAGTCTTTCGCGGTGATGCGCGAGTTGGCGGCTTACGTGAATCATCGCTGGAATAGTTGGGTGCTCGATTTTGATGAAGGTCGTCAGCAAGGCGTGTTGTCACGCTGGCTAGGCAATATTTCGCCGTACCGCATTGGGCTTTTTGTATTGGCCGTAGGCGGTAGCGTTGTCCTTTTGATTGGGTTGTCGATGTTCATGGGCAACTGGTTTCGTCGTGAAGACGCCGTGTTGCGTGAGTACCGGCGTTTTTGTGCGTCGTGGTCTGCGCGTGGCTATGCCCGTTCTGCTCATGAAGGTCCGCAGCATTATGGTGAACGCTTGCAGCGTGCCGAGCCTCGCCGTAAGGCCGAGTTGGCGCGTTTTATCGCGCTCTATATTCAATATGCCTATGGCGGTATACCGGCGGATGCGAAGGCGTTACGCACGCTGCGCGTAGCGCGAGCAGCCGCCACGTGATTGCGCTGCCTATCGACGAAGCAATACCGGAATTATTCGCGGTGCTTGCGTCGCGCAATGTGGCTGTTTTGCAGGCGCCGCCCGGTGCCGGTAAGACCACACGTATACCGTTGGCGCTGCATGCGGCGCGTGGCGGTGAAGCAAATTGGTTGGGTGTCGACAACAAAATTTTGATGCTGGAGCCGCGTCGCTTGGCGGCGCGTACGGCAGCACGTTGGATGGCGCAGCAATTGGGCGAGCCTGTTGGCGGAACAGTTGGATATCGCACGCGGCTGGATACGAAAGTATCGCCGGCAACGCGCATTGAAGTGGTCACGGAGGGAATCCTGACCCGAATTTTGCAGAGTGATCCGGCGCTGAGTGGCTACGGTGCTGTGATTTTCGATGAATTCCACGAGCGTTCATTGAATGCGGATCTTGGTCTGGCATTGGTTCGAGAATCGCAATTAGCACTGCGGGAAGATTTACGCGTACTCGTGATGTCGGCGACGCTGGATGGTGCGCCGGTAGCGGCCTTGTTGAGCGATGCGGAGCGAAATGCAGCGCCGATGATCACCAGTGCCGGTCGTGCGTTCCCGGTTACGACGAAGTACTACGCGCCAGCAAAGACGAATGATTGGCTGGATCATCTGATCCATGTGTTGCCGGAAATTCTGGCGACAGAAGAAGGGTCGGTGCTGGTATTTCTGCCGGGTGCTGGCGAGATTCGTCGCGTGCAATCGCAGTTGACGCGCCGTTTGCCAGAAAATATTCGGGTATTGCCGTTATACGGCGAGTTGGTAGGCGATGCACAGGACGAAGCAATTGCTCCGGCAAAACCGGGAACGCGTAAGGTGGTGTTGGCAACGTCGATTGCCGAGACCAGCTTGACCATCGACGGTGTGCGCGTGGTGGTGGATGCCGGCTGGCAGCGTCGTGCGTCATTTGATGTGGGTAGCGCGATGTCACGGTTGGTGACACGACGTGTGTCGCAAGCAGCAGCCGATCAGCGTCGGGGCCGTGCCGGCCGAACATCACCGGGTGTGTGTATTCGTCTGTGGGGTGAACACGAAGCGTTATCACCGTTCACGGCGTCAGAAATTCTTGAGGCTGATCTTTCGGGATTTGCACTGGAACTTGCGCAGTGGGGTGTGCGAGACGCGCGCACCTTGAGTTGGTTGGATCTGCCGCCGCTCGCGGCGTATGAACAAGCGTTGTCCTTGCTGCGCTTGTTGGGGGCGGTCGATGAGCAAGGTGCCATCACGTCGCATGGTAATCGTCTGCTGGATGTGGGGCTTGCGCCACGGCTGGCGCATTTGGTGGTGCGTGGTCGTGAACTAAGTCATGCCGCGCTCGCAGCGAGTATAGCCGCGGTGCTTTCTGAACGAGATTTTCTGGGGCGTGAGACAGGTGTCGATTTGCGTACGCGCCTTGATGTGTTGCGTGGCGATCACGGTGAGCAGGCTCTACGCGTTGATCGACAACGTATTTCCGCGTTGCGCGACAGTGCAAGGCGTCTTTATTCGAAGAAGTCCAATGAAATAATTGAGCAACAAGAAACGACGGAAACGGTCGGCTTATTGCTCGCCTTGGCGTATCCAGATCGCATTGCACGTCGTCGTGGCGCGCAGGGGCACCGGTATTTGCTGGCCAATGGTCGTGGTGCGCTGCTGCCGGAAGGTGATGCGCTGGCAAAGCATGATTGGTTGGTGTGCGCGGATCTCGACGGTGATGCACGCGAAGCAAAAATATTTTTGGCGGCACCCGTTACGCAGTCTGGGATTTTGGCGCAGTTGGCAGCGAATATCGTCGAGGAAGATTTTGTCGGTTGGGATTCAACTGGCGAATCCGTCGTAGCGCGTCGTCGACGAAAGCTGGGCGCTCTTGTGCTGGAAGAAGTATTGCTGGCGGCGCCTTCTCCGGAGCAGATTCAGGCGGCGTTATTGATCGTAATTCGCGAACAAGGTCTGCATGTGTTGCCATGGAATGAGGCATGCCGTCAGTGGCGCGCGCGTGTGCAGTTATTGCATGGCCTTGATCCGGCAGGTTGGCCGGATCTTTCTGATACCGCGTTGCTGGCTGGCTTGGAGGAGTGGCTTGCCCCGTTTCTTGGTGGCATGGCGAAGCTGGCGCATCTGAAAAATCTGCCACTCCATGACGCGTTGCGCACGCTGTTGCCCTATGCCGCGCAGAAACAGCTTGATGCGTTGGCGCCAGCACACTGGGCGGTGCCAACGGGCTCGTCGTTACCGATTGATTATTGTGCCGAGAATGGCCCGGTGTTGGCGGTCAAACTACAGGAAATGTTTGGCGCGATGCAGACGCCCGCGGTGGTAGCGGGCCGCGTACCGTTGACCTTGCATTTGCTGTCGCCGGCGCAGCGGCCGGTGGCCGTTACCCGTAATCTCGCCACATTCTGGGAGCAGGGTTATCCTGATGTACGCAAGGATTTACGTGGCCGATATCCCAAACATCCGTGGCCCGAGGATCCGCTTATGGCAACACCGCAGCGCGGCGTCAAGCGAAAGCCGGAGTAAAGACGGGATTGAAAGTTGACGGTTATTTTTTCAGATTCACCATGCTATCGAAAACACAGACAGGAGATTTCTCATGAGCATTGAGCAAGCGTTCGGTCAGGCACAGAAGGACGTGAAAACGCTGACCAAGCGGCCTTCTAACGATGATTTGTTGTTTCTCTACGCGCATTACAAGCAAGGCGCTGACGGCGATGTGAAAGGTAGCCGTCCCGGCATGCTGGATGTCGTCGGCCGCGCTAAATTTGATGCGTGGACAAAACTCAAAGGCGTCTCGAAAGACGCTGCTATGCAGAAATACATCGACAAGGTTTCTGTGCTGCTAAAAACCTTGAAATAAACGTTGGCGGATTAGGTGATATGGCGACATTTATCCTAAATATTCTTCATAAGAATTAAGGTAAATGTCGAAGGGATGACTGCCGCCGAGTTGGGGGCTCTGAGAGCGGAGTGAGGCAAGGAATACCGTGCCGTGATTCGTCTGGGGTGCGGCAGCCAAGAAAACATCATCCTGTTCTTCCAGTTGCCGCCAGAAATCCGCAGTTCAATTGACAGGCTAGCAACGAATGAATGCTCGGCCGTAGCCTCAAGGCTGACAAATTCATCAGGGCGGATGCATTCACGCAGCAGAAACGTACCGCACGTTATTTGCGTTGATTTGTGATGCGGTAGACACACGCGAGTATTGTCAGTGAGCGCGAAAGACGGATAGATTTCGCGCCGTCGTGAGGTGGCCATGAGGGCTGCCAGGGAAATTAAGGAAGATCTATGCCTCCTGTGTTTTCAGATGCGAAGGGCCTGCTTTGCAGCGCCGTTCGAAATTCTTGCGCCGTATTCGTTTTTTTCCTGTCGGGGTTTTTTGCAGGCAATGCTCACGCCGTTGAGATTGTCACGGACAGTTACGGGCAGTATTACGCGCGGGAGGGATACCTCACGCATACGCACTACTGGCAGATACCAGCCGGCGCATCGCGTTTCGCACCGGCGAAACTCCATTGGAATTCCTATATTGGCACCATGGCGGAGGCGTATATCTATCCGCCGACGTCCACGGGATGTGGCTACGTGTTCAGCAGAATTCCCGATGCCAACAAATGTACGCCAGTCGGTGTGACGGGGACGCTGACCGGCGGCTGCTTCAGCAATTCCGATGAATATGCGTGCATGCCATGGTATGGCCAAGGAGCCAATTTCGAGTTCAGTTACCGGTACGCGCCGCCTTGGCCGCAGGAAGATCGAACCCTCATTCTCTACGTGGCAAATAACTGGTGTCCGATAGGAAAACCGGTGATCGAGAACAAGGTTTGCAACTGTCCGGGGGTATTTTCGCAAGGGAAATGTCGGCCATCAGCGGCCCCGGATGCGAATACGGATCGCACGAATGATGGCGCTCCGCCGGGCGATGGCTGTGGCAACTGCGGTGGTCAGCAGGCTTCCGGAACCAATGTCAGTGCGGGTGATCCCATCCATTTGTTCACGGGCAATATGTTTCATGACGAAGCGGATATCGTCTTACCCAGTGGACTGTCGTTTACGCGCTACAACAACAGCAGTGCGTCTTACAGCGGCAGACTTGGTAATTGGCGGGGCGACTGGATATCGAGAAATCCTGCCCTGCGTCTCAGTTATGTGGCCGCTCCGGAGGGCGGCAGCATTCAGATTGCCACCGCGCGTGTTTACCGGCCGGATGGGCGCATGCTGGTTTTCACGTCGAAGCGAAACAGCGCCAACAATCGTTTTCTTGAACCTTGGGTGCCCAGTTCTGGAACCGAGTTTCAGTTGACGACCATCCAGCCCGCCACCAGTGGTGCTTGGACGGGCTTGCGTTTATATCTGCCGGGAAATCACCAAGAAACATTCAACGCGTCCTTGCAGCTCACGGGAGTCTGGGAATCCGGGCTCAAGAAATTTACACCGACGTGGTCGGCTACAGGGGCGGCGGGAACGCTCACCTCCGTTACCGATTGGCACGGTAATGTGCTGTCGTTTGATTACAACTCCGTCAGTGGAATGTTGATCGGATTGACGGTTAACGGCAGTCCTTGGGCTGCCTATACCTATGACAGCAACAGCCGGTTGTCAGCAGTCACTTATGCCGATGGTTCGGCGCGGCACTATGCGTATGAACATGCGACAAAGCCGTTGCTCATGACATCCATCACCGACGAGCGAGGTCTCGTCATTCGCGAATGGGCTTATGACGCCGACGGCAAAGGTATTCAGAGCAAACTCGGCGGCGGCCAGTTGCAGACCGACATCGTTCGCAACGCCGACGGCACGGTCACGGAGTCGTTGCCCAACGGTTTGCAGAATGTTTATCAGTTCGCCGACTTTGCTGGGCGCAAAAAAACGTCGCGTAAAGATCGCTACGAAAACGGTGTACTCACCGCGTATTACGAAACCACGTATGACGCGATGGGCAACGCGATCACCGAGCGCGATTGGAACGGCAACATCACCCAGCGCGTGTTCGACGGCAGCAATCGCGAAACGTCGCGCACCGAAGGTTATGGCACCGCCGCGGCGCGCACGGTCACGACGGATTGGGATGCCACGCCTAACACTCGTCGCCCGATAACGATCACCGCGACGGACACGATTACTGCTTACACCTACAACCAGGACGAACTCGCCACGCGCACGGAAACGGATCGCACCGCGTGGAGTGCCGGTTCGCGCACGACGAGTTACACCTACGACGCCAAGTGGCTGGTCACGTCCGTCAACGGCCCGCGCACCGACGTCAACGACATCACCACCTATGCGTACACCGCGACGCTGGGTCGTCTCGCGTCGGTCACCAACGCGCTCGGCCAAGTGACCACCTTCGACAACTACACGGTTATCGGCTTGCCGCAAACGATGACGGACCCGAACGGCAACGTCACCCATCTCGCCTACGACGCGCGCGGCCGTTTGCTGAGTTCCACGTTTGTCGATCCGGTGGAAGGCAATCTCGTCACCGGTTACACCTACGATGCTGCCGGCAATCTCGTCACGCTCACCCTGCCGGACAGCAGCACGGTGAACTACGCGTACAACGCCAACAACGACGTGATGGCGGTGGAAGATGCCACTGGCGCGCGCATCGAGTACGAGCGCGATCTCGAAGGCAACATCACCCGTACCCACGTGCGCGATGCCAACGGCTACCTCGTGCGCCGTGTCGACCAAGCTTGGGACGCCATGAAACGTCTCGTTTCGGTGAGCGGTGTCTCCGCGCTGCGCGCGGCGTACACCTACGACGCCAACGGCAACCGCACCGCCGTCACCGATGCACTGAACCACACCACGCTCAGTGCCTTCGACGCACTAGATCGCCTCGTCAGCAGCACCGATGCGCTCAACGCCGTCATCGCTTTCAGCCACGACGCCGAGGGCAATCTCGCGTCAGTGAGCGATGCGCGCAACCTCACCACGAGCTACGAGTACGACGGCCTCGGCTGCCTGCGCCGGCAGACCAGCCCGGACACGGGCATCACGCTGTTCACCTGCGATGCCGCCGGCAACGTCATCACAAAAACCGACGCGCGCGGCCAGACGGTGACGTACCACTACGACGCGCTGAACCGCCGCACGGCGGCGATTTACAGCGCCGCCCCGGCAGAAACCGCGCTCTACGGCTACGACGCCACCGCGGGCGGCAACGCGGGCGTGGGCCGCCTCACCTCGGCGCAGAACGACGGCGCGACTGTGGCCTTGCGCTACGACGCGCGTGGCAACGTGATCGCCGACACCCGCACCGTCGGCGGCGTCACCTACACCACGCATTACGACTACGACGCGGCCGGCAGGCCCAGCAGCATTCTGTACCCCACCGGCCGCACGGTGGCCTACGCGCGCAACGCGGCGGGCGAGATCACCGCCGTCACCACGTGGGCAGCCGGTGGCGCGCCGGAGGTCGTCGTCGACAATCTCGTGTGGGAAGCCGATGGCCCGCTCGCGGCGATGACTCACGGCAACGGCGTCAGCGAGACGCGCAGTTACGACGCCGATGGTTATCTCGTGCAAATTGCTGTCACTGGCGCCGCGGGCACGCTGTTCACGCGCAGTTACGCCCGTGATCTTGCTGGCCGCATTACCGGCATCACGGACAGCGATTCCGCCAACAACGAAACCTACAACTACGACTCCGTCGACCGTCTAACTGACGCCACCGGTCCCTACGGCATTCACCACTACGATTACGACGACGTCGGCAATCGCATCGCGCAGGACGAGAGCGGCAACAGCAGCGCGTACAGTTACGGCAGCACCAGCAATCGTCTGTACCAGATCACCGGCAACGACGCCGCGAGCCTCGATTACGACGCAGCGGGCAACACGACGATCAAGAACGACAAAACGTTTGCGTACAACGCAGCGAATCGTTTGAGTGCGATCACGTTACCCGGCGAATCACCCACCACAATCACCTTCACCTACAGCGCCCTCGGCGAGCGCGTCACGAAAACCAGCCCGACCGGCACCACGCACTTTCATTACGACCGTGCTGGCCATTTGATCGCAGAAACTGACAACACTGGCGCGACGATCCGTGAATATCTGTGGCTCGGCGATACGCCCATCGGCCTCGTCGCCACGCAAACTGGCGGTAGCGGCTCGGAACTGTTTGCCGTTCACACCGATCATCTGGCGACGACGTTGCGCATCACCGATAACTTGCAGCAGACTGCGTGGAAATCCACGCGCGAACCGTTTGGCGAATCCACGCTCGCCACCACCAACACTGTTATCTGGCCGTTGCGTTTTCCGGGGCAATATGAAGACAACGAAACTGGATTCGTTTACAACTACTTCCGGGATTATGATCCGGTGATTGGGAGATACGTTGAGAGCGATCCGATTGGGCTGAAAGGCGGGATCAACACATACTCATATGTCAGTGGAAATCCTGTTGGTCTCGTTGACCCATATGGCTTGGATGCTGAAGCGGCAATAGCTGCGTTGCCTGCAGCGGCGGCGATTGCTATGGCCGATTCCCCGATTCCTGGTCCAGCAGATCTGGCAGCCGGTTTGGGATTGGCCGCACTTGCGCTTATCCCCGGGGACTCAGACAAGTCCAAAGAACGTGCAATCACTCAGCCGCCAAAGCCTAATCGTGGTGTTACATGTACATGTCGTGCGGCTGCAAATGGACAGCAGAGCGGGAACTGCCCTGATCAGGAATATGCATTCGGCACAGCTACAGCACCGACGTATCGTGAGGCCCGAGCAGAGGCCGAGAGAATTGCGCGTAAGAATTTAGGTAAACAGGCCAAGCACACGCAATGCAAATGCACAGACAGCAAGGGAAATCCGGTCTATTGAGCCTCGGAGGGATATGTGCTGAAACGATCTTGTGATCTATATCTTGATCAGCTCGAAAAGCCGGTTGCTGATGCAATAAAACAGGCGCTTGTCCTTCTGGACGAGATGGAAAACGAGCGCGCCGAGGAAATCCTTAGGCCGCTTGTGGAGAGCGGAAATCCGGCGGCTTTGTACTACATGGCTCAATTCGGCGTGCCCGCCGATCAAGGTGAATTCGATAACAGACACATTCAACAGCTCGCTCGTTCTGCAGAGCGGGGTTATCCACCAGCAATGCACGATCTGGCCATTCGTTACGATTCAGGGGATATGGTTGAGCACGACCCCGTGAAGGCGGCTCTTTTATTTAAGAGGGCTGCCGAAGCTGGTCATCCCCATGCGCAATGGATACATGGAAATGACCTGTTGGTAGGTGGGAACGGAATTCCAAAGGATGAGAGTCTTGGGCTGCAGTTCATTCGAAAGGCGGCAAATGCGAAATTCGAGGGGGCCATCGTGTCGATGGCGGAGATGTACGCCACGGGTACGTTTGGCTACCCGGTGGATGAAGTCACATCCAGAGTCTGGCGTGAAAAATTGAATGATCCAGATGTTATTGGCTACTAGAAAATCAGCCTACAAACCCAGCCTCGGCTGGGTTTGTAGGCTCTGACCTCAATGATCCCAAGGCTGGTTGCTTGGGTTGCTGAGATCGCGACTGTTGATTTCCACCCAATTCTGATCCGGCGTTGGAGTGAACCCCTCGGGCTGGACCATCCGAGTCCGCAAAACTAAGCCGCTTGCCGAGTGATCTTCCCTGCATTTGACGGACACCGGCACCACGCACTTTCATTACGACCGCCAAGACCATTTGATCGCAGAAACTGACAACAGCGGTGCGACGATCCGCGAATATCTTTGGCTCGGCGATATGCCCATCGGCCTCGTCGCCACGCAAACCGGCGGCAGCGGCCCCGAGTTATTCGCCGTGCACACCGATCATCTGGCGACGACGTTGCGCATCACCGATAACTTGCAGCAGACTGCGTGGAAATCCACGCGCGAACCGTTTGGCGAATCCACGCTCGCCACCACCAACACTGTTATCTGGCCGTTGCGTTTTCCGGGGCAGTACGAAGACAACGAAACCGGATTCGTTTACAACTATTTCCGGGATTATGATCCGCAGATTGGGAGGTACATCGAATCCGACCCCGTCGGGCTCGATGACGGCGTTAACACGTACGCATATGTTTATGGAGATCCTCTGAACCTTGCTGATCCGGAAGGACTTTCTGCTGAGCACACGCAAAATCAGAGAGAATCAAATCGCAACAAGCATGAGGAAGGTCAGGCTAGGAAGGCGCAGGATAGGGGCGGCGAGAAAGGGGACGGGAAGAGAGATTATCCCCGCAAGAAGCCGGACAAGTGGAAAGGCCCTTGGCCGCCGAGAATGCCGGCTATGCCGTTATGGATTTGCCCTCTCTGTCCGTACGTTATCCCTCAGTATTCCTGCCCTGCGGAAGGGGAAATGACATGAGCGAGAAGGCATCTCGGGTGAGGACATTGTGCGTCCAGCTTCACATGGAGCGAGATAAAGAAGTCGATATGACTAAGATTCTTGGCGTTTTTGGCGAGCTAGCCGGCAACAAGCTTCTGGTCTCTAAATGCGCGGCAATTTTTGGGTATGACCAGGGGCCATACATGAATTTTCTGTTTGACAGTGAACGCATGGCTGACTTGTGGGAGAAGATTCGTACTCATCTCTACGAAGTAGAGGTTGGCGGTGAATTTTTATCAAAATCTTCGATAGTGACTTGTCAGGGCGAGAGTGGTTGGAATGACTACGTGCTTTTGCACCATATGGATCCGTCCATGGAGGTAGATGGGCTTCCCTATCCATGAGTAGATAGAGGGTCTGTAAATTGAACTGTGTAACCGCCACTTAACAGATTTTGTCGACCCTCAGCAGAACTCTAGGTCAAGCTGGGGCTCTGCGTTATGCGTTCGCGCATGCTGCTAGATTATGTTGGCGCAGCGAGTCAATTTCGCATGGACTCCAACACTCTCCGGCCTCCGACGTTTAAGGGTGCCGCGCCAGAACCGTCCGACGAATGAAGCCGATGATGCGTGCAACGTCTTCGCGTGCTTCCGGTAGCCAAGGATAAAATATCGGCCACACGTGCAGAATTTTGTGACGGGTGATCATGCTGACGGAAACATTCGCGTCACGCGCTCGTTTAGCAACCGCGTACGCATCATCACGTAGGCACTCGGTTTCATCGACCGTGAGCAGGAGTGGCGGCAGGCCACTGTAATCACCGAATACCGGTGAAGCGTAAGGCTGACGGCGTGCGTCGTCGTTCTGCGCGTAGAGCGATTTCCCTTGCTCGAACATGGCGGCCGATAGCATCGCATCACTGGCGTCGTTGCTCTGCCGTGATCCAGCCTGCGTGAGCAGGTCGGCATAAGGAGATAATGCAACCGCGCAAGCCGGCAGTGCTTTTTTGTCGTCGCGTAATTTGAGCAAAGTGGCCAGCGTGAGGCCGCCGCCGGCCGAGTCGCCCATGATGATTACGTGCTTGGGGTCCCAGCCGTGGCCCAAGATCATTTCCCATGCGGCAATCGCATCTTCGACAGCAGCCGGGAATGGATGTTCTGGTGCCAGCCGGTAATCCACCAAAAACACATCGGCTTCGAGTTGCTGCGCGAGTCGCGCGCACAATGCATGGTAAGTGCGCGTAATGCCGGCGACGTAACCGCCACCATGCAAATACAAAACGACACGTCGCGCGGTTTTCACTTGCAGCCAGTCGCCGCTGATGCGGCCGTTATTGAATGCCTGTAGGCGTACGTCGGCGGGAAAATGCACGAGCGGTGGCGGGTTATTCAGCGTTCGACGCAAGTGAGCGACGAGCGAATCCGGAGTGGTAACGGTATGGCGTTTGATGACGGCGCGTGTTGCAAGTCGGAACGCGTGGGCGGCAAGGCTGGTCATGCAAGGAATTCCGGCTGAGAGGACGAAAACTGAACAAAGAGTGATGGCTGCTCGGTGCGATCGGGCTCGATTCGTCGGCCAGACCGCGCGGACGGGTGTCAGTATTGGAGCGTCACGCGGTAGGATCAATGGCTCGATTGCCCCTATGAATCTGTCGCTGGAGTGTCCTGCCGTCATGACCAACCCGATTCTGCATCAAGGTGCCGTTGCCAGCTCTGTTCTCGCATCCTCGCTGGCGTCTTGGCGTGGCAGTTTGGTGGTACGCGCGGCGGTGCAGCCGGCGAAACCGATCGTGTTGTATGACAAGGAGGGTTGCCCTTTTTGTCGATTGGTCCGCGAAGCATTGACGGCACTGCATCTGGATGTGGAAATCCGCCCTTGCCCGGAAGGTGGCGCGCGTTTTCGCAACGAAGCCGAGCGGCTGGGAGGCAAGCAACAATTTCCGTTACTGCTGGATGCTAATACCGACACTGTGCTTTATGAATCACGCGATATCGTGGCGTATTTGTTTCGCCAGTACGGAAACATGAACGTGCCGTCATCGTATCGCGCCTCGGCACTGACGCCGACGTTTTCGACATTGGCCAGCGTGGCGCGCTTGCGTCGAGGCCTCCGTGTTCACCCGTCATCGTCGCCCACACAATTGCTGCACCTGTGGAGCTTCGAAAGCAGCCCTTACTCGCGTTTGGTCCGCGAAAGATTGTGTGAATTAGAAATCCCTTACATGCTGCACAACTTGGGTAAAGAGCACTGGAAAGAAGCCGGTCCGGCTGTTCGCCGCATCGTGCCCAATCCTTATGTGCCGCGTGAAGGTGGAAAGCGTCATGCTTTCTGGAAGCGGCATGGCCGAGTGCAAGTTCCTTATCTCGAAGATCCCAATACGGGTGCCGGGCTTTTTGAGTCAGCCGCGATCCTCGATTATTTGGAACAGCACTACGCACGTTGAGCGGCGTAATGGATGATCACCGTGTTGTTAGGGATGAAGGCGATACAACGCAAAGGGAGAAGGCGATCATGAAAAAAACGGTTTTGATTACGGGCGGTAATTCCGGCATTGGGCTGGCGATTGCTCAAGAGATGGCATCGCGTTTGCCATCAGGTAGCTCGTTGTGCCTTGCGAGCCGTAATCAACAAAAAATGGAAACAGCGCGCACGGCGATACTTGCGAGGAATCCAAGTCTTATCGTGGAGTTGTATACGCTAGACCTAGCGGCGATTGGGAAAATCCGTGCTTTTTCTTCTGCATTCCGTGCGCAGCATGAGCGCTTGGATGTGCTGGTCAATAATGCGGGCGCGTTTCCCGAGCAGCAGCAATTTACGGCTGAAGGGTACGAATTTCAGTTTGGTGCCAATTATTTGGGCCCATTCTTACTGACACATTTGTTGTTATCGCCACTGCAAGCCAGTGAAGATGCGCGCATCGTGCATATGGCGTCGATGATGCATGCGCTGGGCAGCATGAATGAAGCAACATTTCGGGGCCGTCGACCTTATATTGGGGTGCGCGCTTACGCCCAATCCAAACTGGGCAACCTGATGTTCAGTCATGCGTTGTCACGCCGATTGGCAGGTATTACCAGTAATGCCATGCATCCGGGCGGCGTTGCGTCATCGATTTATGACGAGTTGCCACGTTGGCAACATGCCGTATTGAAACCGTTTCTGATCGGCCCTCAGCCGGCAGCGACGATGGCTGCCGATCTTGCGTTATCACCGCAGCATCGTCATACCACGGGCCAATATTTCAGTATTCAAACCCCAGCATTTCAAAGTTCGTTGGCACGTAATCAAGATGAGCAAGAGCGTCTTTATGTGCGCAGTTGTGAATTACTGGGCTTGACACCTCTGACGCCGGTGAACTGAGCGTCAGACGTCAGAGGCGATTTTTACGCAATTACTGACCGAGGAAATCCGCTTTGCCGAGCGGGACATCGTTGCCGCGCAAAATGTCGTAAGTCGTGGTGAGGTGGAAATAGAAATTTGGCAATGCCCAATAGGTTAGAAATTTTGCGCCCTTGAACTCATAGGTGGCCCAAGGAAATTTGAGCGTGATGTCGCGGTCTTCACCGCCTTCGTATTTGGCGGCATCGATGCTGTTGATGAATTCAAGTGTGCTGGCAATGCGGGCGCGCAGTTCAGCGATCGTTGTTTCGGTATCTGGATGCTTCGGTAGTTCGACGCCCGCCAGCCTGCCAGCACCCCCTTTGGCGTGATCGCACGCCAATTGCACTTGCCGCTTCAGATCAAACATATCCGGAGCCAATTTGGCATCCAGTAGCGTTTGTACGTTGATGCCTTTCTCGGCGGCATGTTTTTCCGTTTTGACAAGAATGGCATCGAGGTTCTTCAGGCCACGTTTGAACAGAGGCACGGAAGCGTCACGGATGGTGAAGGCCATGGGGCAGGATCTCCGGGGTCGAATGGAATGAATGACGGGCAACGCGAGGCTGGGATTGTGTGGCGGAGGGCGGCCGCTGCCAAGCGGGGGCGGGATGTTGCGTTTATGTGACGTGCGAGGCGCCAGAAATGCGGCAACCGTGGTGTGGTTGCGAGCTGGGCCGTTTGCTCCGTCGGCTTCTACGCGCGGGTCATTTACGACGGTGATCGGGGCGGGCACAGTGCGGGCTTGGTCGCGTGACGCCGGAAAATCGCCATGAAAAGAATCGTCCCCACGTTTTGTCGAGTCTGCGAGCCTTCCTGTGGGCTGGTGGCAGAAGTCGAAAATGATCGTCTCATTCGACTGAGGCCGGACAATGACAACCCGGTTTCACGAGGTTTTGCCTGTCACAAAGGCGTGGAATTTACGGCGATCCATCAGGACCCCGATAGATTGAATCGTCCTCTGCGTCGTCTCCATGCGCGGCGTGCATCGGCGTCATTCGAGCCAGCGCAGTTCGAAGAGACGAGTTGGGATGAGGCCATCGTCGGTGTGGCGGCGGCGTTGAAAGATATTCAGCAGAAATACGGCAGCGACGCGGTTGCTGGTTACGTCGGCAACCCGACCGCATTCAATGCGCTGGGAACCCAAGCGCTCACTTCGTTTTTTCTACAGATGGGCTGCCGCCGGATTTTTACGTCAGGCACACAAGATTGTTCCAATAAATTTGCCGGTAGCGAGGCAATTTTTGGAACCAGCACCTTGCATCCACTCCCAGACTTGGAGCACACGCAATACGCCCTCATTTTTGGTGAGAATCCCAAAGTCTCGCATATGAGTTTTGTGTCGATTCCAAATCCCATGGAGAAGTTTCGACAGGCCAAGAAAAATGGTGCGACGGTGTGGTTCGTCAATCCGCGTCGTATCGAATCCGTTTCGCCGGCAACCGGCGATCATTTGCCCGTCAAGCCGGATACCGATCTTTACTTGATGGCCGCTCTGTTGCGTGAGATGGAACTGGCAGGGCTGTGGAAAGAATCGGTGTTGCGCGAACACGGCGATCACGTAGAAGAATTACGAGCATTTATCGCCCCGTACACCGCCGATGCAGTGTCTGCGGTGGTCGGTTTAACGCCCGCGCAGATTCGCGAGATTGCGCACGGATTTGGCTCAGCAGAATCAGCCTGCGTACACATGAGCACCGGCGTCAATATGGGGCGTCAAGGCACGTTGTGCTATTGGTTGCTACACATGCTGGTCTTCGTGACGGGCAATCTCGATAAGCGCGGCGGTAATTTGTATTCGTTGGGGTTTTATCCTGCGGCCAAAGCAGGAAAGATCAATCTCGATCACGTGTTCTTTCCTGGCGAGTTTGGCGAGTGGCGCGTCATTCGTGGCGCGCTGCCGGGCAATTTATTGCCAGACATGATTCGCTCACAGAAAAGTCCGGTGAAAGCGCTGGTGGTCATTGCGGGCAATCCCGTGCTTTCGATGGGCGGCGGCGATGCGTTACGTGATGCCTTTGCGGATCTGGAATTGCTGGTAGTGCTGGATATGTTCCGTAGCGCGACGGGTGAATACGCGGATTGGCTCTTGCCTTGCACCGACATGCTGGAGCGGCGTGATCTCAATATTTGCGGCCTTGGCATGCAGCATCAGCCACACGTGCAGTACACCGAAGCGGTAGTTCCTGCTTTCGGTGAGCGCAAAGAAGAGTGGTGGATTTTGGGCAAGCTTGAACAAGCCATGGGTTATCGCTCGGTATTCGATAAAGGTGAAAATCCCGAGGTATTTTCGCGGCTGGACAAGATGCTGGCGTACAGCGATCTTTCCATCGAGAAATTAAAAGCGGCGCCCCAAAATACGGTGGTATTGCCGGAGATGGAGCCGGGGCGTTTCTACAGTGATTGGCTGCAAACGGACAGCGGTCGGGTAGATTGCTGTCCATTGGTTTTCAAGGAAGCGTTGGTGCGCGCTGCGGCTATTTTCGCTGAAATGCAGGCGGAGCCATCGGGGGTTCTTCGGCTCATTAATTTGCGCACGAATTACATGCAGAACAGTTGGTACCACAACGTTGAGAAGCTCAAGCGTGGAGAACATCAGGATAATCCGTTACACATCTCGGCTCATGATGCGCAGCGGCTGGGCTTGGGCGACGGAGAAGCTGTGTGTGTCAGCAATATAAATGGAGAAGTCGTCGCCCGTGTACGCATTGATGACTCTTTACGAGAGGGTGTGGTGGCGATGACGCACGGTTGGGGGCAGGATCGTACGCCGGGCTTACGCGTCGCGCAGCGCTATCCCGGTGTTAACGCGAATGCGCTATTGCCGACCGGGCCGGGCAGTTATGAAAAACTGAGCAATCAGGCCCACATGACGGGTGTGCCTGTGCAGGTGAGAAAGATCTGACCAAAAATTTATGCGCCGTCGTTTGATGCGCTGACGTCACTACGTTGACGTCACTGTGTGGCTGCGTGGCTGCGTGGCTGCGTGGCTGCGTGGCTGCGTAGTTTAGGCAGCCGTTTCTTGCGCCACTTGCACTTGCCAGCGCCCGTTCTGTTTGGCGGCGTAGAGCGCGCCGTCGGCCAAAGTGAGTAACGCCATAGAATTATCGAGTGTTGACGGCAGTGCGGTAGCAATGCCGATGCTGACGGTGACATGCCGAGCTGTCGTTGAGCCCGTGTGTGGAATCGCGAGGTTATTGACGGCGGCCATGATGCGTTGAGCCACATCGCTGGCACCGCTGGAATCTGTTTCGGGCAGCAGCACGACAAATTCTTCACCGCCATAGCGTGCAGCAAGATCAGCGGGACGCATGAGTGCATTGCGAATGGTTTGCCCCACGGCAACGAGTGCGTCATCGCCAGCCGCATGGCCATACTGGTCGTTGTAGGCTTTGAAGTGATCAATATCGATGAACAAAGCGGCCAGCGGTTTCTGGTCGCGTTTGAGTCGATCCCACTCACTGGCGAGACGGCGATCAAACTCGCGACGATTAGCAAGGCCTGACAAAGAATCCTGATGCGCGAGTCGCGACAATGTTTGGTTGAGCGCTTCTTTTTCCTGCGTGGCACGCAGAATGAGCAGGGCTTGCAGGAAGCCCGTTTTTTCTTGTTCTTCGAACATCCAGCCGATGAACAAACACACGCAGGCTGGCGCAAAGAAGTAGTACGCGAGGCTGCGCCAGTCGATGCCGCTAGGTGCCCATTGATTGGCAACGGCCAGGCCCAATGCGGCAGCCGCGAAGCACGTGATGAGCGAGTGCCGCACGGTTTGTCGTACCGCCAGAATGGCGACGATCAGTGCCAGTGTGCAGAAATGACTTTCGGCAGCAATCGCCTGTGGGTGTTGCAGTAACTGCGGCATGGCCACGTATTTGGCGATCAGCAGTGTGCTGGCCACCATGACCAACGCATCGAAATATCGCTGTACAGCTGCAAACTGCGCGAGTAAGACGCCGATGATGATCAGTGAGCAGGTGAGCAACGAACCGGCAGTCCAGATGCCGATATCGCGGCCTGAAAGTGCGTCGCCAAAAAACCGGGTGCTCAAGAGCGTCAGCAGCAGAACCAGTGCTACCAGCGGCAGTGAGTTGACCCGGATGTAAACCGGCAGGTCGCGCAACCGCCACGCGTGGTAGGCCGGCTGTAGGTCGGCGGGGATGGCGAGGCGCAAAGGGCGTTCTTCGACTTGTCGACGAATGGCCACGGCACGGCGGTCATCGATGGTGGGGACCAAGGCGGCCAGCGAGGCAGCGGTCATTCCCTTCGTGGGGGTGGGGCGGGCCATCCGGGGGCATTCCTGAGCATGACGGGCAGGGCGCGCGGATTATGCGTGGCGAGGGCGGGTTTGGTAGGCATGAGCGACGGGCGGCCGGAGCTGACAGGCCGCCATAAATCCCGTGAATGCCTCCATCGCTTTGGTGGCCATCCGTGGCTTGGCCCCCTAGAATGCGCGCGCCGGGCAACCCCCGGCTCCCCTTCCTGAATCTCGACTTCGAGGACGCCCGCCGTGAGCCAGGCCGACGACCATTTCAGCCGCTGGAAAAACCGTGAAGAAATCGCTGAGGCGATGATCCCGATGATTGGCCAGCTGTACCGCCAGCGCGATGTCACCGTGCAGGTTTACAGCCGTTCGCTGGTGAACAAATCGGTCATCACTCTTCTCAAAACGCACCGTTTCGTGCGGCAGATTGAGAAAGCGGAGTTGTCGGTGGTCGACACGCTGCCGTTCCTGCAAGCGCTGATGAAACTGGATCTGGGTCCGTCGCGCATCGACATCGGCAAGATGGCGGTCGAATTCGGCAAGGACAACCTCGGCCTGTCGGTCGAGGAATACGTCAAGAAAACGCTGGCCGGCGCCATCGGCGGCAACAAGATCAAAACCAATGGTCCGCGCGATGTGGTGCTCTACGGTTTTGGCCGTATTGGTCGCTTGCTGGCGCGTTTGCTGATTGAAAAAACGGGTTCTGGCAACGGTCTGCGTTTGCGCGCGGTGGTCATTCGCAAAGGCGGCGACAACGATCTGTCCAAGCGTGCCTCGCTCTTGCGTCGCGACTCCGTACACGGCCCGTTCAACGGCACCATTTCGGTCGACGAAGCTGGCGAAACCATCATCGCCAATGGCAATGCGATCAAGATCATTTATTCCAACGACCCGACCACGGTCGATTACACGCAGTACGGCATCAACAACGCCATCTTGATCGACAACACCGGCAAGTGGCGCGACAAAGAAGGCCTGTCCAAACACCTGCGTCCGGGCGTGGCGAAAGTCATCCTCACCGCGCCGGGTAAAGGCGAGGTGAAGAACATCGTGCACGGCGTTAACCACGGCACGCTGGCTGACAGCGACACCGTGATTTCCTGCGCCAGTTGCACCACCAATGCCATCGTGCCGCCGTTGAAGGCGATCAACGACAAGTTCGGCTTGGAGCACGGTCACGTCGAAACGGTGCACTCGTACACCAACGACCAGAATCTGCTCGACAACTACCACAAGGGCAATCGCCGTGGCCGCGCTGCGCCGCTGAACATGGTGATCACCGAAACGGGTGCGGCGTCTGCGGTTGCTAAGGCGTTGCCAGAGCTCAAAGGCAAAATCACCGGCAACTCGATCCGGGTGCCGACACCTAACGTGTCGATGGCCATTCTGAATCTGACGTTGAAAAAAGAAACCACACGTGAAGAGCTCACCGAGCATCTGCGCGATGTGTCGCTGCATTCATCGTTGCAGCGTCAGATCGACTTCATCAGCTCGCCGGATGCTGTCTCCAGCGATTTCGTGGGCTCGCGCCATGCCTGCGTAATCGATGCCGAGGCCACCATCGTCGACGGCAAGCACGTGGTGCTCTACGTGTGGTACGACAACGAGTTCGGCTACAGCTGTCAGGTGGTGCGCGTAGTGCAGCACATCAGCGGCGTCGAATACCCGCAATTCCCGGTGGGTTGAGCGCCGAAGATATTCGTATCTCGGTGTGTAGGGGTCGACCACTCGGCTGACCCCCAGTAATCTTGAGGCCCCGCATCCTGCTGGTTGCGGGGCCTTTTCTTTGGTCGGCTTCACGTATGCGAAGCCTGCCCTGCGATTTCCGGGAGTCTGCATGATCGAACTCAAGCGGGGACTCGACCTGCCGCTGGCTGGCGCGCCAGAGCAGCGTGTTGACGAGGCGCTGCGGCCTAGCAAAGTGGCGTTGATCGCGGCCGACTACCCCGGCATGAAACCGACGCTGCAAGTGCGTGAGGGCGACCGCGTAAAACGCGGGCAAGTGCTGTTCACGGACAAAAAAAATGAAGCGGTGAAATACACCGCGCCGGCTGCGGGCACGGTGCTGGCGATTAATCGTGGCGATAAACGTGTGTTTATTTCGCTGGAAATTGCGGTCGACGGCGATGACGCGGTGGCGTTCCGGGTTTTCCCGGCGCATACCTTGTCCGCACTACCACGGGATGAAGTGCAAACCGCACTGTTGGACTCAGGTTTGTGGACGGCATTACGCACACGGCCTTACGACAAAGTGCCGGTGCCGGGCACGGTACCGCATTCAATTTTCGTCAACGTGATGGACACGAATCCACTGGCGGCGGACCCAGACGTCGTGTTGGCGGGTCGTGAGAAAACTTTTCAGGCCGGCATTCATGTGCTGACGCGGCTCACGGACGGCACGGTGTATGTGTGTCGTCGACAGGGTGCGCGCCAGCATGACGTCAGCGGCATGTCGCGCGTGGTCGAGAGCGTGTTTGCGGGCCCGCATCCGTCGGGCTTGGTTGGTACGCACATTCATTTTCTGGATCCGGTCGGCCCGAAAAAAACGGTTTGGCATGTGAATTATCAGGATGCCATTGCGATCGGGGAGTTGTTTCTCACCGGCAAACTCGATACCACACGCGTTATTGCACTGGCAGGTCCACAGGTCAAAAAACCGCGCTTGTTGCGCACGGTGCTGGGCGCGTGTGCTTCTGATCTGGTGCGCGGAGAACTGATCGACGGTGACAACCGTGTGATTTCCGGGTCAGCGCTGCATGGCGCGATTTGTACCGGTCATGCGGATTACCTCGGCCGTTATGCGCTGCAGATGACGGTGTTACGCGAAGGCCGCGAGCGCGTGTTATTCCGGTATGTGCGTCCGGGTTGGGATATGCACAGTGCCAGTAATTTAGTGTTGGGAAAAATTCGTGGTGCGATGCGTTTTCCATTTTCCACCACCACCAACGGCAGCGCGCGAGCGATGGTGCCTATCGGCACTTACGAACAAGTGATGCCGCTGGATATCTTACCGACGTGGTTGCTGCGCTATCTGGTGGCTGGTGATACCGATCGTGCGGTGGCGCTGGGGGCATTGGAATTGAGCGAGGAAGATCTCGCGTTATGCACTTACGTGTGTCCCGGCAAGTACGAGTACGGTCCGATTTTGCGTGACGTGCTTAACCGTATCGAGATCGAGGGCTGAGCATGAGCTTGCGGCAGTACATCGACGAAAAAATCGCCCCGCATTTTCTGAAGGGCGGTAAGTACGAGCGTTTTCACACGCTCTATGAAATGTTCGACACCATGCTCTACAGCCCGCCTGATGTGACGCACACCGGCGCACATGTGCGCGATGCGGTGGATCTCAAGCGGATCATGATGACGGTCTGGTTTTGTGCTTGGCCGGCCATGTTATTCGGCATCTGGAACGTCGGTTTTCAGGCCAACAGCATCATTGCTATGGGCGGGCATGAGGCTATTCCCGGTTGGCGTGCGGATATCGTCGCCGCACTGACCGGGTTCGACCCGCAAAACTTCGCGGCCAATTTCCTGCACGGGCTGGTGTATTTCTTACCGATCATGATCGTCACCTATCTGGGTGGCTTTGTTTGGGAATTCCTGTTTGCGTGGAAGCGTGGCCATGAAGTAAATGAAGGCTTTTTCGTTACCGGTATTTTGTTTTCGCTGATCGTGCCGCCGACGACGCCGTTGTGGCTGGTGTTCCTCGGCATCAGTTTTGGCGTGGTGATCGGCAAGGAAATTTTTGGCGGTACTGGCAAGAACTTTCTGAACCCGGCGTTGGTTGGACGTGCATTTCTATTCTTTGCCTACCCGGCGTATATGTCAGGCGATACCGTGTGGGTGGCCGTGGATAATTTCACCGGTGCCACAGCGCTCTCCATTGCCAAGGCAGCAGATCCTGTCACGGGTAGCGTGGTGGCCTTGCAACAGCATGGCATCACGTGGATGGACACCTTCTTTGGAGGCATCGCGGGTTCCGTCGGCGAGACATCGACGCTGGCGATCGCCATTGGCGCTTTTTTTCTGTTGCTCACGCGCGTTGCTTCATGGCGAATCATGCTCGGCGTTTTGCTCGGAATGATCGCGACCTCGCTGTTGTTTAACGCGGTGGGTAGCAGCAGCAATCCGATGTTTGCCTTGCCGTGGTACTGGCATTTAACGCTGGGCGGTTTTGCGTTCGGTTTGGTTTTCATGGCCACCGATCCGGTATCGGCGGCCATGACCGATACCGGCAAATGGATTTTCGGCGCTCTGATTGGCTTCATGGTGGTGATGATTCGGGTGATCAACCCGGCATATCCAGAAGGCATGATGTTGGCCATTTTGTTTGGCAATTTGGTGGCACCCACCATCGATTACTTTGTGATGGAGGCCAACATCAAACGGCGTTTGGCGCGGCAGGCGGTGAGGCCGGCGCAAGCAACAGCGACCGCTGTGAACGGCGTGGCGACAACGCAGGAGCAGAAACATGGCGGCTGAAAAACACGAATCAGTTGCACGCGTTTTTACGGTTGCGCTGCTGGTTTGTCTCGTCTGTGCGGTTTTGGTCGCCAGCGCCGTGGTGTTGCTGCGTCCGGCGCAAGAAATCAACCGCAAGTTGGATGTGCAGACCAACATTCTTGCTTCTGCCGGCCTGTATCAACCGGGTGTGGATGTGGCGGCCGTCTTTGCGCAGCGCATTGAAGTGAAACTAGTGGATTTGCGTAATGCACAATTTATTGATCCGGTTTCTGTGGGCATTACGAATCTTGATGCTTGGGATCAACGTGCGGCCACTAAAGATCCGAAGCAATCCACGGCGATTCCACCGGCAGAAGATATTGCTGCGATTAAACGCAAATCGTTTTATGCCAAGGTGTATCTGATCAAGAGCGAAACCGGCCAGCTTGAAAAAATCGTGCTGCCGGTTTCAGGTTACGGTTTGTGGTCGACGATGTATGGTTATCTGGTGTTGAGCAGTGATCTCGATACGGTAGTTGGTCTGACGTTCACCGAGCATGCCGAAACCCCCGGTTTGGGCGGTGAAATCGATAATCCAAAATGGAAAGCGCAATGGCCGGGTAAGAAAATCTACGACGATGATGGAAAAGTCGTCGCCGGCCTGAAAAAAGGCGGCGTGGATCCGGCCAATGAATTTGAGCGCACACATATGGTCGATGGCCTCGCAGGCGCCACGTTGACCAGCAATGGCGTAGATCACTTGGTGCATTACTGGTTGGGCGAGCACGGTTTTGGCCCATTCCTGAAAAACTTGAAGCGGGGAGGTGCCTGACATGGCGGAAACGCAGACGGCAAAATCGGTTCTTTGGGATCCGATTTTCAAAAACAACCCGATCATGTTGCAGGTGCTGGGCATCTGCTCGGCGCTAGCGGTGACGGGAAAGTTGGAAACCGCGATTGCCATGTCGATCAGCTTGACGCTGGTCACGGGCTTCTCGAACTTGTTCGTCTCGATGGTTCGTAATGTAACGCCCAGCAGCATTCGCATGATCGTTCAGATGGTGATCATTTCATCGTTGGTGATCGTCGTAGATCAGGTGCTCAAGGCCGTCGCCTATGACATCAGTAAGCAGCTTTCGGTCTTTGTGGGGTTGATCATCACCAATTGCATCGTGATGGGTCGTGCTGAGGCCTTTGCGATGAAAAATCCGCCGGGCATCAGTTTCCTGGATGGCATCGGCAATGGACTGGGTTACAGCGCGTTGCTGATTGCGCTGGCGTTTGTGCGTGAATTGCTGGGCGCTGGAAAATTGCTGGGTTACGAGATTCTGCCGCTGGCTCGCGATGGCGGTTGGTATGAGCCGAACGGTCTGTTGTTGCTCCCACCTTCAGCCTTCTTTTTGATCGGGCTTTTTATCTGGGCGCTACGCAGTTGGAAGAAAGATCAGCAGGAGAAACCCGACTACGTCATGTCGCCGCAATCGAAAGCGATTGTGGTGCACTGAGGGCTAGCGCATGGAACATTACCTGAGTTTATTTTTACGGGCCCTGTTCGTCGAAAACATGGCCTTGGCATTTTTCCTCGGCATGTGTTCGTTCATCGTGCTGTCGAAGAAAATGGAAACGGCGCTTGGTCTTGGCGTAGCGGTTATCGTTGTGCAGGCAATTACGGTGCCAGCCAACAATTTCATTCTGCATAACCTATTAGCGCCAGGTGCGCTGTCGTGGGCGGGGCTGGGCGATACGGACCTTACCTTTTTGTCGTTCTTGACGTTCATTGGCGTGATCGCTGCCATCGTGCAGATTTTAGAGATGGTTCTGGATAAATATTTCCCACCGCTCTATCACGCGTTGGGTATTTTTCTGCCACTGATTACAGTGAACTGCGTGATCATGGCGGGCTCATTGTTCATGCAGCAGCGTGATTACAACTTGCCTGAAAGCGCCGTATACGGCGTGGCATCGGGTGCCAGTTGGGCGCTGGCAATCATTCTGTTGGCGGGTGTTCGTGAGAAATTGAAATACAGCGATATTCCGGCAGGTCTTCAGGGCTTGGGCATCACGTTCATGGTCGTTGGTTTGATGTCGCTGGGTTTCATGTCATTTGCTGGCGTGCAGTTGTGAAGGAGTGGCTGGCATGAGTGCAATGAGCACCATCTATATTGGCGTGGCTATGTTCACGGCGATTGTGCTGTCGCTGGTGGCGATCATTTTATTTGCGCGCGCGAAGCTAGTCAGTTCTGGCGACATTCATATCGACATCAATGGCGATCCCGAGAAGAGCATTGATTGTGCGGCCGGAGGCAAGTTGTTGTTCACGTTGGCGGACAAAGGCATTTTCTTGTCATCAGCCTGCGGCGGCGGCGGTTCCTGCGGTCAATGCAAGGTGCAGGTGCTTTCGGGTGGTGGTGAGGTGCTGCCGACGGAGCTGAATCATCTCAATAAGCGGCAAGTGCGTGATCACTGGCGTTTGGGTTGCCAGGTCGCAGTCAAACAGGACATGAAGCTGGAAGTGCCGCACGAGTTTCTTGGCGTGAAACGCTGGGAGTGTGAGGTGGTTTCCAACGATAACGTCGCCACGTTTATCAAAGAGTTGGTGCTAAAACTGCCGGCGGGTGAAGTGGTGAATTTCCGTGCGGGTGGCTTTGTGCAGTTGGAATGCCCGCCGCATGATGTGAAATTCAGTGATTTTGATATCGGCGCTGAATATCGTGGCGATTGGGAAAAGTTTGGTTTCTTTAAGATGCATTCAAAGACCACTGAGCAGGTGGTGCGTGCGTATTCCATGGCGAATTACCCCGAGGAATACGGCATTCTCAAATTCAATATTCGTATTGCGACACCGCCGCCGCGCACGACCGGTTTGCCACCGGGGCATATGTCCAGTTGGGTATTCAGTCTAAAGCCGGGTGACAAGGTGACGGTGTATGGTCCTTTCGGCGAATTTTTTGCGAAGGACACGCAAAACGAAATGGTATTCATCGGCGGTGGCGCCGGCATGGCGCCCATGCGCTCACATATTTTTGATCAGCTGAAGCGACTAAAAAGTGACCGGAAAATTACGTTCTGGTATGGCGCGCGGTCGCTGCGGGAAGCGTTTTACACCGAGGAATACGATCAACTGGCCAAAGAGTTTCCGAACTTTACTTGGCATTTAGCACTTTCCGAGCCGCAGCCAGAAGATAACTGGACGGGTTACACCGGCTTCATTCACAACGTCGTTTTTGAAAATCACCTCAAAAATCATGACGCACCGGAGGATGCCGAGTACTACATGTGTGGCCCGCCGATGATGAATGCGTCGGTGATCAAGATGCTCACGGACCTAGGTGTAGAGCGCAGTAGTATTTTCCTCGACGATTTTGGCGGCTGAGTCATGACGCGCGAAAACATGCGGAAGCAGGAAGAAGAAAGGGGCCGGGGAACCGGTCCTTTTCGCGTCTGGACGGCTGTGCTTGCCGCCGTACTCGTGCTGGGTTTGTTGGCAGCGGGTTGGTATCGACAGCAGCACATGCCGGTCATGCATGCCATCAATGGCTTGACCATGGGTTCGACCTGGAGTTTGCGCGTAGCGGCTGCGCCTGATCTCGACATGATTGCGTTGCAATCACAACTAGAAATGTTGTTGGCAGAACTGAATCAGCAACTGAGCGGTTATCGTAATGACAGCGCGCTGATGCAATTGAATAACGCACCGGTCGGGCAGTGGGTCGCATTACCGAAACATCTTGCGGTGGTGCTGCGATTTGGTCGGCAGCTCAACCTCGATAGTCACGGTGCGTTCGATATGACCGTGCGGCCGTTGGTGTTGTTGTGGGGTTTTGGTGCTGCAGAACCACGCAACACCTTGCCGACGGACGCAGAAATTGCTGCCGCGCGTGCACACATGGGTGCCGACCGTATCGAAATTTCCGCCGATGGCAAACAAGTGCGTCGCACGGCCGATGTCAGTGTCGATGTTGACGCCATCGCGCCGGGCTATGCCGCTGACGTGCTTTCAGCGTGGTTGGATGCGCACGATTTACCGAATCATCTGGTGGAGGTAGGAGGCGAGATGCGCGCCGAAGGCGAGCGCCCGGATGGCAGTGGTTGGCATGTCGGCATTGAACGACCGATCCAAGCGCGTGGTGATATTGAGCAGGTCGTCGTTATGCATGCGGGTGGTCTCGCCACGTCCGGTGATTACCGCGATTACTTTACGGTGGCAGGGCGCCGCTATTCGCACACCTTGGACCCGGTGACGGGCCGACCAGCAGACAACGCGTTGGCGTTAGTGTCGGTGATCGCTCCCGATGGTCTCTCTGCCGACGGTTACGCGACGGTGTTGATGGTGATGGGACCGGATCGCGGCATGGCGTGGGCTGAAACGCGCCGACTACCGGTCTTCATGGTGGAGCGTACGGCCGACGGTGGATTTCACGAGCGCTACAATGAGGCGTTCCGTTCCTACTTGGCCGGTGAATAAGTGGTTTTTTGCAATCGGCGCCGTTTTGGAGGGCAGGTTCAATGAGCACTTTTCTGCTGACGTTCGTCTTGTTCTTACTGGTCTTTGCGGCTTTGGCGTTGGGCTTAATGGCGGGACGCGGGCCCGTCAAAGGTTCCTGCGGTGGCATGTCGGCGCTGACCGATGGCTCATGCGAAATCTGCGGCGGTGATCCGGTCAAATGTGATGCCGAAGCGAACGCGGCATTGAATCGGAGGTCTGATTCGAGTCGTGTGGTTCAGTACGAGCCACGCCAGCATTGAGGAGCCGGTGGGCATCATGGGCGGGGATAGTGCACAGCCGGAAAATAATTCATCACCCACGGCAAATGAGCCGCGTCGTACCGGGCTGGTGCTTTCTGGCGGTGGTGCGCGTGCGGCCTATCAGGTCGGTGTGCTCATGGCGATTGCCGAGTTGGCTCCGCGTGATGCGCGCAGCCCCTTCGACATCATCAGCGGCACCTCCGCTGGCGCTATCAATGCAACGGCGTTGGCTGCGCAAGCCGGGCATTTTCGGACGGGCGTTCGTGGCTTAGAGCGCATTTGGGGCAATCTGACCGCCGATAAAATTTATCGGACAGATTGGTCGTCTTTTATTGGGCTGATTTTTCGTTGGCTATGGGCGACCGTGCGTCATGGCGAATCTTATTTGGCGTATTCCTTGCTGGACAGCGCTCCGCTGGGGCGCTTGATCGACGAAGTCATTAACTTTAAGAAAATTAGCCGGCAAATCGAAGCGGGAAATTTATACGCGCTGGGTATTACTGCTGCCGGATATTCCAGCGGGGAGTCAGTCTGTTTCTATCAGGCAGCGCCAAGCGTGACGCCTTGGCGGCGAGTGCGTCGCGTTGGGGTTCTCACCGAATTGCGGCGAGAGCACTTGTTGGCGTCCAGCGCATTGCCGTTACTTTTTCCGGCGCAAAAAGTAAATCGCGAATATTTTGGAGATGGCGCAATTCGTCAGTTGGCGCCGTTAAGTCCAGCCCTGCATATGGGCGCGAACCGTATCTTGGTGATTGGTGTCAGTGGTAATGCGGCAGTGTCGCCTCGCCGGCTGCCTTCGGATGTCTATCCCAGTGCCGCACAAATCATTGGCCATGTCATGAATAGTGCATTTATCGATGCCTTTGAGGGTGATGTCGAGCGACTGGAGCGAATCAACCGCACCTTACGACTGATCCCCGAAGATGTTCAACGGCAGCACCAAATGGAATTGCGGGAAGTGGCGCTCTTAAAAATTTGGCCGAGCCAGCCGCTCGATGAAATTGCCGCAAAACACGTGAATGAGTTGCCGCGTAACATTCGAGCGCTGTTATCGGGCTCCGGCGCACTTAAGCGTGGCGGCGGAACGGCTGTAAGTTATCTGCTATTCGAGCAAGGTTTTTGCCGCGAGTTGATGGCGCTCGGTTATGTCGACGCGATGGCTCGGCGCGAAGAAATCGTCGAATTTCTGGGTTTCCCGGTGGGAACCACGACGGGCCAACAGAAAGTGCTGAAAGTGCGCTAATCCGTTTCAGCGGCTGAGCTGCTTCCGCATAGCAAAGTGGGCCAGCATGGCGGTGGGAAAATCAGTGATCAGACTATCCACGCCGAGATTGGCCATGCGTTCAGCCACCGACAAATCATTGACGGTCCATACCGAAATGGGCAGGCCGGCTGCGCGTGCACGCGCAAGTAGGTTGTCATCAGCCAACTTCCAGTTGCAAACCAGCAACGCACTGCCGCAGTCCAGTGCTGTTTTCACCGGTTCTGGATCAGAATGTTCCGCCACATAAGCTCGACGTAGCTGTGGCGCAACGCGCTGAGCCATAGCGGTTACGCTAGGGTCTAGTGACGTGAGTACGACGCGATCCGACAACTTCAATTGCGTTAACAATTCCGCCATCTGAGTAATCAGCGTTTTGATGCGCGCGGGCGTATCGCTTTTGATTTCCAGTTGCCAGCTTTCGATTTCCGCGCCCGCGACCAGCACTTCTTCTAGCGTGGGAATGCCGGCGGGCTGTAGCCAGCCGGGCGTATTTTGACGGGCATCCATTGCGGCCAATTGCGACGCCGGTAATTCCGCGACGGCACCGACTTCACCGGTGGTTCGATCGACCGTGGCGTCGTGTATCACCACCGGGCGTTCATCCCACGACAGTCGCACATCCAGCTCGAAATGCCGCACACCAGCCGTGATGGCATGGCGGAACGCGGCCAGCGTATTTTCCGGCGCTTCGCCGCGAGCACCTCGATGGCCGATGACGATCACAGAATGCCTGCAGGTAATTGCATGGTGGCGCAATGCAGACTGCCGTGCTGACGAATCAGTGGCAGACAATCGATGCCAATGATTTCGTGGTTAGGAAAACAAGTGGCAAGAATTTTCAGCATTTCTGGATCAGCATTGTCGCGGTAAGTGGGCGCCAAGACCGCGCCATTGATGATCAGGAAATTGGCATAGCTGGCCGGTAGTCGATGGCCATCCGGCGCGTAATGGCCTGCAGGCCAAGGCAGCGCCACCAGCCGGTAAGGTTTGCCGTCAGCATCGCGCAATGCGCGCAGTTCTTCCTGCATGGCGGCAAGGTCATCGTAATGTTCATCGTTTTGATCGTCGCAGGCGACGTAGCAAATCGTGCGCTCATCGCAAAAGCGAGCCAGCGTGTCGATGTGACTGTCGGTGTCATCGCCAGCGAGATGACCGTGCTCAAGCCACAGCACGCGATTCAGCCCGAGTAAGCGATTGATTTCTCGTTCGCAACCGGCGCGATCAAATTGCGGATTGCGTTCGGGGGAGAGCAGGCAGGCGCTGGTCGTCAACAATGTGCCTCGGCCATCGGTTTCGATGCTGCCGCCTTCCAGAATCAGTGAGGTGGTTTCCAAGGGCGCGTTAAAAAGGCCTTGTTGGGCGAGATGACGACTGACGGCGTCGTCACGCTGTGCGTCAAACTTGTTGCCCCAGCCGTTGAAACCAAAATCACGCAATAACAATTTGCCGTTGTGATCCGCAAGGGTGATGGGGCCGTAGTCACGCACCCACGTGTCGTCATACGACGCGAACATGAAGCGCAGATTGTCTTCACGCGCACCACGTTGCCGCAGCAACTCCAGAATGTGTTTGCGATGCGCGGCGTCAACGCAGGTGATAACGCAGATTTGCCTACGCGCAATGGCGCAAGCAATGCCGGCGTAGCAGGCGTCGGCCTCGGTAAGGATTGCTGCCCAATCGGTATGGGCAGCAGGCCACGTGAGCATGACGCCGCTCTGCGGCGTCCATTCGGGCAGCAGGCGGAACGTCATGTGCAGATTATTTCTTCGGGCGGAAGGTGCCGGTTTCTGGATCGAACTCGAGAGCATCGTCGAGTGCGCTGCCCTCGGATGAAGATTCTGCCGGCGCAGTTGCTGCAGGTTCGGCGGACGCTGCGGGTGCAGATTCAGCCGTCGGTGCCGATGCAGGTTCAGAAGGCTCCATGACAGGTGCTGCCATGGGCTCTTCTACCGGAGCGGACTCGGCAGGCGCCATCGGCTCTTCTTCGGGTGCTGATTCCGAGGGAGCCGCCATGGGTGCGGCTTCAGGTTCTTCTGCGGCTGTCGGCTCAGACGGCGTAGCGACGGGCGCGACGACGGGTTCTGCCGGCGCGGGCGCGCTCGGTGCCGGCTCGGAAGCAGGAGCTTCACCGTCGTCGAGAATCAAGCGACCGGTGGCGGGATCGAAGCGGAAGCCACCACCGGATGACGAGGCGGCTGGTGCAGGTGCAGCGGCCGGAGCAGCCGCGGCAGGGGCCAAGGAAGGCGCAGGCGTTGCCGGCACAGCAACCGGTACCGGTGTTTCTTCGACACCGGAGGAAAGCTCGGGGGCGGCCTCTTCATAGGGGCTGGCAAGGGCCGGCTCTGCCGCTGGCGTTGGTGCTGTATTGGCGGCAGGTGCGACCGGCGCGGTGGCAGCTGTCAGCGATTGAGTGCGAACCGTATGGATGACGCGGTTGCTTTCAAAGTAGACGGTGAAGCCGTCATATACCCAGCGGGTGATCGGCGGTTTGCCGACAGTACCCAGATTGCGGGCTGGTGCGCCGTTGGCAGCACGAACCTGATCCATGGTCATGCCTTGATGCGGCAATTCGAAAGCCAAGCCCAAGGTGGGCAGCAGGCCGAAAGCAGCGGCCAAAAGGCAGGTGCGGGTCGTCTTCTTGATCATTCCCAACCCCGGGAGTTGACGGCACAATTCGATGGATAGTAAAGAGTTACGTGCGACTATTCAACCAGATTGGAATGCGCTTGCTTCGTTTTGATCACAGCGCGGAAACTCCTTGGTAGCCCCCCGTCGGCTGTGCTTGAATCCCGCGCCATGTTCAAGCCTCTCTCTTTATTCGTCGGTCTGCGCTATACCCGAGCGCGTCGTCGGAACCACTTCATTTCCTTTATTTCGCTGACATCCATCATCGGCCTCGCGCTCGGGGTGATGGTGCTGATTACCGTGCTTTCGGTCATGAACGGATTCGATCATGAACTGCGGCAGCGCATTCTCGGCATGGTCCCGCACGGCAGTTTGGTGGGGTACGAACCACTGACGGATTGGCAGTCCGTCGCGGCAAACGTAGAAAAGCATCCCGGTGTCGATGGCGTTGCACCGTTCAGCCAGATGCAGGGCATGTTGTCGGCAGCGGGCGCTGTCGAAGGCGCGGTGGTCACCGGCATTCTGCCGGAGCGAGAAGCGGCTGTTTCTATCTTGCCGGAGCATCTTCAGGAAGGGCGTCTCGATGATCTGAAGCCCGGTGAGTTCGGCCTTATTTTGGGTTATGGCTTGGCGCGCCGCCTCGGCGTCACGATCGGTGATCGTGTCACGCTGGTACTGCCGGAAGCGACGGTGTCGCCGGCAGGTGTGATGCCACGTTTCAAGCGGTTTACCGTGACGGGTATTTTCCGTGTGGGTGCCGATATTGACGCCACACTGGCTTACATCCATTTGGACGATGCGGCCGTGTTGCTTCGTCATCCGCATACCGCGCAGGCTCTGCGCGTAAAAATGCATAACTTATTTGCCGCACCAAGAATCATGGATGAGTTGGTGACGGATGCGCCGGCGAATTATTACGCGATCAACTGGACGCAAACTCACGGCACATTGTTTCAAGCGGTGCAAATGGAAAAATGGATGATGACCTTGCTGTTGTCGTTCATCGTCGGTATCGCCGCGTTCAACATCGTGTCTAGTCTGGTCATGGTCGTTACCGACAAAAAAGGTGATATCGCAATCCTGCGTACACTGGGCGCCACGCCTGGCGAAATCATGCGTATTTTTATGGTGCAGGGTGTTGTGATCGGATTGTTTGGCACGCTGATCGGTGTGCTGCTGGGTGTGTTGCTGGCGCTGAGTATTAGCGACGTGGTGCAGTGGATTGATCAGGTCACGGGCTCGAATTTATTGGGAGCCTACTTTGTCAATTTCTTGCCTTCTGAACTGCGTTGGCACGATGTGGGTCTCGTGGCACTGATTGCTTTCGTGCTGAGTTTCATGGCGACGGTTTACCCGGCGTTGCGTGCTTCGAAGATCCATCCGGCAGAGGCGCTGCGTCATGAGTGACGTCGTATTGCGCACCGTGGCGCTGGGCAAGCGCTATGTCGAGGGGCCGCTGTCCGTCGATGTCTTGCGTGGCGTCGAGCTTGCTGTGCAACGCGGCGAAATCGTCGCCGTCATTGGCGCCTCCGGCGCCGGCAAAAGTACGCTACTCAATTTGCTGGGCGGGCTCGACCAGCCGGATAGCGGTACGGTCGAAGTGGTGGGCGAAAAAATCTCCGCGCTCGATGAGCGCGCACGCGGTCGCTTGCGTAATCGAGCGCTGGGCTTCGTGTATCAGTTCCATCATCTGTTGGCAGAATTTACGGCTCGCGAGAATGTCGCCATGCCTTTGCTGATCGGCGGTGTTTCACCGCGTGAGGCTGGTGAACGCGCTGATGCCATGTTGGCGCGCGTAGGGCTTGCTGCGCGTGTGCAGCACAAGCCGGCAGAATTGTCTGGCGGTGAACGGCAGCGGGTGGCGATCGCGCGCGCCTTGGTGACCGGGCCAGCCATCGTGTTGGCCGACGAACCTACCGGTAATCTCGATCGGCACACGGCGGAGTCTGTGCAGGCGCTGATGTTCGAGCTCAATCAGACGCTTAAAACCAGTTTTTTGCTGGTGACGCATGATCAAGCGCTGGCGGCACGTTGCCATCGTGTACTGGAATTGCGTGATGGCGTGTTACATCCGCAAGGGTGATGCGCACGGTATGACGGAGCGCACAGGACGACGGTGATCAAGCGGAGTCGTCAGTTTTTTTCGCAGCGCGAGCCGCTTCTTGCTTCTCACGACGATGTGCTAACCGCTGCGCCCACTGGCGCCGGACATTGGATGTCCACGCGTAGTGCACCGCAAACCAACCGATGATGCCCAGCACGACGCCCGAGACCACCGAGCCGACCAGCATCGGCAAATAAATCTGGCCGATATTCGCCCACATGGAATTCCACACGGATTCCAATGAAGCGTTGTCGATTTGCCAAGTGGATTCCATGCCTAGCAGCAGCGTGCCTAACCAGTAGGTCGCCGACCACACGGGCACGACGGTGAGTGGGTTGGTGAGCCACACCAGAAAAATGACCACCGGAATGTTGGCGCGGAATAGAACGGCCAGCAGGATGGCGGGCAGCATTTGGAAAGGAATCGGCAGCAGCGCACAGATAGTGCCGATCAACACGCCATTGGCGACGCAGCGGCGGTTGAGATGCCACAAGTTGGGGTCCGCCAGGCGACTGCCAAAAAAGCGCAGATGACGATGCTCACGGAGCTTCGCCGGATCGGGGAGATATTTCCTGAAAAACTGGCGAGGCATTGGGATTTTGGCGCACATCGTCGGGTCGACAGCGTCCCTATTATGCACAGCCGTCGCGCACCGGAACATGGCGTCAGGATGACGTCGCGGTTGCCATGGAGTGCAGGGAATGCTGTTGGCACTGGTCGCCGGCTTCGTGCCGGGTGTGCTGTCTCAATCTTTCTGGCCCACATTGCCGCTGGTGTCGGTATCGCTGGCTGCAGCGGTTTTTGCGGCATGGGCCGCCTATCGAGCGGAGAGTGGATGGCGTCGGCAATTGGCGTTGTTCGCGCTCGGGCTGGCCTTGGGTGTCGCGTGGGCAGCCGATGTAGCTGGCGATCTCATGGCCGCACGGTTGCCCGAGAGTCGCGCCGTGCAGGATGACGTGATTGAAGGTGTCATTCGTCGCGTGCAGTGGCGTGCCGATGGCGCGGCGAGTTGGGTGGTGGCTGTTGATCGGCTCCCGTGGTACCCGAAATCGGGGCGCTGGACGGTGCGCATCGACAGTTATTTGCCGGCACCGCCCACGGAGGGCGAGCGCTGGCGGCTACGTGTGCGTTTGCGGCCGCCGCACGCATCGCAAAACCCAGGTGGCGCGGATTTCGAGCGCTATCTGCTAAGCCAGCGCACGGTTGCGACGGGTCACTTGCGTGAAGACGGCGCGTTGGTGCGCTTGGCACCTGCGGGCGGGTTTGCCCGTTGGCGAACGTATTTACTGGCATCGTCATTGCCGCTCATGGGCGCAGGTCCAGCGGATCTTTCGACAGAGGACGCGACGCTGTTTGCGCGAGCCGTGCTGCCTGCATTGGTGTTGGATGAAAGAAGTTGGCTGACACCGATCCAATGGCGTGTGTTGGCCAACACGGGTACGGCGCATCTGGTGGCCATCAGTGGTTTGCATGTGGCCTTGCTCTGGGGCGGCGTACTGTGGCTGGCCACGCTCGTTGCGCGTCGGCGTACGGGTTCATTACGTTTTCGCGCGGTACCGGTGTTGTTTGCGTTGTTGGTTGCCGCAACTTACGCCGCGTTGGCCGGTATGCCGTTGCCGGCAGCGCGTTCTACGCTGATGTTGGCTGCAGTTTCCTTGTTGGTGTTGCGCGATGGTCGTGCGCCAGCATGGCGAGTCTTGTTATTGGCGACCGCCGTGGTGTTGCTGGTGGATCCGTTAGCGGCACACGATGCGGGTTTTTGGCTCAGCCATGGAGCGGTTGGACTGCTGCTTTTGTTGGCTGATTTGATGCGACGCCGCGCATCGGCCATCGGCAGAACAGATCGCATCGTGACCGTGGGCTGGCAGGCGCTGCAGATGCAAACGTTGTTGTCGTTGCTGATGGCGCCGTTGCTGTTTGCATTATTTGGCACGATGAGCCTCAGCAGCGTGGCGGCCAATTTGCCAGCGATTCCGCTGGTTAATTTGGTGGCGTTACCAGCGGCATTGATTGGTTTTCTGTTGGCACCCTGGGCGCCGTCGCTGGCTGACCCGTGCCTAGATCTGGCGCAAGCCGTGCTCGCAGTGCTGTGGAAATTGTTGGCGTGGCTGGATGGTGTGTCGTGGCTATCACCTTGGGCGGTGCCGGGTTTTGATGCGTTAGGCATCGTTCTGTTGACGATGGCGTGCGGCGTGCTGTTGCTAGTGCGGCATCCGGCTGTGTGGTTAGGCGGCTGCGTACTCGCTGTACTCGCTTGGCCACATGCGGAGCGGGTTCCGGATGGTTCTGCGCACGTGTGTGTGCTGGACGTGGGGCAAGGGTTGGCGGTTAGCGTTCGCACCGCGCGTCATGCGTTGCTTTATGACGCTGGCCCGGCGTGGGCCGACAGCGATGCTGGGCGGACGGTGGTCGTGCCGGCGCTGCGCACACAGGGTGTCAATCGGTTGGATTTGTTGGTTCTCAGCCATCACGATCTGGATCACGTGGGCGGTCGGGACTCGGTGCTGGCGGCGATGCCCGCGACGGAAATTTTGGCTGGCGATTCTCGTTCTCTTGACGGTGTAGAGGGGTCTCTCTGTCGTGATCGTGGCCGTCGTGTTTATGACGGCGTGGTGGTCGATTGGTTACCGGGTGCGGCGTATGGCAATGACAATGATCGCTCGTGTGTCGTGCGTGTTGCGGCCGGTGGCCATGCGGTTCTGCTGCCGGGCGATATCAGTGGCCGTCGCGAGTTGGCACTGTCTGAACAGTTTTCTGAGCGCGGTGCGCTGACGGCGGATGTGCTGGTGTATCCGCACCATGGCAGCAATCATTCGGGAACGCTGACGTTCCTGCATCGGGTTTCACCGCAAGAGGTGGTGTTCGCTGCGGGTTACCGGAACCGATTTCACCACCCGCACCCCCAGAGCCTTGCACGCACGGAGCAGGTGGGTGCCCGCGCGTGGTCTACGGCCGCTTCGGGCGCCCTGTGCTTCCCATTGGATGAAAAAGAACCACGACCTGCCGCATGGCGTGGTGTTGTGCGTCGTTTCTGGCGTCTTGAGTGAGGTTGTGTCTGGGTGGCTCTTGAGTCGGGCGTCGGTGACACTGTGGTAAATTACCGACGCATTTTTTTGTCTCTGGAGTGCTTGGCCTGTGCTGGAAATCCTCAAGGCGGGTGGTTGGGTCATGTGGCCCATCGCAACCGCGTCCGTGTGTTCCATCGCCATCATCCTTGAACGTTTCTGGACTTTGCGCAGTAGCCGCATTGTTCCTGCGGGTCTTGGGTTGCGTACCTTGCAGCAGATACGTGAAGGCGGTTTTCAGCGTGAGCAACTCCTGAAATTGCGTGAAGAGTCGCCGCTGGGTTACATCTTGTCGTCAGCCGTGGCAGTGGCGCGGTTGGGGCGCGATCCCATGCGTGAGCGTGTTGAGCAAGCCGGCCGCCATGTCGTTCATGAAATGGAGCGCTACCTCACCACGCTGGGGGCCATTGCC
Organism: uncultured Pseudomonadales bacterium; assembly: GCA_964574995.1. Classification (GTDB taxonomy): domain Bacteria; phylum Pseudomonadota; class Gammaproteobacteria; order Pseudomonadales; family JADFDG01; genus JADFDG01. The sequence goes on along the minus strand of CAZNPF010000002.1, from coordinate 115,687 downwards.
TCGGTGGCGACGTTGTTGGGGTTGCTGGGCAGCGTGATCGGCATGATCCACATTTTCAATGCGGTGACGGCTGCCGGTGGCGGCGAAACCGTCACCATGGCGCGCGGTATCGCTATGGCGCTGGTGGCAACGGCTGGCGGTTTGACGGTGGCAATTCCGGCGCAGTTTTTTTACCGCTTCTTCGTGCGGCAAGTTGATACGCTGGCGATGCGGCTGGAATCCGAGGCGTTGGATTTCGTTGATCGCCTTGCCAATGATCGTGGCGAAAGCGTGCGAGAAGCAGCATGAGCTTCGGTCGTCATCGGCGGCGGCCGGATGCACTGATCGACCTCACTCCGATGGTCGATCTGTTTCTCTTGCTCATTTTGTTTTTTGCGTTAGCGACTACGTTTGCGCACCAGACTCGTTTAGGTATCGATTTACCGGAAGCGCGTGGTCAGGTGCCGACGCCATCGAAAAATGCCATTGAAGTCTCGGTGTCTGAGTCCGGCGAGTTCGCTGTCAATGGGCTTGCCTTGGTGAGCAGTGATCGAAAGATATTGGCAGCCGCTATCCGTGATGCCGCCGCAGGTCGCAAAGACGCTCCGTTTTTCCTGACTGCGGATTCACGCGCTACACATCAATCAGTTGTCAGTGTGCTGGATGTTGCCGGTGAATTGGGCTTCACCAACGTCAATATCGTGACGCGTGAGCCGTCAAAATGAGTGATGCGCCGGCCATGAACAAGGACACGCCAGCCGGCAAGGTTTACCGGCGTTTGCTTGGCTACACGTTGCGCTGGTGGAAGCCGATGCTGATTTCGATGTTTGGCTACATGTTGTTTGCCGCCATGGAGGCGTCGGCTGCTAAATTTTTGGGATATATCGTTGAGCAGATCAATGCGCGCTCGGCGGAAATGGTCTGGACGATCCCGACGCTGATCATCGCGATTTCGGTGGGGCGTGGTATTGGATCTTTTCTGGGCGAGTACGGTATTTCCTACGCTGCACGTAACGTGGTCAATGCGCTCCGCTGCGAGATGTATGCACGCATGCTGTTGCTGCCGGCGCGTTATTACTCGGAGTCCAATACCGGGCAGATGGCGGCCAAGCTGACGTATAACGTGGAGCAAGTGACGGCGGCGGCGACGGATTCTGCCAAAACGTTATTTCAGAACGGCTTCACGGTTATTGGCCTGCTGGGCTACATGCTGTGGATGAACTGGAAGCTGACGCTAATCCTATTTGCATTTTTGCCATTGGTTGGTTTGCTGGTGCGTAATGCCAGCAAGCGATTTCGCAAATCCAGCCGCCTGATGCAGGCGTCGGTGGGTGAGATCACTCATATTGCGTCGGAAACGTTGAATTCTGTGCAAGTCGTGAAGTTGTTCGGTGGTATTGCGCATGAGCAGGCGCGGTTTGGGAAAGCGAGTTTGCTGAACTTGCAGCAAGGCTTGAAGATGCAGATCACCAAAGCCGTCAACACGCCAGCAGTGCAAACCATTCTTGCCTTTCCGTTGGCCATCATTGTTTGGATTGCTTTGCATCCGGACGTGATGGGCAACATGAGTGCCGGTGATTTCATCAGCTACATCGGTGCGATGGGCATCATGGTCAAGCCGGTCAAAACATTGACCGATATGAATAATAAATTGCAGCGTGGTATCACGGCGGCTGCTTCAGTTTTTGAAGTCATCGACAGCGAAGTGGAAGATGCTGGCGGCCATTTTGCGCCGGAACGTGTACGTGGCGAAATTGAATTTCGCGATGTGTGGTTTCGCTATCCCGGCAAAGATGTCGATGTGCTGCGAGGAATAAGTTTCCATGTACGGCCCGGCCAGACGATTGCTTTGGTGGGGCGCTCCGGCGGCGGTAAAACCACGTTATCTAATTTTTTGCCGCGTTTTTATGACGCCACGAGCGGCAGCATTCTCTTGGATGGTGTTCCCCTGCAGGAGTATTCACTGGAATCGCTGCGTCGACAGATTTCGTTGGTCCCTCAAAAAGTGTCGCTATTCGATGACACAGTGGCGGCCAATATCGCCTACGGTGAGCGAGCCGGCGCAACGCAGGAAGCCATCGAAGCAGCGGCCAAAGATGCCAATGCCGACAGTTTTATCCGTGAGTTTCCGAAAGGTTATGCGACACGCATTGGTCAGGACGGGGCGCAGCTTTCCGGCGGCCAACGGCAGCGCGTTGCCATTGCGCGCGCTTTGCTGCGTGATACGCCTTTGCTGATTTTGGATGAGGCCACCAGCGCGCTGGACAACGAATCTGAATTGCATATCCAGAAGGCACTGGAACGTTTGATGCAGGGTCGTACGACATTCGTTATCGCACACCGTCTGACAACTATTGAGCGTGCCGATCTCATTTTGGTTGTGGGCGATGGCCGTATCCTCGAGCAGGGTCGTCATGCCGAATTGCTGGCGCTGGACGGTCACTACGCACGCATGCACCAGCGAAATTTTGCCGACGAAGCCAGCGAGACTTGATCGTCATGCGTGCCGCTCTGGAACGCAGATTATTGAAGCGATGGTTCGGTAGCCCCGGTTTGCTATGGCTGTTGTGGCCGCTGGAGATGTTGTATCGGCTTGTGATGGCGCTACGTGGACGTGCGTCACGGCAGTCTGCGGGTGATAAGCCGCCTGTTATTGTGGTGGGTAATCTTGCGGTGGGTGGTAGCGGAAAAACGCCGCTGGTTCTGGCATTGGTCGAGGCGGCGTATCGCGCGGGTTGGAAGCCGGCAGTGATTTCGCGTGGTCATGGTGGCCGTGGACCATTCCCCTTGCAGGTGCAGGCGAATACAGATCCTTCTGCTTGCGGTGACGAACCGCTGCTGATGGCGCGGCGCTTTCCGGGCTTACCGATTTTTGTGGCGCCCGTGCGCCGTGCGGCATGGGCCGCTGCGGTTGAGCAGGGCGTCGATGTCGTGATCAGTGATGATGGGCTGCAGCATCGTGCGTTGCCGCGACGCCTTGAGATTGCAGTCGTCGATGGTCGCCGAGGTTTGGGCAATGGCCATTGTTTACCTGTGGGCCCGCTGCGGGAATCTGCTGCGCGCCTGAGTTGCGTGGATTTCGTGGTGCGCAACGGTGGTGATGCTCGCATCATTCCCGAAGGTGTCGACGCGGTTGAGATGAATTTACAGCCTTCGTTTTTTCGTCGAGTTTCTTTGACGAGTGAAAAATTAACGGTCAGCGGCTTGGTTGATCGCGTGGCTGCGTCGGGCCGAGTGGCCGCCTTAGCGGGGATTGGTGACCCGGCCCGTTTTTTTTCTACGCTTCAGGCGCTGGGTATTTCGTGCGAAGGGCGTGCATTTCCAGATCACCACGCATTTTCTGCAGATGATCTGCGCCCTTTTGCGGACAGTGTTCTGTTGATGACAGAAAAAGATGCAGTGAAATGTACCGATTTGGTGAAGGCGCTGGGTATTGACGCTTGGTATCTCCAGGTTGATGCACAGCTACCGTTAGACTTTTTTGCTCGCGTGCTGTCGCGCGCCGAGTTGGATGCAAGAGGTTGAGCATGACTTTCACCGTGGTGATTCCTGCGCGTTATTCATCAAGCCGACTGCCTGGCAAGCCGTTGGCGGAGATTGCAGGTAAGCCGATGATCGAGCATGTGTATCGCCAAGCGCAGCGCTCACGCGCGAGTGCGGTAGTGGTGGCGACCGATGATGAGCGAGTGGCTGCTGCGGTGCGCGCCTTTGGTGGCGATGTCTGTATGACATCGCCGGATCATCCGTCGGGTACGGACCGCATCGAAGAAGTGGCGCGCAAGATGGGCTGTGCTTCAGGCGACACCTTGGTCAATGTGCAGGGCGATGAACCGTTGATTCCGCCGGAGAATATCGATCAGGTCGCTGCTAATTTGGCGGCTAACGCATCATGCAGTGCCGCAACGTTATGTGAAGAAATTCATGCGCCAGCTGATGTTTTCAATCCCAATATCGTCAAGGTGGTGGCGGCCGCTAATGGCGAAGCGCTGTATTTTTCGCGAGCGGTGATTCCTTGGGAGCGTGATGCTTACGCAAAACTTATTCCCGGTTCGTTGCCGGCATCGGTGAGTGGCGCGTATCGACGACACATTGGCATCTATGCCTATCGGGTATCGCTGCTGGGCGAGTTTGTGCGCTGGGGTGCCTGTCCACTGGAGAATATCGAAGCGCTGGAGCAGCTCCGGATTTTGTGGAATGGCAAGCGTATTCATGTGGCGACCGCCGCTGTTGCAGCGCCAGGCGGTGTCGATACACCGGACGATCTTGAACGCGTCCGTCGTCATTTCGCGCAGATGGCGCGTGGATAATGCAAAAGATCGGCGTGCTTTTTGTTTGTCTGGGCAATATCTGCAGGTCACCGACGGCAGAAGGTGTTTTTCGTGCACGCGCAGAGCAGGTGGGGCTGGCGGATCGTTTACACATTGACAGTGCAGGCACGGCAGGCTGGCATATCGGTAAATCACCGGACCCACGAACCGTGCGTTACGCGCAAGAGCGAGGTTACGATCTCTCGATGCTGCGTGCACGGCAGGTGATGCCGGCCGATCTGGACGCGTTTGACTATGTGTTGGCGATGGATCATGACAATCACCATGCGTTGCTGAGAATGGCGACGCCGATGCAACGTGAGCGTGTCGCGTTGTTTTTGGATTACGCGCCAGCCTGTGGTTTGCGCGAGGTGCCAGATCCTTACTATGGGGGTGCGGAAGATTTTCGTCGTGTACTGGATCTGGTTGAGCAGGCATCAGCGGGCTTGCTGATACGCATCAAGGAGCGCCTAGCCTGATGAAACTGATCGCCAATGCGGATTTGTCTGCTTTGAACACGTTTGGTTTTCCGGGCCGCGCGCAGTGGTTGGCAGAGATCGACGATGTTGATGCATTGCCGTCGTTGTTGCGTGATGCGCGCTTCTCCGGGTTGCCGCGCATGGTGTTGGGTGGTGGCAGCAATCTTGTGCTATCCCGTTCAGTCATTTCGGCCTTGGTGCTGCGATTTACTCATACCAGATGGCATGTGCTGGCAGAAAATGGCAGTCGCGTGCGAATCGAAGTAGATGCAGGCCTCGGCTGGCATTCTTTAGTAACCGCCTGCGTTGAGGCGGGTTTAGGCGGTATCGAAAACCTCGCCTTGATTCCAGGGAGTGTTGGCGCTGCGCCTGTTCAGAATATCGGTGCTTATGGTGTCGAGCTCAAGGATGTTTTTCATTCACTCGATGCTATCGACATGAAAACGGGTGAGCGTCGGATTTTTACGCGAGCAGAGTGCGAATTTGGTTACCGTGACAGTGTGTTCAAGCATGCTGCGCGGCAGATGGCGATTCTTCGAGTTCGTCTGGATCTTGATCGCGCTGCGCCGGTGCGCGCTTCGTATCGAGACTTGCAAGAAGAGCTCTCAGCACGAGGCATCAAGTCGCCAACACGACACGATATCTACGATATGGTTTGTGCCATTCGTCGCCGCAAGCTGCCAGATCCCGCCAAGCTGGGCAATGCGGGGAGTTTTTTTAAGAATCCCGTGGTGAGTGCATCGCACTATGAATCTTTGCGCACGAAATTTCCTGATGTGGTTGCTTATCCGCAAAGCGATGGCCGTGTGAAATTGGCGGCAGGTTGGTTGATTGACCAAGCCGGATGGAAAGGTTTCCGTGACGGTGCGGTAGGCGTGCATGCACAACAAGCCTTGGTGTTGGTGAACCATGGCGGAGGGCGTGGTGAAGATGTGCTTTCTCTGGCACGTCGTATTGCCGAGGATGTTAAATCACGTTATGCCGTGACGCTCGAAATGGAGCCGGTTGTATTGTGATCGATGCGGTGGGCTGTGTGATGAGCAGTGCTGTGAAATAACGCTGTGAAATGACGCCGTGAAATTTGAAATCCGGTCGAGCGAGTGCGGGTTTAGATGCACAAAAACTCCAGATAAAAAAAGCGGGCCGAAGCCCGCTTTTTTGTTCCCTACCGATTTGTCTGATGCACGAGATGCCTCAGACGTTTGCATTGTCCTGCGTCGTGTCGCTGGACGATGCGGCTTCGCGGGCCAGCCGTTCTGCTTCCTGCTGGCGACGACGAATTTCACGAGGATCGTTGGCGGCGCGACGTGGACGGCCATCGTCGACAACCATTTCTGATGCAGTCGCTGCGGGAGTCACTGCTGCCACGCTGACGGTTTCCACGCTCGCCATCGCCGCCGGGGTTACTGCGGGGGCGGATGGCGCAGCCGGTGCAGTTTCGACGGGAGTTGCTGCAGCTGTCTGCTCCGTGGTGGCTGCCGCTGTGTGACGCATTGGCTGCGGCACGGGTGCCTCATAGGCGACGAGTTCGGAAGCCGAAGAGTGCAGGGCGGCAGCAAGCGGTTGCGGAGTGGCTGGCGGATGCGCGGGTGACATTGCCGGAGCAATCGGTGCCGGAGCAATCGGCGTATTTTCCGCTGCTGCTTTTTCTGCCGTGACAGGCATTGCTGCTGCGGCGCTCACGGCCGGTTCTGTCTGAAACAGCGCAGCTGGCAAATCGGAATCACTGCCGGCTGCTGTTTCTACCGATTCACCTTCCGGATGTTCACGGCGCTGCTGACGTTCCATTTCACGTTCGCGACGACGTGAACGATGACGACGACGACGTCCACCACCTTCGCGTGCTTCGCCGCCGGTAGCTTGCTCATTCGCATCGATCAAGGTGTCTTCGCTATCGACAAGGGTGCCATCCGCATCGTGTGTGGATGCTTCTATGCGTGCGGGCGGCGGTGGTGGTGTGCTGCGATCACGGCGTGGCGCTTGGCGGTTGTCGCCCCCGCTGGCGTCGCTTTCCGGTGTCCGTGGTTGCTGCTGACGATCATTGCGCGGTTGCTGCGGATGCTCACGATCTTGGCGTGGCTCACGCGGGCCGCGTTCCTGCCGATCACCACGATCATTGCGTTCCTGACGAGGCTGTTGATCACGCTCCTGGCGCTGCCCGTCACGGCCACCACGTTGCGCATCACGATCCGCGCGCGGCTGCTGCGGGTTGCGTTGCTGGTCGCGATCGTTGCGCTGCGATTGCTGTTGACCACGCTGTTGATCGCGCTGTTGGTCGCGCTGTTGATCACGCTCACCACGATCATTGCGGTTATCCCGCTCGCCGCGATTATCACGATCACCGCGATTATCACGATCACCGCGTTCACCACGCGCGTCACGATCACGGCCGCCACGATTGCGGTCGCGGCCATTGCGATCACGGCCATTGCGATCACGATCATGGCCTCCGCGGTCACCACCGCGTTGTTCGCGATTGCCTTGGCGTTGGCCTTGCTGCTGCGGGCGAGCGGCGGGTTGCGGCGCTGCGGCAGCGGGTGCTGGTGCAAATAAGGCTTTCAGCCATGCGATCAGTTGCGCCAAGGCGCCCGGAGCAGGTGCGACAGCCGGCGTGGCGGCAGAAGCAGAAGCCGTGGCGGTCGTGGCGGCGTTTGGTGCCACCATTTTTACGGCGGGTTCGGCACGTTTGATCGGCTGTGCATCGTCGCCCACGATAGGCGCTTCGGCAGCACCGGTGCTGTGTGCGATTTCAAAACTCAACACATCACCATCACGCTCGGCGAGTTTGTCGGTGCGGATGCGCTGGATCTCGAAGTGTGGCGTTTCCAAATTTGGATTTGGAATGACGATGATGCGTATATGGTGGCGCGACTCGATATCACGCAACTGCGCGCGCTTTTCGTTGAGGATATAGGTGGCGACGGTCACAGGTAGCTGCGCCTGAATTTCGCCGGTTCTATCCTTCATCACCTCTTCTTCGATGATGCGCATCACCGACAGCGCCAGTGATTTCGTATTGCGAATGGTGCCTAGACCCGAGCAGCGCGGGCAGGTGATGGTGGACGTTTCTTCCAGCGACGGCCGCAGACGCTGACGCGAAAGCTCCATCAAGCCAAAACGCGAAATGCGGCCTAACTGAATGCGGGCACGATCGGATTCGGTCGTGTCGCGTACGCGGTTTTCGACTTCGCGCTGGTTCTTCACCGACGACATATCGATGAAGTCGATAACGATCAGGCCACCGATATCACGCAGCCGTAATTGACGCGCAATCTCGTCAGCCGCTTCGAGGTTGGTGTTGAACGCCGTTTCTTCGATATCCGAGCCTTTGGTAGCGCGTGCTGAGTTGATGTCGATGGACACCAGCGCTTCGGTTTGATCGATGACAATCGCGCCACCAGACGGAAGTTTGACTTCACGTTCGTAAGCGGTCTCGATCTGACTTTCGATCTGATAACGGTTGAACAGCGGTACGGAGTCCCGATACATCTTCACGCGGGATTCGAACGCTGGCATGAAGCGGCGCACAAAAGCGATGGCTTCGTTAAAAGCCTCATCGCTGTCGACCAGCACTTCGCCAATGTCTTGCTTCAGGTAATCGCGCAGAGCGCGGACGATGACATTGCCTTCTTGATAGGCCAAGAACGGCGCCTTGCGGCTATCGGTGGCCTCTTTGATCTTCGCCCACACTTCCATCAGTTGGTCGAGATCGGATTGCAGTTCTTCCGCTGCGCGACCCAGACCCGCGGTGCGGATGATCACGCCCATGTCTTCGGGCATGTTCAGCGAGGACAGCGCTTGTTTCAGTTCGGCGCGTTCCTCACCCTCGATGCGACGGGAGATGCCGCCGGCGCGAGGGTTGTTGGGCATCAGCACCAGATAACGGCCAGCCAATGAGATGAACGTGGAGAGGGCGGCACCTTTATTGCCACGCTCTTCTTTTTCGACCTGAACGATGACTTCCTGGCCTTCGCGCAGGAGCTCTTTGATGTTCGGGCGACCGTCGCTGGCCTGCTTCTGGAAGTATTCCCGTCCGATTTCCTTGAGGGGTAGGAAGCCGTGGCGTTCAGCGCCGAAGTCGACGAAAGCGGCTTCTAGTGACGGTTCGACGCGGGTGATGCGACCTTTATAGATGTTGGCTTTCTTTTGTTCGCGGGCGCGGTGTTCGATGTCGAGGTCGTACAGCCGTTGGCCGTCGACGAGGGCGACACGCACTTCTTCCGCGTGTGACGCGTTGATGAGCATTCTCTTCATGGATAGAACTCCTATCCCAGAGAAGCCCTGCTTTTACCGCGGGGTCGGGCAAAACAGCGACCGCGCACCGCCAGTTGGGCGTGTGCTGCGGTTCGGCACCATCGCGCGCTTGTTGGCGCGGTGGGCAGCGGCCCGGCTGGACCGCTTCAGTTTGTTTGACCTTTTCTTCGTCGGGTGCACGTCCTGCATTCGCATCCGGCAGCTGGCTGATCGGGCCTTCGGCGTCACCGCCAAGGGCGGGAGCGGGCTGGATCGCAGCGTACCGTAGCGGTGACGCGGGACGAACACTTCGAAAATACCGCTGGCTTCAGGGCTTCTTGCATATAAACCCGCCATAGCCGTGAGGCGGGACCCTGCCCGATCGCATGCCATGCCTGCCACGTATCTGTGAGGGCAGAAATAAAGGCAGCGCTCGGGGTTTGTCGTCCCTGCATCCTGTCGACCCCCATGGTACTCGCGGGGTTCCGGCCGGGGCGCTCTCGGCTCCTGCTCCTCGCGCGGGTAGTGCCGCGAAGGGGGGCCGCGCTGCCGGCCCGGACGTCGTCCGGTGCAAAGCGACGGCGCACTATAGCAACGGCAAATCTGTCCGACAATGCGTAACTGCTTGACGCAGCAAGAAGAACCCGAGCTTTTTCATTTCGAAGCGGGCTGTGTCGGGAGTCAGCCGCTAGAATGCCGCGCCATGAAGAAGAAGCCTCCCTCATCGAAGCGACCTCATCGCCCATCGGCGGATGATCGGCCAGCACGTTCACCCCGTCAGTCGGCTGTGGGCAGCAAGCCCGCTCAGCGTCCGCAGCAGGCGGCGCGGCCGGCCGCTGCGAGCCAGTCCTCGGCGGGGCCCGTTGGCGTACGTAAGGTCGAAGTCGGCGAGGGTTCTGATGGTCAGCGCATCGATAACTTTCTGATCGCTGAACTCAAAGGTGTCCCGCGTACGCTGATCTATCGAATCCTGCGTTCGGGCGAAGTTCGGCTCAACGGGGGGCGGGCCAAACCGTCGGACCGGGTCCACTCGGGCGATATCGTGCGCATTCCCCCCGTGCGGGTGGCGGCTCCGGGCGAAGTGGCGCCGGTCAGTCCGGGGCTGGTGCGAGCACTGGAAGACGCCATTCTTTATGAAGACGATCATTTGCTGGTGCTTAACAAGCCAGCGGGTCTCGCCGTACACGGTGGCAGTGGTTTATCGCTGGGAGTCATCGAGGCGTTGCGACAGGCACGTCCGCATGCAAAATTTCTTGAGTTAGTGCATCGCCTAGACCGAGAGACGTCGGGTTGCTTAGTCATCGCCAAAAAACGCAGTGCGTTGCTGGCACTGCAAAAGCAGATGCGTGGCGGTGAAGACGATGACGAAGGCATGGGTAAGCGCTACCGCGTGCTGGTGAAAGGTCGTTGGAAGGGCGGTCACCATCGCATCGAAGCGCCGCTGCAAAAAAACACCTTGAGTTCCGGTGAGCGCATGGTGCGTGTTTCACGTGATGGCAAGCCGTCGATTACCGAGTTCGACGTGCTGGATCGCTTTGAAGATTGTTCATTGGTTGAGGCGACATTGCTTACCGGCCGCACGCACCAGATTCGCGTACATTGTGAACATGCCGGCCACCCGGTGGCGGGCGATCAGAAATACGGTGATGAATCATTTAATAAATCGATTCGTGATCAAGGACTTCGTCGCATGTTTCTTCATGCTTTCCGCTTGGATTTCTCGCATCCAGCTGACGAGCGAGCCCTACGTATTGAAGCGCCGTTGGATGCGGCACTCGAAAACATACTGACGGCACTTCGCGCCAAGTCGGTAGCCAACGGAAGTGCAACGTCGTGAGTATTGAGTTGGTGGTATTTGATTGGGATGGCACGTTGATTGATTCAACGGGCCGTATCGCCGACTGCCTGCAGCATGCTGCTGAATGTGTGGGCTTGCCGCTGCGTTCTCGTCAGGAATATCTCGGCATCATCGGGTTGGGCCTGCCGGAAGCTTTTCGGGTGTTGTACCCGGAGAGTGACGAAGTCACGCGCAAAGATTTGCGCCGTCATTACGCAGAGCGATATATCGCGCTGGGCGACAGCGCCCCGTGCCAACTTTACGATGGTGCAGTCGACCTGCTGGATAATTTGCGTGCACGAGGTTTACGGCTGGCGGTGGCGACAGGCAAGAATCGTCCAGGCCTTGAGCGTGCATTCGATCAGACGGGTTTGCGTGACCATTTTCATGTGTCACGAACCGCTGACGAAACAGTGTCAAAGCCAGACCCGCGCATGCTCAATGAAATACTAGCGCTGCTGTCGGTGCCGCCGGATCGTGCGCTGATGGTGGGTGATACGAGCTTCGATCTGGAAATGGCTGCGCGCGCCGGTGTTCCCTCGGTGGGGCTAACGCATGGCGCTCATGCTGCCGATACTTTGCTTCGTCACCGGCCGTTGGCGCTGATCGACCATTTACGACATATCACTGCAATTGTTGAGCACGCGTCAAATCGTGGCGCGCATGGGCAATTTACTGGAGCACTGACGTGAACGACGAAAACAATCGATCCAATCTTGGTAATGGTCAGCCGCCGTCTTCCAGTCGTGAATGGCAATTGATCGAAAAATTACTGGGCGCAGCCCAGGACGAACAGCGTAAAGCTAGGCGCTGGAATATCGCTTTTCGGATCATTGGTTTTTCTTATTTATTTATTTTGTTGTTCATGTTTATTGGGCGCGATACGGGTGCCACCACGGGTATGGCCGTGGATCATGTGGGCTTGGTGGAAGTTGCCGGTGAAATTGCCGCAGACACTGATGCGTCTGCTGACAACATTGTGGGTGGCCTGCGTGATGCTTTTGAAGCCGACAAAACAAAAGCAGTTGTTTTACGTATCGACAGCCCTGGTGGAAGCCCAGTGCAAGCGGGCATCATTTACGATGAAATTCGTCGGTTGCGTGCTGAATACCCGGATAAAAAATTGTATGCCGTCATTGCAGACATTGGAGCATCCGGTGCTTATTACATTGCGGCTGCAGCAGATGATATTTACGTGGACAAAGCCAGTATCGTTGGTTCCATTGGCGTGATCATGCAAGGGTTCGGTGCGCAAGAACTCATCCGTAAGTTAGGTATCGAAAGCCGAACCATGACGGCGGGATCAAATAAAAATATGTTGGATCCGTTTTCGCCAGTTGATCCGCAGCAAAAGCAGTATGTGCAAGCGATGCTGAATACCATTCACGCCCAATTCATTGCGGCGGTGAAAGAAGGTCGTGGCGATCGCTTGAAAGTGGATGGGCACCCTGAACTGTTCAGCGGTTTGTTTTGGACTGGCGAGCAGGCGGTGCAATTAGGCTTGGCCGATGGTTTGGGTACGGTGAGCAGCGTGGCGCGCGATGTCGTAGGTACGGACGAAATTGTCGATTATTCCTACCAGCGTTCACCGATGGAGCGATTCATTGAGCGTTTCGGTGCCAGCGTGGGCGCTGGTGTGGCATCGGCCTTGCGCGTCAATGCGTCGGAGCCGTTGTTGCGCTGAGTTGTTGCGCTGAGTTGCTACGCTGATTGCGACGCGTTGTTTCAGTCATCGACGAGACTGCTCGCTGGCGGCTTGCACCCCGAAAAGAGTGCAAGCCGTTACCGTTAAGGCAAGGCTATGCCGCGCAGGCGTAGCAGATCGCTGAGCGCAATGAGCGGCAACCCGACCAGTGCGGTGGGGTCATCGGTGCGAATGGCGCGAAAGAGGCTGATGCCCAGCCCTTCGGACTTGAAGCTGCCGGCGCAATCGAGTGGCTGTTCGGCGGCGACGTAGCGGTTTATCTCGGCTGTGGAGAGTTCGCGGAAGTCCACGTCACAGCGGACCACCCGGGACTCGAACCGGCCGCTGCCGGATTCGACAAGCGCCAGCCCGGTCCAGAACGTGACCGTTTTCCCGGAGGCCAACTGCAATTGGGCGCAGGCGGTCTCAACCGTGCCGGGTTTACCCAGCAAATGGCCGCCGCAGTCGGCAACTTGATCGGAGCCGATAACCCAGCTGCCCGGCGCAAGGCTGAGCCCAATCGCCCGCGCCTTTTCGCGGGACAAGCGTTCGGCCAGTGCGGCCGGATTTTCCCCAGGGCGAGGGGATTCGTCGATGTCTGGCGACTGGGTGCGAAAGGGCAGGCCAAGGCGGGCGAGCAATTCGGCCCGGTAGCGGGAACCAGAGGCAAGAATGATGTCGGGCACGAGAAGTAAAAAAACCTTTGCAAAACCGTCGGTTGGGCCTAGGAAAGGCTTTGACAGCCCCGGGGTGACTCACTAGGATTGCGCGCCTATGTCACGCGGGTCTCTGCCTATTTATGTCGAACCGTTCCGTCTTTGCGACGGGAACGTGACGATAGTGGGCAGGCTGGCGGATGCGCAGTTGGAGCGTATCAGGGAGTTTTCCGTCGGAACAACCGACGGCATCGACGTCACCCTAGCGTTTCGCCGCGACGAGGAAGGCCGCAACAGGATCGGCGGCACGATTGACACCGTATTGCACACCACTTGCGAGCGCTGCCTCGGCGCACTCGACTTGAACGTGCATGTGGATGTCTCGCTGCTGGTGATTGCTGCCGGCGCCTCACTGCCAGAGACAGCGGACGATGTGAATATCGTCGAAGTGGAAGAAGAGCGTTTATTGCTGCTTCCGCTCGTCGAAGAAGAAGTGCTGCTGGTTTTGCCGCAATTTCCTGCTCACGATTCCTGCGACATGGTTGCATATGATCGCGAAGCCGGAGCAGCGCAGGCAAAAGCAGAAGCAAAAGCCAACCCGTTCGACGTGCTTGCTGCGTTGAAACGAAAAGACTGAAACACACTGCTTGATGGCATTGCCCGGAGTTTGAACCATGGCCGTACAACAAAACCGCAAAACCCGCTCCAAGCGTGGCATGCGTCGCGCACACGATGCACTGACCGCCACGGCTGTCAGCGTCGACTCGGCCAGCGGTGAAACGCATCGCCGCCACCACATCACGAAAGACGGCTTTTATCGTGGCCGTCAGGTGATCAAGAGCGACGACAACGTCGAATAAGAATGAATATTTCGGGGCGCTACGGCGCCCCGAAATGTTTTTGGGCGTTGCTTACATTCGCTTACGCATTTCGATGAAGCGGCTCTTTCTTCGAAGCGTATGTTGATGGTCGATGTGATGCCGGCCCGTCACTAAAACGAATCAAAAAAACGATGACCCGCAGTTACACCATTGCCGTCGACGCCATGGGTGGCGACCACGGCCCATCCGTTACGGTTCCTGCTGCAATTAAATCCCTTTCCGCACACTCTGCCATTCAGTTAATTCTGGTTGGCGATGAAGCCACGTTGCGCGCAGCGTTAGTCAAACAAGGTGCAGCCAATCATCCGCGTATTCGTATCCATCATGCGACGCAAGTCGTTGCCATGGATGATCCGGTCGCAGTCGCCTTACGCAACAAGCGTGATTCGTCGATGCGCGTTGCAATCAACCTCGTACATACCAAAGAAGCCGATGCTTGCGTCAGCGCTGGCAATACCGGTGCGTTGATGGCGGTGAGCCGTTTTGTGTTGAAAACGCTGCCTGGTATTGATCGGCCAGCGATTTGCACGGCGTTGCCCACCATTACTGGGCACGTTCATATGCTGGATCTTGGTGCCAACGTCGATTCTACCGCCGAGCATCTGCAACAATTTGCGGTGATGGGCTCCATTTTGGTGACAGCGGTTGATGGTATTGAGAAACCGCGGGTAGCTTTGCTTAATATTGGTCAAGAAGACATCAAAGGTAATGAACAGATCAAAGCGGCGGCCGTGTTGTTAGCGGCAGACTCGTCGATCAACTACACCGGGTTTGTGGAAGGCGATGGCATCTTCAAGGGGCATGCGGATGTCGTGGTCTGCGACGGTTTTGTCGGCAACGTTTCGCTCAAAACGACCGAAGGCGTGGCGAAGATGATTGGTGAAATGCTCAAGCGCCAGATCAAGCGCAATCCGCTGACGATGCTCAGTGGCTTGTTGGCGTTGCCGGTACTCAATGGCTTAAAGCGCGAGATGGATCCGGGTAATTACAATGGCGCTTCGCTGGTTGGGCTCAACGGTATTGTGATCAAGAGTCATGGCAGTGCTGACATCAACAGCTTTTCTAACGCGTTGAGTGTTGCCGTGCGCGAGGTCGATAAAAACGTACCAGCGCTGATCGGTAAACAGCTAGGTCATGCTTCTTCTAAAAATTCTGATGGTTGATCTTTCAAGAAATATTACGTAACAGACATGTTTCACATAAATAAAATGTTTAACGTTCTCTGATTGTTGCGTATATGAACAAGGAAGCCTGAGTAGATGAGCAAAAAAGTTGCGTTGGTATTTCCAGGACAAGGTTCGCAGTCGGTTGGCATGCTTGCTGCCTTCGCTGAAGTTGCTGTGGTCCGAAAAACGTTTGACGAAGCTTCGCAGGCGCTCGGTGAGGATTTGTGGCAATTGTCACAGCAAGGGCCGGAAGAAAAACTCAACGATACCCGCTGGACGCAACCAGCACTGCTTACCGCTGGCGTGGCGGTGCAGCGCGCGTGGTTGGCGGCAGGTGGTGCTGCGCCGGCAGTGATGGCCGGTCACAGCCTCGGTGAGTATTCGGCGCTGGTTGCCGCGGGGGCGATGTCGTTGGCTGATGGCGTGAAGCTGGTTGCCGAGCGTGGTCGTCTGATGCAAGAAGCTGTGCCTCCGGGCACAGGTGCAATGGCGGCAATTTTAGGTTTGGAAGATGACGCAGTGCGTGCAGCGTGTGCGCAGGCTGCACAAGGCGAGGTGGTTTCGGCGGTCAATTTGAATGCGCCAGGCCAGGTGGTGATTGCCGGTGCAAAGGCAGCCGTTGAGCGGGCGATTGACGCTTGCAAAGCGGCTGGCGCTAAACGTGCTGTCGCGTTACCGGTGAGCGTGCCATCGCATTGTGCACTGATGAAGCCGGCGGCAGAAAAACTTGCGCTACGCTTGCGGGAAATTGCGATCAGCGTGCCGTCGATTCCGGTGATCAATAACGTCGATGTGGTTGCTGCATCCAGTGCAGACGCTATTCGTGATGCGTTGGTGCGTCAGTTGTACTCGCCAGTGCGCTGGGTGGAAACGGCCACGAAACTTGGCGCGGATGGCATTGGAGTCATCGTCGAATGCGGGCCGGGTAAAGTGCTTAGTGGTTTGAATAAACGCATTGCAAAAGATGCGGACAGCCTGTGCGTGCAGGATCCGGCTTCGCTGGAAGCGGCACTCGCCGCAGTCAATGGAGGTTAAAAAAGATGAGTCTTGAAGGAAAAGTTGCGCTCGTCACCGGTGCCAGCCGTGGTATCGGACGCGCCATTGCAGATGAATTGGGCGCGCAAGGCGCGATCGTGATTGGTACGGCGACCAGTGAGTCTGGTGCAAAAGCCATTGCCGATGGCATGGCTGCACGTGGCAGCAAAGGCACGGGCATGGTGCTCAATGTGGCCGATGCGGCATCGGTCGCTGCCGTGCTCGCAAAAATCGAAGAGCAGTTCGGTGTGCCGGCGATTCTCGTGAACAATGCGGGCATCACCAAAGATAATTTATTGATGCGCATGAAAGACGAGGAGTGGGATGACGTTATCAATACCAATCTCACCAGCCTGTACCGTCTGAGTAAAGGTGTGCTGCGCGGCATGATGAAAGCGCGCACCGGCCGCATCATCAATATCGGCTCGGTGGTGGGTGGTATGGGCAATGCCGGTCAGAGCAATTACGCGGCAGCCAAGGCGGGCCTGGAAGGTTTCACGCGCGCGTTGGCGCGTGAGGTGGGCTCACGCAATATCACGGTCAACGCCGTGGCGCCGGGCTTCATCGATACCGACATGACCAAGGAATTGCCGGAAGCGCAGCGTGAGGCACTGAAGGCGCAAATTCCGCTGGGACGCCTTGGTGAAGCCCGCGAAATTGCCGCGACAGTGGCCTTCTTGGCGGGTGACGCGGGCGGCTATATCACCGGTGCCACCATCCCGGTGAACGGCGGAATGTACATGTAAATAATCCGTCAGAGCCCACAGCACTGGTTTGGTGCGTCGAAATCTCTTTGTAATCAAACGGTTGCAAAGGTAATAACTGGTTACTCATGGCTGTGCCTCCATCTTGAAAGGGTGGGGGGTGCTACCTAAAATACCGGTCCGCCGAAGGGGTACCCCTTCCTACAGGAGAAAGGCAGGAAATGAGCAGCATCGAAGAGCGCGTCAAGAAAATCGTCGTTGAGCAACTCGGCGTGAAGCCGGAAGACGTGGTTCCGGAAGCTTCCTTCGTCGAAGATCTCGGCGCTGATTCTCTCGACACCGTCGAGCTCGTCATGGCACTCGAAGAAGAATTCGAAACTGAAATTCCGGACGAAGAAGCCGAGAAGATCGGTACCGTTCAAGCAGCCATCGACTACGTCAAAGCTCACGTCAAGTCGTAATCGACCTGTCGTTTCGCGTCACCGTTCTACAAAAGCCGCGCTACACGCCGTGTAACGCGGCTTTTTTGTGGAGCGCGGTTTATTTGCCCGAGCAGTGAGATAAAGGAGTTACTCGTGGGAATGCGTCGTGTAGTCGTTACCGGCATGGGCATGGTGACGCCGTTGGGCAACACCGTAGCGGAAACTTGGGCAGGCCTCATGGCGGGCCGTAGCGGCGTTGCGCCCATTGCCGATTGGGACGCCAGCAATTTTCCGACGCGTTTTGCTGCGCAGGTAAAGAATTTTTCGTATGAGGACTTTCTCAACCCGAAAGATGCGCGTCGTCTCGACATCTTCATCCAGTACGGTTTGGTTGCTGCGATACAAGCGGTGCGTGATTCTGGCATCGTCGCAACAGAAGAAAATGCAGCACGGATTGGTGTTGCTATCGGTTCTGGTATCGGTGGTCTGACGGATATTGAAGCCACTGTGCTGACGCTACACAGCCAAGGGCCGCGGAAAATTTCGCCATTCTTCGTGCCGGGCACCATCATCAACATGATCGCAGGGAACCTAGCCATTCAGTATGGCTTCAAGGGTCCCAACCTTGCCGTGACAACAGCCTGTACAACTGCGACGCATTGCATTGGTTTGGCCATGCAGCAGATCCAGTTGGGCGTGGCCGATGTGATGGTGGCCGGTGGCGCAGAAAAAGCGTCGACGGGCCTTGGCATGGGCGGATTTTGTGCGGCGCGTGCGTTGTCTTCGCGCAACGACGATCCAACAACGGCTAGCCGTCCTTGGGATAAAGATCGTGATGGTTTTGTGCTGGGCGATGGCGCAGGCGCGCTGGTGCTAGAAGAGTATGAGCACGCGAAGAAGCGTGGTGCCAACATCATCGCCGAGTTGATTGGCTTTGGTATGAGTGACGATGCGTTTCACATGACATCGCCACCGGAAGACGGTGCGGGGGCCGCGCTCAGTATGCGTAATGCCTTGACAAATGCGGGCCTCGCTGCCGATGCCTTGCATTACATCAACGCACACGGTACGTCGACGCCAGCGGGAGATATCGCCGAAGCACGTGCCGTGAAGAGCGTAATGGGTGCGCATGCATCGAAGGTTGCCGTGAGTTCAACCAAATCCATGCACGGTCATTTGCTGGGTGCGGCGGGTGCCATTGAAGCAATCATTACGGTGTTGGCGATCCGTGAGCAGGTGGCACCGCCAACCATCAATTTGCAAAATCCAGACACGGACTGCGATCTTGATTTTGTGCCGCACACGGCACGGCCGATGCGCATTGACGTCGCATTGTCCAATTCGTTTGGCTTTGGCGGCACCAACGGCTCGCTCATTTTTCGGCGGATCTGATCATGATGCTGGCGAGCTGGATCGACGGACGACCGGCCGCCACCTTGCCCGTGGATGATCGCGGGTTGGCTTATGGGGATGGTTTGTTTGAATCCATCCGTGTCGTGAATGATCGCGCGCCTTTGCTGGAGTTACACATGCAGCGACTGCTGCGTGGCGCAGATGCTCTGCGCATTCCAGTCGATATCGACTTCGCGCAAACAGAGCTGCGCGCATTCATGGCAGAGCAACAAGCTGCAGGCCATCGCGATTACTCGATCAAACTCATTCTGACGCGCGGCAGTGCTGGGCGCGGATACCGTATTTCTGACGACCCACAACCGCGCCGATTGCTGTTGGCATTTCCGTCGATGAGTTGGCCGGCAGCCCATGCTGCAGATGGCATTGCTTTGTATGAATGTACATCGAGGCTATCGATCAATCCTGCGCTGAGCGGTATCAAGCATCTCAATCGTCTCGAGCAGGTGTTGGCAAGAGCCGAATGGCACGATGAGCGATACGCGGAAGGATTGCTGCGCGATGTCGATGGCCGCGTCATCGAAGGCGTAATCAGTAATCTTTTTCTGGTTCAGGATGGCTTATTGGTAACACCTCGGCTGCATCGTTGCGGCGTTAGCGGCGTTATGCGAGGTTTTCTGCTGGCGCGGGCGCTGTCATTGGGAATCCCGGTATCTGAACGCGACATCATGCGTGACGAGTTGGATGCAGCCGATGAAATCTTTGTGTGCAATAGTCATGTTGGTGTGTGGCCCGTTCGGGAGATCGGAACTCGTCGTATTGTTCCAGGGCCGATGACGCGACGCATGCAGGCAGAAGTTGATCTGCTCTGGTCGCGCTGAGCTCGCTTTTAACAGGTTGGAATACAAATGCGCCGTGTGCTGATGTCACTTTTCCTGTTGATCATGATTGCCTTCGGCGCGGCGGCTGGCTGGATTGCGCTCGCGCTTTATCAACCGTTGCAGAACGATTCGCCGATACTGACGGTAGCCGTGGAGCCGAACGCAACGCCCGGACAAGTCATTGCCCGATTGGAATCAGGCGGGCATATCGCACATGGAAAGGCGTTGCGTATCTGGTTGCGCCTGCGCGGTGGGTTGCCGATCAAAGTGGGTGAATATGAGGTTCCGACGAATACCCCAGCGATTGATTTACTGATGAAACTTTCGTCGGGGCGGACAGTGCAGCGTGCTTTTACCTTAGTGGAAGGTTGGAGTTTGGCGCAGGTGCGCGTGGCGATGGCCGCCGAACCACGGTTGAAACACACGTTGAAAAGCATCTCTGATGCGGCACTGGCGCAGCAGCTGGGTATCAGCGGTTCGCCCGAAGGATGGTTTGCACCGGATACCTATCATTTTTCGCCGGGCGTCACGCAAGATATTGATTTGTTGAAACGCGCGCTGGAGGCGCAGAGACGCAATCTTGATGCGGCTTGGAGTAATCGTGAAACGAATCTGCCTTATGTCAGTGCATATGAAATGCTGATCATGGCATCGATAGTCGAGAAAGAAACCGGACAGCCCCGTGAGCGGCCTGAAATTGCCGGCGTATTCGTGCGTCGTTTGCGAATCGGCATGAAACTGCAAACCGATCCCACGGTGATTTACGGCCTGGGTGATGCATATCAAGGCAATATTACTCGAGCGCATTTGCTGCGCCCGACGCCGTGGAATACATACACCATTGCGGGTCTGCCGCCGACGCCGATTGCCATGCCGGGCAAGGCCGCGATAGAAGCGGCGGCGCATCCGGCATCCGGCAATGCGCTGTATTTCGTGGGGCGCGGCGACGGCAGCCATCAATTTTCTGCGACGCTGGAACAACACAATGCGGCAGTGCGTGAGTATCAACTGAAGCGTCGAACGGATTATCGCTCAGCACCGGTGACGCCATGATGAGTGCGGCGCGTGGCTATTTCATCACGTTAGAGGGCAGCGAAGGCGTTGGCAAAAGTACCAACTTGCGCTTCATGGCCGATCATCTTGCGGCGGCCGGTATTCGTTGTGTGGTGACACGCGAGCCGGGCGGCACGCCGTTGGCCGAGGAAATCCGTCACTTGCTATTAGCGCCGCGTGCAGAGCCGGTGGCAGTGTCCACCGAGTTGCTATTGATGTTTGCGGCCCGTGCTCAGCACTTGGAGACAGTGATCAAACCTGCTTTGCAGCGTGGTGATTGGGTGTTGTGCGATCGGTTTACAGATGCAACGTGGGCGTATCAGGGTGGTGGTCGTAATCTCGATACAGAACCGATTGCTTGGCTAGAAAATTATGTGCAAGGTGCGTTGCGCCCTGACGGTGTGTTTTTGCTCGACATTGATGTGCAAATAGGATTGGCGCGTGCGCGTAATCGCGATGGCGGTGGCGATCGTTTTGAGAATGAGAGAGTGGAATTTTTTGAGCGCGTGCGTGCAGCCTATCTTGAGCGTACTCGGCATGATCCGTCACGGTATCGCGTGATTGATGCGAGTAAGACGCTGGACGTTGTGCAGCGTGCAATTGCGGCAGAGCTTGATGCGCTGATTCGTGCAGCAGGCAGCGCGCACGCATGAATACAGGGCCGCTGCCTTGGCAATACCTCGCTTGGGAGAGCTTGCTCACGCGTGCCGATGATCGTTTGCCGCACGGTTTGTTACTTGTGGGTGAGGCAGGGATAGGCAAACGAAAATTTGCGGATGCCTTTGCTGCTTTTCTGCTGTGCAGTGCGCCGAGCGGTCAACCTGTGCAAGCGTGCGGCCGATGCAAATCCTGCTTGCTCATAGCCGCAGGCAGTCATCCGGACTTGATGGTGGTGGTTCCGGAGGCAATGCGTGTTGGCGAGGATGAAGAAAGCAGCAAAAAGAAAAAGCCCAGTCGCGAAATTCGAATTGATGAAGTCCGCACGCTGATTGGGTTCGCTGCGCAGACTGCGCAGTTTGGTGGGCGTCGAGTCGTCATCATCGACCCTGCGACAGCCATGAACACCAATGCCGCCAATGCGCTGCTGAAAACGCTCGAGGAGCCGGGTGAGGGCACCGTGCTACTTCTGGTGTGCGACCGGCCCGCTACGCTGCCGGCTACCATCCGATCGCGTTGCCAACTGTTGCCGCTACCGGTTCCTGCGCCCACACAGGCGCAGGCTTGGTTGGCCGATACGTTGGGTGATGCCAAGCAGGCTGCGGTGTTGTTGGCGGCGGCTGGCAACCCGTTGCGTGCGCTGGCCTTGGCGGAGGAAGGCGAATGGCTTGGGCAGCGACGTGAGCTGGCGGGTCTTTTGGTGGGGGTGTTGACTGGAGAGGCCTCGGCGGTCCGTTTTGCCGAGTTGGCCGCCAAGGCACCCGAGGCCATGCTGCTGGACTGGCTGTCTTCACTGCTGGCGGATGCCGTGCGACTTGCCGGCGGCATACCTGTCGAGCGCTTGCGTAATGGTGATCTTGCTCGGGAGTTGCAGCGGCTGGTTGCTGCCCGTTCAACGCAGCCGCTATTCTTGCTCGGCGATGACTTAACCCGCCTACGGCAGCAATTGAACGCAAACACCGGCCTAAGCCGGCCGCTGCTGTGGGAAGAAGTGATGCTGCGCTGGGCTCCCCGCGCAGGAACTCCGAAAAAAGCAGAGCAGGGATCCCCATGAGTAGCCCCAGTAAGGCCGGTATTCTTTCGTTGACTATCAAGGACAAGGCTGTGCTGTATTCGGCCTATATGCCTTTCATCAAAAATGGTGGGCTGTTCATTCCAACGAACAAGAAATACAAACTCGGCGAAGAAGTATTTTTATTGCTGAGTTTGATGGAAGAGGCCGACAAAATTCCGGTTGCTGGCAAGGTGGCGTGGATTACACCGCCGGGTGCAGGGGGTAACCGCGCGGCAGGTATCGGCATTCAGTTCAACGATCAAGATGACAGTGCGCGTCGTAAGATCGAAACCTATTTGGCGGGTTCGGAGAAATCGGACCGACCAACACACACGATGTAATATCCGCGCTGCAAACACGAAGCCATGGGTCGCGGATCCATGGCTTTTTGCTTTCTGGCTTCCTGTTATTGATCTTGAATGTTTCCGATGATCATTGATTCGCACTGCCACTTGGATCGTCTTGATCTCGCGCCGTATGGCGGGGAATTGAATCGCGCATTGGATGCGGCGCGAGCGGCGGGCATTGGTCGCATGCTAAACATCAATATCGATCTGGAGCATGAAGCGCAGGTCCGGCAGATTGCCGAGCAACATGCCGACATATTTTTTTCTGTAGGTGTTCATCCGGCAGAAGAAGAAAGTGAGCGTCGCGCACAGCCGGAAGAGCCAACGAAGGAGCGGCTGCTTGCGTTGGCATCACATCCAAAGTGCATCGCGATTGGTGAAACGGGACTGGATTACCACTGGTGTAAAGGTGATACCGAGTGGCAGCGCGAGCGTTTTCGCGTGCACATCCGCACTGCTCGCGCTAGCAGCAAACCGCTGATCGTGCATACGCGCGAGGCGCGTGAAGACACGATCAAGCTCTTGCGGGAAGAGAGTGCTGATCGTTGTGGTGGAATTCTGCACTGCTTTACCGAGGATATGGCGACTGCGCAGGCCGCTTTGGATATCGGATTTTTTATTTCTTTTTCGGGAATTGTCACGTTCCGTAATGCAGAACCATTACGTGAAGTGGCGCGTCACGTGCCATTGGACAGGCTCTTGATCGAAACGGATTCGCCTTATCTAGCGCCGATGCCGCATCGCGGAAAATCCAATGAGCCGCGTTATGTAGCCGATGTCTGTGCCTTTTTGGCAAAGTTGCGTGGCGTGAGCGTAGATGACATGGCGCGTATTACAAGCGAAAACTTTTTTAGACTCTTCCCGACGACTCGTACACTTTAAAAAAATCCTAGAGCATTACGTAGGCTTCCTGCGGGGTAGGCAGATCGCTGGTGTGCCTCATGCCTAGCGGGATACGTGCTCAATGATTTCCAGTGCACGGTCCAGTTGCGTCACCGTATTGTGCGCATGTGCGGAGAGACGGATGCCGCCGCCGCGCTCTGCGCAGATCACACCGGCATCACGCAGCGCGGAGAAGATTCGTGCGTGTTCTTTGCTGCTGTGTCGCGCGGTGACGATGCCGCTGTGGAAGCGTGGCTCGCGACGTGACAGAAGCGTCCAACCGGGAAGGGAGGCCTACTGTGCTGCAAGATGATCTGCGTGAGAAAGAACTGTTTGTTCGATAGCCGCCATATCCGTAAAAATTTCTAGAGCCGCCGAGAGCGTATGGATGCCCAACATGTTCGGGCTGCCGCATTCAAAGCGCCGTGCGGATTTCGCTGGCATCCAATGAGTCTCGGCATAATTGCTGGCGTTCTCGCGCATGTGCCAGCCGAATTGCGTGAGTGCAATGCTTTCGCGTATTTCCGGGCGTACCCAAAACAAGGCCACACCTTCTGGTCCACACATCCATTTGTGACCATCGGCAATCACCACATCGGCGAGCGCGTCGTTCACATCAAAGCGCAACGCGCCGATGTGCTGGATGGCATCGACCACGAACAATGTGCCGTTGGCGCGGCAGGCGGCACCCAGCCGCGCAAGATCCAACCGTAGACCATCGGCAAACTGCACGGCGCTAATCGCCAGTACGCGGGTGCGTGAGTCCAAGCAGGCAAGCAAAGCCGCTTCGGGATCGTCAACGGCGAGATTTGCCCAGCGCGATTCCACGCCACGGCTGGCAAGTTGCTCCCACGCAAGGCGGTTGGAGGGGAATTCCTGCAGGCTGCTGACCACATTGTCGCCAGTACGCCATGGCAAGCCGGCGGCGATCAGCGAAATACCTTCCGAGGTGTTTTTCAGCAAAGCGATATCGTCGGCGCTGGCATGGATCAGCGCGGCCAGTTGTTCGCGCAACTGACGCTCGAGGGCCAGCCAGTGCGGATAGTTGGCGGCACCGCGAGCCACGTTTTCTTGAGCGAATTCGGTAACGGCGGTCAGTGCGCGCCGTGGCCAAGGCGCGACGCCGGCGTGATTGAGGTACACCAGGCCGGCATCCAGTTCAAACTCCGACGAAAAGTGCGTGTTCATGCTGGCCTCATTTACTGACGTTCGGTCTTGCATCGCCTGAGTCGTGGTCGGGCAGTATACTGCTCGACCTGCCGGTCAACTGACGCGTGTCCGGTGAAGCACGGTAGAGATGAAACAGGAGCAGCGATCTTATGGCGGACCTCGAAAAAGCGACCCAGAAAGCCCGCGAATTCCGTCAGCGGGGCGAAGAGGTGCTGCAGGCGGCGCTCGACCTGTTTCTCGAGCACGGCGAAGACAAGGTGACGGTCGAGATGATTGCCGAAAAAGTGGGTATCGGCAAAGGCACGATCTATAAGCACTTCGAGACCAAAGACGAGATTTATCTGTTGTTGATGATCCGTTATGAAGAAGAGATGGCGCAGATGTTTCAGCGCATCGTCGACTCGCCGGAGCACAAGGAACAACTCGCGCGTGAATTCTTCCTGTTCCGCATCAAGGACCCCAAACGCTATATGCTGTTTGATCGCCTTGAGCAGAAGTTGGTTGCAGACAAATCTTTACCAGAACTACTTGAGCGTTTGCATAAGGTTCGTGCGTCCAATGCTGAAAAATTGAGCAGCATTGTGACGTCGCGTATTCGTGAGGGGGTGCTGGCTGATGTGCCTCCTTATTTCCACGTCTGCGCCGCCTGGGCATTAGCGCATGGCGCGGTGGCATTGATGCAATCCGAGTTTTACAACAAGGTCATCGAAGACAAAGACGGCTTTTTGGATTATTTGCTCAGCACCGGCATACGTATGGGTAATGCTGGGCAGTACAAGAAAAATTAATTACTCGTGGCTGATGACCTTCTCGCGCGGGTTGAAACGCTCTTAAGAGACGGTAGCGGCAAATTGCCGCCGGTCCAGCTCTGGAATCCGCCGTTATCCGGTGATATCGACATCCGCATCGCGCGCAACGGAGATTGGTATCATGAAGGTTCGCGCTTTGAGCGAATAGCACTAGTCAAACTGTTTTCTTCGATTCTCAAGCGTGAGGGTGATGATTATTTTCTCGTCACGCCGGTAGAGAAGTGGCGAATCCGCGTCGAAGATGTTCCGTTCCTTGCGGTCGATTGCGAAGTGCTAGGCGAGGGGAAATCACAACAACTGGTGTTCACCACCAATCTTGATGAGCGTGTTCACTGTAACGCGGTGCATCCGTTACGCGTAGTGACAGATCCGCTGACCGATGAACCTTCACCTTATGTGATGGTGCGCAACGGGTTGGAAGCACGATTATCACGTAGTGTTTTTTATCGTTTGGCTTCAGTAGTGACGCACGCGAGTGATCCGATGGGCCTCTACAGCGGTGGCCAATATTTCACGCTTGCGTGAGACCTGTCAGCCACCAAGTTTCCATTTCGCCTTTCCCTTTCACATTGACCACGCCGCGTTTTTCGCAATGGAATGCTTTGCCGAGATGGGCGTAAGTATCACCGCTGATCTGAATGCGTCCCGGTTCGCCATGCGATTCCATGCGGCTGGCTGTGTTGACGGTGTCGCCCCATACGTCATAACTGAACCGCATGGCGCCAATGACACCGGCAATGACTTCGCCGGTATGAATACCCACCCGAAGATTGATGTCGATACTGGTTTCTTCGCGGACACGACGAACTTCATCCAGTAATTCCAGCGCAAGACGGGCGATGACTTGTGCGTGATCGTCACGTGGGTCGGGAGCGCCAGAAATCACCATGTAGGCATCGCCGATGGTTTTTATTTTTTCTGCGCCAGCAGCAGTTACACGCGCATCGAAGCGTGAAAATACTTTTTCCAGCATGGCCACAACGGTTTCCGGCGTTTGTTTGGATGACCAAGGCGTGAAGCCGGCGATATCGGCAAATAAAACCGTCACTTCGGGGTGGCGATTGGCGATCATCGCCGGGCTATTACGGAGCTGAGTGGCAATTTTTTGTGGGAGAACGGCGTGTAAAAGCTTGTCGGAACGATCTCGGGCATCGATCAGATCATGTTCGCTGCGCAGTACTTCGTTATCGAAGGTGCCTAGTAGAACGACCACACAAGCCAGTGTTAGCACGGCATTGAATACGCGCAACATGGCAATGGTCAGTGGTGGGAATGCCGACATATCAAGGTTCGGCTCGATGAACAGCGTCATGCCAGCCACCAAGCTCAGCGTGGGTAGCAAGATGAACAGCCAGCGAAGTTTTGACTCATCCTGCGTGAACAGGGCACGTGCCAGCACGGCGAGCGCCAAGCAGTAAACGACGATGTTGAGTGTTTGTCCGGTCAGGATGATCAACGTGAAGACTTGCAAATTCAGCGGCACGATCAATAACCAGCGTGCGATGGCGTGTTGATTCAGTGACGCCATCCACATGCCCATGCCAAAGCACAATGCGCAGGCCATGTTGGTCAGAAAAATTGGCCATGTGTCGTGCAGACCCCACATGAGCGTAGCCATCGCATAAAACGTGCTGATGAGGGTTGCCGCGCCGAGAGTAAAACGCGTCAATCGTTGACGGCGACGCATGGCCGCCGCGCTGCTGCTCGGTGCCGGCCGGAACATTTCCAGCCAGAAATCACGATCGGGACGTCGCAGGTAGTGGCGTAGATCGACGGGTTTGCGGTCCATGCGGTGCTCCCGAGAATTGAAGGGGCACTTTAGCAGGGCAAGTGGCGGGCTTTGGGACCGCTCAGACCAGATGCTGCTGTGGCGGCTGAAAAGTTCCCGGTGGGATTAAAAATAGATTTTGAATCTTGGCAGGAACCTCTTTGCGTGCCGCCGCTCTGATCATGCGCCTGGCACGTGAATTTTTATGTACAGGCTTTCAACTTCCATCATTGAGGTGATATGCCATGAACATTCGTACTCCCCTGTTGGCCGCTGGTGTAGCGGCATTGCTTGCCACCGGCTCTGCCATGGCGGCAACTAACGATTCCGCCGTTGCCGCGCCGGCGACGGCCCCAACCACGCAGTCAACCGATGCCAAAGCAGCCAAGAGCACGACGGCACCGGCCCACACGAGCAAGGTCGTTAAGCATCACAAGAAGAAAGTTATGGAAGAGCAGAAGGGTAAGGAGGCTGCTGCCAAGCCCTAAGGGACGCGCAAGACGGACAGCACAGCGAGGGCGCCGGGGGACGGCGCCCTTTTTTATGTCTGACGATTACATGTTGGGGTAGTTGGGGCCGCCGCCACCTTCAGGGACGACCCAATTGATGTTTTGCGCAGGATCTTTGATGTCGCAGGTTTTGCAGTGCACGCAGTTCTGCGCATTGATCTGGAATTTCTTCTCGCCATCTTCTTTGGTGACGATTTCATAAACGCCAGCCGGGCAATAACGCTGCGCGGGCTCATCGTACATCGGCAAGTTTTTCGCCAATGGGATCGATGGATCTTTCAGCTGTAGGTGGCAGGGCTGATCTTCTTCATGGTTGGTATTGGAGAGGAAGACCGAGTCCAATTTGGCAAAACTGATTTTGCCATCGGGTTTTGGGTAATCGATTTTTGGACAGTTGGCGGCTGGTTTGAGCGTGGCGTAATCCGGGATCGGATCTTGCAACGTGAACGGCAGTTTGCCACCAAAGATTTTCTGGTCGATAAACGTGAAGGCCGAGCCAAGCAGCGTGCCAAATTTGTGCATGGCCGGCGCAACGTTGCGTGCGGCATACAATTCTTGCGCGACCCAGCTTTTTGCAAAAGCTTCTGGATATGCGTTGAGCTCTTTACCGCCGGTATCGCCGGCTTTGATCGCATCGAATACGGCTTCGGCGGCGAGCATGCCGGTCTTCATCGCCGTGTGACTACCTTTGATGCGCGGGAAGTTCATGAAGCCCGCATCGCAACCGGACAGCATGCCACCTGGGAATACCAGTTTTGGAATGGCTTGCCAGCCGCCCTTGTTGATAGCGCGTGCGCCGTAAGAAATGCGCTTGCCGCCTTCCAAGTATTTACGAATTTCTGGATGCGTTTTCCAGCGCTGCATTTCATCAAACGGCGAGAGATGCGGGTTGGAGTAGGAGAGATCTACCACCATGCCCAGCGTGACTTGACCATTTTCCAAGTGATACAGGAAGCCGCCGCCTGCAGAACCGCTTTCGGTGAGCGGCCAACCCATCGTGTGAATGACGAGGCCCGGTTTGTGTTTGGCCGGATCGATGTCCCAGAGTTCTTTGATGCCGATAGCGTAATGCTGGGTGCCGGAGTTTTTGTCCAGACCGAATTTTTTAGTGAGCTGCTTGCCGAGATGCCCGCGGCAGCCTTCGGCGAAGATCGTGTATTTCGCGTGCAGTTCCATGCCGGGCGCGTACGACGCTTTTTTCTCGCCGTTGTGGCCGATGCCCATGTCGCCGGTGGCGATACCTTTCACTGAGCCGTCGTCATTAAACAGCACTTCACTGGCGGCAAAGCCCGGGAAAATTTGAATGCCGAGTTCTTCGGCTTTCTGACCCAGCCAGCGACAAACATTGCCCAGCGAAATGACCTGATTGCCGTCGTTATGCAGCGTGGGCGGCACAAAAAAATGCGGCACGGGCAAACCTTTGTCGGCCGTGGTCATGAACCAGATTTCGTCGCCGGTCACTGGGGCGTTGAACGGGCAGCCTTCTTCCTTTGCCTGAGGGAAGAGTTCGTTCATCGCTTTCGGATCCATGACGGCGCCCGAGAGGATGTGCGCGCCGACTTCGGAGCCTTTTTCGACGACGACGATGTTGGGCTCGACACCGTTGTCACGGCAGAGCTGGCCGAGACGGCAGGCAGCGGCAAGGCCCGAGGGGCCGGCGCCGACGATGACGACATCGACTTCCATCGCTTCGCGGTTGGACATGGGAAAGACTCCTAAAAAAGGGCAAAAAATGCGGGCGCGAGTATAGCCAATGCCTGAAGGTGGACCAAGGGAAAGGGCCGACCAATCAGACACCGTTGGATTGACCGGAATGCCCGGATTTTCAGGAGGTTGCGGTATTGACCCGGGGAGGGGTGGCGGGCAGGATACCGCCCGCTTCGCAGGCCCTGAGCCCGCGAATTTCCGCTGAAATCCCTGGCCTCGCTCGAGGCCTCCTCCGATAGCTCCCGAGGTTTCCATGAAAGTGTTGGTAGCGATCAAGCGCGTTGTTGATTACAACGTGAAGGTGCGCGTGAAGGCCGATCAGACGGGTGTCGATCTGGCTAACGTGAAAATGGCGATGAACCCGTTTTGTGAAATTGCCATTGAAGAAGCCGTTCGCCTGAAAGAGAAAGGCGTCGTCACCGAGATCGTGGTTGTGACCGTCGGCAAGAAAGACGCGCAAGAACAATTGCGCACCGCGCTGGCACTCGGCGCTGATCGCGCCATCTTGGTAGAAACCGATGTTGAAGCGCAGCCGCTGGCTATTGCCAAGGCGCTGAAAGCACTGGCCGACAAAGAAGGTGCGAAGCTGGTCATTACCGGCAAGCAAGCCATCGACGGCGACAACAATCAGACGGGCCAAATGTTGGCGGCGCTGATGGGCGCGTCACAGGGTACGTTTGCATCCAAAGTAGAAGTCTCCGGTGATAGCGTCAAAGTCACGCGCGAAATCGACGGCGGCCTGCAGACAGTCGATCTGAAACTTCCGGCTATCATCACGACCGACTTGCGTTTGAACGAGCCACGTTACGCGTCGCTGCCGAACATCATGAAGGCCAAGAAAAAACCGCTGGATACCGTCACTCCGGCGGATATCGGCGTTGATTTCGCGCCGCGCACCAAGACCCTGAAAGTCGAGCCGCCGGCAGATCGCAAGGCAGGCATCAAGGTCAAGACCGTCGACGAACTGGTCGACAAACTCAAGAACGAAGCAAAAGTGATCTGAGGAGTCGACAGCCATGACCATTCTAGTAATCGCTGAACACGATAACGCCTCGATCAAAGGTGCGACCCTGAACACCGTCACCGCTGCCGTGAAAATTGGTGGCGACGTACATGTGCTGGTAGCCGGTACCGGTTGCGGTGCGGCGGCACAGGCAGCGGCAAAAATTGCGGGCGTAGCAAAAGTCATCGCCGTCGATGACGCGGCTTACGCACACCAGTTGCCGGAAAACATGAGCAAGTTGATTGCAGGCTTGGCGGCAAACTACTCGCACGTACTGGCACCCGCGACGGCAAACGGCAAGAATTTCCTGCCGCGCGTTGCTGCGCTCTTGGACGTGGAGCAGATTTCCGAAATTCAGGAAGTCGTTTCTGCGGACACCTTCAAGCGCCCGGTTTACGCTGGCAACGCGATTGCCACCGTGCAGTCTTCCGACAAGATTAAAGTCATCACCGTGCGCCCGACCGGCTTTGACGCCGCCAAAGCAGACGGTGGCTCGGCTGCCGTCGAAAACGCCGGTGCAACCGGCG
The DNA here is from genome assembly GCA_964574995.1 of uncultured Pseudomonadales bacterium. Taxonomy (GTDB): domain Bacteria; phylum Pseudomonadota; class Gammaproteobacteria; order Pseudomonadales; family JADFDG01; genus JADFDG01. The sequence goes on along the minus strand of CAZNPF010000002.1, from coordinate 84,587 downwards.
ACACTGGCGTGGCCAAGTTCGTTGGCGAAGATCTGGCGAAGTCGGACCGTCCGGAGCTGACCGCTGCCAAGATCGTCGTCTCGGGTGGCCGTGGCATGCAGAACGGCGACAACTTCAAATTGCTGTACGCACTGGCGGACAAGTTGGGCGCCGGTGTGGGCGCCTCGCGCGCGGCGGTGGACGCAGGCTTCGTGCCGAACGACATGCAGGTCGGTCAGACCGGCAAGGTCGTCGCGCCGCAGTTGTACATCGCCGTCGGTATCTCGGGTGCCATCCAGCACTTGGCCGGCATGAAGGACTCCAAGGTCATCGTGGCCATCAACAAGGACGAGGAGGCTCCGATCTTCCAAGTGGCTGATTACGGCCTCGTAGCGGACCTGTTCCAAGCCGTTCCGGAGCTGACCGGCAAGGTCTGACCGCCTGTAGAAACGCGCGGCGGGATGGCCGATTCGGCAGTACCGCGAACCGTTGAGCCAGCGCGATCTGGCTGCCGAGACCCCGGTGCCGCAAGGCCCGGGGTTTTTGCTGTCTGGGGGTTGATGTCGCCTGCCCTGACGCCGCTTGGGGCCGTTGGGCAGAACGCCGATTGAGGCAATCAACCCCTCCTAGATATCAATAGGTTGGGCTAGACTCCTCCAGTTTCCGTCGGGGCGTGTTTGCGCTCCGCGGTCTGGAGGCACCATGCATAACAACAACTCCTTGCCGCCGGCGTTCTATGCCGGCCTAGAGCCTTTTGGTCGTCGTCGTTTCCTGCGCTGGGGCATTGTGGCCAGTAGCGCGGTGGTGGCCGGCTGCAGCAATTTGTTTTCTAGCCTCGGCGCAGCGCGATCGGCACCGACACAAGAGCAAGTTGAAGAGGCTACGCGCCCCGAAATTGCCGGTATGGATCAGTCGCTGCGTCCCGATGAGCGCGCGGTCTTTGAAAAACTCATTCGCGTGATCATGCCGCTGGAGCAGGCGGGTTATCTGGATCCGGTAACAACTATTCCAGTAATGGAAAATATTGAAACCATGGTGCGTGCCATGCCGTCATTTGTGCGGGATCGTATGTACTTGGCGCTCGCCGCGTTTGATACGGGTTCGATTCTCCTCAGTTACCGCTTCCGACGTTTCTCCACGCTAACCGATGAAGAAGCGTTGTCTTATGTCAATTCTTGGCATGAGGGAACGTTCGTTCAGCGTGGTGCAATCACCAGTTTGAAAGTGTTGGTATGCGTGAATTACTGGCGCGATCAGCGCGCAGCAGCGCGCATTGATTACGATGGCCCTGTGACGGTGAAATGGGGCATTCCTCGCCTGGGTAATCAACCGCTGCCGAACGAGTTTGGTTGATCGCATTGCGACGCATTAACAAGAACAAAAAAGCAGGACGATAAGTACCATGCAGCCGATTCCGATGCGCCCCGTCTTCAAAGAAGTATCACGAGACGGTATTCCTGTTACTACGGCTCACGATATTGCCAATGACCCCAGTCGTGGCGGATCAGTTGTCCGCGTCAAAGCGGATGTGGTGGTGGTGGGCTCCGGCTCTGGTGGTTCGGTCGTGGCCTATGAGTTGGCAAAAACCGGCAAGAAAGTGGTCGTGTTGGAGTCTGGCCCTTATGTACCGAGTGCCAAGTTCAATGAAAACTTTTCTGATGCGCTGTCGAACATCTACTCATTCAAGGGCGTACAGACCAATAACTGGGGTGACCTGATCGTCGAGACAGGTGGCGCTGTCGGTGGCAGTGCCAATGTGAGCGCCACAATTTCGCAGCGTTTGCCGTCTTGGAAGTTGGCGGAGTGGCGCGACCGCTTTGGGCTCAAGGACTATACCGACGAGGCACTTAAGCCACACTTTGAAAAAATTGAAAAGCGGCTTTATGTGCATACGAACGAAGCGCACGAAATCAATGAGTGCGCCAATAAAGTGGTACAGGGCTGCGAACGTTTGGGCTATGACTGGAAGCCAGCCAGCCGTAACGTGAAGCAATGTGCATTGACGGGTTTTTGTTTGGCGGGTTGTCCATCCGACCGAAAAATGTCGATGTTGGTAACCTATTTGCCGTGGGCCATTGCCGAAGGCGCAAAGGTGTACGCAGATACGCGTGTGATGCGTGTGCGCACGGCAAATGGACGAGCGACGGGTGTTGATGCCGAAGTCATCGAGCAAGGCACGGGCCGCAAAGTCGCTGATATGCGTGTGGATGCTCAGATTGTGGTGCTTGCCGCAGGCGCTATTCAGACGCCACAGATTTTGCAGCGTAGTAACTATCCGGATTATGGCGATCAAGTGGGCCGCAACTTTGCGGGTAATCCGCTGGTGCAGATCATGGGTCAGTTCCCGGAACCGGTTTACGGATGGCGTGGCGCGCTCACCGGCGTGGTGATCGAATCGTTCTTGGAGCCGCAGAAAGGCGGATTCATGTTTTATACCGGTCTCTCGGGCCCCGAGCAGACGCTGGCTGCCAATGAACACGGCTCTGGCGTAGATCACATCGAGTACATGAAGAACTTCAAGTACTACTCGGCGATCAACGCGTTTGTGGCTGATAACAACCATGGCCGCGTACGCTGGGTGAGTGATGGTAAAGGCGGTGGTCAGCAGCGCATTGAATGGCAGCTTTCGATGGATGACGTCGAGAATATGAAGAAAGTGACGTCCATCGCCGCACGCATCTATTTTGCTGCCGGTGCGCGTAAAGTTTTCTTGCCGACTTTCCAAAAGTTGGCGGCCAACAGCGTGTTTGAGCTCGATGACCTGCTCAAGAAAGTCGACTACGGCGTATTGGGCATGTTCACCTTTAGGAGCTTATCCCTGAATCCGCAGGGTACTGCGCGTCTTGGTGCAAGCCCTGAGTATTCAGTGGTGCAGCCGCACGGAGAAACGCACGAGGTGAGCGGGTTGTTTGTGGCGGATGCCAGTTTGTTGCCGTCTAATGCCGTTGTTGCGCCGCAAATGACGGTGCATGCATTGGCCAGCTATATCGCTGAGCACATCAACAATAATGAGAAAAACTATTTTGTTTGATGGGGCATCAGCTGGCCGGAAACAGCCCGGCCAGTAGTTGTTCGAGATCGCTTAATCTCGCGGGTTTGGCAAGGAAGCCATTCATGCCAGCTTCGTCGGCGGCTTGTCGGTGCTCTGGCAACGCATTGGCGGACAGCGCAACGATTTTTGCATCAAACCCACTACGGCGCATTTCCAAGGCGGCATCAATGCCGCTCATGTGGGGCATCTGCAGATCCATCAAAACTAGATCAAAGTGGCCCTGACGCAGGGCGGCGACGCCTTCGCGACCATCGCCGGCGACGGCAACGGAATGACCCAACGACTCCAGCATGCGTTGAGTCACCATCTGGTTGACGGGGTTATCTTCCACGACGAGCACACGCAAATTTTTCTGCGCGCGCGCTAACGGCGCATTGCCTGCACTGCTGGGTTTGGTAAGGCTGCGCCGCAATGGCAGATGCACAATGAACTCAGTGCCTTGGCCGGGCGTCGAGTGCGCAGTGATGTCTCCCTGCATCAATTCGACCAGTCGACGAGTAATCGCCAGCCCAAGGCCTGTGCCTCCATGCGCATGGGCGATGGCATTTTCTTGCGCTGCGAAGGGCTGATAGATCGCTTCCAGTCGCGCCGGATCGATGCCTATGCCGGTATCGCGCACACGGATCACCAATTCCTCACGATCAGTGACATCAATGTCGAGCATGATCTCGCCTTCCGGCGTCAGTTTTAGCGCGTTATTGAGCAGGTTGGTGATGATTTGCGCGTAGCGGATGTGATCGCCAAGGATGGTGACAGGCACTTCATCGCCGATGTCCACTTCAAGCGTAACGCGCGCGGGCAGATGACTACGCAGCAGCCCCGTGACCTGACGAACCAAATCGTGCAGGCTGAAAGGCGCTTCCGCCAGCGGGATTTTCCCGGCTTCTATGCGAGAGAAATCCAGTACGTCATCGATGATACGAAGCAGATGCGTGCCGCTCTCTCGGATCAGTGTGACGTATTCGCGTTGTTGCTCATTGATGTTGCTGTTTTCCAGTAGATCAGCCACACCGATAACCCCATTGAGGGGCGTGCGGACTTCGTGACTCATAACGGCCAAAAAATCACTTTTAGCGCGCGTGGCCTGCTCGGCAGAGTCGCGTGCTTCGCTGAGCGCCAAGAGAGTTTGTTGTTGCGAGAGATAGAGCCAGATGAGGCTTCCGTAAAGCGTTAGCAATAACAATAATGTTGCGCGAACCGCCCACTCGTAACGCTTTTGTTGAATCGACATACGCGCATAAACATCGAAAACGGTGCGCTCATGGCGTGTTTGCAGCTCCCGGAACGTGATGTAAAGCACGTCAAGGTGATCTGTCACGGGTGTCAAATTGGGCAAACGACGATGTTTTTCTAGGGAGTTGGCAGCGGCGAGCAGTTGATCATTGAGTTGCTGGATATCCACGATCTCTTGATCGACAGACATGGGTTCCACCATTTGCAGGCGGCTTCCAGGTGTATGCCATATTCCTTCATTCAGCGATGTGATCGTGGAGTTTAGGAGATCGCTGGCGTGATACAGCATGTCCACTTTGCGATCCTGCACACCCAACTCTACGGCACGACGCGCTTGCACCATGCTGAGTGCTGATTTTTGCAGTACAGAATTTGACTGGTAGTAATTGAATTGTGTCTCGATCAATAGCTCATTGCTGCTGGAGAGGCCTAGGTGCAATACGAATAGAATCACGATCAGCGGAATGCCGAGCGTGACTTGAATGCGTGCAATTCGGCGAAGCAATCGCCGGCTGCCAGTTTCAGGGGCTGATAAATTCGACATCGATGACCTGCCAGATCCATTTGGGTGCGTGCACTTGCATGCGCAACTGGTTATCGAGGGTGTTCAGATAGACGATGCGGGCTGGCCCTTTGTTGCGCACGTTCATGCGCTGGCCGCTATCACGGGTAGCCAACAAGATAGGAAGTTTTTCCCATTCGGCACGCGTGAAGACCGTGATGTAGTCATTGACGGCTCGCATGCGTACCGTTTGTGCGCCGGGGGCGAGTGCAGCGACGAGATCGCGTAGCTGAATGCCGCTGTACTGGACATCCTGCTGGCGATAAGGATCCAGTATTTGCCATTGCGTTTGCGGCGCCATCTTGTCCAGTTGATCGACGCTGACGCGCGCGGCGGACTGCTTCAGTGCCTTGCCATGAAGCCAGATCAACGGTAACCGTTCGGTGGCCGCCGCCTGCTTGGGGGCAGCCACAGTATCCGCGGCCCCGGTAGTGCAAATGGGCAACAGGACGAGTGCAAGCAAGAAGGGCAGCAGTCGCATAGGAAATTGAAATGAGACGGGCTGACCAAGATAACAGATGCCCGTGGTGGCTGGGGTACCCGGGGGGCGGCTCGATTGCCATAATGCGCGCCCACCACGACTGAATTGTCGTATCTGTATCCCGAGCTTTTCGGAGCTGCTCATGCATTTGAAGAACCGCATCGTTGTCATCACCGGGGCTGGCCGTGGTTTGGGCCGTGGCATGGCTGTCGAATTCGCCCGTCAGGGCGCCAAGATTGCTGCCATCGACATGAATGCCGACGACCTGAACGAAACGGCTCGGCTGGTGAAGGATGCAGGCAGCGAAGCCCGTACCTATACGACCAATGTGGCGAAAGAAGACGAGGTTGTGCGGACCTTTGAGGCTATCGTCAGGGATTTGGGTGCGGTGCATGGTCTGATCAATAACGCAGGCATTACACGCGATGGATTGTTGGTCAAGGTGAAGGATGGCGACATATCCACCATGAGTCTGCAGCAATGGCAGGCGGTCATCGATGTCAATTTGACCGGTGTTTTTCTCTGCGGCCGCGAAGCGGCAAAGCAGATGATCATGGGAAAGGTCGATGAAGGCTGCATCATCAATATTTCATCGGTTGCGCGTTACGGTTCATTTGGTCAAAGCAACTATTCAGCTGCCAAATCGGCTGTTGCTGCGCTGGCTGAGGTGTGGGCCAAAGAACTTGCACGCTACAACATTCGCACCGGTGCTATTGCGCCAGGAACCATCAACACGGACATGCTGGCAGCGATGAAGCCAGAAGCGCGTGAGAAGTTGGTGCAAGGTGTTCCGCTTAAGCGCTTAGGTGAACCGACTAACATTGCGAAGACTGCGATTTTCATCATGGAAAATGATTATTTCACCGGGCGCTGCATCGATGTTGATGGCGGCTTGCGTTGAGTTTCTGACTAAAAAATTAGGTTGTTTAGTCAGTTTTAGCGGTTTTTTATATTCTGCAACTGCGAGCTATTCATGTTGCGTGCTGACGACAGATTTCCCGCCACGGATCGAAAAATTCTTCGCAAGCTAGATGAGGCCGCCATCCGGCAGGTTGGGCTGGGTATTGCGGCGTCATTGCTGAGTTTTGTGGCTATCGTCTGGATCGGTGATCTTTGGCGTACCTGGCCGCGTATGACGGTGATTTTTGGCGGCTTGGTCCTGCTATCAACGGCTGGGCAAGCGGTCTTGATGCTTTTCTTTGAGACGTTGTATCCGCGTGCGCCGAGGCGCTGGCGTCGACAGTTCGCATTTCTGTTGATTGTGCGCGCTGCCGTATGGAGCGCATTCATTGTTGCGTTGCTGATGCTTGTTCGCAGCAACAACATGGCCATGCTGGCGATATTGCTAACGATTACGCTGTGTGCCGCGCTAGCCGCTACTTGGTTTACTGACACTTGGACAGTGCGCATTTATTTGGCTGTGGCATTACTGCCGGCGATAGCCTGCCTTTTGACGAGCAAGCGGGCGGATGCCGTTCTGGTAGCCACTTTCATGGCGGCCTCGCTCTATGTACTTTTTCGTGTATCTGAACAGCATCGTCATCTGTTTTGGCGTTCGCTGGCACGACGAGAACCTGAAGTGGCGGTGGCCCCATTGAATAATGGTGTCATGCACGCTCGATTTCTTTTGCGGGCCGCAGAAGAAATTCGGCGACCGTTGGCAGTTGCATCGGATGCGTTGTCTGTTGCTGAGAGTGACTGGCGACCAGAATTGCAACATTCGGCACGTCGGGCAGCATTGCAGTTGGTTGATCGTCTGGAAGTGATGGACGATGCAGCACGTTTATTACGCGGTGAACGTACCCCGCAGCCAGAGGCGGGAACGACACGACGCCGATTGGAAGACGTGGCCGATGATATTGGTTTGATTTCGGCAGATATCGGCATTCGTTGTACGACGTGGTACGACCCGCGCTTACCTGAACGTTTGAAATTGGATTTTGAATTGCAGTTCCGTGCGCTGCGAATTCTTGCTGGTTGGGTGCTCGAACAAATGCCTGCCGGTAGCGAATTGTTGTTGCGTTTTGAGCTTGCCGAGGGGCAGCGCGAAGATCGCCTGCGTTGCGCCATCAATGTGCATACCTTGCATTTGCCTGATGCGCTACGCAATGGATTGGATCGGGCGGGGCAGGGCAATGCGTTGGCCGATCCTGAAGTCCCGCTGCCGTTGGCGGTGGTGGCGGAAATGGGTCGCTTGCAGGGCGGCGGGTTATTGCTGACGGGAACTCAGGACGCGCGCATGTTGGCATTGGAGGCCGTGCTCGATGCCATTGAACCCGCAGAACGTGATTCGCCGCTTTGGCAACCGTTGCGTGGCCGTTCGGTGATGTTGGTGGGAGGGACGGCAGCTGGGCAGGCGGCGCTGACACTTGAATTGAATGCACTGGAGATAAAACTGGTTTCCTGTGCATACGGAGAGAATGTGCTAGCGCAAGCACAATCCATCAATGCATTGCTGGTTTTGCTGGATGCGCAGGACCAAGAACAGGTTCTCGCTGTCGTGCGTTCATTCCGTGAGGCGCGCGCCAACTATCGCTTATACGTATTGTCGTCGGGCAGCGAAACGCCGGCTTGGCTGGAGAGTGAACAGCGAGCTGCAGAATGGTTACGTTTGCCATTGGGGCGTCGCCGCTTGCGCGCAGCGTTGTCTGCGGCCGCGGGTTTGGATAGCACGGCAACAGCGCGCCCGCTTGCAGACTTGCGGGTGTTGGTGGCCGAGGACAATCCGGTCAATCAGATGGTTGCACGCAGCATGCTGGAAAAGTTGGCATGCGACGTGGAGGTGGTGCCTGATGGTGCTGCCGCCGTAGAACGCGTAATACGTGGCGGTATTCACCTCGTATTGATGGATTGCGACATGCCGGGTGTGGATGGCCCTGAAGCAACACGACAAATTCGGGCGCGTGAAGCCGAGCAGAATTTACCGCGCTTGCCCATCGTGGCGATGACTGCGCACACCGCTGAGCACGATGTTGCTGGTTTCTTGGCGTCGGGCATGGATGATGTCATTCCAAAGCCTGTGAGTCTTGCCAGCTTGGCTTCGCGTATTGAGCGTTTTCGTGCTCGCCGATGAGTGATCGGCTTTAAGCGAAAATTGAAAATAACTTTCCATTTAGAGGCATAACAATGACAGCGACATGCCGTGCCGTGCTTTTTGGTGCTACCGGTTTGATCGGTACTCAGTTACTGCAACACGCATTGGCGGATGAAACGGTCATCTTGACGGCGGTGAGCCGCAAACCGTTGGCGATCGCGCACCCGCGTCTGGATAACTTGGTGATTAGCGATTTTTCGACGCTGAATACTATGGGCGTTGAGCGCCGTTTTGATGTGGCGTTCAGTTGCCTAGGTAGCACGTTGGAGCAAGCGGGGAGTAAGGCCGCGTTCTATGCGATTGATCACGATCTCGTGCTGGACTGTGCGCGTTGGGCGCAGTCGCGTGGTGCACGACATTTGCTAGCGGTGTCATCGGTCGGTGTCGGTGCGCGTTCGCCGGTTTTCTATAACCGGGTGAAAGCGGACACCGAACGTGATCTTGCTGCGCTGGGTTATGAGCGGCTGAGCTTGATGCAACCGTCACTTTTACTCGGGGAGCGCACCGGCCCGGTCCGGCCGGCAGAAGCCATCGCTTCAAAACTCATGCCGCTGCTGTCGCCGTTCATGCTGGGCTCACTGCGTGATTATCGTGCAATTCCCGGCCGCGATGTAGCGCGTGCGATGTTGGCGCGCGCGAAAGATCCAGGTGCAGTGGGTATCGAACGGCTGCGTTGGCGTCAGATGCAGCCTCTCCTGTCTTGAGTCTTGTGCCGGCTATTTTTTTGAGGAAATGCCCATGCAATTTGTGACCTGCGATCTCTGCGATGAAAACCCCGATGACGTGCGCGTCTGCGAGCCTATGTTTAGCCAGTTTGGCGGCAAGGATTGCTTTGGGGGTGAGGCCGTTACCGTCAAGTGCTTCGAGGACAACTCGCGCGTCAAGGAAACGTTAGGCACACCAGGAGCTGGCAAGGTACTGGTGGTCGATGGCGGCGGCTCGCTGCGTTGCGCCTTACTGGGCGACATGATTGGTGAGGATGCTGTTAAAAATGGCTGGGAAGGCGTGATTGTTTACGGCTGCGTGCGTGATGTGGATGCGCTGGGGACGTTGGATCTGGGTGTGCAAGCGTTGGCATCGATCCCACTGAAATCAAATCGACGCGGTGAGGGCCAGAAAGATATCCCGGTGAGCTTCGGCGGCGTTACCTTCCGATCCGGCGACTATGTGTATGCGGATAACAATGGCGTTATCGTTTCGACGAAAAAACTCATCTAGAGAAATAATTCAGAAATAAAAAAACCGCGCAGTGCGCGGTTTTTTTATTTCTCATGGTGGTGATCGGATCCGATCAAATCAGATAGGGGCGTAGCCGTTCTTCTACCACTTTTTGAATGCCGCGCTTTTCGAGATCTGATTGTTTAAGGAGTAATGGCAGGCAAATCCGATGCAGGTGTAATGCCGGCTGTGATTTATTGAATTCGCGCAAGTCCCCTTTGGTGACGACCGGCAAAAAAGGATCTTCGGGCTTGGCGCGTTTACGGATGGCATTGAGCGCGACTTTTAGGGGAACGTCTTTGGATGAACCGTCTTTGAGCGGCAGGTGCAATAGCAGGCCGCCGCGATCATCGGGCAGGATCAAAAAACCCGTCTGTTTGCAGGCGATTTCGGGGACGTGGTTGAACGTGTCATGAAACGCGTAGGGGTTGGGCAGGATCAGCAACTTCCGATCATTACCTTCCGGCACGATGATTTCGTAGTTGGTGTAGAGCTGTTGCACCGGGCCGGAATAGACGCACAGTGTTTTTTGGAACTGCATGGCGAACCGGGTCGCACGCTGGTGGTCGCTGAGTTTTTCAAGACTCCAGACCAGATGCTCATTGGCCGGTGTGGCGGTGCTCATGCGTGTTCCTCGTGAGGCACTTCATATGCCGTAAGTCGTTGATTCTTGCCCGCTTTGCTAGCAAGGGCAAGCGCAACTGCCCGTTTACTCCAGCATCAACCGATAGCGGACACTGAAACTGCTACCCGGCGGCATGCTGCCGATCATGGGCAGGCGGAAATTAGTGACAGGCCCGTCATAGCCCGCCGGCGCGCCGCCGCTGCCGGAGCTGAGGGTATAAGTCCACGTGCTGCCATTGTTGTTCGACCACGTCGGCGTACCGAGTGTGAGTGTCGAGGGCGTTCCGCCTTCGATGAACTGGAAAGGCACGTTAACGCCGTAACTGTTCATGCCGAAATGTGTGAAACCGGGTAGCAGATCGGTGAGCAGCACATTGCTGGCGTTGCCGGTGCCGGTGTTTGTGATCTGCACGGTGTAGGTTACGACTTGCCCGGGTGAGGCATTGGGGACATCGGATGTCTTGAGCGTCGTGAGCACCGGCGGCAGCGGACGCACGATGAGCGAGTTGAGTCCCAAATCGCTGATGCTGTTTTCTAAGCCCTCGCGTGCGGTCACGCGCATCGTGATAGGGCTTTGCGTATAGCTGCTGGGTGTGAACGCGAGTTCGTAGGTGCTAGTGCCGTTACTCGTATTGAACGCAACGCGCGTCATGGCGGCGGGGGCGCCGATATTGCCGCCACCACCATCGACGAGTTGCAGCGTGGCATCGCGAATATCAAACGTACCAAAAGGATCACTCACGACGGTGCGCGCATAGACCGTTGTGCCTTGAATGACCCAGGGTGGGATGCTGCCACCGGCATACGGTGCGGTGTAAGCATCAACGCTGTCGACGTTGATAACGGTTGCTGCGGGCAGTTCAACGCGCGAATAACTGCTGCCGCTATCGCAGTTGGGGTTATCCGTGGCCAAAGAAATACTGCGAGTACCACTCCCGCTGGACGTGTTGTTGACGATGAGCCGCAGATAACCGCCTGCAGGAATCGTCACGATGGACGCGTTACTGACGGTGGCGGTGTACATCGCTGGGGTGGTGCTGTTGAACGTCGGAAAGTTGGCGACGGCACCGATATTGATAAAAGTTGAACCATTCCAATACGCAAGTGCAGCGGTCACTGTGCGGTTTGTGTTGCCACCGGTACGCGCCATGCAGGCGCGAACGGGAATGTCGGTGGCATTCAGCGTCAAGGCGCGCTGCAACACGGGTGTTTGCAGCAAGGTGACGCTGCTGGCTTCGCCGACGGTGGCGCTCACGGTGGCGGTGGGAATGCGCCGGGAGATCGTGTTGGCCGCCGCGACGGTACTGCCGTCCGCCGTGACGGTTGCAGAACCTGCAGGGTAGATATACAAATTTTTCGTTCCGCTTTGCGGCAGGCTGGCACCCAATACCGTTGCATTCACTGTGCGATTAAAAATAGTCAACGGTGCGGCAGGCGTGATCGTGGCCGTATTATCAATGGGTGTGCCGGCGCTGGCGCCGATATCCACGGTCACATCAAATTCGATACTTTCCGTGCTGTTGGCGGCCACGTTGATGCCGGTGACTGTGAGTTGCCCCGTGCTATTAGTCCCTCCCGGTGGTGGCACAAAACTGCTGCTAGACCCAGCCGGAATGCTGATTAGCGTGTAGTTGCCAATGTTGGCAGGTAGGTTGTCGACGACTTGTATGCCGTTGGCATAGCCGCCGTTGCTGCTGGTGATGTCGATGCGATAACGCAGCACATCACCGGGCGATACATCGCCACCGTTGAGATCGATAAATGTTTTGGCGGAAGTCGATAAATCGGTATCAGCGACGGTGGCGCTCGTACTCACGCTGTTATTGCTGCTGATGTGGTCGAACGTGTTGCCGCCGGAAACCGTTGCAGTGTTGGTGATGGTGCTACCGAGCGTGGCACCGATGTTCACGGTCGTATTCAGGAATAAATCGGGCGCACTGGTGAGATCATTTACCGTGCCGGAATAGGTGCAGGTGATGTTGACCGCCGGCGGTGCGGTGCAACTCCAACCGGTGCCGGTATAACCGGTATAGGTAAGCCCCGCGGGAATGCTGTCAGTGACGGTGATGGGGATCAGCGTATCGCTGGGGCCGTTATTGGTAACTTGGATTTGCCAATTGACGACGTTGCCGCGATAGAGCGCGTCTTGTACCAGCGTTTTGCTGATCGCCATATCGGACACCGGTACGCTGGTGACCGATACCGCTTTCATGCCCAATAGAACGAGATCTTGACCCGAACTGTAGTAGGCGGTGCCGGAAGTTTGCCCGGCTGCGAGATACGGCGAGATATTGTATTCATCAAAATCGGTGCCGTAACTGTTGGTGTTATTGGTATAGGTGACGGTCGAATTGTATTGATCGTTGAGCGGATTAATCGGCGTGGTCAGGTTATTACCGTTGTAGCGAATGTTTTCGTTGAAACCATTCAAATTGGCACCGCCAACGTCGCCTTCCCAGCTCAGCACGGCCATCTTTCCGTTGATGGGCGAGTTTGGAATGACGAAATTGTTGGGCGTGAGTGTCAGGCTGCTGCCTTGAAACTGCTGCAAACCTTCGTAGAGGTTAATGACGCGCAGCGGCTCACTGGCGAGATCGTAGATGACCAGAATGCCGAAGCCACCCAGTACCGCGCTGATACTGCAATAGTTCTGATTGCCATTGGGATTGCCGGGGTCGTTATTGTTGACATTGACGATGGTCAGATTGCTGAGCGTGTAGTTGCCGTTGCGTTTGCTATTCACGGCACTGGTAATGTCGGCGACCCCTTCGAAATACCAACGATCAGACCCGTTGCGATTTTCACGATAGGTGCGCAGTGCGGTGACGTTAGATCCGTCCAGTGTGACGTTATTGTCTGGCGTATAACCGGAGGCCGCCCAGTACAGAAATGCACGACGGATCGTCGCGCCGACAGGAATGCTATTAAGCGCAGCGGTGGATGTGGCGGCAACGGCGCAAGGGTCGGTGCCATCCGGTTGCGTGCGGAACGTATTGGCAGTGCCGGTGAAATTGATATTGCCGGCATAAGCGGCTAGGCGATTGATCGGGTCAGCCTGTGCTGTGCTTGATGCGAAAAATATCGGGAGCACAAATAAACAAAATAGCGTTCGCAATAGCGCACGCGCATTCATTCGCGCCGCCGTTGGTGAGCGGTGCGCCAAGCATGAATGATTAGTTACCGGCAGCGGGCTGCGCATCGCGGCTGTTGTCCCTGTAACGTTGGTAGGCATTCTTCACACTGTCCTGATCAAACTTGATGCGGAAGGCAAGGTTTAGGCCTTCATCACGGTATTGCGCGCCGGAGAAATCGGCATCGCGATAGCCTTTGAAGTTCCAGCCCAGACTGATCCACACATTGTCCATCGGGCTCCAGCCGACAAATACGCCATAAGATTCATCACGCTGATCGGCGCGCCAGGAATGCAAGATACTCGTGCGCGCACCGACATCCCACTCGCGCGTCAGATCATGCCGGAACTCCAAACCTACGATATCGGTGTAGCCGGTGTAGCGGGTCGAGTCGATGGTATCGAGCACATACTTGGCGGCGTACTGCATGCCCAGCTGATTGCGCTCGTCAATTTGCACGTTGCTGTTGAAGTTGTTGACGATGCGATGGCCTTCCAGCGCAAAGTACGCATCACGTTTTTTCTCCCAGACCAGATCAAGCTGATCGAGCAGGATCCAGCGATCGCGTAGAGGACGGTACGCCCAGCCAAAGCCTAGCGTGGCATCGTCCATGGCATCGCCGCTGTCAAAGTCCTGCAAATTGACGCGCAGTGTGCCGGCCATGGTATTGGCAGCATCCAGCTCGTGATAAATGCCGGACGTGAGTCCGTAGCGATTGTCGAGCTCGCCAAAGCGTGTCTCGATGCGGCCGCGCCAACTCCAAGCACCGTCGTCATAACCGGCGCCGGTAAATAGTGCGGTGTAATCTTCGAGGTCAGCCGCGGCGGTGCCCATCGGCGTGAGCGGAGCGACTGGTGCGTTGGTTGGCAAACTGCTGCTGAATTGATTGCTCAGCGTTTGTACGCGATCGAAGCCCGCATCCGCGCTCCATTGCATCGTGAGCTGCCAGTTTTGTAATAGGCCTGCCTCGGCATAAACGCGGTCACCGGCTTCGTTGGTCTGACGGCCCAGTGCAGACGTCAGTTGACCGCCGCTCCAAGGACGCAGCCGCAAGCCGGCACGCGATTTTTGTTCGTTGGCTTCTTCACCCCAATTGAATTCTTGAGTGGCGAACAGGGTAGTCGTTGTGGTTAAGCGGTATTCGGCACTGCCCAGCAGACGATTCGGATAATCGACCGCATTGATGTCGCCGCCCAAATTGGTTTCACCGCTGAGGCCGAGCTCGAGTTTCTTATCCATCAGCTGTCGACGGAGGCCAGCAATCAGTTGATCCGACTGACGCGTGGTCGATTGAGCGGTGTACTCGTCGTGCACACTGCGCAAACCGCCGTAGTAAGAACGATCTTCCTGTTCAACGTTGATTCGACCTTCGATCAACGTGCGCGTGTTGCCGTTAGAGAGCTGCTCATCATTGGAAATTTCGCCGTTGAGCGAGAGTTCTTTGTCCAGTTGATAACGTGCAGTGGCGCCTACTTTGCGAGTATCACCTTCCGTGGTTGGCTGTTGGCCAAGACCAAAGCCCATCTCTTGCTCACGAACCCACGCTTCCGTGGCCAGTTTTTCCGAGTTGTATTCGTGGCGAAGCAGGTAAGCATTGCCGCTACCAGACATTTGCGATGCGATATTGCCGGGTGTGGCCGTGATGTTGCTGTCGGTATTGGCGGCTTCCACGACGATGCGGTTGCGCGCATCGAGATCGATCGTGGCATCAGCGCCGGCTAGGCGACCGTTGCTGCCGCCTTCTTCCACCAACGTCATGCCGATATCGACATTATCTCGAGCGTGCAGAACCACACGCGCACCACCGGTGGTGTCCATCAAGCCGGTGTCGGTTTCATATTCGACAACGATAAATACCGGATTGAGATTTTCATCGTGCGCAAGGATGGGCTCCTTGAACCAGACGGCGCCACTGTTGTAATCGATGGAGTAATCCAAGAAACGGCTGAGATCGCGCGAATCGATCACCGTTTGACTGTGATAGCGGTCGCGCGTTTCTACGCGAATGGATTCGCTACCCGGCACCAGCGGCTTCACGCGCAAACGATAGATGCCGGACGTGCCGTTGCCACGTAACTCATCACGGACAAAACCTTGACTGGTCTCGCTGGCAAACACCATCGCATCCAGTTTCTTGTCGTAATACTCGCTCTTCACGCCATTCAAGCGGCGTTGGTAATTGGACAGCTCGGTCACAGACAAGCCGGTGTCGTAATCACCAAATAGGAAATAGAACTGATTACGCTCCATTTTTAGATAGAGCTTGCGCAAACTCGGTGCTTCCTGATCCTGCTGGGTAGCATCGCCGTACAGCGTGTACCAAGCATTGGGATCGATAACGTTCTGCGGACCTTCGCCGCGTGGTTTGCCGCTGTCATAGGCAACGGTCAGCAGCCATTCGCCTTTGACTTTGCCGCGCGCGAAGAACGACACCTTGCCATCGGTCGTGAGATTTTCTTTGGCATCGCTGGCATTCAAACCTTGTTTATTGCCATTCAATGTGCGGTAGCCCATGGAGCCTTCCGCAAAACCGACCATGATCCAGTCGCGGTAGTGCGGCTTGATCATTACGTCGACGCTTTGCTGGATGTGCTCGCCCCAGGCTAGTTTGAGGCGATAACGGCCAGATTCCGTCACCGGTTGGAAACGCAACGTACCGTCGGCACCGATGCTGACGGTGCCTTTCGGCCGCGACAGCGGGTTGGACGGATCGTTAGCAGGCTCGGGCACCAGTGTGCCGGAAAGTAGTTTCAGTTCGGCACTGCCAATGATGGGGCGCAATTGCTCGTCAAGCAGATGCGCCTTGATCACAACGGGCGTTTTTCCGTCTGCGATATTGGTGCCGGTATCTTCCAGCGCAATTTTCCTCACGGCACCGGTGCGCACGAGGTTCACTTCTTGCTCAAAGCGGGGATTGCCGAATGCATCAACGCCTTGCAGGAAGAGGCGGTGTGGGCCGCTAGAACCAAAATCGACACCGATAAAGCTGAAGATCGCGACGCCGTTTTTCTCGTCCTTGCTGCGGAACCCGATCTGCCCAGCCGGGATTTCGATGTCATCCAGCAGCAGTTTTGGCGTCAACCGCGCATCAAGCACAACACGCACTGCCGAAATTCGATCGGCCATGATCTGGCCATCCGTCAGGTTGGTAATACCAAAACTGATCTTGTCTTTTTTCTTGTTGGCAATGGCAGCGGGCACATCCGTACTCAATTCGCCGCTGTCGAATTGCGTGAGTTCCAGTTTGCTGCCAGCTGCGCTGTCATCTTCGTTGCTGAGCAAATAGCGGTTTTCAGCTGTGGCTGTTTCGACGGTTTCACCGCGTGCGTTACGGAAACGCAGTTTGTTGCTGACCCAGTTGGCCTGACCGTCGTAGGTGCCGGGTTTGACTTTGAATGCGATGAATTTGACCCAGTTTCCGCTCATGGCACCGAGGTTGATGTGCCAACGGCCTTCACCGTCTGCCGTGGGCTGCACCGGCTCGTCATGTATCGTCATGCTGTCGGCAACCAAATCCAAACCGGGTGAGAGTTGCAGCAGGGCTTCGGTGTCGCTGATGTCGGCGGAATAACCGGTGGCGACCAGTTGCAGCAGGACACCGTCATCAGCGGATTCAGACGCGAGGCGTTGCGTGACGCTATTGTCGTGCGCGGTTTTCTTTTGTTTTCCTTCTTTCAACTTTACGTAGAAGTCGGCGCGCCACAGGCCACCGCCTTGAATGTCGACAAACTGCGAGAAGTTGGAGCCGGCACGGCGCGTATTGTCGTCGCAGTTTTCCAGCTCGTAATCAGGATCGATGCTGGCCTTGTCCACTTGGATGACGTGCGTGCCGGGACGAATGCCGGCGATATGCCAGCGACCATGTTCGTCAGTGACGACGGTCATGCCGTTGTCCATGTACAGACGTACATCGGCTAGGCCTTCTTCATCGTTGGTTGGGTCGCCGTCACAGGAGCCGACGATGACGCGACCGACCAGAATTGATTCGCTGCGCATCAGATCTTCACGCACACGCACAGCGGCTTTGGCGGTATTGGAATTCACGCCGTTATCGCCCGTTGCTTGTGCCGAGTTCACCGCATCGCCTTGACGGGCGCCGGCCGAAATCTCCACCACATAACGCACGTGCAGGGTGGTGCCTGCGGCGATGGTGCCCACGTTGAGTTGCATCGCACTGCCGTCAGCGGAAATCGTGGGCTCACCGAGTGGCGTACCGTTCTGGGTGCGCATGGAGCGTGCGACATAACGGAAACCCATAGGCAGTGCGTCACGAACGATGACGTTGTTGGCATCGGCGGCGGCTGGGTTTTCGATATCGATCTGATATTGCAGGAAATCGCCAACGGCAACGGTTTCGCGTAGCGCGCGTTTGGTCAGGAATAGATCGGTGTTGGTCGCTGGATCCAGCGGAATGTCGATGCGTCGTGGCCAATCGCCGGCGACAGTGAAATTGCCACCACGCGATGCGGTGTCGCCGATATCGACGGACCACGGTGCACCGGGCAGGGTATTGATGACGGCAGCGGAAGTGGTCGACGGAAAGCGATAACCCGCCGGTGCTTGCACGATCAATCGATATTGGCCGTCTGGTAGTTGCGGATAACGGTAGCTGCCGGGAGTTGCCGGATAATTTTTCCCGGACGGTGTGAGCGTGTCGGTGCCGGAGAAAACAATTTCAGGGAAATCCGCATTGCCGTCATCGCCGCGTGCGTCGGCGGTGCCACCGATGCGTTCAATCGTGATGCGAGCGCCATCAATCGGTGCGCCGGTTGCCGCATCAAAAACGAAAGCATAAGGGTTGATGATTCCGGTGGCAGATTCGGTTTCCGTGCTGCTGCCGCTGTCGTTGTAGCTAAGCGTAAAGGTGCTGCCAGGCTCTAATTGCAACGTGCAGGGGCCGGTATTGGCTTGCACCAGATAGCCCACAAAATCGGCAGAGTTGCTACCGGTTTCGGTCAGCACCAAGTTGCGATTCACCACGCTGCTATCCGGCAATGTGATCTGCACGGTAGTCGTCAGCGTGTCTACCGCTGTCGTCGATAAATTGGCGGCAGCCGAACGAATGTAGACGAATATCGGCTCGCGCGGGCTGAAGCGCGGATTGCTGCCGGCATCGATCAATGGCAGTGACGTGGCCACGGGCGTACTCACGCTGCCCAGCAGCGGATTACCGTTTTCATCGAGCGGGCCGGGTAACACGCCACCACCGGCGCTGCACTGCGTGGGCTGCACATTCAAATTTGTTGCGCTGCCGTTGCCGGGCGCGTAACGCATCAGGCGCAACTGGCCGAGCAGGGTGACGATGTTTTCGTTGGAACTGCTCGTGCCTAGATTGGCAGTGCGAAGTTCGGCTGGATCGTCGATGAAGACACCGGCCTGCGCCAGCGAAGACGTCAACAAGACAACAGTAGTCAGGAAAAATGCGAAGCAGTGGCGCAGCCGCGCCCACAGGGTTACGCCTTGCTGACGCGATGGCATCGGCAAGGCGTAACCCTGAGCGGCCGTCGGGTGACGGCCGTCAGGAGAGAACGAACTGTGCGCGCGCAAAAGCACGCGCAGCAGTGTGTAACGCGACATGCGTGGGTTTACTGCACAGTGACCTGGAAGATCACGGTGGCAGTTTCACCATCGACGATGCTGCCGCCGTTGGTTTGGTCAACGGTGCCGGTTGCACTGTTGATACCCAAACCACCATTGGCCGTCGCTAACGGGAACGCGGCGTTGCCGGCACCCGGATCATCGGTGACCGCTGCGCCGTTGAGCGTGGTGCTGCCCGCCGTGTACGTCGTGTACTGCGGAACTTCATCGCGCAATACAGATACCGTGGCGTCACCGGTGCCGGAAATCGGCGTGGCGCGAATGCGGTATTCGAGAACATCACCCGGACGCGCTTGCACGCCAGTGATGGCGAAGCTGCCGCCGGTCGTGACGTTGCGCGCATCCTTGATGAGCGTGACGTTGCCGGAGAGTACGGTCAGCGACACTTCTGCGGCCGGATCACCTTGCGTGGTGTACGGCACCGGTGAACCGCCAGGGCCATCGGCCGAGGTGTTGCCGGAAACGTCGATGTCATGCGTACCGTTGGTGCCGGGCACGCTGGCATTGCTGGCGACAATCGCCAAGGTGAATGTGCCGCGTTCACCGACTTGCGTACCGGTGTTGATGGTGCCGTTGCCGATCGGCGGTGCGCCGTTCTGCAGCGTCAGATCCACTTCGGTAGCGACTTCTGCGGTGGTGATGTTGCCAGTGGTGGAGGCAACGGTACCTGGGCGAACCGCATCGATCACGTAAGTGAACGCATTGATCACCACGGTGTCGCCGACTGACAGGTTGGTGCCGGAGCCGGCCGGAATGTAGATCGTCCCGGTGTCGGCATCGATACCCGTCGAGTTTTGGCTGGTGAACGATGCACCCAGCGAAATCGAACTGGTGCTCGGCGTCAACGTGGGCGCACCGACCGTGCCCGTATCGACAGAACTCGCGGCGATGCTGTACGAATCGGTACCGTTCGAGTTGCTGGTGATGGTGTAGGTCGCAGTGTAGGTATCACCGCCGTTGGCGCTCGGCGATACGTTGTCGACGGTGATGCTCGGTGAAGCACCCACCGTCAGCACTTCCACGTTGACGGAATCCGTCACGACACCTGCGGCATACGTCAGCGTGGCTGCGTTGTGAATGGTGGCGCCACCGCCCGTATCAGCCATTGCACCACCGCTCGCGATGATGCCTGCGGCCAACAGGCTGGCACGCAGTGTTTGTTTTTTCGTGTTCATAAAAACCCCGAATGATTTTTTTGTATGAAGGGCGAGCCGTCACCGGCTCGCCGCTGCATATTTTTTATCGATTACTCGACAGTGACTTGGAACAAGCCGTAAGTGCGCTGACCGCCAGCCAGTGAGCCACCGGCATTGGTCGTGTCATCACCACCGACGCCTGCAAAAATGGTCACGGTGTTGCTGCCAAATTCGCCGGCATCGTTGTCAGCCGTTGCGTCAGCAATGGCGTTGAATGCGCCAGAGCCTGGCAGCGTCGCGATGGCCGTGGTCGGCACCACTTTCATCGAACTGCCGACGTAGGCAGTGAATGCCGGTACACCGTCACTGATGATCACGTTTTGCGCACTGGAAGATCCGGTGGCGTTCTCGATCACGATCAGATATTCGAGCGTGTTGCCCGGGTTGGCGTTGACGCCCGTGGTGTAGTACGTGGTGCCGTTGGCTGCGATGGTGCTGCCACCGCCGACGACAGAAGTCGTCACGTTACGCACGTATTTGGTAACGGAAACGGTCAAGCCAGCCACGGTCGTGGTGGTGGTGATCTGCGTCGATGCGTTGCTGCCGTCGGTGGCATCAACGAAGTGCACGATCGTCTTGTCGCCTGGGCCGGTGTAAGTGCCCGGATCCACCGTGAAGGAGAACGTCTGACGCTCAGCAATCAAATCACCGTAATCCACCGACACGGCGCTGCCGGTGTTGTTGGTGAGTTCGATGGACGCCAGCGTCACCGCACCCGTACCTGGCGTGGCCGGGTTGCTGTTGATCGCGCTGACGGTCAACTCGGAACCATCCACGACGACGATGTCGCCCACGGCCAAGTCGTTGAGCAACGCAGCGTTGCCCGTGCCATCCGCAGGAACAGCAACGATACCGGTACCACCGCTAGCGGCGATGTTCACCGCAGCGACGTTGGCCGACAGCGTCGCACCGAGTGTGATGTTGTAGCCGGCGGCCGGGTTGACCGTTGATGTCGGCGTGCCATCACTGTTGATGGTGCGTGATACCGCATAGGTATCTGGACCGTTGGCGTTGGTGGTGATCGAGTAGGTGTACGCCTGCGTCGCGTTCGGCGCGATGGTCGCGTCGGCCGTGACTTGCGCGGTGCTGGCAGCAACAGCAACCAGATTGACGGTGATGTCAACTTGAGCGGTTACCGGTGTCTGCGCATTGTTGTTTGCATCGGCGAACGACACGCTGACGCTGTTACGAAGTACGGTGTTTGCCGCGGTGTTGGCGTTTGCTGCGGGAGACAGCAAGGCGCTGGCCGTGGCGAACACCAGCATCGCAGCAGCAAGGCCTTGCGGCTTTGCGAGCTGCTTCAGTTTGCTTGCGTTCATGGTTATAGCCTCTTGTTTTTTTTGACTTGCGTTTTTTTCGGGTTGTCTTCCCACGGGCAGCGCCGTTACGCCAAAGGTTGCTCGCAACGGTATTTTTCGTGTCATCGGCAATGCCGGCGACAACGAAACTGCTCGCTAGGTCATCGGTCTTCCCGACCTACTTCACCCGGACCTGGTAGGTCAGTTCGCCGGAACCCCCGGCAGGGATTTCGCTGATGACCCAGCGAATTCGGTTGTACGACTCCGGAGAAGCTTTCACTTGCTGCTTCTTGCCGGAGGCGTTGGTTGTTTCGTACGTAAGCAGCGACGCTTTTTTGAACGTCTTGCCGTTGTCGATGGAAAACGTCACGAGTTCAGGTTTGCTCGCCGAATCGGTTACATAGCGGCTGCCATCCGGAATCAAGCCGTCGACGTTGACCGCTTTGGCGGCACTGGTGCCGCTGTTGTTGTATTTCACGGTGTAATAAAGAACGTCACCGGGTAGCGAGTCTTTCGCTTCCACGCGTTTTTGGATCTTTTTGCCGTTCTCGTCGACCGTAATCATCTTTTCTGCCGTCATCTTGACGTCGAGTTTTGGTTGCGCCCAAGCGCCGCTTGCCAGTAGCAGAGCTACCAGCGCAACGGATAGGGCATGGAAAGTTCGTTTTCTCATCGTGGTGATCTCCGTGTGGGGATGTGATGTATGAAACGGAACGTGGATCAGAAAAATGTGGATTAGAAAAAATGGAGCGTGATAAAAAAATCGTGGGCGGCTCGTGTGGCGACGCGCGCGCCGCCGCTGCTTCGTCGTCGAAACAGAGGTGGTCCGCCCTGATGCGGCGGAATGTGCCGAAGGGGAGAGAAGTGACGCTGGCGACCGTGCCAAACAGGGGTCACCGCCTCCGGCGGGGACAAGGACCTGTTGCCCATCAATGTGCAGTCTCAGTGGTGGCCTAGAATCCAAGAAAAGTGTGCGGCGGATCACGGTTTTCTTGTGATCCAGTACGAAGAAGGACCTAGGGTAATGGAGGCGCGCGCGAATACATCGTGGAATATGCCGATTCAAGGGGGAGGAGCCGACCGTTGGTCGCTCAGCGAGCGCCAGCGGTAGTCAGGCTTCTTCAGGCTTATTAATCATAGGGTTACAGCGATTATTGCAGGTGATTTGTCATTTGTCATGAGCGCTGGCGGGTCGCCTGCTGTGATGCGTATCTCCGAGGCATAACGCCGGGGAGGGTGTGGGGCGCCGTTCCTAACATAACGGCCCAAAAACGACTGCCCAAAAACGAAAACGGGGCCCGAAGGCCCCGTTGTGTGTTGCAGCGCAGTGCCCTGCGGCAAGTGCCTTACGGCAGCAGGTGTTTCACTGCATCGCGTTCTTCCTGCAGCTCCTTCTCGGTGGCCTTCATCTTGCCTTTCGAGAATTCGCTGATTTCCAGACCCTGCACGATGGCCCAGTCGCCGTTCTTGCAGGTGACGGGGAAAGAGTAGATCAGGCCCTTGTCGATGCCGTAGGAGCCGTCGGAATAGATGCCCATGGAGACCCAATCGCCCTCGGCGGTGCCCAGCGCCCAAGTGCGCATGTGATCGACGGCGGCGTTGGCGGCCGAGGCCGCTGACGAGGCACCGCGTGCCTTGATGATGGCAGCACCGCGCTGTTGCACAGCCGGGATGTACTCGCCTTCGTACCAAGCGCGCTCGATCAAACCTTCAGCAGCCTTGCCATCGACCGTGGCCTTGGATACATCCGGATACTGGGTGGAGGAGTGATTGCCCCAGATGGTCATCTTCTTCACGTCGTTGACCGTTTTACCGGCTTTGGCCGCCAGCATGGCAACTGCCCGGTTGTGATCCAGACGGGTCATAGCGGTGAACTGGCGCGGATTGATCGACGGCGCGTTGCGCTGGGCAATCAAAGCATTGGTATTGGCCGGGTTGCCGACGACCAACACTTTGATATGGCGTGCGGCGACCTTGTCGATGGCTTTGCCTTGCACCGAGAAGATAGCGGCGTTGGCTTCCAGCAGATCCTTGCGCTCCATGCCCGGGCCCCGCGGACGGGCACCGACCAGCAGGGCATAGTCAGCATCCTTGAAGGCCACCATCGGGTCGTCAGTGACGACCGTGCCGGCCAAGAGCGGGAACGCGCAGTCGTCCAGTTCCATGGCCACGCCCTGCAGGGCGGGTAATGCCGGCGTGATTTCCAGCATCTGCAGGATCACCGGCTGATCCGGGCCCAGCATGGAGCCGGAGGCAATACGGAACAGCAGGGAATAGCTGATCTGACCGGCAGCGCCGGTAACGGTCACGCGAACGGGCTTCTTCATGGGTACTCCGGAGGGCGTTGCGCTAGGGCATGCGCTCTAGCAGGTGGGAGAAGTACGGCTGCCGCGCAGGAAGCCGGAAAAATGCGGCGCGGATTATAGAGGGGTGGCGCTCACCGGTGCCATGAAATTAGCGGTGATATTGACCTTCACGCTCAGGCTGATAGGTCACTTTTTTGATGCGCACACGCAGCATCCCGCCACCGGGCTTTGGCCATTCCATGGTGTCGCCTTCGGAGAGCCCGAGCAGGGCGCTGCCGACGGGGGCAAGCACGGAAATCGTGCTGCCGCTCGCGTCCACGTCTTTGGGGTATACCAGTGTTAACTCAAATTCTTCGGTCGGTGAGATTTCGAAACGTACCGTGGAATTCATGCTGACTACGGTGGGCGGTAAGGCGGTCGGCTCAACGATTTCGGCGCGTTGCAGTTCTGTTTCCAGTGCGTTCACACCGGGCAGTGCTTTCTGCGGCAGGGATTCAATGAGTTTTTCCAGTCTTTCGGCATCGAGCCTGGAAACGATAATTTGTGGGCGAGCTTTATTTGCAGGCATGACTACTCTCGATTCTTGGCCGGGATAATTAATTGGATGCTGACGGAAGCGGAGCGCCCTGCGCAAGCCGGTTCCCGCGTGGCAGCACAGGTGGCTGCGATGACAACTGCGCGTCCAAAAAACTCACGGTTTCACGAACGCACGTCATTCCGGCGGATTATCCACCAGTAGAGCAGATAAGTCATGGCCATGAGCGTGGACATCAGTGCAGGCATGGCGATTGCGGTAAAACCGGATTCCATAAAAAGATATGCGCCGACGATGCCGCCAGCAATAAACCCGGAAATCAAGGTGGCATACAGGATGATGCGTCGGGTATCGGCGCGCTGCCCACGTACGCGCAGACCCAACATGATGCCCAAATCGGTAAATAATCCAGTGACGTGCGTGGTTCTCACCACGGCGCCGCTGAAGGTGCTGGTCATGGCATTTTGCAAGCCGCAGGCCGCAGACGCTAAGTAATGACCATAGATCGAGCCTTGCGTCAGTAATTTCATGGCCATGAGCAAAAGCAGCGCTTCTAGAAACAGCGCCAGACTGTAACGTCTGCCGAGTTTCAGTGATTCGTTGCCGATGAGGAGCCCGCTGACAGCAGCACCGATCACAAAACTGGCAATCACGATGAGCAGGTGCGTGGAATCGGAAAAACTGCCTTCCGCCAGCGAAACGCTCAGTAGCGAAGAACTACCGGTCAAGTGCGAGACGCCTTGATGGTTGAGGCCCAGCAAGGCGATGGCGTTGATGCTGCCGCCGATGAAAGCGAGAAAGAAACCGCCAACTTCAACCCATCCGGGCAGTTTGTTGATCATCGTGTTTTCTCGTGCTTTCTCATGTTGTTGCGTGAGGCTGATCTGCGTTGCGTACGTAGCGTTTACTGGCGTGCTGAGGCAGCCGCTTCATCCATGGCGGCTGCCAATCGGAAATCCAGCGTCGTAATACCACCGGCATCGTGCGTGCTGAGCCGGACTTCGACCCGGTTCCAGACATTGCGCCAGTCGGGATGATGATTGAGTTGTTCGGCTACGCTGGCGATGCGCGTCATAAACGCAAAAGCCGCTGCAAAGTCGGCAAAGAGAAATGTTTTAGACAGTGCGTTGTCATGACGTGGGTGATGCCAAACATTGTCGGGCGTATGAGCACGATTCAGTTGCATCAGTTGCGCGTCGATTTCAAGGATGGTTAGCGGGATCATGGCAAACCTCCGGGTCGGCTTCGATCTGATCTTATGCCACGTTCAGAGACGCTGCTGTGCGGATACGGGTGTGGTAGCCACCGCTGGTCGCACGGCTTCGAGCAACGCTGCAGTCAGGATCAGTGCGCCGCCCAACCATTCGATGCCATTCATGCGTTCGCCGGCCCACCAGCTGGCAGTGAGTACAGCCGTCAACAACTCGATAATGATGATCACCGATGCGCGGCCAGCTTCTAAATGTGTGACGCCGTATTGTGAAAAGGACGTCACGAGGACCAGCAACACGCCCAAGCTGGCGGCCAGCAGCCAGATTGTCGGTGAAATTGCTGACGGCAGACTTTCCACGCCACTGCCGATCATCAAACTCGCCAGCAAGAGACTGCCAATAAATAGGGCGCCGGTTTTGCTCCCGACGGGCGTGTTTTGCGCGGCGCGAAAACACAAATTGTTCATGGCAAACAAAAAGCCGGATGCGAGTGCAAGCAGATCGATCCAACTCGGCGGTGTAGAGAAAATGCGAGACCCACCAAGCACAAGAAACGCACCACACAACGCAAGGACTACGGCGATCATGCGCTGTCGATCAATGCGCTCGCCGAGGAAAAATTTCCCGCCCAGCACGCCCCAGACGGGCAGCAGATAGAACAACACCATCACGCGCACGACGGAACCGTGAATCAAACTGTAGGAGAAGGCAACGTTTGCGCCGCCGCCCAATAAGACGATCGTCAGCAACCAACGCCAATCACGACACCAGTAAACGCGCTGACGCAGCAGTATCGGCAGCATGAGCAAGGTCGCCACGACATTGGCGACCAAGATTTGCGGTAACCCAGAAACGCCCAGCGCTGCGACTTGTTTCAGGGGCCACCACGTGCAGCCCCATAGCACAGAAGCAATGACGAGCGCGACGACCGGATTCACGCGGACGGCCGAGTTTGCTTAGGGCGCAAAAACAGCCGTTTGTGCCAGTTCGATCAACGGTTGCGGCCAGATGCCAGCGATGACGATGACAGCCAGTGCCGCAACGACAGCGAGCCAACCGGTCACGCCACAAATTCGCGAGAGATTTGCGCCTGTTTCTGGTTTTGCATAGACAGCGACAACGACGCGCAAGTAGTACCAAAGCCCCATCATGCTGCCGAGTACGACTGCGCCAATCAGTGCCCAGCGCGCGGCGTCGGCGCCCACGGCAAAAACGTAGAACTTACCGATGAATCCAGCCGTGAGTGGAATGCCTGCCAGCGACAGGAAAGCAAATGCCAATGCACCTGCCAGCAACGGAGAACGTGAGGCGAGTGCGCGAACACGAACACCGGAGAGCGTATCAACGTCCTGTTGCTCATCAGCAGAAGACAGCAGGCTAATCACGCCAAAGGCCACTAACGAAGTGGCAACGTAAGTGGTGAGATAAACCGCTGCCGCCTCTGTCGCCAGCGCACCACCGACGCTAATAACGATCAGTAAATAGCCGAAATGTGCAACCGATGACCACGCGAGCAGTCGTTTGAGATTTTGCTGACGCAGTGCCAGCAAGTTGCCCACCAGAATGGACAGCACGGCGATGACCGTTATGACATGACCAAAACCGCCGGCGAGTGCGCCGTCAGCAGTGGCATAAAGGCCGCTTTCTAAAAGCAAGCGCAACAACACGGCAACAATGGCCACTTTCGCAACCGTGGCAAGAAATGCGCTGATCGGTGCTGGGGCGCCTTGATAAACATCGGCCGTCCAGGCATGAAAAGGCGCTAGCGACAATTTGAATGCGATACCGGCGAATACGAGTAATAAGCCAGCTTGTGCTAACCAAAGATCCAGTGCGGGTGCGCTAACGATTTTTTTCGACAGACCATGGAAATCCAAATGTCCGGATTGCGCGTAGAGAAAGGCTGTGCCCAGCAGCAACACGGCAGTGGCGGCAGCAGAGAGCACCAAATATTTGGTGGCGCTTTCGAGCGAGTTGCGTTGCTGATAACGGTAACCGGCTAACGCAAACAGCGGAATCGACATCAGTTCGAGGCCAATAAAGAAACTGGCAAAGTGGCGGCTTGTGGCTAAGATCAATGCGCCGTTGACGGACAAGGTCAGCAGCAAATAAGCCTCTTCACGATTGCTGGTGAATTTGCGCAACCAACTATGCATCAGTAAGGCGCAGACGGTGGCAGAGGCCAAGATGAGACCGGAATAAAACAAGGCATGACCATCCACAATGAATAGTGCGCCCAGTGCTTGTGGGCCGACGGTCAGTGCGCAGGGGATGGTCGCCAGTGTAAGCAGCAAGCCGATCACGGTGATCGTGGCGGTTATGCCGTGATGGCGGCGGAGCGCGATGGCGGCCAGCAGAAACAGCACAACCAACGTGCTGCCCAGCAGGGGCAAGGAAGCGAGAAACTGTTGATGCGTCATCATCGTTACGTGCTCAATGCGCTTCGGTGGCGGCGGGCGGCACCGACAGTAGAGGTTCGGTGCTGGCTGCGGTATCGCTGGCAGGTGTGCTCAGCGGTAGGTTGAGAGTTTCTTGTACGCGTGCCATGTCGCTGTTGGAGAGATCCAGTGCTGGCTGCGGATAGAAACCCAGTGCAATGAGTAGTGCGGCCAAGAGCGAAAGCAATGTCACTTCACGAGCGTTCGCACCACGCAAGGTGCTGTCGTGTTTTACAGGACCAAAATAAATACGGTGCGTGAGCGCCAGCGCGTAAACCGCAGCCAGCACAAGCCCGATGGTGGCCGCTGCGGTAAAGCCAGGAGCCGTTTTCCAAGCGCCAAACAGCACGAGGAATTCACCCACGAAATTACCGAGGCCGGGCAATCCTAATGTCGCGACTGCAAAGAACAGTGCGAAGGCTGGAATTAATGCCATGCGTGTCCACAGGCCACCAAGAGTATTGGTATCAAAGCTGCCAGTTCGCTCGAACACCTGGCCGGCGATGATAAACAACGCGCCAGTAGACAGTGCGCCAGCCAACATGAGGATCACGACGCCTTGCAGTCCCAGCAGATTGCCCGCATAGATTCCCAGCAGGATGAAACCCATATGCGAAATGCTGGCATAGGCGAGGAAGCGTTTGGTGTGCGTCTGCGCGAAAGCGAGTACGCCGCCCCAGACGATGGTGGTGACGGCGATCGCCATGGCGATCGGCGCAAATTCCAATGATGCGTTGGGGAACAACGGCAGCGCGTACCGCAGCAAACCAAAGGCGGCAGTTTTGAGTAGCAAACCGGTGATGTCCACCGAGCCGGCCGTTGGCGATGCGGCATGCGTATCTGCCAGCCAGCCGTGCAAGGGAACGATTGGTAATTTCACCGCAAAGGCGAGGAAAAATCCGAGCATCAGTAGCATTTCCAGCGCCGGCGCCATGGCCGTTCCGCGCAGGGCATCCAGCGAAAAAGTCCATTGACTGGTGCTGTCGTAGTGCGCAAACACAAGGCCGAGGATGGCTAGCAACATCAACAAGCCGCCAGCCTGCGTATAGATCATGAACTTGATGGCGGCCTGTGTGCGCGTCAGACCACCTGCGATGTCGCGGCCCCACAGTGCTACCAAGAAATACATCGGGATCAGCATCACTTCCCAGAACACAAAAAACAGGAAGAGATCGACGGCAAGGAAAATGCCAAGCACCCCGGCAAGAATCCATAACAGGCAAAGATGAAATGCGCCGACGCGTTCTTGTATCTCGTTCCAACTGGCGAGCACGGCGGCTACGCCCATGATGCCGGTGAGTAGCACCATCAACAGGCCTAAGCCATCGAGTGCGAGATGAAACGAAATACCAAAACGTGCGATCCAATCAGCACGGAATTCACTTTGCCAAACGGGTGCAGAGAGATCGTAGTTGAAAGTGCCAGTGCACCAGAGATCCAGCGCTAGCGCGATGATGGCGAGTGATGCCGCCAATGCAATCCAGCGCGGCAGATTGCTTCCGATGCGGCCGGCAGGCCACGCGAAGAGGCCGGCGAGTAGCGGGATAAGTAGGAGCGACACGAGCGTCATGGTGATTTCCGGTATCCGTTTCGTTCGTGATCAGAGCAGGGCGAGGCCGGCCAACATCAGCACGACGCCCGCGCCGATCAGCGCTGCGTACCAACGCAGATTGCCGTTTTGAGTATGCGCGAGACCTTCGTTCAGGCTACCCGCCACGCCACGGCTGAGGCCGGTAGCGATGTTGTCGACACCGTCGCTGCGACCAGATTTGGCCAACCAGCGGAAAGGACGCACAAAAAGAACGTCATATAGCCAGTCAAAACCCCAGGCGGCACGCCACCACGCGCTGAAGAAACGACCCACGGTGGAATTAGCCAGCGCGGTGACCAACTTGCGCTCGCCAAGGAACAACCATGCCGCGATAACAATACCTACGACAGCGATCGTGCCGGAGATCAAGGCGACTTCATGTTTGCGCGCATCGTTATGCAGCAATTCTCCGGCACTCACCGGCAGCAAGCCATTGAGTGGTGGATGGATCAGTGCGCCGATGAATGTGGATAGCACCAACAAAATGCCCAGCGGCAGATAGTGGGAAATACCATGACCAGGATGCGCGTCGGTTTTTGCTACACCGTGAAACGCGATGAAGATCAAACGGAAGGTATAGATCGAGGTCAGGAGCGCACCGACGAGACCAGCCCACAGCAGCGGCTCGTGACCGCTGGCGAGTGCTTCCCACAAGATTTCATCTTTCGAATAAAAACCGGCCGTGAGCAGTGGCAGTGCGGCCAGTGCAAGCCCACCGACGAGGAAGCAAGCGTAGATAAACGGAATTTTTTTGCGCAGCCCGCCCATGCGGAAAATATCTTGCTCGTGATGGGTGGCGATGATGACGGCGCCAGCAGAGAGGAACAGCAGCGCTTTGAAGAAAGCATGCATCATTAAATGGAAAATGGCGGCGCTCCAAGCACCTACGCCGAGCGCGAGAAACATGTAACCGATTTGGCTCATGGTCGAGTAGGCGAGGATGCGCTTGATGTCGGTTTGCGCGAGGGCTGCAAAACCGGACAACAGCAAGGTGATTGCGCCGACGATGCCGACGAGGTTCAGCACATCCGGAGCTAACTCGAAAATGCCGTGGGTGCGTGCGATCAGATAGACGCCTGCCGTCACCATCGTTGCCGCGTGGATCAGTGCAGAAACAGGTGTCGGGCCGGCCATGGCATCGGCCAGCCACGTTTGCAGTGGCAGTTGCGCGCTTTTGCCGACAGCGCCGCCTAACAACATCAACGCGGCAAGTTGTGCCATCGGATCGCCGGCTTGCCATGCTTGCGGTGCTTTTACTAGCAACTCGGCAATGTTCAAGGTGCCAAACGTGGCGAACAAGATAAACAGGCCGATGGCCATGAATACGTCGCCAATGCGCGTAATCACGAACGCTTTGAACGCAGCGTCATTATTCGCTACGTCTTTGTAATAGAAGCCGATCAGTAGATATGAGCAGAGGCCAACACCTTCCCAGCCGAGATAAAGCGCGAGCAGGTTATCGCCCAGCACCAGCATCACCATGCTGGCGACGAACAGGTTCATGTACGAGAAGAAACGTGCATAACCTTCTTCGCCGCGCATGTACCACGACGCAAACAGATGAATGAGAAAACCAACGCCGGTAATGACGCCCAGCATGGTCACGGCGAGACCGTCGAGGTGCAGACCCATGGTCGGTGTGAAATTCCCCACCGCCATCCACGTCCACAACGTCTGTACAACGGCCGCACCTGGTGGTTGCGTCGAGAGGAACTCATAACCTACGAGCGCCGTGCTCAGTGCGGCCACGCCCAGCGAGCCGACACCGACGGTGGCGGCAAGGTTTTCATTCACCTTGCCGTTTTTCACGGCGGTGAGCGCTGCGAGTAGTACATAACCCAGCAGCGGTGCGAGAAAAGTCAGAGGCAGCAGATTCATTCGCGCATCTCGCTGGCGGCATCCACGTCAAGCGTGTGGAAACGGTGATAAAGCTGGAAAACGATGGCGAGACCCAAGGCGGCCTCGGCGGCAGCAACGGCGATGATCAGAATGAACATGATCTGGCCATCGGGCTGACCCCATCGGCTGCCGGCAACGACGAATGCCAAGGCGGCGGCATTCATCATGATTTCGAGACTCATCAGTACGAACAGAATGTTGCGTCGAACCAGCAAACCGCAAAAACCGATGGCAAATAAAATTGCCGCCAGTATCAGTCCGTGCGTCATCGGGATGAAGTCAGACATGAATCATCACTCCCGGGTTTTCTTTTCATCAGGGCGACCGAGGTGCCACGCGGCCACCATCGCTGCCAGCAGCAGCATCGATGCGAGTTCGACCACGAGCAGGTAAGGGCCAAATAGTGCAATGCCGACGGCTTTGGCATCGATGGTGCTGTTGCCAATGCCGTAATCGCTGATGGGAACAATGACCAACCATTGCGCCAGCAAAATGAGTGAGAGTGTCGCCGGATACCACCACACATGAGGTTTGAGCCATTCGCGTTCTTGCTGTTCGGTGGCACGGCCGAGATTGAGCATCATCACCACGAAAACGAACAGCACCATGATGGCGCCGGCATAGACGATCATTTCCATGGCGGCGGCAAATGGTGCGCCCAGTGCAAAGAAAATCATGGCGACAGCAAGCAATGAGACCACCAGACACAGCAAGGCATGCACCGGATTTTTGCCGATGACGACGCCCAGTGTGGCCAAGATGGCAACGCTGGCAGCGATGTAGAAGGTGATTTCCACAGATATTTTCCTCGTGCGCTCAGGGCAGCAGGGTTTTTACGCTGACCGGTTGCGCTTCATTTTGCGCGGCGCCCTTGGGCTTGCCGGCGATGGCCATACCGGCGACGCGATAAAAGTTGTATTCCGGATATTTACCCGGGCCACTGATCAGCAAATCTTCTTTTTCATAAACCAGATCCTGACGCCGGTATTCGGCCATTTCGTAGTCAGGCGTCAACTGGATGGCGGTTGTCGGGCAAGCTTCCTCGCACATCCCACAGAAAATGCAGCGCGAAAAATTGATGCGGAAAAATTCCGGGTACCAGCGGCCGTCTTCAGTTTCTGCTTTTTGTAATGAGATACAGGCGACTGGGCAGGCCACTGCGCAGAGGTTGCAGGCAACGCAGCGCTCTTCACCATCCGGGTCGCGCGTGAGCACGATGCGGCCACGATAACGTGGCGGCATGTACGGTTTCTGCTCCGGGTAGGAAATGACTTCACGCTTCTTGAAGGCATTCATAAACACCAGCGCCATGCTGCGCAACTGGCTGAAGGCGTCTATAAAAAATTGGATGATCGCTTTCATGTCAGATGTCTCAGGGGGTCGCTGGCGTGCCGGTGTAAAGAATCCAAGCGCCGGTGGCTAGCAGGTTGAGCACGGTCAACGGCAGGCAAACTTTCCAACCGAGATCCATCAACTGGTCATAGCGAGGGCGTGGCATGGCGGCGCGCATCAGAATCATCAGCATCACGAACACCACCACTTTGGCGACAAACCACAACGGTGCCAGCCAGTCAGGGCCTGGTCCTAACCAGCCGCCACAGAACAAGGTGACGATCATCGCGGAGACCACTACCACGCCGACATATTCGCCGACGTAGAACATGCCCCACTTCAAACCGGAATATTCGGTTTGGTAGCCGGCGGCAAGTTCTTGCTCTGCTTCCGGCAAGTCGAATGGCGCGCGGTGAGCAACGGCGACGCCGGCCACCGAGAAGGTGATGAAGCCCAGAATTTGCGGTAACGCGAACCAGCCATCTTGTTGTGCCAGCACGATGTCGCGCAGATTGAAAGTGCCGGCGAGCGCGACCACGCCCATCACCGACAAACCCATAAACACTTCATACGTAATGGTCTGTGCCGTGGAGCGTAATCCGCCGAGCAACGAGTATTTGCTGTTACTGGACCAGCCGGCGAGCATCACGGCGTACACACCGAGCCCGGCCATCGCGAGGAAAAATAACAGACCAATATTCATGTCGATCACGCCCCAAGTTGGCGAGATCGGCACCACCACGAATGCCGTGAGCAACGCGCTCATGGCAATAATCGGTGCGATCCAGAACGTCAGTTTGTCGACAAACGGAGGCGTCCAATCTTCTTTGAAAAACATTTTGAGCATATCGGCCGGCAATTGTGCGAGGCCTTGCCAACCCACTCGGTTGGGACCGTAGCGGCCTTGCCATAAACCGAGCAAGCGACGCTCGATAAAAATGATGATGGCGCCGCCAATCACCACGGCCAGTAGAATGATGATGGCGCCAATCACGCCGCTGAGAATGGCCAGCGTGTCCGGTGAGAGCCAGCGTCCGAGCAGGAAGGAGAGCAGATCCATTACGCAGCCTCCGCGCGAGTGACCTGAAGCCAGGTAACGTTCGCGAGCAGTGGCAAGCCGCTGATGCCAGCAGGAATGCCGATGAGTCCGGTGGCCAGCGCTGTATGAATGTGCGCTGTGACCGGGCGGCTGCCGTTATCAAGGCGTACTAAATCGCCGTGTTTGATGCCCAGGCGTTGTGCATCGACAGTAGAGAGTGCGACGTACGGTGCGGGTGCCTGTGAAGCAATGGCTTCACTGCGCGCAGAAGTTTCGTCGCTGCCGAAGATGTGATGCAGTGTGACATGACGTAGTGCATCGCTACGTGGAGAAAACGCAGAAGGGATAGCGGCAGTTGATACATTGCTGTGATCGCCGGCAAACAGCAGGATGCCGCCGTCGCCACCTTTCAAGTGACCGCCGACTTCATCCTGAAACTTGTTCCAAGCCGACGGTGAATTCCAACCGGGGCTCCACGCAAATGGCGTGAGTGGGCCTGGCTCCATAGGACCAACGTAACCTTCCATCGAGAAAGTCAGTGGCGAATCGTTGTCTTGCGGTGCGCGAGGTTCGTGTACGGAAACGTTAGCGCGCATCGCGGTGCGACCAGAATAACGGCGCGGCTCACGCGCAATTTTCAATCCACCGATACGGAACGTGGCATCCGGAGCGGCATCGGTGATACGAGCCAGTGCCGGAATTTGTTCGGCACAGGCATGCGTCGCATCGTCCAGTGTCGCCCAGTCAATCGTTTTGCCGTCACGCGCACACTCGACGGCGTGCAGCCAGCGCCAACTACCGTGCACGCGTTCTTCCGGGCGGTAATAAACCGGGTCATACACTTGGAAGAAACGTTGAGCGCGACCTTCGTTGCTCACCACGGTGCCGTCGGATTCCGCAAAACTGGCAGCGGAGAGCACGATGTGTGCTTTTTCGGTGGTGGCAGTGTGCTGGTGATCGAGCACGATCACGTTGCTAGCGGCAGTCAAGGCGGCGTCGACGACAGCAGCCGGTAAACGACGATAGAGATCATTTTCCAGCACGATGAGGGTATCGGCCGGCGCGGCAAGCAGTGTGTCGAGCGATTCACCATCGATCAGTGCAACGCCCATGCTATTCACTTCTGGCACAACCAGCGTGAGACCGACGGATTTCTCGCGACGCTTCAGGGCGCGGGCTACGGCGGACGCGGCATCCATCAACTCAAGGTTGCCAAGGCCCGTGCCTGAAACCACCAACGGTTTCTGCGCGGCGAGTAATGCCTCGGCAATGCGTTGCGCCAATGCGGCGGTGTCCGCGTTTAAGCCGGTAACAGCAGGAGACGTTGTATCAATGACATGCGCAACGGCAAAGCCCAAACGAGCAAGATCTTCTGGCGCTGCACGTGTGGTTTCTGCAGCAATATCATCCAGACGGGTAGCATCAACGGCCGTGATGAAGACCGGGCTCAAATTGCGCTGACCGATATCATTGATGGCATAGGCTTGCCATTCCGCCACTTTGCGAACGGCAGCATCTTGCTTAGCTTTATTTTTTGCCGACTGACGCAGTGCTAATGCAATGCGTGGCGCGGTTTGGGTCACGTCTTCGCCGAGTACGAGAACGGCGTCAAAACTTTCGATATCGCGTAGCGAGGGCGTAGCCACGCCACCACCGGCCAGCAGATCACGCGCGCGACGCAGCAGAGAAAGTTCGACGGCGTTTACGCCGGGCGAGTAATTGCTGGCGCCAACGAGCGCACGCAATGCCGCATTCGATTCCAGTGATGCGCGCGGCGAGCCAATACCGATCACGCGACGGGCATTTTTTAACGCCGACCCCGCAGCGGCTACGACGGCATCGATATCGCTGACGACTAATTTGCCGTTTTGACGCAACTGGGGTTGCCGAGGACGGTCTTTGTTGTTGGCGTAGCCGTGACCGAAGCGACCGCGATCGCAAAGGAAGTAATGATTAACGGAGCCGTTATAGCGGTTTTCAATGCGGCGAATTTCACCGTAGCGTTCGCCAGGTGACGTGTTGCAGCCAACGGAGCACTGCTGACAAACGCTGGGCGCAAATTGCATGTCCCATTTGCGGTTGTAACGTGCGGAGTGAGTTTTGTCGGTGAATACGCCAGTTGGGCAGACTTCGGTGAGATTGCCAGAAAACTCACTTTCGAGTTTGCCGTCGCCGGTGCGGCCGAAATAAACGTTGTCGTGCGCGCCGTAAACCCCCAGATCGGTGCCGCCGGCGTAGTCCTTGTAGTAGCGCACGCAGCGATAGCAAGAAATGCAGCGATTCATCTCGTGATTGATGAACGGGCCGAGGTCCTGATTCAGGTGTGTGCGTTTTTCAAAGCGATACTGGCGATTCGTGTGACCGGTCATCACCGTCATATCTTGCAAATGGCAGTGACCACCTTCTTCGCACACCGGGCAATCGTGCGGATGATTAGTCATCAACCACTCGACGACAGAAGCGCGGAAATCCTTGGCCTCGTTGTCAGTGACAGAAATGACGGTGCCGTTGGTGGCGGGCGTCATGCAGCTCATGACTAGACGGCCGCGTTTGTCGTCGGCATTGGCGTATTGCTTCACCGCGCACTGGCGACAAGCACCGACAGAACCCAACGCGGGGTGCCAGCAGAAATAGGGGATGTCGATGCCGAGTGACAGGCAGGCCTGCAGCAGGTTGTCACTGCCGTCGACTTCGTACTGCTTGCCGTCGATGTGGATCGTTGCCATGTCAGTGTTTCACCGGGTCAGTTCACGGCTGTCGTCGGAATCTGCGACGGAATACCTTTCTGGAATTCGTCACGGAAGAATTTAATGGCGCTTTGCAGCGGTTCCATGGCGCCAGGTGCGTGCGCACAAAACGTTTTGCCAGGGCCAAGATCGCGCGTCATTTTTTGCAGGAATTCGATGTCGCCAGGGCGGCCTTCGCCTTTTTCTAGGGCGCGCAGCACTTTGACTGTCCACGGCAAGCCATCGCGGCAAGGCGTACACCAGCCACACGATTCGCGCGCAAAAAATTCTTCCAAATTACGCACGACGGAAAGAATGTTTTGACGATCATCGATGGCCATCATCAGGCCGGTGCCCATGCGCGAACCGTTCTTCATGATGGTGTCGAAATCCATCGCCAAATCGAGTTGCTCGGGCAGCATGAAGTCGGTGGATGCGCCACCGGGCAGCCAACATTTGAGCTTCAAGCCATCCGCCATGCCGCCGGCATGCTCTTCAAGAATTTCGCGGGCGCTGACGCCGATCGGCAGTTCCCACACGCCGGTGCGCTTGGTGCGCCCAGACATGCCGTAAAGTTTGGTGCCACCGTCCGGTGATTTCCCTTGCGATAACGCGCGGAACCAGTCGGCACCGCGCAACAAGATATGCGGAATATTGGAAAGCGTTTCGACGTTATTGACGATGGTCGGTTTGCCCCAGGCGCCGGCGATTTGCGGGAATGGGGGCTTCGCTCGCGGATTGGCGCGGCGGCCTTCCAGCGAATTGATCAGTGCCGTTTCTTCGCCGCAGATATAACGGCCCGCGCCGGTGTGCACGTACAGTTCAAAATCCCAACCGGTGCCCAGCACGTTTTTGCCGATGTAGCCGGCTGCCTTTGCTTCGGCGATCGCGCGATTCAAACGCTCGGCAGCGACGATGTATTCGCCACGCAGAAAGATGTAACCGCGATACGCTTGGATGGCGTAAGCCGCGAGAATCATCGATTCGACCAACTGATGCGGCAGCGTTTCCATCAGCAATCGGTCTTTGAACGTGCCGGGTTCCATTTCGTCGGCATTGCAGACGAGGTATTTCTTGCCGGCATCGGGCCCCATCGGGACCAGCGACCATTTCACGCCGGTCGGGAAACCCGCACCACCACGGCCACGCAGATTGGAATCTTTAACGTTTTTCTGAACGTCGGCCGGTGACAACTCTTTCAGTGCTTTACGTAGCGCGGCATAACCGTCCTGCGCTTCGTAGGCTTTCAAATCCAGTGGCTGGCGGTCATCGCGAATGCGATAGGTCAGCGGATGCGTTTCGCCGCGATGGCCGGAGTAAATGACGTGATGGCTCATTTGTACTGCTCCAACAGCCGCGACACATCGACTGGCGACACCGGGCCGTATGTGTCGTCATCGATCATTAGCGTGGGGCCTTTGTCGCAGTTGCCCAAGCAGCAGATCGGCAACAGCGTATAGCGGCCATCGGGCGTGGTCTGACCGTACTGGATGCCAAGTTGTTTTTGCATTTCTGCTTTTACGTCTTCATAACCGGTGAGGAAACAGCCGATGCTGTCGCACACCGAAATGACATGACGGCCCACCGGTTGGCGATAGATGCGGTTGTAGAACGTGGCCACGCCGTCGATGTCTGAAGCCGGGATACCGAGCACAGCGGCAATGGCATCGATCGCGCCATCGCTCACCCATCCATGATTTTTCTGCACGATTTTCAGTGCGTCGATGGATGCGGCACGCGGATCTTCGTAGTGTTCCATCGCGTGTTCGATATCATGACGTTCAGCATCGCTGAGCACGAAGACATCTTTTTTGGCGGCGTTACCGCTGCCTGATTGACAGGTATTGGGGCCGCAGCCGCAGTTGCCGGTCGTCATCTTTAAGGCCCTTAGCGATCGACGTCCGCCATCACAAAATCGATGGAGGCGAGGTAGACGATGAGGTCCGGAATCATGGAACCGCGAATCACGGACGGAATTTGTTGCAGGTGCGGGAAACTCGGCACGCGAATGCGCGTGCGATAACTCATGGTCGAGGCATCAGAGGTGAGGTAATAGCCGCCCAAACCTTTAGTGCCTTCGATCATCATGCTGGCTTCACCTGCCGGCATCACCGGGCCCCACGACACACTGACAAAGTGATTGATCAGCGTTTCGATGTGCTCCAGCGTGCGCTCTTTCGGTGGCGGTACGGTGAGCGGGTGATCCGCTTTGTACGGGCCGGCCGGCATGTTCTTAAGACACTGCTCGATGATGCGTAAACTTTGACGAATTTCTTCAACGCGCACTAAACAGCGGTCATAAGCATCACCGTTTTTACCGGTGGGAACGTCGAACTCAAAGTTTTCGTAGCCGGCGTAAGGACGCGCTTTACGCAAATCGAAATCCAGACCGGTTGCGCGCAGGCCGGCACCGGTGGTGCCCCAAGATAAGGCTTCGGCGGTGTTGTATTGAGCAACACCGACGGTACGACCTTTCAGGATTGAGTTTTTCAGCGCCGCGGCTTCGTACTCTTTTAATCGTTTTGGCATCCAGTTCAGTAATTCCTGAACGTTTTGCTCCCAGCCACGCGGTAAATCGTGCGCTAACCCACCAATACGGAACCAAGCTGGATGCATACGGAAGCCCGTGATGGCTTCGATGATGTCATAGACCTTCTGGCGATCGGTGAAGATGAAAAAGATCGGCGTCATTGCGCCGGTATCGATGATGTATGTGCCGAGGAACAGCAGGTGGCTGTTGATGCGGAACAACTCGGTCAACATGATGCGAATGACGTTGACGCGATCCGGCACGGTGATACCGGCGAGCTGCTCGACTGCCATGACGTACGGCAGGTTGTTCATCACCCCACCGAGGTAATCGATGCGATCGGTGTAGGGAATGTACGAGTGCCAAGTCTGACGCTCGGCCATTTTTTCGGCGCCACGATGGTGGTAGCCAATGTCCGGTACACAGTCGACGATTTCTTCGCCGTCCAGTTGCAGTGCGATGCGAAATGCACCGTGTGCAGACGGATGGTTGGGGCCGAGGTTGAGGAACATATAGTCCTCATCTTTGCCACCACGGGTCATGCCCCATTCTTCAGGCTTGAACAGTAATTCGTTCTGATACATGTCCTGCCGGGCGGCATCCAGCATGAACGGATCGAATTCGGTCGCGCGTGCCGGGTAATCCTTGCGCAGCGGATGCCCTTGCCAATAGCGCGGCAATAAAATGCGGTAGAGACGCGGGTGGCCCGTAAACGTAATGCCCAACAAATCCCACACTTCACGCTCATACCAATCAGCGTTGGGCCAAATGTTGCGTGCAGTGGGTAACGTCAGATCATCGGCAGACAACGCAACCTTGATGCGAACATCGCTGTTACGTTCCAGCGACATCAGGTGATAAAAAACGGTGAAGTCGGATGCGGGCAAACCATCACGTTTGGTACGCAGACGCTCATCAAGTGCTGACAGGTCATACAGCATGACGAACGGACGTGGTGTGCTGCGCAAGAACTGCAACACCTCGGTAATTTGCGCACGCGGTACCCAGAGGGTAGGGATGTTGTCTCGCGTTTGTTGGAACGTGAACGCATCGTTACCAAAACGTTCGGCAAGCTCGCGAACAACTGCGTGCTGAATGCCGGGGAGGGGTGCGGGGGTGGCGGTTTCGCTCATCGGCTTGCGCTCTGCCTCACACCTGATCTGGCGTGCGAAGGTTGGTCACGGCGATACGCTCGGCGCGTTTGCGTTCACGCTCACTGGGCATCACGGGTTTGAAAACGCCTTGTTCGCCACCGACCCAAGTCAGCGGGCGACGTTCTTTGCCAATCGAATCTTGCAATAGCATCAAACCTTGAAGAAAGGCTTCTGGCCGCGGCGGACAGCCCGGAATGTAAAGATCCACGGGCAAAAATTTATCAACGCCTTGCACGACGGAATAGATGTCGTACATGCCGCCAGAGTTGGCGCAAGAGCCCATCGAGATCACCCACTTGGGCTCCAGCATTTGCTCGTACAAGCGCTGAATGACCGGCGCCATTTTGATGAAGCAGGTGCCAGCAATCACGATCAAGTCTGCTTGGCGAGGCGATGCACGCAGAACTTCTGAACCGAAACGAGCAATGTCATGCGGCGCAGTGAATGCTGTGGTCATCTCGACGTAGCAGCAGGAGATGCCGAAGTTATACGGCCAGACCGAATTTTTTCGGCTCCAATTGACGCCGGCATGCACCATTTCTTCGAGCTTGCCCATATACACGGTATTGCGGACTTTTTCCTCGATGGGATCGTCCACCACTTGCTTTTGCTCGTGCGGATAACGATCGGCCGCATTGGGGTCGATACGAGTGAGCGTGTATTTCATGCGATATCTCGCTCAGGGCGGCGGCGTGACGGAGGTGGAAGCCGACGCGGTTTTTTGCAGGCGACGGCGACGTTGCACGGGTGTCCAGTCGAGCGCGCCGATGCGCACCAGATAAACCAGGCCCAGTAAAAGTTCGACAACGAATATGCTGACGACAAGAAAGCCGGCCCAGCCGGATTCGCGGACTGAAACAGCCCAGGCGTAAAGAAAAAGCGCTTCGATATCGAAGATCACAAAGAACATCGCGATCAGATAAAACTTGGCCGACAAACGCAGTTGCGCGCCGCCTTGCGAAACAACGCCGGATTCAAAGGGTTCTGCTTTGGCGCGGCCCCAGTAACGGCCGCCCAACCAGACCGGCACGCCGACCATAAAGGCGCAGATAAAAGCGACCATGCCGAGGAAGGCACCAAGGGACCAATGCTGGACAAGGGCGTCGGTAGGGGACACTGGCTACTCCCGGCGTTGGAAGATGGCGTCGATGTCTGTGCGACAACCGAAGCCCGGCTTGGCGGCGCGCATGATACCCGCCGACTTTCCCGCTGTAAATTTTGTAAATGCCCGTACTGGAAGGGATTTCAAACTTGCTTTTGCATGCATCTCGGGCGGTCTTTCCACGAGGGGCGGTTCGCACTTTCCGGTTGGGTCGTTATGCGGCAGCAAGGTCCGCCGCGAACTGGTCGACGAGCCCAGCGAGCACAGAATGGCCAGCCAGTGCTGGGCGGACGCTGGCGCTCCAAGGCGCGAGGTAGCGATCGCGCAGCCCCTGTATCAGTACGGGCTCGTCAGACTGAATGGCAAGAGCAAGCAATTCGCAGGCGCAGGCGAGGTGATCCGGTGGGAGGCGGCCGGTGTCCTCATAGTCCACATCGAGGTATTCCATGATGCGCACGAAGTCTTCACGCACGGTGCCGCCATCCTGATTTAGCGCGGCATGCATCAACAGGGGGGCCGCTGGCTGCGGCAGTGCGACGTGGAAGGCGCGCAGAAAGTCGCCGGTCGTTGCATCAAAATCGCCATCAATGCCCAATTGCTGCCAGGCCTCGCGACGCAACGCGTCGTCGACCAAGGGGCTCCAGATGCGCGACCACGCGACGAACACCATCGCCGCTTGCGTGAGTTCGTCGTTTTCTGACATCGCCCCATCACTCATGGCGTAAGCCAGTCGGCTGAAACGGATTTCAGGCCCGCACGTTCGCTTTGCGCACCTTGCCAAATGGCGGCGGCCAACTTCTTCTGTGCCGCGAAGGGTGCCCAGTGCGGCAGGGTGAAGGTGACGGTCCATATCCCGTGCGCATAACTGGCTTCTGTCTTCCAGCCGGCCAATGCCGGGCTGCGCTGCATGGTGCCTAGGCCTTCAGCGCGGATGGCGTAGGGATCGGCTCGATCCGCGCGCCATAGAACTCCCGAGACCGCCATGCCGGGGGCACCCATGGTGATCCACGGGGAATCGGCGTGTTCCGGGGCAAACAGAGCACAACCGTCGATGAAATGCATTGGGCTCTCGCTGGCATCGATCATCGGTTGCTCGCAGCGCCAGCGCAGCAATACGGTGTCGCCTTCGATGCCAATTTCGGCGCGAGGGGTGAGCGGGGTATCGCGTCCGGCATAGGCCTTGGCGATGTAACCGCCAGGTTGCATGGCAGTTGGCGCGGCGATGAGGGTGAAGGGGCGGGTTTTCATAAGGCGTCAGTCCCGTCAGATCACTTCCCGGTGAATAGCCGGGTCGATGTGGAAGTTATCGTTCCAGTCGTAAGCGATGAGAATGTCCATCAGCTCGCTGGGTTCGCCCGCTTTCTTTTTCGCGCGCTCGGCTTCGACGGTGGCCAGTGCTTGGTGAACAGCCGGACCGAACAGCGATTCTAGATAGCTCATGGGAATACGAGGCTCGCCCGTGGGTTGGCCATCCGGGCCGATCGCCTGCGGACTCATGGGTGGCACATAAAAAACGTTGGGGCCGAGATCAAACTCTGGGTGCAACGGAATGGCCACCTTCCACTTTTTGACCAGTTTCCAGATCGGGCCGTTTTCGTCATCGAGATAACCGACGAAGCGCAGACGGCCGGGGCACTGGCGTGCACAGGCCGGTGCGGTGCCTTCTTCGAGGCGCGGCAAACAGAAAATGCATTTGGTGGCGACCTGACGTTTCGGGTCGAAATACACTTTTTTGTACGGGCAGGCTTCGACGCAAAAACGGTAGCCATGACATTTGTCTTGGTTGACCAACACGATGCCATCTT
The DNA here is from genome assembly GCA_964574995.1 of uncultured Pseudomonadales bacterium. Taxonomy (GTDB): domain Bacteria; phylum Pseudomonadota; class Gammaproteobacteria; order Pseudomonadales; family JADFDG01; genus JADFDG01. Next base: position 41,453 of record CAZNPF010000002.1, on the reverse strand, counting down.
GCTCACGCTTGTCGATGGCACCACGCGGGCACGCATCCAAGCAGGCGGGATGCGTGCAGTGATTACACAGACGCGGCAAATAAAAGTAGTGGTTGTCCTGTGGGTACTCGCCGTCGCCGCAATCCTCTTCCCAGTTGGAACCCCATTGTGGATTACCTTCGGGTTTTAACCACTCACGCGGTCCATTGGATTTATAAAATGTTTTGTCGTGATTGAATTTCCAAGCGCGCCCGTAATCGGCATCAATCGACGGAATTTCTCCGCGTTTGACTTCGCCGGTTTCGGTGCGGCCGCCTGTAGCCGACCACATTTTTGGATAGCCTTTTCCGGGCGCGGTTTCGACGTTATTCCAGTAGGCATAGTCCGTGCCTTGATCGCGGTTCCAAAGGGTTTTGCAAGAGACTGTGCAGGTGTGGCAACCCAAACACTTGTTGAGATCAAGCACCATGGCGACTTGATGTTTGGGTGGCGTTAGTTCGCGCGTGATTCCCATGAGTGGTGCTCCTTACGCCAATTTTTTCTGTTTTGCTGCTTGCGCGCGTGCTGCACGTTCGCGATCGTTTTGCTCTTTCCATGGCTTAATGGAGACACGCGTGTCCTGTACATGTGTGCCGGGTTCGTAAATAGCAAAGCGGAATCCCAGATGACCTTCACCGCCAGCAAAGTGCAGGGGATTCATGAGACCTGGCGTCATCCACTTGTATGACTTGTGGTCGGGGAATTGATAGGGCTCCCATGCGTGATAGTGATAGGCCACGCCCGGACGAACCATCGTCGAATATTTCACGCGCCAATGCATGGAGCCGATGCGATTGTGTAATTCGGCCCATTCGTGATCCGCGATACCAATGCGCTCGGCGTCTTTGGGATTGAGCAGCACGACGGGTTCGCCGCGTTGCAAACGAAGCAAGATCGGCGTGTCGCGCCAGATGGAGTGAATCGAATGACGCGCGTGACACGAAATCAACTGGAATGGGTGATCGCCGCCCGCTTTGGGGCTTTCCTTATGCACCGGTAGCGCTTCACCGTTCTCGATGAACCACGGATGGTCGATATAAAATTGCTGGCGTCCGGTGAGCGTCGGCCAATGCCACTTGTCTTTCACTTGATGCTGCGCCACGGTCAACACGCCTTCGCCGCGCCAGTCGCTGTTGTACAACTGCGACTGCACCATGGTAGATCCGGTTGACGTGTATTTGCGGATACCGGTTTTCTTGAGTTCGTCGGTGGTAAAGCCGACGGTACTGGTAGAGAAGTCGAGCACTTGTTGCGTCACGGCTTCTGCATCGCGCGGGCCAAAGGCGCCATGCGATGACATCAGGGTTTCCAGCTCTTGAAAATCGACAGTTTTCCCGCCACACCCTGCTGCGGGTTGAATGTTTTTCTCGCGAGCCTGACGCGCCATTTCTTGCGCAATCAAGTAATAGATTTCCCATTCATCCTTGGATTCGCCCACTGGCAACACGGCGGCATCGCAATAGTGCATGTAGGGCACATAAGCCACCGGATATTTGATGCCGGGCTTCTCGTAATAGCCGGCACCTGGCAGCAGGTAATCGGCGTGCATACCGGTAAATGAGAGTTTTGGATTCACATCAACGATGCATTCCATTTGCGGCCAGAGTGTCGCCAGCATGTTTTGTGGCTGGTTGGAGCGACGCAGCACGTTGTTGCCGCCGGTAACCCAAGCTTTGGGTGCCGTCTTGCTCGGGAAGACCGGCATCCAGCCTTTTTCTTGAGCCTCTTGGACGTAGGCATCCAATGGCCGCTTGGCGAGACCTTTTTGTTCTTCGGCGAGCACATCTTTCACGCCGGCATAGTTGTAATTTATCGATGCCGAGTTGGTCATGCACGTGCCTGCCGTTGAGCCCAGATGCGAGGCTTCACGCATGACATCGTGCATCGACTTCTTGCGCATGGCTAAATCAATGCCGGTATAAAAAACATCTTTCAGCGAATAATGCTGCATCGCCGCACCCAGCACGCCGGGGATGCCGCTGCGTTTCATTTCGGCAGACAGTTCAAAACCTTCCATGCCGAACCAGCCGGTGGCGTTGAGGCCGGCACCGCGTTTGCCGATCGCGCCTTTGAGCGAGAGGCAGAGAATTTTGGCGCGATTCATCAAGTCGGAATGGAAGAAGCGATTGCCGCCCCAGCTGGACAGCACGAGCGGACGCTGTGCTTTGGCGAACCCTTCAGCGAAATGCGAAATCATGCCGACATGCAAGCCGGTGACTTCGGCGGTGGCTTCGAGAGTCCAGTGCTGCAACTGTTCGCGCAGCAAGGAGCCCACGGTAGTGACACGCGTCGTGCTGCCATCGGCGAGTGTTACCTCCCATTGGCCTTCGATAGCCGGTACGCGTTCATCGAGCAGCAACATGGGGTTTGATGCGCCTTCGCTGCCATGCGCGATTACGGCAGTGTTGGATTTCGTGTCCCAGTAATAGAGCGTGTTTACTTTCCCGCCGTTCACCATTTCCGATTCGCGCAAGAAACGGCCCGTGTCGAGACGAACCAAAATCGGCAGATCAGTTTGTTCGCGGACGTAGGCCTCGTCCATGCGGCCGGTATCCCAGATGTGGCGAGCAGTGCACAGCGCCAGCGCTGCGTCAGTACCCGGCTTAATAGGGATCCACGTGTCCGCATGAATGGATGTCGCACTGTATTGCGGGTCGATAACGGTGATGTTGGCACCGGCGTAGCGAGCTTCGTAAAGAAAATGCGCGTCAGGAATCTGTGTCACGGACGGATTCATCATCCAGACAACGAGGAAGTCGGATAAAAACCATTCATCCGATGTGCCACCCATGTGCGGAAAACCGAAGGTCATGGTGGCGCCGACGTTGAGATCGCCGATTTCTGCCCAGTCGTCGGCAATGGACGCGCCAATCAAATTAAAAAACTTCACGCGTGCGGCCGTGGTGCCGCCTTGATCGAAGTGCGGTCCAAGGTCGTGATAAATGGCGCTGGTGCCATGCTGTTGTGCGATGTTGAGAAACTTTTCGGAAATTTCGCGGATGGCTTGTTCCCAGCTGATTTTTTCCCACTCACCGCCGCCGCGCTCGCCGACGCGTTTGAGCGGCACGGTGAGGCGGCTGGGGCCGTACATCACCTCGGTGTAGCACGCGCCTTTTTGGCAGCCGCGCGGATTGAAATCCGGTACGACACCGGGCTCAGATGATTCGTAGTTGGCGGCTTGCTCTTCGCGGACCACCACGCCTTTCTTGACATAAATGTTCCAGTTGCAAGCGCTGCGGCAGTTCAACCAACCGTGCGTGCCACGCGCCACGTGATCCCAAGTCCAGCGCTCGCGATACAGATCTTGCCAACTGCCCAGTTTGGTGGCGCTGCGGGTGGGCGTGTGCGGTGCGCCAACCGGGGGTGGCGGGCCGCCGTAGCGGAAGTGATAAAGCGGTAGGCCGACAGCGGCGAGGCCGGCAGCGCCGACAGCGCTGAGAGTGAGAAATTGTCGACGGCTCAGGGACATGGCGGTCTCCGCGCGAATTGTTCTAATGGGTGACCGAGTATGAAAACCACAGTCCTACCGCGGGATACTGGCTACCGACTCAGGACAAGGCAACGACGGCAGGATGACAGGCGGGAGGCAATTGGTGCCAGCCGGGTCCTCACATGATCCATGTCAATTCCTCCGCCATTTGCTGGCTGGGCGATAGATAATCGCGCGCCGTTTGTGGGCGGGATGGGAGCCGGAGCGTGATGCAGTACGACGTGATTGTGGTGGGCGCGGGGCAGGCGGGCGCGGCCTGTGCGCTGGACCTAGCCCGGGGTGGGTTATCGGTCATGTTGCTGGATCGCCGCGAATTCCCACGATTCAAAGCGTGCGCCGGCGGTGTGACCACCAAAGCCTTGCACCGTTATCGCTTCTCGTTGGCGTCGGTGATCCGGCAGGTCGAAAGCGATTTGCGCGTGTCGCGGTCGCTCAAGCACGAAGCGGTGCTAAAAGGCCCGGCGCCGATCTGCGCACTGACGGTGCGTACCGAATTAGACGACCTGTGTTTCCGGCAAGCGGTGGCTGCGGGTGCCGCGTTTCGTCAGATCGGGCCGATCCGGGCGGTGGACGAGTCTGCCGGGGGCGTGGCGCTGACTTTGGAATCGGGTGAGGTGTTGCGTGCACGCTATGTGGTCGGTGCTGACGGCGCGCATTCGCAAATTCGCAAACTCACCGGGGGCTTTGTGCCGGATCGCACGGCGGTCGCGATGGAAGGGTTGGTGCGCTTGCCGGCGGGTCAGCCATTACCGCCGATAACGTTTGATTTCGGCGTGGTCGGCCAAGGCTACGGTTGGCTATTCCCGAAAGGTGATCACGTGAACGTCGGCATTTATACCCGTCGACCGGAAGAAACTGCTTTCAACAAAGATTTGCTGCGTGACTATGTGCAGCGTCGCTTGGGCCTTTCCGGTGACGCGATCGAGCATCTCGTGGGGTTCCCCATTGGGACCGGTGGCGAACATTACCAGCCAAACAGTGAGCGTGTGTTTTTAGTGGGCGATGCGGCCGGCATGGCTGAAGCGTTATTAGGCGAGGGTATTTTCAATGCGGTACTCACCGGGCAAATGGCAGCGAATGCCATCGTGCTGGCGCTCGCCAACAACGCCAATGCGCGGCAATTATTTGATGAGTATTCGCAAATCGTACGCAGTGATCTCGACAACTGCCGATCACTGGCCAAGCTTTTCTATAAGGTCTTGCCGATCAGCTACGGCATCTTGCGATATCTGGTGGCCGACACGCTAACGCACGGTTTTGCGGCGGGCATGACCACCACCGGTTGTAAACGTGCTTTTTTTACGCGTCATCCGCGTTATGACTTCGCGCCGCCGCTGTCATTACTGGCGCGGGAACCGTTGGGGCGTGATCCGGGCCGCACTGATCTGGCGTGAGCGTGACGGCCGGGTGTGATGTAACGATGACGGCGTGACGGATCATTGCGGTATTTCCCGTTCGCTTTTCGGCATGAGCGCGACTAGACTGCGCGCCGCCGTCCGCCACACCAATCAGCGGACGTGTCGTTTCCCTTCATCTGGCCGCGTGATCACCTGATCTTGTTTGGCCCCATCCGTCTGCCTCGATTGGTGTTGCGCGCATGCGCAGCAGGCCGTCGCAGGAGTTTTTGATGCAACCCTCCGTTACTTTCGCGAGCCTTGGGCTCGCACCGGCCCTGCTGCGCGCGGTCGATGAGTCCGGCTACACCACGCCGACCCCGATTCAGCAGCAGGCCATTCCCGTCGTGCTTTCTGGCCGCGATTTACTCGCTGCTGCACAAACAGGCACCGGCAAGACCGCTGGTTTTACATTGCCCATTTTGCAATTGCTGTCCACGCGTCCAGCGAAAGTCGTTAAAGCCGGCGCACCGCGTTGCTTGGTGCTGACGCCTACACGCGAGCTCGCCGCGCAGGTAGAAGAATCGGTGCGCACTTACGGTAAGCATCTGCCGCTCACCTCGATGGTGATGTTTGGCGGCGTCGGCATGCAGCCGCAAGTCGATAAATTGAAAAAGCGGGTCGACATTCTGGTGGCCACACCGGGCCGTTTGCTCGATCACGCTGGACAGAAAACGCTGGATCTTTCTGCGTTAGAAATTCTGATTTTGGATGAAGCCGACCGCATGTTGGACATGGGTTTTATCCATGACATCAAGCGGGTGTTGAAGTTGCTGCCGACGCAGCGTCAGAACTTGCTGTACTCCGCCACGTTCTCTGACGAGATTCGTGCGCTGGCGAATGGTCTGCTGCACAACCCGGCGAGCGTGGAAGTGGCGCGCCGTAATACCGCCAGCGAGCTGGTGACACAACGCGCATATTTCACGGCGAAAGAACAAAAACGTTATTTGCTGGCGCATCTGATTACGCAAGGTGCTTGGGAGCAGGTGCTGGTGTTCACACGCACCAAACATGGCGCGAATCGCTTGGCCGAATTTCTCGACAAAAACGGCTTATCGTCGATGGCTATTCATGGCAATAAAAGTCAGTCGGCACGCACCAAAGCGCTCGGCGACTTCAAGAGCGGAAAATTACGTGTGCTGGTGGCAACCGATATTGCTGCGCGCGGCCTCGACATCGATCAGCTGCCGCACGTGGTGAACTACGAGTTGCCGAACGTGCCGGAAGATTATGTGCATCGCATCGGCCGTACCGGCCGTGCGGGTTCAACGGGCGAAGCGGTGTCGCTGGTGGATCCGGAAGAGCAATCGTACTTGCGCAGCATTGAGCGCTTGATCAAGCGTGAAGTGCCGCGAGGAACGGCGGACGGTTTTGTGCCAGCGCAAATCCAACAGCAAGCGTCCAGCGACGGCTACAACCGTCCGCGCCCACCGATGCAGCCACGTCGGCATGGAGGTGGCGGCGGTTCGCGCAGTGGCGGCGGAAATCGCACTAGCGGAAATCGTGATGGTGATCAGCGCAGCGGGAATGCTGACGGTAATCGCAGTCACGGCCGCAACGATGGCCGCAGCAGTGATGCGGGTCGCGGTGGTCAAGGTCAGCCGCGTCGTGAGGGCGGCTCGCGCAGTGGCGGCGGCGGTGGAAATCGTCGTGGCGGAAATCGATCCGGTGGTGCGCCACAAGGTGGGCGTCGCTAAAACCCTGCGGGCGGCGGTTGCCGCCTGTGCGTGGTTTTTAGTCCGCCGTTGATGTGGGTGTGCGTAGATTGCCGGTGTAAATCGGCAAGAGTGCGTCGGTGGCTAAACTGGTGTATCGCGATATCAACACGGGCACCGGCGCATTTTGTGCGCGTGACAACGCCGGCTGAATGAACAGCCAAGAAGCGCGCAGTACACGCATGGCGTCGGCATAACCGGTATTTTTCCCGTAGCGATTTTCCAGCAACACCATGCGCTCTTGGAAAGCGGGCTCCAGTTGTTGCAGCGTTGGTTCGCCACTGATATCGAGCTCTGGATCTGCACCTGCTAAATCGACATAGCGATACGCGATGTACTGCAATTCCAGTGCAGCCAGTGCGAAGTCGATGTTTGATGGCGGCTCATTCGGAGCAGGAACCGCCATCATGGTATTTACCAATACGGCCGCTAACTGCTGGCCGGCGATCTTCATGGCAGCGATGGATGCTGGCCGGCGCGCGCGGTCGAAGGTGATTTCGCGCGGCAGTATTTCGGGCAGCGGCGTAGGCAAATCCTGCGACGCAAACCAGCGCACGGTTTCCCAACGGTTGTCGAGCAGAGCCAGTGGCAAGTTCCAGTGCTTGGCAGCATCGGCAGCACGCAAATCAGCGAGCGCTGATTCAAAACGTTGCACATCTTCTTTTAGATGGGTGAACGGGAGGCTGTCACCGGCAGCCAGTGCGCCGACGTGGTAACGGGTCTGAATTCGGTAATTGAGCACACGCATTTCGCGCAGCGCAGCCAACGCCTCATCGGCTGGCATGGCGGCGCTGGCGATGCTGGGCGCAAAGGTGCTGAACATCAGGAGTAGCAACATCAAGAGCGCGCGCATGTTTTCGTCGGTCAGGTGTGCCGGCAGGCGGGGCGCGTTAATCTACCGCGTAGAGGCGTTAACCGCACCCGGTGGGTTGCTCGGAGGTAGAAACGATGAACATGCAGCAAAAAATTGTTGAGTGCTTGCGAGGCGGGCTGGAGTTGGCGCATCTGGAGGTGGTCAATGAGAGCGGCGGACATAACGTACCGGCTGGCAGCGAAACGCACTTCAAGGTAGTGGCTGTTTCGGATGCGTTTGCTGGCTTGTCGGCGGTGCGTCGTCATCAGGCTATTTATCGGTTATTGAGCGAGCCGCTGGCGTCGGGTGTGCACGCATTGGCTCTGCACACCTATACGCCCGGGGAGTGGCATGAGCGCGGCGCAGCACCGGAGTCTCCAGCCTGCCGTGGCGGCTCCAAACACGACCACAAGCACGGGTGAGCTCAATCGTTGGTCTGCGGGCTCAATGAGACGAGAGCGGTAGCGCGGCACGTAATTTGTCCAGTGCCGTGTGCGGCAGACCGTGCTCATGCGCATGTCGCACATAAGTTTCCAGCATCTGTCGCGTTTGCTGGCCTACTTTTCGGAAGTGGTAATCCAAAAAAGCTTCTGCTTCAAAGCCGGGCACCCACGGCACGAGTTGCAACACCAGTTTAGTGAGCGGCTGATTCAGTAGGCCGCGCAGGGCGATGGGTGTTGGTGCGGAGAAACGTGCGGCCTCCGCGTTGATGGCTTCGTGCGATGCCGTCAATGCAAGATGCAGTGCTTCGTGTTTGACGTAACGATCAAATTTCCAACCGGCGACCTCCAGTCCGGCCATTAGCGGCACCATCATGGCCGCCATGCGCGCTGCGTACGCCGGCAAATCATTGCGCAGCGTGACGCGCATACCGCCGCGTTTCAGGGTGGCAGCAATGGTTTGGCTCTCCACCGTGTCTTCAAATAATGCGCCGGGCGTCAGCGGGGGCAGCAAATAACTGATGCCGGTTCGATCCGCTGGCTCGTGCGGCAGCGGTGATTGCCATGCCGAGAACTGGATGATGCCCTGCACGATGCGACGATCGCTGCCACCGTGCGCTTGTATCCACGCGATATCTTCAGGATCAGGTTGCAACACGACCAGCGTAGCGCGGCCCGTTGCGGGCAAGAATTCGTCGAGCCATGGTTGGCGTATCGCGTCTGATGGCGTGGTGAACCAAATTTGGTCCCACTGATGATCGGTTAATTCGGACGGGCTGCAGAAAACGCGAAATCCGCTGAGGGTTTCATCGCGGCGAACGAGCAAGCCGGTGCGGTGCAACGCCAGTGCTTGCGACAAGCGTTCGCGGTGGTGTTCGCGAACGTAAAAATCCACGTGGGCGCCGCCGCGTTGCAGTGCATTCCCAAAGACCGTGCCGGTGGCGCCAGCGCCAACAACCAAAATACGCATGCCTGTTCTCCTGTCAGTTCCCGTTGGGTCTTTCGGCGCTAGGCCGTCGTGGGCCGATCGATGGCTATTAATGACTGTTGAGGTAATCGTTGATGGCCTGCAGGACGATGTCGGTCACGGTGCGATCTTCGTAGATCGCCTTGAGCTTCAGTCGTTTATGCAATTGCCTCGGCACTTCCATGTTCAGCCGCTGCACATCATCGCGCCCACCCACGGGGCGATTTTTGCGAGGGGGTTTGGCGGGCACTTTGCTTTTGCGTCTGTTGGCTGCGGCACGAGGCGGCTTGGTGGTGATCTTTGCGGCAGTGGCAGTGGCTGCGGGTGCGGGTGCGACGGGAACGGAGGGCGGGATGTCGAGGGTTGGCGTTTTGGGGGCTGCCGGCTGCTCGCTCTGGGCCTGGTCGACGAAGTCGATCTGTTTCATGGGGGGGGCTCCTGCGGTTGGCCGGATTGGTCACGGGCCAAAGTGTCAACGATCGGGGTTTTGGATTCTTGGCGCAATGCTGCGAAAGAGTAATTGCTCGTGTGATCCAATAATTTATTGACTTAATGATCATTAGATCAAGTGCGCACCATTTTGAGCCAGGGGAATCGAGAGGCGAGGGCTGCTCGACCCTTGCGGGACAAGGGATAGGCAGGGATCGGGCGCCTTTTGGGGCTTTCCTGCGTCGATGAGCCGCTGCTTTCGAAGAGGCTTCAGGGATATTGCTATGTGAGCCGGTACTCATTTCCTACAAAATTCTTGCAGAAAGGTGGCTGGCACTATTGAGACATTCATCAATAGTGAGTATTTTTCGGCCATTGACTCTGCCATTCTCCACGAAATCAACGAGTTACCCGAAGGCCTTCGCGTCATGCAGATTCCAGATAACGTAACTCCCCTCGATCAAGCCAGACCTGAAGGTGATCGTGCGTGGAACGAGAAGAAAAAAGAGCGCACACGTAGTCAGCTGCTGGAAGCGGCCGCGCGTTTGATTGGTGAGCGCGGTGTCGACGCGATTACGGTGAGTGACATCGTCACTGAAGCGGCAGTTGCACCCGGCACTTTCTACAACTACTTCCCGGACTTGGCTGCGCTGCTGTCAGAACTGGCAGCAACCCTGAACGAAATCATTGCCGCACATGGTGCGCAGCGTTCGCGTGCGCGTGACCCCGCGTCACGTTTGGCGCATGTACTGCGTGCGCATTTGTCGCGTGCGCGCGCCGATGCGAGTTGGGCGCGGTTGGTCGTGCGTTTTGCAGCGGTGCCGGCGCTGAGTGTTCGGGTCGCGCTGGTGCGCGGTCTGGAAGACGACATCATCGACGGCATCAGCAAAGGACAGTTCAGCGCGGAGGCTGATGAGGCGGCGCTGGATCTGGTGATCGGTGCGTTGCTATCGGGTTTTGAACGCATTGCCGAAGGGCATGTTCTTGCGGAGTACGACCGCAACCTCACGGCCAACATTCTGCGTGGTCTGGGCATGGTCAGCGCTGCGGCGCTGGAGCGCGTGCAACGCGGCATCTGATGATTCGGTAGCCGTCGCACGTGAAGCCGGACGCCCCGGAAGGCGCCAAGCAGACAAACTCCACATCGTCCTCGGATACCAGAGGCGATGCTCATGCGCGTCCTGCAGCGGATGAACGAGCGCTCTCGCGCCGCACGGGCCGCCATCATTGGCGCGACATGGTCAGTTGGTTTCATCCGCGGCAATTGCACACCGCCTTGATGGTGGTGATTTCTGGATTATTTGCCTCCTTTGCGGACCGCCGTGAGCGTGAAGCGTGGCAGCCTGCGGACGGCCCCTACCTACACGGCAACAACGACGAAATCTGGATCGATTACATCGCGGATTTAGGCGACGGTTGGAATTCCACAGCCACCATGGCGAGCCTGTTAGCCGCCGAACAATTGACGCCACAGGGCTGCGAGCAGGCGTTGCCGCATGGTCGTTTATTGATCATGGGCGGCGATCAGGTTTATCCCTCAGCGTCGGCATCTGAGTATCGCGCGCGACTGGAGGCGCCTTACTACAGCGTGCATCCACGCAGCCCGGATGATCAGCCACGTACGTTGTTTGCGCTGCCGGGCAATCATGACTGGTATGACGGGCTGGCAGCGTTTTCGCGATTGTTTTTGCAGCAGCGCTGGTTTGCGGGTTGGAAGACGCAGCAGACGCGCAGTTATTTTGTGATGCAGCTACCGCAACGCTGGTGGTTGGTGGCGGTGGACTCGCAGTTAGACAGCGATATCGACACGGCGCAGTTGCAATATTTGTTGCATGCAACCCGCGATCTGGCGGTGGGCGATAACGTCATCTTGGCGAGTGCGGTTCCTTTCTGGTTGCAAGATGACGGCGAAAGCCAGTTGCGGCACAACATGGCTTTTCTTACGCGTGAATTGGCAGAAAAACGTGGGGCCCATGTGCGTCTTGCGTTGGCTGGTGATTTGCATCACTACACGCGCTATCAAAATGACGACGGTGCTCAGCGCATCACGGCCGGTGGTGGGGGTGCGTTTTTACACGGTACCGCTTGGCTGCCGACGCAGGTCTGCGATGAAGATCAGTCACGTTGGCAACAAGAAAAAACATTTCCTACAGCGGCACGGTCTAGGCTGGAATTGTGGCGCTTACTCTTATTTCCTTTGTTTAATCCCGCGTTCTCGATTTTTTTGGGTGCTCTGGCGTCGCTGTTGTTATGGGGGGCGGATTCTGCCAGCCATGGCATTTTCTTTGGTAACGCGTCGCAAGGAAGCGTGTTGACGATTTATTACTTGTTAGCAACTTTGCCGACTTCACCGCTATTTGCTTTGGCGTTTTTTGGCTGGTTCGCCGGGTTCATTGTTTATGCGGACTCACCACGCCTAGGGCCTACGTGGTTCCGTCAGAATTTCCGGTTTATTTCCGGGTTTCTTCATGCGGTTTTGCAGCTTTTCGTCGCGATAGCCGTGTTGAGTTATGTCATGCCGTCACGGTTGTTTGATTTGCCGGGGTTTCTCGGCGTGTTGCTGGAAATGGTGCTGCTCATTGCACTGATAGGTGGATTTCTATTTGGTGTGTGGACATGGCTGCTGTATCAGTTGTTAGGCTGCCATCGCGATACGGCATGGTCGGCTTGCCGCATTCCGGATTGGAAAAATTTCTTGCGGATGCACATTGCGGCTGACGGAAAACTGACGGTCTATGTGATTGGTGTTCCGAAAGTCTGCGTACGCTGGATCGAACGCCGGCCCACGGCAAGCAATAGCGCCCGAGCTATGCCTGCTGATGGCGTGTCACTCAATCAACGAGCGGTACTGATTGAAAGAGTGGTGATAGATCCCTGATCGTCAACCACTCATTGCGGTGATAACAACAATAAGCGAGGCAGTACCATGGAACGCTTTGATGTCATCGTGATCGGCAGTGGTTTCGGTGGCTCGGTGATGGCCTGCCGGCTGGCGGAGCAGGGGCGTCGCGTTCTCGTGTTGGAGCGCGGAAAACGCTGGAAACCGGAAGAGTATCCGGCTGCGACCAACCGTGATTGGTTCTGGCGCGAACACAGCCCGGAAAAACATCACGGTTGGATGGATTTACGCTTATTCGGCGATATGTCGGTCGCAGCGGGTTGCGGCGTTGGTGGTGGCTCGCTGATTTATGCCAACGTGTCCATCGATGCCGTGCCAGCGGTATTTACCAAAGGCTGGCCGGCAGAAATCACGCTATCGGCATTGCAACCGCATTATCGGCGTGTCGAGCAAATGCTCAAACCCATGCACATTCCGCAAAAGCAGTGGACGCGTCGCACACTTTTGATGCGCGACGCGGCAGAAGCCATGGGTGAAGGCCATCGTTTCCGCACCGTGCCGCAAGCGATTACGTTTGACCCAGACTGGACGGCCGATGGTGCGGACCCCACCAATTCGTCGCACTCCAAGCGTTGGACCAATGAGTTTGGTCAGCAGCAGGGCACCTGTATTCACTGTGGTAATTGCGATATCGGTTGTACCGTTCAAGCCAAGAACACGCTGGATCTCAATTACATTCCCGTGGCAGAAAAACATGGCGCACAGGTTCGCCCTTTGCATCACGTGCGGGATATTTCACCGTTACCCAGTAACAACGGATACCGCGTGCGTTGGCGTGATCTCGCGACGGGACAGGACGGCGTCGCAGAGGCACGTAACGTGATTGTTTCTGCCGGCTCCATCGGTTCCACCGAATTGCTGTTGAAGGCGCGCTTGCACGGTAGTTTGCCGAATCTTTCGCCTTGGCTCGGTAAGCGTTGGAGCGCTAATGGCGATTTCGTTACGGCAGCGCGATACGCCAAGCGTGAAATTTCACCGACACAAGGGCCGACGATTTCGTCGTGCATCGATTTTTTGGATGACGGCTTTCAAGGGCGATCGGTGTTCGTGGAAGACGGTGGCTTCCCGGATGTGCTGGGCAATGTGCTGGCAGAACTGGGCAACAGTTGGCTGGGCCGCTGGCAACTGCGCCGCATGGGGCTTAGTCAATTATTGCCGGCGATTCGCAACCGCGATCCGCTGTCGCATGTGATGCCGTGGTTTGGTCAAAGCCGCGATGAAGCGAACGGCGAGATGTACCTCGGTCGTCCGTGGTTTGCGCCTTGGCGTCGCGATCAACTGAAAATGAGATGGGATTACCGCCCCAACGAAGCGGTGATGAAAGCCATCAATGAGCTGCACATCGAACTCTCGGAAAAAACTGGAGGTCACGCGCTGACGCCGCCGACCTGGAGTCTGTTCCGTAATCTGATTACGCCGCATCCGTTGGGTGGTTGCGGTATGGGGACCTCATCGGCAGATGGCGTGGTCGATCATGCCGGTGCGGTGTTCGGCTATCCGGGGCTTTATGTAGTCGATGGTGCGATGGTGCCGACGTCGTTGGGCGTGAATCCGTCCAAAACCATTGCCGCACTAGCCGAGCGTGCAGCGGGGCTGGTGCGTTCCTGAGAAAGCCTGCTGGGCTTGATCGGAAAATTCGGCACGTTTACCGGGCGACGCTGTCTTCTGGGTGGACGTGCGTAGCATCGCCGAGAGGGCTTGGCTAACATCAGTCGGGTGTGCATCCGTGGATGAGTGCTGCCCGAATGGCCGATTTTTTCAACATCGTATTTGCCGGTGAGATTTCCGGCGGCGCTGATCCGGCGGCGGTGCGCGCCAACATCGCCCGTATCTTTAAAGCCAGCGATGCAATGGTGGAGAAGTTGTTCTCCGGGCAGCGCATTGCGGTGAAAAAAGCGGTCGATCAGGCGACTGCCATGAAATATCGCGCGGTGATGAAGCAAGCCGGTGCCATCGCGCATATCGAACCCTGCGATGAACAAGGCAAACCGCTGGCGGCACCTGCACCGGCCCCCGCACCGGTTCAGGCAGAGCGCGTTACACCGGTGGCGTCAGCACCGGCTGCACCCGTTTCTGCACCCGCATCAATGCCGGCGTCGGCGCCAGCCGCTGCTGCCGCGCCTCAACCGGAAACCATGGCGCAACGCGTTGCGCGTTTGCATGCTGAACAAGAAGCGGCGAACGCACTCAAACCCAAACCGGATGCGCCGCCACCGCCCGCCGTGGTTGAACGTGTTGAAACGTGGAAATTGTTCCCAGTCGGCTCGGTACTCAGCGAGATCAAAACGGCACCCGCACCGATGATGCCGACGGTGCGTAATTTTGGTTTGGCCAACCTCGGCACCGAACTGCTCCAGCCAGAAGAACGCGCTGAATTGGCACCGGTGCCGGTTGCTGTGCCGGATGTGTCTGCCATCAAGATGGCACCGCGTGGGTCGGATTTGATCAAGGCTGAAGAAAAAGCGGCAGAAATACCCGTGGCTGTCGATATTTCATCGATGACGATGGCGCCACCGAACACGGAAGTGCTCAAGCCGGAAGAAAAACGCGTTGTGGTGCCGGTGGTGGTGGATGTCAGCGCGATGTCGATGGCGCCACCCGGCGCGGATCTCGAACAAATTCGTGAAGAGAAAAAACCGGTCAACCCAGATATCAGCAAGCTCAAACTGGCTTGATGCTTTCTCCCAACCGTTCTGCGATGGTTCGAACACTGGGATGCAGACCGCATCGCAACGGGCAATCGTGGCGCGCTGAATGTCGTCGTGGCCTGATCAATCTGACGTGACCTGCACGCTTTCGCCGCTGCGCGTGTTCTGTAACACCAGCCGATAGCCACGCAAGGTGGGCTGCCAATCTTGCAGGCGATATTTGTTGCCGTCGGCTTTGAGTGCGGGCAACAGGAGATGCTCGATATCAGCGCGAGTCAGCGGGTAGTCGCCGGCATACAACTTCTGTGTTTCCAACAGATTGCGTACGGCCCACACGGTGAACACATCGTCATGACGTAATTGCACGCGCAAGGCATCGGCTTGTTTGCGTAATTGCGTGATGCGATCACGCAATGCCACATCGGCAGGCGAGCGCCCGAGCTTCTTTTCAACGGCGCGCAAAGTCGGTTCTACCAAAAATAAATCACCGCGTTGGAGATGTTTGCTGGCTTCCGCCACGGGTAATGCGGTATCCATCAGGCGTTTTGCCTGCTTACGCAGTGCGGGGTCGTGCGTTTCTTCATTCAACAGATTCAGCGCGATCTTGGCGCCAGTGGCATCGCCGGCAGCAAAAGCGCGCTCGGCTTCGATGAGGCGGGGGTGCGTGGGCGGATTGGCCGCAAACAAAGAAAGTGGCGACAGGAGCAACAAAACGAAGAGGGTCAGAAGCGGCAAGGGGCGATGCATAGGCGGGCTCTCGTGGGCCGGTTGTACAGAACTCAACTATTTCGATCCCAATCTCGATTTCGATCGTCGTGCTGGCCAGCAGCGGGCAGTAAGCCCTCGTGTGCTTCCTTGCGTGTGCTGGGCGCCGGGTTATCGAAAGAATAACCCCAACCAGTAAGTCCCCCGACGCGGCCCACCCATTTTTTGTGATTTTTACCGGTTGTGATTTGTGCTGCCGCCCGCGCTGCTTCAAAAGACGCCCATCAATAAAAAAGCCCCTGCGCTTTCGCGCAGGGGCTTTTTTTGAAGCAAGTCAGCGATTAAGCCGCGCTGAATTGGTTCATGGTGTTGGCCGTGCCGCCCGCTTTGAGAGCGTTGTCACCGGCGAACATTTCCTTGTGGTCGTCACCGATATCGGAACCGGCCATGGCTTGGTGCTTCACACAGGAAACGCCTTCACGGATTTCTTTGCGCTGTACACCCGCGACATAAGCCAACATGCCTTGTTCGCCGAAGTAACCTTTGGCCAACTCATGCATGTGCAGAGCGGTCGTGTGATAGGTCGGCAACGTGATCAGGTGGTGGAATACGCCGGCTTCACGCGCCGCATCTTTTTGGAAGGTGCGGATCATGTCGTCAGCCAGTTTGGCCAGCTCGGTGTTGTCGTAGTCGACGCTCATCAGTTTGGCGCGGTCGTAGGCCGACACGTCCTTGCCTTCCTTCTTCATGCGGTCAAACGCCTGCTGACGGAAGTTCAGGGTCCAGTTGAACGACGGGCTGTTGTTGTACACCAGCTTGGCGTTCGGCACGACGGCTTTCACGCGGTTGACCATGTGAGCGATTTCCGCGACGTTCGGTGTCGGCGTTTCGATCCACAGCATGTCGGCGCCGCCCTGCAGCGAGCTCACGCAGTCCAACACGACGCGGTCGATCTGCGTGCCTTCACGGAACTGGAAGAGGCCGGAAGCCAAGCGGGTCGGGCGATGCAGTTTGCCGTTACGCTTGATCAGCACTTCGTCATCAGAGGCTTCGCTGATGTCGATTTCCTTGGTGTCGAGGTAGCTGATGTACTGCGATGCGATATCGCCTTTTTTCTTCGAAACTGGAATCTTCTGGGTGAGGTCGGCACCTTCCGAGTCGGTACGCGCAACGATCACGCCTTCGTCAACGCCGAGCTCGAGGAACGCGAGGCGCACGGCGTTGATTTTGGCCAAGAAATCTTCGTGCGGCACGGTGACTTTGCCGGCCTGGTGGCCGCACTGCTTGGCATCGGATACTTGGTTTTCGATCTGAATGGCGCAGGCGCCGGCTTCGATCATTTTCTTGGTCAGCAAGTAGGTGGCTTCTTCGTTACCGAAACCGGCATCGATGTCGGCAATGATCGGCACCACGTGCGATTCGAAGTTGTTGATCTTCGCTTCGATGTCGGCAGCTTTGGCCTTGTCGCCGGCATCTTCGGCCTTGGCGAGCGCGCGGAACAAATCGTTCAGTTCTTTGGCATCGGCTTGACGCAGGAAGGTGTAGATCTCACCGATCAGCGCCGGTACGGATGTTTTCTCGTGCATGGATTGATCGGGCAGCGGGCCGAACTCAGAACGCAGCGCAGCAACCATCCAGCCAGACAGGTAGATGTACTTTTTGGACGTGGTGCCAAAGTACTTCTTGTTGGCAATCATCTTCTGTTGGGCAACGAAGCCGTGCCAGCAACCCAGCGACTGGGTGTACTTGCTGTTGTCCGCGTCGTACTCGGCCATGTCCTTGCGCATGATGGCGGCGGTGTACTTGGCGATGTCCAAGCCGGTGCGGAAACGGTTCTGCACGATCATGCGGGCCGCGTCTTCCGGGTGGATGGCACCCCAGGTGCCGCCGAGTTTGGCCTTAACGGCGCGGACGTGTTCGATCGCAGAGGCGTAGGTGGTCATGGCGAGCTCCTGGTGAGTGACAGGTTTGGATCGAGTCCAACCCAGCCGGGGGCTGTGGATAAGTTGGTTCTCGGGTGGGCGCACTATAGGAGTCGTGGCATGATTCGCGCAATTTATGGGTTTTATTTCCGCTATTCGCCCAATGAATTACTATTTGTGACTGCATGGTCGTTGCGAAGCCGCTACCACGATTAACGCGAGGGGGATGCTGTGGACCTGTCTAAAGTCGATCTCAATCTGTTGATCTATCTGGATATCTTGCTGCGCGAGAAGAACGTGACGCGCGCCGCCGAGCAATTGGGGATCACCCAGCCGGCGTTATCCAATGGCCTGCGCCGGCTGCGAGAAATGTTCAACGACCCGTTACTGGTGCGCTCTAGTGAGGGCATGACGCCTACCGAGCGAGCGCTGGAATTGCAGCCGGTGATTCGCGCCATGCTCAGTGAACTGCAGCAGGTGCTGGAGCCGCGTCACGATTTCCGACCGATCAACAGTCAGCGCGTTTTCCGCATCATGGCCAGCGATTACGCAGAAGCCACCTTGTTCCCCGCCGTGATCAAAGCGCTGCGCAGTGAAGCGCCTAAAGTGGTGCTGGATGTGCTTACGCCATCGGACGTCAGCCCGCGTGATTTGGAGCAGGGAAAAGTCGATATGGCGATCAACCGTTTCAACGAAATTCCGCAATCTTTTCATCAGGTCACGCTGTGGAAAGACGGGTTTTCTTGCGTGTTGAATGCCAACAACATGATTGTCGATCGCTTCAATCTGAAAAATTATCTCGATGCAAAACACGTGTGGGTGAGCAAGACCGGCATGGGCGTCGGCGTGGGTATGACCAGTGAAAAATCGGTGTCGCTGGGTTGGGTGGATCAGGCATTGGATCGCATCGGCAAGCGGCGACACATTTCATTGTTCACGCGTCATTACTTCATGCCAGCGATGCTGGTGCAGAACAACGATTTGATCGCCACGCTACCAACGCGCATGGCGTTGTTGCAGGCCGAAGGCAACCCAAAATTGATCGTCAAAGAACCGCCATTTCACATTCCGGATTTCGAATTGAAAATGGCGTGGAGCCCGTTGCTGCATCACAACCCGGCACACCGCTGGTTGCGGCAGTTGATTCAGTACGTGGCGCGGCGGACGGGCGGGGATCGTTAGTTCACGTCGTTAGTGCGCTGGCCTGCGAGGGTGTGGCGACCGGTGACGGCCTGAGTTTGCGGCTTGTCTGGCCGTCCCTTTTGGCGACCGTTCGGGGTACTGCCGATGTCGGACGGAGCTTGGTCGGGTGACTGGAATCGCTCAAATTGTCTACTATTGACCAGTTCTCATTGTCATCTTGCCCGTCCCCGGGCCTGCCAAGGACGCTTATGAATCGCCGACTGATCCCGAGCCTGTCGGGTTTGCTGACAGCTTCTTTTCTGTTGCTTGCCTTTGCTGCGGTACCGATGGCGCAGGCCACCGTGACTTACGGAGGCACAGAAGGGGTGGGAGCAACCGTTTTTGAAGGGGCTGGCTACAGTTCGGAAGCCTGTTCGGATTGCCATGACGGCGTGAGCTATGTCGCCTTGAATTCATGGGCGACGGTCAATGGCTACGGCGGCTCGCCTTATGCCTGCACAACGGCCGGCGGTGCGCCGGCAAACTATTCGGGCAAAGCCTGCATTGTGTATCGGATCAATCAAGGAGAAATGCCTACTAGTGATGATTTGAACAGCACAGGCAAATCGTTGATCACGAGTTGGCAGAGTGCGGGCTATCCGCAAACGGCAACAGCGCAGGTGTCCACCGGAGCCGAATCTGGCGTCAGCAAATACGGCGCCACGCTTCATGCCAACGTGCAGGAAAACGGAAACGCGACCAATTTTGATTTTGAGTACGGCACGACCGTTGCGTATGGCAGCAACACCAGTGACCAATCGCCTGCGGGTACAGGCGGTGGTGGTGACAATAAAGCCATCAGTGCCGCTGTCAGTCTGAATTGCGGAACGACCTATCAATACCGTGCGCGTACATCCAGTGGATCTGTCACCGGTTCAAATCGTTCTCTGACAACATCCGCCTGCCCGGCTATTGGCGGCATTCCTGATCGCTCGGTCGCGCTGGGCACATCGATCACCGAAGATCAGTCTTTGAGTTACAACGTCAGTGGTTATGTCTCCGGGACCATCACCAATCCCGGCATCAGCTACTCGCTGACGACCGCACCCACCGGGATGACGATCAATTCCTCCGGCGTCATTTCTTGGCCGGCCGCCAGCGTGCCGGATGCACCAACATCCAACACCAATTACACCGTGACGGTTCGCATCAGCGATGGCACGACCACCGACACGGATACGTTTGTTGTCACAGTCACGCCCGTCAATGATGCGCCGGTAATTGATACGTCTGTTTCGCCTTCGACGGGCGCAGTAGAAGGTGTGCAGTACAGCTACGATGTCACCGCAACCGACGTCGATAGCACGATCACCTACAGCCTCAATGCGGCAGCACTCAGTGCCGGCATGGCCATCAATTCATCTTCGGGCCTGATCACATGGACGCCGGTCAACGGTGGTCCGTCGAGTGTGGCCGTCACGGCAACAGCGAGTGATGGCACCTTGAGCGACACTTTCAGTTGGACGGTTACCGTCACCGCCACCAACGATCCGCCGACGATCATCAACTTCAATCCGCCGCTCACCGGTACCGAGGACGTTACGTGGTCCTATCAGTTGGAAGTCAGCGATATCGACGATGACGCCGGCACACCGGGCAATATTTCTTACACGCTGAGTTGCCCACTCTGCTTCGGCGGGCTGCCTTCGGGTATGTCGGTCAATACGATGGGTCTGATTACGTGGCGGCCTCGCGAGTCGCAGGTGGCTGATTCGGGGACGACGCAATTTGGGCCGATCCGGATTCAAGTCGAAGACGGCAATGAGGACGGTTCGACACCGACGACGGGCAACAATGGCATCAAAACCTTCACGCTGACCATCAGCCCGGTCAACGACGCGCCGGTGATCGGTGCGATCAGCAATCAAACGGTCACAGAGCAGTCTTCGTTTACGTTGACGCCAAGCGTCATTGATCCGGACGACAGCAATGACGGCACCAATCTCACCTGGTCGCTGCTAAACGCACCGGCCGGCATGACCATTTCCAACAGTGCCGGCACGGTTGGCCAGATTTCCTATACGCCCGGCCAGAATGTGGTGGAATCCAGCGCGCCGTACAACACGCTGGCTTATCGCGATTTTGCCATCACGGTGCAGGTGGATGACGGTCATGAGAATGGCGTGACGACGGCGACGCACACGCTGAATCTGCGTGTGTCCAAACCAGATACAGATAGCGATCTGGTTGCTAACTATCGCGACAACTGCGTGTCCGTGGCCAACACCAATCAAGCCAACAACGACGGCGATGCCAATGGCGATTTGTGTGACACCGACGATGATAACGATGGCATCAGCGATGTTGCCGAGTTGGCTAACCTGTTAGATCCGTTTGATGCCAGTGATGCGGCGGAAGATTTGGATGGCGATGGTCAAACCAACTTGCAAGAATTTTTGGTTTGCGTGGGTAATGGCGATGCAAACTGCACAGACATTACCAACTCGCTGATTACCAACGGTGATAAAACCGTGGTGGCGACGGGCCCTTACACGCCGGTTGCGGTGAGCGCGTCGGCGCACACCATAGAAAATGGCGAACCGTTGGCGCTGGATGTGACCGTCAGTGATGATGGCCCGTTCCGTCCGGGCATGCATGTACTGACGTGGACGGCGACGCATCCGTACACGATGGCGGTGATGGCGACGACGCAACAAATCGTCAAAGTTGTGCCGCTGGCTTCACTGAACGGCAATGTCATGGCTCATGCAGGCGATGTGCTGGATCTGCCGGTGACGCTGTCGGGAGAATCGCCGGCATACCCTGTCGATATTAAGTACGAAGTGATGGGTGCGACGACGTCAGACACGGGAACAGTCACGATCAACGGCCCTGACACGATCGGTTTGATTTCGGTAAGGCCGAGCGAGACCGTCACCGTCACGTTGTTGGAAGTTGCTGATCCTGAGAGTGCATCACTTTCACCCGCACGCACGTCGACTCTGACGGTGACTGGCGATGCGTTGCCGCCAGACATGACGGTGTGGGCGAGCCAGGACAATCTGCTTGGTCTGGAACGCCGCAATCTGATGTATCGCGATCAGGGCGCGGGTTACATCGACGTGTTTGCCATTGATCGCAATGGCGATACGTTGATGTATGACTGGTCGGGCAGTGATCCGGCATTGGGTATTGGTGGTGAGAGCGACGCGCAAGCGAAGTTTGATGTGAGTACGTTGAGTGCTGGTCAGTACTACGACGTGATTGTGCGTGCCTTTGACAGCAGAGGCGGTGCTGCGGAACAACGCATGCAGATTGCGGTTGCCGATACCGCACCGACGTTGGCATCGGCGGATACCGATGGCGATGGTTTGTCGGATGACGATCCCGCCGAAGGTTTGAATGACGCGGATGGCGACGGCATATCGGATTACCTCGATCCGTTGCCGGTGCCGGGCGTGCTTTTGGTGCAAGTGGATGGCACGGATGACAACATCTTGTCCGTCGTGCAAGCGGGCGCTGGCTTGGGTCTGGTGGCTGGTCCGTACGCTGCGGCCGCGCAGGGCGACGATGTGGCGCCTGCGGGAGGCGCACGCGCACCGGCATCGCTGATCGTCGATGACACAGGCGCGGTAGTGACCGACGCGGATTACGCACCGATGGGCGCCCTTTATGACGTCGTCATGAATAGCAGCCTGCACGTCGGCGGGACGGATTTCTTCACGGGCGCGACGACGTTCCAGGTGACCTATTCGTTATTGCAACCGCTAGCGCCGCAATCGACGTGGCGCGTATTCATCAATGGCGGCTGGTTCACGTTTGTGCCAACGGCAACCGATTCCTTGTGGTCAGCACCGGCTTCGGCTGACGGCCAATGTCCAGCGCCGGAAGATGCTGGCTGGCAGGCGGGATTGGTCACGGGCTACACGTGCGTGCGCATCGTGTACAGCGATGGTGGCCCCAACGACAGCGACGGCATGGTCAACGCAAGTGTGCATGCCACGGGCGGTGCTGCGTTGTCACAAGCGGTGGTGGTCGTTGCTACGCCATCCAGCGAAAAAGGTTCAGGTAGCGCTGGCGTGTGGCTGTTGATGATGTTGTCGCTGCTTAGCTTCCGTGTGCGTCGTAACAGGAAATAAAATCAATGAAAATGGATTTGCGGGCTCTAGCGGGCCTGTTGGCGATGGCGTGTGTGCCTGCAGTGCAGGCCGCGGGCGATGACGACAGCTGGAAGCCAGTGGTCGATGGCGAGTTGACAGCGGTTTACGACGATAACGTTACGCGCGCGTTGTATACGCGTGACATTGTCGAAGATGCAGGCGTGACGGCATCGATCTCTACGGCTTGGAACTTTGGTTCCGATCTCATGAGCGCCGCGACGATACGGACATTTGCCGACTACGAGGCTTTTTCAGACGTCAGCACACTCAATCGTCTTGGTTTGGGCGTGCAAGGCATCTATCGCTGGCAAAACCAGCTCGGTTTCTCGGCACCGTTCTATCAGTTCAACCTGTCTGCGCAGCACGATGATGTCGATGCCGGCTTGCGCGATGCAGATCGCTATACCGCGCAGTTGTTTGCCACGAAACGGCTTACCGATGAGCTGCGTGCTTCAGTCGGTATTGAAGGCAAGTATCAGGAATCGCAAGGGCGAGTCTTCGATCTCGCGCAATTTCGGTTATTTGCCAACGCCGATATGGCTTTGAATGAAGCGTGGGCTGTTTACGGGACCTACAGTTTTATTGATGGCGATACGGTGTCGTCTGCACGGCAAATTTTGTGTGACGGATCGTTGGCGACAGACACATTTGGCTTGATCGCAAATGCCGATGAAATAGAAATCGACGGCGCACTGAATGAAGCGTTGTGCGGTACTTGGGTGGCATACCGTTTGCCGGCCATGACTCACGTCTTTGTACTGGGTATCAATCGTGGCTTTGGCCACAGCTTGTCGCTGGATATTTCTGCTCAGCACGTGATGGTGGAAGCAGATGGCGATAACGAATATTTCCGCACGATCGTGCGGGCCGGCCTGCTGGCGAGGTTTTAAACGATGAAACGCCAACTCCTATTGCTGGCTTCGGCCTCTTTGTTCGTCGCAGGATGCTTTGAATCGGAAGATCAGGTAGTCACCACGGCATCCACCCTGACTGCCGAAACACCGAATGCTTTTCTGCGTAGCATCAACCCGCAGGCCGGTTTGGCGGCAGGCGATTATCAAATCATTGCCGCAACGGCTTCGCCGGGTGAATCGGGAAGTTATCAACTACTGATCACGCGTGACGATGGCAGCGTGGAAACCGTGAATGGGAACTGGGGCAGTTCTGGTGGCCCCACGGCGGGCGCGGCTGGCAATGTGCCGCATGCGTTTTCGATGTCGACTGCCGGCGGAGTTTCCATCGCACTGAATTCCACCAGTGCGGATGCCTATCTCTTCTTGATGTATGCCGGCGGCAGTGTGCTGGCGCAAGACGATAACAGTGGCGGCGGCAGCAATGCACTGATTGATCTCAAGGCGCGTGGCACCAGCTCCGTTGCATATGCGAATGCCTATTACGACGCCGCAGATCCGCTCGGTGAACGCGCTACGTTGGATGGCTACCTGAAGAAAAACTGTTTTATCGACGCCACGCCGCCGGAGCCTGCCTGTGCGAGTGAAACGATTGGCATGGGCGTTCATGCCATCTTCCGCGATGCACGGGATTTGGGTTATGGGCGTCACATGTATGCGCGTCGCAATACCAACGGCACACCGGGCGATGCGTCCGATGATAGTTTTGCGTTTGTTGTGGGGAACTACGTGGTGCGTTTGGGCGCGGGTGGCTCCAGTAACTACGGCCCGATCAACGTGGAAGCGGCTGTCGCGGAAGACAAGCGTTACCACTTGGGCACTAACGCGATTGAGTTCAGCGCAGATCCCAATAATCCATCCGAACGAATCACCAAGTTCTTCATCTATAACCCGGAGGGGACACGTATTACTTCGGCGGATCTGGATGGTCGCGGGACCAAGCACATGCCTGAAATGTGCTGGGAATGTCACGGCGGCCGCACATTGCCATTGAATGCCGATGGTTCTTTCTCAGCACAATCGTTGCGTTCTGCCAAATACAACCAGTTGGAGCCGGATTCGTTTGATTTTTCGACGGTGTCGGGCTGGTCTCGTGCGGATATGGAAGCGCCGCTGCGTTTGATGAATGAAATGGTTCGCGACAGTTATGTGCAGATCAAGTCGCGTGCGGATAGCGAGGCGGACAAGTGGTTTGCAGACTTTGCTATCGGGTTATCCGAGGAGCGCTACGGTGGGCCATCGTTTCCATCGTCGACGTTGATAGAAGATTATGTGCCCGCTGGTTGGCAGCAAACGATATCGCGCCCCGAAGGCGTAGAGCAGCTTTATAAGCAAGTCGTTGAGCCGCATTGCATTGGTTGCCATGCCCTGCAAGGTAATAACGCGGGCGAAATCTATTCGGGGCAAGCTTACGCGTCAGCAGTTAATTTTCAGAGTTGGGAAAAGTTCTACAGCTATCGCAGCATCATTGCGGATTACGTGTTTAAACGTGGCGTCATGCCGTTATCGCTGCGTAATTGGGAATCTTTCTGGAAAAATCCGGATGACGAGCCTGCGCTGTTGGCGTCCTTCCTGAATGATGCGTCCTTGTTTGATGGTACGGGCCATGTGATACAGCCGGGTTTGCCGGTGGCGCGTCCGGGTGCTAATCGCACAGGGCCGTCACCCGTACAACTGGATGGCAGCGCCAGTTCATTTGCGACGACGTATGCGTGGAGCATTGTCTCGTCGCCAGGCGGTTCAACTCCGACGCTGTCAAGTACGACCAGTGCGCGACCTGTGCTGGCAACTGCTACCGACGGCGCCTATGTGCTTGCACTCACCGTCAGCAATGCCAAAGGCACCAGCGCCGCGAAGCAAGTCACCATCACGATTGATAGCAGCATGGATGATCCTTCCACGCTGACATTCGTCGATGACATTGCTCCTATTTTGGGTTCGACGACGGGAATGGATTGCGCGAGTTGTCATGATGGCAGCGGCGCCTATCCGGGTATTCCGGTGCGTTGGGATGCCGGTAATGCCAATCTGTATCGCGATGTGCGTGCACGCGTGAACTTGGCGGAACCCGAGTTGAGCCTGCTGTTGGTCAAGCCGACCGGGCCACGTCATGGTGGTGGCGAATACATCAATTTGATGCTGTTGGCGGATCAAGAGAAGTACAACACCATCCTGCAGTGGATTCGCGCCGGCGCCCCCTGCGGTGAAACGGATCTGGTGGCAGGTATTACCTGCGATTGAGTTTTGGATGACGCATTTGCCATGAAATAAAAAGGGCGCCTTTAGGCGCCCTTTTTATTGGAAGTGTTGCTATGAAAACGAGCGACCTCGCGCTGATTTTGTCAGGTCAATAACCGCGACGCGGCGTGCTGTAACCCTTCACCGAGGAAAAGGGCGGCACACGGCCAACGATCGCTTCAACCAACATCAGCTCTTCGTCGGTGTGATTTTTCATGGGTGCTGGCGTGATCAATTTGCCACCTTCAGGATTCGCCAGAATGTAGCGGGGCGCATCATGGTGCTTCGAGGCGATCTGCTCAGATTGTTCGGGGTTGACCGTTGAATTGATATCCACCAATCCGTAACAGGTGCACACGTAACTCGCATCCGAGGCCGTCTCGGCATAAACGCCGGTGCCACGAATACCGACAGTCGCGGTATTGGTGGAGAGTTTGTAGCCTTTGCCGCTTTTGGGGCGCTCGCCGAATACGGACAACAGCGCGCCGCTGACGAGCCGCAGACCTTCGGCGATGACGTTGTCCTCAGAAGCCAACTCGATGCGGCTGTTCTCACGAAGAATGTGTGCGTCCTTGCCGACTCGGAAAATCACCAAACTATTACTGCCGGTCACTACCGTCGATGTGGTGCGAATCTGGGTGCTGCGATTAGCCGATTGACCATCAACAGTCACTTTGCCGCGCACGTCGTAGATGGAGCGCCCTGCAGGCAATTCCCGAGGAACCTGACCACCAATGGCATGAACCAGCGGTGCGAGCAGGCTGCCGCCGGCCAATACGAAACTGGATGCGAATGCGCGTTGCAGAAATAGACGACGTTGTTCGTCGAGTTGAAATAACGGGGCTTGTTCGACGTCATTGTCGTCGCGCATTGGACACTCCTTGGCGGTCATAAAAGATGTGTGAGGCGGGCAGGCATGGGTATTTTATTGTCGTGCTGTGCGCCGGAACAAAAGCGGGAGATGAGCCCCCGAAAGCAGTTTTATAGCATAAGCCGAAGGGGTAGTTTTAGGCGCATGGCTTGAAGGCGGTCTTTGATGACTGAATGGTCAGTCTTGCATGGCAGTTCAAGCGCTTGCTGTGAGCCTCACATGCCAGTCGTCTGTCTGTTTCCGGTAGGATGGCCACCTTCGCGGGCCGGCGTGGCCCGTGTCATTTCCGTCCACCTGTTTTTGTTTTATGAACGAGGTTTCTCATGATCCAGCGCATCACGATTGGCAACCTACAGATCGCCCGCGAGATTCACGATTTGATTGTGAACGAGGCGGCGCCGGGGACCGGAGTGACGCCAGCGGCTTTTTGGGCCGGGCTGGAGGCTATCCTCGCAGACCTGATGCCTAAGAACCGCGCTCTGCTGAGTAAGCGCGACGCGCTGCAGGCAAAGATCGATGATTTCCTGCGTGCTCGCCGCGGTCAGCCTTGGGATGCGGCGGGCTACCGAAAGTTTCTCGGTGACATCGGTTATCTGCTGCCGGAAGGGTCTGATTTCAAAGTCACGACAGAAAATGTCGACGATGAAATCACCATCATCGCCGGCCCGCAGCTGGTGGTCCCGGTGAAAAATGCGCGTTATGCACTGAACGCAGCGAATGCGCGTTGGGGCTCGCTCTATGACGCGCTGTATGGCACGGACGTGATCGACGAGGCCGATGGCTGCGAGAAGGGTAAAGGTTACAACCCGAAACGTGGCGCAAAAGTGATTGCCTGGGCGCGCGCTTTTTTGGATGCCAACGCAAAGCTGGCTGAAGGCTCGCACGTGGATGCCGTGAAATATGCGGTTGAAGACGGTCATCTGGTTGTGACGCTGAAAAATGGTAAGAAATCGCCGCTGCTGCATCCAGGCGAATTCAAAGGTTACACCGGCGATGCCGCGAACCCGACAGGTTTGCTGATCAAGCAGCACAATCTACACATTGAAATTCAAATCGATGCGGCCAGCCCGATTGGTAAAACTGATCCTGCCGGTATGAAAGATGTGTGTTTGGAATCAGCGATCACCGCGATTCAAGATTGCGAAGATTCAGTGGCAGCGGTCGATGCCGAAGATAAGGCCGAGGTTTATCGTAACTGGCTGGGCCTGATGAAAGGCACGCTGGTCGAGACTTTCGAAAAAAATGGCAAGCCGTTGACGCGCCGCATGAATGCAGACCGCGAATTCGTGACGCCGGATGGTAAAGGCAAGGTGACGCTGCATGGCCGTTCGTTGTTGTTGGTACGCAACGTCGGTCACCTGATGACTAACCCAGCCATCCTCTATAAAGGCGAGGAGATTCCAGAAGGCATCATGGATGCCATGGTGACTGTGTTGGCGGCGATGCATGACCTGAAAAAAACGGGATCGCTTTCCAACTCGCGTACGGGTTCGGTGTATATCGTGAAGCCGAAAATGCATGGTCCAGAAGAAGTCGCTTTTGTCGTCGAACTATTTGGTCGCGTCGAAGATGCGCTGGGTCTGGCACGTAATACCTTGAAAATTGGCATCATGGATGAAGAGCGTCGCACGACGGTCAATCTCAAGGAATGTATTCGTGCTGCAAAAGAGCGCGTAATTTTCATCAATACGGGTTTCCTTGACCGCACCGGCGATGAAATTCATACCTCGATGGAGGCTGGCCCCATCGTTCGCAAGAATGACGTCAAGAAAGCCAAGTGGATTGCTGCTTACGAAAACTGGAACGTCGATATTGGTCTGGCTTGCGGTTTGCAAGGCAAGGCGCAGATCGGCAAAGGGATGTGGGCCATGCCGGATCTGATGAAAGGCATGATCGAGCAAAAAATTGCGCATCCGCAGGCGGGCGCTAATACCGCGTGGGTACCGTCACCGACGGCTGCGACGCTGCACGTGACGCATTACCACAGCGTCAACGTGAAAGGCCGCCAAGAAGAATTGAAATCACGTGCGCGTGCGTCGCTGGATGACATTCTGACGCCACCCTTTCTCGTCGGAGCAAAGCCCTCCGCTAAAGAAGTGATCGAAGAGCTCGACAACAACTGCCAGGGCATCCTTGGTTATGTTGTTCGTTGGATCGATCAAGGCGTGGGTTGCTCAAAAGTGCCGGACATCAACGACATCGGCTTGATGGAAGATCGCGCCACGTTGCGTATTTCCAGCCAGCACGTGGCGAACTGGCTGCATCACGGACTTTGCACCGAAGAGCAAGTGATGGATTCACTCAAGCGTATGGCGGCGAAAGTCGACGCGCAGAATGCCGGCGATGCGTTGTATCGCCCGATGGCGCCGTTGTTTGCTGACAGCGTAGCGTTCAATTCGGCGTGCGAGCTGGTGTTCCAAGGGCGCATTCAGCCAAATGGCTACACGGAGCCTGTGCTGCACCGTCGTCGTCGCGAAGCAAAAGCGATCTTTGGCAGCGTAACCGGCAAAGGTTGCGCAGGCTGATATGTTGCCCGCCATCGACGCCAAGAGTGCCTACGTATCGCTGATGATGGGCGTGATTGGTCGCGGGTTGGTCGCGGCCAGTCAAACCGATCCAGAAATACGTCGGGAACTGTCGGCGTTTCCGGCGGGTTATCGCATTCGCATGCAAGTGTTCCCCAATGGCGTGCAGTTTTGTGCCGAGATTCAGGCGGATGGCACGCTGAAGTTGATCGAAAGTGATGGTCGTCGCGCCACGCTGGGGATTTTCTTTAAGCACATTGAACATGCGTTTTTGGTGTGTTCGTTCCAAGAAGGTACCGCGCAGGCGTTTGCCAACGACCGGATTTTTGTGGATGGTGAACTTGCGCATGCCGTTCGATTGCTGCGCTGTCTCAATCGTATGGAAGTGCTGGTGCTGCCCAAGCAAATTGCTGAGCGTGCGGTGAAGCGTTATCCATTCATTGCTATAACTGAAAAACTTCCGCTTGCCGGCCGCATTTACGGCCGATTACTGGCTAATTTGTTCCGGGGCGCCTGACGATGAGCAAGGATTTCTACGAATTCTATTGCCCGGTAAAAATCATTGCCGGCTTGAGAGCGCTGGAACACATTCCGTTCGAGTTGGGGATGTTGCAAGCGAAGCGGCCGCTGGTGATTACCGACAAAGGCGTGGTGGGTGCCGGTTTACTAAAGCATGTAGAAGATGCGCTATCGGCGTCTGGGCTGCCCGTGGCAGCAGTATTTGATGCAGTACCACCGGACAGTTCTTATGGCACCGTGCGTGACGCCGCACGCATTTACCGCGCACATTCCTGTGACGCCATTTTAGCGGTGGGTGGCGGCTCGGTGATCGACACCAGTAAGAGCGTCAATATTTTGGTGAGTGAAGGCGGTGATGATCTTGGCGCATACGCGGGTGCGCATTGCTTGAAGCGCCCGCTGAAGCCTTTATTCGTGATACCTACGACGGCGGGTACGGGTTCAGAAGCCACCATGGTGGCGGTGATCGCCGATGAATCGAAAGGCGTCAAAGTACCGTTTACGTCGTATTTTTTAATGCCGAACGCGGCGGTGTTGGATCCGCGCATGACGCTGACGCTGCCACCCGCCATTACGGCGATGACGGCGATGGATGCCATGACGCACGCCATCGAGGCGTGTATCGGTTTGGCGTCGAACCCGTTGTCTGATGCGATGGCCGAGCGCGCAATTCAAAAAATCAGCAAGAATTTGTTGACCGTGATGGATCATCCGTCTGATGCAACGGCGCGTCTGGAACTGGCGCAGGCATCGACGTTGGCCGGCATTGCGTTTTCCAATTCTATGGTCGGCCTCGTTCATGCCTTTGGCCATTCGCTGGGCGCGATGGCTCATTTGCCGCACGGTTTGTGCATGAACCTGTTTTTACCCTATGTGCTGGAATACAACTTGCCAGTCGCTGGTGAGCGTACCGGTGAGTTGTTATTGCCGCTGGCAGGCGCTGAAGTTTACGCATCGACGCGGAAAGAAGCGCGCGCTGAAAAAACGATTGCGGTGATTCGTGGGTTGCGCGACCAATTACATGCACGTTGCAAATTACCCAGAAATTTGCGCGAAACCGGCAAAATTACCGAGCAACAACTGCCCAAGTT
The DNA here is from genome assembly GCA_964574995.1 of uncultured Pseudomonadales bacterium. Lineage (GTDB taxonomy): Bacteria > Pseudomonadota > Gammaproteobacteria > Pseudomonadales > JADFDG01 > JADFDG01. The sequence goes on along the minus strand of CAZNPF010000002.1, from coordinate 10,536 downwards.
GGCCGCCATGGCTTTGGATGATGGCCCCATCATCTTTAATCGGCGGGAAGCGAACGTAGATGATTTGTTGGCGATCTTGAAATCGGCTTGGTAAGGGTTTTTCTGGAAGCTCTGGGTAAGAGAATTTGCAGCAGCCGTGGCGCGACGTCGATTACACGGCAAAGAATCGCTTAACAGCTTCCAGCATTTCATAACGTTTTCGCGCCAAAGCATGGCGCGATTCTTCGCCGGCCAAATTGCCACGTAAGTTGTCGAGGTCGTGCTGGCGAGCGGCCAGCACGTTCGCGACTTCTTCGGCAATGGCCGGGCGCGTTTGTAGTAAGTCTGAAAACGATTGCTTGTCTAGGCGGAAGCACTCGACATTGCTACGTGCGACGACGGTGGCGCGTCGTGGCGCGCCGGTGAGCAGTGCCATTTCGCCAAAAAAGTTACCGGCACTGATGGTGTTGACGCGTTGCCGACTGCCATCGCTCGTTTCGATGTATACCTCGGCCTCGCCGCTGCTCACCAGATACAACCAATGTGCGATATCGCCTTGCCGAGTGATGACGTCGCCAGCTGCGTAGGGCGCATACACGAGCCTGCCAGCCAGCATCTCGATTTCATCCGGGGTGAGCGATGCAAACAGATCGGCACCCTGCAGCGCAGCAAGTCGGCGTGCCTGATCGCGCTGACGTTTGGCGCGATCAAATGCTTCGCCTTCGGCGACGGTGCGCAGCCGATATTGTGGCAGCGCCAGTGGAATGGAAGCACGACGCAAGGCGGCGATGAGATGTTGGCGAACTTCGCTGTCGGTGGGATCGTCTTTCCAGAGATCGGTTAGCCAGTAGCGAACGGCATATTGGCAAACACCATTGGCTGTACCCATGAGCTGACAATCGGGTTCGGGGGCATTGGACACGTTGGCGATGGCGGCACTGCAGAGCGCGCCACGCACGGCACCGATGACTTGCGATGGTGGAACATCGTTGGGGCAATCGAACCATACCCAGCGACGCCACTGACTTTGGCCATGCACAGGGCGACCGAGAAGTAGAAAACGATTTTTCATCAATAAGCCGTTAGGCACGACCACAATTTCGCCATTGCGCGTGCGTAGCTGTGTCGATCGCCATCCGACTTGCACCACAATGCCGGTCATGTCATCGACTTTTACCCAGTCGCCGATATCGATGGAGTCATCCAGTTGCAAAGCAACGCCACCCAGAATATTTCCCAGCGTGTCTTGCATCGAGAAGGCGATGATGGCCGTGACAACGGCGCTGGCAGCAAACAGTTCGCCCGGATTGACGCCAGCGGCATGCAAACGGCTGATGATCCAGCCAAGATAACTGGCGACCACAACGACATCTTCGAGAATGCGTGGTGATTCGACACGCATCAGCGGCAGCAGCAAGCGAAAGAACGTCATGCCGGCAAGCCGAATCAATCCAATGCCGATCAGCACAACCCCAGTTTCGAACAACATCCCGATCACATTGGGAAAATCGTTTTTCAGCCACGGCGCAACGGTGAGAAAAGCGATACCCACAATAATCAGAACGCAGGTTGTTAATAAGGCGGGGCGGTCGTCGCGACGAAAACGAAATAGCAGCAGGATGCAGGCCACCGCCAGAATGATGAGCAGCGTTTTTTCGCCAGTCGGCAGTATGGGTATCATGATGACCTCACAGGCCCAGCCGCCGCAGAGCACTGCAAGGAGCGCTGCGAGCCCAGGCCTCATCAAACCATGTGGCACGATCACGTGCGGTCGTGAGATTTTTATACGTAGAGACGGCGGCCCAGCTTTCCATTTCTTCGCGACGAATCAGGCCGGTGCTATCCACCAATAAAAATGCCTCACGCGTTGAGGCATAAATATCGCGCAGTTCTCGCACGTCAATGAAGGATGGAAAGCGATGCCAGAGCATCACGAGCGCATGTGAGCTGTGACGAGCACGCGCCGGGTCGGCAATCAATAGGCGAACACGTGCGACGCGACCACGGTTGGCAATGAGATCGGCCACCAGTCGCGCAAAGGCGTCTCGCCCGTAGAGTTCGGGTTCTGTGTTGGGTGCGAGAATGCACAGGTCATTGCGCGCCTGAGCTGTCATGTGGTCCACGATGGTTTGCAAATCAGCAAGACGTTCGCTGCGCAAGACATCGTTGCTGACGCCGAGCACTTGATGCTCAAGGCGTGATGCGTCGAAGTTGGCGTTACCTTCCATGCGCACCTCGAAGTGTGTGAACTGCCGTGTGCGCATGTGTGTCATGCGCACACAGATCGTTGGCAGCCCCGGCAGTGATCCGTCGGACGATCTTAGTCCAGCGATTTCACCATCAGCCGGTGTGGGATGCCGGCTTCCACAAAGATACCACCATCAACCAGAAAGCCGGCTGCTTCGTAGAAGGAGGTGGCATGGGTTTGCGCGTGCAGGAAGACTTCTTTCAGACCGCGGCTGCGGGCTTCGACAATTTGTGCATCCAGCAGGGCGCGGCCGATACCTTCGCAGCGATGGTCGTCTAGCACGGAGAGGCGGCTGATCTGGCCGCTAGGCAGCAAGCGCCCGCAACCCACTGCGGTGCCGTCGTTCATTTCGGCGATGAAATGGATGCTGGGCTCATCGAATTCGTCCCACTCCATGTCTTCGGGAACGTGTTGTTCTTCGATGAACACGGTGCGGCGAATGGCTGACAGCGCTGCCTGATCTTGGGTCCAACTGGTGCGACGAATACGGAAGTTGCTCATGCATCCCTCATGGAAATCGAGAACGACGCTTTCAAGCATCGTGCCGTAGATAAAGTTGCCCATCGTTGAGCAACTGCAACAAAAGTTGTCGTGCCGCCGAACTACGCGGTTGCAGGTCGGTCGTGGTAAATAAGCGGCGGTCTGCGAGACGAGCGGCAAGGTCGATGGATTCCGTATCCATCAGTGCAATCGGCGTGCCGTCGACATACAACTTGCCGAAATCGGCTTGCAGTAGGAAACGACTGCTTTCATTGCGACGCACTTCGCCGGCTTTCGACAAGATTTTTTCTAAGCTGCTCACGGTATAGCGTTTTTCCGGCGTGGGCGCGGTGATGCCGTATTTGGGTTCGCTGAGTGCGCGGCCCAGAAAATCCGCGAGCAAATCGGGTTGGTCGACGAGATTCGCCAGGCGTTCACGGAATCGTTCCAGCGTGGCCGCATCCATCGCGCCGCTGTGACGCAATGGCGCGATACCGGGGTCGCTGTAACGCTGCTGTTCGGGCGTCTGCTCGATCACATGGCCACAAAACCCATCCAGCAATTCGCGATCAGCCGGCGCACGGAAACCCACGGAATAGGTGATGCAGTTTTCTTGCGCGATTCCCCAATGGGCGAATCCGGGCGGCAGATAAAGTACATCGCCCGGTTCACACAGGTATTCATCGACAACATCCATATTTTTGAGGATGCGCAGATCTGGATGTGGCAACAGATGACTGTCGTCCACAATCGGTCCAACTTTCCACACGCGCGTGCCGACGCCTTGGATGAGAAACACATCGTAGCTGTCGTAATGCGGGCCAACGCCGCCGCCTTCGACGGCGTAGCTCACCATGACGTCGTCGATACGCCACTGCGGCAAAAAATCAAAGCGATCCAGCAACTCTGCCAGTCCCGGTAAACGGTGATCGACGGCTTGCACCAATAAGGTCCAGTCGCGTTCCGGTAATTTTTTGAAATCAGTCGCTTTGAATGGGCCACGACGTAGCGCCCAACTTTTTGCAAGCGACGGTTTTCCGCTGCGAATCACCAGCCGAGATTCAACGTCTTCTTCCAACGCGAGGCCGGCGAGATCATCACCGGTGAGCAATTCGGCGATTTCCGGTACCGAGTTCTTAATCAACATCGGTTCACGTTGCCAATGTTTTTTTAGGAACTGCGCGGGCGTTAATTTTCCGAAATGACGCAGAGAATCGGGTTTCAACCAACTCACGGGTTCAGACCTTTTTGGCTTGTTGTGCGGCGTTGCCGAGATAACTGGCGGGCGTCATGGCCAACAGTTCTTTCTTGGCGGCCTCCGGTAAAGCGAGCGAACGCACGAGTTCTTGCATCGAATCGCGCGTCATTGCTTTGCCGCGTGTGAACGCTTTGAGCTTTTCGTACGGTTGATCGATGCCATAGCGACGCATCACGGTCTGGATGGGTTCGGCCAGCACTTCCCACGCAGCATCGAGGTCTTCGGCGAGACGGGTCTCGTTCACCTGCAGCTTGCTAATGCCTTTCAGCGAGGCTTCATAGGCAATGACGGAGTGCGCGATACCGACCCCTAAGTTGCGCAACACGGTGGAATCTGTGAGGTCACGTTGCCAACGCGAGATCGGTAGCTTGGCGGCCAAATGCGAAAAAATGGCATTGGCAAGGCCGAGATTACCTTCAGAGTTTTCAAAATCGATCGGATTAACTTTGTGCGGCATGATCAAAAAACCGACCTCACCTTCGACGGTACGCTGCTTGAAGTAACCCAGCGAAATATAGCCCCAAACGTCGCGATCAAAATCGATCAGAATGGTGTTGAAACGCTCCAGTGCGTGGAAAAACTCGGCCACGTAATCGTGCGGTTCGATTTGCGTGGTGTATGGATTGAACGTCAGCCCCAGCGATTGCACGAACGATTTGGCGTGCGCTTCCCAATCCAATTGCGGATACGCTGATAAGTGCGCGTTGTAGTTGCCGACGGCGCCGTTGATTTTGCCGAGGATGTCGACTTTCTCGACTTGCGCGATCTGCCGCTCTAGGCGAGCAACCACGTTGGCCATTTCTTTGCCGAGCGTGGTCGGTGATGCGGTCTGGCCATGTGTGCGTGAAAGCATGGGCAGTGCCGCATTGTCGTGCGCCAGTTTGCGAATGGCGTTGGCCAGTTTACGCAGCATGGGCAGGATGACCGCATCACGGCCTTCTTTCAGCATCAGCGCATAGGACAAATTGTTGATGTCCTCAGAGGTGCAGGCAAAGTGGATGAACTCGCCAATTTTCTCTAGCTCAGCGTTTCCCTTGATGCGCTCCTTGAGAAAATATTCCACGGCTTTAACATCGTGATTGGTGGTTTTCTCGATGTCTTTCACGCGCTGCGCGGCAGCTTCATCGAAACCACTGACGATGCTATCTAACACCGCATGGGCGCTGGCGGACAGCGGCGGAACTTCTGGGATACCGGTGTGTGCTGCTAATGCCTGTAGCCAGCGCACCTCAACCAGCACGCGGAGACGAATCAGCCCGTATTCGCTGAAGATGGGGCGCAGCGCAGTGACTTTACCAGCGTAACGTCCGTCGACCGGGGAAAGTGCGGTCAGAGCGTTCAGGGACATGAGTGGCCTCTTACGATTTTCGTGCAGTGTTTCGGGGCGGCAATTTTGAGCATTGTTTTGCAAGTGATCGTGTTGAGCGGTGCGCATTCTACACGCCGAGACACACTCGGCGGTGCGTGCGTCAGGGTGATTCAGTTCATGGCGGCCAGCATCTTTTTGGAACCCAGCAGCAAATGCCAGCGGCGTCCGCCCAAGTGATACCAGAGGTGCGCTGCGCGGATGCCGGCGAACAAACTGGTGCGGATGCGTGCAGCGACGTCCGGCATCTGCAATTGCTTAGGTTCGCCATTCACCTGTACGCGAAAACGCAAGGTGCCAAAAGTGTCCACATACAGTGCGGCGATTTTGGTAATAGCATCATCCGTGATGTGATCGCTCGATGGCGAATCGCCAGAGATCTGTTCGAGCCGCGTGCGAATTTTTTGTTGCAGGCGGGCATCGCCTCGCAAAATGCCGGCGAGATGAATCATGGCCATCACATAGTTGATGCGGCCGGTGGCATCCGGCCCGGCTTGGCGCTCCAGAACGGCGCGCAAATAGCCGCGACCCGTGGCGAGAGGCGCGTCGTCCGGAAAAATTTCACTGACTGTTTTTGCATCCAGCGCGAATAGGCTGTTGACGGCCAAGGCAAATTCGCGTGATGGCGCTCCTTTTCCTCGAGCGATGTCATCGACCAGTGCGGCTGCTTGAAATACAGCAGCCAGCGCGGTAGTTCGTTCTTTCATCACGGGGTCAGCCATGGTATTTCCTATCGTGCGTTATTCAGTGTTTCAGTGATTAAGTGGATCGTGTCGATCATCCAGCGGCCAGACAACTGGCAGAAAATGCTGCCGCGTGTGTTGGCTCTGTCGTTTCAATCACGCCGCCGCCAAGGCAGCGCTCACCGTCATAAAAAACTATCGATTGCCCGGGTGTCACCGCGCGTTGTGGCTCGTCGAAGGTGATACGCAGATTATTATCTGCGCGCGTAATAACGCAGTGTTGATCAGATTGCCGGTAGCGAACTTTTGCCGTACAGCGATGCGGCAGTGCCGGGCCGTTGCCGTCGATCCAATAAGGCGTGTGTACGCTGAGCGCGCTGGCGTAGAGCAGGGGATGATCGCCCTGGGCGACGATCAGGCGATTACGCGTGAGATCTTTGCCGACGACATACCAAGGATCTTCAGAACCGTCGCGTGTTCCGCCGATGCCAAGACCTTGACGTTGACCCAGCGTGTAATACATCAAACCGTGATGTGTGCCGATCTTTTTGCCGTCTGGCAGCATCATGTCGCCCGGTTGTGCCGGTAAGTATTGCTTGAGGAAGTCGGCGAATTTCCGTTCGCCAATGAAGCAGATTCCGGTCGAGTCTTTTTTGGCGTGATTGACGAAAGCATATTTCGCGGCAATGGCGCGTACGTCGCTTTTTGGCAGATCACCAACCGGGAATAACGTGCGAGCGAATTCGCGCTCACCGACGGCGTGCAAAAAATACGTCTGATCTTTGTTCGGGTCGCGCCCGCGCAGCAGTTGCGTTTGACCGTTCACCATGGCTGTGCGTGCGTAGTGACCGGTCGCAATGAAGTCGGCGCCGAGCGTGAGTGCGTAATCGAGAAAGGCACGAAATTTTATTTCTCGATTGCACAGGATGTCTGGGTTGGGTGTGCGACCGGCTCGGTACTCGGCCAGAAAATGCTCGAAGACATTGTCCCAGTATTCGGCGGAAAAATTGGCGGTGTGCAGCTTGATATCAAGGCGATCGCAAACAGCCTGTGCATCGGCGAGATCGGTTTTAGCCGTGCAGTATTCGCTGCCGTCATCTTCGTCCCAGTTCTTCATGAACAGGCCTTCAACGTGCCAGCCTTGCTCGATCAACAATGCTGCCGACACCGACGAATCGACACCGCCGGACATGCCGACGATGACTTTCTTTCCGGTTACGTTGTTCATGGCAGTATTTATGGCATTCGTCATTGCGGTGTCAGTGCGAGTTCATGGCACAGGCAAACCGCGCCGTACGAGATCGTCGGCGTCGAAAATCATGTCCAGCGGATAACGCTTGCCGGCGGCATGATCTTCCGCGCAACGCAACACCAGCGGACTGCGCAGTTGCGGGCGACGCGCACGGATTTCGTCGAGCGTGAGCCAGTGCAGCGCATCGATATCGCTGTCCAGTGCGCCGGGCGCCACTTGTTCGAGAATTTCACCAACAAACGCAAAACGGTAATAACTCGCGCCACTCTGCGGCGAGGTCCAGATGTAAACGCCCAACAAGTGCGTGACGCGTACCCGAAAACCGGTTTCTTCCAACGCTTCGCGTACAGCCGCTTCCTCCAGCGTCTCGCCGGCTTCGACATGGCCGGCTGGCTGGTTGAACACGGCAGCGCCGTGCGGGCTTTCTTCCACCAGCAGGTAGCGGCCATCACGGACGATGACAGTGGCAACGGTCAGGTGGGGCGCAAATTCGGTCATGCGGCAATGGCTTGGCTGTTCAGGTCGGGGTGGCTGCAGGCGGGTCTTGATCAATCCGCGTGGGCAGGCCGTGGCGGGGCGACTATTCTAGTGGCCCGCGAGCCGGCCGGCTCGCCCGAATTTCCCCCGCAGGTGCTCCCATGCCTCGTTCCAGTGACACTCCGACCGAACTCAGTCATCTCAACGCCCGTGGCGAAGCCCGGATGGTGGATGTGGGCGGCAAGGCCGACACCCGCCGAGTGGCGGTGGCCGAGGCCACGGTGCGCATGACCCCGGCGACGCTGGGGCGGGTGCTCGACGGCAGCCTGCCCAAGGGCGACGTGCTGGCGACGGCGCGTATCGCCGGCATCATGGCCGCCAAGCGCACCCCGGATCTGATCCCGATGTGTCACCCGCTACCGCTGGCGTCGGTGGAGGTACTGATTACGCCACTGCCGTATCAGGACGGTCTGCACATCGAAGCCACGTGCAGTGTCACCGGCAAAACCGGTGTCGAGATGGAGGCGCTGACGGCGGCCAGCGTGGCAGCCCTCACGATTTACGACATGTGCAAGGCCGTAGAAAAAGGCATGGTGATCGAGCAAGTACGGCTGTTGGAAAAAACCGGCGGCAAAAGTGGCAACTGGCACGTTGAATCGCGTGGAGAATCGGCATGATTCGGGTGTTGTTTTTTGGCAGTATTCGCGCGCGTTTGGGCGTCGATGCGTTGGAGATTTCATCAACAGATGCCGGTGATACTGTGCAGTCGCTGCGCGATGCGCTGACGGCGCGTGGCGGCGTTTGGGCGGAGGTGCTGGGCGAAGAGGCGCGTGTATTGATTGCGATCAATCAGCAAGTGACGGGTGCGCATTTCAGCATTGAAGATGGCGATGAAATTGCATTCATGCCACCGGTAACGGGCGGCTGAAAACACCATGAAAACCGATATCCGCGTGCAAACGAGCGATTTCGATGTCGCGGCGGAATATGCCGCCTTGTGTGCGGGGAGTCAGGCGGCGGGTGTGGATCCTCAGGTCGGTGCGGTGACAATGTTTGTCGGCCGCGTACGCGACGGTGGCGATGCGACCGATGTGCGCACGATGCATCTCGAACATTATCCGGGCATGACGGAAAAAGCGTTGGCAGACATCGTCGCGGATGCGGCGTCGCGCTGGCCTTTGGCGGTGGCATGCATCGTGCACCGTGTCGGCACACTCGCACCGAGCGAGCAAATTGTGTTCGTCGGTGTGTCCAGTGCGCATCGTGCGGCCGCGTTCGCCGCCTGCGAATTTCTTATCGATTGGTTGAAGACCCGCGCCCCGTTCTGGAAGCGCGAGACGGACGCCGCTGGAGCTTCCCGTTGGGTGGAGCAGAAGGCTTCCGATCTTTCGCGTGCGGCGCGTTGGGAGCCGGATCGCGGCGAATAACCCGGTACTCTCCCGGTGCCAGTCCGTCTAATTGCCAGCTGCCAATAGCGACTCGAACTAACCGCAGCGTGGGATGGCCCACGGCCGCCGTCATCCGCCGGACCTGTCGGTTACGGCCCTCGTACAGCACAATTTCTAGCCAACTGGTGATGTCGTTATTGCGTTGGCGTATGGGCGGCACGCGTTCCCACAACGCGGGAGGTTGCAACCGGCGCACTTGGGCGGGGCGAGTAGGGCCATCGTTGAGCACCACACCCTCGCGCAATTGCTGAAGTGCGCTGTCGGCGGGAATGCCTTCCACCTGTACCCAGTAGGTTTTGCCCGTCTTGTGGCGTGGATCTGCCATGCGGGCGATCAATCCGCCGTCATCGGTAAGCAGCACGAGCCCTTCGGAGTCGCGATCCAAGCGGCCGGCAGGATAAATATCGGGAATATCGACCCAATCGGCGAGCGTTCGGCGCCCTTGGCCATCGGTGAATTGGCAGAGTGCATCGAAGGGCTTGTTGAACAGCACGACGGTGGACAAGGCAGAAATTTCCCAGCCGTGTTGATGTGATGGCATGCCACGTGTGACCGGCGGGTACTATACTGCCGCTCGACCACACATGGTCCCCTCACATTTCGTTTTAACGACGCCCACAAGGCAGTCCAGCAGGAGCAACGCAGCGTATGAGTTACAAGAAGATCAAGGTTCCGGCCGATGGCGCAAAAATCACCGTCAACGCGGACTTATCGCTCAACGTTCCGAATCACCCGATCATTCCGTACATCGAAGGCGATGGCATCGGCGTCGATATCACGCCGGTGATGATCAAAGTCACCAATGCCGCGATTCAAAAAGCCTACGGCAGCAAGCGTTCCATCGTCTGGATGGAAATTTACTGCGGCGAGAAATCCACCAAGATTTATGGCCCCGATGTATGGATGCCGGAAGAAACCTTTGATGCGTTGCGCGAATTCGTCATCAGCATCAAAGGCCCGCTGACCACACCGGTTGGTGGCGGCATTCGTTCGTTGAACGTCGCGCTGCGTCAAGAACTGGATCTCTATGTATGCCAACGTCCGGTGCGTTGGTTCCGTGGCGTGCCGAGCCCGGTGCAACATCCGGAGCTCACCGACATGGTGATCTTCCGCGAAAACTCGGAAGACATTTACGCCGGTATCGAGTGGAAAGCCGACAGCCCGGAAGCCATCAAAGTCATCAAATTCCTGCGCGAAGAAATGGGTGTCCGCAAAATCCGTTTCCCGGAAGGTTGCGGCATCGGTATCAAGCCGGTCTCGAAAGAAGGTACGCAACGCTTGGTGCGTAAAGCCATTCAGTTCGCTATCGACAATGACAAGCCCTCGGTCACGCTGGTGCACAAGG
>CAZNPF010000001.1:0-352816 GCA_964574995.1 uncultured Pseudomonadales bacterium | reverse complement strand
CTGGGTTCGAACCCCAGTGGGCCCACCAATATAAACAAAGGGTTATGCCATTATAGGCCTCTAACCCTTCTATTTCGACACCCAACCCCGCCCGAAATGTGCCGTTGGTGTGCCGTTCGGCACCCCTTCGACAGCCCTCCCAATCTAGAGGCAGGGTTCGGGAACCACCCTCCGGCTCCGCCCCCACCAAATGTCGGAGCCACGTCGGATCGTCAACCCGCACGCTGCTGACGATAATTGGGAAACTGGCAAGTGATGCCGACAAGAGTCCGCCAAGACGATGGAGAATTCCGCGCTCACCCACGTCGCAAGGGTTTTCACCCTTGAGCAGGCCGCTAAAGACTGTGACCTGAGACCAGACGAGCTTCTGGGGCGTGCCGCCAACGGGGACGTGGACCTAACCATCCGCATTCCTCCAACGTTGTGCGCCCACATCGTCGTGAGGAACTACGTGAGCGAGAGGCCAGGACAAGGTGGTGGCAAGGGCGCACTCTTCCCACACTTGGTTATGCCGATCCCTCATCAGGCCGCCCGTGAGGTAGTACTGTCTCGAACCCACTGCAGCGAACTTCTCGCCTTTGGACAGTGCGATGCCGTTTTCTTCCCCGCCGCCTTGGAATACTCGATAGATCAAGTCGTCGTGTTACGCCGCCTACTCGACCAGAAAATTATTCCCGGATGGCGCGAACGATACGAGGGTCGCGGATACGCCCAGAATAAATCCATGAGTGCGTGGCTGGATTTTGGTGGCGATCCCCCAATGCTCATCGCGGCCGAACACGATGAACTTAGCTATCTGGTATCCAAGAAGGGCCTGCTGTACCCAAAACCGGATATCACTTTTGAGGATAGGCTCTCCGTGTTCTCGGGTGACATGCCATATCCAGCCGTGTTGCGCAGAGATTTGGACGGCAAGATACGCATGGCAGAACTTGTCCTGCTGGACGAGAAGGCGCTACAGAAAGGGCACACGTTCGAATACTGGTTCGCGCTCTACCCTACCGGGTACACCCCAGGGATAAATCCAACAAAGGAAGTAGAGTGCCCCTTCATCTGCACACTTGACCAAAGTGCACTCAGGATCTCAGAGGAGGAACTGGGAAGGATCATTCCGGGTCGGTCGACTATAAAGCCAGAAATTGTTCGCCAACCCAGTGATTTCGATTTTGAGACGCACAAAAACACATCGTCGAAACTCAAGGCTCTCAACGAAGTTGCCATAAAAATCTGGTCCCCCACCACCCCGTATGACGACGCCTTTCCGACAAAGGAGCATGTCACCAAGGTCATAATGGACGAGTGTCAGGTCAAGGAGTACCTGGCCGTATCGGCAGAACAAGTCATTCGGCCTGACTTTGCCGACCCCAACCTGCCTCCTGAAAAAAGGGCTCGCCTCGGCACCAGTTTCAGGAGCGAGCGATGGAAAAGGCTGGTCCGCGCTTCAAAAAGGTTCTGGGCCGACATTGACCCAACCGATCCCGCGCAGTGCCCTCATAACGACGAGGTCGAGCATTGGCTAGTGGATCCGGTAAGGAAACATATGCCGGAGGACGTGGCTAAGCACATGGCTGGGCTGATTCGCCCAGACAATGCGAAGCGCAGCCGAAGAAAATAGCACTCGTCAATCGGCACCCTCTAACCTCTCAGGCGAAACATCCGCGGCTTACGCACAATGTCCGCCATCTTTGGCTCGAACAAAAGATACAAAACCAGACTTCAACAGATCGTGATTCTCAAGAATTCGTCGGGCATGCAACACGCCTTACGGAGGATCATGCCATGCACCCCTGCAACATTCCGCTCCACACGAACCAGCCCGAAACCCTGCTCACGCGCAAGCAAGTCGAAGAGCTTCTCGACGTGTCGCGCGCCACGATCTACCGCTGGCTCCGCTCGAACACCGCGTTCCCGAAGCAAATCCGACTCAATCCCCATAAGAAGAAAGGGGCAGTTCGCTGGCGCCTCAGCGAAATCCTCGCCTATCTCGCGACGAACTCCGGCGCGCCCAAGGCCGCCAAGCCCACCGACCAGCACACGCTGGAACCGGAGGTTCAGCAATGAGCCACTTCAACGTCCCCCCGCCGCCGCCCGTGTACGGCTGCCTGCCGTTCCCGGTATTCCAGGCTGCAGTCAACCAGGCACAGGACAATTCACAGGCACCCCAGCGCATGTGCATCGCGAGCGCCCTCTCGGCACTCTCGCTCGCGTGCCAAGGCCTCATCGACGTGCGTACACCTGGAGGCCGGGTCATCCCGGTCTCCCTCATGTTCTTGATCGTCGCGAAGTCCGGCGAGCGCAAGTCAACCATTGAAGCCATGTTCCTTCGAGCCATCCGTGAGTTCCAGGATGCGCACGAAAAACATTACCAAAACCGCATGGCCCAGTATGAGCGCGAGCATCGCATCTGGGCCACAAAGACGAAGGCGCTCGAAAAGGCACTGAAGAAGCTCGTTGCCGACGACGATGATAGCACCGAGACTGAAGCCACCCTTCGCAAGCACATGGAGCAAGAACCCCTCCCGCCGCGCAAGATCCATATGCTGTACGAAGATGCGACTCCGCAAGCCATCCTGTGGGGCTTGCATGCTGACTTCCCATCCGCCGGCCTTATGTCCAGCGAGGGCGCGTCCATTCTCGATGGCCCCGCTTTCGCGGACATGCCAAAACTGAACTCGCTCTGGAGCGGTGACCAGGTGTCGGTGAGCCGCGTAACCAAGGGCTCATTCCGCGTGGTTGATGCTCGGCTTACGGCTTCGATCATGCTGCAGCCCGGTATGTTTGACCGCCACATGGATGGGCGCGGCGCGGCAGTACGTGAATCCGGCCTGTGGGCACGCTTTCTCGTCTGCTTCCCGGCCTCCACTCAAGGAACTCGCTTCTTGTCTCACGGCACGATGTCGTCGGAACACATCGACGCCTTCGGGGACCGACTCTCGGAGATTCTCGACGAGAACCTCGAGATCATCTGCGACCCCTGCTTCGAACGCCGCGTACTCGAGTTCTCGCCAGACGCCTGTGTGCGCTGGCTGGAAATCTACAACTGGATCGAAGCGGAAATCCGCCCGGGTGGCCGGTTCGCAGAGGCCAGTGACCACGCGTCTAAACTGGCAGACAACATTGCTCGCGTGGCAGCACTGCTGCACTACTTCGAGAAATTCGACGGACCCATCTCCCTCGAGACGATCAACGCGGCCATCCAGCTCTGCGACGCCAGCTCCTTCGACTTCGCACACCTGTTCGTAAAGCCGCCGCAGGAGCATGAGGATGCTCGCTTGCTCAACGAAATGCTGAACCGGCTCCGTCAACGCATGCGGTATGTGCGGAAAACGCATGTTCGCCGGTGCTGTCCTCACGCCATGCGCTCGGATGGCCGCTTCTACACAGCGCTGGAGGTTCTCTGCGCTCAGGGCTACGTCGTCGCGTTCTTCGACCAGAAGAACGCGGAGTGGCTGGACCTGATGCCGCATCTTCCTCCGCCGCCCGTGTATGTACCGCCGCCCGTATTCCAGCCGGTGAAGTAGGCCTGACGTAGACGTAACCCCTGCCCGGACCGGCATCCCCGGCTCCGGGCATACCGCCCGACACATCGATCAGGCCACCGCAAAATGCCCAGTCATACTGAGATCAACACGATGCACGCGCACCGTCGTCCCCTTCGAATTTTCAAATGGACCGGCCCGGAGCAACGCTATCGTTGCTACAGGTAGCCAAATTAGCTTTGGCACCCCTCGCACTCCAGGCAGTTTCCACGATCCCATTTCTTTTCAGATACATATCACCCTCCTGATATCGCCCCAGGCTTCGCTCAAACGAGGCCTCGGGCGGTGCCATCCGGCATCCCGCGCCGCCCTGGCGCATCCCATCAGGAGAACCCCATGAATATCCTTTGCCCTCGCTGCGATTCACCTCGCATCGAAATCACCCATCACGGCCGCAAGGCCGGCGGTACCGTCGGCGCTGTCGCCGGGACCGCCAGTGGCGTTGCTGCTGCCGCAGCCGGTGCAGAAGCCGGCGCCGCCCTTGGCGTTGTCGGTGGACCCATCGGCATTGCTCTCGGCGGTCTCGCCGGCGCGATTCTCGGTGGCCTGGTCGGGGGCGTCGCTGGCGGCACCGCCGGCGCAACCATCGGCAGCCAACTCGACGGCGTGGTATTCGACAACTGCCGCTGCGTCGCCTGCGGTCACGCCTTCAGCGTCAAGCAGAGCTGACCACCCTACCCTCACGAAGAAGCCCGCCTAGTGCGGGCTTTCGTATTTCTGGAGACCCGCAATGTCCAAACCCTTGTTCATCAAGAACGAGCAGGGCCTGTACCGGGTGCGCGGTTACTTCCGTCCTGAGGACCTGGTCCGCGTCGCGGCCGACATCCTGCTCGACGACATGGCCGGCAAGGAGGTCATGGCCAACCCGGCCAATGCCGCTCGTTTCGTACAACTCGCCCTGGCGCAGGAGAAGAACGAGCACTTCACCGCCCTGTTCCTGAACACCCAGCACCAGCTGATCCGCTTCGAGACCCTGTTCACCGGCACGGTGGACGGTGCCGCGGTGTACCCACGCGTCGTCGTGCAGAAGGCGCTGGAGTACAACGCGGGCGCTGTGATCTTCGCGCACAACCACCCCTCAGGTGAGTGCGAGCCCTCAACGGCAGATCGCCAGATCACGCGCCGCCTGATCGACGCCCTCGCCCTGATCGACGTCCGCGTGCTTGATCACTTCGTGGTGTCCCGCACCAAGTACGTCAGCTTTGCCGAGCGCGGCCTGCTCTGACGTTCCCGGCGTCCTGCGACGCCTGCTGTCGCTCGTCCGAACCACACTGGCCCCACCGACAGGTGCGGGCGTTTATGCCCATTTCCCGGAGGAATCCCTCATGGCTCATCTCGTCGAAACCATGGCCTACGTCGGCCAGACGCCCTGGCATGGCCTGGGCAATCCGCTCACCCCGAACCAACCGCTCGAAGTCTGGGCGAGACAGGCCGGCATGGACTGGACCATCGAGTCCTCGCCGGTGCGCTTTGTTGCCGGCAAGTCGGCTCACGTCGGTAGCATCGAAGCGTTTGAAGACCACAAGGTGCTCTACCGCTCGGACACCCATGCGCCGCTGTCGGTGGTCAGCAACCGTTACCAGGTGGTGCAGCCTCGCGAGGTCTTGGAGTTCTACCGCGACCTCACCGAAGTCTCCGGGTTCCAGCTCGAGACTGCCGGTGTGCTCAAGGGCGGCAAGAAGGTCTGGGCACTGGCACGCACCGGGCAATCCGGCATGCTCAAGGGCAAGGATGTCACCCGGGGCTATGTGCTGCTCGCCACGGCCTGTGACGGCACGCTGGCGACCACGGCGCAGTTCACGAGCATCCGGGTGGTCTGCAACAACACGCTGACGATCTCGCTGGAGAAGGATGCCAAGGGTGCGGTACGCGTGCCGCACAGCACGAAGTTCGACGCAAACGCCGTCAAGAAGCAGCTCGGCCTCTGCGTGTCCGGCTGGGATGCCTTCATGCACAAGCTCAAGGTGCTCAGCGAGTGCAAGGTCAGCGACGACGAGGCGCAGCGCTTCATGGAGCGCCTGTTCATCGTGCCCACCGAGCAAGGCCCGAAACCAAGCGAGGGCATGGTGAAGCACTCGCTCAGCCTGTACCACGGCGGCGGTCGCGGCGCCGACCTCCCTTCCGCCAAGCACACGGCCTACGGCCTGCTCAACGCGGTAACGGAGTTTGTCGATCACCAGCGGCGTGCTCGCAGCACGGACTACCGCCTCGACTCGGCATGGTTCGGGCACGGCGCGACACTGAAGCAGAAGGCGTTCGAGCAAGCCATTGAGCTGACCGCCTGACATTCGCAAGACACCTCCACGACAGCACAGAAGCCCGGCCTCGCGCCGGGCTTCGTGCTTTGTGGCGCCTGACAAATGACGCGCCGTATCGGCGCAGGAGATTCCCATGTCCGATTACCTGGCGCTTGCCACGCAGGCGCAAGAACAGAACCGCGAGATACTGATCAAGGCGCTGAAGGCGCAGGGCATCACTGTCGCCACCGTCGACTACGCGGGTGCCGGTGATTCCGGCGACACCTGCGACCTCGCCGTGCAGCCGCCCGAGCAACTCACCGGTCTCAACGAGATCGAGGTCAAGCAACACGTCGTCGATGTGCAGTACCTCGGTTATGGCCAGCGCGCTTGCTCCATGCGCGAGACGGAGGTGGCTCTCGACGAAGCCGTGCGCGACTTCGCCATGCGCTGGGTCGATTCCCTGTATGGCGGCTGGGAGAACGATGACGGCGCCTGCGGCACGGTGACCGTCAACGTCCATGACGACGCGATCCATCTGGAGCACACGACCTACTACACGGAGAGCAGCAGTTATGAGCACTCCCTGTAGCCGGCCGTCCATCCACGTTTCACTCGGCGCCTATGGCCGCACCCCTCACCTGATCGCGATTGCCGAGATGCTCGTGTCGCCACCGGAGGAACCCCTGTGGGGCCGACTCTCGACGGACCACGTGCAGATCTGCCCGCAGAACCACGGGCTGTTCACCGTGGAGACGGCTCAGCAGGTCCGGCAGGCGTTTCCGTCGATCCACTGGCGCCTGCACGCGAACGTTCGCGTGCGCGGCGTACATCGCTGGGCAGATATCTGCGACTGGCCGCAGGAGCGGGACTACTTTCGTGAACTGGCGCGCGTGTCGCAGGCGCTGGAGGCACCCGCCTACACCGCACATGCGGGACGGCGGCACGAGGCCAGTCTGCAGAAAATCTTCCGCTACACCCGCGAACTGGAAGACCTGTTCGGCGTTCCCGTGGGAATCGAGGGCCACTATCCGACCCACGGGGGCTACTGGGCGTTGTCGTCCTGGAGCGAGTACCGGGCCTTGCTGGAGTCCGGTGTGAGCTTTGCGCTGGATCTTTCGCACCTGCACATCCTGACCATCCAGACCAACCGGTGGGAGCGGAACCTGGTGTGCGAGATGCTCGCCTGCGAGCGCTGTCTCGAGGTCCATGTCAGCGGCAACAACGGGCACGCAGACCAGCACCGCCAAGTCATGGAAGAGCCCTGGTGGTTCCAGTTACTGGCCTACGTCCATCCCAACGCCACAGTGTTCTCGGAAGGGCGTCAGTCGGTGCGCAAGGAGCTTGAGGTGGCTGCATGAACCGGTGTCCGCAGCCGGCCAGTGCCGGCACACCCATTCCCGCCGATCTTGCGGCCGTCTGGGGCGCGTTCCTGTTCGAAGGCCTCATGGTTTCGAGCCGTGAGCCCGAGCGCGTCAGACGCGTGCTGGATGCGTGGAATCAGGGCTGCCTGGAATTGCTCTGGCAGTGCTGCTCCTATCTGCCGGAAGTCTGGCGGCAGGTGGAAGCACGCTGGCGCGATTCCTCGCAGGGCTTCCCCGGCGTGTTCGAGTACGAGGTCATCTCGGAACTCGGCACGCTGCTCGGCGACCACGTGATTCTCAACGATGGGCAACTGCCCGAGGTCGACAAGGCCAGAACGATGATCCGCACGTTGCTGACGGACTTCTTCAGTCCGGTCGATGGCGATCAATCGGGCTGAACGACCAACCCCTCACACACCCACAACGAACCCGGCCTGGCTCACGCCCCGCCGGGTTTTTTTATTGCCTGGAGAAACCCATGAACCATGCGATTGCAGTACCGCAGCGCAATGCGCTGCGTCTCGCGTCAACAAAAGGAATGTCCCGCGACGAGTGGCTGATCATGCGCAAGCAAGGCATCGGCAGCAGCGATGCCGCCACAGCCGTCGGCCTGAACCCGTACCAGTCGCCACTTGAGCTCTGGATGGTCAAGACCGGGCGCGAGGAGCACCTGCCGAAGATCGATCCGAACGATGAAACCCACCCGACCTACTGGGGAAACATCCTCGAGCCCATCGTCGCGGCGCACTACACGAAGCACACCGGGCTGAAGGTCAGGAAGACCAACGCGATCCTCCAGCACCCGGACGTGGACAAGGGCTGGATGCTCGCGAACATCGACTACTCGATTGTCGGCAGCAAGGAGGTGCAGATCCTCGAGTGCAAGACGGCCGGCGAATTCGGTTCGCGCCTGTGGCGGGACGGACCGCCGGAGTACGTGCAGGTACAGGTACAGCACCAGTTGGCTGTCACCGGCCGGCAGGCGGCGGATGTGTGCGTGCTGCTGCACGGCCAGAAGATCGAGATCCATCGGATTGAGCGGGACGAGGAAGTCATCTCTCGCTTGATCGAACTGGAGCGGCGATTCTGGAAATACGTCATCACCGATACGCCGCCTCCGGCGGATGGCTCGGACTCCGCAGGCAAGGCGCTGCAGGCGCTCTACCCGTTCGACCGTGGCGAGACGCTGGACCTCAGCGAGGAGACGGCCTTCATCGAAGCCTTTGCCGACCTGGTGTCGGTGCGGGCCGAGATCGAGGCGCGCAAGGAACTGGAGGCGCAACTCAAGCAGCGCATCCAGGAACGAATGGGCGAAGCCAGTTATGCCCGATTTGCGACCGGCGCCGTGAGCTGGAAGCGCAACAAGGCCGGCGGCCGCCGGTTCGTCATCAACCCCTGAAACAACACAGCGCAGTGCCGGCGATACCGGCCTGCGCTCATTTCATTTGGAGAACGACCATGATCAAAGGCCTTGCGATTACCCCGCCCGTGCTTGGGCGGATCAGCATCGGGCGTGTCGTCGAGAAGAACGGCAAGCGACTGCCCGAGAAGGACGACCAGTTCACCATCACCACCCAGGTTCAAGTGGCCGGCGCTTGGGTGCCGCACCCCTACGACGAGGAACTGCGCAAGAACGCGCAGAACGGGAAGTTGCGCAGCATTCCGGTGCGGATGCTGTTCAATGATCCGGACCTGAACCTGCGGGCCGAATACAGCATGTTCGATCGGCAGAACGGACGTCCGATCTGCGTTGGCAACGGCGAATCCTGCCGGCGCGTGACGTCCAACGGCGTCCAGACACTTCCTTGCCCTTCCCCTGATGTTTGCGAGTTAGCCAAGGGTGGCATGTGCAAGCCATATGGCCGATTGAACGTGAAGATCGGCGACGACGAGGAACTCGGCACGTTCATCTTTCGTACCACGGGGTTCAATTCGATCCGCAGCCTCGCGGCTCGTCTAGCGTACTACAAGGCCGTGTCGGGAAATCTTCTGGCCAGCCTTCCGTTGGAACTTCGGCTGCGCGGCAAGAGCACCACGCAGAGCCATCGCTCCGCCATCTACTACGTCGACATCTGTGTCAGGGATGGATGCTCGTTTGAGTCGGCGATAATGGAGGCCAGGAAGATCGATGCTCGACGCAAGGAGGTGGGCTTTGACCAAGCCGCATTGGATGAAGCCGGAAAGCAGGGTTTCGCCAATGCAGCGTTCGAGTTCAACGAGGAGGAAGTGCCCGAGATCATCGAGGAGTTCTTTCCCCAACAGGATTCCGAAGCGGAGGCCCCAGCGCCGCCGGTGCTTGTTGGCAGTGCTTGCCCAGACCTGAAGGACAAGTTGGAACGCCGCTTCGCAAGCCAAGGGAAGCCGGCGACTGGGTAACCGAGCACCCATTCCGCAGCAACACAGCCCGCCCCCTGCCAGGGGCGAGCTGTCTTTTTTTGGCCCGGTGCAGAACCTTACTCCGTTAACCCTCGCGGTTTGGCGGAAGTGGCCACCTGGCGTAGAAACGCCGCGCCGGCTGGCGGCCTACATTGCCCCGGGTGCTCGACGTGGAAGCTGGACATGTGTGGCACCTGGAACCCAATCAACCCCAGCAAGGTGCAACAAAACGGTCACGACCACACCGGTCTCAAAGCGCGACCAAGTCTTCGACGGCTAGGCCAACTCCAAGTGCTCTAGTTGCCAGCGCATGCTTCTATTCTTTGCTTCTTATCTAAACGACTGCCTGCCCGTCGCGCCGCTCGCGCCAGCCGAGCACCTTGTATAGCAGCACCGGCAACAGCAGCAGCGAGAGCAGCGTTGATGCCAGCGTGCCGAAGATCAGCGAGATGGCTAGGCCGATGAACATCGGATCGGTGAGCATCACCGCGCTGCCGAGCATGACGGCGAGCGCGGTGAGCATGATTGGCCGCACGCGGATGGCGACTGCCTCGATCACCGCATCGCGCAACGGATAGCCCTGCATCCGGTACTCGAGCACGAAGTCGATAATCAGCAGGCCGTTGCGCACCACAACGCCGGCAAGCGCGATAATGCCGACGAGCGATGTTGCGGAAAATTGCTGCCCGAGCAGCCAGTGGCCGGGGAAAACGCCGATCAGCCCGAGCGGAATCGCTGCCAGCGCCACCACCGGCAAACTGAACGATTGGTAATAGGCGACGAGGATCAGGTACAGCAGCACGATGGCGATGCCCAGCGCGCTGAACATGTCGCGGTAGGTGTCGAGCGTTTGCCGTTGCTGGCCGCCCCACAACACTTGCGTTCCCTGAGCGGTATCGGGAATGTCGCGCGCGATGCCCAGGTTGCCGGTGGTGAGCGTGGTCCCGTCGGCGAGCGTGAGGCCGTTGACGCGCTCATTGATGTCGAGCACAGCGTAGACCGGTGGTGAGTCGCCAGGCTCGCCTGACACGAAGGTTACGCGCTCGCCGTTCCTGCGCCGGATGGGGCGGTCGGCATGCCCCTGTTCGACGCGCACCAGCGCCGAAAGCGGCACATGCCGGCCCTGCGCATTGCTCACCCAGGCGCGTGACAACAATTCCGGGTCTAGCTGATGTTGCCGCGGAATTGCCAGCCGCAACGGCACCGGGTTCAATTCGCCGTCAACATGCGCGCGGCCCAGTGTCTCACCGTCTACGAGTCGGCGCAGCGCGGTGGTGATGTCAGCGGCGGTCACGCCGGAGAGCGCGGCCTTTTCGCGATCGATCACGAATCGGAAGCGTCGCACATCGGCGGGTTCGGTGTCTGTCACCTCGACGACGTTGCGGGTGTTGGCGAACGCCTTTGCCACAGCATCGGAAGCCAGACGCATCTGCGCGGGATCGCGGCCATAAATCTCCGCGTAAATGTTGCCGCGCACCGGTGGACCCGGCGGGTCCTCGACCAGTTGCACATTGGCACCGGGTACGGTCGCGACAATGTTCTGTAGCACCGGCCGCAACTCACGCACGATGTCATGCGATTTCCTATCCCGCGCGTGCTTGCCGACAAGATTGACGCGAATCTCCGCGTAATTCTCGCCGGCGCGGTCGGCGTTGCCGCGTAACATGCCGTTGAAGTCGATTATGCCGGAGCGTCCCATCCATACCTGGTAGTCGGTGACTTCCGGCACCTTCCGAAGCGCAACGCCGATGGTGCGCGCGATACGGTCTGTCTCTTCGATCGCCGCGCTTTCCGGCAACGTCAGCACGACGTTGAAGGTGTTCTTGTTGTCGCCAGGCATCATGCCCATCTCGAGTCCGAACCACGCCATCGGCGCGTTGACGCCGGCCGGGCGAACGAATTGCCAGGTCGGCTGCAACAGCGCAAGCAGCAGCATACCGATTACGATCCACAGCGCGCGGTGGCGCTGCCGGCGGTCATCGATCAGCGGTGCGACGCGGCGGCGGAACGCGCGCGATAGCCTTGCATGCAGCGCAGTGTCCGATTCGTGGTTTTCGTGCGCGTCGGCCGGCAACCAGCGCAGCGCAGCCCACGGCACCACGGTGTAGGCAACCAGCAGTGATGAGGCCATCGCTACCGGCACGGTGTAGGCGATCGGGTAGAAGAACTGCCCGGGCATGCCTGGCACCGACATCAGCGACAGGAACACCACCATGACCGCCAGTGTTGCGAGGTTGGTCGGGTTGCCGATCTCGCGCGTTGCCAGCACGGTCGCGGCGCGGCGATCCTTTATGCCCGGCACGCTGTAGTGGCGATGCACGTTTTCGATCACGACGATCGCGTCGTCGACCAGCAGGCCAAGCGACAGGATCAGACCGAACAGCGTTACGCGGTTGATGCTGTATCCGGCTAGCCAAACCATGCCAAGCGTCAGTGCCAGCACAAGCGGAATGCCGATGCCGACGATCAGGGCCTGGCGCAGGCCAAGAAACAGGGTCACCACCAGGAACACCGCAGCGATCGCCACCAGCAGGTGCTCGATCAGGCCGTTGATGGTGTCGTTGGCGAACGCGCCGTCGTTGCGGGTGACGATGACGTCGATGCCGGCCGGGATGAGGTCGCGCTGCATGCGTTCAACGCGCGCCAGCACATCGTCGGCGACGAACACCGCGTTGGCGCTGGCAGTTTTTGCGATGGTAATGGTCACGGCCGGCCGCTCGATGTCGCGCGTATTGCCGAAGCGCGGGTCGGCGGGCCCGAACGCCAGTCGGCTCAGTTGCGCGCGGTCCGGCGACGGGCCGTCGATGACGTCGGCGATGTCGCCCAGCTGGATCGGGCGGCCGCTGTGACTGCCGACCACCGTGCGGCGAATGTCGTCGGCACTGGTGATGAAACCGTCGACGAACAATTCTTCGCGTTGCCCGGCCCGCACCACGCTGCCCAGCGGTACGGCGACGTTGCCAGCGGCAAGTTGCGCGCGCACCTGGTCGAGCGTGACGCCGAAGGACTGCATGCGATTGGGATCTAGTGCGATGCGCAATTCACGACCGGCGCCGCCGTGTACCGCGACACCGCCGGCACCATCAACCGTGCGCAGGCCATCGGCGACACGATCGGCAACGCGCTTGAGCGCGTAGTCGTCGTAGTCGCTGGAGGTGAGCGTGAGCGTGACGATTGGCACGTCGTCGACGCCGACGCTGCGAATGACGATCGGTCCGGCCTCTGCCGGCAGCAGGTCGTTACGGCTGCCGACACGGTCATTGAGGCGCACCAGCACATCCTCCTGCGTTTCGGAGGTTTCAAACGTCACGTACAGCATCGCCACCGAGTTCTGCGCGACCGCATCGATGTCATCGACGCCGGCGATCGTCATGATCTCTGCTTCCAATGGACGCAACACCAGCGCCTCAAGTTCTTCCGGCGTGGCGCCCGGCATCTCGACGCTGATGCTGGCTGCCGGCACCACGATGCGCGGGTTGTCCTGCCGCGGCGTTTGCAGCAGCGACCAGGCGCCTACGAGTGCGCAGGCGAGGATGAACGCCGCCGTCAGGCGCGAAGTGACGAAGGTGTCGGCAAGCAGCGCGGCGAAACTGAATTTATCGCCGAGTGCCTTGGGTACGTTCTTACTCACGGCGCGAGCTTCTGTTTCGTGATGCCAGCCGCAGCGGCAACGACGCTCACGGCGTCGCCTTCACGCAGTGCCGGTTCGGCGACGGCAACGATGCGCTCACCCGGCTGCAGGCCGGCCGTGACCTCGGCGCGCTCCGGCCATTCGCGACCGAGGCGCAGCCAGCGGAAGCGTGCCTTGTTGTCGGCGTCGATCACGAACACGCCACGCAGGCCACCACGTTCCACCAACGCGGCCGTTGGTACCACCGGCACAGCGGTTTCGCCGATCACGAAGTCGGCGCGCCCGAACATGCCCGGCAGCAAACCAGCCGTGGCCGGCAACGCGACTTTCACCGGATAGCTGCGCGTCACCGGGTCACCGGACGCGACGACCCGGCTGACTATTCCAGTGAGCGGCGTGGCAAACCCGTCGATGCGAACCGTCACCGGCATGCCGACGCGAACCTGTGAAACCTGTTTTTCGGCGAGAAAGGTTTCGAACAACAACACACCCGCCGATTCAAGCGTGATGATCGGCACGCCCGGCGTCGCGAGATCACCGGCGCGACGTTCGCGCGACACCACGACGCCATCGATCGGGCTGCGGATCTCTGTGTAGTCGCGCTGTGCCTGGGCTGTTTTCAGCGCGGTTCGCGCCTGCGTTGCGGATTCCTGCGAAATGTCCTGGCGCAACTTCACTTTGCGCATTTCGCTGTCTGAAACGTTTCCCTTTTCGAACAGTGACTGGAAACGTTCGACGTCGATCCGTGTATCTTTCAATGCACTTTCTGCCGCGCTCAACGCCGACTGTGCCTGCTGGATATTGCCTTCGACATCGGCGGAATCTATCCGCGCCAGCAGGTCTCCGATGCGGACCTGATCACCTTCCTGCACGCGCAGTTCTCGAATGTATCCGGAGAGGCGCGATGCGACTTCAACACGTTGATCGCTCACCACCGAACCGATGCCGGTGTGTTCGATAGGCGCGCCAGAAGTGACCACTAGTATCGGCAGTTGCCAGGTTTTTGTCGCGATCGCGGCAGGTGCTTCTTCGCGTCCGCATCCGGCAAGAACCGCGATAAACAAACCCATTATCAGCAGAATGTATTTCATGGCACGCTCTTTTGAAATATGCCATGGCGAAGCAACGCGACAATGTGTTTTGCAAGCAACTGCGGTTGTTCGTGCGGTGAGCGGAAGCCGGGAAGAAATCGTGCGACGTGCGCGCATTCAAACGGAAACGCGATCAAGCTGAAGATAGACATCGTCAAATGGTGCGCGTCGTACTGGTCGCCGACATCGGCAGCCAGCGATGTAATCGCGACGAAGAAAGGTTCGAATACGTTGTCGGTCAGTTTTTGCGAACGGGCGTCGTCCGTGTCGAGCAGTACCCATTGCATCAGGCGCTGGAAATCGCGTTCAGCGGCGATCAGAGTGGTGAGGGTGCCGATAAAGTTTTCCAGCCGGGCCCAAGGATCGCCTTCAGTCGCCAACCCGGCAAGCACAGCGGGGATGCGGTCGTTGAACAGATAGCCCACGGCCGCGAGGTAGAGCTGCTCCTTGTCCGGGAAGTGGTAATAGAGCGCTGCCGGGGTAACGCCCACGGCCGCTGCCACATCGCGCATGGAGACACCGTGGAAGCCGGAACGGGCAAAGAGCGTGACCGAGCAGGCGAGGATCCGC
This sequence comes from uncultured Pseudomonadales bacterium, assembly GCA_964574995.1. Lineage (GTDB taxonomy): Bacteria > Pseudomonadota > Gammaproteobacteria > Pseudomonadales > JADFDG01 > JADFDG01. The sequence continues at coordinate 338,008 of CAZNPF010000001.1, read as the reverse complement.
TGGCGGGTTTCCTCGGGCCGGGCTCGGCCTACTGCATCTTTGGCGGGGGGCGATGACATCGGGGCCTCCGTGGGGGCCAGACAGATGTCGCCGATACTAAACGAACGTTAAATAAGGGCAAGTATGATCAGGCCCCGTTCTCGAATAAACGGGTGGGTCAATCTTGCGTATTGACAGTTGGCCAGCGGACCAAATAGCCTAGCCTTTGATTTGGCCAGCGGACCAAACAATAGTCAAACCGGAGGTTCATCATGACTGCTCAGGTAGCACTCGCTTCATCGGACGAAGTGCAAACCCCACCGGGGGTGCCATGGAAGGCAATCGGCATCACCCTTGTCCTGCTGGTCACCCTGTTCAGCGTCTACCGCTACTACCAGCAAGTGACCTCCTTCACCGTCGGCCTCGACTACTTCGAGCCTGAATTCCAGATCTACTGGATGAACCTGCTCTATGCCCAGCTGGGCATAGAGGCATTGGTGTTTTGCGGGGTCATTGGTTACTTGTGGATGACGCGAGACAGAAACGTCATGCAGATATCGCCGCACGAAGAATTGCGCAGACACTATGTGTTGCTCGGTTTTGTCGTGGTTTTCGCTGTCATTGCATATATCGCGGCATCACTCTATACCGAGGCCGATGCAGCCTGGCACCAGGTCACTGTGCGTGATACAGACTTCACACCGACGCATATTGCATTGTTTTATTTCGGCATTCCGGCGTTCATCATCATCGGCTGCGCGGCGTTCGTATACGCACATACCCGTCTTCCGCAATTCCACAACAGGGTATCCCTGTCCATGGGTGTCCTCGTCGCGGGGCCCATCCTGATCATGCCGAATCTCGGCTACAACGAATGGGGCCACACGTTCTTCTACGCTGAAGAATTGTTTGCCGCACCGGTGCATTGGGGGTTTGTCCTGCTCGGTTGGTCCGCGTTCGCAGCGGGTGGCTTCCTTGTCCAGATCATTACCCGGCTGATACGCCTCTCCAGTCTGGAAGGCGACGTGGTCGTTCCAGAAGCCTGAACTGTCTGCGACAAGCCGGCGAAATATTCGCAGTGGTTCCACCGACGCTGCGGCAATTAAAGACAGGTACAGAATGATGGATTCCAAACCGAACGAAACGAAACGCGACGTTCTCTCAGCGGTATTTACCCCCGAGCAACAGCGCGCCGTTTACCGGAACGTCGACATACTGGCGGTTCCACTCATCGTCCTGCTTTTTGCAGGAATCTTCAGTTTCCATTTCGCATTGACGGTTGGAGACTGGGATTATTGGGTCGACTGGCGTGATCGCAGATGGTGGCCTTTGATCACACCGCTTTCGCTACTCGTCCTGCCGGCAGTTTTCGGCTACCTGCTGTGGACGCGATTGCGGCTTCCGCTCGCCGCTTCGGTGGCCCTGCTCAGTTTTGCCTTGGCCGCCTGGGTCAGCAGGGTATTGAACTTCGAGATGTTCGCTGGATTCCCACTGAACATGGTTTCCCCGTCGACCTTCATCGGAATGGGACTGATCCTTGACTGTGTCCTGCTGTTGTCGCGCAGTTTTTTTGTGACGGGCCTGTTTGGTGCCTTCTTTTTTGCTGTACTGATTTACCCGCTTAATTGGCCAATGATGGCGCAATTCCGCGTACCCATCGAATACAACGGCACCTTGGTAACGGTCGCAGACTTGATGGGTTACGAATACGTCAGGACAGCAATACCGGAATACGTCCGGATTATCGAGCAATCCACGTTGCGCACGTTTGGCGAAGCCGTCACCCCGCTAACGGCAGTCTTTGCCGGTTTTCTGGCCATCCTGATGTACTACTTCTGGACTTGGGTAGGTTACATCGCATCCAAGGCAGTCTGGATCCGGAAGATTTTCTGAGGAGCATGCGCATGTATTTCAAGACCCGCCACGGCGCCTTCGGCAACGTGCTCCTGAGACTCGTATCAATCATTCTTGCACTGACTGTTGCATCGGAAGTCTATGCACACGGCGAACGTGCGCAACAGGCCGGCCTGAGAATGCGCACCGTCCATTGGTTCGATACAAAATGGTCCACCGAGAAACTCAACGTAAACGAAACGTTGACCATCACCGGTACGTTTGTGCCATCGAAGTTCTGGCCGGAGCACATGGCAGGGCCAGACGGAACCGCGTTTCTCAATGTGGGAATTCCAGGGCCGGTATTCGTGCGGATCGATTCGTCCGTGAACGGCATACCGATGATCCGCTCTACGCAATTCCACCTCGGGCAGACCTACAAATATTCGATGACGCTCAAGGCAAGGACGCCAGGGCGCTACCACATTCACCCCGTTCTGAGCGTCAAGGACACCGGCCCGGTTATTGGACCGGGTTTCTGGGTTGACGTGGGCGGCGACCAGAAGGACTTTGTGAATGAAGTCAAAACACTGACCGGCGAGACAATCAACCTCGAAACCTATGGCATGGCCACCATATTCACATGGAGCGGAATATGGCTTGCCTTGGGCCTCGCCTGGTTCATTTATTGGTTAACCAAGTGCCCGATCATCATTCCACGATTCCGACGCGTTTCCGAATTGGGGGACGATGCAGATAAAGTCATCACATCAACCGACAAAAAGGTTGGTGCCGTATTTCTGTGTGTAACGGTGGCGCTGATTGGATTTGGATATTTCTGGGCGCAAGACAAGTACCCAACAACAACACCCCTGCAAACCGGCAAGGTCCATGTACCGGCGTACGACGACTCTGCAGCCAGGGCAGTAAAAGTCACGGTGGAAGACGCACGGTACCGGATCCCCGGCAGAAGCTTCGAGTTGAAACTGACGGTAACAAACGGGGCGGACAGACCCGTTCGACTCGCGCGCTTTACCACAGCAAACATTCGCTTCAACAACCCGGAAGTACTGACTGAGCAACCAAGAGACGCCCAGGATCTGGTAGCACCCAATGGACTCCGGGTCGATGGGCCTCCCATCGCACCGGGAGAAACGCGTCAGATTGTCCTGTTCGCAGAAGACGCGCTGTGGGAAACCTATCGACTGACAAGCCTGATTTACGATCCGGATTCGAGGTTCGGCGGAATGGTCTTCTTCCGTGATGACCAGGACAGACAGTATTACGCCGAAGTCGGTGGACCCATGATGCCGGTATTCAACTGATGGTCCGCGCATTGCTCGTTGCGGTGCTCGTTGCGAGCGCCGCTTGTGTGCCAGCCCAGACGCATGCGCATGGCGGCGTGTCTGTTGAAGACGATATCTGCCTAATGAAGTTGGGGAAGTACCGATCGCACTTTACGGGTTACCAACCTGAAAGGCGCTCCACACAGGAGTTTTGCGAGGATATCCCTGAGGTCGGGAAGGTCGTCATGGTCATGGACTTCATGTCTGACGAACTGCGCACGATGCAGACTGATTTCCGGATTATCAGCGACGTTAAGAAGATTGGAAGATCGGCAACCGAGGCGGACCTCGGAACGAATGCGGAGGTCGAGCAGGCAACAGTGTATTACAAGCCGCCGGAGCTTCATCCACATGGAACCCTGAGTGCGTCGCACCAGTTTCCGGAAGGTGGGCAATTCATCGGAATCGTAACGGCAACGTCGGAAGACGGTCAGAGATTCATTTCTGTGTTCCCGTTTTCGGTAGGCCAGAAATCCTACTGGCCATACATGATTGTCTTGCTGCTCTCTGCCCTCGTCGCGTTTGGTCTATACCGGTACTCGGTGCGGGAGTGATTGCATGCTTTTCAGGGTTCTTCCGTTAATTTTTTTTCTCATGTGCATGTCGATGGATGTACACGCACACTCGGCGCTGGTTCGGGCAGAGCCAGGGCCACGAGCAGTCGTAGAGAAATCACCTTCGGCTATCAGGCTCTGGTTCAACGAGCCCGTGGAAGCAGCCTTCTCGAAGGTCAGCATCGAACAGATCAGTGGAACGGCAATCGCCAACGTTGGAAACCCCGGCCTGGCACCAGACGACAATCGACAATTGGTTATCCCGTTGCCGACGCTCTCACCCGGGAAGTATCGCGTTCGATACCGCGTGCTGTCTGTTGACGGGCATCTTGTTGACTGGGGCTATGAGTTCACCGTAGCGCCGCCACCCGCGATCCCATGAGCGAGTGGCTGGGGCCGTTTTCTTCGGTAATCGCGTCAGCCACCGCCATTGTGGCTGCAGGAACACCGCTATTTCTCCGATTGGGAATCCAGCGTAACGCAGAGCTCGCCGCGCAACTGACACGGCGAGCGTTCGCGCTCATACTTTTTTCAGTGTCGGCATTCGCGGCCGCGCATGTTTCCCAGCTATTTGTAAAGCTTGCGCAACTCAATGAAGTTTCATCGGGATACGACTCGAACGCTACAACGGACTGGTTGACGTATTTGTGGCAGACTCGCCCGGGAAACGTCTGGGTATTCAAGTTTTCTGTCGCAGTAGCACTGGCATTCTCTGTCGCCATCCTGCTATTGCGTAGCAATTCCCGCCGCGCCATCTCGCCACGTACCGCTCTGGCATTGTCGTTTTCAGGCGTACTTCTTTTTTCCTCATCTGCCTGGTCAGGCCATTATTCAGGCAGCGATGAAGCCTGGTTGTATGTGTCTCTTCATTTCGTGCACATGACGGCGGTTGCCCTGTGGCTCGGAAGCCTTCCAATGTGGCTGCTGGCCGTTCACGCAACAACTAATGACACACAACTGAATGAGCGAATGACGGAGTTGCTGACGTCGTTTTCCAGCATCGCAATCCTGCTTGTAGTCCTTGCCATTGCCACAGGCATTCCGCTGGCATACCAGTTTATTGATAGTCAGGGCGACCTCCTCGGCACACGCTGGGGTGGCCTACTGACGGCGAAACTCGCGCTTGTCGCGATTGCCCTTTACGCCGCCAACGAGACAAGGCTACGCCTGTACAGGCGACAGCTTTTGCGCAAACGAGCGCTCACGTTTGTTGGCCTGGAATGGATACTGCTGCTCGCCGTTGCGGCGCTTGCAGCCATGCTTGGCCAGACATCTCCAGCTTCTCATGCACAGCCACACTGGTGGCTTTCCTATCGGTTTTCCTACGACGCGATTGAACCTGACCTCCCGCTTGTCTACATATTTTGGTCGTCAACTGCAGTAACCATCGCGGCCTTGGCGCTGGGCGCCATTGCTTGGCGTCGCAACGCCAGCAGGGCGTTATCAGTGACGTGGATAGTAATTGGCAGTGTAGCGATCGTTTCCGCTTCGTGGGCCGTCACCGTGCCCGCATATCCGGATACATTTCGCCGCAGCGATGTTCCGTACATGGCGGAATCGATAGCGAGCGGCATCAGGCTTTACCAGGCCAATTGCGTACAGTGTCACGGCAATGGTGGCCGAGCGGACGGACCTCTCGCACCATTCACTCGCGTGCCCCCGGTCGATCTTGCCGCGCCCCACACGGCGTTACACACGGCAGGCGATCTGTTTGGCTGGATAGGCGCCGGCATGCCATCCGGCGCGATGCCGGGTTTCTCACGTACTCTTTCCGAGCAGGACCGATGGGATATCGTCAATTTTCTACGGTCGTTTTCGCAGGGATTTCAGGCAAGAGTCCTCGACGCAAACATCATCAGGAATCAATCCTGGCTCGCCGCGCCGGATTTCTATCTGACACGCGCAGACAAAAGTCTCTCCCAGCTCAAGGCGCTGCGTGGTAGTCCCTCACTGATAGTCGTGCAGGACCAATGCACGACTGAGCTGGATGATCGCTTGGACAATCTGTCCGCGTGGCGGCACAAGGCGCGTGCATCTCTGGAGTTCGTAGTCGCATGCCAAAGCAATGGCAACACTGACAAATTCAACGACGACATCTGGCGAGCGCAGAGTGCTCCAGATGCGATCTCCACCTATTCGCTGCTTGCCAGAACACTCGAAATGAAGGGCTCCACCAGCGATCTCGGCGTCAAGCACGCACATGTCGAGTTTCTGGTTGACCGTTTCGGGTACGTGCGTGGCCGCTGGGTTCCTGATGAAAATCCATTGGGCTGGACATCAACGGAGTCGCTTGCCGCGCAACTGGACCTGCTATCGAATGAGACCCGCATTCCGCCGCCTCCTGATAGCCATCTGCACTGAACACGCCAATCGACAATCAAATGCGTAAACAACCTGGAGGGACCAGATGCGCCATTTCAACTCATTGATTTCTGTAGCCGCCATACTGACTGGCGTTCTTGTATGCGGTTCCGGACTTGTCCACGCTGCAGATGCCGTTTCCGGTCATCACCATCATGCGGAATCAACAGCAGAGACGTTGACGCTTAAAGCTGGTTTTGCACCGAAGCTGGAGCTGCTCATGCCGAAGGACGGCGAGTACGTCGAGAATCCCGTCGCCATCCTGTTTGAAGCCGATGGAGACCTTGAAACACTGACGATGAGCGCAGCGAAAGTCGGCACACACCTGCATATCGGTATTGATGAAACCTCGCTGATGCCGGTGCGTGAGCAGATTCTGTCTGTCGGCGGTAACCGTTATGCGTTCGTGCTTGATTTGCCGCTCGATCCCGGCAGCCATGTGCTGTCGGTGTACTGGGCCGGCGCGGATCACCGGACAATCATTTCATCCATCCGCAAGGTTTCCGTCAACGTAAGCAAACACTGAGTCAGGAAGGTAAATCATGTCCGGGTTGGCACTGCTCCGTTCGGAACACACACGTCGTGCGCTTGGCGCGGTATTCGGGCAAATGGGAAAAGTTGCATTCGCCAGAAGCCTGTTCGGGGCGGCTCGGCAAGCACGCGCAACCGGTACCGGTATCGGTCAACAATTTCACCCGGCAATGTGGGAGATCATTGGCGATCGCGAAGCCGTGATCGACGGCGATGTCCGCCTGACATTCAGGGAATTCCGCAAACGGGTACTGCACACCGCCGACGCACTGCACGGCCTTGGTCTACGTGAGGGCGACGCGTGCGCGGTGCTGCTGTCCAACGGTTCGACATGGTTCGAAATCAGCCAGGCCTGCAATCTCTCCGGCTACACAATGCCCATGCTGAACTGGCACCTGAAGCCTGCGGAACTGGTGCATTGCCTCGATAAGTCTGGCGCCAAAGTACTTATCGTCGATCGGGAGTTTCTCGCCAATGTCGAGGAAGTACGTGGCGACCTGAGCGTCGAACATATTGTCGTTTCCGGTAACGGACCTGTGCCGACCGGCATGCATTCCCTCGCAGAACTTGTTTCAAATGCGAGACCACTTATTCATCCAGGTCGCTTTCACATCGCCGCCAAGGCCTACAGCGGCGGCACGACGGGAACGCCAAAGTTCATCAACATGGATCAGGCAGCCATGTTTGGTGACGAAGACAAAAACCGTCGCGGCGCATCACGGGACGAGGCAGTACGCATGACCATCATGCAGCTGAGCGCTCTCGGGTGGTACGGACTCGGTGAGCTGCACGACCCGCTCACCAACAATGCGCGCTCGCTGATTCCCGGTCCGCTCTATCACGCCGGAGTACAGGTTGCCGTGCTTCCCTTCCTCTTTGGCGGCACTGTGGTCCCGATGCGCAGGTTTTCACCGGAAGAATTCCTCAAAATCATTCAGGATCAACGCATCAACTGGACCTTCGTCGCACCGACGATGCTGGAGCGCGTCCTGGCCCTGCCCGATGAGGTCAAGGCGCGATACCGACTGTCCAGCATGCGCTCATTGATCTGTGCCGCAGCGCCCTGCCCGCCGCACGTCAAGCAGGAAATCAATCGATTGTTCAGGCAGCAAGGCGCCCCGGACGACGTCTTTCATGAGTACTACGGTGCTTCCGAGACAGGAATCATCACGATTCTGGTGCCGAAGGATTATCAGGAAAATCCCGATCGATATCGTAGCGTCGGCAAGGTGCGAGCCGCCGAATGCAGAATCTTCGATTCCGAAACTGGTCGTTGGGCCATGACTGGTGTACCCGGAAAGGTCTTGTTGCGCTCAGCACTGACATTTGGTTTGCAATACGTTGGCGAACAACAAAAGACCGATGAATGTTTCATGAGGATCGATGGCCAGCTCTGGTACGACGATGGGCTCATTGGATATCTCGACGCCGAGGATTTCCTGTATCTGACATCGCGCGCAAAGGAGATGATCATCTGTGGTGGCGTGAATATATTTCCAAACGAAATCGAGGAGGTAATCAAGCGGCATCCGGCTGTACTTGACGCAGCCGTCGTCAGGGCTCCGGACCCGGATCTTGGTGAGGTACCCGCGGCCGTCGTGCAACTCCACGACAATGCCTCACTTACCGAGAGCGACCTGCTCGCGCACTGCAAATCTGCCGGCCTGTACGGATTCAAATTGCCGCGCCGGATAGATTTTTCCGAGTTGCCGCGGAACCTCGCAGGAAAATTGCCCAAGAAGGAGCTTGAAGATCGCTTCTGGCGGGGCGTCGAGAGAATTGGCTGAAATCATCTGGAGGATATCGAAATGAGCAGCAGGAAACTCAAGACTGTGGCAGCGCCAATGCGGGTTGATCACAACGTGGTCATCATTGGCGCCGGCTTTTCCGGTCTGAACATGGCGATCCGTCTCAAGGAGGCCGGCATCACCGACTTCGTTGTACTTGAGCGGTCCGAGGATGTTGGCGGCACCTGGCGCGACAATTCTTACCCGGGTTGCGCGTGTGACGTGCCCTCGGTTGCGTATTCCTATTCATTCGAGCAAATGCCGGACTGGAGCCGTTCGTTTGCCGGCTCGGGAGAAATTCAGCACTACATCCACCATTGTGTGGCGAAGTACGGATTGTCGCCCTGGCTAAGATTCGGAAAAGGGGTCGTGAAGGCCGTCTTTGACGGTAAGGCTGGTGTCTGGACGCTTACGACGGATGATGGTGAAAAGCTCACAGCGCGAGCGGTTGTTTCTGCAGTCGGCGGCCTGGTGAACCCGGCATACCCGGACATTCCGGGCATCAAATCATTCAAGGGAGAAATGTTTCACACCGCGCGTTGGGACCATGGGTACGATTTGCGCGGCAAGCGGGTTGCGATAATCGGTACTGGCGCCAGCGCGGTACAGGTGATCCCGTCGATACAGCCTCAGGTAGCTTCACTCACCGTATTCCAGCGCACGCCGGCCTGGGTTATTCCGAAACCGGATTTCCAGATTCGTGAACGGACGAAACGGTTTTTCCGGCGCTTTCCGGTTGTGCAGCGCACGCTGCGCAATGCCATTTTTCTGGCAAGCGAAACAATCATGGCACCGCTGGTCATCCTGGACACGCCGGCCTCGCGTGTATTCGAACGATTCTCTCTTTCCCATCTGCGAAGGCAGATCGAGGATCCGTCGCTTCGCGAGAAACTGACGCCGGATTTCCATATCGGCTGCAAGCGGGTCTTGATATCGAATGACTACTATCCGGCCCTTGCCCAACCCAACGTCGAACTGGTTACCGACGCGGTGCGCAGGATCACCCCAACCAGCGTTGTCACCCGGGATGGCCGGAAACGAGACATCGATGCGATCGTATTGGCGACCGGCTTCAAGCTTGATATTGCCAATGCACCGTTCGAAGTGCAGGGCCTGGATGGTGTAAAACTCAGCGATCGATGGCGCGAAGCGGGCAGTAAAGCCTATATGGGAATGGCAGTTTCCGGGTTCCCGAACTGGTTTGTCATGCTCGGCCCGAACACAGGTCCTGGCCATACATCGGTGCTGGTTTATACGGAAGCGCAGGCCGGATACATCCTGCAGGCGGTGCAAACACTGCTTGGGAAGAATCTGCGCTATCTCAACGTTCGCAAGCCGGTACAGGACGCGTGGCACGAAAAACTTCAGGCACGCATGAAGCATACCTCCTGGACTTCCGGATGCCGCAGCTGGTATCTGGATGAGCACGGCGAGAATCACACGCTTTTCCCGGGCCTTGCCTCGGAATATGTCTTTGCCGCCAAGCATTTCAAGCCGGAGAAATACGATGCAACCGTGTATGCCTGAGTCCGGCATGGATACTCGTGCCGACGATTCCATCATCAAATCTGTCGTTGGCGATTATTCGTCACCGTCGGCAATCCTGCATTTCGCCGGAGATGCCGGTGTTCGCATCGTGGGAGAACGGCGAGGAAATTCCGATGCGCCCAGTGTTTTGTTGCTGCATGGCGGGGGACAGACCCGACACGCATGGGCGGGTGCGGCGGAACGCGTGGCCCGGGCAGGATTCTGTGCAATTACCCTGGACATGCGCGGGCACGGCGACAGCGACTGGTCTCAAAGCGGGGATTACAGTCTCGACGCAATGTCCGCGGACCTGCAGTGCGTAGTTGACCAGGTCGGTGGCACTCCGGCGCTGGTGGGTGCATCAATGGGTGGTATCGCGGCAATGATCGCCGTTGGTGAGGGCCGCGTACCTGCCGCCAGCAAACTGGTCCTGGTCGATATCGCGCCGCGTGTCGAACGCGCTGGTGTGCAGCGCATCATTGCGTTCATGGGTGCCCGCCCGGATGGCTTTGCGTCGCTGGAGGAAGTTCGTGACGCGATTGCCGCCTACAACCCGCATCGCCCACCCCCGAAAGACCTGGGCGGGCTGAAGAAGAATCTCCGGCAAGGTGAAGATGGGCGATACCGCTGGCACTGGGATCCACGCTTCCTCGGTGAAGCGGCGCGGCGGGAGTCCGGCGGTGAATTTCCCGATCTCGAGCGGCGACTGGCTGCTGCGCGAGGGGTCCGCATTCCGACCTTGCTCGTACGCGGTGCGGGCAGCGACGTTGTAAGCCCCGAGGGCGCACGCGAGTTGCAGGAACTCATTCCGCACGCCCGTGCGGTGGACATCGCCGACGCAGGGCATATGGTTGCAGGAGATCGGAATGATGTTTTCGCCGATGCCGTACTTGGTTTCCTGCACGATTCTTGATGTCGCGGATGCAACCCCTTCCACGTATGCTGCGAAATTCCCGCTGCAAACGACCTGTGCGGACCTTGACACTCCGCAATTCCAATAGTTACATGGCATCGTGTAACCGTTATTTCGTGTAACTGACGGGAACACGGGAGCGAGGATCAACATCGCTCTGGAGAGAGGAAGACTCAGGACCTTGCATTCGAATGCTCTACCAAGGCTTTTGCACGCTCGCGGTCTTGGTCGGTCGGCCAGCCAAATAACAAAGCGGCGGGCCGATCAGTGCCGATGCAGGGAATACGAAGGGCTAAAACCTCAGGGGGTGGGACATGTCAGCTGCAGGAAGAAAGATTGGCTACGAAGAAGTGGTTCCGCGTGACCTTCACTTCAAGATGAACACCGATACGGTGGCTCGCCACTGGTTCAATGGCGATCCCTGGGTCACCCACTGGATGAACGGAATCCTCGCTGCAGTTCCGGATGGCGAGCGGTGGGTAATGAATTCGGCACGTGTTCAACTGGATAACCTGAAGGATCCGGAGGTTCGCCAGGCAGCGATCAATTTTTGCCGCCAGGAGAGGATTCACGCGCGCGAACACGATGAAATGAACGCGGCGTGCGTCGCACAGGGCGTACCCATCGACAAGGTGGAAGCCATATTCACCAAGCTGCGCGTCCAGATGCAGGATCGGCTCAGCCATGACATGCAGAGCTCGATAGCTGCGGCGTTTGAGCACTTCACTGCGGTCATTTCCTCGGTGATGCTCGAAAACCCAGAGCTTTTCGACGAAACAGACCCGGAACTTCGGGCGATGCTCTATTGGCACTTTGTTGAAGAGACCGAACACAAGGGCGTTAGTTTTGATGTCTTTGTTGCAGCCAGCGGTGGCGGCATAAAGGGTTACGCAAAGCGTGTCGGCGGCATGGTGCTCGCCACAGCCATCGGCTTTCCGATCATGATCGGCAATCACGGCTACCTCCTCTACAAGGACCGCCAATTGACCAACTGGCGGTCAGCTCTGCGCATGAGCAACGTCTTGTTCGGAAATCCCGGAATCCTCACACGAATCATCAAGTCACATTACGTTCCCTATTTCATGCCGGATTTCCATCCGTGGGATGACGACAACAGGGAAGTGATACACGTCTGGAAGCGCGCCTACGACAAGACCAACGATACGCACAAGGCATTTCAGGCTTTGCGCGCCTGGCAGCGCAAGCGCAGCAATGCGCCTGCGAATAGACCACAGCTGACATTGCAGAGTGCTTGACAGGAAGGACAGCGAAATGACGAAGAAAGCAAAGAATTTGTCCAGCGGATCTGCGGCAGTCGTCACCGGCGCAGGAAGTGGCATTGGACGGAGTTTCGCCTATGAAATCGCACGTAGAGGAGGCGCCGTTCTGTGCGTTGATCTCCGCAAGGAGCGTGCGGAAGAAACGGCGGAATCCCTGAAAAAACTTGGCGCACATGCCGTGGCCTATACCTGTGACGTTGGCAATGCCAGCCAGATGTCCGAGCTTGCGGATAAATCAGAAGCTCTGCTCGGCCGTCCTGTGACATTGGTCGTCAACAACGCCGGCGTCGGACTCGGTGGACAAATCGGCGACGTCACGCTGGAAGAATGGCACTGGTGCATGAATGTCAACCTGTGGGGCGTTATCCATGGCTGCCATTTTTTTGCGCCTCGCCTCAAGGCGCTGGGCTACGGTGGAATCATCAATGTCGCGTCTGCGGCCGGATTCGCGGCGGCACCGGAAATGAGCACCTACAACGTGACCAAGGCCGGGGTCATGTCGTTGTCGGAAACCCTGTCTTCGGAGTTGACGGGTACAGGTGTCAAGGTCACCGTCCTGTGCCCGACGGTCGTCCCGACCAACATTGTCAACGACGGAAAGCTCCCCGCATACCGTGCGGAATTTGCAAAGTCGGCGATGACAAAATTTGCGCTGACTGACAGCGACGAGGTGGCGCGCAAGACACTCGACGCACTCGACAAGGGGCAACTCTACATGCTGCCGCAGATTGACGGTCGCATTGCCTGGATGTTCAAGCGGATCGCGCCACGCATTTACGCGCGCAGTCTGGGCGAAGCCTACCGGCTGGTGGCACCCTGATGGCGTCCCTGCAGGCTCACACACTGAAATTCTTCCTGCGCATGCGGGTCAAGCGCGAGATGGAATCCAGAGACCATCTTGTACGGCACCTGCGCAGCGCGATGGATACTCGGCTGTTTCCAAGCCCTTTGCCTGCCGGTGTTCGCGCGCGGTCAGGTAGCGTGGCAGGTGTCGCGGGCGAATGGCTTGAAGTCAATAACCCGCAAATGACGCTGCTTTACCTGCATGGTGGTGCGTTCATAGGCGGCAAACTCGCGACCTACCACACGTTCTGCGGCGAACTTGCGAAGCGGCTGCGCGCCAGGGTGTTCCTCGCTGATTACCGACTGGCCCCGGAGCACCCCTACCCCGCCGCGACGGACGACTCATTTCTGGTTTACCAGCAATTGTCGGCGGAACTCGATGGTAAGCATCCCCTTGTTCTCGCCGGGGATTCCGCAGGGGGAAATCTCACACTGGTAACGCTATTGCGCGCCCGCGACGCCGATCTGCCGATGCCCGCCTGCGCAATTGCACTTTCTCCGGGAGCAGACGCGACCGGCACTCTGATGGCGCTAACCGCAAACAGCGCCAGCGATGCGATGTTGTCGAAGGCAATGATCGATATGGCGGTTGATATCTACCTTGCAGGTGCGGATCCCTCGCACCCCTATGCTTCACCGTGTCGCGGTAACTATGCCGGTTTCCCGCCACTGATGGTGACCGTGAGCGAACAGGAATGTCTTCGTGACGATGCCTATCGTGTTGCTCACACCGCGCGCCAGGCCGGCGTGCCGGTGGAGCTGTTGTCGCGGCCGGACATGCCACACGTCTGGCCGATATTTCACCTTTTTCTGCCGGAGGCGAAACAGGACATGCACGCCATCGTCCACTTCGTTGGCAGGCATGCTGGTGAAGCAAAGAACACGACGCTCTCGAAAAAGACCACGACCCTCCGGAAAACAGACAGGCACCACAACAACCGCACGGAGACACAGGCATGAACATTGCCGTCGCCAAACCACAGAAAGGCGCGACACACCGCACAAAGGTGGAACACCCGGACCATGAGGTGGTGATCATAGGCGCCGGAATTTCAGGTCTGGGAATTGCCATTCGGCTGATGGAGGAAGGCGTTCAATCATTCGTCATTCTCGAGCGAGCTGCGCAGGTTGGTGGCACCTGGCGCGACAACCGCTATCCCGGCATCGCGGTTGATATCACGTCGTTTACATATTCGTATTCGTTCGAACAGAATCCGAACTGGTCACGCGTGTTTGCCCCGGGTAGCGAACTGCAGAAATACACGGAACGCGTCGCGGCGAAGTATGGTATCTACCCGCACATCCGCTTCGGGGTGAGCGTTCACCGTGCCGAATTTGACGAACAGGACCACTGCTGGCGAGTCGAGACGGACTCCGGCGATGTCATTACGGCGCGCCATCTTGTTTCGGCGACTGGAGGTTTGATTTCCCCGAAGATGCCCGATATCGACGGCATCGGGGATTTCAAGGGAAAGATCATTCATACCGGTCACTGGGATGACAGCGTGGACCTCAAAGGCAAGCGCGTCGCCGTGATCGGAACAGGCGCGACGGCTGTGCAGTTGCTGCCGGAGATTGCGCCAAAGGTGGCCCGGCTCGATGTCTATCAACGCACGCCCATATGGTTGCTGAAGAAGCCGGACCGCACACTGCCGGGCTGGCTGAAGAGTGCATTCCGACTATTACCGGGGGCACAGCGCGCGGTACGCGCCGGCACCGATATCGTGAGCGAATCACTGATGGTCATTTCCGCCATCTACTACAGGCAAGCGCCGTGGCTTGTGCGCCGTTGCGAGGAGGCCGGCATCCGCAACATGAAAGAGCAATTACCGGGCCGACCAGACCTGTGGGAAAAGCTGACGCCAAAATACGGCTTTGGATGCAAGAGACCTTCATTCTCGAACGAATATTTCCGGATTTTTTCGCGGGAAAATACCGACCTCGTTACTACGCCGATCGAGCGGGTCACGGCCAGTGGCATCAGGACCCGTGACGGGGTTGAGCGCGACATCGATGTGCTGATCCTGGCGACGGGATACCGGGTGTTCGAGAAGGGCAACCTGCCCTCCTACGAAGTCGTTGGGCGGAAGGGGCAGGAGTTGGGCTCGTTCTGGGAAGAGAACCGCTATCAGGCCTACGAAGGGCTGACAGTGCCTGGCTTTCCCAACTTCTACGTCATGCTCGGGCCATACGCGCTGATCGGCACATCCTATTTCAAGATGGCTGAGGGCAACGCCATTCATGCCGTGCGCTGCATCACGGAGGCGCTCAAGCGCAAGGCAACATGCGTTGAAGTACGGCAAGATGTGCACGACAATTATTTCGCGGACATTCAACGCAGACAAAAAAGCACCGTCTTTCTGAACCACAACTGTTCACTTTCAAACAGCTATTACTTCGACAAGCATGGCGATGCACCGATGCTGCGTCCATCCACGTCGGTGGAAATGCTGTGGCGGGCAAAGCATTTGCCCATGGAAAACTACCGATTCACCAAGGCTATGGCCAAACGCTGAAAGCGAACAAATCAATTTTCACAGGAATATATTTATGGCGTCGCAAAACCTGTCTGTTAGGCATCAGTTCAGAGTCCCTGCTCGTGCAGTGTTCGGGGCACTCTCGGATCACAATAATCTCGGCAAGGTGCTCGGCGTACCGGTCCGCCGAGTTTGTGACGGAAGCGACCATGCCAACGGCGTCGGTTCGGTCAGAGCATTGGGAGTTTGGCCGCTGATCACCGAGGAAACCGTGACTGCTGTCGAAGTGGACAGGTCCATTGATTACCGGATAACCAAGGGCGGGGCGCCGCTGCGGAATCACCGAGGGCACGTCAGCTTTTCCGAAAGCGCCAGCGGGACCGAGGTGAACTGGAGCATTAGTTTTGATGCGCCACCACTCGTGGGAACACTGATCAGCAAGGTGCTGAGTGCCGGTATTTCCCACGGTCTTGCCAAGCTGGCGCGAGACCTGAATTGAGGTGTCGGCATATTGTCGAATACCGACTTCGAAGCCCTAGATAGGGAACAACATGTATATCACCCAGACACTACGCCGCGCAGTTCAGACGCGAGGCAATAAAACGGCCACCGTCTTTGGATCCCGCCGGCAAACCTGGCAGCAATTTGAACAGCGCGTATCACGGCTGGCCGGCGCGTTTCGCGCTCTGGGAATCTCCGATGACGATCGCATCGCCATACTGTCGCTGAACAGTGACCGCTACGTTGAGTATTTTTATGCGGTCGCCTGGGCAGGGGCAGCCGCCAATCCGGTCAACATACGTCTCGCGGCACCCGAGATTGCCTACACACTGGAAGATTCCGAAAGCCGTGTTCTGTTGGTTGATGACACCTTTGCGGCGCTGTTGCCGAAACTGAAACCACTGCTCAGTACGGTGCGGCAGGTGGTGTACATGGGCGAAGGCCAGACCCCGGATGGCTGTCTGAACTACGAAGCGCTGATTTCCGGAACGGCACCAGTCCGCGACGCCAACGCGGGTGGAGATCGTTTGGCGGGGTTGTTCTATACCGGGGGAACAACCGGAAAATCGAAAGGCGTCATGCTGTCCCATGACAATCTTGTCTACAACGCGCTCAATGTTGTTCCTGTCATGGGCTATGACGATTCGTCTGTCTATCTTCACGCAGGGCCCATGTTTCATCTGGCCGACATGGCGAGCACTTTTGCGGTAACCATGGCCGGCGCCACGCACTGCGCCGTGGCGCGATTCGATGTGGATGCCGTGCTCGGTGCAATACAGCGTGAACGCGTCACCCACACGCTGCTCGTACCAACCATGGTCAACCTGCTGGTGTCGTCCGGGAAGATTGCGGCACACGACACATCCAGCATGAGGCGCCTGCTTTATGGCGCATCACCGATGCCGGAGGCCGTGCTCGTTGAAGCCATGCGGCAAATGCCGGCCGTGCGCTTTACCCAAGGCTACGGCCAGACGGAAGCATCGCCAATTATCACGGCGCTTGCCCCAGAGCACCACGTCACCGGTGGCACAAAGTTGCGCAGCGCCGGACGACCAGCACTGGGCGTCGACGTTGCCGTGCTTGATCAAGACGACAACGAAGTTTCGCGCGGCACCGTCGGCGAGGTGTGTGCACGGGGACTCAACGTGATGCGCGGATACTGGCGCCTTGAGCAGCAGACACGGGAAACGTTGCGCAATGGCTGGCTGCACACCGGTGATCTTGGCTACATGGATGACGACGGATTCGTGTTCATTGTCGACCGTGCCAAAGACATGGTGATCAGTGGTGGCGAAAACGTCTTCTCGGTGGAAGTCGAGGGAGCGATCTACAAACATGCAGCGGTACAGGAATGCGCAGTTATCGGCATACCCAGCGAGCAATGGGGTGAGGCAGTTCACGCCATTGTCGTACCGAAAACCGGCATTTCGGTTACTCCTGCGGACATCGTCGAGCATTGCCGCAATCTGATTGCCGGATACAAGCTTCCGCGAAGCGTGGAAATACGTCTGGATCCATTGCCCGTCAGCGGTGCAGGAAAGATATTGAAAAACGAATTGCGGAAGCCTCATTGGGAAGGAAAGGCAAAGGCTGTCAACTGACAATAATTAATGGCCGGAGAAGAAAATGATACCAGTCAAGAGAAACATCAAGTTCACACTGCCGCGAACGCAGAGAGGGCAATTCAGGCTCTGGCACAAGGATGGTGCCCATGCAACATTGTTCTTCAACCTGCTTTCCCTGTATCTGCCTTCTGCGGAAATGTTTGTCATTGCCACTGTCAGGAATGCACGTGATAGCGGCCTGATTACCGATCCGCAATTGCTGGAAGAGATCAATGGGCTGATCGCGCAGGAAGCCATTCATGCGCGGGAGCATGTCCAATACAACGAGGGCGTCAAGAACGCCTACTTCGGCGCACGCCTGATTGACGCCATCGTTGTTGATTTCATCAACAGTGGCTCAAAGAATCTCTCGCCGCAGATGATGGCCGCCTGCACTGCGGCAGCCGAACACCTTACCGGATGTCTGGCCGACGCAGCACTGCTCGGAACCGGCGTCCTCGACCGGGCAGAGCAGCCTTTCCAGGATCTGTGGCGCTGGCATGGAGAGGAGGAGGTCGAGCACAAGGCGGTATCGCATGACGTGTATCAGGCAGTCATGGGTACGGGAATAAAGGCATACGCGCTACGAACGTCGACGACGGCTGCGATCACCGTTGCGTTCTGGGCTTCCGTTCTCATTTTTTATTCCTTCCTGGTCGTACAGGACCGCTCCTTGCGCAACGATCGGGAAGGCATGCGGGCGCTTTACCAGATGCTTTTTGGCAAGCCTGGAATCCTAAAGCGTTGGATTGGTCCATACCTCAGCGGATACAGACCTGATTACCACCCTTGGCAGCATGATACGCGGCACCTGCTCGGTAAGGCCGACGAGATCATGCGTGCGCGGGCCGTCGCATGACGTCTTGCGAATGCCCGTGGCAGACTGCGCTTTTCCGGGTATAGGGAGAAAGCGATGGCTGCATTACGAGCAGGGCGCAAGGTCACAGGTGATAAAGACTTATCTGCGACGAACGCCGTCGGGTGGTCCGTGGAGGAGTTGGCCGAAGTTGCAGGAACCACTGTACGAAACCTGCGCGCGTTCCAGGACCGTGGGGTTATTCCTCCGCCAGCAAAAAGGGGGCGGATCGCTGTCTATGGCGACGCTCACCTCTATCGGCTTCGCCTGGTGCTTCGCCTGCAGGCACGCGGCTACAGCCTTCACAGTATCGGTGAGCTTATAGACGCAGCAGAAAGCGGACGCGATGTACGTGAGTTGATTGGACTTGACACTGCGATTACTGCACCGCTCAGCTCATCGCCCTCGTCTCCCGCCACAATAACGCGTGCGCAGTTGCTGAAGCTTTTCGGATTGAAGCGGTTGCCGCGCGGGCTTCTCGAACGAGCGATCAATCTCGAATTTATTACTCCCGAAGGGGCGCGCTATCGGGTTGGCAATATTCTGATATTGGAGGCTGCAGCAGACATTGTTCGCTCTGGCATTGAACTGTCCGATCTGCTGGACCTTGCCGATCGATTGCGTACAAACATGGAGAGAACCGCGGACGACGTCACCTGGCGACTGGCCAAGGCGATCGACAGCTATGGCAATCGCATACCGCCTGCGGAAGACATGCCGCGCATTGCGGAACTCATCCAGAAACTTCGCCGTCTTGTCGACCCCGTCCTCCTGGCAGAGGGCCACAGAGCGATCGAGCGATCGGCTGCTGAGCTGTACAGCGAGAGGCTGGCGAGGACCATGAAGCATGTGGCTTCGGACTAGATGGAAACAATGTGACAGCGTGTCGAAATGGTCACGCCGATTCGTACACATGGGAGACCCGCGATGTATAGCGGGTGAGCGTGAGTAGAGTGAAATCCGGATTCAACAACGAATGGGATTTTGTCATGACAATATATTTTTGTGCGGCAAGCTGATCCCTTTGCAGGTAAAGGCGTTGCTGACAACGGTATGGAACGGCATGACCGGTCTCGGACCTTGATTACGTGACAGATGCACCCCTCTTGGGCAATCACCCATGAGGGGCATTACGCCAACCCGTACGGATACTTTCATGGCTGTTGAACATGTCGATGTGCTGATCGTTGGTGCCGGCCTCTCGGGAATTGGTGCCGCATGGCACCTTCAGGACCAATGTCCTGACAAGAAATTCGCCATTCTCGAAAGCCGGGACGCAATCGGTGGTACCTGGGATTTGTTTCGTTACCCAGGCGTCCGCTCGGATTCCGACATGTACACCCTTGGCTATTCATTCAGGCCATGGACCAGCGACAAGTCGATTACCGACGGACATTCCATCCGCGAATATGTCCGGGATACAGCGCGGGAAAGTGGCATCGATAGAAAAATTCGCTTCGGGATAAGAGTAGTGCGCTCATCCTGGTCAACGGCAACCGCCACATGGACAGTGGAGGCGCAACGCGTTGCCAGCGGCAAGTCCATAACGTTCACCTGCAATTTCCTGCTGATGTGCACCGGCTACTACAAGTACGACGCCGGCTACACGCCACATTTCGAGGGCCGGAAACGCTTCAAGGGGAAAGTTGTCCACCCCCAACACTGGCCAGAAGGACTTGATTACAGCGGCAAGCGTGTAGTGGTTATTGGCAGCGGCGCCACAGCCGTAACGCTGGTTCCCGCGATGACCGACAAGGCAGCGCACGTGACCATGCTGCAGCGGTCGCCAACCTATATGGTGTCAATCCCGGAACGGGATCCCATCGCCAGCAACCTGCGCCGGTTCCTCCCTGAAAAAATCGTTTACCGCATCACGCGCGCAAAAAACGTCTGGCTCACCTTGGGCTTTTTCAACCTCTCGAAGGCGAAGCCGAAACCCATTCGCCGGTTGTTGCTCGCGCATATGCGCAACCGGCTTGGCGCGGGTTACGACATGAAGCACTTCACCCCGAGTTACAACCCCTGGGATGAGCGACTGTGCGCAGTCCCGGACGGAGACTTTTTCAAGGTCATCCGCAGTGGAAAGGCATCGGTCGTCACGGACCATATAGACGCCTTTACAAAAAACGGGATCAAGTTGAAGTCGGGGATTGAACTGGAGGCGGACATCATCGTGACTGCCACGGGTCTCGACCTGCAGATGATGGGCGGCATGGAAATTTCCGTTGATGCGCAGCCCGTCGATATCTCGAAGAAAATGTACTACAAGGGACTAATGTTCCAGGATGTCCCTAACCTGGCGATGATCTTCGGATACACCAACGCGAGCTGGACGCTCAAAGCAGATATTTCGTCCGAATACATCTGCCGGTTACTCAAGCATATGGACGCAAGGCGTCTGCGACAGTGCACGCCAGTAAATCATGACCCGGATGTCAGCATTGAGCCATTCGTCAACATGCAGTCTGGTTACATCCAGCGCGCCATCGACAAGATTCCCCAGCAGGGAAACAAAGCGCCGTGGCGCCTGTACATGAACTACGCGCTGGACCTCGCCGCGCTGCGTTACCGCGGCATCGAAGATGGCGTGATGACGTTTTCCAATCCACCACGGTTAAAAGCGCCGGCAAAAAGACGCCGTACCGCTTCAACTCACTCTGCGAGAGCATGAATCCCGGCTCAGACAACGAGTGGAACACACCGACATTTGTCATTAACGGAATAACGTGATGAATATGCCCACCATGAATGCATCCGCAACCGAGCCGCTGGCATCCCGTATTCGGATGGTCCATGAAGCAACCCGGGGCGTTTCCGAACGGTTTCCCCGCTCCTATATTCTCGATTGCATCAAAGGTGATCGCTTCCCCGAAGAGATGTGGCTGGCCATGGGCGAGTACGGCCTGCTCGGCCTGTCGGTGCCGGAAGAATATGGTGGCAGTGGCGGAGGTGTTGTCGAGATTGTCGCGCTTGGCGAGGCTCTGGCGTTGGGTGGAGTACCTACGCTGTTTCTTGTGGTGACTGGCTTGGGACGCGTGCCGGTCATCCGGCATGGCACTGCCGACCAGATTCGTCGTTTCGTTACGCCAACCTGTGACGGCTCAACGAAATTGTGTTTTGCCATCACCGAGCCAAACGCAGGAACCAACAGCTTCAACATGACAACCTTTGCCGCCCGCGACAACGACGGTTGGCTGTTGAATGGTCAGAAGGTGTTCATCTCTGGCGCACGAGATGCAGACTACATGCTGGTGATTGCGCGGACGCAGAAAACGTCTGAGGTGAAACACCGCACCGAGGGAATGTCATTGTTTGTTATCGACATGAAATCGCCCGGCATCACGTTGCAACTGCTTAACATCCAGGTTGAAACTGCCGAGCGTCAGTACATGGTGTTTTTTGATAACGTACGCCTGCCGGCAGACGCCCTCATTGGCGAAGCTGGCAAAGGCGCACGTCTGATGTTTGAGGGTCTCAACGCCGAGCGATTGCTGGCCGCATCGGCAGCTCTTGGACTGGGCGAGTACGTTTTGAAAAAATCCGTTGCGTACTCGCTGGACAGGAAGCCATTCGGCAAACCAATCGGTAGTTATCAGGCACTGCAACACCCGATGGCGCTGGCAAAGGCAGAGCTTGAGGCGGCGCGCCTGATGACTTACAGCGCTGCCGAGCGCTTCGATGCCGGCGAGGACGCCGGCGCACATGCCAACATGGCCAAGCTGCTCGCCTCACGCGCCGCAAAGGCGGCTATCGAAGCTGCCATACAGACCCATGGCGGCTACGCCTTCGATCGCGACTACGACATCATTTCACTCTGGCCAATGATCCGCCTGATGGAAGTCGCGCCCATCAACAACGAAATGCTGCTCAACTACATTGGTGAGCATGTACTGGGTTTGCCGAAATCATATTGAGTTGTGCAGGAGACTGGGACAGGGCTTCCGATGAACACACATGAATACCTAAGGGCTACTCACTATCTCGATCACGATGACGCCACTGTACGTGCCTTTTCCGACAAGGCATGTGCCGGGGCCAATGACGATCGCCAGCGCGCCATCGCGTTATACTACGCCGTGCGTGACGGAATCCGTTATGACCCGTACACCTGCAGTCTGAATCCGGACAGTTTGCGCGCCAGCCATATCCTCGCCCAGGGTCGAAGCTACTGCGTTGGCAAGGCGGTATTGCTGGCTGCCGTCGGGCGAGCTGCCGGCATACCGACCCGATTGGGTTTCGCGGATGTCCGCAACCATTTCAGCAGCCCACAATTAACTCAGCTGATGGGCACAGATGTTTTCTACTACCACGGCTATGCGGATTTCTACCTTGCTGAACGCTGGGTGAAACTGACCCCCGCGTTCAATCGGGAGTTATGTGAAAAAATGAACTCGCCTACACTGGAGTTCGATGGTGAGCATGACGCGATATTTCAGGAAATGGGAATCTCGCAAGGCAAGCTCAGGATGGAATACCTTCGCTATCATGAGCCAATGAGCGATCTGGATCCGGAGATACTTTTCGGAGAGTATTCGCGCAGATACCCGGCCATGATGGCTGCGATGGGAGGCACGCCTCGGTGATTTCTAACCGATACCCGCCCTCCTGCCTGCGGATCATCACGGCCTGAACTTAAGTCGGCTGGCTCAGTGAAGAGAGGCAGAAATTGCTTTGCGATTGGTGAATTCCGCCACCAATTGGCCGTTCTCCCCGAACAGCTTTTCGCGCCACCTCTGTTCTAGAGCCCGGGTGTCGTGCTTTTTCGGATGGAAGCCCCTGCGGCCATACAAAGGCATCCTTGGAAGGATCCTGGTCACAAAACCCTCTCGCCCGAAGAGCATGTTCAACCCACGAATGTTGTCCCGCACGCTGCCCAACTTCCCATCCTTGGCCAGCATCCAACCCCAACTGACAGCAACCATCGGCAGAAGTACAGCCGTCGATGTGGCAAATGCGATCAAACGTTCACGCTGACTGTTTCCAACAAGCTCGTAGACGTCGTAGGCAACCGCCTTGTGCTCGAGCTCCTCAAGCGCGTGCCACTGCCATATCTTGATCATTTCTGGATCGGCAAGATTACGGAAATCGTCGTCATCCAGAAGTCGCTCGGCAAGCAAAGCGGTGAAATGCTCCATGAAGGTGGTCGCCGCGAGCTGCGTACTGGCCGGCATCCGCTCCAGCACCATCAACCCGACCTTCACCGTGAGTTCGGGGATTTTCATGTCGAAGCCGCGCTCGGCCAGCATTTCATTAAGGCGGTCATGCTCACGACCGTGTATCGCCTCCTGACCCATGAAGCCGGATATTTCAGCTTTCAGTTTCTCATCGGTGACCTGGTCACGGAATCGGCGAACCGACTCCATGAAGAAACGCTCCCCGGGTGGAAAGAATCCGGATAGCATTGCAAAGAACAACGTCGCCGTTGCGTTATTGCCATAGAAATATCGCGGCGCTGTTTCCGGCATGCGGAAATCCATCTGTCGCGGCGGGATCCCGACAGTTGCGCCTGATAATTTCCTTTGACGCGAAGCAGTAGCTACTTGACTCACGTGTTAACCTCCTCATTAAAAATGTTCATGCGACACGTGTCTGCGGCACACCCGCAGGATGTTGCCGCCAAAATCGACGCAGGTAGCGCGCCGTGAGAACGGGTGCCTCCACCATGGGAAGGTGACCGATGCCACGTAATCGTTTCACTTGCGCATGCGGTATCAGTTGCTGATACGTGTCGGCGCAGGAGACGTGGATGACTCGATCCTGCTCACCCCACAACACCAAAGTTGGCGCTTGCACGGAAGTCATACCCGGCAATGCTTCCTGCGGCGCATGCTCAATCAACTGATGAAACATGTGTGTGTTCACATCCCGGCGGGGAAGCATCATCGCGGACATTACCGGGCCGAGCGTCGCTGCCAGCAAGTGACGGTTGCGTTCGGTAACGATGGTAATTAACCGGAATACGTCACCCAGGTTTTGAGCGATCAGCGAGTTTTTGCCTTTCAGCAATCCCTCCTCGAATTCACTTGCCTGGGAGCCCCTCACGCCGGCCGCGTTCATCAGCGTCAACGTGGATATGAGTTCCGGGTGCCGTGCAGCGATAAAACCCGCAATTGCGCCTCCCATCGAACTGCCGACTAGATGAACGCCGTGAGGTACATGGTGAACAATCCAGTGGGCGATGCGCTCCACCTGGTGATCAATGCCGTAGGCGTTGCCAAAGCGAAAATGACTCTCTCCCCAGCCCGGCAGGTCCGGGACAAAGAGGCGATGACGACGCGCCAGCAGCGGCAGTAAGGGCAGCCAGTTTTCCTTGCTTGCACCAAAGCCATGCAACAGCACAACCGGCGTTCCCTGCGGATTGCCGCCTTCGAGCCAAACGAACCGATGGCCGTCGATCATGGCACTACGCTTTCCCAACCCGACCACACGGCTCTGCAGTTCACGGACAAAGGGCCAGACCACGCCACTCGGACGCCAGTCACGTAGTGCCTCCACATCGGGAGCCATCGCAGCAGACAGATATGCACTGCCCACTTCTTTCAGGAATGCCTGCTCGGGATTCATTGCGGCCCCGCATTTTTCTGACGCCACTCAGGCGATTACTGTACAACCAGACATTAGTTGGCCGGCCAACCAACAAGGATCGCATAAAGGGCCATCCGCCTGTCATTTCAGGCCGAAACCCATCAAGTAGTCAGTTTGTCGGGAGCCACCGTGTCAAAACAGAAACCAACTGGCCGATACGCACTGGCCTGGCGATGAAGTCACCCATATCTGCAGCCCGACAGTGGATCGTGTGTCCTGCGTAATCGTCCAAACCCTGGATTCTTGATGGTCAGCGTCCTGCCCGAACCTCCCGGATCGTTTCGTCACCCAAGGCGAGTCGGTCTGTGCTGCGGTAATAATCACCTTCAAGAATCTCTCTCATTTCAGTGAGAGAGTACTTCGGCAGGATGGTAACCACGAGATTTGCGATCCAGATCGGCACCACACCACCGGGATCAAAGTGGCCTGTCAACTCGAGGCGAATCGTATTGTTCTGTTTTGGCTCGAACACAAAGTTAGCCGCGATTGCAGGCACCCTGACCATATCAGGCATAGGCGGAAGATATTTTGGCGCTGCGCTCCCCGTCAACGTGATGCTTCCTGACGCTGCATCGTAAGCGGGAAGTATCCTGATAACGGCATCCCGGTCCTGAAGCGGCCATATCCCGGAAAACGTCAGATATACATAGAGCTCCCGATAATCGTCACGTTTCAATATCCGCGCATTCTTGCACCGGTACGGTATAGCCAGGATGGCATTGCGTCCATGTCCTGAATCAGTGCCAATGCACTTGCAAGAGATGCCTCCGCATGAGTTTCCCCACGAAACTGCTTCATTTGCTGTCCGGACACATATCGCGTCCAAACGGAAACTTCACTGGGACTGCGAGCAACTGCAACCTTACTCCACTCCTCCGCGGCCCATGCAGAAGCTGAAGTCAGCATCATTGCTGCCACCACCCAATTCGTCGCCTGGCGAAGAATTGAATTCCAGCCCATTGAAGTATTTGACATACGTGATACCTGCATTGGCCGGTAAAAGGGATGACGAGTATTCAGGCGATGCGATAAATCATGCTTCCATTTGCCACAAGCTTCTCCGTCCCCGCCTCTGTAATAACAACCTCGCAAAAGATGAGTTCCTTGCCGCGCTTCACCGCCCTGGCCGTGGCGATTACGTCTGCCCCAAGCGCCGCAGAAATATAGTTGGTCGTAATCGTGACGGTGGATGCCTTCATGCCGCGCCCCGGATCGTGGCCAGACCAGGCCGCGAGTGCGCCGGTGAGGTCCAGCAAACTACTGATGGCACCACCGTGAAAGGCGTTGCCACCACCCGCCAGATCTCCGCGAAATGGTAGCCGCACAACCGCTTTGTTTTCCGACACTTCGAGGACGTGTATGCCGAGCAACTTCTGAAAGGGTACGTCGGGATATACCGCAACCAGAGATTCAATCATGGGATGCATTACGCGCCTCCAACTGCATTATTTCCCACGGGAAACAGGAACCGGCCAATACACACGAGCTTTCCGTCAAGGCGCAACTGAACGGAAACCGTTGTGATGCGGCGCCCTGCCCTGACGATGTTTGGAATTGCGTTCAGCGTGCCTGCAAACGCCGGCCTGAGATAATCAAAGGTCATCGTCGCACACTCAGGAAGTTCTGCGTCACCGCGCTGACGCGCGAGGTGAACGGCAGCAACAACTTCGCCAAACGCCGCAAGAATTCCGCCGTGAAATGTACGTATCAGCGGATTACCGAGGTGTTGCTCCCGAAAATCCAGAAGGAAGTGCGAATCGCCATCAATGGCCTCCTCCCGAAAACCGAGAAACCCAATGAACGGGTCCGTAGGAATCACGGACACATCAACATTCTTTTCTACATTAGTCGCCACGAACTTGCTGCTCATGCCGTCGCCTTTTCCTGCAGCGTGTCAAAGGATGGGCCCATGGTGTCTATCGCAAAGGAACCTGAAACCATCGCAACGGGTTCATCGCTGCCGTCGGCGTATCCACGCCCGGCGATATACGCAACGGTGTCCGTCCTTCCGACACACTCAACAACGGCTCGTAGACCCGCGCCTACGGGTACTCGACTCAGAAAATCGACCCGAAGGTCGATGGTGGCTATAGGCCGGAGCGTTCCGAGCGCCGAGAAAATAGCGAGGCCACAGGTTGTATCGAGCAACGTCACCAGCGTACCGCGATGCAATGCACCGCGATGATCGGCCAGGTCTTTGGAAAATGGCATGCTCATCTCGGCAGACCCCTTGCCAACCTGCCCGATTTCGACACCGAAGGAATTGAACAAGGGGTGGTGATTCCCAAAGAACGCCTTCGCCATGGTCGTGTATTCAGGTCCGGAGTTCGGTAATACATTCATGCCCGTCATGCCCTGGCGTTTGAAGGTTCAGAAGGACAGTGCCGCTTCGACGTAACGCATCTCAACGTTCCGAACGTTGACGAGTGCATCTGCAATCCGCAGCGTGGGAAAAGACTCACTCTCAGAAGCCGCCTTCAGCGCATCCGAAAGCTTTGTCCACTGTGTTGCGCAGTTCTCCATCAGCAATGGCAATTGATGGGCCTTGATTCGCGTATCGTTTCGACTAGCTTCATCAAGAAACTCCGCATACATCTTCCGGAATCCACCACCACCCGTTCCCCGCTTTTCAATCACCTGGTAAGCGAAGCGCGTCGTCCAGCGCCAATCTCCTTCCGATTGCCACCGCGGAAGTTCATTGATCCATGTTTCAAGGGCCGGAAGTCCACTGCGCGCACCGCCGTTCAGAAGCAATCCTGCATTCTGCCGAATAGCGCCCGCTACGCGGCTGGGCGATATATCAAGATCAAGTGACCCTGGAGCAAACAGGTCTCCATCGTGCATGAAAGGTTGTTGACTTGAAAATCTCGCCTGCGTCAGCGCCTCGCGCGCGACAACGATCGGATCGCATCTTTCGGTATCAGTAACCAACACGCCCTCCCCGGAAGCATCCCTTTGCCACGCCATGATCGCGTGCCCAGGAAAATGCGTTCGGCTTCCAAAATAGGGCAAGTGAAAAATATCCGTCAGCAACAGTGCCGGGCGACCGTTATCAAGCAATTCATCAAGTGCACTTTCAGCATCGCCCTTCGAGCCATATGTGCTCCAGTCGAACGACACCCCCAGATTCTCGAAGACACGCTTTTCATAACCCAGAGACCGCACATGCGTCATAAAAGGTACGGGCGCGTCCGGCAACTCAAGGTAGGTGATTCCCAGTCCCGCGCCCAGACCAAAACACATCGCTTCCGTCAGGCTTGTACCGTGATATTCGATCAGGTCCCTGATTGCAGAACTGGCACAGTGTCTGCCAGGGCGATGTGTAATTCTGCCGACCTGTGTGGCATGAGGGGCGTCTGGCATCACAACTTCGCGGCCTCGACCTGATACTTCGGCGCAAGCACGCCTTGTGCCAGCATCTGCCAAACAGCTTCGCCTACCTGCTCAAGGTTGTAGCGCCCCCCCGGCTTGTACCAGGTTGCCACCCAATTGATGGCGCCAAGACCGATCAGTCGGGTCAAATCAATATCGACATCCTGCCTGAGGTAACCCTGTACCCTCATCACGTCCAGCATCGTGGCCCAGTAGCGTTCATAACGATCACGTTCGGCAATGATTTGCTTGCGTGCTTCGCCCCGCATGGCGCGCCATTCAAAAAGCAGGATATAGACCATGTCGTCGCCCGACATGAGCACGCGGAGATGCGCCCGTACGGCCACCCGCAATTTCTGCAGCGGATCCTGCACCGTGGCTGTTGCATCAACGATGGAGCGTATGGTTCGTTCAATCGCCAATCGCATCATGTCGATCAGGATGTCTTCCTTGGCGCGATACCGGTAATGCAGACTGCCCGGCAACATCTCACAGGCTTTAGCGATGTCGCGCAGCCCTGTTCGCTCAAAGCCCTCCTCGCGGAACATCCTGGCCGCAACCGCCAGGATGCGCTCACGGTCAGGCGGGTCGGCTCTTGGGACTTCACGGGTACTCATTTCGTGCTGCTCCTTATTGGTCGGTCGGACTGCCAAATTGTAAGCCCTCCGGTCCAGTCAGGTGCCTTGGTGCGGCGTCAGGCAGCCACCCGGGCAGCCGGATCACCAAACACGACGTACGACGCTCTCATGGGGTCCTCATCCTTTTCGTATTCCGTGAGCCATGCGCTGACCTTCTCGGGAATACCTGTATCCCAAGGGTGGAACCCGGGCTTGAACCAGGCGAGATAGGCCGGAATCAACCTCGTCAGCAAGCCGTTCGGCCCGTACAGGCGATAGAGCCCTTGGGCAATGAGCAAGGGCCTACCGGTCATCCGGTCGACCTTGAGCATGTGCCAGAGCACCGAACCCACGATGACATGGACCATCGCCGTCCCAAGAATCAACGCCGAAGTCCGCGTGACGTAGCCGCCACCTGCCGCCTGCTCATAGACGTCGAAGGCCACCGCTTTGTGCTCGACTTCCTCCACCCCGTGCCACATGAACATCGCCCGCATGGCGGGGTGCGCGTTGCGGAACATGTCCCCGTCGCCGTCCATGAAACCCTCTCCGAGGGTGGCCGTGATGTGCTCGAAGGCGGCTGTCATCGCCAACTGGTATTTCGGCGGCATGTATTTCTGGGTCAGGGCCAGGGCGACCTTCATGCGCTTGATGATCTTCTCGACATTGACCCCCTGGGCTGCCATGACCGCGTTGTACTTGTCATGGACGATCCCGTGCTGGGCTTCCTGACGGAAAAAGGCACGCACGTCAGCCTTGAGCCCCGGATCCGTCACCCGGTCCTCGTAGTTACGGACCGACTGGATGAAAAAACGCTCTCCATCCGGAAAATGCACGGACAGCGCATCGAAAAAGCGAGTTAAAACCGGGTCCCCGTCGTTCCAGAAGACCGGCACATCACTGACGTCAAAGGCCGTCTTGCGTGGCTGGATTTTTATCGCCTGGGTCATGGCCGAGCTCCTCACCAGTAAAAAATCTCTGATTCCAGTTGGCCCATTGGCCAAATATGCGTTTAATATCTTGGCCGGCCGACCAAATGTCAACCCCCTCCTGCCCGATACCGAAGAGGACTCGACGATGCAACTCGATTTCAACGAGGCTGAACTCAACTTCCAGCGCGAGGTGAGGGCCTGGTTTGCCGATAACGTCCCTGCGGCGTTGCGGCAGCGCTCCGCCAGGGGCGAGATGCCTATCAAGGAAGAGCAGCAGGGCTGGGAGAAGGTCCTCGGTGCCAAAGGCTGGCTCGCGGTGAATTGGCCTGCCCAATACGGCGGCCCGGGATGGACCGCCACCCAGCGCTATATCTTTGACCTGGAGCGTGCCCGCGCTGGCGCGCCACCCGCCAGCCCGTTCGGGGTTTCGATGGTCGGGCCGGTGATCTACACCTTCGGCAACGACGCGCAGAAGGCAAGGTACCTGGCAAACATCGCCGCCGGCCACACGCTCTGGTGTCAGGGCTATTCGGAGCCGAACTCGGGTTCCGACCTCGCCTCGCTGAAAACAGCCGCTGTACGTGACGGGGACCACTACGTCGTCAATGGACAGAAGATCTGGACGACCCAGGCGCACTGGGCCGACATGATGTTCTGCCTCGTACGCACCGACCCGAAGGTCAAGCCACAACAAGGGATCTCGTTCCTGCTGATCGACATGAAGACACCGGGAATCGAGATTCGCCCGATTCATTCGATTGACGGCCATCATCACCTCAACGAGGTGTATTTCACCGACGTGCGTGTGCCGGTGGAAAACCTGGTCGGATCGGAAGGCCTGGGCTGGACAACCGCCAAGTTCCTGCTGACGCACGAACGAACCACGATCGCGGGTGTCGCCGATTCGAAGTGCGAAGTGGAGCGGCTGAAGAAAATGTTGCGCGAAACGCGCCAGGGTAG
The DNA here is from genome assembly GCA_964574995.1 of uncultured Pseudomonadales bacterium. Taxonomy (GTDB): domain Bacteria; phylum Pseudomonadota; class Gammaproteobacteria; order Pseudomonadales; family JADFDG01; genus JADFDG01. The sequence continues at coordinate 307,150 of CAZNPF010000001.1, read as the reverse complement.
TGGTACGCGCTGGGACGACCCGGTCGCCCGTCGTCGCGTAGTAGAACTCGAAGTGGATCTCGCCGCGCTTGAGTACACCAACTTCAGAACCGTCGCAGCTACCGAACAGGGAAATCCGATCGGCGCAGAGTCTTCCGGCCTGAAAATCAAAGGCACCGAACTGCAGCAGGCGATTTCCCAGGCGATGGTAGAGCTTGGCGGCCATCTCTCGCTGGCATGGGATAACGAAGTCCCGGTCGGCAATGCCGCTTTCAATCGATCAACACGCCGCTACAACTTCCTGCGTGCCGCGACTATCTATGGCGGCACCAACGAGATCCAGAAGAACGTCATCGCCAAGATGATTCTCGGTCTATAACGGCTTTCCGGAGTATACGAAGATGGACTTCAGGTTTTCCGACGAGCAACGCATGCTCGATGAATCTGCAACGCGATTCCTCGCGAACACGTTCCCATTCGATGTTTATCGCGCGGCAATTGAGGATTCTCATGGATTTGATGCCGCACGCTGGCAACAACTTACGGAGCTCGGCTGGCTGGCGTCGCCATTTCCCGAGTCGGTCGGTGGATTTGGTGGTTCGCTGGTTGACGTCCTGATGATTTCCCGCCGGATGGGTGAGCGCATGTCCATCGATCCTTGGCTGACGGCGGGGCTATTGCCCGGAAAGGTGCTTGAGCACATCGGCACCCCAGCCGCTCTCGCCCTGCTGGCGGACATTATTTCCGGGAACGTCCGCGTAGCGCTTGCGGCTTACGAAGATGGCTCCCACTACAGCACTGCGGATATCAGCTCCCGAGTGACGATGAGCGGTGGTAGCCAGATTCTGTCTGGCAGCAAGTCCCTGGTGTTCGCAGCGCCGAGTGCGCACGGATTTCTTGTTACTGCCCGCGATGACAACGGCATCCCCGTCATCGCTCATGTGCCTGTAGACGCCCGCGGCGTGACAATCACCGGCTACCGGGTCCTCGACGGCAGTCGCGCCGCAGAAGTGCACTTTGATGGCGTTTCACTACCCGCTAACGCGATCCTCGTGAACGGCAGTGCGGCGATGTCTGCCGTGGGCCGGGCGCTCGATATTGCCAATGCTGCAGCCTGTGCCGATATGTTTGGAGCAATGTCGGCAGCATTCCAGAAAACTCTGGAATACGCACGCACTCGCAAACAGTTTGGTGTAACGATTGGATCGATGCAGGTCATACAGCACTACCTGGTCGACATGTTTGTCGAAGTCCAGCAATCAGAATCCTTGGTCTGGATGGCGGGTATTCGCGGTGATACGGACGATCCAATTGCCCGTGGGAAGGCAATTTCCACGGCGAAAGCCTACTTGTGTCGTTCTGCTGTCGCCGTGACGCAGAAAGCAATCCAGATTCACGGCGGCATAGGCGTGACCGAGGAGCTGGATATTGGACACTATTTCCGGCGCGTCACCCATTACTCGGCGCTCTTCGGAGATCGCGATCACCACATAACTCGACTTGCCGAACTTCCGCAATAGAAGCGAACGGGGCGTACGTTGAAAACAAATATATCGGCCTTGCTGTTGGCGTCTACGCTCGCGAGCGTAGACGCCACGGCTGATGAGGCATTCGCAAGCCACGCCACCATCAAGCAGTGCGAACTGGGCATGGAAGTCGCCATGATGATAGGCGACACAACAAATGCCGTGCACGTGCATGATGCCAGAACGCACTTGCAGGAACCCGAGGTTCTGATCGGCAAGGCAGAGAGCCAGTATTCGAACCTCGGAGAATTGATTGACGCGGATTTTGGAGACGAGAAATGAATCCTCAATTCCGACCTTTTTCTGTCTGGATACGACACATCGACACACCTGGCGTATGTCGTCTCACAGCGAAAGGTTTCAGCCGGACTCAACAACTCCAACGTTACTGAAGTCATCTAAATACCCTAACGGCTGGCGATCGACATTTGTGATGTCGTCGCCAACCTGCTGAGCAGGAAACTCCCATGAGCACCAACACACCGTCGTTCGATTACATCGTGGTAGGCGCCGGTTCCGCCGGTTGCGTGGTCGCCAATCGCCTGACTGCCGCGGGCCATTCCGTCTGCCTTGTCGAGGCCGGCCCAGCCGATTCCAGCCCATTGATCCACATTCCCTTCGGAATCATTGGTCTCATCCGCGAAGGCAAGCACAACTGGGGCTACTACACAGAACCAGAACCACACCTGAATCATCGACGCCTTTATTGGCCCCGCGGCAAAACGCTGGGCGGCAGCAGCTCGATAAACGCCATGGTTTACATCCGGGGAAATCCGGCGGATTACGACGAGTGGGCGGCCGCCGGCAACTTGGGTTGGGCATGGAATGACTTGTTTCCGCTATTCATGGCCCTCGAGAACAATGAGCGCGGTGGCGACGCGTTACACGGCACCGGCGGTGATCTCAACGTGGCCGATGTCCGCGATGTCAATCCGCTTTCGCAGATTTTCATTGATGCCGGTCGGGAGTGTGGTTTTCACGTCAACACGGATTTTAATGGCGAGCGTCAGGACGGCATTGGCTTTTATCAGGTTACGCAAAAGGACGGTCTCCGATTCAGTAGCGCCAAGGCCTTCCTGACACCCGTAAAGGCACGCTCCAATCTGACAATCCTTACGGGCGCGCACGCGACGCGGATTCTGCTTGACGGCAAGCGCGCAGTGGGCATCGAAATCCGGCAGGGTGGCGCAACTCGACAGATCAAGGCGACCAGAGAAGTCGTGCTTTGCGGAGGCGCGATCAACTCGCCGCAACTGCTGATGTTGTCGGGCATCGGCCCGCGGGAAGAGATCTCTCGGCAGGGTATAAACGTTGCACACGAACTTCCCGGCGTCGGCAAGAATCTTCAGGACCATCTCGATATCACGCTGATGATTCGTGAGACATCTAAAAGAGCAATCAGCCTCTCGCTATCAGCGCTTCCAAAGATGTGTATTGACCTGTTTCGCTTCATCTTTCTGCGCCGAGGCGTGTTGTCGAGCAACGCATCAGAGGCTGGTGGCTTTGTTGGTCTTCCGGGTGAGCCTGCGGATCGTCCGGGGATTCAGCTGCATTTCATCCCGTCATTTCTGCGCGACCACGGACGTGAGCTGACACCAGGCTATGGCTGCACGATCCACGCCTGTCAGTTGCGCCCGAAGAGCCGGGGCGAGATCGGACTGCTCAGTGCAGACCCGCTGGCTGCACCTCGCATCCAGCCTAACTACCTCAGCCACCCGGACGATGTACGTGCGATGCTTGAAGCATTCGCACTTGTTCGCCGAATGTTTGCTTCGCGTGCATTCACTGCGATCAATGGTGGGGAAGATGCGCCGGGATCAGGCGTGCAGAAGGAAGAGGACATTATTGCGGACATCCGCGCACGCGCAGAGACCATCTACCATCCCGCCGGCACCTGCCGAATGGGAGTAGACGACATGGCGGTCGTGGATCCGCAACTGCGTGTGCGTGGCATCGACGGATTGCGCGTGGCCGATGCCTCCATCATGCCGACGCTCATTGGCGGAAACACCAACGCACCCTGCATGGTGATCGGTGCCAAGTGTGCGGAGATGATGCTCACATCCTGTTGATTGCCTCGAAATTTTGACCCGGGTTTGGGGAGTGGATGGACCGCCCCCGGATTCCTAGTAGCTTCCATTCGATGCGAGGAAACGGCTCGAGCCGATAGTCGCCCTACAACCCAATCTTTCTGAACTGCGAGCACCTCGCGAACGTTCTCCCAAGATGCGTACGGGAAAGTTCGCAACAGCAAGGCGCCGTCATGGAGCTCACCGTTGCAACGGCGCTTCTCTGCACATGGGCAGGCGTACAACCCGGGCGTCCTGCCCCATCAACTTTGCATGCCGTTCGCTAGTGAGTATGTTGAAAAACCAAGTCGAACCTCGAGGCAGCCGCTAACCGCGTGCCGCCGTGACAGGGAAGCAACTACCGATACTCTCGAGCCAATTCTTCGCAGACGCTCGATCTTTAAACGCGTAACACTTCCGACCAGTCAAACGCAGCGCCCTGAAGCTGCTCCAAATCGCTTCCCGACTGGATATCGGCGCAGACTTCCCACGATCAGATGGGGTTCCGTCGATGTTGATCACGTTGTTCACCGACTTCTCCATCTGCTCTTTTGGAGGCATGACCCTCATATGCGCAGGGGTCCTGTCGTAGTTGAAACAATTGCTCAAAAGGATCGCGCCCTCAGGGAGGGACAACAGCATCTTTTTGGTCAACGTACCCTCGTAGATGCAACCAGGCGGCGGCGGAACACCGCCATACTTGTCGATCGCTTTCATTTTCTCTCCCACTGGAAATCGCATGGTTTCTCGAAGTTCCATCCACTGGAAATCAGGAACTCGACCAGTACGGTCATCGCTTTCCGGCAGGCCGTCAACGCCAATTTCCGGCAGGCTAACAACCGAATCGCCGACCTGATACATCATGAGAACCGGTGAGAATTGGCGAGACAAAAGGGATGAACACCTAGTTACACTTTTTGACCATGCGGAATGAAAGACACAGCGCTCTCAACCCCTTCCGAAACGCCGTTTTCATCTACGCAGGTGGTCTCCCACGCTTATCCGCCAAGTCTGGAGCACGCCCCGTCGAGAATGTGCGGGCGCCACGCGGCCTCATGCGTAAGTGCTGATCGTCATCCTTGACCAGATACGACAAGCAATACACCACATCCTCCCAACCATCCGAGTCACCGCGCTGGAATAGGCCCGTGCCCTGATAGACGCGGTATTCCGCCTTCTTCGCATTGCAACTGAAGTAAGTGCCCATACCAGACGTTATGTTTTCCACCCAGAACTGGCCGATCTGATGCGACTTGTAAACGTCATCTCGAACCTCCCAGCCCAGAAAGAAGACAACGACATGGAGGTGATACCCTTTTCCATCAGTCCCCTGCTCAATGGACCATGCGTACCCGACCTTGTGCTCGAAAATTGGATGACGATTCGCCATGGCCTTCAGCAAGGCATCAATGTGCGCGTACACGTGATCTATCGTGATGAATCCTTGGCACTCGTCCCTATATCCGAAATCTAGGCGCACTACGCTCAAACGGCAGTAGTACTCACGCAATGCCCATGCATAACGAGTAATCGACTGTTCCTTGAGTGACGACTGGTAGCGCCTGTCATCAGCCATCCGACTGAAAATCGTTCGAGAAAATCCATTTCGAATGTAGGAAACAACGCGATTCATCGCTTCGCAATGCTGCGCCGTCGGTGATTCAAGACCAATAACCATCGGCCCTGGAAAATACCCGCTGATAAACCCGGCATATCTGCACGCTTCAATGAATATCTGGATATGCTCGGAGTAGTCGTGGTAGCCATCCACGACGGACAGATATTCGCGAAAGAACCGAAGGTGACTTGCCAGCGAATATGGGTGTATCGACTGTTTTCGCTTTGAGACTTGCTCGATCAGAAAGGCAGGCAACCCGGTTGCCACGCACTCATTAACAAAATCTTCAATCCCCAACAGGATGCTAGCTTGACCAGGCTGGCCGTTCGGGTACAACCCGATGCGCTCGCAAACCGCGCGATATGAGCGTCTGCCGTTGTTGTTGTCACTGAACCAATCCTGAATCGATTGATCATCTCGGTATGCATCGTCTTCCATTTCATCGGCCTCTGATGGAGGGATTCCCCATAGAGATATCGATGAACGTGAAAATTAACTCCTTACACAAATAGCCACGCTTTGGGGCGTGGCTTTTCTTAGATAGTTTTCCCCCGCAGATTTACCACCAAATCTAATAATAATAGGTAAGCAGAAATGCACAGCCTTCTCTCAAGCATAAAAATCCTGAAGAGAACAGGAAATCCGGCTTAAAACGGCCGTAATTGGCGAATCTGAATTAACTGAGAATGCTCATTTTGACGACACGTGATGCGCATGCTTCTTGCGTGCGATTTTCACTACGTCCGCTTGCGAGACTTTATCGAAGTGATGCTTGCTTTCTGCGAGCCAATTGCCAATCGATACAAACGCTCCAGTGCCCCGAGTTTTTCGCCCGCGTAGTCGTGCACGTTGTAGTGACGATCCTGCACGCCGGACAATCCGTGCGACTGCAGATGAGCCCTAGTCTCCTTGGGAACGCCCAACGCTGCCAAGCGGGTTTCCACGGTGCGGCGTATGTCTCCCGGCGTAAACAATTGGGCAGACTCCCCCGCCTGGATCATGGCTGCAGCCACCTTCTGCACCAGCCCGCCAAGCGCGTCATATCCCGCCCCAGTCTCACCGCTGGTGACGGTAAAGAGATAAGGCCCGACACGGGGCTTGGCCATGGCCTCGAGACACGCAACGGCATCCGGCAGCAGAGGCACCAAATGGCGCCTGGGCTTGTCTCGCCTGCCCTTGGGGTCGGAAAGAATGATGGCATCCCCATCAAGATCCCGAACGGTCAGCCGCGAGAGCTGCGCCACGCGCTGCCCGCCCGTAAGTAGGTGAAACCGGAGCAACGCGCCGTCTGGATCAGGCATGGCGGAAATTCGACGCCAATATGCGCGCAACTCATCCACGGACAACGCCCGCTCACGCACGCCGCTAGCGCCATCGATGGTTGGCATGTCCCGCAGGGGATTCGCACGAACATTGAAGCGCCTCAACGGGATCGCCCCGCCGGCCTTCCGGGATTTCACGGCAGCGGAGAACGCCGCCCGAAGGTAGGAGCGAAGCTTTGCCGCCTCGCGCAACTTGCCCGCTTCCGTCAGCCGATCCAGCGCCGGGGAGACCGCATCTTCGTCAGCGTCATCGACGGGCATGTCCCACAGCTTTGGGAAAGCATCCCGGATATGTCGATGCAGCGCCTGTTCGACACTGCCTGCGGAGGTCTTTCCCCCAGCGCGCAGCAAGCCGACATAAGCCCCCAACAAGCCTCCAAGGCTCAACTCGGCGCGGCGCCGCTTGGCCTCCGCCTCCACAGCCTCCCGATCTTTGGCCGCCAGCGCCTCTCGCTCGGTACGCTCCTTCGCTTCCTGAATGGCACCCCTAAGGTCTCGCTCGCCGGCCATGTAGCGTTCCCTCAACCGGGTCGCCTTGATCCTGGCTTGCTCGAGCGTGAGCAGAAATTGACCGTCACCTCGTTCCGACCACTCACCAATTTTGAGCAGATCGCGCGAGCCATCCGGAAGCGTGTACCGGAAGTAAAAACACACTGCGCCACCAGCAAGTCGACGCGCAGTAAAACGACCACCGCCACGCGTGGAGTCATCCGAAATCCACTCGCCAAATTTGAGCGCTTCGAGTTGCTTGACGCGAATCATGACTCTCGCCCCTGCCCACCCAATCAAGGAACGGCGCGTGCCGCCCGTGTGCCGTTGGTGTGCCGTTTGAGGTAAGATTCTACGCTACTTGGCGAGCACCGATAAGAAGACTATCAGTGCAAAATCCTTGTATTTCAATGCGATAGAGAATCAGCGAGAACTCACAAGAACATGCCCGTGGGGACTCATAATCCCTTGGTCCTCGGTTCAAGTCCGAGCGGGCCCACCAAATAAAACTCAGGCGGCATATGCCGGCCATCTGGCCGGCTCTCTTATCGCCGATAGCGGCAGAAGTGTCGCCTGCAAGCAATACGCTCACGAGCGCAGCTCATTGACGGCCATCATGCCCGCCGGCATTCACGCTGGACGCGTGCCGACGTCGCGCCTATTCTTTGGCCCGTCGCTCTTTATGTTGTGAAGAGCGTGAATTCCCTCCCCTGTATTCCGGAGAAATCTTCGATGAAGAAGGCAACCCTCGTCGTCGCGGCCTCACTCGCTACGCTACTCGTCGTCGCTTGCGGCAAGAAAGAAGAAAACGCACCTGCAGCGGATGCTGCTGCCACACCAGCGCCGGCCGTTGAGGCTGCACCGGCAGCCGAAGCCGCAACCCCGGCAGCCGACGCCACGGCCGCTGCCAATGGCGAAAAAGTTTTCAAGGGCACCTGCTCGATGTGCCACCAGACGGGTGCCGCTGGCGCGCCGATGCTCGGCAACAAAGCCGACTGGGAACCCCGCATCGCGCAAGGCAACGACACGCTCTATAAGCACGCCATCGAAGGCTTCACCGGCAAGAAAGGCATGATGCCGGCCAAAGGCGGCAACAGCAGCTTGAAAGATGAAGATGTGAAAGCCGCCGTCGACTTCATGGTCGCCAAGGTGAAGTAAATATCTCGTAGCTCACGCTGCGCATTGCAAAAAAGGACGCCATGAGCGTCCTTTTTTGTTTGGCCGTTTATTTCGCAGCGCCCGCAAAGCAGACCCCGACGTTCAATGGGCGCGATGATGTTTCAGCGTGTTGCTTTCGCTTTCGCTGCCATTTGGATGCTCACTTTTATTTCGGTGTTCCGTTTCCGAAAAAACACGTATCAACGTTTTCCAATCCAATATTTCTCCGCCCTGAGCCGCCACCCATGCAGCGGCTGCCGTGCGTTTTTCGAATGCAGGGAAAGCGTCAGAACCCATCGGACCCTGCTGCCGAGAGCCGCGTATAAAAAACGCATCCGTGGCACGCACCCAGCCGCCGCCATCAAAATCGCTGACAAATTCGGCGATAATGTCTTCAGACTTTACGCCCTTACCATAACGATCTGTTTCACGCAGAAACACTAACAGCTCGTGCGGCGAATCGAACCAGCGCCGGCTCCCGTCACGCAGTACCAGCTGTGCTGCCCAGCGCTGAAAACGTGCCGGGTACATGCCACAAACCGCGCAGCGTGCGGCTGCGGGCACAGCGAGTGGCGTCACGTTTCCATCCGCCTCTCGCACTGCTGACGATTGCCATTGCGTATGCCCAGTTTCACTCGGAGCTTCACTCTCCGATTTTTCACGACACGACGCCACCCCAGCGCTCAAGCTACCGGCCAGAAATAGCACGCCGGCAATCAAATGCGTGCGAGACGGCATCATGATTCATTCCTCTAAAGCAAAACGCGGATTCGCCACCAAAGCAGCGACCAATGCGCAAGCGTTATCAACCGGGTCGGCGTCGATGCGCGTGAGCGTGTCTTCTGTCACGTTGCCATTGGCACGATGCAAATGCACGGGCGCACCAGCGAGCATCCCGTGACAAGGAGCCGTATCGAGAATGGCTCGCCGGGTATTGTCGCCCGTGCGCCACGCGAAGGAATACTCATCGGACGAAGCGATATGTAATGTCAGAACCAATCCGTTGTTCAGCGATAATTCCAACGCATCAAATCGCGCCTCAATCGAACCCGCAATGACGCTGGAAAATCGCTCGCCGAGCGCATCACGCACACGCAAAGCTGGCAATGTATCAAGCGGAGAAGAATCTCCGGCCATCCCGGCGCGCGCAGCCTCACGCAGCATCGTCATCGCCCGTGCGCCGACATAGTGCTCCCAGCCAGGATGCTCATCGATTTCACCCGACACGATGCGCTCACGTAACACGGATTCATCGGAAACGCCGTGATAAGCCAGTAGCCCGGCACGGGCATCTCGCGTGTTGAATGCCAATCGAGACAGCACTTCGAGCTGCATTTTTTGTGTCGGTTCGAGCTGATCGAAATGATCCATACCATCAACCTACATCACGCTGTCATGCAGTGCGCCGCCATCCAGCGCCGCCATGTCTGCCGTAATCCCTGAAAACGGATACACCTTTCCGCCGTTTTCTTGGGCAAATTTATCTGCTGAAGCTTGCGTTGAAAAACTGGCGAACGTCGGCCCCATCGAACCCGTTTTTTTACTGCCCACCACAAAATACGCTTGCCGTGCATCAATCCATTGGCCGACCGGGTTTGACCAGTCCGTCTTCCCCATATCCTGCACGTAGATGACACGCACAGCCTTCACCTGTTCAGGATGCAGATAAACGCTAAACATTTCGACGGTATCGCAAAAATAATCGGGCTCATTGCGGCCCGCGTAATGGATTTGCGCTTTGGGGCCCGGATAGTCACTCAGCAGCATGCCATCGAGCGCGCACGACGTGCCCGCCTTGATTTCCTGAGGGGCAGTTGCTTCATCACCACCTCCTTGACCACATGCCGTGAGCATCATGGCCAGCAGCATGGCAACCACGACGCGAGCGATGTCATTCATCGACGAAATCTCCAGTGAGCAATAACCAGGGGAAAAATGATCCAACCGCACATGACGCTGGTCAGCAGCGTCGGTGACGCCAGCTCTTCGGGAAACACCGTCGCCAATCCGTAGAGTGAGCGCACCTCATCCAGCGAAAAAACATTGAGCACACGGAAGACATCCGCCGGATTGAGCAATAACAAATACGGAAACACCTCACCGCCGTAGCTCCCTCCCGTCACCACCAAGGCGCCGAGCAACAGCAAGTCGAACACCAGCACGAAGAAAAACCACAGCGCGATGGTGAGGCCCGAGGCGCGCGTGCGATCGTGCGCAAACACCGACACCAGCACGGCAAGACTCAGGAATGCCATGCCCAGCAGCACCGAGGAGAGCACAAAACCGGTGTAGTGAAACAGCGCTTGTGCATCCAGTTGCGCGGCAAGCACGACGGCCACTAGCCCGAAGCCGACAACGGTCGAACACGCCAGGGCTGCAGCGAGGCCAAAATATTTGCCTAGCAGCAGTTCCAGCCGCGTGATTGGCATCGTCAGCAGCAAATCCAGCGAACCTCGTTCGCGCTCGCCAACAATCGCGTCGAAGCCCAGCATCAGCGCAATCAATGGGACGAGATAGATCACCAAGCTCACCAAACTTGCCACGGTGAACTCGATGGAGCGAAAACCGATCGAACCTTGCTGCGCACCACCAAAATAGGCGATGACTAGCGCGAACACCGTAAACACCAGCGCCACTGCCAGTACCCAGCGGTTACGAAGACGATCGCGGAACTCTTTACCGGCGATCGTGAATATCTGCGAAAACTCCATTCGCTTCGCCCTCAATCCGAAAAACCGAAGAAAAGATCTTCGAGTGATGGCTCGCGCACCTCGATATCGAGTACCGCGTCGCGACGCCCGGCAAGTGCATCCAGCACACGCATTTTGTCCGCACGCGGGCACTTCACTATCAGCCGGTCATCTGCCGCCACGTCGGCGCTGACGCCGAACTCACGCAAAGCCATCGCAGTTTCGGTCGCCTGTTCTGATCGCACATGCACGCGCAGCACCAGCGGCAAGGACACTTGCTCGCGTAACGCCTGTATCGTGCCCAACGCGCGCACCTTGCCAGACGTCAAAATGGCCAGACGATCTACACGCTCCTGAATTTCGGCGAGCACATGCGACGTAATCACGATGGTCACGCCGGCATCGCGCAATTCACGCAACGTCGCATAGAACGCGCGCACAGCCTCCGGATCGAGCCCACTCGTAGGCTCGTCGAGAAAAATCAGACGCGGATTCCCCAGCAACGCCTGCGCAAAACCTAGCCGCTGCCGCATACCACGCGAATACCCTGACACACGCCGATTTGCTGCATGCGAGAGCCCCACTTTGTCGAGCAATGCACCGCAACCTGTCGCGGACGTACCTTTCAATTTCGAAAAAAACTGCAGCGTCTCTATTCCGGTGAGATTGTCGTAAAGCACAACGTTTTCCGGCTGGTAACCAATGCGCCGCCGAACATCGCGAAAACCACCGCCGCTCACATCAATACCGTCGATGTGGATCGTTCCTGCCGTTGGCGGTACGAGGCCCAGCATCATCTTGAACAAGGTGCTCTTACCGGCACCGTTGTGCCCGATCAGACCAAAGAGCTCGCCGGCACGGATATCGAGATCGATACCATCGACAGCATGCACGGCACCGTAATGCCGCGTGACGCCACGCAGTTCGACCAAGTTCCTATCACCCATCAGCCTGTTTCCTTGACCCGATTCAACTTAATGCTGTGCCGGAAAATACCGGCCCGTCCACTCACGCCACGCGCTGTGCGACGCGGCGGGCGTCATATGCGGGTGCGCATCGATCACACTCGGCGCGCGCAACAACGGAAATTGCTGCCCAACCAAACGCAAAGCCTGCACCGCAGGACTCGCCAACAACAATTTCATCATCGGATGTCGCCAAGAAAGTCGATCAACCATGTCGTTGGCTTCATAAGGCACATCACCAATACCGTTGCCATCACGGTCCCAACCGACGTAGTTGCTCCAATAGTTCCCGTGCTCACCGCCCCAAGGCATGTCTTTTGCGCCGACATAACGCACCTGCTCGCGATTCGTGATGAAATCATTGTTCTCGACGAGATTGTTCTTCGAGCCACCCCAAAGATGTACGCCTACGTGATTATCTACCACGAGGTTACCTCGCAACGTGTTGTCTTCCGCATCATAGACAAAGAAGCCACGCGCATTGCCAGCAACAATGTTGTCTTCTACGACCGCGCGTTGAATGGTGCGCAACATGATTCCGTGGTCTGAATTCCCCCAGACACGATTATGACGAACCACTTGATCACGCACTTCCATTAACGCCAGCCCACCACGGTTCATCCAGACGTCGTTGTCTTCCCACAAGTTACGGTAGGAATTCATGTAGTGCGTGCCATAACGCGCGTGGTGCAGCTTATTGCCACGGAAAATCGCATCATGCGAAACATCGACATAAATCGCGTCACGAACAAAACTGACTTCATTGCCGATGACATGTGCACGACGCGTGTCGTAGAGCTGAATGCCATTGCCACGCTGAGCCGATCCGTAATCACGCTTACCGGTGATGTTGTTGCCTTCGATAATCACATCGTTGGATTTTTCCACCCACAGCCCGAACAGGTTGTAAACGAGATCGCAGTGACGAATCGTCGCTCGGTGTGCGCCGGGCTGCACGTAGATGCCCGCATTTTGCTGTAGCAAACTGCCACCCGAATCACGAACGATCAGGCCGTCGACGGTCACGCCTTCCGCCGTGATACGGATCGTGTCTCCTTGATTACCACCAGAGAGCGTGGGCCGATTGATGCCGAGCAACCGCAATGGTTTCTCAATACGCAGATTTTCCGCGTAGAAGCCGCGTGAAATTTCAATCGTATCGTCGGCCGCCGCGCCATCGACGGCCGCCTGGATCGACTCACCCGGCCCGACGCGGATCGTCGCCGCGTGGAGCGGAAGCGCCATCAGCGAGAGCAACAGGTACGCACACGCGGTGAAGCCCATTCGCTCCCACCGGTCTGCTCGCTTGCCTAGACACGCCATGCCCTCTCGCTGCTCCATGACGATTTTTTCGTTCACATCAAAACGAGCAGTCCCGACCATTTCAGCACGATGAACATGGTTGTTCCCACCAGCAGATTCTTGAATCCGACATAACTGAACATATCCATCCATGTAGCACGGCGATAGTTACGCTGCCACCAAGGGCCTTCTTTCACGTACGGACGCGAGCCCATACGCACCATCACTTCCAGGAAAGTCCAACCCGCCCACGTGAAGATCAGCGCAAACGGCTCAAGCCAACCAACCAGCGTCAGTCCAGTGATCAACGCCGTTAACAGCAGCGCAACAACGCCGACTATTTGACGTCCCGGCTGGTCGCGGTAACCCGCCCGGCTCCACGGCCAGAGATGATCACGCAATTCCGCCATCAGAAACAGCGGAAGCGAAGACTGTGTGGCATACGGCGGCTCGACCGGATCAGTCGGCATACGCGGATCAACACCGTTTTTGGCGCGGCGCGAAACCGGTGCTTCCACCGACGTGTCTTCGACCATCGGAATGTAATAACCATCCGCGGCGATTCGCGTCAACGGCAAGCCTTTCTTCTCGCGCTGCTTGCGCTCCTGAACGAGCGGTGGGCACGCATGCGCATCCGTGTAGAGAATCATGCAATCCAGACACAGCAAGCATTCGCGCTGATCGATACGGCCATTGGCATCGATAGCCAGCGAACCGCAACCGGCCGCGCACGCCGTGCACGTATTGCACTCCTGCTTACGCTTCAGACCAAACCAACGGAACGTCGACGGAATGGCCAGCGAAGCGCCTAGTGGGCACAAATAACGGCAGAACGGCCGCTCCATGAACAACGACAAACCCAACAGCACACTGGCAAACAGCGTGTACGGCCACGTGCGCTCCAGAAGACCCACGAGAAACATCGTTTTGAACGGTTCGACTTCCGCCATCTTTTCTGCCAGCACCATCGAGAACATCGATGCGGTCAGCAACACAAAGAAAATGACGTACTTGGTCCACTTCAATCGGTTATGCCATTTCATCGGCATATGGAACTGGTAGCGCTTGAGGCCTACCAGGCCGGCAATCTTGTACATGGATTCGGTGAGCGATCCAAATGGGCATAGCCAGCCACAAAATAAGCCGCGCCCCCACAGGAATACGGTAACAACAATGAAAATCCAAAAGATAAAGATAAAGGGATCCGACAAAAATAATTCCCACGTCCACTGAAATAGCAACGAGTGGAACCACGTCAACACTTGCGTAATCGATGGTTGCGCCATCAAGTAGAACCCGATGTAACCGATGCTCACCGCCCATGCGGTGTACTTAAAGGCAGCGACGGGCCACTTATTCTTGCGTGATGCCCGGCGTGTGAGCGTTTCGCGGAAGCTGTAAACCACGCCGACCGCTATAAGAAATAGCGTAAAAATGACGATCTCTACGGCGCGCGATTTCCACACGCGAATCCACGTCGCCTCCGGCCGCACTACTTCCGGACGACCGCCTTGCAAATATTTATCTGGCAGCCAGTATTCACTGTCGAAATTGACGAAGACTTTTTCACCGGTCCGCTTGTCCATCTTATTAGCCAAGAAAACCAAACTCCAGGGATACGCCGCACTGAAGCTGCCACCGCCCCGAATGACATAAATGGCGGACTCGGTATACGTCGGCGCACCTTCCGCCTCGATACCGTACAAATTGAAGTAGTCGCGGTCACGGAACGTATACGTATCGATGTCTTGTGCAATTTGCAGACGGTCATAAATACCGCCACGCACAAAACCCGATCCTTTGAATGATGCACGACCATCCGCCACGATGAAAATAGCGTGATCATCCGGCCCCAATCGCGACATCAATTGTGCCCACGCGGAATCGCCAAGAATGCTGCGTCCCACGCTGGGCGCATTGAGATATCCGAAATGCATACGGATCAACGGCTCGCGGGTTTCCGTGTCGCCAACGTCCGCCGCTGTAACTACCAGCGAGCCCACACTGCCGTCATCGACCAACTGCTCCCAAGAACGCCGCTCATTCAACGATGAAAAAATAGCTTGCTGGCGTGTTTCGGTTTTTACGATGCCGACCTGCCGCGCCACGTTGTACGCGCTGCGCATCACCACCTGATTTTCAGCGATCACCGTTACCGTGGCACCGCTGATGGCATCGATCCCGATATAACCGCCATCCGTACGCGCCTTACCAATCTCGATCTTGTCCCACGCATGTTTGCCAACGAATTGCGCCACAAACTTTGTGAGCTCTGCTTCTGGAATCCCCACGAGCAGAATCGGCTCACTGTGCTTGAGAATTTTCACGCCCGTAATCGTGCCCGTGACATCCATCCCCACCAGCGTAACCACGGGCTTTCCGGAATAAGCCGGGATATCGACGATATCCGTCGAAAGAAAAACATAACCCACTAATTTGCCTGGCTTCTCGTCGGCAGCGTCATGATCGTTATCGTCGTGTCTGTCCTTGTCGTGGCCGTTCGCGTCATGATCGTCGTCGGCCGCGTAGGCCTCAACGTACGACGGACGCCCCTTGCGCGCTGAGAATGTTGTGGCCTGCGGCATGACATCTTGGCAGGGCGCATACGCGCAGAGGTCCGGCCCATGTATGCCCGCCGGCAAAGCCGCCTCATAGGAAGAGGCTGTGGCGTTCGCCGCAACGACCAGCCCACACAGCGAAAACATCAAAAAACGAACAAAAAACGAAATACGCACAACCACACCTCCTCGCACACGCACCACTCTTTCGAACGGCATTGACATCACGCGTCGTGATTATCACGAAAATGCAATGCTGCGTCGTCCGTTATTACCACGATGACCCGCAAAAAAAACGGGGAGCAAGAAGCTCCCCGCTGTCGCTTGCTGCCCCTGTGAAAGCCAGCAACCAAGTGTTTCTCGCACTACGCGCAAGACTTCTGCGCAGCGAGAAGAGCGTACGCCATCAACCCTCGACGATCATCCGCGAACGCATTTCCAAGTGGAGCGCATGGCAGAAGTGCGTGCAGTAGCACCAGTAAACGCCAACCTTGTCGGCCTTGAAGGTAACTGATGCCGTCTCTTGTGGATTGACGATGAAATTGATGTCGTACTTCTCAATCGCGAAGCCGTGCGTGAGGTCTTCAACCGTATCGTGGTTGGTCAGGATGATCGTGACCTCATCACCCTTCTTCACCTTGAACTCACGCAAACTGTATGCCGGCGCCTGCGACACGATACGTACCGTCACCTTGTTGCCATTGCGCGTGACGCCCGATTGCGAAATATCCTTCACCGCATTGGGGAAGTCATCAAGATTGTAAATCTGCTTGGTGGTAATCAGCTCGCGCTTAAAGATGATGAAGTCGTGCGGTTCCGGGCGAATCGGGTGATCCGCAACCAGAATCATCTTTTCGCCGGAAATATCGATCAACTGTTCGTTTTCTGGATGCAGCGGACCTACCGGCAGGAAGCGGTCTTTGGAAAACTTACAGCCAATACACAGCCACTTGCCGTCTGCGAAACGAGTTTCCGACTGCGATGCATTGAGATGCCCCGGCTGGTACTGAACATCCAGACGATCGACAACGTACTTGGCGTTCTTGTCACCCGCATGGAACTTGATGGCCGCGTCGACATTCCATTTAACGATCTGGCTGTCCAAGAACAAGGTCGTGTAGGCATTGCCACGCCCATCAAAAGCGGTGTGTAGCGGCCCCAAGCCAATCTCAACTTCCGCCACGATAGCCTTGTCGACGTTGTCGAGTTTTCCGTCAAACCAGTCGAGCACCTTTTGCAACTCGATCACGGTGGCCGTCGGCGAGAGTTTGCCGGCACAGATGAAATATTTGGCATCTGGCGACGCATTCACGCCGTGCGGATTTTTTGGCACGGAGACATATGCCGCCAACGCTGTCTTCGGATCTGCGTTGGCTGCGCGGGTGGCATCCACCACCGGCACTTTCGAGTCACCGTAGGTTTTCGTCTTGCCGGCCTTAACGGCTTCTTCGATGCGGGCCACGTTGAAAAACACGCAGGCATCACGCTCGGCGGACATCATGTCCTCGTATTTCAGTCCTCGCTCGACGTTGTATTGGTTCGTTGCTGCCAGCTTGCCATCGTATGACGTCGCCACGAGATCGCAGTTGCCATCAATCAGCGCCTGCCAGCGGAGTTCCATGGACTCCGCATCGATGCAACTAAACAATGCGTGATATTTCGTGCCGTCTGCTGCATCTTTGCCTTTGTTCGGCAGCGGAATTTCAAATTCGGCACCGGCAAAAACACGCGTGGTGTAATTGATCTTCGGATCAACCGGATCGGCTTTGTCCGGAAAAATACCGTGGAAACCCTGAACGTTCGGGATTTCGGTAATTTTGTCGCAGGTAAACGTATCTAAGCGGACACGCGCAATGCGGCAGTTAATTTTGTCGTTGATCCACGCATAACGGCCATCGTAGTTGCCGTCCTTGTAAGACGCGTGCGTGTGGTGCGTATCGGCCACCTTGTACTTCAGGCTGCCGTCCGCTTTGGTGCCCATGATTTTTTTGGATTCGTTGGTGATCCCCCAGCCCACCAATGTGTCTGGGGCGAACACCGGAATCCGGTGAATTTCGCGGCCAGAGGGCAGCCCCATCACACGCATGTCGCCGTTGTGGCCACCACTCCAGAGACCGTAGTACGTGTCGAGTTCGCCCGGTTTGACGTGTGGATTAGCGCCACCCGTGGTGTGCTCGGCCGCGCCCGCCGCGCCAGACTCTGGCTCTTTGCGGCAACCCGCCAAGCCAATGGAAAGTCCGGCACCGGCAAGACCGGCAAGGCCTGCGGCACCAAGGAACTGACGGCGTCCTAGCGCCGGAAGGGTCGTTTCTGGGGAATCGGCTTGCGGCTGCTTGTCATCGCTCATGGCGATTGCTCCTGTTTATTGCACGTTTTGAGGTAATACGCGTCGCCACTCATGGCTTCTGCGGCAGACTGACTTGGCACTCCTGTTTCATCAAGCACATTACGTCGATCCACAAAAAGTACGTTGACCCAGCGCAATCCTTTCCACGCAAAGGCATACCGCCGAATAGGTAGATTCCACCCGCATTTCAATAAAGTCATGACGGAATCTAGGGGTTTTCTTGCGTTTGCCCATCCGGCGCGCTGCATACGCGGCGATGGTTTTGCGCTGCCGGCACACCAATCCAATACGTGGCGAGCCGAATTCGCTGCGCGCGTGTCGTATCGCAATACATGGGGATTTGCCAAGCAGATCAGCGAACGCGGCGAGCGCCGCACACCTCACGCATCAAAAGATGAAATTTGAATCAAAAAACCAATAAGTTTCCATCTATTGACCGAGGTCAACGAAGTGGCATCGGCTCGCCTCAGTCGTCAACAAACGCTCAAAAACTCATATATCTCACTGATTAACAAGATATTTATCAAGCCATTACATCGCCAAACCCGAACCAGAAAGCTTCTTTTTTGCTCCGGATGAGTACTTGTCGGTTTTCACGGCATGCGATTATGGTTTTCTTGCGTTCAACTCACGAGGAACCTCCCCATGAAATTGCAATTCCTGAGCAAAGAATGGTTTGACCAAGTCATGTCGCTGCGCACCGAGGCCGAAGCCACTCTTGGTGCTGCCGGCATTCCGGATGCCGTGAAGGCTGTGCGCCTGAACATCACCGTGCCGCATGCGTCCGGTGAAAAACAGTTCTCGGTCAAAAATGGCGACGCTTTCATTGGCCATATCGCCGATGCCACTACACGCCTGACGGTCGATTACGACACCGCACGGCGATTGATCGTCGACGGTGACGCATCCGCCGGGATGCAGGCTTTCATGCAGGGCTTGATCAAAGTCGATGGCGACATGTCGCAATTGCTGGTGCTGCAGCAGCAAATGACGGCACAGCCAACGCCAGAGCAACAAGCCTTGCGCGAACGCATGATTGCGTTCACCACGTTCTGACGCATACGTGACAACTGCAGACATGGCGACCCAACGCCTGTGGCCAGCGTTACGCAATAGCACGCGCAACGCTGGCCGCCTGCTCGATGGTCGAGATCGGTACGCACGCGCCATGAAGGTGACGTATGCCGTATTGAGGCGTTATCACGCGTTCAGCAAGCGTGCATTTTCAGATGACAATGCGCGGCGCGCTGCTCTACAGCAACTTCATGAAGAAAGCGCCCGCCATGTCACTCAGTTGTGCCGCCGCAACGGGGCGACTTGGATCAAACTGGCGCAAGTCATGAGTTGCCGTCCAGATTTGCTACCACGCGCCTACATCAACGAATTGCGCACACTGCAAAACGATGCGCCGCCCGTGCCTTTCGAAGCATTGGAGCCCGTGCTCGCCGAAGAACTCGGTACCAATTGGGAAGCGCGCTTCTCCGTTATCGACCGACGGCCCATTGCGACGGCCTCTTTGGCACAGGTGCATCGCGCCACGACGATTGACGGTGACGACGTAGCGATCAAGGTGCAGTTACCCGATGTCGACCGTCTATTCCGGCAAGATTTTGTTTTCTTCTCGCTGCTGGCTCGCGCCATCGCGCCGTTTGCCAAACAGTTGGATGTAAAACTCATCGCGCGCGAACTGCTTGGCATGACCCGTGATGAGCTGGATTTCAGCCTTGAAGCATCAAATTTGCAGCAGTTCTCTGCGCATGCGCACGGTGACCGCATTCGCTTTCCAAAATTGTTCCCGGAACTTTCAACGCGACGCGTCCTAGTCACCGGATGGGTCGAAGGACGACGCCTGCGCGAGTACCTCGACGATCATGAAAGTGAGGCGCGCGATTTGCTCACCGCACTGCTCGACAGTTATATCCGGCAGATCACCCGCTTTGGGGTTTATCACGCCGACCCACACCCCGGAAACTTCATCGTCAACGAGGACGGGCAGATCACCATTTTAGATTTCGGCGCGTTAGGTACGCTGACTCGCGAAGAAACCTTCAATTACGGCGCACTGCTACTAGCACTGTTTCGTCGAGGCCAAGACCTGCAAACGGCCTTTACTCGCGCCGGATTCAGTGGGCTTGATGAGTCAACGTTTCGCGATCTGTCGAAAATTTTTCTTGGCGTTAAAGGCGGCGAGTCCGACTACACCGACATGCTGGCACAGGCCATGGAGACGCTGCGGCAGCATCGCATCGTCATCCCACCTTCGTTTGTTGCACTCGCACGCGTGCTGGTCACCGTCGGTGGTTTCATGCAGACCTATCGCGTGAAAGTAAACCTTGATCTTGCCCTGATGACTCACGCCGCCGCCGCTGTGATGCAAGCCATGACACCGACAGATTCTCACAGCGCCGCCCCCACCGACCAGGAGGTAACGTGACCGCGCACTCACCTGATGGCTTGTACGTTGGTCTACGCAACTCTTTGACGTTGCGCGAAGACGTCGACTTATTCATCAACAACATCCGTAGCGGATTACCAGCCGATCAGAACCCGCTACTGGTGCGCATCATGGAAAACTTCCTCGACGAAGCCATCGACTCGCTAATCGTCGCCGGCAGCGATGCGATGCAATTGCACGGCGCTAGCCGCCGGCTCGTTGATATGACCGTGTCCACCATCAAAACAACGCTGCACATGCTGTCGCGACGCGTCCTACGCAATCTCAAGAACGCAGATATGCGTGAACTGGCCGAGCACATGGACGATCTTCGCTTGGTGCGCCTTGATGCCGCCGGCGAACTACGCGCTTGGACCGTCATCCCCTTACCGGCATCGTTGTACGCCGAAATGTTGCGCTTGAATGCATTGATTGATCCCGAATCGCCAAAACCACACCTCGCTGCCATTCAAAAAATGTTGTTTGAGTTGATCGATGTTGTCGTCGCGCACATGTATGTACGAACGCTGGAAACGCTGCATCTTGGCCCTATCGCGCGTCGACTGGTGGAAATGGGCTATTCCACCGCGCACGGTGGTGCACGCAAGTTGATTGCTGGAATTCTGCCGCGCCTCTCTGACGGACAAGTCCGTCTTGCGGCCACGTTTTGTATTGACCTCGTTATTCGCGTTGAAGGTGACCGTGTCGTCAAAGCACGTTCATCTACGTCGCAACCCAAAAACACGCTGGTGGGAGCCACATCATGAGCCACGCACAAAGCGACACACGCAACGAAACCCCCGAATGGGATGTCGTCGTTATCGGAACCGGCATGGGCGGTTCTGCCGCCGGCGCAATTTGTGCGCTGAATGGTCTGAAAACGCTCATTTTGGAAAAAAATCCGCGCCCCGGCGGCGCTTGCTCGTATTACATGAAAGATGGCTTTCAGATGGATTGCGGCACCCATCTATTCATTCGCGGCAACAAAGGCCCATTCGGGAAACTCACTCGCCGCCTCGGCATGGGCACCCCGATCGAATTTCGCCACACAAAAAACACCGTACACCTCAAAGGCATCGGCGTTGATGTGAAAATTCCGCGCAGCCTAGCCGGACAACTGGCGATTGGCCCAAAACTCGCCATTCAATCTGGCATTTCACCGTTCCAGTATCCTGGGATACTCCGGCTGGTACGCGACATCCTGAACAAAAAGCCGCACGAAATCGACGCGCTGAACCATCTCACCGTCGAGGAATACATGCTCTCGTTCACAGATAACGAGGAGATTCGTGCAATGTTCGGCCTGCTACTTGGACTGATGTTCATTCTTCCGCCATGGGAGGCTTCAGCCGGCGAGTCGATCTGGAATCTGCAAAAACTGCTGAAAGAGGCCAACCTCGGGTATCCCAAAGGTGGCGCCGTTGCCATTCCGAAAACATTCCTAGCCGGCGCCGAACAACACGGGGCCGTGGTGCGGATGAAAGCTAATGTGACACGCATCGAAGTTGAAGGCGGCGAAGTGCGCGCCGTTATCCTTCGTAATGGTGAACGCATCACAACACGCACCGTAATCAGCACCAGCTCGCTGTCTGACACCGTCAACGAGCTTACGGGTGCGCAATATTTTCCTGCCCCGTATGTCGAACGAACAAAAACTATCAAACCATCGTGGACAGCCGTGCAGGCAAAAATTGCCGTCAAGAAAAAGGTGATCGACGCCGGCTCGCTGGTCGGCGGCACACCCTTGAAATTGGATCGGAAATTTTCCGATGCTTTCCTGCGCGACTCCATTGGTTCACTGGAGCGCGGCGAATTTGGCGGCATGGTGCCGATCTACGCGCCGGTGCCGTCAAACTACGACCCAGAGCTCTGCCCACCAGGTTGCCAGTTGATCACCGCTGTCGCCGTTGCACCGACGCTGGACATCGAACTGAAAGACGGCGAACAACGCTGGATCGACGGCATGATGGATTCCATGTACGAACTGGTGCCGGATCTGAAAGAGAACATCATTTTCTACGACACCTGGTCGGTAAAAACACTCGCTGCATGGATCGGTAAGAGCAACGGCTCGGCAATCACCACCAGCCAGACTCCGGATCAGGTAGGGCTGAACCGTCCGGCGCATCGCACGCCCGTCAAAGGCTTGTATATTGCCGGGGATTGCGGCGGGCATGCGCGTGGTGTCGGCACGGAGCTGGCCTGCCAGAGCGGTATGGATTGCGCCGACATGCTGACCAGCGATCTACGCAATTTTGTACTCGGTGATTTCCCCATCATCGGCAATCACGTGCATTCCGAGACTAGGCGAACAGGCACATGAATGAAGCGCGCTGGCTAGGCCAGGATGCCACAGACCGCCGCGAACGCATTCTGACTGCTGCGCAGCAAGTGTTTGCGCAGCAGGGTTTTCGCACGGCAGAAGTGCAGCATATTGCGGAGGCGGCCGGCGTCAGCAAGGCGACGATCTACAAGATTTTTCGTAGCAAGGACGAAATTCTTACCACCATCGTCGAAGAAAATTTCGGGCATCTGCAGCGCATCATTTTGGCCAACTTAGTCGGGCCCGAGCAGCCACTGGATCGCTTTCGGAAAGTGTTGTTTGCCGTATCACGCTATCTCGATGACAACAAAACTTTCTGCCAAGTGCTGGTGCGTGAGGTTGGCGAAGTCATGCCCTTCATTCAGCGGCTCTACGATGGCATGGTGCGCAGTAACGCACCAATGGCCGAATCCTTCTTTCATCACCTACGCCAGCGCGGCGACATTCCCAATATCCCGACGCCCGACCTGATGAAATTGCTGACCAATGCCGGCATCGGTGTGCTGTACGCTTGGGTGCTTCGCGATGAAGGAAAATTGGCTGACGAAGTAGATTTTTACTTCGACATCTTTGGGCGCGTTCTGCGCGACTGGCGGCCTGGGCAGCCGCCAAGTTAATCACTCGTTACGCAATGATTTCCGGTGGATGACGGGCTTCCGGCGGATGATCCGTTCAGAACAAACCAGCATCCAGCTCCATCAGCGACGACGAGCCTGCGCGCAACTGCGCGGCTAATGCTTCTGATTTCGGCAGCAGGCGTTGAAAATAAAAACGCCCGGTTGCCATCTTGGCACGATAAAACTCATCGCCGCCCGCGTGTGGGGCCGCCGCCGCCATCATGCGTGCCCATAGCCACGCGTAAGTGACCAACCCAAACAACTCGAGATAATCAACGCTCGCTGCGCCGATCGCGTTGGGATCTTTTTGCGCAGCGGTAATCAGCCACTTCGTCGTGTCTTCCAGGAGATGCAGCGCTTTGCGCGCGGCCGCTAATTCGTTCGCGAGGCCTGGCACCGCAGATACGGCGTCCAACGTCCGATGAATTTCTGCAAAAAACACTTTAGCAAATTCACCGCCGTTACGCGCCACCTTGCGGCCAGCAAGATCCAGCGCCTGAATGCCGTTGGTGCCTTCATAAATCTGCGCAATACGCGCGTCGCGCACCAACTGCTCCATGCCCCACTCGCGAATATAGCCGTGGCCACCAAATACCTGCTGGCCCAACACGCAACTTTCAAAACCTTTGTCGGAGAAATACGCCTTCGCCACCGGCGTCAGCAATTGCACCAACGCATCCGCCTTTGCGCGCGCGGCCGTCTCTTCGTGATATTTCGCGATATCCAGTTGCTCGCCAACAAAACAAGCGAATGCGCGGCCCGCTTCGGTGTACGCACGCGCAGTCAGCAGCATGCGACGAACATCGGGGTGAACGATGATCGGGTCAGCGACTTTGTCTTTTTGTTGTGCGCCCGTGGCGGCACGCCCTTGCAGCCGATCTTTCGCGTAAGCGGCCGCACTCTGATACGCCACTTCGCCCAGACCCAATCCTTGGATGCCAATCGACAAGCGCTCGTAATTCATCATGGTGAACATGTATGCGAGCCCCTGCCCCGGCTCACCGACCAATTCACCGCGCGCACCATCAAAATTCAGAACTGCCGTTGCTGAACCCTTGATACCCATCTTGTGCTCAAGGGCGCCGCACTCCACGGTGTTGCGCGACGCCAATGTGCCGTCCGCGTTCACGTTGAACTTCGGCACGATGAACAAGGAAATGCCTTTAGGCCCCGGTGACGCATCCGGCAATTTGGCCAATACGAGGTGCACGATATTGTCGACCAGGTCGTGCTCACCACCGGTAATAAAAATTTTGCTGCCGCTGATGGCATAACTGCCGTCACCTTTGGGAACGGCTTTGGTGCGAATGATGCCGAGATCGGTCCCCGAATGCGATTCGGTTAGACACATGGTGCCGCTCCAGCGGCCCTCGTAAATCGGTGGCAAGTACAACGTTTTTTGCGCTTCGCTTGCATGCGAGGCAATGCACAAGGTGCAGCCGTTCGAGAGTGCCGGATACAACGCAAACGCACTGTTAGCACCGTAAATCATTTCATCAAAGAATACGGTGAGCATTTTCGGCATGCCTTGACCGCCGTATTCCGGCGCACCAGACAGTGCCGTCCAGCCGCCTTCGGCCAACTGTCGGAACGCCTCGCGGAAACCGGCCGGCGTTTTCACGCTGGCCAGCTCGCCATTCTCACCGCGCTGCCATCGGCAGCCTTCCTCGTCACCGTTGCGATTGATCGGCAGCAGCACATTTTCGGCGAGCTTCGCGGCTTCCCCGAGAATGGCCGCCGCGAGATCTGCCGTCACCTCGTGCGTGGCAGGCATAGATGCCCAGCGCGCTTCAGCGCCAAACACCTCATTGAGCACGAACTGCATATCGCGCAAGGGGGCTTTATAGACGGCCATGGTGATTCCTCAGCGAATGCGTCGTAAAAAATCAGAACGCGAACTGCTCGACCTTCATATCCATCAAGCAATCCAACCCGCCCTCGATACTGCCTTTGTGTGCAGCGGTACGCGGCAAGATGCGCTTAAAGTAGAAACGCGCCGTCTTGACCTTGGCATCGTAGAAATCTTTTTCGCCACTACCTGCGGTCAATTTCTCTTGCGCAAGCAACGCCATCCGCGCCCAGAAATACGCCATCGACACATAGCCGGAATACATCAAGAAATCCACCGATGCCGCACCGACATGCTCCGGGTTCTGCATCGCCTGCATACCGACCTTCATCGCCAAATCTCCCCACTCCTTGTTGAGCGCCGTTAGCGGCTCGACGAATTCCTTCATCGCCGGATTATTGGCATTGGCCTCGCAGAACTTGTGAACCAGCTTGGTAAACGTGCGCAGAGCCGCGCCCTGCGTCTGCAAAATTTTGCGGCCCAGCAGATCCAACGACTGAATGCCGGTGGTGCCTTCGTACAACGTGGAGATACGCGCATCGCGCAAGTTCTGCTCCATGCCATGCTCACGAATGAATCCGTGCCCACCAAACACTTGCACGCCGTGGCTGGCGCTTTCCAAGCCCGCTTCGGTGAGAAATGCCTTAGCAATCGGCGTCAGGAAACCCAACAGTTCGTCAGCGGCTTTGCGGTCTTCTTCGGTTTTACCACGCTTGACGATATCGCCGGTGAGCGCTGTGAAATACAACAGCGCGCGTCCGCCTTCGGCAAAGGCTTTGGTGGTCAACAACATGCGCCGAACATCCGGGTGAACGATGATCGGATCAGCCGGGCCGTTCGGATTTTTTGGGCCAGACAGTGCGCGCATCGCCAGTCGCTCACGCGCATAGATCAGCGCGCCTTGGAACGCATTTTCGGCATGACAAACGCCCTGCACGGCGGTACCGATACGCGCAAAGTTCATGAAGGTAAACATGGCGAACAAACCTTTGTTCGGCGGGCCAATCAAATAGCCGGTTGCGCCGTCAAAATTCATGACGCAAGTCGCGCTGGCCTTGATGCCCATCTTGTGTTCAATGGAGCCGCACTTGACCGGGTTGCGCGCACCGAGTGAACCGTCGGCTTTGACGATGAATTTCGGCACGATGAACAACGAAATACCCTTGGTACCCGCCGGCGCATCCGGCAAACGCGCGAGCACGATATGAATGATGTTGTCAGTGAGGTCGTGGTCGCCGCCGGAAATAAAAATCTTGGTGCCGGTGAGTTTGTAGCTGCCGTCGGCCTGCGGTTCCGCGCGCGTTTTCAGCGTGCCCAAATCAGAACCGCAATGCGCTTCGGTCAAGCACATGGTGCCGCCCCACTCGCCGCTGATCAGCTTGGGGAGGTATGTGTTTTTTTGCTCCGGCGTACCGTGCTCTTCGATCGTGGCATTGGCACCGTGCGCAAGGCCGGGATACATATTCCACGACCAATTCGCCGAGCCACACATTTCACTGATGCCGATCGACGCTGAGCCCGGCAATTCCTGACCACCAAACTCCGCAGGACCGCCCATTGCCGGCAGCCCCATCTCGACAAATTTGCGATAGGCCTCGCGAAAACCTTTCGGCGTCGTCACCGCGCCATCATTGAGCAGACAACCTTCTTCGTCGCCAGATCGGTTCAGCGGAGCGATTTCCTGTTCGGCAAACTTCGCCGTCTGCTCCAGAAGCGCGTCCACCAGTTCGCCATTGACCTCGGTGAGACCCAACTGGCGGTAGTGTTCATCCAAGCCCAGCAATTCGTGCATCACAAAACGCATATCGCGCAGGGGTGCCTTGTACTGAGCCATGGGGAAATCCTCCGAGTGGATAGCGATATATAAAAGGGGGCCGGTTACGGCAGGCTGCGGATGCTACGGCTGGCCATGAGCCCGAAGAAGGATGATTTGTGACCGCACGGTCGTACGGCGGGCATCACCGCCCGCGTACATAGGCGGCCCGAACCCCCGCCCGCTATGCTACGTGCACCCACGCTGGAGACCCACGATGCTCGACAAGAAACTGCTCTCCCTGCTGGTCTGCCCGCTCAGCAAGGCACCGTTGGTGTACCGCGCGGCAAGCTCCGACGGCAGCCCCGAACTCTGGTCCACCGCGGCGGGGCTGGCCTTTCCGATCCGCGACGGCGTGCCCGTACTGCTGGTCGAACAGGCCCGTCCGCTGGAGCCCGCTGAATTGGAGCAACTGCCCCACTAATCGCCGTTGGGCCGGTTCGGGCCGGGAACTCTTTACAAGCTTCGCCTCTCTTTATATAACGCGCGCCTTGCGGTCGGGCCCCGCGCCCGCGCCCGTCATCCAGCTGAACTACGGAGGAACCCATACGTGGCACAGTTCGAAGAAGACGAAACATCGGCAACCGAAGAAAACGACGAGACGGTGCCGGAAAATCCCAAGTTGAACCCGGCTGCCGCCAACCGCGAAGTCGTGGCTCGTCGCCGCCGGATCGAAGAAGTGGTGGAAGGTAAGCGCTCGCGCGTCTACTCCGGCGATTACGACTTCGATCTCGAGTGATATCTGCGTCACATCTCACGACGTCGCTCTGCGCATCGTGATTTCCGAGGGGCCCTGCGGGGCCCTTCGTCGTCTATGATCCGTTAGTTTTCTTTCGCCGGCTGGTGTTACGCATGTCTGCTTTGTTTGTCGACGCTCTGACCGTCATTGATTTCACTTACTTGCACGCAACGCGTGGGCTGGTGGGTGAAAGCTGGATTGTCGATCTCGAACTGCACGGCAAACTCGACGCGCAAGGCATGGTGTTGGATTTCGGTGAAGTCAAACGCGCCGTCAAGCACGAGATTGATCGGCTCGTCGATCACCGATTGGTGCTGCCTGTTGCACTCCCCGGGTTGCACCTGCGCGAATTACCCGATGGCAATCTGCGTGCCACCTATGGCGATGGTGCCCAACATCTGCTGGCTGAGTGCCCACCTTCAGCCATGCTGAAATTGAATGCGGCGGAAGTGACGCCTCCCGCACTGATCGCCTTTCTGACGGTGGCTTTGCGCGAAGTCACGCCTGACAACGTTGATCAGATCGTGGTGAAACTGCGCGAAGAAAAAATAGAAGGCGCGTTCTATCACTACAGTCACGGCCTGAAAAAGCATCAAGGTGCGTGCCAGCGTATTGCGCACGGCCATCGCTCGCGCATTGTGATTGAAGAAGACGGCATTCGCAGTGCCGCTCTGGAGCAACGCTGGGCAGGATTATTTCGCGATATTTATATCGGCACGACCGATGATCTCGCTTACACGCCCTCCGAAGCACATCGTCGGTTTGCCTACACGACGTTTGAAGGAAGATACCTGCTGGAATTGCCCGTCAAGCAGGTGTACCTCATCGAAACCGATTCCACTGTTGAGCTAATCGCCAGCCATATTGCTGACGCGCTCAAACGCGACAATCCGCAACGGAAATACCGTGTGCGCGCTTACGAAGGCGTATCCAAAGGCGCGATTGCCGATAGCTGATCGGAACCGCTATCCCGACACTCGCTCAGCCTCATGTCGATCTTATTTCGACATTTTTTCGTTCGGCATTGTCGGCATTGACGGCACGCGCCGCTCGGCATCCAGTCGCGCACCAAACCAATTCATGCGCCAATCCAGATGCGGGCCGCTGGCACGGCCACTGGCACCGCTTCGGGCAACGAGTTGACCCTGCTCAACGCGATCGCCGACTTTCACCAGCACTTCAGACAAATGCATCATCGTTGATGACACGCCATAGCCGTGATCGATGATTAACGTGCCCCCGGAATAAAACATATCGGGATGCACCAAGGTGACGACGCCTGCGGCCGGCGCCACCACGGCCGTACCCGTCGGCACACCGACATCCACGCCGTAATGTGGCCGCTTGGGTACTCCGTTATAAAAACGTTGTGAACCAAAGACACCCGTAATGGGCCCCTGCGCTGGCCAAATAAATTTCTGCAAAAAATCCAAGCGATCATCATTGGCACGACGGGCCACGGCCACTTGCGCGTTTTCAGCATTTATTCTGCGCAGATCTTCCGCCGAAGGATTCATGATCCGCTCAGCGATCCCCGTGACTTTTTGGATCCGATACTCGCGTGCCTGAACAGTGCGCTCAATGTGTAGCGATTTTCCATCGGGCAGCACCACCGCCAGCACGACCGGTGATGTGGCATCACGATCCAACCCAAACACGAAGGTGCCATCGTTTGCTACGCGCAGCGCATGATCCAACACGTGGATTGTGCTGCCCGGCAGCACACGACCAATCACCAAATCCCCTTGACGTAATTCCGCGGGCAACCGCACCGGCTCAGCGAGCGACGCCATCGGCATTTGTTGTTCCGAAGTGACGGTCATCACCGCTGTGCGGGCATCAGATGCTGACGCAATGACAGGCGATGCCGCTGCCGAAACCACAGGCGCCTCAACAGAAACCGCTGCCGTACAACCCGCCAAACCCAGTGCCAACAAGACAGCGCGCAACCGAAAACTCATGAAAAACCTCAGAGATACGCGGTGACGTCAGTGACGTCCATTTGCTCCGGCTTGAGCGGCGCCGCCTCGGCATATTGTGCCCACACTCGGCGCTCGACAAACATGGCAAAGAGATCCGGGTCGATGTGTCGATCATCGCGCATGCGCTTCATGATCGACAGCGCCTGCGAAATTTTCATCGGCGATTTATACGGCCGCTCGCTGGCCGTCAGCGCCTCGAAAATATCCGCAATGGCCATCATCCGCGCCGGCAGTGACATTTGCTCGCGCTTGAGTCCACGCGGGAATCCGGTGCCATCCATTTTTTCGTGGTGCCCGCCGGCATATTCAGGAACACGACGCAGTTTTTTCGGGAACGGCAGACCTTCGAGCATCTCGATGGTGACTTTCATGTGATCGTTGATCTTCTGCCGCTCTTCCCCGGTGAGTGTGCCGCGCTCAATGCAGAGGTTATAAACCTCCTCGTCATACAACATCGGCTGTTCGGCACCTTCAGCGTCGCGCCAACGCAACGTAGAGATCATCTTGACCCGATCCTTGGATTCTTGGGTCATGAACTCACCGCCTTTGTTAGCTTTGACGATGAAGTCGCGGTCTTCATCAAGCTGTTTTTTATCGGCCGCCCATTGCGCCATCAGAGCATCTGCCTTCAACGGCTCAACGAGCGCACGCTTGCAATATGCCAACTCGCGCTCGGCGATCAGCGCCGCAAAACGCGTCTTCACTGCTTCAATACCATCCCGCAAGCCATGCAACTTCGTTGACTTGTCGAGCACCGAGTCCGGCGTAGCCAACTTGCCGCAATCATGCAACCAGCTCGCCACCCGCAGCTCGTACCAACCGTCATCATCGAGATTGAATTCTTTGAACATGCCCTTGTCTTCGCAGGCATTCTTTGCAATTAACTCCGTCAACAACGGAACCCGTTGGCAATGCGCCGATGTATGTGGGCTCTTGGCGTCGATGGCCGCCGCAATCGTTTTGATGAATGCATCTAACAGATTCTTGAGATCCTGCACCAAAATCTGATTATTCAGCGCAATGGCCGCATACGACGCCAACGCACCGATCACGGGCGCTACGCGATCGCCAAAGGGGATCACGCGCTGGGTGTCCACTTCGCGCGCGTTGATCAGCTGCAACACGCCTATCACTTCTTGCGTATGGTTGAGCAACGGAATGGTCAGCATCGACTGCGAGCGGTACCCATTGCGCTCATCAAATTTCTGTGTGCCGGAAAAATCGAACTCATCGGCATCGCTATACACATCGGCAATATTGATGGGTTGTTTGGTGTTGGCGACATGCGCGGCAACAAGGCGATGATTTTCACGCCCTTGCTCGTCACGCAAGGGCAGTGGCGGCAGCGTAATCGGTTCACCGTCAGCACCGCCCTGCTTAAAGCCCAGCACGTCATTGCGTAGCAACACAAATTTCAATGCAGGACGTTCGACATCCGTCTCATCCAACAGATAAAGCGTGCCACCCTCGGCACGCGCGAGCCGTTGAGCTTCATCCAAAATGCGCTCCAGCAAATGGCCGGTTTTCGACTCTGCCGATAGCGTCACCAGCAACTGCCGCTGCTCTTCTGACAACCGCTGTTGATCGATGGCAACGGCGGCAAACCGCGCCAGAAAACTGGCAATCGTTTCCGCATCGCTGGCAAAGGCGGTAACGAGGCCTTCTGCATCACGCGCATTGATCAACTGCAATACGCCCACGGTTTCGTTGGCGCTGTTGACCAGCGGCACAGCCAGCAGCGATACACTGCGCGTTTTGTGCTTACGGTCAAAATCACGCGTGCCGGTGAAATCAAAGCGCGCCGCCGAATAAACATCCGGCACATTCACCACTTTCTTAATCAACGCCGCATGGCAGGCCACATGTTGGTGGTTGTCCTCGCCAGTCGATGTTGTCAACGGCAACGGCGCAAACGGAATTTGCGCTTTACCGTCATGACCCATGCGGATATTCAACGGATCATTGCGAATGATCGTGAAACGCAGATGACGGGGCTTGGTCCGGCGGTCGCCGACCCGCGTGTCGACCAGATACAGCGTGCCGCCCTCGGCCCGCGTCATGCGCATGGCTTCCGCGACAATGGTGTCGCACAGGCGAAGAATGTCGCGCTCGGCAAAGAGCTTGAGCGCGACCTCCAACAACTGCCGCTGGATCTCGGCGTCCTGTGGTGTGAATTGGGCGGCAGGCGTATTCATGGTCCTTGTCCCCGGGGCGATATGGCATGCGCGGAATCCTGCGCGCATGCCCGGATCATAGTCCGCCAAGCGCCGCACTGACACCGTGTAGAATGCCGCACTTTCCGCTTCGCACCGCCTGTCAGCCATCTTCCGGAGGCTCACGTGTCCGGCTCCACCTTTCGGCAACTCGAAAATGCCGCCATCGGCACCCATGTCATGCTGCGCGATGTCTTGTCCGCACTGAAATTCAATGCGGAAGGACTGATCCCGGCTATTGCCCAACAGCACGACAACGGCGATGTGCTGATGATGGCGTGGATGAATCGCGATGCGCTGGAAGAAACCTTGCGCACCGGACGGGTATGTTACTGGTCACGCTCTCGTCAGGCGCTGTGGCGCAAAGGCGAAACTTCCGGGCAAACACAAACGCTGAAATCACTAGCCATCGATTGCGACGGCGACACCCTGCTGTTGAAAGTCGATCAGCAAGGCCCTGCCTGCCACACCGGCCGTCGGCACTGCTTCTACAACGAAGTCCAAGGCGACCACGTCACCGTCACCAGCGCACCACTGGTATCTCCGCAAGATCTGTACGGAAAGAAATAAAGAAGCCATGAGTACGCCGACGCTGCGCGTCCACAACACGCTGACCGCCGAAAAAGAAGTTTTTACCCCGCAAGATCCGCGTCGGGTGACGATGTACGTTTGCGGCCCCACGGTCTACAACTTGGTGCATATCGGCAATGCACGCCCCGTCACCGTGTTTGATGTGTTGTTTCGCGTGTTGCGCGCCATTTACGGCGCCGAGCAAGTGATCTACGCACGCAACATCACCGACGTCGACGACAAGATCAACAAAGCAGCAGCGGATAATGGCGAGCCCATTTCGGTATTGGCAGAACGGTTTGCGGCGGAATTCAGCCGCGACATGGCACAGCTAAATACACTCACACCGACTATTGAGCCTCGCGCCACACATCATTTACCAGAAATGATCCGCATGACGCAGGCGCTGATCGGCAAACAGCACGCCTACGCTGCTGAAGGGCATGTGTTGTTCGACGTGCAATCAATGCCGAATTACGGGCGCCTATCGAAACGCTCGCTCGACGACATGCTAGCCGGCGCTCGCGTCGAAGTCGCGCCGTATAAAAAATACGCGGGTGATTTCGTGTTGTGGAAACCGTCAAAAGCCGGCGAGCCGGCGTGGGACAGCCCTTGGGGGCCAGGCCGCCCGGGCTGGCATCTCGAATGCTCCGCGATGATCGAAAAACATTTGGGCGAAACCATCGACATTCACGGCGGCGGTATCGACCTCGTTTTCCCGCATCACGAAAACGAAATTGCACAAGGCACCTGCGCACACGGCAAGCCCTACGTGCGCTACTGGATGCACAACGGCTTCATCAATATTGATGGCGAGAAGATGTCCAAATCTCTGGGTAACTTCCGCACCGTGCGAGATTTGCTGGGTCGTTATGACGGCGAAATCCTGCGCTTCGCTTTGCTCTCGGCCCATTACCGCTCGCCGTTGAATTGGAGCGAAGATCTGCTCAACCAGGCAAAATCCGCGCTGGACACGCTCTATGGTGCGCTACGCAACAGCCGCGACATCCCTGCATCAGCAGCGAACATGCAAGGCTCTGCTTTCTTTGACGCCCTGCTGGATGATCTCAACACACCGCTGGCGATCAGCGAGTTGCATCAATACGCTTCACGGCTCAACGACCGTGCCGCTTCGCCGGCACAAAAAGCAGACGCCAAAGCGTTATTGCTGGGCGGCACTCAACTGCTGGGCTTGCTGTGGCAAGAGCCGGATACGTGGTTCCAAAAAGGCGCAGGTGCAGGCCCGGACGCGGCCACCATCGAAGTAAAAATTGCCGAACGCATCGCCGCAAAAAAAGCGAAGGATTTTGCGCGCGCGGATGCGATCCGCCAAGAGTTGTTGGCGCAAGGCGTCGTGCTGGAAGATTCACGCGAGGGTACGCGCTGGTCGCGCACCTGACAGCGCGCACAGACAACCACCATGTCATCGTCGAACGCACCTCGCTCGAACTTCGCTCGCCCCATGTTGATCTCGCGCCTACTGGCTCGCCCGCTGGTTTGGCTGGTGAAGTTGTATCGACTGACGCTGAGTCCTTTTCTCGGCCAACACTGCCGATTCACACCAACCTGCTCGGTATACGCCATCGAGGCGCTGGAATCGCACGGCGCCGTGCGCGGCAGCATGCTCGCCGTACGTCGATTGGGGCGTTGCCATCCGTGGTGCGAAGGTGGTTATGATCCGGTGCCCCCGACATCGGAGCGCCCGCTACCACCGCGCGACTGATATTTCGCTATCCCGATCGCCCTGCTCATGCATCACGGAGGATTACCGATGGCCCTGCACATCAAGCACGCAGCACTTATTACGCCGCTACTGATTACGTCGCTACTACCCACCATTTTGCTGACGGCTTGCTCAGAGCCGCCGGCGGAAACGAGCAACAACATCACAACGCCGCCTGCCGTCGAAAAAAATACGGCGATTTATGCGGTGGTGTATCGCTGTAATGATGGCAGCGTTTTCACCGTGTTCCCCAACGGCGAACGCGCGCAAGCCGATTTCACCGCACAGAAAACACCAGAAAATCCGCCAACGGCCATTGCCGAATGCGAAGGCATCGAGGCCGCCTCTGCGGCTGAGGCCGAGAAACTCCGCGCCAACCCCACTCAGCCTGCCACGCCTTCCGCCAGCCCATCGGCCTAAACAAAAATCGCGGGCTAGCCCGCGATTTTTCATTTCAGCTCACCCTCAAAAAGCATCCGCCGGCATGCTCATCAGTGACTGCGCGCCCGCGAGCACACCTTCACGGTGCATGAGCGTGCGCGGCAGAATCCGCGCAAAGTAGAACTCGCCGGTAAGTAATTTGGCTTCATGGAAGGATTGATCTCCCTCGCCCGCTGCTAATTTTGCCAGCGACACTGCCATCATCTTTGCCCAGCCGTACGCCACGACAACGTACCCCGAATACATCAGGTAATCGACGCTTGCGGCACCCGCTTCGTCAAAATTGCCCATCGACTTCATCATGATTTGCTGCGTGATCTGCTGCCATTCGGCAAGCTTAGCTTCCAGCGCAACGAGATACGGCTTGAGTTTTTCGTTGCCCTGATTTGCTGCGATGAAATCTTGAACTGGCTTGACGAAGCGCGCCAACGGTTTACCTTGAGACATCAGCGTCTTTCGGAAAATCAGGTCAAGCGCCTGCACTTGCGTCGTGCCTTCGTAAATCGTTGCAATGCGACAATCGCGTATCAACTGCTCCATGCCATGCTCACGCATATAGCCGTGACCGCCCATCACTTGCACGCCGTGGCCGGTGCATTCGTAGCCCACCTCGGTGATCCAGCCTTTAATCATCGGCGTCAGAAAGCCAAGATCACTGTCTGCAAATTTGCGTGCCTCCGGCGTATCGGCACGCATCGCGATATCCGAAAGACGCGCACCTTCCAGCACCAACCAGCGTGCGCCTTCGGTGAGCGCTTTTTGCGTCAGCAACAGTTGGCGCACACCCGGATGCACGATGATGGGGTCCGCAGGACCATCTGCATTTTTCGGGCCAGTGAGCGAGCGCATCTGCAATCGTTCACGCGCATAAGCAACGGCACCTTGCAAAGACGCATCCGCAAGTCCGAGCGCCTGCACACCGGAACCGATACGCGCGTTGTTCATCAGCGTGAACATGTATTTCAAACCGGCATTGGGCTCGCCAACCAAAACCCCTTGCGCGCCGTCGAAATTCATCACGCAGGTTGGAGATGCCATATAGCCCATCTTGTGTTCGATGGAACCGCAACTCACGCCATTGCGCGCACCGCTCGAACCGTCCGCTGCCAGATGTCTTTTCGGCACAATGAACATCGAAATACCCGCTGTGCCTTCCGGCGCGCCCGGCAACTTCGCCAACACCAAATGAATGATGTTTTCGGTGACATCTTGCTCACCAAACGAAATAAAAATTTTGGTTCCCGTTAGCTTGTACGTGCCGTCGGCCTGCGGCTCGGCCTTCGTCTTGATGAGGCCAAGATCGGTACCGCAGTGTGGTTCGGTGAGGCACATGGTCGCGCCCCAGCGGCCATCGACAAGACCCGGGAAATATTTGATGCGCTGCTCCTCGCTACCGTGCGAATCGATGGTGTGCAGTACGGCGAATGGCAGACCCACCAACATCACCCACGGTGGATTGACGGCGCCACTCATTTCGTTGGCGGCAATACCCAACGATCCCGGTAGCTGCGCGCCGCCCCAACGCTCGGCGACAGACAATTTCGTCCAGCCGTTCTGCACGAACAGATCGCGCGCTTCTTTGTAGCCCTTCGGCAGATACACATTGCCATTTTCAAAACGACAACCGTTTTCATCGCCGCTGCGATACAGCGGGTGCAACACGTCTTCAGCAAAACGGGCGGCGCCTTCCAACACCATATCCACCTCGTCCATGCCCAGCGCCGCACAACCCGGAAGCGTCGCGTAATGGCCGGCGTAGTCGAGGACATCGCGCATCAAATAACGAATATCGGCGAGGGGGGCTTTGTACTTGGCCATGGAGAACTCCTGCTACGGGCAAAGAACATCGGGCCTCGCAGCATACGAGCCCCCGAGGACCCTGCCAGTCACCAGAAGACTCATAAAAATTGGCAAACATGCTTTATCGGCGTGGCCACGCGCATCGTGGATGCATGGCGAGAAAACACAGGTTTTTTCAGCCAATCGGCGGGTAGCCAGACCCCGAGAGGTGCTCGCATTCCGGCGCGTCTGCGCTAACATCGCGGCAGACTCGTTGCTAGGATGGAGCGCATGAGCCATTTCCGTGTGATTTTCACCGGCCAACCCACGCCGGATTCCGACCGCGATACCGCCATTGCCAACTTCGCCCGCCTACTCAAGCGCACACCGGAGCAAGCGACGGCCGCATTCAACGGCAAAGCGCTGGTGCTCAAGAAAGGCATCTCAAAGGAAGACGCCGACAAATTAGTCGCCGTGCTGTTGAAGTCCGGTTTGCAGGCTCGCGCTGAAGCCGAACCTTCTTCGCTGGAGCTCTCACCCGAACTGGAGGCCATGAGCCACGAGAAGCCTGCGGTCCCCGCCCCCAAAGGGCCAATCCCTCGCGCAGGCGTGGCACCGAAAGTGCCCGCCGATCTCACACTGGTGCGCGAAGAAGAACTCGATCGCCCCAAAGAAGAAGCCGCCGCACGTGCGGCCGGCATCAAGCAAGTGGCCGCAGGCCGTATGGTGTGTCCGGCTTGCAACCATGAGCAAGGTCATGCCGATATCTGTGAAAAATGCGGCATCGTGATCGCCAAATTCAAAGCGCGGCAAGCAGCAAAAGCAGCCGCCGAATCACAAGCACCCGCTAAAAATATTTATGCGCCCGGCGATGCCGAACCCGAGGCCGCCACCGAGCACATCGGCGATACGCACTTGCCCGAACTCTTTGCGATGAATGTCGAAGGGCGCATCGGCCGCGTGCGCTACCTCGCGTGGAGTTTGGCGCCTGCGCTTCCGGCTCTTTTCGCCGGGGTGGTGCTGGCCCTGACCAAACTCAACATGCTGGGCATTCTCGTTGCCGTGCCGCTATTCCTAGCCGCCATGGTGCTGGGCATCCGCGTGGGCGTACTGCGCCTGCACGATCGCAATCACTCCGGCTGGCTCCTGTTGTTGATGTTGGTGCCGCTGATCAACATCATTTTTGCGTTTTACCTGTTGCTTGCGCCCGGCACCCAAGGAGACAACGACTACGGTCCACCGCCCTCACCCAACAGCACCGCCGTCATCATCGTCGCTGTGCTGTACTGCTTGCTCATGATCGGCAACATCGCCACGCAAATTCTGTTGGCACCAACGCAACATGCCGCGACATCTGACGCAGAACAGCAAGCAAATTTCGAGGCCGCCATGCAGCGCGCCATGGAAGACCCGGAGTTCCAAGAAGCCATGGAAGATCCAGAATTCCGGCAATCCATGGAAAATCTGGCGCCAAAAGACGAAAGCACTGCCGTGCAGGAATAAATCCGGTCGCCGCGCGCGCTTAGCGCGGCGGCAGCACGAACGCGTCAGCCGGCGCATCACCCCAAGGCAGCAGGCCTAGCCGTGGTGCCGGCATCCGCGCATCCAGCGTTGCGATCACCTCGTCGCACGCATCGATAGGTGGATCGATCGTGTTGGCGATCCAGCCCGCCAGCGGCAAGCCATCTGCGCGAATGGCATCTGCCGTCAGCAAGGCGTGGCTGATACAACCCAAGCGCAAACCCACAACCAGCAATACCGGCATCGCCAACTCACGCGCGAGATCCGACAGCAACTCACGTTCATTGAGCGGCACACGCCAACCGCCAGCACCTTCCACCACGGTGATATCTGCGCGCGCCTGCGCCATGGCACCACGCACAAGCCCCGCGACTTGCTGCACGCGCGGCGCTTTGCCACCGGCACGCAAGGCCGCCAGATGCGGTGAGATTGGCGCCTCAAACGCAAACGGGTTCACCTGCGCGTAAGGCAACGGCAATGTCGATGCCGACATTAATTGCAGCGCATCGTCATTACGCAAACCTTCAGCCGTCGCTAGGCATCCGCTGGCTACCGGCTTCAAACCCAGCGTCGAATAACCTTGCGCGCCAAAAGCACGCAGCAACGCACAACTCACATGCGTTTTCCCAATTCCGGTGTCCGTCCCCGTGACAAAAAAAGTACGCCGCACAGCCGGTGTATTCATCGACGCGCCACCACCACCAAGACTTTCCATGTCACGGGCAAGCCCGCAGGCTCACGGCGTTTTTCATAATCTGCCGTCATGCGCGCATAGGCATGACGTCCCGTGAGACCGGTAGCGCGCGACGGATGCAAATTATGTGCGCCCAATGTTTTCAATTCGCGCATCAACGTGCGCGCATCAGGCACATGCACGCGACGCGTTCGCTCCGTGATGTCGACATGCGAAAAACCCGCTGCATCCACCCATTCAGCGAGCGTGTCCGCATCCGCAAAAGGATGTACATGCGCACCGCCATCTGCGGCGCGCCAAGCCGACGCCAATTCAGCCAACGTGCCCGCTCCCGGCATCGATAACACCAGTTGCCCATTGCGGCGCAGCACCCGACGCATTTCACTCAGCGCTTTTACCGGCTGCGGGCACCACTGCAACATGAAGTTGGAAAAAACCAACTCAAAGGATTTTTCTTCAAAGGGAATTTCTTCGGCATCGCCCACGTAATAGGCAATGCGCGGATCGGCGTGATGCGCCGCCGCCACATCCAACATGCCTTCCGCAATGTCGATAGCGTCGATCTCCGCCATCGGCAGCCGACGCGCCAACTCGACGGTGATCGCACCACTGCCACAGCCCACATCCAGCACCGACGAGAGCTCTTGTTGACGTTGAATCGACTGCAGCAACCATTCGCCCACCACACGCTGCAGCCCTGCCACGCTGTCGTAGCTCGAGGCGGCGCGGCTAAAATTAGTCGCGACCGATGTTTTTTCAAAAGCCACTACCGGCGTGCTCATCAAAATACCTGGTAAAAAATAAGTGCCGATAACCGATCAGCGCCCACGCATCGCTGAACCCAACACACCTTCAGCGAGCTGCGACAACAACGGCGGCAACGACGAAAAAAATGGCGCATGCGCTGCGCCAGACAGCATCGCCACGTGCGCATTCGGCACGCGCCGCAGCACGACATCAGCCGCCGCAGCGGGCACTAACGCATCGTGCTCACAAAAAATCCATTGCGACGGGCAACGGATACTTTCCGCCAACGGCCGCAAATCCGCCTCTCGCAGCACCGCCAACCCATCCAGCAGCGCATCGTGGCTGGGCAGTGGATGTGTAGCTAATGCGGCGCGTAACTGACGTAAATCTTCGCGCGCAGCCAACGCGCCTTGGCACTGCAGGCCAAGAAAACGCCCCAACGCGGCGGGAGCATCCGCATCGACATCACGCACAAACGCCATAAACACATCTTCCGGCATCGCCGCCGGCCAACCGGTGCGCTGCACGAAAGAAAGATTGCTCGCTACGGTCACGAGCGATTGCACGCGCTGCGGCTCGTTGGCGGCAATGCACGCAGCCACCATACCGCCTAGCGACCATCCCAAAAAATGTGCGTACAACGGCGCCGCATCCAACACCGCCGCCGCCATCGACAACACCGATCCGCCCAACTCGACATTGGCATTCGTGCCCGCACCGGGTAAATCGATCAGGCTCAGGTGGAAGTGTTGCTGCAACGCGGGAATCAATCCGCCGAATGCAGCCGACGGCATTCCCCAACCCGGCAGCATGACTAAATGCTCGGCAGCACCCGGCCGCGCGCCACTGCACGGTAAAAAATCGACGTGCAGATGATTCATGGCTGTTCACCCGTCGAATTCGTCGTGGCGCCGACGGCAAAACGTGGTGCCAGTGATGCCAACGCGTGCAACAGACGATCAACCTGCTCGCGGGTATGCGCCGCACTGAACGTAATACGCAAACGCGCACGACCAGCCGGCACTGTCGGTGGACGAATCGCCGTCACTAGCACGCCGGCCTCGTGCAATGCCGCACTGAAATCCAATGCCGTTTGTGCATCACCAACGAGGATGGGCTGTATCGGTGTCTGTGAATCCATCAAGGTGAAGCCCAGTTGTTGTGCGGCCAGGCGGAACCGAGCGATATGCTGCTGCAGCGCGTCGCGACGATCATCGCTGCGCTCCACCAAACGCAATGCCGTCAGCGTGGCCGCTGCCACGGCAGGCGGCATCGCCGTGGTGTAAATATAAGGACGCGCAAACTGCACTAAATATTCGATGAGACTCTCACTGCCAGCCACAAACGCGCCAAACGTGCCCAATGATTTCCCCAACGTCCCCATCAACACCGGCACGTCGTCATGATTTAAACCGGCGGCATCGACACAACCGCGCCCATTGCGCCCCAACACCCCAAAGCCGTGCGCATCATCGACCATCAGCCAGGCGTCATGCGCGCGCGATGTTGCCGCCAATGCTTTCAGTGGCGCGATATCGCCATCCATGCTGAATACGCCGTCGGTAATGATCAATTTCCGCCGCGCTTCGCTTTTTTGCAGACGTGCGGCAAGGTTATCGATATCGCCATGCAGATAGCGCTGAAATCTCGCACCCGACAAAGTTCCGGCATCTAGCAGCGACGCATGATTGAGCCGGTCCTCAAAGACCGCATCTTGATCACCACACAGCGCCGCCACCACACCCAGATTGGCCATGTAACCCGTAGAAAACAGCAATGCGCGTGGACGCCCAGTGAACTCCGCCAACGCTTCTTCCAGCGCATGATGCGCACGCGAATGCCCTGTCACCAAATGCGATGCGCCACTACCAACGCCGAATTCATCGGCACCTTTCTTCATCGCCGCGACGACATCCGGATGATTCGCCAGGCCCAGATAATCATTGCTGCAAAAATTTAATAGAGTCCGTCCATCCACCACAGCCGTTGCACCACAAGGTGACGCCTGTACGCGACGCGCACGATAAAGCCCGCTGGCGCGACGCGCAGCGAGCTCAGCGGCAAGATCAAAGCGACTCGTCATGGATTTCACAATTTTGTGCTTCACACACGCACGAGCGCGCGCGTGCAGTTGCGGCACGAATCAGCCGCAACCGCCGGTACTACACGAGCCCGTAGATTTATTCACCACCGGCTTTGGCGCGCGTTTTACCGCTGCCATGGCGTCGTAATACTTGCCCTGCTCGGCGGCCTGCGCATCTGCAACCTGCATGCCCAGTGCCAACGCTTCGGCTTCATCGCTCACCGTGGTCTCGCGACCCAACGGATGAATCCCCAAGCGCTTAAATAATTTCTGGTCGTCGCTCATTTCCGGGTTGGTGGTCGTGAGCAATTTGCATCCGTAAAAAATGGAATTGGCTCC
Source organism: uncultured Pseudomonadales bacterium (assembly GCA_964574995.1). Lineage (GTDB taxonomy): Bacteria > Pseudomonadota > Gammaproteobacteria > Pseudomonadales > JADFDG01 > JADFDG01. The sequence continues at coordinate 265,260 of CAZNPF010000001.1, read as the reverse complement.
CGCCAAGAAACACAGTGCCTGCGTGCTGTCGTCCATTTCTTCACGGCCCGCAGACAGCCGCACAAATGATTTCGGCATCAAGATACGCGCCACCGCAATGGTGCGCACGAATTCGAAATGATCCAGATCATCGACGCCCTCCAGTGGCGTCCCTGCAATTTTCACCAGCATATTGATCGGCACCGAATCCGGATGTGCCGGCAAGTTCGCCAGCGATTGCAGCAAGCCGACGCGGTCGTTGCGCGTTTCACCCATGCCGATGATGCCGCCCGAGCAAACCTTCATGCCGGCCTCACGCACAAAATCGAGCGTATCCAAACGATCCTGATAGGTGCGCGTGGTGATGATCTGGTTGTAATACTCCGGCGAGGTATCGAGGTTGTGGTTGTAGTAATCCAAACCGGCCGCTGCCAACTGCTGCGTTTGATCGCGCGACAACATGCCTAACGTCATGCAGGTTTCCATGCCCAACGCTTTCACCTGCTTCACCATTTCCAACACATAAGGCATATCTTTTTCACGCGGGCTGCGCCAAGCCGCACCCATGCAGAAGCGCGATGAGCCGCCCTCTTTCGCCGCTTTGGCTTCTGCCAACACTTTTTCGAGTTCTAACAATTTTTCTTTTTCGAGACCGGTGTTGTAGTGGCCGGACTGTGAGCAGTACTTGCAGTCTTCCGGACACGCGCCGGTTTTGATCGACAGCAGTGTCGACACCTGCACCGCATTGGCATCGAAATGCGTGCGATGCACAGTCTGCGCACGGAACAGCAGATCATTAAACGGCAACTTGAACAGTGTCTCGATCTCACCACGAGACCAGTCGTGACGCAGCGCGTCACGTTGATGGTCATTTCCGTGCGCTGCGGCGGACACCGCTGCGGGCGGCTGGCGGACGGGCGACGTAGCGGTAGACGGGTTCAGGGCATCAGGAGACAAGGCCATGCTCGGGCACCTCAAATTGGACGTGGCCATGGTAGGGGCGGCACCCGCTCCGTCAACCCAAATGAAATTCAAAGTTTACGGATGGTCGCTTTTTGATCTTGTGGCGCCAGCCTGTGCGGGCTGCGGGATGGCGCACCCGGCAGGCGTTGGCCAGCTCTGTGCCGGCTGCGAAGCCGACATGCCGGCAGCCCCTCATGACGCCGACGTCATTGCTGCCTGCGCTTACGCCTTCCCGGTCGACACCTTGATACAGCGGCTGAAATTCGACGGACAGTTACCGCTGGCGCGGCCGCTGGGCCACCTCCTCGCCCATGCCGTGCGGGTCCAGCGCCCGCACGACGCGCCACTGCCGCAAGCACTGATTCCGGTTCCGCTACACCCTGCGCGTGAAAGGCAGCGCGGTTTCAATCAAGCCGAGGCGATTGCACGCGTGGTCGGCCGGGAACTCGCCATTCCGGTGTGCAGCCGTGCCGTGGCGCGTTTGCGCAACACCTCCGCGCAATCCGGGTTGGACCTCGAAAAGCGTCGCCGCAACCTCCAGCGGGCTTTCGCGCTTCAGCTCAACTTCACGCGGCAAGTACCGCTGCTGACGCACGTCGCAGTGATCGACGATGTGGTGACGACCGGCAGCACGCTTGCCGCATTGGCAGGCGTGCTACGCGCTGGCGGTGTCCGCCATATCGAAACCTGGGTGGTCGCCAAAACCCTGTAGGCCGCGCACACGACACGATCAAAAATCCTCGCCATCAAAAAACATCGCCGCACGCATCACCCCTGCGTATCATTCGCGCGATGAAAATCAATGATTACGCGGCACTCGCACCCGATACCGTCATCGACGCCATCGAAGCCACCGGTCGTATCAGCGATGCGCGCGTACTGGCGCTCAACAGTTACGAGAATCGCGTTTATCAAGTGGGCATCGAAGACGCAGCGCCCATCATCGCGAAATTTTATCGCCCCAATCGCTGGAGCGACGCACAAATCCGCGAAGAGCATACGTTCAGCCAAGAGCTTGCCGATGCGGAATTACCCGTCGTTGCTCCGCTTGCGGACGAACATGGCGAAACGCTGTTTCATCACGCCGGCTTTCGCTATGCACTCTTTCCACGCAAAGGCGGACAAGCCCCGGAGCCGGGAAATCTTGAACAATTGCATCGCTTGGGTACGCTGCTAGGTCGCATTCATTCCGTTGGCCGCGCCAAACCCTTTGCACACCGCGCCACGTTGGACTTAACACGTTTTCTCGATCATCCATCCACGCTCCTTCATGAGCGCAAATTCGTGCCGGCAGATCTCAGCGCACGTTACAGCGCGCTGATCGATACACTGCGTGCACGTATTGCACCGTTATTCGAAGGCATCCAAAACATTCGCACGCAGGGCGATTGCCATCCCGGCAACGTGATCTGGACGCGCGATGATGGCCCTTGGTTTGTTGATTTTGATGACGCACAAATGGCACCTGCCGTGCAAGATTTGTGGATGCTGCTCGCCGGCGATCGGCGCGAACGCGAGTTGGCACTCGGTGAGCTTCTCGATGGTTACGAAAGCTTCTGCGACTTCGATTACCGCGAATTACGTTTGATCGAAGCCTTGCGTGCGCTACGGCTGATACAACACGCGGGCTGGATCGCGGAACGCTGGGACGACCCGGCCTTTCCGCGCGCCTTCCCTTGGTTCAACACGCCACGCTGGTGGCAAACCCATCTGGCCGAATTGGAAGAACAGCGACAGATGCTCATGGAAGAACCGCTGCGACGTTTGTAAGATTCCAGCGGCAACTGCCAAATAAGAACAAGGAGAAAGGCATGTACGCCCGACTGAGCGCTCTGGCCATTCTGGCCGCCACGCTGTTATCCGCCCCGCTGGCACACGCCGAAGACCGCTACAGCGGCGTCAATCTGGTTCGCGGTACGGTTTTCTCGGTTGGCCGGGCAGACCCGCACCGCGATGCCACGATCACCAACAACCTCGACACCGGCTACTACGTCGACGCCAATTACTCGAGCGTGATGGTCAACGGCGGCTTCGGTGCCAAAGATTTTGATGGTGACAACGTCGGCAACGCCTACGTCGGCGTTGGCCTCGGCCGGCTGCTGCAGTTGCAGCTGGGCTACGGCACGGAAGGCGCGCTGGGCCGCGTCCGCACCGATCTCAACATCCGTTCGCTCATGAGTTTTCTGACCCAGGAGCGGCAAAACCCCCGCGAAAAGACCCTGGCCGACCGGATTACCTTCTCTTATTCGCTAGAACGCTACGCCGAGACAAAGAGCGAGCGCTTCGACAACGCCACCATCGGCATCGGCCTGCTGTACGAATGGCCTAACTTCTAAAGCAGCCGCCGAGCCCCAAGACCGCTCTGCACCGAAGGCCCGCATCGGCGGGTCTGCCCTGCCTTCATTGGTATTGGCTGCCTTGATAGCCGCAGGCTATCGCATCAATCAAATATCAAAACTTTACCTATCGGTGGCAACCCCTCAGGATGGCTCTCGCGATGCCGGGACACCCCCGGCCGCGACAACAACCTACCGGAGGTCGCCCATGTCACTGATCAACACCACCATCAAGCCTTTCAAGGCCAACACCTACCACAACGGCAAGTTCGGCACCGTGTCCGATACCGACCTGAAAGGTAAGTGGTCCGTTTTCGTTTTCTACCCGGCTGACTTCACGTTCGTTTGCCCGACCGAACTGGGCGACGTCGCAGATCTCTACCCGGAATTCCAAAAGTTGGGCGTGGAAATTTTCAGCGTGTCTACCGACACCCACTTCACGCACAAAGCGTGGTCCGACGCGTCCGACACCATCAAAAAGATCAAGTACCCGATGATCGCTGACCCCACCGGCACCATCACGCGCAACTTCGGCGTGATGATCGAAGCCGAAGGCCTCGCACTGCGCGGCACCTTCGTCGTCAACCCGGAAGGCGTGATCAAAGTGTGCGAAATCCACGACCTAGGTATCGGCCGTGACGCATCAGAACTGCTGCGCAAAGTGAAAGCCGCGCAGTACGTCGCTTCCCACCCGGGTGAAGTGTGCCCGGCCAAGTGGAAAGAAGGCGAAAAAACGCTGAAGCCGTCGCTGGATCTGGTCGGCAAGATCTGATCGAACTGTTACGGATGGCCGGCGGCGAAAAACCGCCGGCTGTTTCCGACAGCCGCGCTGTAAATCGAACATAACTTCTTGCCGCATCGCTGCAATCTCGATGCGGTACCTCCTGAATTCTGAAACCCATCGGAGACAGTCATGCTGGATCAAGACATGAAGGACCAACTCAAGGCCTACATGGACCGTATCACCATGCCGGTGGAGCTGATTGCATCGCTGGACGACAGCGCTGCTGCCGCCGAAATGAAAACCCTGCTGGACGATATCGTGTCGCTGTCACCGATGGTGACGCTCGCGGCACAAGCCGGAACATCTGCACGCAAACCGTCGTTCATCATTCGACGCGTCGGCAGCAATGTGCAGACCGAATTTGCCGGCATTCCGGGCGGCCATGAATTTACGTCGCTGGTACTCGCACTGCTGCAGACCGGTGGCTATCCGCCGAAGATTGCACCGGACATCGTCGCGCAGATTCAGGCGCTCACAGGCGACATCTACTTTGAAACGTTTATTTCGTTGAGCTGCCACAACTGTCCGGACGTGGTGCAGGCGATCAATGCGATGTCGGTCATCAATCCGAACATTCGTCATGTGATGATTGATGGTGCGCTGTACGCGAAGGAAATCGAAGAGCGTCAGATCATGGGCGTGCCTTCTGTTTTCTTGAACGGAGAATTCTTCAATAACGGCCGCATCACGCTGGAAGAAATCCTCGCCAAGATCGATACCGGTTCCGCCGCGCGCGATGCCGCTAAACTGGCACAGAAAGACGCGTTTGATGTGCTGGTCGTCGGTGGCGGCCCGGCCGGCGCCGCATCGGCTATTTACGCTGCACGCAAAGGCATTCGTACCGGTGTCGTCGCCGAACGTTTCGGCGGCCAGGTGCAGGACACGCTCGGCATCGAAAACTTTATTTCAGTCAAAGAAACCGAAGGCCCGAAACTGGCGATGGCGCTGGAAGAACACGTGCGGCAATACGGCGTGGACATCATGAACGCCCAACGCGCGACCGGATTGGTGCCCGCAGATAAAACGGCCGATGGCTTAGTGCACGTCGAACTGGAAAATGGCGCGGCGCTGCGCGCCAAGAGCGTGATCGTTTCGACCGGTGCGCGCTGGCGTGACATGAACGTGCCTGGCGAAAAGGAATACCGCACCAAAGGCGTGGCGTATTGCCCGCACTGCGACGGCCCGTTGTTCAAAGGCAAAAAAGTCGCCGTGATTGGCGGCGGCAATTCCGGCATTGAAGCAGCAATCGATTTGGCCGGCGTCGTCGAGCACGTCACCGTGTTGGAGTTCGACAGCAAGCTGCGCGCTGATGCGGTGTTGCAGCAAAAACTCAACAGCTTGCCGAACGTGCGCGTGATTCTGTCGGCGCAAACCACCGAAGTGACCGGCGACGGCCAAAAAATGAATGGCCTCGTCTATAAAGACCGTGTTAGCGGCGAGGTGCATCGCCTCGATTTGGCCGGCGTGTTCGTGCAAATCGGTCTGGTGCCCAACACCGACTGGCTCAAGGGCACCGTCGAGTTGAGCAACCGTGGCGAAATCGTGATCACCGATCGGGGGGAAACAAACGTGGCCGGTGTGTTTGCGGCCGGTGACTGCACCACGGTGCCGTACAAGCAGATCATTATTGCCATGGGTGCCGGTGCCACGGCGGCGCTGAGCGCATTCGATCACCTCATCCGACTGCCTGCCGCAGCACAAGCGGCAGCCTGACCGAAACGCCCAGGGTTTTGCGCCGGGCGGTTAGTGACATTGCCCCCCTTCGGGATGAAGGTAAGGGCCCGTTGTCACTCAACCGTCCCGGAGCTTCCCATGATCGAATGGTCCGAATCCCAGCGCATGATCCAAACGATGGTGCGCGATTTCGTCGAGAAGGAAATCGTCCCGCAAATTGACGATATCGAATACAACGGCGTACCGCCTTACGACATTCTGAAAAAGCTGGCGAAGACCTTCGGCCTCGACGTGATGGCGAAGATGGAATTCGATAAGCAAATCGCCGCCGCTGAAGCTGCTGCACGCGGTGAAGTCAAAGAAAAGAAAGAACGCAAAGAAGGTTTCAACGCGATGGCGGCGGAAGAAGCTGCGATGCGCATGATTCCGATCATCGAAATCTGTCGCCATGCACAAGGCCTCGTCACCGCCATGGGCGTGTCGATCGGCCTCGCGGGCGGCGCCATCATGTCCAAGGGCACCGTCGAGCAGAAAAAACGCTGGGCGCTGGATCTGCTCACGCTCAATAAAGTGGGCGCTTGGGCAATCTCCGAACCCAACGCCGGCTCCGATGCGTTTGGTCAAATGAAAACGCTCGCCAAACGTGATGGCAAAGGCGGCTACATCATCAACGGCGCCAAGACGTGGATCACCAACGGCCCTTACGCCGACACCATCATCCTCATCTGCAAACTCGACGAAGAAGGTGTGGCACCGGCACAACGCAAGATCGTGTCGTTCATTCTCGACAAAGGGATGCCGGGTCTTGAGCAATCCAAGCCATTTAAGAAAATGGGTATCGGCTCCTCGCCGACCGGCGAGTTGTTCCTCACCGACGTGCACTGCGGCCCGGAACGTTTAATGGGCGGCAGCGAAGACGGTTACGGCCGCTCCGGCGCCAAAGGCACGTTCTCCACCGAACGCGCAGGCGTTGCCGCCATGGCGTTGGGCATGGTCGAACGCGCGCTGGAATTATCGCTGGCGTATTCGAAAACGCGCGTGCAGTTTGGCAAACCGATTGGCGAAAACCAGCTCATCCAGCTCAAACTCGCCAAGATGGAAGTGGCGCGCGTCAACTTGCAGAACCTCGTGTTCCGTTACATCGAGTTGATGGGTTACGGCAAAGACATGACGCTGGCCGAAGCGAGCGCGATGAAACTCTACGCCGCACAAACCTGCATGGAAGTCACCACCGAAGCGGTGCAGATTTTCGGCGGCATGGGGTACATGCGTGAGGCCCGCGTCGAGCAACTGATGCGCGATGCGAAAATCCTGCAGATCTATGCCGGCACCGATGAAATGCAAGTGATTGCGATCGCCAAGGACCTGCTCAATCGCTGATTGACGTTCAGGCGGAAACAAGAGCCGGGCAGGTGTTCACCTGCTCGGCTTTTTTGTCGGCAATCGGTATGCCTAGGCCGACCCGCGTGCATTGACTGGCCCGAACGCTCCCCTTAGCCTCCTCTCCGCTGATACCTAACTTAAGGAAAGGACACCCCCATGACTTCCGCTGCCACGCCCAAGAAAACCGGTTTCCAACGCCTGCGCGGCCTCGCGGCGGCCAGTTTGACCGCCACCGCCGGCCTGCTCGCTGGCTCGGCACGCGCCGTTGCCCCTCCAGCGTCGTTTCCGGCGGGCGGCAACGTTTACATCAATCTCTCGAATGGCGGGACCGGGGGCATCACGTGGCGCGATGTGGGGGGCACCTCACCCAGCTCACGTTTCAGCATTGGCAATGCCAGCTCTTCCACCACCTACACCTACACCTACACCAGCTCCACGCCGAGCGGCGGAACTTCGACTTGGACTACGACAAGCTCGTCTATATACAGCAGCGCCTTCGACGGTTTCTTTTCGCTGCAAGTAAATGACACGTGGTTCGTCAATCCGGACGGTTCACTGAACGACAATATTGTCGTCGGTGGTCGCTCGATCAGCTCTGATACGGTCAGCGACATCGCTCCCGACATCGATGCCTCCATCGAATACCGCTTCTACGGCGATCGCCGCCTCGTACGCGCCCTCTTCACGCTGACCAATACCGGCACCGAAACCCGTGACGTGAGTGCGCTGATTGCCGGTGCGCTGAACTATGGCGACAACATCACAGTACAGGCCACCTCGGACAGTGATACGACCGCCGAGCAGAGCGATTCTTGGCTCATGCTCAACGCCAGCTCGCTGGGTAGTGATCCGAGCTGGCAGCCGGGCGTACTGCTGCAACGCTTCGGTGATGCTGGCCTGCGTCCCACCGCACAAACCATGCTGGGCGCAGGGGAAAACAACGAATTCGGTGATAAATACCGGCTGCGTCTTGCGCCCGGTGCCACCGCACGCATCATGCTGTTCGCAGAACTCAGTCAAAGCAATGCCACACTGCTTGCCGCCGCCGATGACTATGCCAGCTTGAGCTCGCTCGATACGGCCGGCCTGATCAGCGACCTCAGCGTCGCCACGCGTGACAGCATCGTCAACTACAACGCGACCGTCACCGGCGTGAGCAAACCCGCCGCCAAGGATGACGACGAGATCCTCGGCTCCGTTCCTGTCACCTTGTTGTTGGGCTTGGGTTTGTTGGCCTTGCGTCGCCGCACGTCCTCTCAGAAAGCCTGATACACCCTGTGACACAGAAGCCGCCGCAAGGCGGCTTCTGTGTTTTGGTCTCCTCTTCGCCGTGCAGACACCATGACCGCCGATTTTCATCACGCGATGGGCCTGAATCTCTTGCAGGCCGGGCAACACCACGCCGCACTGACGCACCTCGAACAAGCAATAGCTTTGCGTGCCGATGATCCCGCGTTGCTGGAGCATCTCGGTGTTGCTCGATTGCGCGCACAGCAACTCGAAGGCGCGTTAGCAGCGCTACAACAAGCGCTCTCGCTGCAACCCGACAATGCGCAGACGGCATACAACCTAGCCTGCGTGCACATCGCTCGCCGTGATGGCGCAGCCGCAAAAGCCTTGCTGGAACCGCTACTCGCCAAAAATGCGAAACAACCGCAGTGGATCAGCGCACTCGGCGATAGCCTGCGCATCCTGGGCGACTGGCGACGCGCCATCCGTTACTACCGCGACGCATTGGCACTGGACTCCACGCTGGCCTCCACGCGCCAAAATCTTTCGTTGCTGCTGATGCATGGTGGACAGCATGACGAAGCCATCGAGTACGCCCGGCAAGCCGTCGCCCAAGACCCGCGCAACCCGACCACGCATTGGCATCTGGGTAATGCGCTGGCTGCTAAAGAACTGTACGAAGAAGCCATGGATGCCTATGCCGACGGGCATGACCTCCAAGCCAATCATGTGCCGCTGAACGTGGCCATCGGTCGTTGCTTTCTAGGGCAAGGCGAATCCGTCGAAGCCGCTAACTGGTTTCACAAAGCGTTGGCGATTGCGCCGGACGACCTCAGCGCCTTGTGCGGGTTAGCGGCAGCTTCGCTGGAACTGGATGCGCCCGATGAAGCGCTCGCGCTACTGCTGCCACACCGTGAGCGCGGCGAACGCGATGCGGAATATTTGTTGGCGCTGGCCGATGCGCATTGGGACGACGGCGATGCCGACAACGCGTTGGCCACACTCGATCAACTCCGCACACTGCAACCACAATTTGCCGGCGTCCATTTGCGCCGTGGCAACATTCTTTCTTCGTCCGGCGACGTCCCCGGTGCCATCGCCTGCTTTGAGCAAGCGCTCACCGATGCACCCGAACTCGTCGGCGCCATCAACGGCCTCGCAGCGGCTCAGCGCGGAAAGTTAGCGCCAGAACTGGTGGCACGTGCGCAAACACTCTTGGCGCAGCCGGCGCTGCAAGATGGTCGCGCCGCCTCACTGAATTTTGCTCTCGCCTATTACCACGACGGCCTGAAACAAGCTGAACCTGCGGCCAAATATCTGCGCGCCGCCAATCAGCATCAATGGGCGTCGCGCAGCCGCCACGGATGGACTTACGATCTCACCGAACAAGCAGAGCGTGTCGACGAAATGATCGACTGCTTCAGCGCCGAGTTTTTTGCACGGCACCACGATATTGGCCACCCGGATGCCACGCCAGCCTTCATCGTGGGGATGCCGCGCTCCGGCACGACGTTAACGGAACAAATACTGGCTCGGCACAGTCAGGTGTTGGGCATTGGCGAGCGAAACTTTGCCACGCGCGCGTTTCATGCGTTTCGGCAAGCGCCCAATCGCCGCCCCTTGTCAGTCGCGCACGCTCTGAAAAATCTCAAGCCAGAACGGCTGCGCCACGCAGGCGACAACTACCTTCGCATATTGCACGCACTGATCGAGAAATCTGGAAAGCCCGGCGTCAGTCGCGTCGTCGACAAAATGCCAGACAACTACATGATGGTGGGCTGGATTGCGCTGTTATTTCCCAACGCAAAAATCATTCATAGCCGCCGCGACGTACGCGATGTGGCCATGTCCTGTTTCCAGACACAGTTCGGTGCGATTCGCTGGGCCTGTCATCCCGAGCATTTGGTCGAACGCATTCGCCAATACCAACGCATCATGCAGCACTGGCGGACGGTGTTGCCCGGTCGCTTCCTAGAAAGCGACTACGAAGCACTCACCGACGATCAAGAAACGGAATCGCGAAAACTGGTGAGTTGGCTGGGATTGGATTGGGAGCCGGCGTGTCTGTCGTTCTACGAATCAGACCGACTGGTGCGCACCGCCAGCATCACGCAGGTCCGCCAACCGATCTATCGCAGCTCCGTGGCCAAGTGGAAAGCGTATGAACCATATCTGCCGGATTTGCTGTTACCGCTGGCAGAGCTGAATCACACGCCGCTACGCTGAAGCTGCGTCCGTGCACGGGTGATTGGGTTGCCAGGCGACAGTTCATCTGAATAAGCACGAATAAATATGAATGAAAAAAGCCGCGCAATGCGCGGCTTTTTTCATGACCTAACCAGAAACGACAAGCCGCTGAGCATCAACCGTTGGCGATCAACACGATGATGCCGGCATCCACCAAAATCGCTGCCACTTCTTCCGCATTGTTCACCGCCGCCGCATCCAGCACATAGGTGTGACGACCTTCGGCATGTAGTTGTCGTTCGCGCAAGCGCGCGGCTTCCACGTTGCCGGCCACACGAATGATTTCTGCGCGTTGGCCCTTCATCACTTCTCGTGCTTCGCGGTCGATATCGACACGACCAGCCACGGCCGTCGCGGCGCGCGTGATCAAGCCGGCGGCAACCGTGTTGTTGGTCAATCGGTCGATCAGGATGAAACCGCCGGTATCTCGGTTCGTGGCGTACGGATCAAACCCGATTCGGCGATCCAAACTCAGCGTGCACTCGGCAATGCCGTTGAGTTCGAGCACGTCCGCCTGACTGCGCTCCAACGTGTTGACGTCGATGCGGGCGTTGACGGCGGTGATGTGGGTATTCACCGTGCGCGCGCCGATCTTCAACAGATAGGGCCGGCCGGTGTGCATGGCTTCATCGTGCATCCACACCAGCGTGACATCGAAACGATCAGATACTGCCGCCGGCGCACTCGCCAGCGACAACAAATCACCGCGTGAAATATCAATTTCATCGGCGAGCGTCAGCGTGACGGATTGCCCAGCCACGGCTTCTGGCATATCGCCATCAAACGACACGATGCGCTTGACCGTGCTTTCGCGGCCCGAGGGTTGCGCGACGATGCGATCGCCCACTTTCACCACGCCGCTGGCCACGGTGCCAGCAAAGCCACGGAAATCGAGATTGGGGCGATTCACCCACTGCACCGGCAAACGGAACGCCACCTGCCGTGCGCGCTCTTCGTCGATTTCCACCGTTTCCAGAAAATTCATCAGCGTGGTGCCGGTGTACCACGGCATGTTGGCGCTGCTATCGGTGATGTTGTCGCCCTTGAAGGCTGACATCGGGATCGGCGTGATGCCGGTGATGCCAATCTGCTGCGCAAACTGCGCGTACTCGTTGACGATCCGCTCGAAAACGTCCTGCCGGTAATCCATCAGGTCCATTTTGTTGATCGCCAGCACCACGTGCCGAATGCCCAGCAAATTGACGAGGTAACTGTGACGGCGCGTCTGCGTCAGTACGCCTTTACGCGCATCGATCATCAGCACCGCGACGTCGGCAGTGGATGCGCCCGTCACCATGTTGCGGGTGTACTGCTCGTGCCCCGGCGTATCGGCCACGATGAACTTGCGCTTGTCGGTGGAAAAAAACCGGTACGCCACGTCGATGGTGATGCCCTGCTCGCGCTCAGCGGCAAGCCCGTCTACCAGCAGCGCGAAATCAATCTGATCGCCTTGCGTGCCGAACTTTTTGGAATCGGCTTCCACTGCGGCGAGTTGATCTTCAAACAACATTTTTGATTCATACAGCAGGCGGCCGATCAGCGTACTCTTACCGTCGTCGACGCTGCCGCAGGTAATGAATCGCAGCAAGCTTTTGTACTGGTGCGATTTGAGATACGCCTCAATGTCCGTGGCGATCAGGTCGGATACGTGTGCCATGTCAGAAATACCCTTCCTGCTTTTTCTTCTCCATCGACGCCGACTGATCGTGATCGATCATGCGACCCTGACGCTCGGAGTGCGTCGTGAGCAACATTTCTTGAATGATCGCCGGCAACGTATTGGCCTCGGACTCGATGGCACCGGACAGCGGATAGCAACCGAGTGTGCGGAAACGCACTTTTTTCAGCATCGGCTTTTCGCCGGGGTTCAACCGCATCCGGTCGTCATCAACCATGATCAGCGTGCCACCGCGATTTACCACCGGACGCTCCGCCGCAAAGTACAGTGGCACGATGGGGATATTTTCCAGATAGATGTATTGCCAGATGTCCAGCTCGGTCCAGTTGGAGATCGGGAACACGCGGATCGACTCGCCTTTATGCTTGCGCGCGTTGTATTGCTTCCACAATTCCGGGCGTTGATTTTTCGGGTCCCAGCGGTGCTGCGCGGAGCGGAACGAAAACACACGCTCTTTAGCGCGCGATTTTTCTTCGTCACGACGTGCGCCGCCGAAAGCAGCATCGAACTGCCACTTGTCCAAGGCCTGCTTGAGATCTTCCGTTTTCATCACGTCGGTATGCACGGCCGAGCCGTGATCGAACGGATTGATGTTGCGCGCAACGCCATCCGGATTGATGTGCACCAATAATTCCATGCCCGATTCACGCGCCATACGATCGCGCATCGTGTACATGTCTTGGAATTTCCAACGCGTGTCGACGTGCAGCAAAGGGAACGGCGGCACTGCCGGAAAAAATGCCTTGCGCGCCAAGTGCAGCATCACCGCCGAATCTTTGCCGATGGAATACAGCATCACCGGATTGTCGGCTTCGGCGACGACCTCGCGCATGATGTGGATGCTCTCGGCTTCCAGCCGCTGCAAGTGGGTCAAAGACATGGCAAATCTCGGGGTGATAGGGCCGCTGCCCGACGCGGGCCGCAGTGATTTGACGTGAGGAAAAGGCGGGCAAGATAGCCGGTCAGGCGCACTGAGAACAGAGCCGAAAATGCTTAAGAACCAAACCGGAAGGAATAGCCCAGCACCGCCGCTGCCCGCAGGCTCAGGGGCTGCGCCGCAACGGCGTTAGGCACGGTCGCCCACGAAAGGGTTATGCCGGCGCTCATCGCCAAAAGTGCTCGTCGGCCCGTGGCCGGGAATGAAGGTCACGTCGTCGCCCAGCGGGAACAACTTGCCGCGAATGGACGCCACCAACTCATCGAAATTGCCGCCGGGAAAATCGGTACGGCCAATGGAACCCTGAAACAGCACATCACCCACCACCGCCAGCCGGTCTTGCGGCGAGAAAAACACCACATGCCCCGGTGTGTGACCCGGGCAGTGCTTGACCTCCAGCCGGATGTTGCCGACGGTGACGCTGTCGCCGTCGTGCAGCCAGCGGGTCGGAGTGAAGCGCTTGGCTGCTGGAAAACCGAACATTTTCCCCTGCTCCGGCAGCCCGTCGATCCAGAACTGGTCGCCTTCGTGCGGGCCTTCGATCGGCACGCCCAACTGCGCCGCCAGATCCGCCGTCGCACCGGCGTGGTCGATGTGCGCATGGGTCAGCAGGATTTTCTCGACGGTCGCCCCCGCCTCGGCCACCGCCGCGAGGATCTCGTCGATATCGCCGCCCGGGTCGACCACGGCCGCCTTGCCGGTGTCTTCGCAGACCAGCACGGAACAGTTCTGCTCAAACTGCGTGACAGGGACGATGGTGACGCGCATGGCAACGTTCTCGGCTCGGGTAAAGGCTGGCGATCATACCCGCTCATCCGCCCGTCCGGCCCGGCATCGCCCGACGCGGAATGTGCGTGCCTCTGGAGCGCCGCCAACGGAGCGGTAACATGCAGCCCCATGATCAATCCCGATTTCGCGATTTACCTGCTGGTGACCGGCTACGGCGATGACCCGGCGACGGTCAGCGACGCGCTCTCACTTGCGCCCAGCGCCGCGTGGGTGCGCGATGAGTCATTCAGCGACGCCTTCCCGGAAGCGCGCCGTTTGCGCAGCCAGTGGATGCTGTCCAGCGGGCTGCCAATGGATGCCGGTTTCGGCGAGCATTGCGCGGCACTCTTGGCACAACTCGAACCACGTGCCGCTGCGCTGAAAAGAGCGCGCGAGCATTGGTCAGTGTCGCTGGTGGTGGGCCAATTTTTTCATCACGGTGACCCGACGCTGTATCTTGAGGAAACCATCGTGCAGCGCTTCACCGCGTTAGGGCTAGACACCAGTTTCGATCAAGTCACACACGCACCCGGACACGGCATTCCGCTGGTACGCGAAGGCGATACCAGTGACGAGGATTACTAAATGAGCAGCAACATTGTTTGGCACACGCATGCCGTGACTCGCGATATGCGCGCGCAGCGAAAAAATCAAAAACCCGTCATGTTGTGGTTCACCGGATTATCCGGCGCGGGAAAATCCACCATCGCCAATGCCGTCGACAACTGCCTGCATGAAAGCGGCCATCACACATTTTTGCTGGATGGCGACAACGTGCGGCACGGGCTCAACAAAGATCTCGGATTTTCCGACAAAGACCGCGTCGAAAATATTAGACGCATTGGCGAGGTGGGAAAATTATTCACCGATGCCGGCATTATCGTTCTCTCCGCGTTCATCTCGCCATTTCGTGCTGACCGGCAAATGGTGCGTAGTTTGTTTGCGCCCGGCGAGTTCATCGAGATACACGTCGCCACGCCGATTGCCGTTTGCGAGCAGCGCGACCCGAAAGGTCTGTACAAAAAAGCACGCGCCGGTGTGATCAAACACTTCACCGGTATCGATTCGCCTTACGAAGCCCCGGAAGAACCGGAACTGGTGATCGACACCAGCACTCTTGATGTCGAGGCAGCGGCATTGAAAGTGGTGGATTATCTGACAAAGATCCATGCCATTCCCGGCTGAAACACCACTGCGCATCGCGCTCGCGGAAAATATCGTCGGACGCGATTTCGTCGTCTCCGACATCCACGGCTATTTCGGTCTGCTGGAGCAAGAACTCGTCGCACAAAAATTTAACCCCGCACAGGACCGTGTGATTGCGGTGGGCGATCTGATTGATCGCGGCCCAGACTCATCGCGCGCACTGGAGTTTCTCGCCAACCCTTGGTTCTTCAGCGTACGCGGCAACCACGAGCAAGCCATGTTGGACTGGATGGAGCCGATGCTCGCCGGAAATGCGGAGGCCGTTCGCGAAAACGCCGCGCGGCACGTATCGTTTGGCGGAGACTGGATTGCACCGCTGCTGACACGCGCGCTACGCGGCGAATTTGACGACATCGTACGTTGGCGTGATGCGCTTTCTTCGCTGCCTATCGCCATCAGTATCTCTCGACGCGGCGAAAAAATTGGCGTCATTCACGCGACTGTCCCCGGCGGCGATTGGTTGCTGGTGGATAGCGATGCCGCACTCTCGGATTTGCCGCCCATCCATGCGCGCACGGCGTTATGGGCGCGTAGACCGCTGGCCGACATGCCGCCACCTGCGACGGTTTCAGGCATCGATCGCGTTTACGTCGGCCACAATGTAGTGGATGGTCGGCAACAGATCGGCAATTTGCACATGATCGAAACCGGTGCTTGGCTCGGCCGCGGACTCACGGTACTGAACATCGATGAGGACGCGCCAAACATAAAGAGCACACGAATTTCTCGATGGCTTTAACGTGGCGTGTAATGGGTACACATCATCAGCACAAGGATTTCTGAATGAAAATTCTCGTTACCGGCGGGGCGGGTTATATCGGATCGCACACTGTGCTGACGCTGCTACGCGCCGGCCACGATGTGACCGTGCTGGACAATCTCAGCAACGGTTCGCAGGAATCTTTGCAGCGCGTGGCTGCGCTTGCCCAACGCACGCCGCACTTCGTCAAAGGCGATATCCGTGATCGCGTAGTCGTCACCCATACCTTGCGCGAACGACAAATCGAAGCAGTCATGCATTTTGCCGGTCTCAAGGCCGTCGGCGAATCCGTCGCCGATCCGCTGCGTTATTGGGACAACAATGTGCACGGTTCACTGGTACTTTTGCAGGCAATGCAAGAATGCAAGATTCGACAATTTGTTTTCAGTTCATCGGCCACGGTATACGGTGATCCGCAATTTCTGCCGTACACCGAGCAACATCCGCTCAACCCCACCAACCCTTATGGCCAAACAAAGCTCGCGGTAGAAAATGCGCTGCGTGACTTGGCCGCATCGTCGACCGACTGGCGCATCGCCATCCTGCGTTATTTCAATCCGGTGGGCGCGCATGACAGCGGCCGTCTCGGCGAAGACCCGCACGGGGTCCCCAACAATCTCATGCCCTTCATCGCGCAAGTCGCCATTGGGCGGCGTGAAAAACTGCAGATATTTGGTGGTGACTACTACACCGTCGACGGCACCGGCGTGCGCGACTACATCCACGTGGTCGATCTGGCGGACGGGCATGTGCGCGCCCTCGATTACCTTGCCGCACACGGCGGCCTGCTCACCGTGAATCTCGGCACCGGTCACGGCTGTTCCGTGTTGGAGATGGTGCGCGCTTTTGAGCAGGCCAGCGGCCGCCCCATTCCGTACAGTATCGTTGCACGCCGCCCCGGCGATCTGCCGGCCTACTGGGCCAATGCCACCACCGCCGAAAAGTTACTCGGTTGGACCGCCAGCCGAGGCATCGCGCAGATGTGCGCCGATACGTGGCGGTGGCAAAGTCAGAACCCGCAGGGTTATCAGTCATAACGACGGGCTTGATACGCAAGGAATCAGGATGCATCAGAACCACATAAAACTCGCGATCATCGGCCTCGGTTACGTCGGCCTGCCGCTGGCGGTTGAGTTTGGCAAAAAGCGATCCGTGATCGGGTTCGACATCAATGCGCGGCGCATCGATGCGCTCAAGCGTGGCCATGACATCACGCTGGAAACCAGCAGCGAAGAACTGGCTGCAGCAAAACATTTGCAGTTGACCACGCGCTTAGATGATCTAAAAAACTGCAATTGCTACATCGTTACCGTTCCCACGCCCATCGACGCGCATAAACGTCCCGACCTCACGCCACTCATCAAAGCGAGCGAAACCGTCGGCAAAGTGCTCAAGAAAGGCGACATCGTCATTTACGAATCCACGGTTTACCCCGGTTGCACCGAGGAAGACTGCGTGCCGGTGCTGGAAAAGCACTCCGGCCTTTTTTTCAACCGTGATTTCTTTTGTGGCTACAGCCCGGAACGGATCAATCCGGGCGACAAAGAACATCGTGTGACCACCATCAAGAAAGTCACCGCGGGCTCCACACCGGAAGTCGCCGCGCAAGTCGATGCGCTCTATAACGAAATCGTCGTCGCCGGCACGCACCGCGCCGAAAGCATCAAAGTGGCCGAGGCCGCGAAAGTGATCGAGAACACCCAGCGCGATTTGAACATTGCGCTTATCAACGAACTGGCCATCATCTTCAACAAGATGGGCATCGATACCGAAGCCGTGCTCAAGGCCGCCGGCAGCAAATGGAATTTCTTGCCGTTTCGGCCTGGGCTTGTTGGTGGGCACTGTATCGGCGTGGACCCGTATTACCTCACACACAAAGCACAGGCGATTGGTTATCAGCCAGAAATCATCCTTGCCGGGCGTCGCCTCAACGACAGCATGGGTAGCTATGTCGTTGCGCAGCTAATCAAAGCCATGACGCAAAAACGTATTCATGCCAATGGCGCCAAAATTTTGGTCATGGGTTTTGCATTCAAAGAAAACTGCCCTGATCTACGCAACACGCGCATCGTCGACATCGTCAACGAGTTGCACGATTACCAATGCGACGTCGACGTGTACGACCCGTGGATTTCCGCCGCTGATGCGGCGCACGAATACAACATCACCCCGATTGCAGAGCCTGTCGCCGGAAAATACGACGCCATCATTCTTGCGGTGGCTCATCAGCAATTCAAAGCCATGGGCAGCGCCGCCATTCGCGCGCTCGGAAAACCGGGAGCCGTTCTTTACGATCTGAAGTACGTGCTACCGGCGCACGATGCAGATCTGAGACTGTAATAATGTCCGCCTACAGCACACTTCAAGAGCAACTCAAACGCACGCCGCACACTTGGCTGATTACCGGCGTTGCCGGATTCATTGGCAGCAACTTGCTAGAAACGCTGCTCACGCTGGATCAACGTGTCATAGGCCTCGACAACTTTGCGACCGGTCATGCGCAAAATCTCGATGAAGTGCAGAAACTCGTCGCACCGGCACAGTGGGCCCGGTTCACGTTGATCAAAGGCGACATTCGCAAACTGGATGATTGCCGCCACGCCTGCGCAGGCGCGGATTACGTACTGCATCAGGCTGCGCTAGGCAGCGTGCCACGCAGCCTTGAAGACCCCATCACGACCAACACCACCAACATCGATGGTTTCCTGAACATGCTGGTGGCTGCGCGAGATGCCAACGTAAAAAGTTTCACCTACGCCGCCAGTAGCAGCACCTACGGTGATCACCCCGGCCTGCCAAAAGTGGAAGATCTGATCGGCAAGCCGCTTAGCCCATACGCCGTGACCAAGTACGTCAACGAGCTATACGCCGACGTGTTTGCGCGCTGTTACGGTTTCAACAGCATCGGCTTGCGTTACTTCAACGTATTCGGCCCACGACAAGATCCCGACGGCGCCTATGCCGCGGTGATCCCGAAGTGGACTGCCGCGTTAATTAAAGGTGAACCGGTGTTCATCAATGGCGACGGCGACACCAGCCGCGATTTTACGTTTGTCGCAAACGCGGTGCAGGCTAATTTGCTTGCCGCAACAGCTACGGATCCGGCCGCACTGAATCAGGCATACAACGTGGCCGTCGGCGATCGCACCACGCTCAACCAACTGTTCGGTCTGCTGCGGGACAATCTGGCAAGTAGCGGCGTGAGTGCGGACGTGAAAGCGAATTACCGCGATTTCCGTGCCGGTGACGTGCGACACAGTCAGGCAGATGTCAGCAAAGCGCAACGCTTGTTGGGCTATGAGCCCACGCAGCGGTTAGCCGCAGGGATTGCGATCGCGATGCCGTGGTATGTGAAAAACGGCGCATGAACACCCCTCGTCCACCGGACACGTCCGAGGCCTATCGCCCGGACATAGATGGCCTGCGCGCCATCGCCGTGATGGCCGTGGTTCTGCGTAGCCGATTGTATTACCACATTGAATGGTGAATCCCTATACCGCGACTCAAATCACTTAAGCGTTGCTGGCGCCGATGCGTTCACGACGGAATTATCAAAGGGCTTTGCTGCAGCAGCAGGTATAACGAATGTACGAAACTCGAAATTGACAGAACTAACATTATTAAAATAACTGAACGCATCGCAAAGCAAATGACGGCGCATCATCAATATGTCTGAGAAATCCTCATACGCCCAGATTCTCAAGGCGTCGTCCATCATGGGCGGTGCATCAGGCATAAATTTATTACTCGGCATGGTGCGGGTGAAATTCGCCGCACTACTGATTGGCACCGTCGGCGTGGGACTCAATGCCAGTTTCGTGGCGATGCAAAGCCTCATTAGCACCGTCGCGGGGCTGGGTTTGCAGTCGAGCGCAGTGCGCGAAATTGCTGCTGCGTCAGCAAATGACGACCAAGCCGCACTGAGCCGCACTGTACTGACCTTGCGCCGTATTTGCTGGCTCACCGGATTGATTGGCATGACGACGATGATGCTGCTCAGTCCGCTGCTCAGTCAGCTCACTTTCGGAAATCGCGAACATACGCTCGACATTGCCGCCCTGGGCTTCGTGATTTTGCTGGCTAATGTATCGGGCGGGCAGATGGCGCTGATTCAGGGCATGCGTCGCATCGGCGACATGGCACGCGCGAATATCATCGGCGCCCTGCTGGGCACCGGGGCCGCCGTTGGTTTTTATGCCGCACTCGGACTGCGCGGCATCGTGCCCACGCTGGTGACCGTCGCGGCAATACAACTTGTCATCTCCTGGTACTACGCCCACAAAGTACCGATTGCACCAATTCAGCTGTCGCTGAAACAAATGTTTGTCGAAGCAAACAGTATGGTCCGGCTGGGGCTGGTGATGATGACCAGTAGCCTCATGAGCAACGCTGTCGCCTACTTCACCATCGCTCTCGTTTCTCATCATGGCGGCGTGCAAGCCGTAGGCATCTATAGCGCGGCATTTGCACTCTCCGGCATGTTCGTGAATTTTATACTAAATGCGATGGGTGCCGATTACTTTCCGCGTCTTACTCGTGTTGCCGCTGATAAGGCCGTGATGAATCACCTAGTCAACGAGCAAACCGAAATCGGTATCTTGCTTGCCCTGCCTGGACTGCTCGCCACGCTGGCACTCGCGCCGTGGATCGTACAAATTTTTTATACCCATGAGTTTCTGGACGCAGTTGAACTGTTGCAGTGGTTCATCCTCGGCTGCATGGGGCGCGTCATTTCATGGCCACTCGGATTTGTCATGTTAGCGCTGGGAAAAGGACGCTGGTATTTGTTTACCGAAACCACCTTCAACGGCGTGCATTTACTCTTGATTGCGCTCGGGCTGGCATTGTTCGGGCTCGCAGGCGTAGCCATAGCATTCTTCGTGATGTGCCTCGGTTATATCCTCATCGTGTACTTGGTCTGTCGACATCTCACCGACTTTGCTTGGTCCGCCACATGCCAACGGATCGCGCTACTTACATTGCCAATTCTGGCTGTCACCTTTTTTACGTGCCGAAGCTTAGCGATTTGGCCGGCAAGTGTCGTCGGGATGACACTTACACTATTCGTCAGCGTACTCTGTTTGCGTGAACTTGCCGCTCGGGTTGGCCCAGAGCATCGTGTGGTGAAAGTGGCGGCCAGATTTCCCGTCACAAAATTACTCTTTATTCGGTCGCCATGAGGGAATTTATATGGAACCCATAATTCACGCGCTAGCGGATGTGCAGTCTCCATACATTGGGCACGGCACGCGCATTTGGCAATTCGTTGTTGTTCTTCCGGAAACGAAGATCGGTGATGATTGCAATATTTGCTCTCACTGTTTTATCGAAAATGACGTCGTGGTCGGTAATCGAGTGACGGTAAAGTCTGGCGTGCAATTATGGGATGGTCTGCGCATA
Organism: uncultured Pseudomonadales bacterium; assembly: GCA_964574995.1. GTDB lineage: Bacteria > Pseudomonadota > Gammaproteobacteria > Pseudomonadales > JADFDG01 > JADFDG01. The sequence continues at coordinate 243,915 of CAZNPF010000001.1, read as the reverse complement.
GAAGACGATGTATTCATTGGCCCCAATGCCACCTTTACCAATGATCGATTTCCACGCAGCAAATCGCAGTCATTCATATGCCTCACAACGACCATCAAAGCTGGCGCCACCATAGGCGCCGGTGCCGTCATTCTGCCGGGCCTGACGATTGGCCGGCGCGCCATGGTGGGAGCCGGCGCTGTTGTTACGAAATCAGTGCCCGATGATGCCGTGGTAGTCGGAAATCCAGCCCGAATCGTGCGCTATGTCGAGGAGGCACCGTGAACCTTGAAAACTGCAAGATCATCGACCTCCCAAAAATCCACGACCCACGCGGTAACCTCACGTTTATCGAAGGCGGAAACCACGTCCCCTTCGATATTCAGCGCGTCTATTACTTATACGACGTACCCGGCGGCGCAGAGCGCGGCGGGCACGCACACAAGGCATTGCACCAGCTGATCATTGCCATGTCCGGAAGTTTCGACGTAGTGCTGGACGACGGGCTGGACAAAAAACGCATCCACCTCAATCGGTCCAACTATGGTCTGTACGTCTGTCCCATGATTTGGCGAGAGCTGAATAATTTTTCGTCAGGTTCCGTGTGTATGGTGTTGGCTTCAAACCGCTATGATGAGTCCGACTATTACCGCGATTATGAAGCCTTTATCGCTGCCACAGAAAAATCATATGACACAAAAATTAAATAGCGATGTAGGATTTCACTAGCCGACGAGACTGCCGCCAATCATGGACTCCGCCATGAAAATCCCAAAAATTTGCATCGCGGGGAAGAATAGGATCGCAGTCAACGGTTTACTCTTCGCGATGAAGCATTTCTCAAAAGATGAGATATGCATTTGCCCAAACTTGACTGACGATGGAGTCTCCAGATGGCAACCATCACTTCGTCGATTTGCGGTGGAGCTTGGCATACCGACGGTTGATCTCAGGGATCTTTATCCAATTGATGATCTGATCTTTCTCTCCCTCGAATATGACCGACTTGTAAAGCCAGCCTTATTCAAGACCAAAAAACTATTTAACATTCATTTCTCGCTTCTTCCTGCCTACAAAGGCATGTACACGTCAGCCTGGCCTATTTTGAATGGCGAATCTCGAAGCGGCGTGACTTTGCACAAAATTGATTACGGCATAGATACCGGTGAAATAATCGCGCAGTCACAGATTTACCTTAATGAATCGATTACTGCCAGAGAACTGTATTTCACATACATGCAGTCGGCAGCCGAATTGCTTCATTCGCACTTTCATTTGCTGCTTAAAGATGCTGTCGAATCAACTCCTCAGCAGGCAAGGGGATCTACGTATTTCTCCAAAAAATCTATTCGGTACGACAATCTTTTCATTGATTTTAATAACACCGCAGAAGTTATATCTCGCCAGATTAGAGCCTTTAGTTTCCGCGAGTACCAAATGCCGAAAATTCAAGGTCAAGCCGTCTGCAGCCCTTCCATCCTTCCCGTGCGAAGCACGGCGACCCCCGGCACGATATTTCCACACGACAATGGGTTCGTTATTTCATCCATTGATTACGATGTGCATGTGAAGACGGATGAATCCCTGAAAATTTTTGAGGTTCTTGCTTCGGGAGATGCCAGCAGAATCAGTGAGATTGACGATAAATCCACCCTAAACATGACCAACAATAACGGGCATACCGCGCTCATGATGGCCGCATATGCTGGGAAGAAATATTTTTGTAACGCGCTTATATCTGTGGGCGTAGACGTAAATAAATCCAATCAAAATGAAACAACGCCGCTGATGTACGCAAAATCATATGGCGTTTTGAGTGAAGACTTCTCGATTGCACAACTTCTTATAGAAGCCGGAGCAAACATTCACGCCAAAGATGCGTTTGGGAAATCCGTTATTGATTATTCGCATGAGAATAACGAGTCATCGGCGATTAAATTCTTCTTAAATTTTACCTGATGCAGCGGCTCACTTTATGAGTCAGCCACGCATCAAATGAGGCCCTACCATGCCCCTCCAAACAGCCTTCGGAGCCGAGTGCGTTATCCCAGAAACAGCTCAAATTGAAATTGGCGTAACGCTCGGCCGCCGCGTCGTTTTGGCTGGTGATGACATCGTGATTCGCGCTAACGCGCGGCTGGATGCGGCCAGTGTCATTGGCGCAGGCGTCACCATCGGTCAGGGGGCGTGGATTCGCGCGGGCGCGGTTGTGCTGCGCTCCGTGCCACCCCATGCCATTGTCGAAGGCAACCCGGCCGTTATTGTCGGATACGCAACGCATTCCGCACAAAAAAACTTAGGCGAGCCACGCCTGATCGATGTGCAAAGCTTTGGCAATCCCGCTCGCCCCACTCGTATCCCGCTCGGCGTTGGCGCCAGCACGCTTTACTTCATGCGAAAAGTCAGCGATACACGCGGCTCGCTGGCGGTGAGTGAAGTTCCGACTGAAATGCCCTTCTCACCCTCGCGATACTTCATTGTGTACGACGTGCCAACCATTGAGCTGCGTGGCGAGCATGCTCATAAACGCTGCCAGCAATTTCTAATCTGCCTACATGGCTCATGCCGTGTGCTGCTCGATGATGGTGATCAGCGCTGTGAGGTCACGCTGGATCGTCCAGATATAGGCGTTTTTATGCCTGAAATGGTGTGGGGTACTCAGTATCGACACAGCTCCGATGCCGTGCTGCTTGTTTTTGCATCTCGCCCTTATGAAGCCGACGATTACTTACGCACGTATGATGACTTTCTCTCTGCGCTCAACCAACGCAGATAATCGTCAAGCCCAGTCTCACTCGATATGAATTCAGATCAACGACCCATGAAAATCCCGTTTCTCGACGTGGGCGCGGCCTACCAAGAACTCAAACCCGAAATCGATGCCGCCGTGGCGCGTGTGCTCGACAGCGGTTGGTACATCCTCGGCCCCGAAGTAGAAGCGTTTGAAACTGAGTTCGCGGCCTACTGTGAAGCGAAACATGCCATTGGCGTCGCGAATGGTCTCGATGCATTGCACCTTGCGTTACTCGCAATGGGTGTCGGCCCGGGCGATGAAGTCATCGTGCCATCGAATACGTACATCGCCACGTGGCTGGCGGTGAGCCAGTGCGGTGCAACGCCGGTACCGGTGGAGCCGGACGCGCGCACTTACAACATTGACCCTGCGCGTATCGAAGCCGCGATCACGTCACGCACCAAAGTTATCTTGCCGGTGCATCTCTATGGCCAGCCTGCTGATATGGACCCGATTCTCGCGTTAGCGCGCAAACACAGCCTACGCGTGTTGGAAGACGGCGCCCAAGCGCATGGTTCGCGTTATAAAAATCGTCGTATCGGTGCGCATGGTGATGCCGTCGCGTGGAGTTTCTACCCCGGAAAAAATCTGGGCGCGCTCGGCGATGGCGGTGCTGTGACAACCAGCGATCCTGAAATCGCCGATCATATTCGCGTGTTACGTAATTACGGCTCACGGGTGAAATACGTCAACGAAGTGCGCGGCTTCAACAGCCGCCTCGACCCCATACAAGCCGCCGTGCTGCGCGTAAAGCTGAAGCACTTGGATGTGTGGAACGCCCGCCGGCAAGCGATTGCACATAAGTACCTTGAAACTCTCCGTGACAGCGGGCTCACCCTGCCTTTTGTCCCGGACTGGGCAAACCCGGCGTGGCATCTCTTTGTGGTGCGGCACCCAAAACGGGATGCATTAGCGAAACAACTCAGTAACGCGGGCGTGGAGACACTTATTCACTACCCGACTCCGCCACACCGGCAAGCCGCCTACGCAGATGCAGGATTTGCCTCAGGAGCATTCCCGCTTGCAACGCAAATGGCTGCCGACGTGTTAAGCCTGCCGATAGGGCCGCATCTTTCTTTCAAAGATATGCAATCGACTGTCACTTCTCTGAACGCCATTAACGATCTGTAAGCAAGCGGAGATGGCGCAAGAACTGGTCCTAAATATTTAGCTCAAGAGCACACGGCGGTCATGGTTAAAGAAGACTCTGCAAGCCCTAGCGCAATTAAACCGACTGTATTTCTTCTTTATGGGCCTTTGCACACCGGAGGCACAGAAACCCTCATCGTAAGAATTGCGAATTACTATGCGGAAATAGGTGCCAATGTTTTCCTGATACTTAGCGAAGACGGCCCCCTTCGCGCACTGATAAAAAATTCAGTGCATTTCCGGAAATATGAAAGCACCAAGGTGCTAATTGAAGTAACTCATTCTATCGCTCAAGAAATACCGTTCGGGTCAGAAATATTAATAATAACTTTTGATCCCATCTCTGCTGCACGCGGGCTGGCTGTGGAAAATTCAATTAGACACCATAACGCAGTCAATCATGTTTCGTGGGTCCTGCATCCGCACGCATTCTTTATGCACGGAGAACGAAAAGATCGAAAACTTTTAAATCACTTAGTCGCCAATGCAGTTGGTTTCGATAAATTACTATTCATGAACGAGGAAAGTCGTTCATCTCACTCGGCTCAATGGAAAAGAGATTTGTCAGGCAGCCCCATCATTGGCTTGCCAATAACTTATCAAGAGAAAATGTGGCGGGCTCGGCCCATCGAGTCGATGAAGATTGTTTCAGTCGGCCGATTGGTGGACTTCAAAGCTTACAATCTGGGAACCATCAAAATAATCCAACGTTTGCGGGCCTTGGGGATTAAGGCAACTTGGGACATTTATGGTTACGGCCCACTTGAAGACCCGATGCGCGATGAAATCAATCAGCGCGGGGTTCGCGATTCGGTTCGTCTTTGCGGAGAACTCGATTACACCAAGTATGCCGAGGTTGTTCCCACATACGACATATTCGTGGGGATGGGGACCGCCGCACTAGAAGCAGCCATGCTTGGCGTGCCCACAATCTGCGCGACTGTCGATGAGCCAGAAAACTGCCACGGATATATCCACGAGATCCCTTTTGGAAATGTCGGGGAGAAAATTCCCGAGCGATCAATGTTCCCCATCGTCGAGCTATTGCGTCAGTTTCACTCAACACCAGAGCCCCAGCGTGAGTTGATATCTGCTTCATGCAAAGAAGCCGCACAAAGATACTCGATAGATGAACTTTCCAAAATATTGGATTCCAAGCAATCGAGATCGACCACAAAAGAATCTCGATTTATGAAAAGAATAGTGACTTTAATTTATTTCTTTGCAACCGAAAGCCTTCTTGCCGGACTTGCAAGAAGACTTTTTGGAAAAACTCACAAAAAGTCACCAGTCGCCAATTCCTTATAAAAGTATTTTCGAGGCCATCAATGATCGAAAGCTCATCGGTTCCGCAACCGCAAGAAAAATTTCCTCTGGTAACTATTGCGCTCATTGCATACAACCAAGAGAGCTACGTTCGACATGCGATTGAAGGTGCCTTGGCGCAAGACTATCCAAACATCGAATTGATCGTCTCGGATGATGCCTCAACAGATAAAACATGGGATGTCATGCGCGATGCCATCGCACGCACTTCATCTCATCATTCGATCATCATAAGAAAAAATGAATTCAATGCAGGGCTAGCCACGCATGTGGGTCAAATTGCCGAACTGATGTCTGGAGAACTGCTAGTTATTTTCGCAGGGGATGATGTCTCACTCCCAAACCGAGTCTCCCGCATCGTTGCCGCCTGGATCCAAAACGGTAAGCCAGAAGCTGCAATTCACAGCAAATGGCGCGTCATTGATGGTAACGGAAATCCGACCGGACAATATGGCTGCCCTCGCGGGGCCGATCCCGCAAGAGCAACTCTTGAGCAATTTGTTAGCCGTGACTTTCAGGCCATCTTGCATGGCGCTACTGCTGCCTACACGAAGGGCATATTCACTCAATTTGAGAAACTTTCAGGAAATGTCGAAGACATCCCACTCTCATTCAGAGCCTTGCTTGTGGGCTCCGTGATATATGTTGATGAGGTTCTAGTAGACTACCGAGTTAACGTTGGAAACATTTCTGGCATCTTGCGTCGATCAGACAGAAAACATGTTTTGCGAAACATATCCTGCGGGCTTGACGCCATGAAGTTAATGACCTCGGACTATAAGCACTACTGCGATGCGATGAAAATAAAAGAAGATCCGCTTATTCTGAGAACAATAAGCCGGCACGATCGACGCTACCAATTAGCGCTTGGGCTTGCCTCCCCAAGCTTATATAAAAATCTCATCGGGCTTCTGGCACTACCAATTCCCGGCGGGATCCGCGATCGCTTATACGTCGCAAGAAAGTATTTTGGCCTATGAGTTACGTATGACTTTAGCGATAAGGATATATATCTCGTGATGACTGCCGACATGAGAACGAAAATTCACGCAGAAACTGTAGATGATTAGTTTCAGAGAAACTTTGCGCATTGCCATTCTCTTGCCCGATCTTCGCGGTGGCGGTGCCGAACGGTTGAGTATCGATCTGGCACGCGCCTTCGCCGCCCAGGGAATTCATGTTGAATTTGTTCTCATGAATGCGACAGGCGACTTTCTGGACGAGGCTAGTCGAGAATTTAAGATCATAAATCTTAAAGCGAAAAGAATAAGAAATGTTCCCTTCTCACTGTCACGCTATCTACAAAGTAATCGTCCTAGCGCATTAATTGCCAACATGTGGCCGCTAACCGGCGCAGCTGCTCTCGGCCGCGCGCTCTCTCGACAAAATTGTCGATTGCTTTTGGTGGAGCACAACACGCTCTCACTCGACACTCATATGTTCCAGCATTGGCCTAAATGGCTCATGCAAACACTGATGGCGGTGACTTACCCCATGGCGGATCGCGTTTCCGCTGTTTCACAAGGCGCCGCAACCGATTTAGAGCATCTGGTCCATCTGCCTGAAGGCAAGGTTACGGTGCTTCATAACCCTATTCCACAGCGACCAACGCCCACGGAGCATGCAAAGGCCATCGCCGAATCATTCTGGCAGCGTCGCCATGGAAAACGTATTTTGGCCGTTGGCAGCTTCAAAGATCAGAAAAATTTCTCCTTACTGTTACGCGCTTTTTCCAAACTCCTCGGCACGGACGCAACGTTGTTACTGCTCGGCCAGGGTGCCGGTGAATCGACATTACGTGCGCTTGCTTCGCAACTGGGAATTGCCGACCGCGTCATCTTTGCCGGATTTCATACTGACACCACACCCTTCTATGCCACGGCAGATCTGTTTGCGCTGTCTTCCGATTACGAAGGCTTCGGCAATGTGATCGTTGAAGCGCTCTCATTTGGTCTACCCGTGGTATCCACCGACTGCCCACACGGCCCCGCCGAGATCTTAGAAAACGGGCGATGGGGACGCCTCGTGCCTGTGGGTGACGCCGACGCACTTGCCCGCGCCATGCATGAGGCACTTTCAGCTCCGATTGATCGTGAGGCACTCAAGCGTCGCGCTGCTGATTTTGCGCCGGAGATTGTCGCTCGCCGCTATCTCGACCTGCTGGGGCTCGCATGACCCCCGTGCTTTACCTCACGCGCAACGGCCTACTTGAGCCGCTTGGCCAAAGCCAGGTGCTGGCGTATTTGCGCGGCCTTTCGCGGCAATACCGCATCACGCTGATCACCTACGAAAAGGCCGAGGATTGGGCAGACACAGATCGCGTCGCCGCGCTGCGCGCCGAATGCCAGCAACTAGGCATCCGCTGGCTACCTCAGCAATTTCGTCCGCATCCGAAAATCATTGCACCTGCATTCAGCATGGTACGCATGACCTGGTTGGTCGTGCGCGAGGTCAGAATGCAGCGCGTACGCCTGATCCATGCACGCTCCTACATTCCTGCCGCCGTCGCGATGCTAGCCGGCCGCATCACCGGTGTGCCTTTCATCTTCGACATGCGCGCGCTCTGGCCAGAAGAACTGATCACCGCCGGTCGCCTGAAACGTGGAACCATGCTGCACCGCGTGATCACGTGGGCAGAACGCACGTGCTTGCGTCGCGCCGGCGCGGTGGTGTCATTGACCCATGCGGCTGTCGAATATCTCGAGCAAATTTATCCTCAAGAAATGGCCGGGCAAACTGTCGCCGTTATCCCCACTTGCGCAGACCTAAATCGTTTTGTGCCAGCAATGCAGCCACCCACTGCGCGAGTGATCGGTTGCTTGGGAACGGTGCTCAGTGGTTGGTTCCGTCTCGACTGGCTTGCCTCGTTTCTTGCCGTGGCCGCTCAGCATGATCCGACGCTACGTTTTGAATTAACCACGCGTGACGATCCAGTCCGTGTGCGTACTGCTATCGGTGGTGATGAAGAATTGCAGTCTCGGTTGACCATTGCGCCATCCGCCTCGGACAAAGTGCACGAGGTGCTACAACAGCAGACCGCCTCCGTCATGTTCTTCAGCTCCGGGCTGGGCAAGCTCGGCAGCAGCCCCACGCGGATGGCCGAAATCCTCGGCTGCGGCTTGCCGGTCGTAGCGAACGACGTCGTCGGCGACGTGGCTCACATCATTCGCGAATACCGCGTCGGGGTACTGGTGGCCAGCTCCAATGAAAGCGACATGAACGAGGCATGGAATCAGCTGCAGGCGTTGCTCTCGGACCCAGCCCTCGCCGCTCGCTGCCGCCAAGCGGCAGAAGATATTTTTTCGCTGGAACAAGGAACGGCATCCTATTACGCGCTCTACGCTGGAATTTTGAGTAAAAACAAACCAAGCAGCATGGCACCGGCATGAAAATATTCTTGCTGCCTAAATACACGCCCATTGGAGCAAGCAGCCGCTATCGCAGTTATCAATATCTACCGGCCTTGCAAGACGCCGGTTTCGATTGCGTGATCTCGCCACTGTTTGACGGTGCTTATCTGTCGCACAAATATGCATTCGGAAATCGCCACCCTATCGCGGTTCTGAAGGCATTCATACGTCGTCTTTGGGTGGTGCTTATGCTGCCACGGCAGTCGACCGTCATCATCGAGTACGAATTGTTACCGTATTGCCCCGCCATTCTCGAGCGATGGTTGTCGTGGCGTGGTTGCCGGATGATTGTGGATTACGACGACGCTCTCTTTCATCAATACGATGAACACCCCAACAAATGGATTCGGCGTTTTCTGGGGCAAAAAATCGCCACTGTGATGCGATTGTCGCACACCGTCATTGCGGGCAATAACTATCTGGCCGATTACGCACGGCGTGCTGGCGCAGCACGCGTAGCCATCATCCCGACTGTCATCGATCTCGAACGCTATCCGGCAAGCGCTTCCGACTCTGAATCATCAGCATTCATCATCGGCTGGATCGGCTCACCCAGCACGGCGCCGTATTTACACGCCATTGCACCGGCGCTCGCTGACGTGTGCAAGAACAATGCAGCATGCGTACGGCTGATCGGCTCCGGTGCCATCGACCTTCCCGGCGTACCTGTAGAAATCATTTCCTGGCGTGAAGAATCCGAAGTGACCGGTATTCACAGCTTCGATGTCGGCATCATGCCGCTGCCCGATGAACCCTGGGCTCGCGGCAAATGCGGCTTCAAGCTCATTCAATACATGGCCTGCAGTTTGCCGGTGATTGCGTCACCGGTGGGCGTCAATACCGAAATAGTCGGTAACGGCGTCGATGGTCTGCTGGCAAGCACCGTTCCAGAATGGACGGCAGCGCTCCGCACACTGCAACAAGACCATGCCGCCAGAAAACGCATGGGACAGGCAGGCCGCGCAAAAGTCGAGCAACGATATTGCCTTCAACAAAGTGCCAAACAATTCGTCTCCATTATTCACACAGCCAGCCACTGATGTTTTTTCACATGATCATCTGCCGAGAACATGCCTCATGTGTGGCCTGACAGGCTTTATTGCGGCGCAACACTCACAGCCAACGCACGAAGCGAGCACAGCGTTTGATGCCGTCGTTCGTCGCATGACGGATGCGTTACTGCATCGCGGCCCCGATGACAGCGGCATCTGGACTGACGCTGCTGCCGGTATTGCGTTAGGCCATCGGCGGCTAGCCATTTTGGATTTATCGCCCGCCGGTCATCAGCCCATGCAGTCGGTGTCTGATCGTTACGTTCTGGCCTTCAACGGCGAAATCTATAACCACTTGGAATTGCGTGCTGCGCTCGCCACGGCCGGCGCGGCACCCGCATGGCGTGGGCATTCCGATACCGAAACGCTACTGGCTGCATTCTCAGCATGGGGCGTGGAGCAAACACTGACGCGTTGCGTGGGCATGTTTGCCTTCGCACTGTGGGATCGCGAAACGCGCACATTGACGCTGGCGCGCGATCGCTTTGGCGAAAAGCCTCTGTATTACGGTTGGATCGGCAAAGGAGATGCCCGCACATTTGTCTTTGGCTCTGAACTCAAAGCACTGCGCGCTCACCCCAGTTTTGATGCACCCATCTGCCGGCAGGCGCTCGCGCAATTCATGCGATTTTGCTACGTCCCCGCTCCCGCCAGCATTTATGAAGGCATTTACAAATTAGCGCCTGGCTGTCTGCTCACACTGCCTCTTACTGCCGCACGCATTCCGCGCAGCGAAGTACGTCCTGCGCCCTGGTGGTCACTGCAGGAAACCGTACAAACGGCACAGAAAAACCTGATTACTCATGCTGCTGACGCAGTCAATCAACTAGAGCAGCGTTTGAATGAGGCTGTACGCCTGCAATCACTCGCCGATGTTCCGCTCGGTGCTTTTTTATCCGGCGGCGTGGATTCATCCACGATCGTGGCCTTGATGCAGAAACAATCCTCACGACCCATCAAGACTTTCACCATCGGGTCCGATGAGCCTGGTTACGATGAGTCGACATATGCGCTCGCGGTGGCGAAACACTTGTGCACCGAACATCACGAAATGCGCGTGACTTCTCGTATGGCGCTGGATGTTATTCCCGATCTGCCACAGATGTATGACGAACCCTTTGCAGATTCCTCACAAATTCCGACGCATCTAGTATGCCAAGCAGCGCGGCAACACGTCACCGTGGCGCTGTCGGGCGATGCCGGCGATGAATTATTTGGCGGTTACAACCGCTATTTTTGGGGGCCGCGTATTTGGCGTCACGTCGCGTGGTTGCCATTTCCGCTGCGCCGCCTGCTAGGTAACGCTATTTTGGCCATGCCATCCGCTGGCTGGAACGCCATGAGCCGTACGAGTGGCATTCCACAGTTGGGGCAAAAAGCAGAAAAGCTCGCTAGGCGGATGACCGCCGTTCGCACGCTGGACGATCTCTACTGGAGTCTTGCCACCGAATGGAATGATCCGGGCGCGCTGGTGCAAGCAACGCCTGCGTGCGATACCGATATGCTGCAAAAAAATCCGATGCGCTCCCGCATTGAGAACGCACTTCCCAGTGGCCTGAATTCCGTCGAACACATGATGTTCTGCGATACCTTGTCCTATTTGCCGGATGACATTCTGTGCAAAGTGGATCGCGCCGCCATGGCGTGCAGTCTGGAGACACGCGTGCCCTTTCTGGATCACCGTGTCGCCGAACTTGCTTGGCAATTGCCGATGCATCTCAAAGTGCAGGGCAATACCGGCAAATGGGTTTTGCGACAGGTGTTGTACAAGCATGTGCCACGCGAATTGATCGATCGCCCTAAAGCCGGGTTCGCCATTCCGGTAGGGCAATGGTTACGCGGCCCCTTGCGCGATTGGGCGGAAACACTGCTCGATGAATCACGCTTGATGCGCGAAGGCTATTTGCACCCGGCACCGATTCGCCACGCGTGGCAACAGCATCTCGCCGGCCACGACAACACCACAAAACTGTGGCCGGTGCTCATGTGGCAAGCGTGGCTGGAGCAAAACGCGTGCTGATGTATTGGGTCATTTTTGTTGCGCTGGCCGCCATGGCGGCTACGCATATGCGGCCACAACCCGTCGGCGCGCCAAGCACACGGTGGCCACTGTCATGGCTACTCGCGTGGTTGGCGCTAGTGCTGCTGATTGGCTTGCGCTACGAAGTCGGTGGCGACTGGTTCAATTACCTCTGGCATATCGAGAACATGCACGGACTGCCATTCGCCGAGCTATGGTCGAAAGGCGATCCCGCCTATGCGTTGCTGAACTGGCTGGGCGCCAACTTGTGGGGTGGCGCTTATCTGGTCAACACGCTGTCAGCCGCCCTGTTCACGTGGGGCCTCGTGGTTTTTGCGCGTACCCAATCACGCCCATGGTTGGTGATGGCGGTGGCGGTGCCCTATCTCATCACCGTCGTGGCGATGGGTTACACGCGGCAAAGTGTCGCCATCGGATTAGCCATGATGGGCATTGCGGCGTTGTTGAATGGCAAGCAAATGCGCTTTTTTGCTTGGATCGCATTCGCCGCGTTATTTCACAAAACAGCCGTACTGCTGATCCCTTTAGCCATTTTTTCCAAAGGAAAAAAACGCTGGCTCACGTTGATCGGCGCGATCATTTGTGGCGCCACGCTTTATGTCCTGCTCTTGCAAGAATCTGTAGACGGCTTGGTCACCAATTATGTGGTTGCCGAGTACGACTCGAGCGGCGCCTTTATTCGCGTCACCATGAACGCACTGCCGGCGCTGGTTTTCTTACTGTTTCGACGTCGCTTCCCACTCACGACGACTGAGCGCAGTTTCTGGACCTGGATGGCTGTTGGCGCGCTGGGCTTTGTGGTGCTGTTGTACGTGTCGCCCTCCTCCACCGCCGTGGATCGTGTGGCGCTGTATTGGATTCCGCTGCAATTATTTGTGTGGGGCCGTCTGCCGGATGCATTCGGTAAACCGGGGTTACGGAACCCCCTATGGACCTGGCTGGTATTGGCTTACTGCGCAACAGTTCTTTTTGTTTGGTTAGTTTTTGCGACGCATGCCGAGTACTGGTTGCCCTACCAGTTCTACCCGCTGGAACTTTTGCTGCAATGAAAGTGCTGCTGTTTGCCAACACCGATTGGTATCTCTACAACTTCCGTCGCTCGTTTGCCACGACGCTGCGCGATGCCGGGCACAATGTTGTGCTGGTTTCGCCGCCGGGGCCTTATGGCGAAAAATTGCAAACGCTCGGCTTCCGTTGGATTCCCGCACCCATGGACCGGCGCAGCCTCAATCCGTGGCGGGAAATACAACTCATCATCTGGCTGTGGCAGCTGATGAAATCCGAGCGCGCAGATCTCGTACACAGCTTCACCATCAAATGCGTGGTGTACGGCGCAATCGCCGCACGATTGGCGGGCGTGAAAGCACGCGTGAATGCGGTCGCCGGCATGGGCTATGTATTTACCAGTCATGATTTCAAGGCACGCATGCTGCGGCCATTAGTGCGTCGCCTGCTCGGCACTGCTCTCGGTGGAAAAAATACATTACTGATTCTGCAAAACCCGGATGACGTTCGCCTATTCACACAAGCAAAACTGATTGCTGCCAATCGCGTGCGCTTGATCCCCGGATCGGGCGTCGATCTTTCACGTTTTTTTCCAAGCGAATCTGAAAGCCATGTCACATCCACCAAGCAACCATCAGAACCGTCGCGATTGCGTGTGCTGCTGCCTGCGCGGCTGTTGTGGGACAAAGGCATCGCGGAATACGCACGAGCAGCCGAATTACTGAAAGCAGAGGGCCGTGCAATCGATTTTCTGCTGGCGGGTTCGCCTGACCCGGGCAACCCGGCGGCGGTGCCAGAAAACATTGTGCGAGGCTGGGTGAATGCTGGCGTGTTGCAATGGCTGGGGCATGTGGATGACATGCCGGCGTTATTTCGTTCGGTCGATGTGGTCGTGTTGCCCAGTTACCGCGAAGGTTTGCCTAAGGGTTTGATCGAAGCCGCGGCCACCGAAAAAGCACTGATCACCACCGATGCGCCGGGCTGCCGCGATGTCGTTGATCACGAGCGCAACGGCCTGCTGGTACCCATCCGGGATGCGCAAGCACTCGCCCACGCCATTGCGCGCTTAGCGGATGACTCCGCCTTGCGCGCACGTTTGGCCGTAGCGGCAAGGATTCGCGCGCTGGAAGAGTTCGATGAGCGACTGGTGATCCAGCGTACGCTGGACGTTTATCGGGAGTTACTGCCGGTTACTGGGATGGAAGTGCGAGGCTGACCCCGGTCCACTATAGTGCGCTCACTTCTGATCAACCTGACGCGCATATGCTGCTCTCTGTCTTCACGTTTCTGTTCGCAGCCGCCTTGGCTGTACTCGCCGCGCAACTGCTTTCGGTGCGCGCTGAGCGCTGGGGTCTCATTGATGCGCCTGGTGACGGTCGTAAACAACACGCACATCCCACACCGCTGATTGGTGGCTTGATCATCTGGGCCGGCATGTGTGCATTGTTGTTCATCATGCCCAGCGCCGATCTGTTTCCTTATTGCCTTCCACTGGCTGCACTGACTGTTGTGGTCGGCGTTCTGGATGATCGACACGAACTCTCAGCGCGGCTTCGCCTTGTAGTGCATCTGGGCATTGGCCTACTGATGATTTTCTGGGCCGACATAAAATTGACTCAGCTGGGCGAGTTGTATCCGGGAAAATTTATTTATCTGGGTCTCATGGCGATTCCCGTGACCTGTTTTGCGGTTGCCGCTGCCATGAACGCCATCAACATGGTGGACGGTGTCGACGGCCTCGCCGGCTCGCTAACGCTCATTCCCGTCCTTGTTGTCGCGGTGCTGGCCGCACTCAGCGGATATCACGATTTGTTGTACACGACAGCGGCGTTGGCTGGCGGCCTGTGCGTATTTCTGCTGCTGAATTTCCCACTGCCATGGCGCCACCGTGCAAGCTGTTTCCTGGGCGATACCGGCTCCACACTGCTCGGTTTTATGGTGGCTTGGTTGCTGATTCGTAGCAGTGAGGCGGGTTTAATGAGCCCGGTGCTGGCGTTGTTTTTGATCGCCCTGCCGCTGCTCGATACCGCAGGCGTCATGACGCGCCGCCTGCGTCGAGGCGTATCCATGACGACCGCCGGGCGAGATCATCTGCATCACGTATTGATCGATGCCGGAATTTCGCCCCGACAAACTGTTTATTTGCTGGTATCGGTCGCCGTGGTGATTGCGAGCCTAGGCTTGTTAATGGAGCGCAATGGCATGCCGCAATGGGCGATGTTTCTGTTTTTCATGAGCATGCTGCTGGCCAATCTGTATCTCTTGCGCAATGCGGAAAACGCCAAAAGTGCGCTCCGGGAGCGCTTGTCTTCATCGCGTTCCTAATTCATTGTTCGGCGAACATCTCCTCTAATCGCTGACAATGACTCGTCTGCCTTTCATCGTTCTGATCGTCTCTCCTTTTCTGCTGGGTCTGAATCGGCCGCTGGCGTGGTGCGCATTGGCGCTCATCATGCTGCTGATGTGGTTGCAACGCGTCTGGCAGCAACAGCCTGCTTCGTTGTGGCCAGCGTCACCCTTGCTGCGCACCTTATTGGTTTTGGCACTGATCGTTGCGCTTCTACTGCCACTGCTACAACTCGTTGGCGGCACCTGCACATCCATTCCCTCTGTCGCGTTCTGTTCGGCAGATCCTGAACGTACGTGGCTGGCGTTGCCGTTATGGAGCCTGCTCGTTTTCTGGTTCGCCTGGCTGCTCTCACCGATGCAACCTTCCACCGATGATCTGCTGAAAGCATTAACCATCGCCGGCAGCGTACAAGCCGCCTATGCGCTGGCTTTATTTTTTCTTGGCGTCACGCCGTGGTTTATGGCGGATGTGACTCATAACGAAGGCGTACCGATTGGCGGCTTCACAAATCGCAATCACTTCGCGGCGTTTCTTTATATCTGCATCTTTTCCGCGATTGCACTGGTGTTGCGCTTACCGGCCGACACCGGCACCGGCCGTGCCGCACGTTGGCGAATATTGCTCGATCACCGGATGCTCTGGCGCATGCTGATTGTACTGATGGTGTTGGCACTCATCGCCACGCGTTCACGCGCCGGCAACGCCGGGCTTTTGATCGGCCTGGGTGCCGGAACACTCTGGCTATGGATCATCGAGCGTCGACGCAGTCAGCGTGCCGGCAAACCGCTACGGTTTGGTTTTGTTGGGCTTGTGATCGGCTCGGTGTTACTGGTGGACTCGGTGCTGATCGGCAGTTTTGTCGGCCTAGAGAAAGTGCAGCAGCGCTTAGCCGAAACATCGGTACAAGGTGAAATCCGCACCGATGTGAATAGCACACTGATGAATCATCCCGAATTATTTACCGCAGGCGGCCACGGCAGCGGCAGTTTTCTTGCCGCATTCGAGCCAATAAAAACAGCAAAGAACGAACCGCTCTTGTTTGTAAATGCACACAACGATTACTTGCAGGTGTTGATCGAGCGCGGCTGGATCGGCGCACTGCTGTTTTTGGTCACGCTTGCTTTGCTGGCTTGGCTGGCGCTGCGCGGTGGCACTGCGCGTGGACCTTCGTCTGGATCTTCGCGTGGCGCAGAAGTACGGTTTGCCTTTGTTGCCGCGACCGCCGCGCTGCTTATTCACGCCAGCGTGGAATACGTGACGCAAATACCGGTTATTTGGCTGGCGTGGCTAACGCTGGCCGCGCTAGCGGTCAGGGCTTCCCAGCCGACGTCTTCGCGGCAGGCACCGCGCTCCCGGAGACAGGCAAAAACATCTTTATCGCAACGCTCCGCTGCGCCATCCCCCTGAGCGCCGCCTCGTCCCATTGGATGTAATACGCCACCGCCTCACGTGCGAGTGGCTGAAAATCCGGCTCATTCATGGCGTCTTCACATAAAAAAACCACGGTCGGTTGCCAATAGGCCCGCGCATGCGGCGCTGCTTTCTGCAAACGCATCATTGCCGCGCGCGCACCATCAACGTCGTTGGACAACACATGTCCACGCAACGTCAACACCAACATCTCACCGTCTTCGACGCGTTGGGATTTTGCTTTCGTCATGGCCGCCAGCACGCGGCTTCCCGCCTGTTCTGGCGATTCCAGCCATGCGTAGTACCCAAATAATTCCGTGCGCGCACTATCCAGCAAGAGTGAGGTCTTCCACGGCCAAAGGCCCGTGGCCACCTGCAACGTGTCACGCACACGCTGCCACTCGGCACGATCCTGCTCGCGACTGAATGCTGCGCGCTCCGCCCAAGCATTCAGATGTAGGCCCACCCACATCTGCAGCAATTCGCCAGCCAGCACATAAAGCAGCAGCACGACAACTGCTGAGCCGGCACACAAAACCGGCAAACGACGCATGCTTAGTGTTTCTCGTCGACGGTATAGCCGTCGTACTGCCCGTAATAACCGTAGTACTGATATTGATGCCGCGCGAGCAAACTCTGCTCCACTTGGTTAAGCACGGCGCCGACGATGTGTGAGCCTCGCTCACGAAGGCGTTGCGTGCTGTCGGCCACCGCATCACGGTGCGTACGATCAGCATGCACAACACACACCACACCATCCACCAGACGGCCAATCACCAGCGCGTCGCTCACCGCGCCTAGCGGCGGCGTATCGATGACGATTCGGCCATACCCGCGCGCGCGCAATTCCGTTAGCAATTGCGCAAACTGTGGCGAAGAGAGCAATTCCGACGGGTTAGGAGGAACAATACCCGCCGGTAACGCATGAAGATTGTCGGAAATTTTCACGACACAATCATCGAATTGCGCAAGCTTTGCCACCAGTTGCGACAACCCCGGCTGACCGGGCGGCAATGCCAGTGCACGATGTAATGATGGGCGACGCAAGTCAGCGTCGATCAAGAGAACCGTTTCCAATTCCGCCAGCGAACGCGCCAAACACAAAGCGGTGGTTGTTTTCCCTTCGCCCGGCATCGTCGAAGTCACGGCCAGCGCCTGCCGATGCCCCAACACATCATCCAGAATGATGTTGGTTCGCAATGTTTTGACCGCTTCTGCAAAAGGTCGATCGTTTAGATTGAGCGCTTGCGCATAACCATTCTTTTCGCCGCCGACCTTAAGGAGCAACGGAAGAACACCCAGCGGCGCCAGGCCCATGTCTCGCAACTGCTGTGGCGTTTTGATGCCGCGATCAAAAAATGCTGCCACAAAGACGGTAAGCGTACCCAACACGAACGTCAGCAAAAAAGCGATCGCAACAATGAGTCCTTTGCGTGGCTTTGATGGCCCGCCAGAAATCACACCGCGATCGATGATCCGTGCGACCGGGGCTTCCCATTTCCCCGTTTCAGCCGTCTCATTCACGCGCTGCAAAAATGTGTCGTACAACGAACGATTGAGCTCGACATTGCGCTTGAGTTGGCGAAGGCGAGCCTCTTTGCGACCAATCGCTTGGATTTCCCGAAGCTTTGCGTTGTATTCGCCCTCAATGAGCGCTAGCTCTTCGCGCGCTGCCACCAACTTTGGATATTTGTCACCATAGCGACGAGACAAGGTATTTACTTCAGAGCGTTTGGCCGCAAGCTGGCCACTAAGCGCCTGCAGCTCATCGGCCGGCACGGTTTGCACGCCGGCCAAGTCCACCAAATTATTACTCTCTAGAAATTTCTGCAGCTCCTGCTCGGAGAGCTCCAGCTTTCGCTTGAGATCATACAAACGGCTGCCCAGCCAGTCGGCAGCATTACGCGTAATGCCCAACTGCACTTCCATTTGATTTTCAATGTACGCATTCGCTACCGCGTCTGTAATACGCGCCGCCACGCGTGGATCTGGGTGCTCAATGCGGATGTTCACCAGCTGTGTGCCACGCACCGGCTCAACGAACAGTAAGCCTTGTAAACGCCCAGCAACAGCATCCAGTTTTTGCTCATCGGTAGGCGACGCCGACTCTTCTTGCGGCAAGACCCAGCCCAGCACACGCGCCTTCAAACTCGGCGTCGGGTTCCAAAAATACGTATCGTTAATCAGCGATAACTGTGCGGCAACTCGACGGGCAATTTCACGCGAACGCACGATCGCAAATTGCGTACCAAAGTATTCACTACCGTTTGGCTCAAGGTCGTAAACCTGCTCAATTTTGACTGCTTTGGCTTGTTGCGACTCCACCATCAACGTGGTGACGGCCGGATACAACGGCGTCATGCTGTTGACGATCACCCACACCACAGCGGCTACCAGCGACGCCAGCAACAACACGCGCCATTTCCACGGGCTGAATGTGCGCCAAATATCGTGCAAGTCGATTTCGTCGTCGCCTTCAGTACTCTGGGTATTCGCGAGATCCACGGGGCGATTCATGATAGACCTGCTCAAAAGAAACTCTGATCGACGGTAATGATATCGCCCGGATAAACCAGCGCATCGACACCGACTTGCTCCGGTGCGCGCCCCGGATTGGCATCACGAATGATGGATAAACGGCCACGCGAGGCGCGATCCGTGAAGCCACCCGCAAGTGCTGCTGCTTTGCGCACGGTCATGCCTGGCTGCCACGGAAACCCGCCCGGGGATTTCACTTCGCCATTGACGAAAAACAAACGGTATTCCGTCACCTGCACGGTGACTCGCGGATCCAGCAGATAGGCCGGCTTTAAGCCAGCGATGAGCTGATCCCGCAACTCGTCCACGGTCAGCCCAGCCACTTTCAGCGTACCCAAGAACGGATAATTGATGGCGCCCTGATCATTGACACGCACATCGACAGATAACGCTTCCTCGCCCAACACGCTGATCGCGAGCTTGTCGCCCACACCCAACCGATAGCCCTCTGCCTCATTAGCAGCACGGGCCGGTTGCGCAAGCGCAGCGACGCTCAGGGCGACAAAAATAAAAACAGCGGCCCACGGCCGCTGCTGACTAACCAAACGGGAAAACATAAACCGGAGTTCCCCTAACTTGTTACGTCAGAACTTTTGCTCAAAGCGTCATGTTGGCGTTGAGTGCGATGATGCCGCGATCGTAATCCAAGCCCGGCGCATCTGATGTTGCTTCGGTGGACTTCCACGACAAGCCAAAGACCACCCAACGGCGAAATTTGTAATCCACGCCGGCAGACATCGTGCTGGTTTCATCTTCCCGTGTGATGCCCTGATATTCACTGGTGCCATGCGCGTAGCTGAGCCACGGCTCCACACGATCCAGCGGTCGCACCGAATAGCGCACCGAATAACTATCCAGCTGAATTGCATCCGCGCCAGTCACATCACTCTCTTGAAAAGATTGCGAATAAGACAAATTCAGCGCTGAGTGCTCCGTCGGCATCCAGTTGATACCAACACCCCAAGTGCCCTCATCGAGATCGCCGCGAGTCGAACTTTCGAAATCCTTGGATTGCATGCCGCCTTTGGCGTAACCCGTGGTTTTGCCCGTAATGGCCCACTCGACTCCCGCGAGATACGTCATGCCAAAACTGTCTGCGGCACTGCTGGCCGCATAGTCATACACTTCAGGATTAATCTCAAAAATGGCATTGGTGCTACCACCAATACCCCACGCAAATTTAAATGCGCCGCTGTATCGCCGATAATCGTACGCATCCGTTCGTGCCGTATTGTTGGTGTAATCCTGCTTCGTGGCTTGCAGCATGCCGCTGAGGCGGCCACGGCTGTCTGTTGAGCCGTATTGCGAAGCGATGCGCAGATAAAGTTGGTTGTAAATATCCGGCTCTGCGTCGCACGCCGGGAAACAGCCGCGCGTATTACCTGTACCCCGCGCATCGTAGCCATGCAGATAACCAAAAAATCCTTCTACCGAGCTTTTTGGCGCCACACGGTTGCGGCCAGCAAACATTAGGCTCATCTCGAGAAAATCGTCGCTGCTGTCGACATCGACCGTCCCGGCTTTTGCCGACGCTTCAATTTTGCCGTAATCCTCATCCGTGCCCCGATGCACCACCACCGCCGGCGCCACCGTGTAGAGCATGGCGTTTTCTTCGAGACCCGATGATGCGCTGTAAAAATTGTCATCACTGACTAAGCCGACGTTCAGCGTCGGCGTGACACGGAGACCATCTTTTTCAATCGCCGACGGTTCCGGCGACAAGGCATGGCTCACAACCGGCAAGCAAAAGCTGAATACCAACAGAGCACGTACAGGCTTCATTACAGAACTTTCCATATCCAGGGACGACCCAACTTGAGCGCCGTCGGAAGAAGAAAAAGAGCAGAACAACCGGCTCGGCAGCAGCACGCCCGCCCAGCCATGCATTTAACCGGGCAATGATGCCTCAATCGCACGATTCCGCGAACCTTTTCACACTGCGGCGACCGAATACTGATGAAACCTGTCAATAGCGCATTGCCTAGCGTTCCGCCCGCAACATGTCGCATTCCTGCCAGTCAGGTCTCGCACCCCAATCTCGCCATGGCTGGCGTCAATCCGCCCGTATCGGTACAGTCGAAAGCCCCTGTTATTGCTACGAATTTTGCCTGATCCGGCAGGCTGACCCATGCCCCGTCCCGCAGCGTCACCCCTCTCGTTATTCCGCCACCGCAGCGACATCCCCGCCTTTCTGTATGTGGCGGCGGTGTTCGCCGTGCAACTGACCGTGTTCTTCGCCGTGGACAGCCTGTGGGCCGTGGCGGCCTGTGCGTTTGTGCTGACCATCGTGCAGGTCTCCTGCGGGGCAATCTGCCATAACCACCATCACGTGAACGTGTTCACCGTGCGGCCACTGAACCGGCTGTTTGAAGTGGTGCTGTACCTGCAGACCGGGACCAGCCCGTACTCCTGGACGATTCATCACAACATCGGTCATCACCACGAATACCTGCACCCGGACCGCGATCCCGCCGCTTGGCGCTACCCGGACGGCCGCCGCATGCACCGGCTCTATTACGATTTCGTACAGGCCGCACGCATCTACCCCGAGATCTGGAAGATTGGCCGTCAACATCCGGTGCTGTTTGCACGATTCAAGCGCATGTTTTTGATCAGCAATCTGATCCTGCTGGGCTTCATCCTGCTCGATCCCATGCGTGCGCTGCTCATCTTTGTGCTGCCAATGGTGGCCCTGCTGGTGCTGTTGCTCGACAACACATTCCTGCAGCACTCCGGGCTCGCACTGGACAACCATTTGGTCGCGTCGCGTAACGTGGAGAATCGAATCTACAATCTCACCAGTTGGAATCTTGGCTATCACACCGCGCACCACATGCACCCTGGTGTGCACTGGACTGAACTACCGGCATTACACGCGCGCATTCGGCCGGATATCCCGCCGCACTTGATCACCACGAATGTCTTCGGATTACCCAGCGAAGCTGAGAAAGACATGCTGCGCGCACGCAAAGGTGGATGATGAGTTGCTGCCAGTACGTATCAATCCAACAACTCGTGGTCATGATTGAGCGCCTACGAAGCGACGCGCTCTCTGCCATCGAGCGCGTAGAGTACGAACGTTTTTTTCTCAAATGCGTACCCACACCTGCTGCGCTGGATTTGATACGAGATCCCGCTCATCACCCGGCCAATCCAAAACCCGGCACCGTGCCCTCTGCCGAAGAACTTGCCCGGCTGGTGATAGTCATGCCACGCGTTCACACTGAATCACTCTCATCGTCGCGATAAATCCGCGAGGACCGTCATGCCCTCTTTCGATACCGTTTCTGAAATCAATCATCACGAAGTGAGCAATGCCATTGATCAGGCCGCTCGTGAAATCGAACAACGTTTTGACCTGCGCGGAACCGGCGCCGCCGTCACGCTGGAAAAGACCGTCATTCACCTCACCGCTACCGCCGATTTCCAGTTAAAGCAGGTTCGCGAAATCGTCGAAACAAAATTGATTAAGCGCGGAATCGACCTCACTTCGTTGGAAGAAGGAAAGGTCGAAGGCGCTGGAAAAGAATTGCGGCAATCGCTCACCGTCAAAGAAGGCATTGATCAAGAGCACGCCAAGAAAATCGTAGCACTGATCAAAGAATCGAAAATGAAAGTTCAAGCATCGATTCAAGGCGATAAAGTACGCATCACCGGCAAACAACGTGATGATCTGCAAGAGGCCATGACGTTGATCAAGAACGGAAAAATCGGCTTACCGTTGCAGTTCAACAACTTCAGGGATTGAGCTTTTGCTCAAGGATGACAAACGAATCCATGACTGCTTCGCCCATTCCGCTGGTCGTTGATCTTGATGGGACCCTGCTCAACTCAGACTTGTTGCTCGAAGGCAGCATGGCGCTCGTTCGTAACAGCCCGCTACAGGCACTCCACCCCTTGCGCTGGGTGATGGGCGGTAAAGCGGCGCTCAAGGAACAACTGGCACAGTCGGCAGAAATCGACATCACCGTGCTCCCTTGGAATGAAACACTGCTGGCACAGCTGCGTGTGGAAAAATCTGCTGGACGAACGCTGGTCCTCGCCACGGCAAGTCATCGTTTATTGGCGGATCGTATCGCCGCATATTTAGGGCTATTCAGCGAAGTGATCGCTACCGAGGCTGGCCATAACCTCAGTGCTCATGCAAAACGCGACGAACTGATCAAACGTTACGGTGAGCGCAGATTCGATTACGTCGGCAATTCACACGCAGATTTACCGGTATGGGCGGCCGCCCGCGAAGCTTGGGTCGTCAACGCATCCGCTCGCGTATCCGCACTCGCTCGCGCACAAGGCAACGTCACACAGACATTTTCCAAGAACCCAGTTGGCCTGGGCGACTGGGTAACCGCGCTACGTCTGCATCAGTGGCTAAAAAACTTACTCGTATTTGTCCCACTACTGGCATCACAGCGAATCAGTGAAGACGGATTCTTGTCGCAAGCGCTGCTGGCATTTTTCCTCTTTGGGCTCTGCGCATCCAGTGTGTACGTTCTCAATGATCTACTCGACCTGAGTGATGATCGACATCATCCATCCAAGCGATTCCGGCCTTTTGCATCAGGGCGACTTTCAATCAGTGCCGGCGCGCTCGCCTCTCCGCTGCTATTGATGGTGTCTTTTGGCGTCGCCTACTGGTTACTCCCGATTCAGTTTGTCTGGGTGCTGGCGTGTTACTACCTGCTAACGCTGGGTTATTCGCTAATACTCAAGCGCTTCATGGCTATCGACGTGATCGCGCTTGCGATGCTCTACACGCTGCGTATCGTGGCGGGCGGCGTCGCGCTGGGGCTCGCCATTACCTCGTGGCTCATGGCTTTTTCCATGTTCATCTTTCTCAGCCTCGCGCTGATCAAGCGTTTTGCGGAATTACACGACGCCCAACAACGAGGGCTCACCGGAAAAACACGCGGGCGCGGCTATCAAACTGATGATTTGCCGATGATTTCTTCGCTGGGCGCCGCCTCTGGCTATCTCTCCGTGATGGTTCTTGCGCTTTATATTGACGAGCCAACAACGCTAGCACTTTATGCGCACCCAAAATTGATCTGGCTGGCTTGCCCATTACTGTTGCTGTGGGTGACGCGCATCTGGATGTTGGCGCATCGCGGGCAGATGCACGACGATCCCGTGGTTTTTGCTATTCGCGATCGTTTCAGCCTCGCCATCGGCGCTGCCTTTGTTCTTGTGTTCTGGTTGGCCAACTAATGCATACGCTACCGTCTTGGGGGCGTCATCCGGACACCGGGCAATCCGGGCTTCCATTGCATTGGCGCGATGAAATCGCACCGATGTATCAACGCATCGCCCGTGATCATGGCGATACGCTGGCCTACGGCAATGGCCGCAGTTATGGCGACAGCTGTCACGCCGTCAGTGAAAAAGTATTGCCCATGCGCGGATTGAATCGCGTGATCGCCGCTGATTGGGGGCACGGCATCCTGTGCGCCGAAGCAGGGATCACGTTGGGTGAAATTCTGTCTCTGGCTATTCCGCATGGCTGGTTTTTGCCCGTCACGCCAGGCACTCAGTACGTCACCTTGGGCGGGGCCATCGCCAACGATGTCCACGGGAAAAATCATCATCGCCGCGGAACGTTCGGCCAGCACCTTCGGCAATTCTCACTGATTCGTAGTGATCGCGAACCCTGCCTGTGCTCTCCAGATCATCAAGCAGAATTATTTGCCGCCACCATCGGCGGGCTTGGGCTAACCGGCATCATCGCTTGGGCAGAAATTAATTTGATTCGGATCGAAAGCACGCAGATTGATAACCTGACCGTACGGTTTGATTCGTTACGTGATTTTTTTTTGCTGGCTGATGAGCTGGATGCACAGCACGAATACAGTGTGGCATGGATCGATTGTCTAGCGACCGGAACTCGTGCCGGCCGCGGCGTATTTTCTGCTGGGAATCACGCTCGCCACGAAGACAAATCGCTCCCATTGCAGGCATCGAATCCAGCAAAGTGGGTCATGCCATTCACGCCACCCATGCCATTGGTCAATAACTTATCGATTCGCGCCTTCAATACGCTGTATTGGCAATGGCAGCCCTCAACACGACAGTCGCGCCATGTCGATTACGCGCCATTTTTTTATCCGCTGGATGGCATCCGCGACTGGAATCGCGCTTACGGTCCGCGTGGGTTCCAGCAATATCAGTGCGTCATCCCATCAGATACCGCTGAAAGCGCAATCGGCGAATTACTGGCGGCCATCGCCAACAGTGGCCGCGGTTCCTTTCTGGCTGTGCTCAAGCGTTGCGGAGACATGATTTCTCCGGGTTGGCTTTCATTTCCGATGCCGGGCACTTCGCTGGCGTTGGATTTTGCGCAGCACGAAGACCTCGGCCGGCAATTATTCCCGAGATTAGACGCCATCGTGCGCTCTGCCGGTGGGCGGCTTTACCCCGCCAAAGATGCGCATATGCGTGGCGATGATTTTCGCCGTGCCTATCCGGCTTGGGAAAAACTGGAAGCCCTGCGCGACCCTGCCCTCAAATCTTGCTTCTGGCAACGAGTCACGACATGAAACGCATTCTTATCATCGGCGCCACATCAGCAATCGCCACCGCCTGCGCACGTCGCTGGGTGTCACAAGGAAATGCGCATTTTTTTTTGATCGCACGCAACGCAGAACATCTCACGCAGACAGTCGATGATCTGAAGGGACGCGGCGCACGGGTGGATAGCTGCGTGCTGGATGTTGGTCATAGCGACGCGCATGAATCCGCGTTGATCGCTGCCATCGAGAAACTTGGCCATGTTGATATTGCCTTGATCGCGCACGGTACCCTGCCCAACCAGACAGACTGCGAGCGTGACGCTTCCATCGCGCTACGTGAGTTTTTCATCAACGCCAACGCCACCATTGGGCTGCTGACCCTGCTGGCTAATCAATTCGAAAAACAGAAAGCCGGCACGCTGGCCGTGATCACGTCGGTGGCCGGAGTGCGCGGACGACCTTCCAACTATCTTTATGGCTCAGCAAAAGCTGCCGTTTCTGCTTTCTGTGAAGGGTTGCGCGCTCGGCTACACAAATCGAACGTCGCGCTGGTCGATATCCGGCCGGGGTTTGTCGATACGCCGATGACGCACGGCTTGGCGCTGCCGCGCTTTCTGGTCAGCACGCCGGAGACTGTTGCGGTACGTATCGTTGCCGGCCTTGATCGACGTGCCGATGTGCTTTATGTGCCAGCATTCTGGGCGCTTATTATGTGGATCATTCGTCATCTACCGCGCTTTATTTTCAAAAAGATGACGCTGTAGTCCATTCACAATGGCGATACTTTTACGCGATAGTTTTCACGCGATACCGACCACGCGATACGATCTTTCCACTTGTCATGATCACATTCGCCTTGATCACGTTTCCCGTGGTCAATAGTGCGGCGGTGGTGGTTCCTCGCCTGGCGCGGCATGCATGATCGGCAACAACAACTCCACTTGCTCACGCGTACGGCGTAGCACCAGTTCTAGGCGGGCAATACGCTCATCCTGCCCAGCCACCACCTGGTTCAGCTGATCAATGGTGTCGTCCTGGAAGGCCAACCGGGATTCCAGCTCGCTAATACGCGCCGCCATCTCGGCAACCGCTTGGGTGGCTACGGCGCGGGGATCATGTGTCGGATCGTTCACGGAGGCACGCGACAGGTGAATGGGGGTCGCGTATGCTCGGCTCCGACCCGGAGGGCGTCAATGAATTTCGACGAATTACTTGCCACGCTCCGCCATAACGAACAGATCGTTCGCAAACTGTTCGACATCGAAGGCAGCATTCTTGGCACGACCCGATTTCGCGATCTGTTCGAGAACCTGCTCGCGCAAATCGAACAACAATTCGCCATTCCGCATGCTTGGTTGACGCTGGTTCATGACGAATCCATTACGTCGCTGATCGCGGATCTTCAGCAATCGACCCAGACCAAAAACCATTTGGTGATCGTCGACTCGAAAAGCTTTTCTGCCATCACCAGCAATCGCACCGAGCCCCTGCTCGCCAACACACGGCTGGATCGTTACGACCCTTTGGTGCCGCCCGCGTTTCGCGGCAGCCTCGGTTCTATTGCCATTGCACCAATCCGCTTTGAAGGACGCATCATTGGCAGCTTCAATCAGGGCGATGCCGATCATTGGCGTTTTTCGCCGGACAAGGACACTTTTTTTCTGCGGCAATTGGCAGTCAAAGTGTCGATTTGCTTGGCCAATGTGACTGCGCATGAACAACTGCGCGTACTCGCCACTCGCGATCCGTTGACGCATTTACCGAATCGGCGCGAGCTAGAGCAAATTCTTTATCGGGAATTTGAACGCGCACGACGTCAAGATCAGCCGCTGTCGGTGATCTTTCTGGACTGTGATGATTTCAAGCAGGTCAACGATCAGCACGGTCATGATGCCGGCGATGCTTACTTGCATCACGTTGCGCGCGAATTGTCGGCCGCCGTTCGTTCATCCGACTGTGCATTTCGTTTTGCCGGTGATGAGTTCGTCCTGTTGCTGCCGGGGCAGTCGACCGCCGAAGCCGCGCAAATGGGCGCGCGCCTGCGTGAGCGCCTAGCCGCCAGTCCACTGCGCTATCACGGGCATGAGATTCCGGTCCGCCTAAGTCTGGGGGCAGCCTGTTCGCGCGACTCTGGTGCGGAAGACGCCGGCGCCTTGCTGCGCCTTGCCGATGCGCGCCTGTATGACGACAAGCGACTGAAGCCAGAACGCCGCTGACAACCGCCGCGAGCGGGTCGCCTCGCCAGCCCAAATGACAGCCCGGTCACAGTCCGACGCACACGACTAAAGCGGTCCGTACAGGTCTGCTATTATGGCCGGCGCCATTTGCTGCAAGCATGGAAAATAACAATGAAAACAATGCGTTGGATTGCAATTGCCGCCATCTTGGCGCTGCCGTCCCTGCTAACCGGCTGTCAGTCCGGGTTGCAAGGCATGACCGAAGACGACGTCTACTACTCTCCGAAGGCGGCCTACGGCGTGCCGCTTTACCTCAGCCCGTTTCGCGGCCAAGTGGATGTCGGCGAGCGCTGTAACGCCGCCGGCGGCTCCACCACCTTTTGGGATGCACATGGCCGCTTCTTCCGAATCGACTACCTGAAAATCGATGAGCATCCGATGGCGCAAGCGCCACGCTTTGCTTCGGACCAAACCCTGCTCAATTCGGTGATGAACAACTACCTGCGCGAAGTGCTGCCCACCGCCAAGTCGCTGGAAGACGTAGATACATCAGCGCGTGAATTCCTAAAAGATCGTGATCCGCGCGCGCTGTTTGTCGTTCTGGATATGAACGTTGACACTGCTCTCGCAGGCGGCGCTCGTGATTCAGATAAAAAATTGCGTGGCACCGTGTACTACGGATTCCTGATCTTCAAGCGCGGCGAATATGTCTACGTGCTGCAACACTATCAGCCAACGCTGATGAAGGAAAAAATGCAGCAAATGCTCTCTCGCTTAGCGGACAACATGATCTTCCCTGGCAAGATTCGCTCGGATACCGATATCGAACGCGCTAAAGCGCGCTGGAAAACCAGCATCGGGAAAACCTCCTTCAGCAACAAGCTCGCTGAAAGTGAAGATGAAACCGAGATCGTCAACCCAATACGTCCTTGCGAGTAACGCCTCATGAGCAAACGCCAGGTTATTTATCTAATGCTGGCTGTGGCAGGCCTTCTGCTCACGGGTTATCACAACATCATGTTTGCCCGAGAAACGGGGGGCTTTTCAGTTTCTACCTTTATTGATGGCGTATTTGCTAACCATGCATCGTCATCGATCGGCTGGGACATTACGATCGCCTGCATCGCGTTCGTCACGTGGATGCTGCACGAAGCAAAACGCATCGGCATGAAGCATGTCTGGGTGTACGTGCTCTTAACCGTTACCGTTGCATTTGCCTTTGCCGCCCCACTTTTCTTGTACATGCGAGATCGGCATTTGCAGGCCGCCAAATAACGTACCACTGACGAATATCGCCGTCGCAGCACGCAAACTGATCAGATCAAATGTTGTGATGTTATGTTTCAAGCCGATGCCAATTTGCCTGAAAGGCCGCTGAAACCATCGCCTTGGGCTCTTCGTGGCCAAGGCTGGATCGTGGCACTTCGCCTGCCCAAAAGCAGCCCGGCGCGACACGCATTTCTCCCGCCCGAACTGGCCGGCCAATGTCGCAGCCATTTCGCGATCATGATGTTCGTCGATTACGCCGAATCAGATGCCGGCCCATATCACGAGCTGTTGTTCATTCCCGGCTCCCTGCCCTTCCGTGACGGCAAACGACACCTCTCGATTAGTCGGATTCTCGTTTCGACATGGGACAGCGTGGTGAATGGTCGTCGCAATTGGGGCATCCCCAAAGATCGCGCGGATTTCGCCGTGCGATATAACGTGGATGGCAGTGGAATCGATCACATCGTCGTGCGCGATGGTGAGCGCGTGATGGCAGACATGAAATTGCGCGCAACTTGGCCGTTTACGCTGCCGATGCTCGGCACTCTAGTTCCTGCGTCGCTACGCACACTGGCCCAGCGCTATAACGGTGCCGACTATTTCTATGCGCCGTCCGCTTCCGGCTCGTTATGTCCCGGACGTATGGAAAGTTGGCATTTTGATGAGGCGTTATTCCCTGATCTAAGCGGCAGCCACATTATTGCTGCCATGAAAATTCCGGAATTTCGCATGACCTTTCCGATTGCGCACATCATTCGCTGAGCCGCTAAACAGCCATGAGTCGCCTTGTTTTTGCCGTCGTATTCCTGCTAATGCTTCTCGCAGGCTTTTTTGCAGTGTTGCAACACTGCACACCGGAGCCGACACCGCCAGTTGTTTTGCCCGCCCCCGCCGCTGGCGAAACGCCCGAACAAATTGCTGAACGCAAACGACTGTTCATCGCGCTACTTCTGCCGATTATCCAGCACGAGAATCGCCGCTTACTACGCGAACGCGAGCGACTCAGCCGCATTGAGCGCGACCTGTCTAACGAAGATGACATCAGCCGCGATGATTTCGATTGGCTCAAGCAGCTTGCCACGGAATACGCGCTTGATCCTGCTGCGCGCAGAAACCCGGAATTCTTCCGCTCTATGCGGGCGCGCATCGACGAGTTACCGGCTTCTCTGATCATTGCGCAGGCCGCGCTGGAATCAGGCTGGGGGCGTGCGGAAATCAGCCGCGACAGTAATAACTATTTTGGGCACTACTGCTTTGATAAAGGGTGCGGCACGCCCGCCCCTGGGCCTGGCGATCTGCGCAAGTTCGACTCGCTCCAAGACAGCGTTGCGGCCTACATGCACAACCTGAACAGTCATCCTGCCTACGCCGCATTGCGGCGGCAACGCGCGCAACTGCACGCAACGGATAAGACAGTGACCGGAACGATTCTGGCTGACGGCCTGCAGCGTTACTCCGAACACGGCGATGCGTACGTCGCCGACGTAAAACAAATGATCCGCGACAATGCACTGGATGCGCTTGCCGATCACTGAGCCTGCACGTCTGGCGCGACAAACATGACCAGTCGGGTGTCAGTTTCGGTGAATGCACCGATGTAGCGACGAGCCTATGATCCTCGGACCCCGCACACCCCTCGGAGATATGCGTCATGGATTTTTCGTCAGAAGCAGCCCGCGCCGCCCTTGCTAAAGGCATTCCATTTGTTGGCAACAGCGGCCTCGTCGTTGAAGTGCTGGAAAAGGGCTACACGAAAATGCGCCTGCCCTATGAGCCAAACAAAAATCACATCGGCACCATGTATGCCGGCGCACTGTTCACGTTGGCAGAATTTCCAGGTGGCGCAATTTTTCTGTCGTCATTCGATGCGACGAAGTTCTATCCCATCGTGAAAGAAATGAACATTCGCTTCCGTCGCCCCGCTACCAGCGACATTTTTGTCGAAGTACGTGTGAGCGATGAGTTCGTCAAGAAAGTTCAAGATGAAGCCACCGCTAACGGCAAAGCGGATTACGAATGGGAATGCAATCTGGTTGATGCTGCAGGGAACGTCGTGGCCATCAGCAAGAACGTCTTCCAATTGCGGAAAATTGGAACCTGATTACCCATCAGCGGTGATATTGCGCGCTCAGCTCATGAATGGATTCAATAAAAACGCGAGCGCGCTCAGGATCAGAAAACTGCGAGATGCCATGTCCGAGATTAAAGATATGGCCGGCTCCGTGGCCGTACGCGGCAAGAATTGCAGACACCTCGTCACGTATCCGGGCAGGCGTCCCATAAAGCACTGACGGGTCCATATTGCCCTGCAGTGCAACCCGTCCACCGACTCGCTGACGGGCCGCACCGATATCCGTCGTCCAGTCCAAACCCAATCCATCGGCGCCGGTATCAGCCATCGCTTCCAGCCACTGACCACCGCCCTTGGTGAAAAGAATCACGGGCACCCGGCTTCCGTCATGTTCGCGGATAAGTCCGGCGACAATTTTCTGCATATAGGCCAACGAAAACTCACGGTACGCCGCCGTACTGAGGACGCCGCCCCACGTATCGAAAATCTGCACGGCTTGCGCGCCTGCGCGAATTTGCGCGTTGAGATAGGCAGTGACTGCTTGCGCGAGCTTATCGAGCAGCGCATGCAAAACTTCTGGCTGCGCATACATCATAGTTTTCGAATGCCGGAATTCTTTCGACGACCCACCCTCAATCATGTACGTCGCCAGCGTCCAAGGACTGCCGGAAAAACCAATCAAAGGCACGCGCCCGCTCAATGCCGTACGAATGGTGCGTACACAGTTCATCACATAACCAAGATCGCGCTCGGCATCCGGGACCGGTAACGCAGATACATCGGTTTCAGTACGAATGACTTTACGGAAACGCGGCCCTTCACCTTCTTCAAAGTAAAGGCCAAGTCCCATGGCATCCGGAACAGTCAGGATATCGCTGAACAAAATGGCGGCATCCAGCGGATAACGATCCAGCGGCTGCAAAGTCACTTCGCACGCAAAGTCAGCGTTCTTGCACAGACTGAGAAAGTCTCCCGCCTTCCCGCGCGTCGCACGGTATTCCGGCAAATAACGGCCTGCCTGGCGCATCATCCAAACGGGCGTGATATCCACCGGCTGACGAAGTAATGCCCGCAGGAAACGGTCGTTTTTAAGGGCACTCATGACAGCTCCGTTACTCGTATGTCTGGCAAGAGCTACTCAAACCAGTTTTGCCGCAAGAACTCAGACGTTGAGGTAATCGAGAATGCCCGCAGCCGCCTGACGACCTTCCCAAATAGCCGTCACGACCAAATCAGAACCGCGAACCATATCGCCACCCGCAAATACTTTGGGGTTTTGCGTCTGAAATTTGTATTTCCCGCTTTCCGGCGCAACAACACGGCCGCTACTGTCGATGCCAATGCCGTTCTTTTCAAACCACTTCGCAGGGCTTGGACGAAAACCGAACGCGATCAGCACCGCATCTGCCGGCAAGACTTCTTCACTGCCCGGAATGGGCTCTGGCAAACGGCGGCCGCGATTGTCCGGTTCGCCCAGGCGCGTCTCTACGACTTTCACGCCAGCAACAATGCCGTTCTCGGCAACGATCTCAATCGGTTGACGATTGAACAGAAACTCCACGCCTTCTTCGCGTGCATTTTTCACTTCGCGACGCGAACCCGGCATATTTTCTTCGTCTCGGCGATACGCACAGGTTACTTTCTTCGCGCCTTGCCGTATCGCTGTGCGATTGCAGTCCATTGCGGTATCGCCACCGCCCAGAATGACAACGCGCTTGCCGATCATGTTGATGTAATCGACCGGGTTCTTTTCCAGCCCAAGGTGGCGATTAACCACCGAAATCAGATAGGGCAGCGCCTCATAAACACCCGGCAAGTTTTCGCCCGGGAAACCGCCTTTCATATAGTTGTAAGTCCCCATGCCGAGAAACACGGCATCGAACTCAGCCAGCAACTGCTCGAACGATACATCCTTGCCGACATCCACACCGAGACGAAACTCGACCCCCATCTCTTCAAAAACGCGACGACGACGCTTCATGACGGGCTTCTCGAGCTTGAACTCAGGAATACCGAACGTCAGCAAGCCGCCGATTTCTTTGTGTCTATCAAAAACGACCGGACGCACGCCATTGCGCACCAAAACATCCGCGCAGCCCAAACCCGCCGGGCCTGCACCAATGATGGCAACGCGCTTGCTCGTCCACACCGTCTTTGACATATCCGGACGCCAACCCAGCGCCAGCGCCGTATCAACGATGTATTTCTCGGTAGAGCCGATCGTGACGGCACCAAAACCGTCATTCAGCGTACACGCACCTTCACAAAGGCGATCTTGCGGGCATACACGTCCGCACACTTCCGGCAACGTATTGGTTTGATGACACAGCTCAGCAGCAGCAAACAAATTACCTTCCGCCACCAACTTCAGCCAATTGGGGATGTAATTGTGTACTGGGCACTTCCATTCGCAATACGGATTGCCGCAGGCCAAGCAACGATGCGCTTGATCTTCGACTTCATCCTTAAGGAAGGGGTCGTAAATTTCGACGAAATTTTTCTTCCGCAGATCAATGTCTTTCTTCTGCGGATCCATCCGCTCGACATCAAGGAACTGGAAGTCGTTGTTCAGCCTTTGTTTCTTGCTCATGGCGACATTTCCAACTTCAGGCCGGGTTCGCACGTGTGGTCTTGAACAGCTCGCGCAGATTGGCCGCTTTGGGCTTCACCAGCCAGAACTTGTTCGCCAACACATCGAAATTATCGAGGATATACCGCCCCCAATCGCTGTCGGTTTCCATCACGTATTCGTCGATGATCCCACGCAAATGGGAACGGTGCGCTTCGGTTGCCTCAGACGTGATGCGATGCAACTCAATCAGTTCCGCGTTATGACGGTCGTAAAAATTGTTGTCCACATCCAACACATACGCAAAGCCACCCGTCATGCCAGCGCCGAAGTTGTAGCCGGTAGCGCCGAGTACGGTGACGCAACCACCCGTCATGTATTCGCAGCAATGATCTCCCGCACCCTCAACGACTACGTGCGCGCCAGAATTGCGTACCGCGAAACGCTCACCGGCACGGCCCGCAGCAAATAACTTGCCGCCCGTTGCGCCGTACAGACAGGTATTACCGATAATTGCCGTCTCTTGCGACGCAAATGTGGATCCGCGTGGCGGGCGAATGACCAGCTTTCCACCAGCCATACCTTTGCCGACGTAATCGTTGGCATCCCCTTCCAGGTACAGATTCAGTCCGCCCGCATTCCATACGCCAAAGCTCTGTCCCGCCGTCCCGGCAAATCGCACGGTAATCGGCGCGTCACTCATGCCGAGATCGCCGTGTCTCCGTGCAATTTCGCCAGACAAACGCGCGCCAATCGACCGATCGCAGTTGCAGAGTTCGTAATTGAAGATGCCGCCGGATTTCCGTTCGATCGCGCCCAACATATCGCCGACCATGCGCTCGGCCAACAAGCCCTGATCGAACGATGGATTGCTGGTCACTTGGCAGAACTGCGGCTTATCTGCCGGAATATGTGCGGTATTGATGAGCGGTGTCAGGTCGAGATTCCGATGCTTCTCCGTAGAGCCAGGCAGCACCTCAAGCAGATCGGTCCGACCAATCAACTCTGCCAGCGAACGAACGCCCAGCACAGCCATCCACTCACGCGTTTCCATAGCCAAATAGCAGAAGAAGTTCATCACCATTTCTGCCGTGCCACGGAAGTGCTCGCTACGTAGCGTTTCGTTCTGGGTCGCAATCCCCGTTGCGCAGTTATTGAGATGGCAAATGCGCAAGTATTTGCAACCCAGTGCCACCATCGGCGTGGTACCGAAACCAAACGACTCTGCACCTAGAATTGCCGCTTTCACCACATCCAAGCCGGTTTTCAAGCCGCCGTCGGTCTGCACGCGAACTCGGCCGCGAAGATCATTCATTCGCAATGCTTGCTGCGTTTCAGAAAGACCGAGCTCCCAAGGAGAGCCTGCGTATTTGATCGATGACAACGGTGATGCGGCTGTACCGCCGTCATAACCAGAAATTGTGATCAGGTCAGCGTACGCTTTCGCCACGCCCGCAGCGATGGTGCCCACGCCCGGCTCGGAAACGAGTTTCACGGAAACCAGAGCCTGCGGGTTCACTTGCTTGAGATCAAAAATCAACTGAGCAAGATCTTCGATCGAATAAATATCGTGATGCGGCGGCGGTGAAATCAACGTGACACCAGGCACCGAGTAGCGCAGACGCGCAATCAATTCATTGACCTTGCCACCCGGCAACTGACCGCCCTCGCCCGGCTTCGCTCCTTGCGCAACCTTGATCTGCAGCACTTCCGCGCTGGTGAGATACGCCGGGGTCACGCCAAAACGGCCCGAGGCTACCTGCTTGATTTTTGACACCCGATTGGTGCCGTAACGTGCAAGATCTTCACCGCCCTCGCCAGAATTTGAGCGCCCACCCAGCGTGTTCATCGCCAAGGCAATCGCTTCATGCGCCTCAGGTGACAGCGCGCCTAACGACATTCCCGCCGAATCAAAACGCGGAAGAATTTTCTCGATGGGCTCAACCTCATCCAGCGCAAGTGGTTTGAGTGCCGGCCTCAATGCGAGCAAATCACGAATCGTTGCCACCGGCCGGTTATTCACCAGTGCGGCATATTCCTTCCAATCTTCAAAATTTCCGCCATCAACCGCCTTGTGCAGCAAGTGAATCACGTCGGGGTTGAAAGCGTGATATTCCTTGCCGTGAACAAACTTCAAAAGACCGCCAGCATCAATCGGCTTGCGCGCTTTCCACGCGTCAGCTGCCAACAACTTCTGATCATTCTCGATATCAACGAACCGTGCTCCCTGAATACGACTGGGTACGCCACGGAAACACAAATCGACCACCTCTCGCGACAGACCAACAGCCTCAAACAACTGCGAGCCACGATAAGAGGCGATAGTAGATATCCCCATCTTTGACATGATCTTGAGCAAGCCCTTATTGATGGACTTACGGAAATTTTTCTGCGCATCACACGCATCAGCAAGAATGTCGCCTCGGGTGATCTGATCGCAGATGATTTCGTAGGCGAGATACGGATAAATTGCCGTAGCGCCGAAACCCAACAGCACTGCGAAATGATGCGAATCGCGCGCCGTACCCGTCACCACGATCAGATTGGAATCGCAGCGCAAGCCGGTTTCCACCAAACGGTGATGCACAGCGCCAGTTGCCAGCGCGGCATGTATCGGCAACTTACCTTGCTCAAGACCGCGATCCGACAGCACGATAAACGGCTTGCCTTCGCGCACAGATCGCTCTGCGTAATCACAGATAGCCGTAATTGCCTGTTGAAGATTGGTTGTCGTCGGATCGTACTGAAGGCTGATACGCTCCGATGGAAACTGCGGCTGCGCCAACAATTTTTCATACTTGGCGCTGGACAAAATTGGTGAAGCGATGATCACACGCTTCGCATGATCTGCCGATTCTTCAAAAATATTGCGCTCGGGACCCAAGCAGGTCTCCAGCGACATTACTATCGCTTCCCGCAGCGGATCGATTGGCGGATTAGTTACCTGCGCAAATTGCTGCCGGAAGTAATCGAAAAGATTACGGACATGCGAAGACAACACCGCCATGGGCGCATCATCGCCCATCGATCCAACTGCTTCCTGCGCACTCTCGGCCATCGGCCGGATGATTTGATCGCGCTCCTCGAAGGAAACATTGAACATTTTCTGATACGCATTGAGCGCCTGCGCATCCAGCGAACCAACCACCGGATCTTCCTGCTCGGTCGCTTCAATGCGAACGGCATTCTCTTTCAGCCATTTCCGATACGGATTCTTTTTCTTCAGTTCGCCGTCGATTTCCGAGGTGTGGCGAATCTCACCCGTTTTGGTATCAATCGCAATGATTTGCCCGGGGCCGACACGACCCTTGCTCACCACGTCTTCAGGCTTGTAACCCGACACGCCGATTTCTGACGCCAACGTGATGAAGCCATTGCGCGTAATAACCCAACGCGCAGGGCGCAACCCATTGCGATCAAGCAAGCAGACAGCATGACGACCATTGGTCATTACCACGCCCGCAGGGCCATCCCAAGGTTCCATGTGCAGCGCATTGTATTCGTGCATGGCGCGCATATCGGCGTCCATGGATTCCACGTTTTGCCACGCCGGCGGCATGATCAATCGAATGGCACGGAACAAGTCCATGCCGCCGTTGATCAAAACCTCCAGCATGTTATCCATCGACGACGAATCTGAACCCGTACGGTTCACCAGCGGATGAACAGACTTCAGATCCGGCAAATTGGGTGTTTCTAACTTGTTAATTCGTGCTACCGACCAGTTGCGATTTGCTTGCACGGTATTGATTTCACCGTTGTGCGCAAGCATGCGAAACGGATGCGCCAGCGGCCAGCGTGGCAACGTGTTAGTCGAAAAACGCTGATGGAAAACAACGATCGCCGTTTCAAGACGCGCATCGCCAAGATCCGGATAAAAAGCGATGATGTCTTCCGGCATCATCAGACCTTTATAAACGACAACATCGGCCGACAAACTCGGCACATAAAAATACGCATCGTCTTTCAAGCGCACTTCTGCTTTCCGACGCGCCAAATAAAGCTTGCGATTAATCGCAATATTGTCGAGGCCTTGCGCATCCACAAATACCTGCGCAAAAGACGGCAAAGAAGCCAGTGCGATGCGGCCTAGGACCGAAGGATCAACCGGCACTTTTCGCCAGCCAACAACGTTGACACCCTGTGCTTGTAGTTCCTCATTCAACACCAAGCGGGCTTTGTCCGCCTGCGTGGCATCTGGGTTGAGAAACACCATGCCAACCGCCCATGTGGCAGCCAGCTCCGCGTTGAATTCTTCACGCGCAATGGCACGGAAGAAGCCTTCCGGCTTCTGCATCATCAGACCGCAGCCATCGCCGGTCTTACCGTCCGCAGAGACTGCGCCACGGTGCGTCATGCAGGTCAGCGAACGAATCGCTGTCTGTAGCAGCTCGTGGCTGACCTTGCCCTGCATGTGGGCGATTAGTCCAAAACCGCAGTTATCCCGGACATCGTCCAGGTGATACAGACCCGCAGGCGCGGGGGAGGTCGTCTCAAACATCGACCTTTCCTCAAGAAAATCAAAGGGTTGCAGCAATTTCAGATAGGCCCGAGAAAATGCTCCGGCCAAAAAAAGCGTGACAGTCTACCTAAACTCCCCCAGAGCCTCAAACGACCCCAGTCGAGTACGCCCTTCGCAATAGGGGCGGAGGCGCAACGGCATCAGTCCTTGCGACGACGCAGCTCGTCCTGAATTCCTTGAAAACTGCGCGCCCAAGGCTCCAGCTTGCGCAACGGAACCGGCAATTTCGCAGCAGCTGCTTTCGCTTCCTCTTTGCTCCGGTAACTACCGGCAACCGCCACGTACCAAGGCAATTCCTCGCGCACAGTACGAAACAGACGGATGTTCGCCGACGCATAGGTAGCAGCAAACTGCCGCGCTGCCTGTTCGTTAAAACTGGCGAATAACTGCAACGTGAAGCCCGAGGCCTTTTCTTTTAGTAACGCATCTTCGTCCGCCGTATAACGACGCACCGAAACCGGCTTGCGCGGGGCTGCCGGTGTTGACGCCACCACCGGGGGCTGTACAACCGTCGGCATGACGTCAGGCTGTTTGTCCGGCAAAGGCAGCGTAACCGGTGTTGTCCCTGCTTCGGAGATGACCTCGGCCGCTGGTCGCGCAGACACATCGACAGGCAGCGGCGCAATCGCCACTGGGCGCGGCACTGCCACCGATGACGTTCTTGTCCCCGGTGTTGTTTCCTGCGCCGACGCGGCACCACTCGCTGTTGGCAATGGCACAGCGATTTCTGAAACTCGCGCTTGCTTCACTTCTGCCTGCTTTTTCTTTTCTTCTGGCGCCAACCACGCCAACGCCAACAACAGCGCGCCCAACGAAGCAATTGCAAAGACCAAATGCCACGGCGGTAAACCTCCCGGATACCAGGTATTCCGCGACGCAGCCCCTGCTTCCAGTTGCGTCAGCAATGCACCAGGCAATCCTGCCGATCGCTTGTGCAGTCTCTCGATCACGCGGTGCGAGGGCATTTCATCTTCGTCCCCCACCGCCAACCAGGCCGCAACAAATGCCTCGCTCTCATCAACACTGAAAGCGCGCAACGAAATCTGCGCCGCCTCTTTTACGGACAACATGCCGGGATCTGTCGCCAACACCAGTGATACGCCACGTGCCGCACAGAAACTCAGCAGATCTTGTCTCGGCTGCTCACCCAGCTCGTGAGCCTCATCGACAACAAAAACAACACGCCGACCACTCGCCAGCACAGTTTCTATCGCGTCGGAAATATCCGAATTATTTGACGGCAAAGCAGCACCTAATGCAGCAAGGCACTGCTCACTACTCATCAAAATATCACCAACCGCCACAGCGATTGTTAACACATCAGGATCCGCTTCTGCGCGGAAGCGCTCAATCAACCAACTGCGCCCACTGCCAACGGCACCACTAACGACAACCGTGGCTCCCGGCCGATAAGCCGCCTCGAATAACGCATCCAGGGCTTCCAATCTGCCGGCGCCGTCATAGTGAAATATCGCACTCATGGCGACACACTCAGAAACTCAACAAGAGTTTCTTGCAATGCAGAAAATGAAAAATCATCGGTGATTACTGCGTAGCCAACGCCCTTCAGAAGCACCAATCGAATGCTTCCACTGATATTTTTCTTGTCGACCTGCATTAACGAAAGAAATTTTTCCGGCGCAATCGACGGCGGACCAATAGGAAGCCCAGCGCGAGCAATCAACGCGCGCGCGCGCTCGAAATCCTGATTAGAAAGCCAACCCAGTCGCTGCGAAACTCGCGCGGCCATCACCATGCCTGCACCCACCGCTTCACCATGCAGCCAATTCC
The DNA here is from genome assembly GCA_964574995.1 of uncultured Pseudomonadales bacterium. Taxonomy (GTDB): domain Bacteria; phylum Pseudomonadota; class Gammaproteobacteria; order Pseudomonadales; family JADFDG01; genus JADFDG01. The sequence continues at coordinate 203,956 of CAZNPF010000001.1, read as the reverse complement.
CATAGCCACTGGCGGTTTCAATGGCATGACCAAAGGTGTGCCCAAGATTGAGCGTGGCGCGCTCACCCGTCTCGCGTTCATCGGCCGCGACGACATCCGCCTTGTTTTGGCAGGAACGCTCAATGGCTTCCGCTAACGTTTCCACGTTGCGTGCCATCAAGAGATCCATATTCGCTTCTAGCCACGCAAAAAACCGTGGGTCGCGAATCAGCCCGTACTTAATTACTTCAGCAAGACCCGCTGAGAACTCTCGCGGCGGCAAGCTTTGCAAGGTGGCCACATCGATAATCACCGAACGTGGCTGATGAAATGCACCAACCATATTCTTGCCGCGCGGATGATTAACGCCTGTCTTCCCGCCTACGGAAGAATCAACCTGGGACAGCAGCGTGGTCGGCACCTGCACAAAATCCACCCCGCGCTGATAGCAGGCTGCGGCAAATCCGGTCATGTCGCCAATTACGCCGCCGCCCAGCGCAACAAGCGTTGTGCTGCGGTTATGTTTGCGCTCCAGCAGCGCATCGAATACGCGATCCAAGGTTGCCAGCGACTTGTGCTGCTCCCCATCCGGCAGAATGACGTGATCCACCGTTTTCCCTGCCGCTTGAAGGGCGCGCTCAACACGCGCCAGAAGTAACGGCGCAACGGTGTCGTTGCTGACGATCATGGCCTGCTTGCCGGCGACCGCATATAACGACGGGTCATCCAACAGGCCTGTGCCGATGTAGATGGGGTAACTGCGGTCGCCGAGACCGACGACAAGGGTTTTCACGCAAGGCATTCCGGAAAAAACGACGGCGTATTATCCGGCCGCCTCCCGGCGCACACAACCAACAATGGCCGCAACCGCTTCGCGTACATTGCCCGCGTTGGTATTGACCTCCAGATGCGCCACCTCTCGGTAGAGGTGCTCACGTTCGGCCAGGAGCCGCTCGAACACGCCACGGCGATCACTGGTTCGCAACAAGGGGCGATTGCGATCTCGCGCCGTACGCGCCAAGAGGTGATCAATATCGGCAGAAAGGTAGACCACAAAACCACGCTCGCGCAGCGCCGTGCGGTTTTCAGGCCAGAGGACAGCGCCTCCACCTGTGGCGAGCACAATAGATTTGCGATGACTCAGGTCATCAATGACGTGACTTTCACGACGACGGAATCCTTCCTCGCCCTCGACTTGGAAAATCCAAGGTATATCGGCGCCGGTGCGCGCCTCGATTTCATGGTCAGAATCGATGAAGGTATATCCCAGCGCCACCGCCAACTGACGGCCTACCGTGGTTTTGCCGGCCCCCATGGGCCCCACCAGAAAAACGCTGGGATTTTCCTCCATCCAATCCTGCTTGCGAGGCGTGGGATTAACCCACGCTCGCCATGTCCTTGACCACTCGCGGCGTGATGAAGATCAACAACTCCGCCTTGGTGTCGCGACGAACATCTTTACGGAACAAGCGACCAATCAACGGGATATCACCAAAGAACGGGGTCTTGATGGTGGCCGTCGCCGTCTCATTCTTGAAGATGCCGCCCAGCACGATGGTATCGCCATCATTCACCAGCACGACGGTTTTAACCCGGTTGGTGTTGATGATCGGCTGGTTACTCGGGGTGAAACCACCCAACGAGTCGTTGTTGATGTTGAGGGTCATGATGATCTTGCCGTCCGGCGTGATCTGCGGTTTCACCTGCAACTTCAACTCAGCATCTTTGAATGAGGTGCTGGTCGCGCCGCTGGAAGACGCTTCCTGATACGGCAACTGGGTGCCGGATGCGATCAGCGCTTCTTGCTGGTCGGTGGTCAGCACTTTTGGTGTAGCTACGATTTCACCGTGGCCATCGCTGGCCAGCGCGGAAAGTTCCAATTCCAGCACACCGGAGTCGACGTCGACAAAGCCCAGCGAGAACTTGGAAGCGCCGGCCGAGGTGACGCCCATGTCAACCACCAAGTCGTCTGGCTGTTTCCACGTCAGACTCTGATTGCCGTTCAGCGAGTTGTTGCCTTGCTCCTGCAGCGAATCACGGGTTTGGCTCATGCCGCCACCAATCACCGTCGCACTGCCAGACGGCGTATCGCCACGCTGGAAGCCTACACCACCCCACTTCACACCAAGCTCTTTGGCGAAGTCGGTGTTGGCCAGCACGATGCGCGCTTCAATCAATACTTGGCGTACCGGTACGTCGAGTTTCGCAATCATGGCCGCGATATCTTCGAGGCGCGATGCCGTCTCGACAATGATCAGCGTGTTGGTGCGCTCATCGATCGAGATCGAACCGCGCGCTGAAATGATGCTCTTGTCGGCCTTGAGCAGCGCACCGATATCCTTCGCTTTGGCGTAATTGATCTGGATGAATTGCGAACGCAGCGGAGACAAGGCTTGTGTCTGATTGAACGCTTCCAACTCCATGCGTTCACGTGCTGCAATTTCATCCGCCGGAGCCACCAGCAACACGTTGCCGACTTGACGCTTATCCATGCCCTTGGTTTTCAGCACCAGATCCAATGCCTGATCCCAAGGAACGTTTTGCAGGCGCAAGGTAATGCGGCCAGTCACCGTATCTGAAGCCACCAAGTTCAAAGAGGTGAAATCAGCGATCAACTGAAGAACACTGCGCACTTCGATATCTTGGAAGTTCAGCGAAAGTTTTTCGCCCGTGTAGGCAAACGCATCACGATTCAGTTTCTTCTTGTCGGCAGCTGTCACCGGCTTCACGCCGATAATCATTTCCTTGTCTGCCTGATAGGCCAAGTATTCAAAGTCGCCTTTTGGCTGAATTACCATGGTCACGTTTTGGCCAACCGACGTCGTGGCGATGCTGGTGACCGGTGTTGCAAAGTCCGTGACATCCAGCTTGCGACGCAAATTTTCTGGCAACGAGGCGCCCATAAACTGCGCAACGACGCGAGTACCTTCTTGTTTCACGTCAACCGGGATGGATGCCGACGACATGCTGATGACGACTTGTCCTTCACCGTCGGCGGTGCGACGGAAATCAATACCATTGATCCCTGCGCCGGCTACATTGCCGCGCAAACCGCCACTGGCTGCCGGAGCAGCGCCTGATGTGGCTGCCGACGCATCAGAAGAAGAACCTGATGCGGCCGTTTGCTGAGCGGCATCGCCGACCGTAACAACCAAGTTGTTTCCATCAACACGCGTGGTGTAGCCCACCAATTTGTCGAGATTGATGATGACGCGCGTACGATCGCGCGCCTCAACCACGGTCATGCTCCGCGCGTTGCCCGTGCCAAGATTGTGGTGCTTGCCTTCAAGATGGCTTTTGGCGCCAATCAGGTCCAACGCGATACGCGCGGGTTTTTCAATCGAGTAGCCCTCAGGTTTCGGTGGAGCACCATTGAACTCCAACCGGATTTCCATCTGATTGCCAGGTAATGCGGCAAACTCCAACTTTTCCACAGCGAGGTCGTCAGCCACTGCCGCGCCTGCAAACAGGGCCGCGCACCAGAGCAGCATTGCTTTCGTCATAGTTTTCATGGCAACACCCGCACCTCGATGAATTCGTTCCGTTTTCATGCGCATTTCCTCAGGCCTCACTCGCCTTCCAGCCGGATGTTGCGCGGCCGCTCCACCCAACCGTCATGCCCATCCGGCACGATTTCGGCAATCGACACTCGAGTTTCATCGATGCCAACAATGCGGCCGAAGTTGCGCCCGACGTAGTTACCCACTTTCACTCGCTGAACACCGCCTGCGCCATCCTGGATCAATGCCTCTTGTGGGCCACCGGGACGAGAAATCGTACCCACCATCTTCAATGCTTCGATATTGAATTGCTCAAGGTATTCCTTGGGACGCGTCAGGTCAGGTGCAACCACCTGAACTTCAGAATCCGGCAGAATCACGTCTTCGCTAGGTGGCAAAAATGGGCTGCGCAATTTGTGCGCTGAATAGGTAAATGTCTGCGGCGCCTTGAACTCCGGCGGTGGATCAATGGCTCCGCGAGGCCGCTGGCGAATTTCTTCAAGCTGCTTTTTCAAATCAGCAAATTCGTTGTCCGAAGCACAGCCGGGCAAGCCCAGCGTAGCCGATGCCAACACGGTCACGCCGAGCATGCCGCGCAAAGCGCGCTGCCATACGTCCCGTCGCATTGTCATGTTCTGGTTCACCGGAATATCTACCTTGGGTTATTTGCCTTTTTTCTTTGGTTTTGCGCCTTTTTTACTTTTAGCAGGCGCATCCGAGGCATCACTGTAGCGATAAGTGCGAGCAGTGATTTTCATCTCCAACAAACGAGAGGACTGTCCTTTTTTGGAACCACCCGCACCTTTGGCTTGGGTAATCGAAAAGTCATGAAGCGTCACGATTCGCGGAAGTGAGGCGACACTACTCACAAACGAGCCAAACCCGTGATAGTCGCCGGTCACGACGATATTGATCGGCAATTCAACGTAGAACTCTTTGCGGCTCTCTTCGCCCAGATCGATAGATGTGAAGTTCAAACCACTACCCAGACCGGTATGGTTGATGTCTTCTAAAAGGCTGGGCACTTCCGTATCTTTTGGTAACTGCCGCAGCAGCGCGCCAAAAGCCTCTTCCATGTCGGCCAGCTGTTTTTTGTAGGCATCAAGGTTCATGGCCTTGAATGCCTTGTCTTCATAACTCTTAAGCAAGTCGGCTTCGCGGGTCTTGGCCGCTGTCAACTGGCCATTCAACTCGGTGATGAAAGCAAAATATGCCGCCCCCAACACCACGGCAAATGCCGCCAGATAGACAGTCAATTTGACCACTATCGGCCAACTGCCTGGGTTGTTCCAGTTGACCCCGCTGAACGAAGAGAGCAACTGTTGGATTTTTTCTTCGGTGCTCACCGATGACTCCTCCGTTCCTCAGTGCGTCGCCGGCGCGCCGGCTCCGGCATTGGTCGGTGCTGCTGCCGATGGCGTCGCCGGAGCAGCAGTAGCGCTCATGGCTTTCGCCGCATCCTCAACCTGCACTTCCATCATGAATTCAAACTGATCGCCTTTAGCGGTCACTTTGTTCAGCACAGGCTTGACGAACCAAGGTGAACTTTCAAGGCTGCGCATAAGATTGGAAACTCGATTATTGGACTCCGCCATACCGACGATGTCCAACTTGTTTCCCTTTTGCTTGACCGATGTATAGAACACACCGTCCGGCAACGTCGCAGCCAACTGATCAAATATATGCACGATCACCGGGCGATTGCCCTGTAGGCCCTGAATGACATTCATCCGCTCGACCAAATCATTGCGGCGCTTGGTCAGCTCATCGATCTCCTTGATATTTTCATCCATCAGGGCGATTTGCTGCTCGACGTAAGCATTTCGTTTTTGTTGATCTTCGACTGTATTTTCGCTTTCCGCTTTCCAAGCGAAGGCAACAACCACTGCGGCAAATAGCACCATACCCAGCAGGACGGCAAATTCCTGCATTTGCTGCTTGCGAAGTTCCTCGCGCCACGGGAGGAGATTTATCTTAGCCATCAGTCGAAGCTCCGCAACGCGAGACCGCAGGCAATCATCAGCGCCGGCGCGTCATTGGTGATGGCGGCAGCGCTAACCTTCGAAGACAGCGCCATGTTCACAAACGGGTTGGCGATCAATGCCGGAGTACCGATCTTGGCTTGCACCATGTCAGCAAGGCCCATGATCGACGAAGTACCGCCTGCCAAGATGATGTGCCCGACATCGCTGTATTGGCTGGCCGAAAAGAAGAACTGCAATGAGCGGGTGACTTGCTGAACGATGGCTTCTTTGAATGGCTCAAGCACTTCAGCCTCATAGTCGTCGGGTAGGCCACCTTGCTTCTTCGCCAAACCCGCTTCTTCAAAGGACAACCCGTAACGGCGCTGGATTTCCTCAGTGAGCTGCTTACCGCCAAATAGCTGTTCGCGCGTGTAAATAATTTTGCCGGCCCGCAATACGTTGAGCGTGGTCATGGTGGCGCCGACGTCAACGATGGCCACCGTCTGCTCCGGGCCATCGCCCTCAATCTGCGGCTGGATCAGACTGTAAGTCCGCTCCATGGCATACGCCTCAACATCCACGACCTTCGCATGAAGGCCGCCGATCTGCAGGGCATCCTTGCGCATCTCCACGTTCTCGGTCCGAGATGCCGCAATCAGCACTTCGACTCGGCCAGCGTTGCCCTGAACCGGGCCCTGCACCTCAAAGTCCAGACTGACCTCGTCCAGCGGGTACGGAATGTATTGATCGGCCTCAAGACGAATCTGCTGGTCCATGTCGTCGGCCGACATGCCAGCATCCATCTCAATAATTTTGGTGATCACCGAAGAACCCGCCACCGCCACAGCGGCCTGCCGAGTCGACGGCTTGGCTCGGGCAACTAAGCGCCCAATGGCTTCGCCGACACCCTCGATGTCATTGATGACCTTCTCGACCACGGCATTGGGCGGCAACGGCTCTACGCCATAGCTTTCCACCCGGAAGCGGTCGCCCGAACGGCTGAGCTCCAACAGCTTGACCGAGGTCGAACTGATGTCCAAGCCCAGCAAACTGGCGGATTTCTTGGAGAGAAAGGGCAGCACGGTGATCTTCCTAGTTGTTGTTGTCGGCCCGTTTTTCCAGCCGGAATATACACTTACAGAATATTCATGTCTAACCACATTAAATAGAAGTTTGAGGAAGCAGGCAACGGGGCGCGTCAGAGTTGTGCGCCTGTTCCGCTTTCAGTCGATCGCCTATAATGCGCCGCCAATTCCAATTCATTGTTTTTAAAAGAAAAAATGCCCAACCTGAAGGGTCTGCTGCCCTACCTGCTCCGCGCCTTCTTAGCCTGCGTCTTCGCGGCAATACTGGTCGCCACGGCAACATACTTGTACCTGGCCCCCAGCCTTCCTTCGGTGGAGCAGTTGCGAGACGTGTCTTTTCAGGTGCCGCTGCGGGTTTACACCCACGACGGACTGCTGATCGGCGAATTTGGAGAAAAACGACGCACTCCCATGCGTTACGACGAAATTCCACCCGATCTCATCAACGCCATTGTGGCCGCTGAAGATGATCGATTCTTTCATCACAAAGGCATTGATTATTCAGGCCTGCTGCGTGCGGCCTATGAATTACTGCGCTATCAGGAAATTCGATCCGGCGGCAGCACCATCACCATGCAGGTCGCACGCAATTTCTTTCTCGATCGCGCCCAGCATTTCACGCGCAAATTCAACGAGATATTGCTCGCTCGCCAAATCGAACAAGAATTGGGCAAGCAGGAGATTTTTGAACTCTACGTCAACAAAATTTATTTGGGCCATCGATCCTATGGTGTTGCCGCTGCGGCTGACGTTTATTACGGCTTGCCACTTAAAGATCTGACGTTGGCTCAAATGGCAATGATCGCTGGCCTACCAAAAGCCCCCAGCGCCTACAACCCAATTACCAATCCCGAGCGCGCGATGACGCGTCGCAACTGGATTCTGGATCGTATGCTTGCTTTAGGCAGCATCGATAAAGCGCGGCATGATCAAGCACGTGCAGAACCGAATACCGCGCGCTTTCATGGTTTGTCGTCCGAAGTAGATGCTTTGCATGCTGCCGACATGGTTCGTACTTACATGCTTGAGCAGTACGGCCCAGAATCCACCGATCAGGGATATCGCGTCTACACCACCATCGATTCAGCGAAGCAACGCGCTGCCACCGATGCTGTCTTCCTAGGTCTTGTGGCATACGACCGTCGCCACGGTTGGCGCGGTGCTGAAAAACACATTGAGCCGCAATCAATCACCGGAAAGACTTGGCCTGACAGCCTCAGCGACATTCGGCAAATCAACTATCTAGAGCCCGCTATCGTCACTCAAGTTGATAAAGATTCGATTACCGTGCTTCGTCGCGCCGGTGACACGATCAAAATTCCGTTCTCAGGGATGAGCTGGGCGCGCAAATATCTATCCGTAGACGCCATGGGGCCTGTTCCGCAGAAACCGGCTGACATCGTTTCCGTGGGCGACGTTGTGCGCGTTTTTGCACAGAACAGCGGCAAGAGCTACAACTGGCAGCTCGGTCAAGTGCCCGCCGTGCAATCAGCACAGGTTGCCGTGCAGCCAGAGGATGGAGCCATTCTGTCGCTGGTGGGTGGTTTCAGTTATTCGCAAAGTCGATTCAACCGCGCGATTCAAGGCGACCGGCAGGCAGGGTCTTCATTCAAACCCATTCTTTACGCGGCGGCGCTAGACCACGGTTTTACGGCTGCCACCATCATCAATGACGCGCCGATAGTCATCGATGACGCCGGCATGGACAAAGCCTGGCGACCGGAAAACGATAACGATAAGTTTTACGGGCCCATGCGCTTGCGGCAGGCTCTGTATCTTTCGCGCAATCTCGTTTCCATCCGCATCATGATGCAACTGCCCATCAGTTACGTCATTGATTACGCCACCAACTTTGGCATTGAACGCGAAAAATTGCCGCGAAACTTCTCTCTCGCATTAGGCACAGCCAGCGTATCGCCATTGGAAATTGCAACGGCCTATGCTGTTTTTGCCAACGGCGGCTATCGCACCTCGCCTTATTTGATCGATCGCATTGAAGACAACGCGGGCAATGTGATCTGGCAAGCCAAACCTCTGCAGGTTTGCCGCACCTGCGAAGACAATTCAGCAGGTCATGCGCCGCGCGTCATGGAAGCGCGGACGGCTTACATCATGAATTCGATTCTGCAGGACGTAGTCAAACGCGGCACAGCAACCCGCGCCCTGGTGCTGGGTCGCGATGACCTTGCTGGCAAAACGGGCACCACAAACGACACGCGTGATGCTTGGTTCGCCGGCTATAACCCGGCGCTCGTCAGCGTGGTGTGGGTTGGCTTTGATAATCCACAGACACTGGGCCGCAGTGAATATGGTGGTGTCGCTGCGCTACCGATCTGGATCGACTTCATGCGCGGCGCGTTGGCCGGTACGCCGTCGTCGTATCTCGCACAGCCACCAGGTATCGTGACCGTGAAGATCGATCCGACAACGGGCGAACGCGCGCGCGCCGGTCAGCCCGACGCTATCTTCGAATACTTCAAAGAAGAAAACGTGCCACCTGAGCGCCGAGCGAGCAGCGCAGGTAGCGCGGAGGCGCCAGAAATGCCGGTCGAGCAGTTGTTCTGACGCAAGCCTTCTGACGAAAGCATTGTCCGGAGCAACAAAAAAGCCGCGCATCGCGCGGCTTTTTATGTGCATCGCACACTATGTGCGATTTGAGTAGCTGTCAGCGGCTACCCTGAATTACTTCTTGAGCGTGCGAGCGCCAAAACGCTGCTTGAACTTGTCGATACGACCGCCCGTATCCACAACCTTCTGGGTGCCGGTGTAGAACGGGTGGCAAGCCGAGCACACGTCAGCGTGAATGTCTTTGCACAGCGTCGAGCGCGTCTGAAATTTGTTGCCGCAGGTGCAGGTAACGGTGATTTCAGCGTACTGCGGGTGGATATCCGGCTTCATGGTCTTTCCTCTCGTGTGTCGCGTCGCCATCCGGTATCTCATCCTCATTTAAGGACGGCCGGACACCACGCTGAATGCTTGATGCCTGTTGGCAACCCAAGGGGGGGTAGCCGAAGGAGGCGGGATGATAGGCAGGAGCCCCTGCCTTGGCAAGCGCGAAAACCCCTGCGTGCTAGACTCACCAGCCCGCGTTTCTCCGCCATTTTCTGCCGGTTTCCCGTGCCTGCCGCCCACTCGGTCGTCGTCCGCGTCGCCATACCGTCGCCACTGCGACGGCTATTCGACTACTTGCTGCCGACCTCGCTACTGCCGACCTCGGTTGACCATCCCATGATGGCTCTGCCCGGTTGCCGGGTCCTGGTGCCCTTTGGCGCCCGGCAGGTCGTGGGCATCATCTTGGCCGTGGGCGAATCAACGGATCTTCCGCCCGAGCGACTGAAGCCCGTCACTGCGCTGCTCGATGACACGCCAGTCTTGGCACCCGATCTTCTGGCGTTGCTGCGCTGGGCGGCTGACTACTATCACCACGCACCCGGTGACGTGCTGGCCACGGCGTTGCCCGTGCTACTGCGCCAAGGCGAAACCGCCGGCCGACGGCAACTGCCGCTCTGGCGCGCTACTCCCGGTGGTCGCGCAGCGCCAGCTTCCGCGACATCGCGCTCGCCCAAGCAAGCAACTGCCCTGGCCACATTGATCGCGCATCCCGATGGCATTCCACAGCCACTGCTCGCCGGACTGCAACTGGATCGCACGACGCTGGTCGCCTTGCAAAAAAAAGGGTTAGCGGAAGAAACACGAATCGATATCGCGCCACGTGATACTGCCGATCATGCGGATTTGCCACTGCTGACAGAGGCGCCACTGACACCAAACGCTGCGCAAGCCGCTGCGCTAGATGCAGTACGCGCTCGCTTTGATTCTTTTCACGCCTTTCTCATCGAGGGCGTGACCGGCAGCGGAAAAACCGAGGTGTATCTGCAACTGGCTGCTGACGCAATCGCACGCGGCGGGCAAGTCCTCGTGTTAGTGCCCGAGATCGGTCTCACACCGCAGACGGTTGATCGTTTTCGTCGTCGATTCAACCGTCCGATCGCGGTGATGCATTCCGGCCTGAATGATCGCGAACGGCTCGACGCATGGCTTGATGCCGCAGAAGGTCGCGCTGCCATCGTGCTTGGCACGCGCTCGGCCATTTTTTCGCCGTTGGCAAAACCGGCGCTGATCATTGTCGATGAAGAGCACGACGCGTCATACAAACAACAAGAAGGCTTTCGCTACCAGGCACGCGATCTCGCGTTGTTGCGCGGGCGCAACGCAAAAATCCCGGTGCTGCTCGGCAGTGCTACTCCATCGCTAGAAAGTCTATTCAACGCCGATGCCGGCAAATTTAGTCATTTGCGACTACCGGCGCGTGCAGGTACGGCCGCGACACCGCGCATGGACGTCATCGACATTCGAAAACAAAAACTGGTGGAAGGTCTCGGCGAAACGCTGCGTGCCGCCATGCTGGAAACGCTCGCTCGCGGCGAACAGGTATTGCTGTTTCTGAATCGTCGCGGTTATGCGCCAGTACTGGTCTGCCACGATTGCGGCTGGACGGCTGACTGTCGACGTTGTGATGCGCGCTATACGCTGCATCTGGATCCACGTCATCTTCATTGTCATCACTGCGGCAGCGAAGCCGCGTTGCCGCGCGCGTGCCCAAGCTGCGGCGGCACGGATTTGGTACCCGTGGGTTTAGGCACCGAACGCATTGAACAAGCGTTACCCGTACTACTACCAAAAAACATACCGGTGCTACGCGTTGATCGTGATACTACGCGTGGCAAGCACGCGCTCCCACGCTTGTTTGCGCAGGTGCACGAGGGCGGCCCACTGGTGCTGATCGGCACGCAGATGTTGGCGAAAGGCCATCACTTTCCGCATGTCACACTCGTTGGCATTCTCGATGCCGACAGCGGTTTGTTGAGTGCCGATTTCCGTGCTGTCGAACGGTTGGCACAAGTGCTGGTGCAGGTTGCCGGCCGCGCCGGCCGCGCCGACAAACCCGGTCGCGTTCTGGTGCAAACGCGCCAACCTGACCATCCGCTCTTGGTGCGACTACTGCGTGCCGGCTACGACGCGTGGGCCAAAGATGCGCTGGCTGAACGGCGATTGGCTGAATTGCCACCATTCAGTTCGCTAGCCTTACTGCGCGCTGAAGCGGCGCGCGAAACCACAGCGCTGGATTGGCTGGAAAACCTAAAAGTAGCGGCCGCCGGGCTGCTGGATGATCCTACTACCGGCGACCTGCTGCTTATGGGTCCAGCACCGGCACCCATGGCTCGGCGCGGTGATCGCTATCGCGCTCAACTACTCATTCAGGCAGGCAATCGCGCAAGCCTGCACCGCTTTCTACACAAGTTCATCCCTGTGGTTGAGGCCGACCCAGAGTCCCGTCGCGTACGCTGGTCGCTGGATGTCGACCCGCAAGACTTGAGCTAACAACCGCCGCGGGAAACCCGTTGCCTTGCAGTAGAATCGCGCTCCGTCATACGCACTCTTTTGCAGGGTCCGATTACTTTCCATGAAGAACGAACTTTCTGCGTTGCTGGGCAAAGCCGTCACCCGCTTGATCGTAGACGGCGTGCTGCCCGCCGGCACCGAGCCCGTCATTCGCCTAGATGCCACCAAAGACAAGGCGCATGGCGATTTCGCCACCAATATCGCCATGACGCTGGCCAAACCGGCTGGCAAATCGCCACGCGTCATTGCCGAGGCACTGCTCGCTGCCCTGCCCGTCAATGCCATCGTCGCAAAAGCGGAAATCGCGGGGCCCGGCTTCATCAATTTTTTTCTCGCCCAAGACAGCCAATTCGCAGCCGTGCGTCAGGTGCTCGACAATTTCGAAGCCTTTGCACGACCGAATGTCGGTAAAGGCGAAAAAGTGTTGCTGGAATTTGTTTCTGCCAATCCGACTGGGCCGATGCACGTGGGGCACGGCCGTGGCGCGGCATTCGGTTCTGCATTGGCCAATGTATTGGCGGCCACCGGCTACGCTGTTCACCGCGAGTACTACATCAATGATTACGGCCGACAAACCGATATCTTAGCGGTGAGCTTGTGGCTGCGTTATCTCGAAAATTTTGGTGCGCCGGTATCGATTCCGTCGCGCGCTTATCCGGGTGCGTATGTCGCCGAGTGTGCGCATCGGCTGGCTGACGCCTACGGCGAGAAATTCCGTCAGCACTATGCCGACGTCATTGTCGGCCTTCCACCTGACTCCAACGAAGACGGTGATGACGCCAAAAAAATCAAAGAAGCGCACCTCGACGCACTGATCGTACGCGCCAAACATATGCTGGGTGATGGTTATCGCTTACTGCAGCAATTTGGCCTCGACGAACAGATGCGTGTCATCCGCAGCACACTCGGCAGTCTAAACGTAGGATTCGACCATTTCTTCTCCGAGCGCGCCCTCGTGGAAAGTGGCGCGGTGGAAAAAACCGTAACGCAACTCAAACAGGCAGGTCACGCCTACGAGAAAGATGGCGCACTCTGGTTACGCACCACCACCCATGGCGACGAAAAAGATCGCGTGCTACTTCGCGATGATGGTAGCTATACCTATTTCGCCTCAGACGTCGCCTACCATCTCGATAAGCTGAATCGTGGATTCGATACGTTGGTCGATGTCTGGGGCGCTGATCACCACGGCTATATTGCACGCGTACGCAGTGCTATCGAGTATCTGGCCGGTGAAGGTCAGGGTTCGCGCTTTCATGTGTCCCTGATTCAGTTTGTGACGCTCGCCTCTGGCCGCATGGGAAAACGCAGCGGGAATTTTGTCACGCTGCAGGATCTGGTTGACGAAGCCGGCAGCGACGCGACCCGCTTCTTCTATCTCACTCGCTCTTCTGACCAACATCTGGAATTCGACATCGATCTTGCTATCTCGCAGAGCAACGAAAATCCGGTGTATTACCTGCAATATGCACATGCGCGCGTGCGCAGCATGTTCCGCACGTTGGAAGAGCGTGGCTGGCAGTTCGATGCTGAAATGGGCATCGTCGCGCTGCCGAAGTTGCCCGAGGCCTCTGCAGCCGATCTGGCTCGGCGCCTAAGTCAGTGGCCAGAAGCACTCAGCCATGCCGCGCGCAACAAAACACCGCACACCCTGACGCATTGGCTGCGCGAATTGGCACAAGAATTCCACAGTTATTACAACGCCAACAAAGTGTTGGTCGATGATGCAGAAACCCGCAATGCCCGTCTTGCGCTCAATGAAGCGGTGCGTTGTGTGATTGCGGATGGATTATCGCTGCTCGGCGTCAACGCGCCAGACAGCATGTGATTACCCAAGGGGCATACGTACATGGCACGCAACGGTAGCAAAGCGCGCGGCGCACAACCCCGATCTTCCGGTGGCGGTGGCCGCCGTTGGCCATTCTTTTTGGGCGGCCTTGTGTTGGGTGCGCTGCTTCCACTACTGGTCTATCTATTCAAAATTCTTCCCACCGTGAATGAATTAAAAGCGCGCGCCGAACAGCAGCAAGAAGTTGCCTGTGCAGCAGCGGACACCGCGCAAAAGTCGAAAGAAAAAGCGACTGGCAAAACTACCGATAAACCAATCGCCACTGATAAGCCGGTTACGTTTGAGTTCTACACCATGCTGCCCAAGCAGGAAGTGGTTGCACCGCTGCCCGGCAACAAGACAACCGTGGCAACGCCACCGCCCGCACCTACAGGCAACACCGCATCGCCTGTCACAAAACCGGCCGCGCCAGTAGCAACGTCACCCGCCACTAGCGCTGGCCGCTATTTGCTGCAGGCCGGTTCTTTCCGTACCCGCAATGAAGCTGATCAACGACGCGCTTCACTGCTGCTCAGCGGCCTCTCCGTCAATGTGCAGGACGTGAAACTTTCCAATGGTGAGATCTGGTATCGCGTCATGGTCGGCCCATTTTCGGATGAGCCCGCGATGCTGAAGGCTCGTCAACAACTCGCCGCGATGAAAGTCGAGACATTGCCGCTCAGGCAAAAGTAATCACACCCTGACCAGGCATAGCGGGTGTGCGGCCCTGCTCGCCCGCAGGGATTGAATCTTGGGGAGCATGCCCCCACCTCCAGAATCCCTTTCACACGGAGCGCATTCCCGTGGAACAAATGCACGGCACCACGATTCTTTCCGTTCGGCGCAATGGCCGCGTCGTGATCGGCGGCGACGGCCAAGTCACGCTGGGCAATACCGTCATGAAAGGCAATGCGCGCAAGGTGCGACGTCTTTATAACGGCAAAGTGATTGCGGGATTCGCTGGCGGCACCGCCGATGCGTTTACGCTGTTCGAACGGTTTGAATCGAAACTCGAAAAACATCAAGGCAATCTGACCCGCGCCGCCGTTGAATTAGCTAAAGACTGGCGCACCGATCGCGCGCTGCGTCGGCTGGAAGCACTACTGTCCGTGGCCGATCACACCGCATCGCTGATCATTACCGGCAATGGCGATGTGATTGAACCCGAACACGATGTCATCGCCATCGGCTCCGGCGGGCCTTTTGCACAAGCTGCCGCACTGGCGCTTATCCAGAATAGCGATCTCGATGCACGCGCTATCGTCGAAAAAGCACTCACCATTGCCGGCGATATCTGCATCTATACCAATCGAAATTTCACCATTGAGGAAATTGGCGCATGAGCGAGATGACGCCACGCGAGATCGTGCATGAATTAGATCGCCACATTGTCGGGCAAAATGCCGCCAAACGTGCGGTAGCCGTTGCGTTACGCAACCGTTGGCGACGCATGCAACTGCCAGAAGAATTCCGGCAAGAAGTTGTTCCAAAAAACATTTTGATGATTGGCCCCACCGGGGTTGGTAAAACGGAAATTGCACGACGCCTCGCGCGGCTCGCCAATGCGCCCTTCATTAAGGTTGAAGCCACCAAATTTACCGAAGTGGGATATGTCGGTCGCGACGTCGAAACCATCGTCCGTGATCTGATGGAAATTGCCATCAAGATGCAGCGTGAACAACGGATGGCGGCCTCTCGCGTTAAGGCCGAAGAAGCCGCCGAGGAGCGACTGCTAGATGCCCTACTGCGCCCTGCTCGCGACAGTTATGCGCCAGTCGCAAGTGACGGCGAACAGCATCAGCCACAAACATCCACAGATTCGGCTACACGCAATCTGTTTCGGCGGAAATTGCGTGCCGGCGAATTGGACGACCGTGAAATTGAAATCGATGTGTCGCAGTCATCAGTCGGCGTCAACATCATGGCACCGCCCGGCATGGAGGATATGACCAACCAACTGCAGAGCATGTTTGCGTCGCTGGGCAAAGAGCGAAAAAAATCTCAACGCCTGAAAGTAAAGGACGCCTTGCGCCTGCTGCAGGATGAAGAAGCTGCAAAATTGATCAATGACGATGACCTCAAAGCGGACGCCGTACGCGCTGTTGAGCAAACCGGCATCGTCTTTATTGATGAAATAGACAAGGTTTGCCGTCGCGGCGAAGTGAGTGGCGCTGACGTGTCACGCGAAGGCGTACAACGCGATTTACTGCCGTTGATCGAGGGCTGTGCCGTCAACACCAAGTACGGTACCGTGAAAACCGATCATGTACTTTTCATTTGCTCCGGCGCCTTTCATCTGGCGAAGCCTTCAGACCTTATTCCAGAACTACAGGGGCGGCTACCGATCCGCGTGGAACTCGACGCACTCAATGCCGACGATTTTGTACGCATCCTGACTGAACCCCATGCTTCGCTGACTCTCCAATACCGCGAATTGCTGGCCACTGAAGGGCTAAAAATCGCGTTCAGCGATGACGGCATTCGTCGGCTTGCTACCGTGGCTTGGACCGTGAATGAGCGTACCGAAAATATTGGGGCCCGCCGCCTGCATACGGTGATGGAAAAATTGTTGGAGGAAATTTCCTTCGATGCCGGTGACGTGGCTTTGAAGCAAGGCGGCACACCGTTGCTGATCGATGCGACGTACGTGGATCGTGTGCTGGGCGAGGTAGCCCAAGACGAGGATCTGTCGCGCTATATCTTGTGATCTGAGAGGGCCGCCATGCGGGGTGTCGATGAATCACTCGGCGCCGCGCAGGCGGCATGCATACGCCAGATTGATCAGTAGCCGAGCAATTTTTCTATCTGTGCGGATCGCACAGCATCCGGCTGCTGCAAGGTAACGTGTCCAATTTTCCGACCGGCGCGCTCAGCCTTACCGTAGTCATGCACCGCCAAGCCTTCCACGGCAAGCAAGGTCGTACGATCCGGCCAATGGCCCAGCACATTCCACGTGATGACTGGCATGCGCAATGCGGTGCTACCCAACGGCAAATCCAACACTGCACGCACATGATTTTCAAATTGACTGGTGATCGCGCCTTCAATTGTCCAGTGACCACTGTTGTGCACGCGTGGTGCAAATTCGTTAATCAGAATTCCAGAGCCAGTGCGGAAAAACTCCACGGCCAACACGCCACGGTAATTCAGCGATTCCATCAACACCCGTACGCAACGCTCGCCTTCGGCGCGCTCCGCCGGTGACACATAGCCCGTGATATCCGGTTCAGTGCGAATCAAAATTCCGTCGCGATGCACGTTAAGGGACGGCATCCAAAAACGAATTTCTCCGCTTGCGCCGCGTACCGCCAATAGCGAGAACTCGCCGCGAAAATCGATTTCGGCTTCTACCGTGTACGGCGCTGCCGCAGCCGGCACCACTGCGACGTCTGCAGCCGAATGAACCTTCCACTGGCCGCGCCCGTCATAGCCACCACTGGCCGCCTTGACTCGGCATGGAAAGCCCACCTGCGCGCATGCAGCAGCAAGCTCGGTATGACTGGCTGCTTGCCCCCAACGCGGCTGCGGCAGATGCAGCGCCGTCAAATGTTCGCGCTCGCGACGGCGATCGCGCTTGAGATCCAATGCGTCCGGCGTCGGCCATAACGACACATGCCGCATGACATCGCCAAAAATTGCTGGCGAAATCGTTTCAATTTCCGTTGTCGCGGCGCTGAGCCCTTGCGTGAAACGCGCTCGTGAATCCGCATCGTCCTGTGAAAAACGTCCATCGAACGAGCGTAGCGCCGCATCATCACCCGGCACCAAAAAACGACAATGCACGCCGAGCGGGATGGCCGAAAGCGCGAGCATGCGGCCAAGCTGGCCGCCGCCAATAATGCCAAGAGTTTTCATCGCGAAAAATTTTGCGCGGGAGGTTTCAGGATTTTTCTGGCAAGCGCGGATCGTCGTTATCTTGCACTTTAGCGGTTTGCTTCGCGCGCCAAGCATGTACACGCTTGAGCAACGCGGCATCGCCGGTCGCCAGCGATTGCGCAGCAAATAAGGCAGCATTGATAGCACCGGCTTTGCCGATAGCAAACGTGCCCACCGGAACGCCGCCTGGCATTTGCACGATAGACAACAACGAATCCAAGCCGTTGAGCGCCTGCGACTGCACCGGGACGCCTAACACGGGAACCGGTGTTTTAGCGGCAATCATGCCCGGCAAATGCGCCGCACCGCCGGCACCTGCAATGATGAAACGCAGACCCCGCACTTCAGCCGTTTCGCCTAATTCAAAAAGACGATCCGGTGTGCGATGTGCAGAAACCACTTTCACCTCGTGCGGCACGCCCAACGCATCGAGCGTTTCCGAAGCATGGCGCATCGTCTCCCAATCACTGCGGGAACCCATCACCACGGCAATCAGCGGTTTGTCTGCGCTCATCTCTACAGTCCAGTCCATCTCATTCAGCGGCGGCAGGAGCCCGGCAGTGAGCCCTTTTCGCGGTCAACAGGCGCGCAGTGTACCTGTGAGGCTTCTTGCCGTCAGGCCGCCTCGCACGCGGCGCGCCTTCAGCCTCATCGCGCCGACGGCAGCACCCGGTTCAGCACCCAGAGCCCGACAAGCGCCGACGCCAGTGTGCCGCTCAAAATGCCCAATCGCGCCTCATCGATATAAATACTGCCTGGCGGCCACGCCAGCGTGGCGATGAACAGGCTCATGGTGAACCCAATCCCGCAGAGCAGAGCCACCCCGTACAACTGCATCCAACTCGTGCCGGTCGGCAGCGTCACCACACCCGCGCGAATCAGCAACCAGCTGGCACCAAAAATTCCGACTTGCTTACCCAGAAACAAACCCAGCGCCACCCCGAGTGTGACTGGGGAAAACACCTGCTCTACCGTCAATCCCGTCAACGACAACCCGGCATTCGCAAATGCAAACAACGGCACGATCAGCAATGCCACCCACGGCTGCAGTTCATGCTCAAGCATTTTTGCTGGCGACGGTCCGGCCGGAGTTTGTCTGGGAATGCACAACGCCAGCAACACGCCCGCTAACGTTGCATGCACACCCGACTTGAGCACGAATGCCCACATGAAAAAACCAACCAGCAAATACGGAAAAAGCCTCACCACGCGCAATCGTTTCATCAAAAGCAATCCAGCCAACGCGATGCCGGCGAGCATCATCGACAACACGGACAATTTGCTGGTGTAGAAAATAGCGATCACCACAATCGCCAACAGATCATCAAGAATTGCTATCGACAGTAAAAATACTTTCAACGCCGGCGGTACGCGACGTCCAAACAACCCCAGTATGGCTAATGCAAAGGCGATATCTGTTGCCGAAGGAATCGCCCAACCGTGTATGGCCTCGCCGCCATCACGATTGAAAACGAAAAATACCAGCGCAGGCACCGCCATACCGCCAACAGCTGCCACCGCCGGCAAAATGATTTGCCCAGGCCGCGACAACTCGCCCTCCATGACTTCTCGCTTGATCTCCAGCCCGATAAGAAAGAAAAACATCGCCATGAGGCCGTCGTTGATCCACAGCAGCAGCGGCTTTTCAATGCCCAACGGCCCGATCTGAATGTTGCCGGATATCGCGAGAAAATCGTGATAGCTATTTGCTAGCGGACTGTTGGCTACTGCGAGTGCCAGAAATGCGGCCAAGGCCAGCAACATGCCGCCCAAGCGCTCTTGAGCAGGATCTGGATGAACTGATGGGTAATCGAGGTGAGAATTGTTTGTCTGCATAACGCCGAGTGTAACGGCTGGCACTGCTAGAATGCTCGTCCATTTTGCCAATCTTATCTGTCGATCTTCCGATGCAGTCCTCTGAAAAACTTCACCGAGAACTCAGCCGCTACACGGCACTGCGTCAGCATGCCGATCCAGATTTTCGACGGCGGCTGCATCGCTTACAAGCCTTTCAGGCGCGCCGCCTCGAACATACGCATGGCGCCCTCTTGGCTGATCCCGTCACTCGCCCGGCCGCTTCGTTTTTTCTGTCGGACATCTACGGCGGCATCGATCTGATGCCGATGGCCCGCGAGATCGAGCGCGCCTTGCCACTGGGGCAAAAATTATTACCTGACACAGTATTCGCCACGGCAACGATTGCTGTCGAGCTGATGACAACGCTGCAAGAGATCGACGAAGCATTGGCCACGCTGCTGATCAATATGCGAGCTGACGAGCCATACGCATTGCCATCCTATCTCGATGCTTTTCGTCAGTTGGGTCTCTACACGCAACGCCGGCACGTGTTGGCTATGTCTCTGGATCTGGGTCGCGGCCTGGATCGCTACGTGCGCAGCCGATTGATACACACCACGTTCCGCATGGTGAGCGGGCCAGCTCATCGTTATGGGTTGGGAACGCTGTACGATTTTCTCGGCCGTGGGTTTGAGGTGATGCGCCCGCTAGGTAGCACGCGTGCTTTATTTGAAGTCATGTCGGCTGAAGAATCAGCCATTTTGGATCGCATCGCCGCTAACGATCCGGACCCGTTCTTGCTGCGTGGGAAAATGCTATGAACGATGCCGCCAACACGCACTCAGAAAAGAACTCTCGCAGCGACACCACACATTTCGGTTATGAAACCGTCACTCGCGAAGACAAGGAAAAACGCGTTGCCGGCGTATTTCATTCCGTCGCGCAACAATATGATCTGATGAACGATTTAATGTCGTTCGGTATTCATCGTTTATGGAAACGGTTTGCCATTCAGGTCAGCGGCGTGCGTCCTGGCCAGCGCGTGCTGGACTTGGCTGCCGGCACGGGTGATCTCAGCATGCTGTTTGCCGATCGCGTGGGCAGTAGTGGCACTGTCATAGTTTCCGACATCAACGATTCCATGCTTAGCGTTGGCCGCAACAGACTCACTGATCGCGGTTACGCCGGCAATGTGCAGTTCGTATTGGCAAATGCTGAAAAACTTCCTTTTGTCAGCAACAGCTTTGATATTGTCAGCATCGGTTTTGGCCTGCGTAATGTCACTGACAAAGACGCCGCACTGGCAGAAATGGCGCGGGTACTCAAACCCGGCGGGCGCGTACTGGTGCTGGAATTTTCGAAACCCGTGGCTACACCGCTGTCACAGGTATACGACGCCTATTCGTTCAACGTGTTGCCGCGATTAGGCCGGATGATCACCGGGGACGCCGACAGTTACCGCTACCTCGCGGAATCCATACGCATGCACCCCGACCAGCGCACACTGAAGTCCATGATGGAAAAATCCGGCCTTGATCGTTGTGAATTTTTCAACATGACCGGCGGCATCGTCGCTTTGCATCGCGGGTTCAAATCATGAGCGAAAAATCACGCGGTCCGTCATTACGTGAAAGCGCAGCTGCCGGCGGTCTCATGGCACCCGTGTTGGCCATTCTTGAGCGCGCCATCAATGACGCCTTGCGTTACGACCCCGCCACCAAACAACGGCTCGCCGCACATCGCGGCCGCGTATTGGCCATCGAATGCTTGCAACCGCCGCTGAGCGCCTATTTTCTGCTGACTGCCGACGGCATCGAGATTTACGATCATTGCGAAACCGATATTGATGCCCGCATTCGCGCCGGTGCTATCGGCCTGCTGCGTCAGCTTGCGCGGGACCGACCAGACATCGGGCCCACCGACAGCGGCATCAGCATTGATGGCGACACGAAGTTCGTACGCGAACTCGTGCAAATTGCCCGCGATATCGACATCGACTGGGAAGAGCCGCTGGCACGTATCGTGGGCGATGTTGCTGCGCGCCAAATCGGTGAATTGCTGCGTGGTGCCGCGTCTTTTCTTCGCCGAGGTGCTAATACTCTGCGTCGTGCCGGTGAGGACTACCTGAAGTACGAACTGGCCATGTTTCCCTCCAAGTACGCATTGCGCGAGTTCCTGCGCGATGTCGACGATCTGCGGCTAGACAGTGATCGACTGGAAGCCCGCGTTGTCTCCGCGCGCACGCGCATTGCGGCATTGGACCACCCGCCAGTATGAGTCTCGCGAAAGAATGTCGGCGCATCGTTACTGTTCTGAACGTGACGGCCCGTTACCGGCTGCTGTCATTGCTGCCTGGCCACCCGCTGATCTGGCCGCTCAGCCTACTGCTGTGGCTGTTTCCTTCACGATGGTTGCCGGCACCCGAACCAGAAGCGGCACGTCTGCGTCATGCGTTGGAAGACCTTGGGCCGATTTTCGTCAAGCTCGGCCAGCTCTTGGCTACGCGCCGCGATCTGTTCAGCGACGAGATTTGCGATGAGTTAGCAAAATTGCAAGACCAGGTTGCACCATTCGATAACACAATTGCGCATTCATTAATCGCGACGCATCTAGGCCAGAACCCTCGCGAAGTATTTATCCATATCGACGAGAAACCCCTCGCGGCCGCTTCACTGGCTCAAGTCTATGGCGCGCGCCTGCGTGCTGATGAAAATGGCAATGCACACAACGTAATCATCAAGCTACTGCGACCCGGCGTACGCGAGACCATCGAAGCCGATCTTGCCGTCATGCGCCGCATGGCCGCTTTGTTGGAGCGCGTGTGGGACGATGCAAAACTGTTTCAGCCATCGCGTGTGGTTGAGCAATACGCCGATACCATTCATGCCGAAATAGACCTCCGCCGCGAAGCACAAAACAGCGAGCGTATGCGGCTTGACTTTCTTGACTCACCACTGCTCCAAGTGCCGCGCATGCATCTTGAGTTCGTGCGCGAAGAAATGCTGGTGCAAGACCGCATGTATGGCGTACCCATCACTGACATTGATGCCATGGACGCAGCCGGTATCGATCGTCGATTGATCGCCGAGCGCGGCATGGAAATTTTCTTTACTCAAGTTTTCCGCAAGAATTTTTTTCACGCTGATATGCATCCGGGCAACGTATTCGTGTCACTGGAGCATCCGGAATCGCCGCAATACGTGTCTGTGGACTGCGCCATCGTTGGCAGCTTGGAGCGCAAGGATCAGCTATTGCTGGCTCGCCTAGCGCTCGCGCTGATTCAACGCGACTGGTCACGGCTGGTGCAGCTGGTGGACGATGACGGCTGGCTGCCTGCCGGCACCGACTTGACGACTTTTGCGCGCGATATTGGCGAGGTCGTCTCGCCCGTGATGGATAAACCAATCGCAGACGTGGAATTCGGTCCTACCGTGCTCAAGGCATTCGCTTTAGCGCGTCGCTATCACATCGCAGCACCCGTTCACTTCATGCTGCTGATCAAGACGTTGGCGCACGTTGAGGGGCTTGGCCGGCGGCTCTACCCGCAACTGGACATCTGGCGCCTCGGTCGACCGCTGCTGGAAGAGTGGCTGTACGCGCAGTTCTCTCCGAGGCAACTCTGGAAAGACGTCGGCCATATCGCACCGGACCTGCTGGCTTCGCTACCGCAACTGCCCCAGCACATCGATCAGGCTTTTCGCGCCCTACGCAACACCGCGCGCCGCGAACGATCCCGTCAACTCGCTGACGACGCCCGCGAAAAACGCCTGATGCGCAGCATGGTGCTCGCCGTCACCGGGGCAGCACTGCTGACCGCCGGCCTGCTGCTCACCGGCATGGCGGCGCAACCTGCTGGCCCTTGGCTAGCGGCCTCTGGCGCCATCATCCTGGCGGCCACGTTCCCGCGTTGAACCACCCGCAGTAGGGTTGCCCCAGAGCAACCCCTCATCCTGCGCCTGCGTTATCCTTGCTGTCTGTCCCACCCACCCTTGCCTGCAACCATGAGCGACATCCTCGACGAACTTGCCGCCACGCTGGAACAGCGCAAAAACGCTGATCCAGAAAAGTCGTACGTCGCACAACTGCACCGCAAGGGGATCAACCAGATCCTGAAAAAAGTCGGCGAGGAATCTGCCGAGACCATCGTCGCCGCCAAAGATGCCGCCGTGACAGGCAATACCCGTGACCTCATCAACGAAACCGCAGACCTGTGGTTTCACACGCTGGTGATGTTGTCGCATGTCGGTGCCAGCCATCGCGATGTACTGGCCGAACTAGAACGTCGCTTTGATCTTTCCGGCCTCGCCGAAAAAGCAAATCGCCGGCCTTGAACCCGAACACCCACTGGAGCCATCGTCATGATTAGTACTGGTCATATCATCGTTGTCCTCGTCGTCGTCCTGTTGCTGTTCGGAACCAAGCGCCTGCGTAATGCCGGTTCGGATTTGGGTGCCGCCATCAAGGGCTTCAAGAAATCGATGAGTGATGGTGAGCAAGAAGCACAAAAAAAACCCACGCTTGATCAGCAAGGCCGGGTCATCGACAACGACGCTACAGCGCAGCGCGAACGGCAGGACAGCAACAACAAGTCTTGATCGACTGACGTAGCACATCTGCGATGTTTGATATCGGCTTTGGCGAATTATTGGTCTGCGCAATCGTCGCGCTGCTGGTGTTGGGCCCAGAACGCCTGCCCACCGCAGCGCGCACCGTGGGTCGCTGGGTGGGTCGCGCTCGCCAGACGGTGACTCATTTCACGGATCAAATCGATCGCGAGATCCGCGCTGAAGAAGTTAAACGCCGCATCGACGAAGAAATCCGCAAGTCCGGCGTCAACGATATTGCCCGGCAAGTGAACGATGCCCTGCACGCGCCACTGAAAACGCCCGATTTGATCGCACCCGCAGCGACACCGCCCACCACGCCCACCGCACCCACTGCCGCGCCATCTGCTTCACCCGCTGCGC
This sequence comes from uncultured Pseudomonadales bacterium, assembly GCA_964574995.1. GTDB lineage: Bacteria > Pseudomonadota > Gammaproteobacteria > Pseudomonadales > JADFDG01 > JADFDG01. Next base: position 179,557 of record CAZNPF010000001.1, on the reverse strand, counting down.
CCGCAGCCGGCGAACGCGTGCCAGAAAATCGCATCGATCCGCCGGCTGCCGCCGATACCGTTGCTAACGCAACCCCAAATCCAGACACGCCCACCGATCGCACATGAGCGAGCAAGCACCGAACAACACGCCACGCGAGATGACGCTGGTCGGCCACCTGCTGGAACTGCGGGATCGGCTGCTCCGTATGGTAGTGGTCATTTTGTTGCTGTTTCTCTGCTTGCTGCCGTTTGCCAACGAGATTTATCACGTGCTGGCACAGCCGCTGCTTAAAGTGATGCCGGCCGGCACCTCGATGATTGCCACGCAGGTTGTCAGCGCCTTTCTGGTGCCGATGAAAACCGTTGGTTGGGTTTCATTGTTCGTCGCCATTCCGTATGTGCTTTACCAGATCTGGAGTTTTATCGCGCCAGGCCTGTATCGCCACGAAAAAAAGTTGGCGCTGCCTATCTTGGTTTCCAGTGTTCTGCTGTTTTATGCCGGCATGGCATTCGCTTATTTTCTGGTGTTCCCGATGGTGTTTTCTTTCATCACTAGTACGGCTCCTGTGGGCGTGCAGGTGATGACAGACATCGAGGCTTATCTGTCGTTTGTCCTCACCAGCTTTCTCGCCTTTGGTGTGGCCTTTGAAACGCCCGTTGTCGTTGTTTTGCTGGCAGCTACCGGCATGGTCAGCACCGCCACCATGACCGCTGCGCGGCCGTATGTGATCGTCGGCGCATTCGTGGTAGCGATGGTACTGACGCCGCCCGACATCCTGTCGCAATTCATGATGGCCGTGCCGATGTTGATGTTGTTCGAAGCCGGGTTGATCGTCGGTCGGTGGATTGAAAAAAGTCGAGCCGCCACGAAAGACGTCGCGCACTGAACCAACTGCGCATCAATAAAAAGACCGAAATAAAAAAGGCCGGCATGATGCCGGCCTTTTTGTTTCACACAACACACATCAGAACACAACGGTGTCCATCGGCTGACCGTTGGCGTCCTGCGCCTTCACGGTGTCGCCATCACGCACCAGCGTGAAGTTCGACTGGTGACCACCGGCAGCCGTAACGGCCACATCGATAGCACCGTCAGCGCGCATGGTCATCAGTGCAACGCTGCCGTCGTCACCTTTGACTTCGCGGGTATCACCAGCAGCGATCGGGTTTTTGCCAGTCCACCAGTCGACGGAGTTGAAAATCACCGCGTCGGCGAACATCGAAATGCCGTACACCGGCAGGATAACGAAGACCAAGAACACGCCTTCATTGACCCAGCGATTGCTGTCGATCGATTTGTTCCAGGTGTAGAGCTTGTCGGTCAATGCAAACTTGCCCATGCAGCCGGTCATCAGAACGCTGCTGCCCACGATGATGGCGGCCAGCGGCTTCATTACATGTTTCATGGCAATGCTCCTTGCGGGACGTTGAGGTTACCGCCCCAGTCGTGGGGCGCGTTCCGACTCTACGAGGGTCCACCAGCCGACACAACCGGCCGCATCAAATCGACAGCAAAAACGTGACGGGACCATCGTTGATCAACGCCACCTGCATGTCGGCACCGAAACGACCCGTTTCACAACTCCCCAATTGCTGCCGCACCACCTCAACAAATTGCTCATAAAACAACCGCCCTTCAGTCGGCACTGCGGCTGGCGTGAAGCTCGGCCGGTTGCCACCGCCGGTATCCGCCGCCAACGTGAATTGCGACACCACCAATACGCCGCCCGCCATATCTTTTACTGATCGATTCATCTTGCCGGCGTCGTCGGCAAAAATTCGGTAATTGAGCACGCGCTCGGCCAGCCGCGCGCACTTCGTTGCATCATCGCCTTTCTCGACGCCCAGAAATACCAGCAATCCCGGACCGATTTCACCCACGCGCGCATCATCGACATCGACAGTCGCACGACGTACCCGTTGTATGAGTGCTTTCATGCTGGCGCTCCGCTGCCATCGCCAAGCACAACATGCTGCAAACGCAGCGCAAAACCATCTGTTGCCGACAACAAAGCGTGGGTAATTCCTGGCTCACTGATCGCGTGCGCCGCATCCGGCACGATGATCAGTTCGGCTTGCGGCCACACGCGATGTAGATCAAATGCTTGCTCGACTGGGCACACGACATCGTAACGACCATGCACGATGTAGCCAGGGATATCCACGAGACGATGCGCATCGCGGAGCAATTGATTCGGCTCAAAAAAACAATCGTTCACGAAATAGTGGTTTTCGATTCCCGCGAAAGCCAACGCCACTTGCGGATCGCGATAGTGCGCTTCCAAGGATGGATCTGCCTGCAGCGTCGCGCAGCGACCCTCCCACACACTCCACGCAATCGCACAACGCTCACGTTCGGCCTGATCAGGGCCTGTCAATCGGCGGTGATAAGCCTGCATGAGGTCGCCACGCTCGGCCTCTGGAATCGGTGCGAGATAGTCTTGCCAGTAATCGGGATACACACGATCTGCGCCCGACTGATAAAACCAGTGCAGGTCGCGCGGGCGGCATAAAAAAATGCCTCGCAAAATGAGCCCAAGCACACGCGTTGGATGCGTTTCGGCATAGGCCAACGCCAACGTCGACCCCCAACTGCCACCGAACACCAGCCAGCGCTCAATACCCAACGCCAAGCGAATACGCTCGATATCCGCCACCAGCGACCACGTATCGTTGCCATTCAGTTCTGCGTGCGGTGTGGATCGGCCGCAACCACGCTGATCGAATAGCACGATGCGATAACGCGCAGGATCGAAATAACGGCGATGCATCGGCGCACAACCACCACCCGGCCCACCGTGCAAAAACAGCACCGGAATACCCTGCGGATTGCCGCACTCTTCCACGTACAGCTCATGCGGCGCGGCAACGGCAAGCCGGAAGTGGCGATAAGGTTCGATGGCCGGATAGAGATTCACGCGCCGCTCTCCCAAAAAAATGAAGGGCAGGTTTTCACGCCTGCCCTTCGTTTTCAAGACCGCGTACCGGCGCGGCGCTCTACGCGCCTGCCGATGCTGAGCGTTTACTTCAACGCTGAGTTGGCCGCACGCTTGCGATCATTTTCCTTGAGGAACTTTTTACGTACGCGAATGTTGATCGGCGTGACTTCCACCAGCTCATCGTCCTCGATGAACTCTAACGCGCTTTCCAGCGTCAGCTTGATCGGCGGCGTCAGGATGATGTTTTCGTCGGAGCCCGACGCTCGCATGTTGGTCAGCTGCTTGCCCTTGGTCGGGTTGACCACCATGTCGTTGCCGCGTGAATGGATGCCCACCACCATGCCTTCGTACACGTCGATACCCGGCTCCACGAACAAGCGGCCGCGCTCCTGCAGGTTAAACAGCGCGTAACCCAGCACGCCACCGTTCACCATCGAAATCATCACACCATTCGGACGGCTGGCCACTTCACCGGATTTCGCCGGACCGTAGTGCGAGAAGCTCGACGTCAAAATGCCCGTGCCGGACGTCAGTGTGAGGAACTCGCTGCGGAAACCGATCAGGCCGCGCGACGGCACCGTCGCCTCGATGCGCACACGGCCTTTGCCGTCGAGCACCATGTCGGTCATCTCGCCCTTGCGCAAGCCGAGCTGTTCCATCACCACGCCTTGGTGCTGTTCTTCGACGTCGAAAATCACCGCCTCGAACGGCTCATGAACTTCGTCACCGACTTGCTTCATGATCACTTCTGGACGCGACACGCCCAGCTCGAAACCTTCGCGACGCATGTTTTCAATCAAAATCGCCAAGTGCAGTTCACCGCGGCCAGACACTTTGAATTTGTCCGGTGAATCGCCCGGCTGCACGCGCAACGCGACGTTATGCAGCAGCTCTTTATCCAAGCGATCTTTGATGTTGCGCGAGGTGACGTATTTGCCGTCTTGGCCCGCAAATGGCGAATCGTTCACCTGGAACGTCATGCTCACCGTCGGCTCATCCACCGACAACGGCGGCAGTTGTTCGACGTTTTGCGTATCGCACAGGGTGTCGGAAATTTTCAGATCCGGAATGCCAGTGATGCAGACGATGTCGCCCGCCGTGGCTTCCTGCACTTCGATGCGCTCCAGGCCCATGTGGCCCATCACCTGCAGGATCTTACCGTTACGCTTATTGCCTTCGCGGTCGATCACGGTGACGGTGGTACCCGGCTTGATCTTGCCGCGCACAATGCGGCCGATGCCGATGATGCCCACGTAGTTGTTGTAGTCGAGCTGCGAAATCTGCATCTGGAACGGCGCATCAATATCAACGTTCGGCGGCAGCACTTTATCGACGATGGTTTCGAACAACGCCGTCATGTCTTCGCCAATTTTGTCAGGCGACAAGCCGGCAACGCCGTTCAGTGCGCTGGCATAGACGATCGGAAAATCAAGTTGCGTTTCGGTCGCGCCTAGGCGATCAAACAAATCAAACACTTGATCAATGACCCAGTTCGGGCGCGCGCCCGGGCGATCGACTTTATTCACCACCACGATGGGATTGAGGCCACGCGCAAACGCTTTCAGCGTGACGAAACGTGTTTGCGGCATCGGGCCGTCCATCGCGTCGACCAGCAGCAACACGCAATCCACCATCGACAACACACGCTCCACTTCGCCGCCGAAATCGGCGTGCCCTGGCGTGTCGACGATGTTGATGCGGTATTCGATATCCGTGCGCTTGTCGTGCCAGCGAATCGCGGTGTTCTTCGCCAGAATGGTGATGCCGCGTTCTTTTTCGATGTCGTTCGAATCCATCACCCGTTCGCCGACGTCGGCGCGGGCGTTGAGCGTGCCGGACTGCTTGAGCAGTTTGTCGACCAGCGTGGTTTTACCGTGGTCAACGTGGGCAATGATGGCAATGTTGCGAATATTTTGGACGGCAGAGGACATGCGGACGGCACCGATACGGGCAGGGGGGGCAAAAAAGGCGCGCGAGTATATACCGGATATCGCGACGCCCCGCGGCGACATACCGTCATCCGTCGCCCCGGGTCTATACTCCGCGCCCCGCGATTTCCTGGCCTGCCCGGTCAGCCACGCCTCATACCCATGACCAGCCCCGCCCCCATCCGCCGCCGTGCGCTCGCCCTGTTGTCAGGCGGCCTCGACTCGCTACTCGCCGTGCGCACCATTCAGTTACAGGGCGTTGAGGTCGAGGGCGTCAACTTCTTTACGGGTTTTTGCGTGGAAGGCCACACCCACGCCATCCGCGAGCGCGAGCAGAAGAAGCCCAAGCGCAACAACGCGCTGTGGAGCGCCGAACAACTGGGCATCAAGTTGCACATCGAGGACATCAGCGAGGAATACAAGGATGTGGTGCTCAACCCGAAACACGGGTACGGCGCCAACCTGAATCCTTGCCTCGACTGCAAGATCTTCATGGTTGGCAAAGCCAATTTGATGCTTAACAAGGCGCGCACACTGGCGGCCGATGGCGGTTTCGATTTCATCATCACCGGCGAGGTGATGGGGCAACGCCCCAACAGCCAGCTCAAACACAAATTACCCATCATTGCCCGCGAATCCGGCGCGGATGATCGCCTGCTGCGGCCGCTCTCCGCAAAGCTGATGCCGCCAACACTGCCTGAACGCGAAGGTTGGGTGGACCGAGAAAAACTGCTGGATTTTTCCGGGCGCAATCGTAAGCCACAGTTCGCATTGGCGCGTCAGTATGGCTTCACCGACTGGGCCACACCGGCCGGCGGCTGCTGCTTTCTCACGGATGAAAATTACGCGCGAAAACTGGGCGATCTGTGGCAGGCGCGCGGCGAACGCCAGTACGAACTCGACGACATCATGTTGTTGAAAGTTGGCCGCCACCTGCGTCCGGCACCGCATTTCAAATTGATCGTGGCGCGCGAAGACGGCGAAAACAATTTCATGATGGGCTACCGCAAGCAATTCGCACACGTGATGCCGGTGGATCACGGCGGCCCGTTCATTCTGGTGGACGGCAAACCCACGGCCGACGATTTACTGCTGGCCGCACGCATCGGTGGCCGCTTCGGTCAGGCGCGTGAGCGCGAGCACGTACAGATGGAAATTACCGATGCCACTGGCGTCAGCCGCGTCGTCACCGTCGCGCCGATGAAGGCTTCGGATGTTCCCGCCAGTTGGTACCTCTGATTCACGCCCCGGTCACGCCGAGACACTTATGGCCCGCCACCAACTCGATGCCCGCCGCCTGCTCTGCCCGCTGCCGGTGATCCGCACCCAGCAGGCGGTCAAGAAACTGGGGGCCGGCGATGTGCTGGAAGTCACCGCCACCGATCCCGGCGTGCTACAGGACATCCCGGCTTGGTGTCGGGTTCACGGCCACCGCGTGCTCAGCACGCGCCGGGATGGCGCAGAAATCGTGGTCGAACTGGTCGTGGGTGAAACGAATGCCTGATTTTGGTGCGTCAGTCGCACCAAAAAAGCACAAAACAACACTTCACCAGCCCAAATGGATCGCAACCCACTGATATTCAGAGGCATTTCACTGCTTAAACCCATGGCACAGTAATTGCTGAACAGAAAGTGCTTATGAGCGGCACACCCGTGCAGTTTTACTGCCGGGGTCGCCACCGGTTCCGGTGGCGGTCGCAACACGTTGATTTTTTATTTGTTTTTTCATCAAAACCCAGTTGTTTCCGGGAGGAACACATGGCCAAGAAGACGCTCCAGCTCATCAAGGAACACGAAGCGAAGTGGGTTGATATTCGCTTCACCGACACCCGCGGTAAGGAACAGCACGTGACGTTCCCGGCTTCGGCCATCTCCGAGGACACTTTCACCAGCGGCGTGATGTTCGACGGTTCCTCGATCGCCGGCTGGAAAGGCATTGAAGCCTCCGACATGATCCTGTTGCCGCAGGACGAAACGTCCTATTTGGATCCGTTCTACGAGGACACCACGGTTGTCGTTGCCTGCAACATCATCGAGCCGTCGACGATGCAAACCTACGAGCGCGATCCGCGTTCGATCGCAACGCGCGCCGAGGCTTACCTGAAAGCTTCTGGCGTGGCTGACACCTGCTACGTCGGCCCGGAACCTGAGTTTTTCATTTTCGACAGCGTGCAGTGGAAATCGGAAATGGGCAGCCAGTCCTACCAGATCCACTCACAAGAAGCGGCCTGGGACACCAACAGCCCGATGGCTGGCGAAAGCAGTGGCGGCCACGGTGGCCACCGTCCGACCGTCAAGGGCGGTTACTTCCCGGTTCCGCCGGTTGATTCGCTGCACGACATCCGCGCCTCGATGTGCAACACGCTGCAAGCCATCGGCTTGGAAGTCGAACTGCATCACCACGAAGTCGCTAACGCGGGTCAGTGCGAAATCGGCGTGAAATTCAACACGCTGGTGCGCAAGGCCGACGAAATCCAGCAGCTCAAGTACGTGGTGCACAACGTCGCTGCGGCTTACGGCAAAACCGCCACGTTCATGCCGAAACCGCTGATCGGTGACAACGGTTCGGGCATGCACTGCCACTTCTCGTTGTGGAAAGACGGCAAGAACCTGTTCGCAGGCAACGGCTACGCCGGCCTGTCCGATACCGCGCTGTATTTCATCGGCGGCATCATCAAGCACGCCAAGGCGCTGAACGCCTTCACCAACCCGACCACCAACAGCTACAAGCGTCTGGTGCCTGGTTATGAAGCGCCAGTGATGCTGGCTTACTCGTCGCGCAACCGCTCGGCGTCGATCCGCATTCCGTACGTCAGCAATCCGAAAGCCCGTCGTATCGAAGCGCGTTTCCCGGATCCGGGTGCCAACCCGTACCTCGGCTTCGCGGCACTGATGATGGCCGGCCTCGACGGCGTGCAGAACAAGATTCATCCGGGTGAGCCGGCGTCGAAAGACCTGTACCACCTGCCACCGGAAGAGTCCGCCAAGATCCCGACCGTCTGCCACTCGTTGGAAATGGCGATCGAAGAGTTGAAGAAGGACTACGAGTTCCTGACCAAGGGCGACGTGTTCACCAAGGAATCGATCGACGCCTACATCGAACTCAAAATGAACGACGTGCAGCGTCTGCGCATGACGCCGCACCCGGTCGAGTTCGAGATGTACTACAGCTGCTGATCCTCCCGGACAGCACTGTGGAGGCCGCCCGTTTGGGCGGCCTTTTTTTTGGCACGTCGACGCAGAAATTCTGCGTGTGGGAGGTCCAAGCCGGTTATGGTGGATCACTCACGCTACGGAGGCCACCCCATGCGCCGCGCCCTTTGCCTGTTGCTTTTGCTGCCCGTGCTGGCCACTGCCGGCACGATCTACAAGCACACCGATGCCAACGGCAAGACCGTGTACACCGATCAGCCTCCCGAAGGGGCCCAGGCCGTCGATCTGCCTCCGATCAACACCGTTCTCGGTGGCAAGCCGACCGCAGCACCGCCGGTTGCTCCCGCCTCAGCAACACCAGCTGCAGCATTTACCGGGTATCAATCCTTGACGGTCGAAGGCGTCGGCCAAGGTCAGGTGCTACAGAACTTCCGGGACAGCCTTACGATCACGGCCGTACCGACACCTGCGCTGCAGGACGGGCACCGGCTTCTGCTGACCCTGAATGGCCGGCCTGTTTCGGACACTGGCTCCTACGAAATCGTCCAAGCCCAGCGCGGGGAGTATCTGTTCGGTGCCAGCATCGTCGATGACCGCGGCAATGTGCTGATCGAAGCAACGCCCCTGAAATTTCAAGTCCAGCAGCCCGTTAAGCGCAGGCCATAGCCCACGCGCTGGGCCACCTCATCCCTTCGACCCGCAAGAGCAGCGGAGGCGGCGGCATAGACGCATCATTGAGGCGCACCATTTGGGTGCGTCTCGGCATAATTACGGCACCTTTCGCTGGTCCGGAATTTGCTTTGCAAAGCCGGTACCCCGCCGGAGTCGTGAATGTCCACGCCCACGCCCCATTTCCACAAGAAGCTGCTCGATGGCCTCAGCACCGCAGTGCTGCTGCTGGACCGGGAGCTACGCGTTCAGTACGCCAACCCCGCTGCCGAGATGCTGCTCTCACTCTCGGCATCCCGGCTGGTGGGCGAACCGCTGCCCGCCTGTTTTCTGGCCGAACAGGATGCCCGCGATGCACTGTACGCGGCCCTCGAAAACGGCCACCCCTTCTCCAAACGAGAAGCCGAACTGCTGGTAAATCCACTGCACCGCATCACGGTGGACTACACCGTGTCGCCCTTGATCGAGCCCAACCGGCCGCTCCAGTTATTGATGGAATTGCAGCAGATCGATCGCTTGCAGCGCATCAGCCGTGAAGAAGCATTGATCGCCGGTCACAACGCCACGCGCGCGCTCGTGCGTGGCATGGCGCATGAAATCAAGAATCCGCTCGGCGGCATTCGCGGCGCTGCGCAATTGATGGAACGTGCGCTACCCGATGGCTCTGATTTGCGCGAATACACCCGCGTCGTGATCGACGAAGCCGATCGTTTACGCGCACTGGCTGATCGCATGTTGGGGCCGCGTAATCTGCCGCACTTTCGTCCCGTCAGCATGCTCGAATCGTTGGAACGTGTTCGCAATTTGATTTGCGCAGAAACCCCAGGCGAAGTCGACATCGTGCGCGACTACGATCCCAGCTTGCCCGACATCGATGCCGATCAAGATCAATTGATTCAGGTGCTGCTGAATATCGTACGCAACGCGCGTCAGGCCATCACCGAAAACCCACAACCGCACGACGCCGGACGCATCGTGTTGCGCTCTCGCGCCATGCGGCAAGTCACCATCGGTTCGCTGCGTCATCGTCTCGTGTGTCGCGTGGAAATCGAAGACAACGGGCCCGGCATTCCACGCGACATGCTCGACAGTATTTTCTTTCCTATGGTCAGCGGCCGCGCTAACGGTAGCGGTTTGGGCTTGTCGATTGCCCAATCAATCGTCAATCAGCACCACGGCTTGATCGAATGCGATAGCACACCCGGCCGAACTGTCTTCACCGTTTTGATTCCGTTTGAACAACCTCCCAGCACTGCGACCAGGTAACACCTCATGACACGCAACGAAAAGGTCTGGATCATCGACGACGACAAGTCGATCCGCTGGGTGCTGGAACGCGCCATGTCGCAGGAAAAAATTGCCACCGAATCTTGGTCAGATGCCGACGACGCACTGAATGCACTGGATGACGGCGAACTGCCCGCAGCCATACTCAGCGACATCCGCATGCCAGGCACCGATGGCCTGAAGATGTTGAGCCTCATTCACAATAAACATCCCGAATTGCCCATTATCATCATGACGGCGCACTCGGATCTCGACAGCGCCGTGGCCAGCTATCAAGGCGGCGCTTTCGAATACCTACCCAAGCCCTTCGATGTCGATGAGGCTGTCGCACTGGTCAAGCGCGCGCTTGAGCAGCGTCGTCAGAAATCGGCACCCGTCCTGCAACCCGAAAAAAAGCCGGTCAATGCCGACATCATCGGCAATGCTCCCGCGATGCAAGAAGTTTTTCGTGCCATTGGCAGGCTTTCGCACAGCAATGTCACCGTCTTGATCAACGGCGAGAGCGGCACCGGCAAAGAGTTGGTCGCGCGCGCATTGCATAAACATTCGCCGCGCGCCAACAAGTCTTTTGTCGCCTTAAACATGGCCGCCATTCCGCGTGATCTGATCGAATCAGAGCTGTTTGGCCATGAAAAGGGTGCGTTCACGGGCGCGACAGAAAAACGCACTGGCCGGTTTGAGCAGGCTAACGGCGGCACGCTGTTTCTCGACGAAATCGGTGACATGCCGCTGGAAGCACAAACTCGCTTGCTACGTGTGCTGGCTGACAGTGAGTTCTATCGTGTTGGCGGCACCACCCCGATCAAAGTGGATGTGCGCATCATCGCAGCAACCCATCAGCATCTTGAAGGTTTGGTGCGAGAGGGACGCTTCCGAGAAGATTTGTTCCATCGGCTCAACGTCATTCGCGTTCATTTACCGCGCCTAGCCGATCGCCGCGAAGACATCCCACAACTGGCCACCTATTTCTTGAAATCTGCCGCACGCGAAATGAACGTGGAGCCCAAAGTTCTACGCGTAGATACCGCTGATTTTTTGGCAGCATTTGATTGGCCTGGAAACGTGCGACAACTGGAAAATACGTGCCGCTGGCTGACCGTGATGGGCTCTGGGCGAGAAATTTTGATCGACGATTTGCCGCCAGAGCTGCGCAACAGCGAACATTCATCCGGCGACAATGACGATTGGGAGCAAGCGCTGCGTCAATGGGCCGACCGCGCATTGACCAGCGGTGGCCGCGCCATTCTCGATTCAGCCGTGCCGGCTTTCGAGCGCATCATGATCGAGACTGCTCTCAAGCACACCGCCGGCCGCCGCCGCGATGCATCACTGCTGTTGGGCTGGGGACGCAATACGCTGACCCGCAAGATCAAGGAGCTCAATCTCGAAGAGCGGCTGCGCAAAGCCAATCTCACCGACAGCGACGACGACGAGTGAACAAACAGCGATACTTGCTCAGCCTGCCCCACTGAGCACCGTCATGTTCGAGATCGTCCTCTACCAACCGGAAATCCCGCCCAACACCGGCAACATCATTCGCTTGGCTGCCAATACCGGCTGCCGCCTGCATTTGATTCGCCCGTTGGGTTTTGCGTGGGATGACCGTCGCTTACGTCGCGCTGGCTTGGATTATCACGAATGGGCCAGCGTGCAATTGCACGATGATCTTGACGCATGCCGACGCGCATTACCGGCGGCGCGTTTCTTCGCATTTACCACGCGCACTCATCGTTCACTCAACGATGCCGATTTCGTTGCCGGCGATGCCCTGCTCTTTGGCCCGGAAACGCGTGGATTGCCCGCCGATGTGTTGGCCAGCATCGCGCCAGAAAAACATTTGCGTATCCCGATGCTCGCCGAAAGCCGCAGCATGAATCTCTCCAATGCCGTGTCGGTCGCGGTCTATGATGGCTGGCGCAGGCTGGGCTATTCAGGGGCTGCTGGAATTTCTGGCCCCTCAAAATAAAAACCGCGCCAGAAGGCGCGGTTTTTATTTACGTCGCTCGCAAAATTAACTACGCGTTCAGTGCTTGGCTTCCGTTGCCGCCGCTGCCGCCGCCTGTTGCTGTTGCCGACGCTTGTTCTCAGCAAAAATCGCGTCGAAGTTCATCGGCTGTAGCAACAACTGCGGGAACGTGCCACGCGATACCAAATCGCTCACCGCCTCGCGGGCATACGGGAACAGAATCGCCGGGCATTGCGCGCCTAGCAACGCTTCGCGTGCGGCATCCGGCGCTTCAATCGCAAACAGACCTGCCTGTTTGATCTCGACGATATACGCCACTTTATCGCCGTTGGTGGCCTGCACATTGAGCGTCAACGTGACTTCATACAGCGCGTCAGCAATACGCTGCGCCACCGAACTGAATTGCACTTTGACTTCCGGCTTCCACTCCAACGTGAAGCTTTGTGGAGCGCCCGGCGCCTCGAAGGAAATATCCTTCACGTAGATGCGCTGCATGGCGAAATGGGGCTTCTTCTCGCCGGCCGTGGCCGGGGTCGGGTCCGTCATGGGAATGTCCTGCAAGTTTTATTGAAAAGAAAAAGAGAACATCAGGTGTTCCCAGCCAGCAACGCATCCAACTGCCCGGCGCGGTCCAGCGCATAGAGCTGATCGCAACCGCCGACATGGTAACTGCCGATCCATATCTGCGGCACCGTCCGTTGACCACTGCGCGCCATGACATCGGCACGCACCGCCGGATCTCGGGAGACATCGATTTCAGTAAAGGCTGCGCCCTTGCGCTTGAGCAACATCTTGGCCTGCACACAGTAAGGGCAGGCGGGGCCCGTGTAGACCGTAATTTCGGGGGCGCTCATAGCAGGTTCCGAGGTGGCTGCGGACTCATCGCCCGCACGAGCCCACCCGTATGAGGGCCGGCAAGGTCGACTTCAAGCCTTGATGACCGGCAGATTTTCCTGCCGCCAAGCGGTGATGCCGCCATCGAGCCGCAGTAACTCCGTGTGGCCGGCGCGGCGCAATTGCTGGACGACATCGCCCGCGGTGTTGCCCAGGTTGCAGACCACCACCACCGGGCGGCCTTTGTACTTCTCCAGCTCGGCCAGCCGGCTGGTCACTTGCGCCGCCGGAATATTGACGCTGCCGGCAATGTGCCCCGCACGGAAATCGCTGTCGGCCCGCACATCCAGCAGCACGCCATTGTCACGGTTCAGCACACCGCCGAGCAGCGCCGGAGAAATCTTGCGGCCGCCATTGCGGGAACTGGTGACGATCAGCGCCGTCAACAGCGCGACGAAGGCGATCGACAGCAACAGGTGATTAGCGATGAATTCGGGCAGGCGTTCCATGGGTGATCCAGAGCAGGTTGGTGCGGGCGCGCGAGTATACCCGCGTATCCTCGGACCCAGCCTGCTCCGGTAGAATTCGCGGCCTCCCGCACTGCCCGGCCATTTTCTTTCCCGTGCCCACGCGACCCCACGAGACCCCCATGACTGATCGCAAAAAACCCTGTGTCTTGATCGTGCTCGATGGCTGGGGCCATCGCGAAGAACCCCAAGACAATGCGATCCACGCCGCCCGCACGCCGACGTGGGACCGGCTCTGGCGCGATTACCCCCACGGCCTCATTTCCGGCTCGGGCGAAGACGTCGGCTTGCCGGATGGTCAAATGGGCAATTCCGAAGTCGGGCATATGAATCTCGGTGCCGGGCGCATCGTGTATCAAGATTTCACGCGCATCACCAAAGCGATTCGCGACGGAGATTTTTTCACCAACGCCGCGCTCACCGCCGCTGTTGATCAAGCCAACTCGCGTGGCGGTGCCGTGCACATCATGGGTCTGCTGTCATCGGGTGGCGTGCACTCGCACGAAGATCATCTGCTGGCGATGGTCGATCTCGCCGCGCAGCGCGGTGCCAAAGCCATTTATGTGCACGCTTTCCTTGATGGCCGCGACACACCGCCACGCAGTGCGGAATCGTCACTCGTGCGCATGCGAGATCACCTCGCCGTTGTCGCCAAACAAACCGGCATATCGACCGGCATCGCATCGATCGTCGGCCGCTACTTCGCGATGGATCGCGACAATCGTTGGGACCGCGTCGAGCAAGCGTATCGCTTGTTGACGGAAGGCGAAGCATCCTTCCGCGCCGCTGATCCGGTTCGCGCATTGCATGACGCTTATGCACGCGACGAAAACGATGAGTTCGTAAAGCCGACCATCATCGTCGCCGCCGATGCGAAGCCTGTGTTTATCCGCGATCACGATGCGCTGATCTTCATGAATTTCCGTGCCGACCGTGCGCGCGAAATTTCTCGTGCGTTTCTGCACGATGACTTCAAAGGCTTCGAACGCAAGCAACGCCCAAAACTGGCCAGTTATGTGCAGCTGACCGAATACGCCTCGGACATTCGCTCGCCGATTGCCTACCCGTCGAGTTCGCTCACCAATGTGTTGGGTGAATATCTGGCCAAGCTCAACAAAACGCAGCTTCGCATTGCCGAAACCGAAAAATACGCACACGTGACTTTCTTCTTCAACGGCGGTCGCGAAGAGCCTTTTACCGGCGAAGATCGCGTGCTGGTGCCGTCGCCGAAAGTAGCGACCTATGATTTGCAACCGGAAATGAGTGCGCCCGAAGTCACTGACAAATTGGTCGATGCCATCGAATCCGGGAAATACGACGTCATCGTCTGCAATTACGCCAACGGCGACATGGTCGGCCACACCGGCGTATTCGCTGCGGCCGTCAAAGCCGCGGAAGCCTTGGATGCTGCGCTCGCGCGTTTGGTGAAAGCCGTCGAAGGCGTCGACGGCCAAATGCTCATCACCGCCGATCACGGCAATATCGAGCAAATGTTCGATCACGACACCGGCCAAGCACACACCGCGCATACCTGCGACTTGGTGCCACTGGTGTATGTCAGCACGCGCAAAGCCCGCGTTCAGCCGACCGGCGGCGTTCTTTCCGACATTGCGCCCACCATGCTGACGTTGATGGGCTTGCCCGTGCCGCCAGAAATGACCGGCCGAGTCTTAATTACCCGCGCCGACTGACTCTCGTGACATCACGTCGCATCAACGCCGCTTGCTGTGCTCTTTTCTTCGCTGTTGGTGTCGCGCTGGCGGCCACGCTGCCGGTCGTATCCAGTGCTGCAGGCCCTACCGCAGACAATGCCGACCTCGAAAAAATTCGCCAGCAGATCAGCAAGGCTCAGCAACGCGTTGCTGATCTTCGTGGCGATCTCTCGCGCGGGCAGTCACAACTTCGTGACGCAGAAAGACGAACAGCAAAAATCTCCACCGAACTGCGCACCATTAAACGGCAAGAACGCGAATTGGATGCCGACCTGAATCAGTTGGATCGTAAACAGCGAGAACTCGAAAAACTCGCTGCACAGCAATCCCTTGCGCTCGCGCAAGACATGCGCAGCGCATGGCAACTCGGCCAATCTTCGCCACTGAAAGCATGGCTGGCCGCCGACGATCCACAACGTGCTGCGCGTTTGGCGCGCTATTACCAATACGTGCAACGTGACCGTGCCAAGCGTCTGGATGCATTCCGCGAAACGCGCGCACAAATTGACGCTTCTCGCCAAAAGATTGACGAGCGAAAACAGGATCTCGTCAAAGTACGCAGTGAGTTGGCGGATCGACAGAAAGCTGCGCGCGAAGCCAGCGATGAGCGCCGCCATGCGGTGAAACAACTGGCCAGCGAACTGAAATCTGGCACCGCCACGCTGGAGCGGCTGCGCGCCGATGAAACCGCACTCAAGCGTGTGCTCGACACCGCACGCGAAGCATTCCGCGATATTCCGCCGCAGGCCGTCGGCTCTCCGTTGCGCGAACGTCGCGGCAAATTGCGATGGCCGGCCGCAGGCCGTATCGCAGCGGCCTATAACTCGCCGCTGGCCGAAGGGAAATTACGCCTCAACGGCATCGTCATTGCGGCCGCTGAAGGCACGGATGTGCGCGCCGTCCATCACGGTCGCGTGGTCTACGCGGACTGGCTGCGCGGTTATGGCCTGCTGATCATCGTCGATCACGGTGATGGCTTTCTCACCATTTATGGTCATAACCAATCACTGCTGCGCACCGTCGGCGACTGGGTCAAAGAAGGCGAGCCGCTGGCGACCGTTGGCAATACCGGCGGCCGCAGCACGGCGGGCTTGTATTTCGAACTACGCGTCAACGGTGAGCCGGTAGACCCGATGCGCTGGTTGCGCCGCTGATCCCGCTTGCTCTGCGCGTCGGCGGACGCGGCCGATTACCGACGCACAGTTTCGCCCGCCACGCCGCACAGGTATAAACGAACGTTGCCACTCGCATTCCCGACATTGGAGCCGATGATGTCCTCGCGATTGATCCGCCGAACCTTGATCGCATCATTCGCCCTGCTCGCCATGGCTTCCGCCATGGCGTCGGCCAGCGAGAAAGACGCCGCAACGCCACCAACGTCTGCTGCCGCAGCCGATAGCGCCGAACCACTGCCGCTGGAAGACCTACGCATTTTCGCGCAGGTGCTGCAAAAAATTCGCGACACCTATGTAGAACCCATCAGCGATCACGAATTGCTGGAAGCGGCGATTCGCGGTCTGCTTTATGACCTTGACCCTCACTCGGCCTACCTTGACCCGCGCGACTTCTCCGATTTGCAGGTGACAACCACCGGTGAATTCGGTGGCGTTGGCATCGAAGTAAGCACCAGCGATGGTTTCTTGCGCATCATTTCACCGATCGATGACACGCCGGCCAGTCGCGCCGGCCTCAAGCCCGGCGACATCGTAATCAAGATCGATGGCTCCAGCACCAAAAGCCTAGGCTTGGACAAAGCCATCGATTTGATGCGCGGCAAAATCGGCAGCACCGTCACCCTAGACATCGCACGCGAAGGCACGGAAAAACCGTTCTCGGTAAAATTGCAACGTGAAAAAATTCGCATCGCCAGCGTGCGTAGCCGCGAGTTAGCGCCCGGCTTCGGTTTGCTACGGATCACCCAGTTCCAGACCCAAACCGGTAGCGACGCTGAAAAACAACTGCACGCCATGTTGGTCAAAAAAGACAAAGACAGTGAACCGCTGCGCGGCTTGATCATCGACTTACGCAACAACCCCGGCGGCGTACTTGGCGGCGCACAGCAAGTCGCAGATCTTTTTTTGGATAGCGGCAATATTGTCTACACCCAAGGCCGCGTAGAAGCCGAACAGCAGCGGCTTGATGCCATGCCCGGCGACGTCCTTAACGGACTACCCATTGTGGTACTCGTCAATGCCGGCACGGCATCGGCAGCAGAAATCGTTGCCGGCGCACTGCAAGATCATCGTCGCGCCGTCATTGTCGGCACGCCGACGTTTGGCAAGGGCTCGGTGCAAACCGTGTTCCCCCTGCAGGCTGGTCGCGCGCTCAAACTCACCACGTCACGCTACTTCACGCCGTCCGGTCGCTCCATCCAGGCGCAAGGCATCGTGCCCGATATCGAAATTGAAGATGCGCGTCTCGCACAGCGCGAAGATTCGCCAACATTGCGCGAGGCTGATTTGCCTGGCCATCTCAGCAACAGCAATGGCAAGCCCGAACGAAACGGCGACATCACGGGCAACAAGAGCGAAAAAGAAAAAGCAGACACGCTGGCTGACGATTACCAGATGTTTGAAGCGCTCAATATTTTGCGTGGCATTGCCGTTGCTCGGCAGGCATCTGCTTTAGATGTTCCAACCACAGAGCACTAACTTCAGAGAAATAAGCGGATTAAATGCGCGAGAGCTTCAGCTCATTTAATCCAATCGCATTTCGATACCTTGCGCAGCCATGTACTCCTTGGCCTGACGCACGGTGTATTCGCCGAAGTGAAAAATGCTCGCCGCTAGTACGGCATCCGCTTTGCCGATGCGCACGCCATCGGCCAGATGCTGCAAATTGCCAACGCCGCCGGATGCAATGACCGGGATATTGGTGGCTTCACTCACCGCGCGCACCAGCGCGTTATCGAAGCCACTTTTCATCCCGTCGCGATCCATGCTGGTCAGCAAGATTTCACCTGCACCGAGGTCTTCCATCTTGCGCGCCCACTCGACGGCATTGATGCCGGTAGATTTGCGGCCACCATGCGTGAAAATTTCCCAGCGATCCGCCTCTTGCGAACCGCTGACTTTCTTCGCGTCGATAGCGACGACGATGCATTGCGAGCCAAAACGGGAGGCTGCTTCACCAACAAATTCGGGCCGCGACACTGCTGCCGAATTGATCGACACCTTGTCGGCGCCGGCATTGAGCAGATTGCGAATGTCTTCCAACTTGCGAATACCACCGCCGACGGTCAGCGGAATGAACACCTGGCTCGCCATGCGCTCAACGGTATGCAAAGTGGTATCACGCCCTTCGTGGCTGGCGGTGATATCAAGAAAGGTAATTTCGTCAGCACCGGCCTCGTCGTAACGCCGAGAAATTTCCACCGGGTCGCCCGCATCACGGATGTTCTCGAACTGAACACCTTTGACGACGCGGCCTTTATCGACATCGAGACAGGGAATCAAACGCTTGGCGAGACCCATGGCGGGAATCCTCAGTGAGCCGTATCGGCCAGTTGTTGCGCTGCACGCAAATCCAGCGTGCCTTCATAAATCGCACGGCCCGTGATGGCACCGACAATGCCGTCGTGTGCCGCCGCCTTGAGCCGATGAATATCATCCAGATTGGTGATGCCGCCCGACGCGATCACCGGCAGTCCGGAATCCCGCGCCAGCTTTGCGGTTTCTTCGACATTGACACCTTGCATCATGCCGTCGCGAGCAATGTCGGTGTAAACGATGGCGATGACGCCGTCACTACGAAACTGCTTCGCCAAATCAACAGCACGCACACCACTGACATCAGCCCAACCGTCGGTCGCGACCATGCCGTTTTTTGCATCGATGCCGACAATGACGCGGCCCGGAAAAGCTCGGCAAGCATCGCGCACGAATTGCGGTTCTTTCACCGCCTTGGTGCCGATAATCACGAACTGCACGCCGGCGCGCACATAGGCTTCGATAGTCTCTAGCGAGCGAATTCCACCGCCAATCTGCACCGGCAACGCCGGAAATGCTTGCGCAATCGCTCGCACGATGCCGCCATTGACGGGCTCACCGACGAACGCTCCGTTGAGATCAACCAGATGCAACCGGCGTGCGCCCGCATCCACCCAGCGCCGAGCCATGGCGACGGGATCGTTAGAAAATACGGTGTCGTCTTCCATGCGACCCTGCTTGAGCCGAACGCATTGGCCATCTTTGAGATCGATCGCGGGAATGATCAACATGATCAGTGCACTCGCACGGCCGGAATAGTGCCATCCCAGCGTGAAAAATTCGCCAGCAACGTCAACCCCGCCAACTGGCTTTTCTCCGGGTGAAATTGCACCGCGAAAATATTGTTGCGCGCCACGGCGGCAGCAAATTCCAACCCATACTCACAGCGGCCAGACACTAACTTCTCATCGTCCATGTGCACGTAGTAACTGTGCACAAAATAAAACCGCGAATCTTGCGCAATGCCCGCCCACAACGGATGTTCGACAGACTGATGCACTTGGTTCCAACCCATGTGCGGTACTTTGAGTTTTTCCAGCCGCTCACCGCGCAATTCGTCACCAAAATAGCGGACGTCGCCCGACAGGATGGACAGCGCATCGCAGCCATCATTCTCTTCGGAATGACGCATCAGCAACTGCATGCCTAGGCAGATGCCCAAAAACGGCTTTTGGGTGACGACTTCACGCACCACCTGATCGACGCCGCGCTCACGAATCTCGTGCATGCAATCACGAATGGCGCCAACGCCAGGAAACACCACGCGGTCCGCGCGACGGATGACATCCGGGTCAGCCGTCACCAGCACTTTGGTGTTTTCAGTCACTTTTTCAAACGCTTGCGCCGCTGAACGCAAGTTGCCCATGCCGTAATCAATAATCGCAATCGTTTTCACGGAAGTCGGTCCGAATGACGAAACGCAAGAAAACGCTCAGCCGTTGAGCGTGCCTTTGGTGCTGGGCGTGACGCCGGACATGCGCGGATCGTATTCCACCGCCATGCGCAGCGCGCGACCAAATGCTTTGAAGATGGTCTCTGCCTGATGGTGCGAATTACTACCACGCAGATTGTCGATGTGCAGCGTGATCGCCGCGTGATTGATCAGCCCCTGGAAAAATTCACGGAACAGATCGACATCGAAGCCGCCCACGCTGGCGCGCGTGAAATCGACATGCATCTCCAGCCCCGGACGACCCGACAGATCCACGACGACGCGCGATAGCGCCTCATCCAACGGCACATAGGCATGCCCGTAACGACGCACGCCTTTTTTGTCGCCCCAGGCTTTCGCCAGCGCTTGCCCCAGCGTGATGCCAATGTCTTCCACGGTGTGGTGCGCATCGATGTGCAAATCACCCTCGGCAACGACGGTGATATCGATCAGCCCGTGGCGCGCCACCTGATCCAGCATATGGTCGAGGAACGGCAGGCCCGTGGTGAACTCACTCTTGCCGGTGCCGTCCAGATTGACGCTAACTTTGATGCGGGTTTCCAGCGTATTGCGCTCCACGCTGGCGCTGCGCGTCGACATGCCGTGCTCCGGGATGTTTCAGGGGTGAGACGAGAAGGCCGTATTATACGGCGCGTCGCCGGTCTGCTGGCGGCAATTTCCACCAATCCCCGCCATTGCCTACGCAAACTGCGAACCCCATGCCCGTCATCGTCGAACCTCACTACGACATCACTGCCCTCGAAACCGATCTGACCCGCGTCTACGCGGATTTCCCCGGCCGCGACGCCAGCCAGTGCATACAAACCATTCGCACCGCACTGGCTAACGGCGCGGTTTATTACAGCGGTGAGTTCAACAACAAATCAGTGGCCGGCGCACTGGTGGATGGCCCGGCGGAAAATCGCCGCATTCAGTTAGTTGCCGTGCGCACCGCCACGCGCAACCGAGGCGTGGCAATACGGCTGATCGACGAGATCGCCCGGCTGGAACAACTCACCGGCGCGCAGATGCTATGCATCACCGCGAGCGACGCGGCCCGCCCCGTCCTTATGCGCTTGGGCTTTGTGGCAGATCCCCAACAGCCGGAACGGCTTCGGCGGTCGCTGCCATAGGCAACACCACCTGGAACTCAGCACCGCGCCCGCGACCTTCGCTGCGCACACGGATATCGCCCTCCATGTGCTCAACCATCAGCCGAGCCGTTGCGAGACTCAAGCCGAAACCACCTTCACGGTGATGTGAGCCGACCATGAAGAAGGGCTCAAACAAACGCGGCAGATTTTCTGAATCAATGCCGCGTCCTTGATCGCGAATACTGATGACGCCGCGCGTGCCGTAAGTTTCGCTACCGCCACCGAGCGTCACCTCTTGGCCATCGAGGCTGAAGTTGATCGCATTGTCGATCAAATAACCAAACACGCGTCGCAATCGCTGTTCATTGGCCAGCACCACCAAATCGGCCGGCACTTTATTGTGCACTTGCAGCTTTTTGGCGGCGATAGCCGATGCACGTTCACGCAAGAGGTCGTCAATCAGCCACATGGGCGCCATCGGCGTCGCCGGGTACGAACCGGGTTTTTCGTCGGCCATGTCGAAATAACCCAACACCACACCGACCAGATCCATCATTCGCTGCTGGCCGGCCTCCACCGCATCGATCATCGACTTCAATTCAGGCGATATCGTGCTGGAATCCATCGCGCGTGTAGAAGACATCCAATTCAGCGGCGTATTCAGCTCGTGACTCAGGTAATGCAGAAATCGCAACTTATCCGCGTCTAGCGCGCGCAACTGGCCAAACATTTGCTCCAGTTTTTCATGCGATTCTTTCTCCAGTTGCTCTTTTTCAACTTTAAGCAACTTGACCCGGTCGCCCAACGCCAAGGACAGCAACACCGACTGCAAAACCGCGCCAAAATGCGGCCCATACGCCGTTACTACGTTAAGTGGCACGACTCCAAAATTGGCCAATGGCAGCAAAATACTGCCCAGCAACAACACCGACCAGCCATAAACAAACAAACGGGCCGGCTGATAGCCTTGTCGCCAGCGCACGATGCCAGCACCGAGCATGACCACTGCAAAAATCAACGGCATCACCGTGCCCAGAATATAAATCCAGTGTCGCGGCAGCAGCAGCGCCAGCAGAAATACCACCAACACGATGTTGATCGTCCAGTGAAAGGTGCGGTCCGTACGCGGGTTGTCACGCCGCAAATCGAGAAAACTGCGGGTGAACTGCATGCCGCCCCACAGGGCAACGCACATGAATGCCGGAAACCAGCCGTTGATGGCAGGAATATTCGGCCAGAGCAACTCAAGGCCATAACCGCTGATCACGACGAACAACAGCATGAAGCCGCCGAGCCAGACGATGTAGTGAAATTGCGCGCGCTCACGCGTCGAAAAAAACAACGCGAGGTTGTACAGGAACATCACCGCCAGTGCGCCGAAAAATAAACCGTAGCCCCACTGCTGCCGATTGATTCGTTCTGCCAATGCCGGGGCATCAACCAGTTGGAAATCGACATTGAGCGCGCCCTGCCCGCTGACTCGCATGTACACCGTCACCGGCTCCGACGACTCCACCAAGGCACGCGGTAACGGCAACACAAATTCGCGCACGTTATAGATACGTTGACTAAACGGCAGCGTGTCACCCATCTCCGTGCGCTGCCATCCGCCGCGCCCGTCCGGCAAGAAAAATTGCAGGTTGTCGAGAATGGGATGCGTCTCGACTAAAGACCAATTGCGATCACTCGCCTGCCGGAAATCGATCGTCAGCCGGAACCACAACGCCGATCGACGAAAACCAAAATTGGCCATCTCCTTGTTCACCGGACGGAAACGGTCCGCATACAACGATGACGACACACCGGCGATATCGAGTGCCGCCGGTTCGTCCTCGAACACTTCCATCGACAAGCCAACCGGATAGTGATGAACGTCCGGCGCGGGCGTCAGCGGCCCGGCTTGTGCCGTCGTCGACACCATCAGGCCTGCCATCAGCAGGCACCATCCGAAAGGTCGAAACAGGAGATGCAATACGTATGCGGGGAAAGTCATGCGGAACTCGTCCTTGCCTGCAGTGCCGACTAGCCGGCAGCCGGCCACAGGATAGCGGCATCTCTAGGCCGGTGGCACACTCGCTGGACCCGAAAGCACCCCGCCGGAACCGCCATGACCGCCACTGCCACGCCCGCCAGCCGCGTTTGGAAAATTCTCAAATGGAGTGTGCTAGGCCTCACCGGCCTGCTGCTCGCGCTGGTGGTCTTCCTCTTGGTCTGGATCGACCCCAACGATTACCGCGACGACATCACATCGCTGGTCAAAGAGCAAACCGGGTTGGTTCTGAAAATCGACGGAAATATTGGCTGGAATTTTTATCCGGCCCTTGGCTTTTCGGTGGAGAAACTGTCGCTGGCCACCGCGGAAAACGAGAAGCCGCTGGCCAGTGTCGGCAAGGTGGTCGTGAGCGTCGAACTACTGCCGCTGTTTAGCAAACAAGTACACGTGCGCACGCTCTATGTTGATCAGGCCAGTGCCAATCTGGTCGTTGATTCTTATGGCAAAGCCAACTGGGATGCACTAACTGCTGCCGGCAGTACGCCAGCAGAAGAACCCGCGCCTGAAGCAGAATCCGGCGGCACGCCGCTCGCAGTTTCTGTACCAAAAATCGTGATCACCAACACGACCGTCGAATACGAAGACCAAACCGTCAATTTTTACGTGATCACCAAGATCAAAGAGCTGGTGGTCGAAGATGTATCGCTGGACAAAGAATTCCCGCTGCACTTGGTTGCCAAAATATCGACCAATAACAACATCGACGTAGATTTCGATTTGCGTACGTTCATCGCCTTGAACCTCGACGCGCAGCAATACAACGTACGGGGCTTTGATTTCAAAGCCACCATTGCCGGCATACTGGAGAAGCCGTTCAACGTCGCAGTGGGTGCTGACGTTGCTGCGGATATGGCCGCACAAAAAATCAACGTCTCTCGTCTCGCGGTGCAAACAGATGGCGTGACGCTGCCGGGCATGCAGAGTTTTGGGGCGACGCTATCCGGGCCCATCGCGGCCGATCTTGCTGCCGACACGGCGGTGGTTGGGCCTCTGGTGTTTGATGCGCTAGGCGTTAAAGGCGCACTGGCCATCAACGCCCGCGAACTCACCAAAGAACTGGCGTACACCGGCACGCTGGACGTTCAGCCATTCAATGCAAAAAACCTGATGCGCACGCTCGGCATGACCGCGCCGGCCACGACCGATCCGATGGCGATGACAAAAATCGCGCTGAAAACCAACATCGATGGCACACTGAAGCGTGCAATGCTGGACAAACTCGACATCACGCTGGATGACAGCCACATTCGCGGTAATGCTGGCGTAACGGACTTGGCCACCACGGCGCTGGCATTCAATCTCGCGCTGGACAGTTTGGATGCCGATCGTTATTTGCCGCCGCCGCCGCCAACCCCGGCTGCAGCAACCGCGGCCACGCCCGCGCCAGCAGCAACAACAGCAACCACCGCAACGCCTGCAGGAAAACCTGAGCCGCTGTTGCCGATGGACACACTGCGCTCACTCAACATCGACGGCAAATTTACGGCTGGAAAAATTACCGCCGCTCAACTGGCGATGACGCAATTGGTCGCCGCCGTAAAAGCCAAAAATGGTGATATCCGTCTTGATCCGTTTAACGCTGGCGTACTCGATGGCACGCTGCGCGGCAGTGTGCAGGTCGATGCACGCGGCAGCGAACCGCGCATCGTGTCTAAGCTAGTGCTCGACCGTATTGAGGTCGGAGGTCTGGTCAAGCGCTTCAGCGGCAAGGATCTCTTTCAGGGCAAGATTTCGCTGAACCTCGACGCGGACGCGACCGGCAACGACATCGATACGCTGATGAAAAAGACCATCGGCTCACTCGACATGAACTTCACCAATGCCACGCTCAAAGGCATGAATCTCACCAACGAGCTCAACAATGCACTGACCCAACAGCTGGGCGCATTTTCGATGCTGATTCCGGATTACCAACAAAAACTGCCAAAAGAAATGGCACAGGACACGGTATTCAGTACGTTGGCCGCCAAAGCAAAACTCAAAGACGGTATTGCTGAAATTCCTGCGCTCAATGCCGCCGTCAAAGACGGTGCCATCAAGGGCGGCGGCACGTTTAACATCGTGACAATGGATTTCGATTACACCTTGGGCATGACCAGCAGCAAACTGGACGACAACAAATACTTCGCCGGCAGCGAATTTCCCGTGCGCTGCAAAGGCAATATCAGCGGCTCTCCGGCCAGCTGGTGCAAACCGGATGGCAAGGCAATCGGCGACATGCTGAAAAAAGCCGCTGGCAAAGCCGCCACCGACCGCGTCAAAACCGAGTTGGTCAAGAAACTGGGCGTGGACGTTGGCGACGGCAGTTCGGCAGATCTCAAGAAAGCCGCCCAAAAAGAAGCCGAGAAAAAAGCCAAAGAAGAACTGAACAAGCAAATGGAAAAGGCCATGAAGAAGTTCTTCTGATGGCAACCCGAAAGCGCGCAACGCCAGCGCTGGCCGACCGCGTTCTTGCTTGGTTCGACGCGCACGGCCGTCACAATCTGCCTTGGCAACAAGACCCCACGCCCTATCGGGTGTGGGTGTCGGAAGTGATGCTGCAACAAACACAAGTTGCCACCGTCATTCCGTATTACACCCGCTTCATGACGCGCTTTCCGAGCGTGCAGTCGCTCGCCGCCAGCCCGATCGACGACGTTCTGCACCTCTGGACGGGTCTTGGCTATTACGCACGCGCCCGAAATTTACATCGCGCTGCGCAGATCATTGTTCGCGAACACGGCGGTGAATTTCCCCGCACCGTCGACGCACTAAATGCATTGCCCGGCATCGGGCGCTCCACCGCTGGCGCCATCATCGCGCAAGCACACGGCCTGCGCGCCACCATTCTTGACGGCAACGTCAAACGGGTGCTGTCGCGTTTTCACGCCGTCGACGGACCCAAAGACAGCAGCGTCGTCATCAACACACTGTGGCAACACGCCGAATCGCACACGCCGCACGCGCGTCTACCTGCGTATACGCAAGCCATGATGGATCTCGGCGCCACACTCTGTACGCGCAGCAAGCCGCGTTGCAGTGATTGCCCGCTCATGAAAGATTGCATCGCTTATGCACAAGGAAATCCGCAGGACTATCCTGGGAAAAAATCTGCGAAAAAACCTGTTCCGGTGCGCCGGACACAGATGGTGTTGCTACGAAATTCGCAAGGCCGTGTATTACTCGAACAACGCGCCGCTAACGGCCTCTGGGGCGGCTTGTGGTCACTGCCACAATGCGACGATGAAGACAGCGTGCATGCATTGCTAGCCAAGCAAGCACTGCACGAATATGCGCGCGCGCCGCTGGAAAATTTTCGCCACACCTTCAGCCACTTCCATCTGGATATCGAACCGCTGCTGGTGGATGTGCGCAGTGCCCGTCACGGTACCGTGCGCGAGACCACCGGGCTGGCATGGGTTGATCCAGCCGCCCCCGGCACACTGGGCCTTGCTGCG
Organism: uncultured Pseudomonadales bacterium; assembly: GCA_964574995.1. Lineage (GTDB taxonomy): Bacteria > Pseudomonadota > Gammaproteobacteria > Pseudomonadales > JADFDG01 > JADFDG01. Next base: position 153,057 of record CAZNPF010000001.1, on the reverse strand, counting down.
CCGGTGGTTAAACTGCTTGCCCTCATCAGCCGAGCTCGCCCATGACCCGCACCGTTTTTTGCTCCCGCTACCAAGCAGAAAAAGAAGGCTTGGACCGCCCGCCCTTCCCCGGCCCGGCCGGCCAGCGCATCTTCGAGAGCACCTCGAAACAGGCCTGGCAGGACTGGCTCAAGCACCAGACCCTGCTGATCAACGAAAAGCGCCTCGCGCTCACCGACCCCGCCACCCAGCAATACCTCGGCGAGCAACGTGAGCGCTTCCTGCGCGGCGAAGCCGTAGACCGCGCCGAAGGCTATGTGCCGCCGAAGAACCCAGGCTGATTCTCGCGGTCACAGCCAGACTTCGGCTTTCCTCGCGCACCGGTTGCTACCGGCAGGGTTCCTCATGAACTGGCTCGTCAACCTGCTCTTCGTTTCTGCGTTTAGTTACCTCGGCTGGGCTCTCGGCGAGCCCGCGGGCTTTGGTGCTGCCGCGTTTCTCTCGCTCCTTGGCATGATTGGCGGCTGGCTGGCTGGCCGACGCTTCATGGCTTGGCTGGACGAATAGTTGGACGAATAAAAGCCGGATTCGGCCCGCACGCTCATCGGCCTGCTTATTTCCTTGACCACCCCAAGGGTCGCCGCTTTAATACCGCGCTCCCGCCGGCACCCCCGGCCGGAAGTGCCCGCTCCACGCGTTTAGCCCGGATAGCTCAGTCGGTAGAGCAGAGGATTGAAAATCCTCGTGTCGGTGGTTCGATTCCGCCTCCGGGCACCATCTCATCGTCTCGCGTGGTGTCATCCCACCTCACGAGAAAGCAAAAAGCCCCGCAAAAGCGGGGCTTTTTGTTTCAGGGGCTCTCATCGAGTCTCTTCCAGACGACCATTGGGTGATGAGGTACTCAAGACGAGCCAATCGTCTTATTGGGAAGCCGCAGACTCGGCAAGAACGCGATTTTGACGTTCAGTTGCCCTCTTGAGCACCACCGTATAGACCTTCTTCTTGTCGGCCGAAGAAGCGTTACGGATGAACTCCGAGAACGGCGTGGAGGCCACTTTTTTGGACTTCGAGAAAAGTTTCATCCCGCTACCCTATGACAGACCCAACTGGCGCGCAATGTCCGAGCGGTCGAATTTTTCGGGTATGTGGTTGTCGATTTGATCAACCCCCGCCTTGTAAAACCGATGCGTGTTGTCATTGTTCTTCATGAGCAGATCGACATGCACTTCCTTGCCAAATTCACGCTTCAACCGGTTTACAACGTCACGCGCCAAGAAATACTGATCTAAAAAGTGTTCCGGACGAATTCGCCGACCTTCGGCATTTTCGCGAGCAACCACAAAAGCCCACGCCTGCATCGGCTCCTGATAGACGTAAAGCAGCTGGACAAGCCGTTTTTTCTTAAGCGACCGTTCAATATTGCTCTTGGCTTTTCCGTAATTCGTGAGCGTTCCATCCAGCAAAAATGACTGTCCTTGCTCCAAGGCAAGGTCGTGAATCTTGTCTACAAGAATCGAGACTGCCTTCTGAAAGAGATAAGCGTTACCGCCGGCATAGCCAGGGAATTTTTCACGTAATTCATCAGGATCGATACGAATAATGGGAGGGCCGTCAACGCTGGCCAACAACTCAATCGAAGCCTCTGTTTTCCCCGCTCCGGGGGAGCCGGCCATGAAGACGGAAACCGGGCTCTCCTCAGGAAAAAATATTTCCGGGTTAGTTAACTCTTTGGAAAGAAGCTTCTTATTCGCCTTTGCATACGCTATCGCGTCCGCCTCAATTTTCGCCTCCTGCTCCGACAGTGTCACAGTACGCCTCCCGATTCAGGCAATGAAGAAGTTTGATAGGAATTGCCCTTTAGCCTCCACCCTCTCATCGTGAGACTGAGGCCTAGGTGCCCGCATTCAGTTTCAACTTCGCTCATAGTTTAATCTTCGGAGAAAGCGTGACAGAGAAGGGAGTTTTTCAGGCTTTCTAAGATCGGCTGGCGCGATCCAATACCAGCCAGCAGCAGAGTAAGGATAGGTAATTCGATAGGAGAGAATCTGCGCGCATTGAGACGGGCTCCGTTACTCTCTCGCCACCACCGTGTCATAGAGGCCGTAATGTGTCAGCCCCTTGTGGCTTTCGATGCCGGTGTAGCGCAACGAAGCATCTTCATAACGACGAAACGCGAATACGGCCTGATTCATCTGCTCAGTGTTGAATACTTTCAATTGCACCAACAGGTGGAAATCCTTAACCGTCAGACCGGTGACGATTTTGAATAAATCCGGCTCGACCTTGGTGATCACGTCCTGAAGCGTATTCTCACGAAAATCGGTCAAATACATGAACGCCGGAATGCGCGTGGCGAACTTGATGAGTTTGTCCTGCACCAGCTTGCGCTTTGACTTGAACTCCCTCTCCTCGTCGGAGAGTTCTTTCTTCTCCTTCTTCGTCAAGTCGCCATCCTTCGCTTTCTTTTTCAGATCTTTGATCTTCTCACTTTTGTTGATGATCGTTTCGATCACATTGTCGCCCAGCGAACGCCAACCCTCGATGCGCTCCACTGCGGCCAGGGCGTCGGGGTTGCTGAGGACGCGGCGCAACGTGTCGTTGTCCACATTGACCAGCAGCGCGCTTTCCCACTTGCGGGCCAGCAGCGTAGCCGACGTGCCCGCCATCGCAATATCGAGGATGCCGCCCGCATCAATCTGCGTCATGTTCGCGCCGTCATAGGCCAGCACGGGCAGGAACGACACCAGATCTTTGACGGCGTTTTCGGGGTTCGGCTCGTTGGGTGATAGGCCAATGCCGTATTCCGAGAGCTGGCGCAGGGCACGTGTCGGTGCAAAATCAAACACGAAGCACGCAGGCTTCAGCACTTCTTCTTCGTTCGGGTTGTCGCCGTTGGGGTTCTTGATCGCCCACGGCGATTGAACGCGGAACGCCGCCTGAAAATAAGTTTCTGGTGATTTGAGATTTCGCAGCATCAGGATGGATGACCACTGCGCAACGGTCACGCCGGTCGTGAGTTTGCCGCAAGAAAGCGTGATGCTCTTGCTGTCAAAACCGCTACCGATGGCCTGACGCACGGGCGGCAAGGCGTCCAGTCCAATCCCGGCGGAGGCTCCCGCAGCGGTGATCACCGTGTAGCCCCGCCAGAACACGTTGTGCTTCTCGGTCAGCAGGTTCGCCATTGCTTGGCACGCCGCCACATTGGGCAAAAACCAAAACGAATGCTGCAAATACGGCAGCAGGCGGCTGTCGGAATACGGAAACGGCGGCTTGGTGCCGGTCTTCAGGTGCTCGGCCATCTTGGGCAGGTAGGCTCCACGGATGATGTCGAGCCACTTCTGCACGTCGTCCTTGTGCTTGAACTTTGCCGCCCTGCCGGTGCCGGTGGCCGCGAAAAATTCATTGAGATCAAATTCGTCAAACTCGCCACCGCTGGCAATCGCCAGCAACTCATCCGGCATCTGGTAGGTGAGCAGACGCATCTGCGGCAGCGCCCCATAGGGGTTCCATTCACCCGGATTCTTTATCTCGAAATCTTCCTTGGCGCGCTGCTCGTCGGTATACGTCCAGTTGAAAATCTGCTCCTCGATGAACTCGCCTGTCGAAAGCGCCTTGAATGGCGTGCCAGAGAGATACAGATAAGCCCGCGTGGTGATGGGCAGAAAGTCGGACTCTTTCTCAAGCGGTTGCTGCATATCTGCAATCCGCTCCTTCAGCCGCTTCTCGTCATCAAGGCGGGACTCTTCCCGCGTAATGGCATCCTCTTCGCCCTCGAATAATTCCTTGGCGGTTTCGCGCCACGCGCCAAAGTGATATTCGTCGAATACCACCAAGTCCCAGTTGATGGTATGCAGCCATTCGTTGCGGGCCTTGATGTTCCCGGCTGGATCGCGGCCAAGCAAATCCTGAAACGAGCCGAAATACACCAGCGGATTTTTTGCCGAAACCGTCGTCGGGTCGCTGCCCGAACTGCGTGAGAGATACTGCCAGCCGTCAAAATCAACATGCGATTCCAGATCGGTCTGCCAGGCATCCTCCACCGCCGGCTTGAACGTCACCACCAGCACCCGCTTGGCATTCATCGCTTTGGCGAGCTGATAACTGGTAAAGGTCTTGCCAAAGCGCATCTTGGCGTTCCACAGAAAACGCGGAACGGCGTGTTTGTTCTCCCGCCAGATGGATTGGTAATAGCTGTGCGTTCTATCCACGGCGGCGCGCTGTTCGGCTCGCAAGGGAAAGGACTGACCACGCGTGCTACTGAGTTTCTGGCCCGTGCGCAGTTCGTTCAGCACGGCTTTTACGTCCTGCACCGTACAACGCATCCATTCCAGCGTGACCTTTTGCTTGCCTTTTTTCTCCAGCGCAGCGCGCACCTCATGATCGCTGAAGATAGAGCCGTCATCGCGCTCGGCGGACTCATCCAGTTCGATGGTGACCTTGATTGCTGCGGTTTTGGTTTGCTCGGCAATACGCGCTTTCACATCGCGTGAGGTCTGCCCGATCTTCAATTGCCCTTTGTGCGTCTCATCGGCAATCGAATAGGCGTAAATGCGCGGCCGCGCCGTCGGCTTCGGCACGAGGATTTCGGCGATGGGTTTAGTCATCGTCGCGGCCCATTGGCCGGATCATGCTTTCGATGAAAGCCGCTTCCTTCTTCGTAATTCCATACTTCTCGTAGAGCAGTTCATCTGTCCATGTTTTGGTCCATGCCTGCTGCGGAACCCACGTGTAGGTCGAACGCGTTGCGTGTTGTGTGATTTTTCGCAGCGAAACGAGGAAACGGAAGAATCGCGTGCGGACGTAACTTTCGATGCTCTTGGCTGCTCGCTCCTCATCTACATAGAAGAATAGATAGGTCTGCGTACACACAGATGGACTACTTACAATGAAACTGGAGCCAAGCACCGGATCAGGGATCTTTTGTCCACCATCCGAACCAGCTTGCGGAACCATCACTTTCCACTTATCAATGAGGTGCGTACTTTTGGTTACATCCTTGCGTGCGATCCACCCAAGAAGACGCTTCCCCTTACGGTTGTAGTGGAGCGCAATATCGCCAGATTTCTGCTTCTCATGAAAGCCATCGAAGTTAGAAGTCCAGCCAAACTCCTTGTCAACTGACAGTATTTCTGCGATTGACTTCTCTTCGAACTCCAACACCTTGTTGAGTATCCTCACCGCACGACTGTCTCTGACAAAGACATCGTACTCCCCGAGGTTTCGACTTACAGGTCCCACGACATCATCGCCGCGAACCGTCGTTACATCACAGTTTCCCTCGTTGTCTCGATCCCACAAGAAGTAGCACGCGCCACCCTTGATTTCGACGCCCGGAAAGATCTCGCCGGCCACTGGGTAATCAACGAGCTTGCGAATGTGGCGGTCGCTCAACATGGTTTGACGAAATTCGCTCAACCCGAGGCCGCTGGCCATCCAGCGAGACGGGATAACCATCGCCAGGTAGCGTGGCTCGAGTTTCTTGGCCTGTTCGACGAATTTGTTGTAGATGGGAATATCTCGCGTGCCGCCATCACTGGCCAACTGATACGGCGGGTTCCCAATGATGACGTCGAACTGCATGTTTTCTCCAAAAAACTCGGCGATGCGAGTTTTGATGTTATCTGTGTGAATGAACGCATAGGCATGGGTTTCCGCACTCTCGCCACGATCCAGTGTTTTCTTTCCGGCCCCACAGTATTTGCACCGGCTTTCAACCCAAGTGTGCTTCTGGCTCTTGAACCAGATGTTGCCATCGTCGCTGCCGAAGGACTTGGCAATCGAGTGCTCGCCCTTGGCGTGCTTGGAGCAGTACAGGCTGCGCCGAGCCAGCAATGCCGTAAGTTGCGTGATGGCAATGCCGAACACTTGCTGGGTGAGAATGTGATCGACGCGCGTCTGTAAATCAGGCATCTCGTCCTTCAGGCCTTCCGTCAGCCGCGTGGTGATCTCACGCAAGAAGACACCCGATTTGGTGAACGGATCGAGAAAGCGCACGTTCGGATTCGCCCAGATGTTCTCGCCCTGGTTGCTCTTCGCCCACGCCTCAGCCAGCGTGTCGAGCATCCGGCTGGCAAACTCCGGCGGCGTGAACACCTCGTCATTGGAAAGATTCGCAATGCAGGTCAACACGTCCGGGTTGCGCCCGCGCAAGGTAAATCCAGCCTGTTCGCTCACAGGGCGGCCTCCGCCGCAAGTTCGGCAACGGTCATTGCCGGGTATGTTTTAACCGGCGTAAAAATCTCATGCTTACCCAAGTGAGCAAACAGACTGCCCTCCTGGCTATAAGCCGACGAACCGGTCAGCACGTCGAAACGAAAATCGCGGCGCTGGAACTTACCCTTGCCCAAGTAGCCCCACTCGGCAAAGGTGATCGGTTGTTTGTTGCTGTCGCGCATGGTCATGGCGTCGCCATGAACGAGGTTCTGCGTCAGCACGAAACTTCCCGCACGGTAGAGATCGTCCGTTTCGCCCAAGCGCAGATATTCCGCGAAGATTTTGAGGAGGTTATCCCGGCATTCGACGATGTTGTCGGGCAGCAGCTCGACCCCGTAGATACACATCAAGGCATGAAGCGCAAAATGGCGCTTCTCGAACTCGGACTTGCCGTATTTCAGTTCGACCGCTGACAGCTTGCGCCGGAGGACCTGAATCAGAAAGTTGCCGCTGCCGCAGGCGGGTTCGAGAAACGGGCTATCGATCCGCTCGGTTGCGCCTTTCACCAAATCGAGCATGGCCTCAACCATCCACGCCGGGGTAAACACCTCCCCGTGGTCAGCGACACGCTGTTTTGATTTGACGAGACTCATCGCTGCTTGTTCTTCCGATTGCAGGTGGGACGGTAGCGATTTGCATCCATCCGTAACCCCCTAAAGATAGACGTTCTTAGCCTCATTGGGATGAATGCGCCTAGATGGATGCTTGCCTATTGGCAGGCGTGGAACCGGCCAAGCCATCCTCGGGGCGCCTGTTTCTACGTTAGACGGGGAGGATGATCCCTTTACCCTCGCCTACCCTCGCGCTGGATACACTTGGAATAGCGTGGCGCTCCTGAACGTTTTACCGCCGCGCTGGACGCAGAGGGGGCAATTTGGGACACAGAATCGGTTTTCCACTTTTTGGTGGGGCATTAAAGCCGGTATTTAGCGCGTAGTCCGAGAAGTAAAAAGCCGCTACGTCGCGCCGCAACTCATTGTGTAGAATCGCCACCCTCACCGCTTATGCGCCCGTAGCTCAGCTGGATAGAGCGCTGCCCTCCGGAGGCAGAGGTCAGGGGTTCGAATCCCTTCGGGCGCGCCACATCTGAAATGCTAGGCATGAAAAAGGGCTCCTCGCGGAGCCCTTTTGGTGTGCGCCAGGCGCAGTCTTATTGCGCCTGCGTTTTTTCCATGTGTCGCTCCTTCATCTTTTCGCGACGATCCTCACGGCGCTCCTGCCGACGCTCTTTGCGGTCTTCACGGCGTTCCATGCGCTGCTTTTGATGCGCTTCCAATTGCTTGAATTGTTCCGGCGTTAGAACAAATTTGATTTTGTTGCGCGTTTCGACGCGGATGGCGTCATGCTTGGCATCCGCCTCCTTGCGGATCACCTGCAATTTCTGCTTTTGATCGGCGGTGAGCTTGAGATCATCGACGTCGGAAAGATCGGCCTGACCCAGCGTCATGTCAGAGCCCTCGGGCATGCCCTGCGCGTGAACGGGTGGTGCAGCAGGCGCCGCAGGCGCTTCGTCGGCCTGCGCCAGCGGCAAAGCAAGCATCGCGGTCAGGCCCAACACATAATGCACTTTCATGGTGATTTCTCCGGGATATAGGGTGAGAAGCAGGACGTCGGACAGCCAAATTCCACCAGAGTTTCCTACCCGCAGATACGGGTTCTGTTACCCTGCGCCGCCCAGCGGCTGATCAGCCGCTTCACGCACTTGCCATGCACGTGGAGGATGCCCATGACCCGCCATGTCACCGTTGCCGCCAGCCAGTTCGCTTGTGACTGGGATATCGAAGGCAATATCGCCCGCGCCGAGAAAATTGCACGCGCAGCAGCCAAGCAAGGCGCACAAGTCATCCTCATCCAAGAATTATTTGCAGCGCCGTATTTCTGCAAAGATCAGGACGAAAAATATTTTTCGTTGGCGCAGCCGTTCAAAGGCAATTCACTGATTACACGGTTTTCGAAACTGGCGGCGGAATTGAACGCCGTGCTGCCCGTTTCTTATTTTGAAAAAGCCGGCAATGCGTATTTCAATTCACTCGCGATGATCGATGCCGATGGCACGGTGCTCGGCAATTACCGCAAAAGCCACATTCCCAACGGCCCGGGCTATCAGGAAAAACATTATTTTGCGCCGGGCGATACTGGGCCGATGGTGTGGGAAACCCAATACGGTTGCATCGGGGCCGGTATTTGCTGGGATCAGTGGTTCCCAGAATTGGCGCGCTGCATGGCGCTCGCTGGCGCGGAAATTTTGCTTTACCCCACAGCGATCGGCAGCGAGCCGCACGATGCGTCCATCGATTCCAGCGGCCATTGGCAGCGCGTGATGCAAGGACACGCCGGCGCCAATCTTGTCCCGCTGGTGGCGTCGAACCGGATTGGTCGTGAACAAGGTGACGCTTGCGCATTGACGTTCTACGGTTCTTCGTTCATCGCCGATCACACCGGCGCCAAAGTGAAAGAAGCCGACCGCAGCAGTGAAAGCGTGCTGGTGCACACGTTCGATCTCGACGCCGTGCGCGAGGCCCGTATTGCTTGGGGCGTGTTCCGTGACCGTCGGCCGGAGTTTTATTCGGCCATCCTGTCATACGACGGCGAAGGCGACACCCCGGATGACGACGGTGACTGCGGGCATGCGCACGGACCGGGCTGCCAGCACTGAATGACCGGTAGCCCGCCTAGTACGCACGACTTCCTGATCCGCAGACCATACAAGGGGTAAACGGGCCTACTAGCGAAGCAGTCTGCCGTCTATAATCCCCGCCGCTTTTGGGGCCATTCGCAGCCCAAGCCTGTCCGCCTAGAGGTAATTTCCCGTGATCAATCGTCTGACTGCGGCCGTGGCCGCAATCCTGCTCGCCACCGTTGCGCACGCGGCACCCGGCCAACTCGGCGCCGAAGACTCGATGAACATTGATGCCATCAAAGCCCGCATCAAGCCGGTCGGCGGCGTCTGCGTGCAAGGTGACGAGTGCAAGCCGGCCGGTTTGGCGTTTACGCCGATTGCCGGTGCCAGCAGCGGTCCGCGTACCGGTGAGCAGGTGTTCAATGCCGTCTGCACGGCCTGTCACGGTAGCGGTGTCGCCGGCGCCCCGAAAGTCGGCAGCAAAGCTGATTGGGGCCCACGCATCGCCCAAGGCGAAAAAACGCTCATCAATCATGCGCTCCACGGCTTACGCGGCATGCCAGCGAAAGGCGGCTGCGCCAGCTGTTCGGATGAAGAGATCACCAACGGTGTGAAGTACATGGTGAGCAAGGCGAAATAATTTTTCGCTGAACATAAAAAAGCCGGCTTCATGCCGGCTTTTTTAATGGGTAATACGTTGCGTGTTTGTGCATTATTTTTTGAACAAAGCATCCAGCGCCGCCAATGCCGCATCTCGGGATTGCGCCTTCTGCTCAGCGCTGACCGTTGCGCCCTCGCCTTCGCGAGCCACGTCAGCAGCCGGTAGTTCAGCGATGAAGCGACTGGGCGTGCAACTGTTCATGTCACCAAACTGTTTGCGCTTTTGTGCGTAGGTAAACGTAAGTTGTCGACGCGCGCGGGTGATGCCCACGTACAACAGTCGACGTTCTTCCTCGATGGTATTGGCCTCGATGCTGTTGCGATGCGGCAGCACGTCTTCTTCAAACGCCAGAATCCACACATGGGGAAATTCGAGCCCTTTAGCTGCGTGCAACGTCATGAGCTGCACCCGGTCGCTGTCATCGTTTTCTGCTTGCTGATCAAGCATATCCAGCAACACCAACTTGGCGATCACCTCACTCATCTCAGGCTGCTTTCCGTGATCGTCCTGCTGCTCGCTCATGCGATGAATGGAATCAACCAGTGATTGCACGTTTTCCATGCGTTTTTGTGCGGCCTGCGGCGATGCAGATTGCGATCGCAACCACGCCTCGTAACCCAGCTCTTCCAACATTTCAGTGATCGCTTGTCGTGCTGGCAGTTTTGCGAGTCGCTGGCGAACATCATCCAGCCAATGCACGAATCGACCCAATTTTTCGCGATATTGATTACCCAAGTATTCGGATAAACCCATTTCACCGGCCGCACGCGACAACGATACGTGCCGCGTCCCGGCGTATTGCGCGAGTTTTTCCAGCGTGGTGGGGCCGATTTCTCGACGCGGCACATTGATGATCCGCAAGAAGGCGGTGTCGTCATCCGGATTGGCCAGTAGCCGCAAATACGCCATCAAGTCTTTAATTTCGGCGCGCGCAAAAAATGACTGGCCGCCCGACACTTTGTAGGGCACTTGGCGCTCACGCAGTTTTTCTTCAATCAAGCGCGACTGAAAATTGCCGCGATACAGCACCGAAAAATCCTTCCATTGGCTACCACGCGCACGCTGACTGACGATTTCTCCTGCAATACGCTCGGCCTCGTGTTGCTCATCCTTGCAGCAGACCAAGCGAATCGGATCGCCGGGTGCCAGGTCGCTCCACAGTTTCTTTTCGAATACGTGCGGGTTGTGGGCAATCACCGCGTTGGCCGCGCGCAGAATGCGCTGGGTAGACCGGTAATTTTGCTCCAGCGCCACCACTTTCAGTTGCGGATAATCTTCTTGGAGTTGCGCCAGATTCTCTGGGCGTGCGCCGCGCCACGCGTAGATAGACTGATCGTCGTCGCCAACCACAGTAAGAGCCGCACGCGGGCCCACCAATTGTTTGACCAAACGATACTGCGACAGGTTGGTGTCTTGATATTCGTCCACCAGCAAATAACGCGTTCGGTTCTGCCATTTCTCCAGCGCATCGCCGTGCGCAGAAAATAACTGCACCGGCTTTAGAATGAGATCGTCGAAGTCCACCGCGTTGTAAGCATTCTTGGCGCGTTCGTAACCTTCATACACTTGCGCGATCAGCATTTCACGCGGGCTCTTGGCCGCCGCGAGCGCATCTTCTACCGACATCATGTCGTTTTTGAGGTTGGAAATGGCGTGTTGGACGGTATCGGCCATGTCGTTATCACCGCCGTCGCGCTGCATCAGCTCGGTGATTAACTTCCGCGAATCATCGCTATCTAAAATGCTGAAACCACCGCGCAAACCAAGACGTTTTTGTTCGCTGCGGATGATATTTAGACCGAGCGTATGAAACGTGCTGATCGACAATCCACGCAAATCGTTGCCTACCAACTTACGTGCGCGCTCGGCCATTTCGCGCGCCGCCTTGTTGGTGAAGGTCACGGCGATGATTTTCGATGGATCGTAGTGCGCGGTGTCGATCAGGTAGGCGATCTTGCGGGTGATCACGCTGGTCTTGCCCGAACCCGCACCGGCCAGCACCAGTAACGGCCCGTCGAGATAACGGACGGCTTCGCGCTGGCGGGGATTCAGATCAGACATCGGCGGCAAAGAAGGCAGTGCAGGCGGGGGCGAGATTCTAGCCCGCCTCTTCGGCGGAGAGGCCGGCGAGCGAGATCTGTTCATCCCGGTCAATGGATCAGTCGTTTGCGGCATTGCCCCGCCCTGCCCCGCACCTATACTTGCGCCCCGACTCGTCGGTCATTTGCTGACCGCCCCTACCGAACCTCGCCGCATCCCGACAGGAGATCCCATGGCCGATCTTTTCCGCCTCGATGGCAAACGCGTGCTGATCACCGGCGCCTCCAGCGGCTTCGGCGCGCATTTTGGTCACGTGCTGGCCAAACAAGGTGCCACCGTCATCCTGGGTGCGCGCCGCGTCGAAAAACTGGAAGAAACGGCGGCAGCGATTCGTGCGGCCGGCGGCAAAGCCGAAACGGTGAAGCTGGATGTGTCGAGCGGTACGAGCATCGCCGCCGCGTTCGCCGCGATGGGCAAAGTCGACGTGGTGATCAACAACGCCGGCATCAACGTCGAGGCGTCGGCCACCGCACTCACCGAAGACGAGTGGGACTCGGTCGCGAATACCAATTTGAAAGGCATGTGGATGGTGTCGAAAGAAGCCATCAAGCAATGGCAGGCCGACAAACGCCCCGGCAACATCATCAACATCGCGTCGATTCTTGGTTTGCGCGTCGCCAGTCAGTTGCCGGTGTACACCGCCACCAAAGCCGGCGCCGTGCAACTCACCAAATCGCTGGCTCTGGATTACGCGCGTTACAACATTCGCATCAATGCCATCTGCCCCGGCTATTTTGAAACCGACATCAACCGCGATTGGTTTCAAACTGAACCGGGCCAGAAGATGATTAAACGCATGCCGTTCCGTCGTCTTGGCAATTTGCCGGAACTCGACGGCCCACTGCTGCTGTTGGCGTCGGATGCATCCAGTTATATGAGCGGCAGCATCGTCGTCGTTGACGGCGCCCACACCCAAAATTCGTTGTGAGGAACTGACCATGGATTTCACCCTGCCCAAACACGTCGAAGAAACCCGCTTGAAAGTGCGCGCTTTTGTTGAGCGCGAAGTGATGCCGCTGGAAAAAGACGCCGCCAATTTCGACGAGCACGAAAATATCCGCGAAGACGTGGTGGCTCGCGTTCGCCAGAAAGCACGCGCCGAAGGCCTGTGGGGTTTTCAGTTACCGAAATCACGTGGCGGCAGTGAGATGGGCGTGGTCGGTATGGCGGCGCTTTATGAAGAAGCCGCACGCTCACCGTTTGGCCCGGCGATGTTCAACTGTGCGCCGCCAGACGACGGCAACATGATTCTGCTCAACAAAGTCCTGAAGACCGATGCGCTCAAAGACAAATGGTTGCAGCCGATCATCGACGGCAAAGTGCGCTCCGCCTTCGCGATGACCGAGCCGGACGGCGGTTGCGGTTCTGATCCTTCGCTCACTTACACCAAGGCGACCAAAAAAGGTGACAAGTGGGTCATCACCGGCCGCAAATGGTTTATCACCGGCGCCGAAGGTGCGCAGCACTTCATTCTGATTGCGCGCACCTCAGATGACGAACGCAAAGGCCTCACGGCGTTTATGTTTCACGCCAACCAGCCCGGCTGGCGCATCGTGCGTCGCATCCCGATCATGGGGCCGGAAGAACACGGCGGCCACTGCGAACTGGAATTCAATGGTTTGGAAATTGCTGACGAAGACCGCTTGTTGGAAGTGGGCGATGGCCTGAAAGTCACCCAGATTCGTTTGGGAACGGCGCGATTGACGCATTGCATGCGTTGGCTTGGGCTCTCCAAGCGCTGCATGGAAATTGCGGCGGGTTATGTCGAGCAGCGCAAGAGTTTCGGTATCACGCTAGCGCAGCACGAAGGCGTGCAATGGATGATCGGCGATGTCGCCAAAGAGATTCACGTGGGCCGCTTGCTGACGATGAATGCTGCCTGGAAGCTCGATCAAGGTGATTACGCCAAGACCGATATTTCCATTGCCAAAATTCACGTGGCCGACACGCTGCATAAAGCGGCGGATACGGCGTTGCAATTAATGGGCGCGCGCGGCTATTCCAAAGACACGCTGGTGGATTGGATCTACCGTTATGCGCGACAGGCGCGCTTGGTGGATGGCGCTAGCGAAGTGCACAAAATGGTGCTCTCACAATCGTATCTAGCGAAGAAACAAGATTTCTTCCGCTGGGGCGTTTAAGCACACACAGTCGCCAGTCATGGAAACCACAAAACTCGCTGAATTTATCGCCGAAAAAACTGGGGCCTTGACGGTACTGGTGGAAAATACGCGGAAATTATCTGGCGGTGCCATTCAAGAAAACTGGGCCGCCGATCTCGTCATCTCGGGCGGTACGCACGAGGGCGACCAACAAGTAGTGGTGCGCTGCGATGCCCCAAGCGGTGTGTCCGACTCGCATTCGCGCGCACAGGAATTTGCGTTGCTGAAAGCGGCGTTCGATGCCGGCGTCACCGTGCCGGAGCCACTCTGGCTAGGCGACAAATCCGTTTTCGGGCGCGATTTCTTTGTGATGCGACGGGTGCAAGGCACAGCGGCCGGCCATCGGTTAGTCAAAGATGCGGCGCTCGGCGGCGACCGTACACGACTGACGCAGCGCCTCGGCGAAGAGATCGCCAAGATTCAACGCGTTAAACCAACAGCAGCATTGTCTTTTCTGGAGCGACCTGCGATTCATCCGGCGTTGCACTTTATCAATAAGTCGCGCGAGTACCTCGACCACTATCACACGCCATATCCCGCATTGGAGTGGGTGTTGCGTTGGCTGGAAAAAAATCTGCCCGATCGTGAGGGTTGGCGCGATGACAACCTGGTGCTGGCCCATCGTGATTTCCGCACCGGCAACTACATGGTCGATGCGCTTGGTCTGACGGCAGTGCTGGATTGGGAATTTGCCGCGTGGTCGCACCCACTGGAAGATCTCGGCTGGTTATGTGCACGCTGCTGGCGTTTTGGCCAGCAAGGCGACGCCAAAGCTGCCGGCGGCATCGGTTCGCGTGAAGACTTGCTGGCGGGATATAACCGCATCGCCGGGAAATCCGTGCAACCCGCTGAACTTTATTATTGGGAAGTGTTCGGCGAATTGCGCTGGGCCATGATTGCCATCGGACAAGGCGAACGACACATTTCCGGGCGCGAACCGTCCTTGGAATTGGCGCTCACCAGCCACATCGTCCCCGAATTGGAATTGCATTTATTGCGCATGACCGGCATCGATTTTTCTGGTCATCCACTGCCTGCTGCCAACAGGCACATACGCACTGCGTCGAGCGCGAATAAAGGAGTGGCCTAATCATGCGCGACCGCCCGCAAGGCCATGACTTACTGGCCATTGCCGCCAAGACATTCCGTGATCAGTTGCTACCGGCGCTGCCGGAAGACAAAAAATATACGGCGATGATGCTGCTCAATGCGTTGTCGATTGCCGAGCGCCAATTGGCCCACGGCGAAGCCGCCTTGCAGATGGAAGTGGATGCGCTGGCGTCAGCATTGCAAATAGACGTGCCGGTTGATGTCACGCTGGATGCGCAACTGCGCACACTCAACCGCTCACTGGCGCAGCGCGTCCGCAAAGGCGTTGCCGATGACAACGCCGAACTGCAAGGGTTGGTGTGGGCCGTTACCCTGCAAAAAGTGCGCGAGAGTTCGCCGAAATATTTGAAGGCCGAAGGGATCGACTGACGGCCGAAACACGGATGCACGCAGAGTCTTCGGCGTGCATCGATTGACACATTAACCCACGCGCCGATCCAGTGCGCGCAAGCCCAAGGCTTCCAGCAGCGCCTCGCGCCCTACACGCGGAGCGTCCGCCAGGTCGGCGATGCTGCGTGCAACACGCAGAATACGGTCGCTGGCGCGCGCCGATAATTTCATTTTTTCCAGTGCACTAATCAGAAAGCCTTGATCCACACTTTCCAGTGCGACAGCTGCCAAGAGTTGCTTCCCGGTCAGCCTCGCGTTGGTGGTGCCCTGCCGCGCCAACTGCCGTTCGCGGGCGCGCATCACACGTTCGCGAACAGTGCTGCTGCTCTCGCCGTCGAGACCTTTAGCCAGCAACGATGCTGGTATGGCACCAACTTCCACGTGAATGTCGATGCGATCAAGCAGCGGCCCGGATAATTTTGCGCGGTAATTATCCGCACGCGCACAGGTGTAGCCACAGCTACGGTCAGGGTCACCAAGATAACCGCAAGGACAAGGATTCATCGCTGCCACCAGCTGAAAACAAGCAGGGAATTCCACTTGCTGCGCACTGCGTGAAATTTGCACGCAACCCGATTCCAAGGGTTCGCGCAAGGTTTCCAGCGTATGCCGATTAAATTCGGGTAGTTCATCGAGAAATAGCACGCCATGATGTGCCAGCGAAATTTCACCGGGCCTGGGCACACTGCCGCCACCCACCAGCGCCACGGAAGAAGTCGAGTGATGCGGCGCGCGAAACGGCCGCGCACCGGACAACAGCGCATGGGGTACTGATCCACGCAGCGATCGCACGGCAGCCGCCTCCAACATTTCTTCGCGCGTCAGCGGCGGCAGTATCCCCGGCAAACGCGACGCCAACATGGTTTTCCCGCTGCCGGGCGGGCCGATCATCAATAAGGAATGATTGCCGGTGGCGGCAATTTCCAACGCACGGCGAGCCTGCGCTTGCCCACGCACATCCGCCAAATCCGGCAACGAATCTTCCGCGAGCATCGACACTGGCGCTTGATGCGGCACCTGCACGGTTTCCCCGCGCAGGTACGCACAGACTTCACGCAAATTACGCGCGGCGATCACACGAGAACCTGAAGGCAAAGCCGCTTCATCCGCATTTTCTGGCGCCACAATGAGTTCGCTCCCAGCACGCGCGCAGGCGATGGCGGCCGGCAGTACGCCACGCACAGGTCGCAATTCGCCATTGAGTGCTAACTCGGCAATAAACTCACGATGCATCAATGATTTCGCCGAGACTTGCCCAGATGCCGCCAGAATGCCCACGGCGATGGGCAAATCGTAACGGCCGCCCTCCTTCGGCAAATCTGCCGGCGCCAGATTCAGTGTGATGCGGCCAACTGGAAATTCAAATTGCGACGTTTGCAACGCGCTGCGCACGCGATCTTTGCTTTCGCGAACAGCCGTTTCTGGCAAACCCACAATGGAAACCGAGGGCAATCCGCCGGCAAGATGCGTTTCAACGCGCACCGAGGGTGCGTCAACGCCACAGGAAGCGCGGGTCGCCACGACAGCAAGGCGCATGCGTAAGCTCTCAAAGAGCCGCCTCGACGAGACGACGAGCGCGCAGCATGGGTAGAGCAGGTGCGAATGTCGCCCAGCAAATCCTGCAAATACGCGTAGGAAATCAACCGCGCTTGCGGTCTTCCAGTTTGTTCAGCCGTAGTTCCAAATCTTGCAGTTCACGCGAAAGCGCTTCGAGTTTTTCACGCGCAACCGAGAGCACGCGCGTCTGCGTCTCGAACTCCTCGCGCGTCACCAGTTCCATGCGGGAAAACGCATCGGCGAGCACGGCGCGAGCCGCCACCGAAAATTCCTCCCGCGCGCCGGCAAGACCTGCGGGCAGGTTGCGGGCGATCTGATCGACCAGCCGATTGATGACGTTTTCCTGACTCATGGTGCGCGACCTAGCAATGAAGAGACTGACGGTGAAAGGCGCTCGCAGCATAGCAGCGGGCCCGTCCCTGATGCGGAAGGCCCGGGAATGCGCCCGGATCGCGCACCAAAGAGAGTCGGCGCACCAAGGTTGTGCCCTATACTGCTGATCGCTGCGTTTATGGCGCAGTGATTACGTTACAACCCTTTGGTTTTGCTGAGTTTTCAAGATCAGGCATGGATCGTGCACTGGCGAGTGCACAGGCTGCAAAACCGAGTCTGGATCGATGAGGTACGGCAACGACCTCACCGAAAGTCGAAGTCCAACCGTGCCGGCACTGCCGGCCAGATACAGGAGAGAGCCATGAAGCTGGTAACGGCAATCATCAAGCCCTTCAAGCTCGATGACGTCCGCGAGGCGCTGAGCGAGATCGGCGTACAGGGCATCACCGTCACCGAAGTCAAAGGCTTCGGTCGGCAGAAGGGCCACACCGAGCTTTATCGCGGTGCTGAATACGTGGTCGATTTTCTACCGAAAGTGAAGGTAGAAGTCGCCTGCGCAGACAGCAGCGTCGAGAGTGTCATTGAAGCCATCACCAAAGCGGCCAACACCGGCAAGATCGGCGACGGAAAAATTTTCGTCAGCCCGCTCGAGCAAGTGATCCGCATTCGTACCGGCGAGACCGGCAACGAAGCAATCTGATCAGAAATTTTCGGCGACTTCGCCAGTCGCCTTGCAGCCGTTGATCCATGCCGTCCCTCAGGGACACGTTAAGCCGATCTGAAAATTCATTTGCGAAAGCAGAGGTAACAACGTGAAACGTTTTTTGATTGCCCTCACCTTGGGCTGCGCCATGCTTGGCGCGAGCCCCGCCTTTGCCGAGGAGGCAACTGCGGTTGCTGCCGACGCACCCGTCGTCGCCGAAGCAGCACCTGCTGCCGCCGAAGCGACTCCTGAAATCGCACCAGCCGCAGCGACGGCCGAAGCTCCAGCTCCGGAACGCAATAAAGGCGATATCGCCTGGATGCTCGTGGCCACCGCGATCGTGCTGTTCATGACGCTGCCCGGCGTTGCGCTTTTCTACGGTGGCATGGTGCGCAGCAAAAACATGCTGTCGATACTCATGCAAGTGTTTACCGTGTTCTGCTTGGTGGCCGTGCTGTGGGTGCTGTATGGCTATTCACTGGCATTCACCACCAACGCCAACGGCGCACTCGATCCGTTCATTGGCGGTTTTTCGAAAGTCTTCTTGAGCGGCGTTACCTACGATTCGTGGGTAGAAACCTTCTCGAAAGGCGTACAGATTCCGGAACTGATTTTTGCCATGTTCCAGCTCACCTTCGCTGGCATCACTTGCGCGCTGATCGTGGGTGGCTTCGCTGAGCGCATGAAGTTCTCTGCCATTCTGTTGTTCACGGTGATCTGGTTCACGTTTGCCTACGCACCGATGGCACACATGGTGTGGTACTGGGGCGGCCCGTCTGCGTATGACGCAGCCAGTGGTTTCTTGTACGGTAAAGGCGCGATCGATTTTGCCGGCGGCACCGTGGTGCACATCAACGCCGGTATCGCTGGCCTCGTCGGCGCCATCATGGTGGGCAAGCGTCTGGGTTACGGCAAAGTCGCGATGGCTCCGCATTCGTTGACCATGACGTTGATCGGCGCCTGCATCCTGTGGATGGGCTGGTTTGGTTTCAACGCGGGCTCCAACTTGGAAGCCAATAGTTTTGTTGCCGTTCCGTTTGCTAACACGCTGTTTGCAACGGCCGTTGCAGCGCTGGCCTGGACCGTCGTCGAGTGGTTCCACAAAGGTAAACCGAGCCTGCTCGGTGCTGTGTCGGGTGCCATTGCCGGCCTCGTTGCCATCACGCCCGCGTGCGGTTTTGTGGGCATTGGCGGCGCCTTTGTCATCGGTCTGGTCGGCGCCATTGTGTGCTTCCTTGCCGTCACCGGCCTGAAAGCAAAACTGGGCTACGACGATTCGCTCGATGTGTTCGGCGTGCATGCGGTGGGCGGTATCGTCGGCGCGCTGCTGACCGGCGTGTTCGTCAACCCGAACATGGGTGTGTTCAGCGGTATGGGCATCGTGGATTACTCCGTCACGCCAGCCGGCGTGGCTGCCTACAGCATGGGCGGCCAAGTGCTCAGCCAGTTGATCGGTGTGTGCACAGCAGTGGTCTGGAGCGCGGTGGTGGCCTTCATTGCCTTCAAGATTGCCGATCTCGTCGTGGGTCTGCGCGTCAACGAAGAGCAAGAGCGCGAAGGTCTGGATTTGGCCGAGCACGGCGAACGCGCTTACACCCCGTAAGCCGCACGCATGAATACGCGCAACACGTTAAACATGTAAAAAGAAAAGGGACCCTGCGGGGTCCCTTTTTTATTGCGTCAAGTTCGCGTCGAAACGCGTCGCTGAGTCTTCGTGTGTCGTACGTATCAGCCAATCGCTTTTTGCATGAACGGTGGCAGCGTGAGCGCACCTTTGTGGATGTCAGCACTGTAATACAGTGTGTCGAACGCTTTTGCGCGTGCATCTGCTTCACGGAACGCGTTGACGTTACCGCCTTTGGTCGCCAGTGTGCAGCTCCACCAGCCCGAGGGGTACACGATCTGCGGGAACGGCAACGTTTGCGTGCCCGTGAAACCGGCGGCGCGCATGTTTTTGTGCAAATCACGAATGATGGTGTCACTGTGCAGCAACGGTGATTCGCTTTGCTGAACGATGATGCCGCCTTTTTTCAGAATACGAATGCAGTCGCGGAAAAATTCCACTTTGAATAGGCCTTCGGCAAAGCCGACCGGATCCGTGGAATCAACAATGATGATGTCCAGCGATTCTTCCGGCTGATCCTTCACCCACTGCACGCCGTCGATAAACAGCAGTTTGGCGCGCGGATCGTTGTTCTTTTCGCACAATTCCGGGAAATATTTTTCCGACATGCGCGTCACTTGCTCGTCGATATCAATTTGCGTGGCGCTTTCCACGCCAGGGTGCTTGAGTACTTCGCGCAACGTACCGCAGTCGCCGCCACCAATGATGGCAACGCGCTTGGGATTCGTATGAGAAAACAGTGCCGGGTGCGACATCATCTCGTGATAGAGAAAATTGTCACGGGTGGACACCATGGTTGCGCCGTCGATCGTCATCAGCCGACCAAACGTCTCGGTGTCCCAGATCTCAATATGCTGGTAGGTGCTGCGCACCTCATCGATCTTGCCTGCGCCCTTCAACTTCAGGCCGAAGGCAGTGCCGGCAGACTCGAAATGTTCGATGTACCAGTCAGGACGGGCAGCCATGGATTGGAACTCCGGGGTGGTCAAAACGGGCGCGGATGATAGCAGGCCGGGGGGTGCGGCCCCATAATGTTGCCCGCCCTACTGACCGGATTGCGATGACCCGCCATGACCCACTGGACGCACGACGACGCGCTGGCTACTTGGAATATCCGGCATTGGGGTGACGGATATTTTGATATCGACACCGATGGCGACGTGATCGTGCATCCGGATGGCGTGGACGATGCGCGCGCCGTATCGCTGCACGAAGTGATCGAAGCAATTCAGGCGCGCGGTCTGCGGCTACCGGCGCTGGTGCGTTTCTCCGGGATTTTGCGCAACCGGACTCGCCGCCTGCGTGATGCGTTTGCGCAAGTCATTGCGGAAACCGGGTATCGCGGCAGCTACACGCCGGTGTATCCGATCAAAGTCAATCAGCAACGACGCGTCGTGGAGGAAATCGTTTCCGTCAGCGAGCCGGGTAAACCCGTGGGGCTGGAAGCGGGCTCCAAACCGGAGCTGCTCGCGGTGCTGGCGATGAGCCGATTCCCCGGCGACACCATTGTCTGCAACGGCTACAAAGATCGCGAATACATTCGCTTTGCGTTGCTGGGCGAAAAACTTGGCCACAAAGTCACGATCGTTGTCGAAAAATTATCCGAGCTGGATTTGATTCTCGACGAATCCAAAAAAATGAATGTTGCGCCGCGCATTGGCGTGCGCGTGCGGCTGATGAGCATCGGCAAAGGAAATTGGCAGAATACCGGTGGCGAAAAATCCAAATTTGGACTATCACCAGCACAAATCTTAAAAGTGGTCGAGCGTTGCCGCGCGGCCGGACGCATCGACAGCATCCAAATGCTGCATTTTCATCTCGGCTCACAGATCGCCAATCTGGAAGACATCAAAAATGGTATGCGTGAAGCCGCACGTTATTACGTGGAGCTGCGCAAACTGGGCGTGCCGGTCTCTGTTCTGGATGTGGGCGGCGGTCTTTCCGTGGATTACGAAGGAACTCGCTCGCGCTCTTACTGCTCAATGAATTACGGCCTCAGTGATTACGCCTGGCACATTGTGCACGCCGTGCAAGAACTGTGTGATGCCGACAACTTGCCGCACCCGGATCTCGTCAGCGAATCAGGTCGCGCACTGACCGCGCATCACGCAGTTTTGGTGACGAATGTGATCGACGTCGAGCGCATCGCGGATGACGTGCTGGCTGCACCCCCGGCTGACGAGTCCGCTAGCGTGGATTATTTGTGGCAACTCTACCAACAGTTGGTATCGCCACGGGAAGTCATCAACACGCTGGAGATCTACCACGATGTGGTCAACGCGTTTCAAGACGTGCTGTCACAGTTTCAACATCAAGCCTTGTCATTGACTGCCCGCGCGTGGGCGGAGCATGCCTATCACGCTTGCTTGCGCCGCATTCGCATGCGGCTGGACCCGCAACGCCGCAAGCAGCGAGAGTTGTTTGATCAGCTCAATGAAAAACTGGCCGACAAATTATTTTTGAATTTCTCGTTATTTCAGTCTGCCCCAGATGTTTGGGGTATCGATCAGATTTTTCCAGTGCTGCCGTTAGAGCGACTGATGGAAAAGCCTGCGGCGCGCGCGGTGGTGCAAGACATTACCTGCGATTCCGACGGCCGCATCGACAGCTATGTAGACGGCGAAGGTATTGAAACCACGCTTCCCCTGCCCGCGTGGGACCCGGCCAAGCCATACCACATCGGTATTTTCTTGGTCGGCGCTTATCAAGAAATTCTTGGGGATTTACACAATCTATTTGGCGATACCGACGCCGTGGATGTGGAGATCGACGCCCAGGGCAACGTTGATATTCGCAATACCATTCATGGCGATACCGTGAGCACCGTATTGGAATACGTGAACTATAACCCCGATGATTTGCTCGCTCGCATCAAGAAAAAACTGGATGACGGTGCCTTATCCGCCGCCGAAAAAACGTCGTACCTCGCAGAGGTTCGTGATGGCCTGTCCGGATATACCTACCTTGAATAAGAAATTTCGAATAAGCCGAGCCGAATCAATGGCCTCGCATCAGCCGTCTTAAATAGACGGCTCCAACCAGTCATCAAACACGACCTATTTCTGAAAAAATACATTACGCAGCGGAGTTTTCATGTCTGCCGATGGATCAACGAAAGCCATTTTTTATGCGCTCGCCGCTAACGGCGGCATCGCCATCGCCAAAGGCTGGGCGGCCTGGTACACCAATTCCAGCGCCATGCTGGCCGAGTGCATTCACTCGCTGGCTGATTGCGGAAACCAGGGTTTGTTATTGCTGGGCATGAAAAAATCCCAGCAGGCACCCGATGAAAATCATCCGCTCGGATATGGCAAGGCGATCTATTTCTGGAGTTTCTTGGTCGCCATTCTGCTCTTCAGCATGGGCGGCATGTTTTCTATCTACGAAGGTGTGCACAAGCTTCAACACGATGAAATGCCAAACGCCCCTTGGGTGGCTGTCGCCGTCTTAGCAACGGCTATTTTTCTGGAAAGCGGCTCGTTATTTGGCGCACTGGTGGAAGTCAACAAAATCAAAGGGAAGCGAAATTTCTGGCGATGGTTTCGCGAAAGCCGGCAAGGCGAATTGGTGGTCATCGTCGGTGAAGATCTTGCTGCCTTACTGGGCTTGATGCTGGCGCTGGCCGCCGTTTTACTGACCATCATCACCGGCAATCCGATTTACGACGCGCTGGGAACCATCGCCATCGGCGTTGTACTGGTGATCGTCGCGATAGCCGTAGCGGTGGAAGTCAAAGGCATGTTGATCGGCGAAAGTGCCGACCCGGAAGTGCAGCAAGCCATGCGCGAGTCTCTCGCTACGCAACCGGAAGTAGCCGAGGTTTATCGCATCATCACCTTGCAACTGGGCCGCGACCTGATGGTGTCCATCAAAGCACGCATGCATGAAGAACAGTCGGCGACAAAACTGGTCAACGACATCAATACGGTGGAGCGCGCACTCAAAACGCAGTTTCCACAAGTCCGCTGGATGTTTTTCGAGCCGGATCGCCACGATTGATCTCACCAAAATCACTAGGGCAGCGCCCGTGCGCCCAACGGAAGTGACGCCATGAGCGCCCCCACAGAAGCCACTCCGTACAGCCTGCTCGCGCAATTTGAATATCGCGTGCACGAGCGTCGTATGAGCGACGCGTTTGAAGCAGCGCTCGCGTTACTGGCCTTGTTGCAAGGACGCTATTTCAATCGGCCGGCGGAGGTCGACGGTTACGCCGGTAGCCATCCGTATCTGGTGCCGGCGGGCATTTGCGAACGCTTTGCTGCCGGTTGGGCAGCGATGATTCTGGATGCGCAGTTTGATCCAAGCCGCACGCGTCTTCCGGAGTTGTGGCGCAATCTGCAAGGCGTGCACGAGCTGATACATGGCACGGCCGCTGGCAATCTGGATCACGCGTTGGCGGTGCTGCAAACCCGCGTAGCCGGCCGGCACACCGCCGACTCGCTGCTGCGTATTTTGTTGCTGTGGGTGCCCGGCAGCCGCATGGTGATGGACTGGAAACAGTTTTACCCGCACGCGCCGGAAGCGACGTTATCGGTGGCGATCGCCGCCGTGGGCGGTATGGTGATGTGCACACCAGAAGCGCACCGTGCTCGCGAAGAAGCGATCGCTTTTCTCAATTCCGGCATGCCGTCAGCCGAGGCATACCGGCGCGTCGGTGTCGGCAACTGCCTGCATTACGCATGGATGTTTTGCAGTTATGCGCACACGCCTGAAAAACATCGCGTCAAACGATTACTGAACGAAATCATTCGGCAGCTCCCGCTCTTTGCTGAAAAACATACATTACCCATACGACGCGGCGATGGCCGGCCTGTGATGGTGGTTCCGTTAGAACAGTTTCGTTCTTCGCATGCCATGTATCGATGCTACGCACCAGTGCTGGAAGCCTGTCGAAAACTGTTCTATCTCGTAGGCATTGCACCGGGCGAAAATGTGGATGATGCCGCACGCGGACTTTTTGATGTCTTTCACGATGTCAAGAAAGACTGCCTGCGCCCAGACGGTATCGTCGACATGGCCTTGGTGGCGGCACTGATAAAAAGTTGGGATCCCGTGCTGGTGTTTTATCCAAGCATTGGCATGCAACTGCAGAGTTTGGTGCTGTGCAATCAACGCTTAGCGCCCGTACAAGCGATGACTTACGGTCACCCGGCGACCAGCGAATCGCCGTTCATGGATTATGGGTTGACCGAGCAGCAGTGGATTATTGACCCCTCTCGATTCAGCGAAAACATGATCGCGCTACCGCAAGGGGCTTTGCGATATGCGCTACACGACGAATTTTCCCGCGCCCTTCCACCTCGACGCCCCAACAGCGGCGTATTGCGCGTTGCCATCCCTTCGTTCGCACAAAAATGGACAACACCATTCTTAACCGTGCTAGCCCGCGCCAAAGCACAAGCAGGCGACCGCATTGAATTCCATTTTTTCTCGGGTGTGGCCGGTGGCAGCTATCCCGCCGCCATGAATGCCGTATTTCGCGCCCTGCCTTCGGCAACTATTCATGCCACGTTGTCGTACGCGGATTACATCGCGGCGCTCGCACAGTGCGATGTACATGCGGCTACCTTCCCTTTTGGCGGCACCAATAGTGTGTTCGATTCTTTGTCTTGCGGCTTACCCGTGCTCTGCTTGGCGGCGCAAGAGATTCATGGCGCGCAGGAAGAAGACTTCATCCGACGGGTTGGTTTGCCGGAATGGTTGATCGCACAAAACGAAGAGAACTATGTGCGCAATCTCGTGCGGTTGGCAGAACAGCCAAATGAGTTAGCACAACTGCAAGCCACGATCGCTGATCGGCAACGTATCGCTGATTTATTTGCGGTTGGCGGTCAACCGGAAGCCTTTGCTGCTGCGCTGCAAGCGCTGGCCATCAAGAAGGCCTAACGAGAAGGCCGACGACTCACACGCAATCGGCGCGCGGCATCTCAACGATTGGAAATATCACGGCCATCATCGGCGGCATTGTCGCCCAGAAAATCAAACTTACGCTTCATGCCGGACAGCGTGATGACACCGCCATCTCGAATATCAAAGCGCGTGTTGTAGGACGTATTTTTCTCGGTGACGCTGATCACCAGTGCGCTGTCTGTCACTCGCCACGTGCCGACATTCACCGAAAATTCTTGGTCGCCACCATCACGCATGGCACTTAATACGTCGTCTTGCGGTGCATCTGTCCGCGAGGCGTACAAACTGCCGTCAGACAGGAAACGGTAATAGATCGCTGTGCTAGAGCCGCTATAGATGAGGCGATACGTGCCGTCGAAGTTCGGATTGACGACCACGGCTGGCTTCATCGTGGCGCAACCCGCCAGCAGGCCGACCACCAAAAACAATGGGAATAGAACGATGCGGCGAAGTGAGTGCTTCATGGCGTAGACATCCGTGTGATGACGCGGGAAATTATTCACCCGACACGGGATAACAACCGCTCAGAAACCTACCGGTCGTCGTTTACTTCAACAAAATCAGAAACAAGGATGAGTTTCCGGCGGCATTTACTCGGAAAAAATTAGCGTATTTCTCTGTGCTCGCTGTACCGCTGGTCGCCACGCGATCGTCCTTTTAGTGAAGTCAGCACGGCGGAGCAATAACGATTGATGCGCCCCACTCATGCACCCCACAACGCGTCACGAAGCCCAGAGGAACGCTCAACGCGACGACTGATGGCCGCGGCAAGCACCTCTCGCGGAGCCCACAACGCAACCGACGATTTAGCGCGGGTGATGCCGGTATATAACAACTCGCGCCCCAGCAGCGGCATGTCTTCTTCGGGCAGTACCAGCACGACGCGGTCAAATTCTGAACCTTGCGATTTGTGTACCGTCATCGCAAAACAGGTTTCGTAATCTGGAAGCCGATTGAGTGCCACACGACGCAGACTACCGTCGCCCTGCAGGAAATAGGCTTGCAATTTTCCTTGTTCATCTGGCAACACCAAACCGGTATCACCGTTAAATAGGCGAACACCGTAATCGTTGCTGGTGATGAGCAGTGGTCGCCCCGCATAAAAGCGCTGACGCGTGTCGATCAGCCCACGCTGGCTCAGTGTGGATTCCACCATTCGATTGATGGCCGTAACGCCGCGCGCTCCTTCGCGTTGTGCGCACAAAAAACGGAATGCATTAAATTTTTGAACGGACGCGGCGTGATCCTGCGGACGCCAGCCGCGCACGAACTGTTGCTCCACCTCGTGGGCAACAGCGGCCGCCAACGATTTTGTTTCGATGTCCCGCTGTGTGACATCCGGGTATGTCACTAATGCGGCGAGTAGCGCCTCAAAATCGCCGGCATTCGCGGCGCGTGCCAGATGCCCGATGCCACTGTTTGTCCCGAAGCGGTGACTTTCCGTCAGCACCGCCACCGCCGGACCGCCCGCTAAACACGGCTCCCCCGCCCTGCCTCGATTGCACAGATCGCCCAGCACGCTGCCGGCTTCCACGGAGGCGAGCTGATCGCGATCGCCCAGCAAAATAATTTTTGTGCGGGGGGTGATCGCTGCAAAGAGGCGTGCCATCAAAGACAAATCGATCATGGACGCTTCATCGATCACCAACACATCGACGGGCAGCGGATTGCCCGCGCGATGTCGGAATCCCTGCGGCTGCCAACCCAGCAGGCGGTGCAGCGTGGATGCGTCAACCGGAATCTGTGACAACAGCGACTCATCCATCCCTTCCGCGCGCAGTGTCGCCAACGCGCCCCGAATGGATTCGCCAAGCCGTGCTGCCGCTTTGCCGGTGGGCGCCGCCAGCGCAATACGCAGCACTTTCTCAGCGGCTGGTGCATTTGATGTTGTATGCGCCAGCGTGAGCAGCACAGCGAGCAGACGTGTCACAGTGGTGGTCTTGCCCGTGCCCGGCCCGCCCGTAATGACCGTCAAGGGATGTGTCGCCGCCGTCGCGGCAGCGATGCGTTGCGCGTCATCCGCCGCTCGGCCGGGAAAGCACCGCGTTAGCGCGGCCTCCAACGATGCCGCCTGCGCTGCGTTCTTTTTTGCGCTGCCAGTACCGCCGGCAGGAAGTCGGGCGATGGCATCGATGATGGATCGTTCAAAGGCGAAATATTTTTGTAGATACAGCCGATGTTGTGCGTCCAGCACCAAAGGACATGGCTGTTGTTCGGCGGAATCGGGCGTGGCCACCAATGCGCTGCCACGTAACGACGTTTCCCACGTCGTTAGCGCAGGCGTTGCCAGACTGGCGACACGCGTATCGGCACTTGAAAACAAACGTCGACCTGCCACGGCGCTGAGATCCAAACACACATCGCCATCGGCGTTCGCGCGCGAAAGCAAAGCAATTGCCAAGGCCACATCGGCGGTTGGATTCGGATCGAGCGCCAGCAAATGACGCGCCAAATGCACATCGACATCACGCAACTGCTTGGCAGCATGGGCACTGTCTAATGCCGTAAACATTTTCGCGACCGTGGCATTCATCCGCGAACACCCTGCAAGGATGCTTGCTTTTCCCCAAACAAGAGCGCATCTAGGGCTTCCACCTGATCACGTGACGGCTTATCGAAGAAAACGCCGGTATTCATCCCGTTCTCGGGACGCATACCGCGCAAGAAGAAGTAATAAACGCCGCCCACGTGACGGTCGTAATCGTAGCGAACCCCTAGCTTTTGCTTGAGGTGTCGATGCAGCGCGATGGTATACACCCAGTACTGCAAATCATACGCATGATGCCGCATCGCTTGCTGTAACGCTTCGCCACCGTAATCTTGTGGCGTTTCACCCAGCCAATTGGTTTTCCAGTCAGCCACAAACCAACGGCCTTGATGCTCGAATACCAAGTCAATGTAACCGTGCATCAAGCCGCTCACCGGTGAAAAAGTGAAGCGCGTACCGTGAGCATCGCGGCCTGCAAGGCCCGGCACGATGCGCTCTAAATGCCGAGCATCCAAATTTTTCAGCGGGTAATAAAACTCGCATTCATTGCTGCGACGATCTGCCGTGAGATTTCGTAGCAATAGACCGTCCGCCAGCGGGGTATCCAATACGTCAGCTACATTTTTTGCCACCGTATCTCGCCAAGTCTCGGCAATGTCGTGCCGTAAGCATTGCTGATGAATGGCCTCTTCGAGCACCTTTTCTCGCGCTTGCGGAAAATCGAGATTTTCCAATAGCTCGTGAAAGAAATGGCCGGCTCGCGTGCCACGCGGAAAAGCCGAAACATCGAGAGGATAAAACGTATTGTCGGCCAAAGAAGAAGAAAAAAGCGCAGCGGTGGTGCCCGTGGAATCTTCTGACGCCGAGCCCACCGGCAAACGCGTGGAAGATTCGTGTGCATCCGGTGCTTGACTGGCCAGCGCACTGAAACTGGTTACGCGCCAATCACGGCTTAACGTGCGCGTAATGCGTGCTGCCTGCCACTGTGCGCCCAATGCTTTCTTACCCACATAGCGAATATGGGCGACTTCTGGCGCACGCACGACCATGGCATTCGGATGCGCGGCCGCTTGTTGATTCACAACCGCCGCCACCTGCGCATTGCTTGCCGATTTTTTATCAAGACAAAGCGTATTGAACCGTAGGCGTGCCTTTTCGATGCGCTGATCTTTTCCCGCGGGGTCGCCCAATAGCAGCAGCGCCAGCGCTGAAAATCCGGGTGCCGCCCCCCAGTGCACACAACACAAATGCTCCGCTCGCGTCAGTGCGACATACAGCAAGCGCATGTCTTCGGCCAGCGATTCACGCTGCGCTTGCGGCATGGCTTTGGCCTGATCGAGATAGTCCAACGCCAACCGGTAATTATTGGCCTCGTCATGAAAAATCGGTTTGTCGTCACGCTGTTTGACATCACCATGCAGCGCGCCCAATCCGGCAAATGGCAAGAACACCACCGGATATTCCAAACCCTTACTCTTGTGCATGGTAACCACTTGCACCAGATTTTCGTCACTTTCGAGCCGCAACTGCCGCGCCTCACCCAGTGACGATTCATCGCCGGCAATATTGCGTGCCAACCATCGGCGCAATTCATCGGGTGATGCGTGATCTCGCGTTGCTTGTTGCAGCAACTCCGCCAACTGCAACACGTTGGTCATCGCCCGCTCACCCTTCGGACGTGCGAGCAAATTCGCGGGAATACGCGCTTCATGCAGCCAACGTCGAAAAGCCGGCATAAACCCACGCGTGGCCCACAGCTGGTGCCATTCGTATAGCTGTTCCTGTAGCGCATCGCGGCGATTGTCATCGCCCAGCAATGTCGTGAGCGTGTTCGCGCTGAATCCCCACAGCGGCGTGAGCAGCGCACGCTTGAGTGCCTGCTCATTGGCAGGCATCAGCATCGCGTCAAGCACATGTGCCAAATCTTGCGCTTCACCGGTATCGAAAACGCTGCCTTGGCTGGCCAGCGCGCTGCCAATGTCCCGCTGGCGCAACGCTTCTTGCATACGCACGGCTTCGGAATGACTACGAACCAGAATCGCGATATCACGCGGCTGCAGAATTTCTTTGCCTATCTGAACTTGCCCGTTGGCAGCCTCATTCAAGAGTCGGGCAATTTCATTAGCGGCTGCATGCGCTGCATGATCGCGAAACTCATCTTTATTAAAGCGCTTATCGTCATTTGCAATGAAAAATTGCAATGGAACCGGAACATCGCCTTGAATACGCAACGGCTTTTCATCGGCGATACCCGCAGCATCCACATCAATCCATGGCACATCTGCGCCCATCAAGAAAATATCGGGCAGCCGATTAAATAGCGCATTGACGCCACGCACCAAATTCCGTGAAGAGCGCCAATTCGTGCCCATGGTGTGGCGCTGAGCCGCAGGCGTGGCCTGGCGTGCGCGCACATAAGCAAAGATGTCGGCACCACGAAAACTGTAGATGGCTTGTTTTGGATCGCCGATCATCAGCAAGCTGGTGCGGTCGCCGTCGCGATAAATGCGGCTGAAAATGTCGTATTGCGCCGGATCGGTGTCTTGGAACTCGTCAATCATGGCCGCCGGAAATTGCGCGGCGATGCGCTGCGCCAACCGCTCCCCGCTCTCCGTCAGCAGCGCCGCCCGCAAACGATTAATCAGGTCGTCATACGCCAGCAAATTGGCACGACGCTTTTGCTCATTACTACGAATAAGGATTTCAGCGCGAGCCTCAGCAAGCAAGGACAATTCCAACGCCTCGCTTTGCTCGGCTAATGCATCCAGTGCGGCAGAAAACGGAATGACTGGCGCATGCCCACCGTTTTTTCGACGCGCATCTGTGATCAACTGCTCATCCATGTAGCGCTGGCCCAACTGATGCGCCAGCGCAGGAGGCAACAGCGCATCGCTGGCAGCCCAAGCATCCAGCGCATCGACAGCCGCCACCAGATCGTTATGCCGTGATTTGTCTCGCCGCTTGCTTAAATAAACGCTCTCATCGAGTGCGAGCAGAATGCTGGCGCGTTCTTGTGGCCACCGCGCTTTCAGTGCGCCCGCCATATTTTTGAGCGTGCCGATATCGCCCACGGGCACACGCACATCAAGATCACGCGCCAACAGGCCACCCAGCCAGGATTCCACCGCGCTCGGAGTCTGTAAGGCTTTGCGCGAAGCGACAAATTCCGTCATCGCGGCATCCGGATAAAATCTCTGACGCCACCAATCAATCACCGCAGCATGCGTAATGTCGTCTTGGTTGTCCGTCAACTCGGCATCAAATAGCTCGCCGCTTTCGAAGGCATGATCCCGCAACGCCTGTTGGCAAAAGGCGTGGATGGTATAAATCGCCGCCTCATCAATACCCGCGATGGCCGCATCGAGTTTACGCAGGGCCGCATTTTCACCACTCCCCTCAATTTGACGCTGAAGAACCACGCGTAGCGCTTCATCTTTAACAGCGCCCACTTTTCCTGGCGCCAAGAGTAACGCGCGCGCATCTACCAGTCTCTGCCGGATACGCGCGCGCAACTCGTCAGTGGCGGCGCGTGTAAATGTGACTACCAATAAATTGCGTACGCCGTGCGAAGTCTCCAACAACAAACGCAAATAAAGCGTCGTGATGGCATGCGTCTTCCCCGTGCCAGCGCTGGCTTCGATCAACTGCAAACCTATGAGCGGCAACGCTGCCGTATCGAGGAGCCTCATGCGTCGTCTCCACGAGATGATGGCCCGGCATTCATCGCGGCCAGTAGCGGCGCAAAAACAAGGCTCGCCAACGCACGGAAATCCGCATCGAATGGCGGTTCGTCATCCCCAAAAACAATGCGCACGGCAGCATTGTCGCGCTCAGCAATCATTCCCCCGTAATCGTCGCCCTCCCACGCTTTACATGCAGATTTTTCCGCTTTTTTAGCGTCGTCCTCATGCAATGCCCACGCTTCCGAGCAAGCCGGCAACAAGGGCAGCGGCTGATTCTGCCCGCGCAAATACAACTCGACCAAGGTCGTCAGAATGGCACGCGGATCATCGACTACATCAAAACGATGTTCTTTCGGCTGATCGCCATCACCGCGCGCAAAATACGTTGTGACCGGCTCGATCGACACCGAACCCGCACCATTCGTAGCTGGGATAGCGAGCAAGAAGCATAGGTGTTTCACCCACGCGGAAAGTTTATGTTTCCCTCGGAGTTTCCCGACGCGATAAAGCACCAGCCCTGTCGGCGTGACCGTGTTTAACTGCCCGCAAACACGGCGGCGGCCTTGCGAAGTTTCCACGAAGAGATCGACGTTGAGCGGCTGACGCTGGGCCAGCACAGGCGTCAACGCCTGCGCAAAAGGCTCGGTCGATTCAGCGACTCCTCTCCAAGCAACATCGAAAAACGCTGCCTGTGGCAAATCGCCACGCGCTTGAATGACGGTACGAAAATCTTTCGCCGATCCGCCAGATAAGCGGTGTGCCAGCAACTCATTTTCCAGTGTTCGCGTAGTCAGAACATCCAGCTCGAAGGGCTCGACATCATCAAACAGTGCATCTTTATCAAAAAAGCTGACGCCAAAACGATGACGCAAAAAGGCCTGCGCCGGATTCTCAAAGAAACGTGCCAACGCATCCAATGAAATATCTTGCGCGGCCGACTCCTCCAAGGGCGTCAACGGTTCGGCACAAAAAGGAGGCCATTTGGCATCGTGGCCGGCGCGCTCCGGCAGTAGCCAGTCACGATCGTAACTACTTAACGTCGGCTCCTCGTTGAGCGCTGGCGTGAAATATCGCGCACTAAACGGCTGCAGCGGGTGCTCGATCATTAATTGCCGAACGATAGTTTTTCGCAGCTCATCAGGGTCGACTTTCTCACCGCTTTCGCTTTCGCTTTCGCTCTCGCTCTTGCTCTTGCCCTCGCCGCTTTTCTCCTGACTGTGCATAGACACGATCTGATCCATCAGCTCGCGGACCAACACGGATGGCTCGCGCGCGCTACCGTCCTGCGCATTGCGGCCACTGAAACTCAAATACAGCGCATCACGTGCGCTGAGTAACGTTTCCAAAAACAAGTGACGGTCATCGTGACGACGTGAGCGATCGCCCGCTAGGGGAACGCGGCTAATGAGATCAAACCCCGAGGCACGCTGTTGGCGCGGATAGTGTTCATTGTTCAAGCCAATAACGGCGATGACTTTGAATGGCAGACTGCGCATGGGCACCATGCCGCAAAATGTAACGCCACCGCTACGTAAGTTGCCACGCGAAGCCGGAGCACGTAGACGCCCAAGAAAATCGTCGCGAAACACAGTTCCAGAAATTTCTTCGTCGAAACTACCAGCTTGTGCCTCGTCGAATAAATCGCGCGCGGCCTTCAAAACATCATCGATAAGGTCCTGCTCATCGTCGTCGGGTTTGAAAAAATCCGCACAGATGCGATGAATGCAACTCATCCATCGCTGTGCGGTTTGCGGGTGTGACAGCCTTTTTTTCCAGAGCGCGAGCATGTCGATGAAGGACTGCAGCCTACCGAGCACCGCCGAGGCTTTCCCCTCGAACGCCTGCTCCGGCAACACACCAAGCACCGGCGAATGCTGCTCACTCATCGCCACGCCGAGAAATAGACGCTGCAGCGCGAACTGCCAACTGTGCGTGGATTCTGCTGGCAACCCTCGCTCAGCACGGGATGCCGCATCCAAATCACCATGCAGATTGGCGGCCTGTAGCGCCTCACGCAGCACCGTCAACGTATCGACATCGAAACCAAAACGACGCGCAATAGCCGGCGTTTCCAATAAGCCAAATACTTCGCTGGCAGCAAACCGTGAGTCAGGCAAATGCAGCAACTGTTCGATGGCGGCCGTGATGGGATGAGCGCCGCGCCGAGAGACATCCGTGATGGCCCAAGGAATAAATCGCTCGCCATCGGCGGCACCAAACACCGCTTCAATCATCGGCGCGTATTGCTCGATGGCAGGAACCATGACCAGCACATCGCGTGGTTTCAGGGCGGCGTCACGCTGAAAGCGGCCCAGCAGCTCATCGTGAAGAATCTCCACCTCACGCATGGCTCCCCACGCACTGACAATGCGAATACTGTCGTCGTGATCCGCCAGTGTGCTCGGGGTTTGCGTCAGTTCACGAATATCGTGCTGCAAGCGTTGCAACAGCGTGTCTTGCGCGTATGCGGTCGATTCGTCGTATTCCTTAGAATCCGCGGTGTGACCATACAATTCGCTGATGAAGTGCCGTATCGGTTGCCCCCAAGACGCCAGCAACGCATTACTCACATCTGTACTTTCGATAAAACCTTCATCGTCGCGTTTGATTTTTTTTGGATCGCCAAGCTCGCCCCAAAACTGACGACACGGGTTAAGCACATACAGATCGATATCGATGTGCTCGCCTAGCGCGATCAGCATCTGCACATACACCGGCGGTAATGCCGGAATGCCAAAAATAGCAGCCCGTACCGGCAACTGTGGGGGGCGCGCGCTGCGCACGGACGGATCGGTGAAAAAACGCTGGATCAAGGTGGCGCGGTGCGTATCGCCACACGTGTCGGTCAGCGCTTTCCAGAGTTTTTGCTGCCAACGCTCGTCGACTTCTTGTGTGGTCAACTTGCCCTGCTGCCAACCGACGATCATCGTGGGCCGGTAAATCATGTAGTCATTGAACAGCGCGGCCAGACGCGTCGCGAGTTGATGCAATTTGCGGCCATCATCGCCGGCTAAGTAATTCGCTAATGACGCGAATTCGCGCTCCGCGAGTAAGCGCGGTAGCAATTGTGCGATACGCCACCGCAATGGGCCGGCATCGAAACGCGCATCCGTGGGCGTATCCGGAAAATAATGCCGCAGCATGCGCCAGAGAAAAGCGGCCGGCGGCTCGATACGCAGATTTGCTGCGATGCCGTGCTGCTCGGCAAGGTATTGCCACAGCCAGCGATCCGTACCGCGCTCCGCCACCAACAAATCCGGTTGCAGTGGATCGCGATGCGCGTCGGTACGCAGGGATTCCGCAAGCGCCTTCAGCAGCGGCTCCTGACGGGTGGCGATATGAATGCGCAGCATGGATATCCGGTACTAGGCGATCAACGTGAAGGTGATGGCGGCAAGATAGGCAAGAGGGCTTCGTACACGGCGACTCCGAACAATGAGTGACGCCATGATGCCCGTATGCACCGACAGATAATGTCGCATTTCGTTTGATCTGGCGTGCAACTCATCAGAAGCACGGCGCCAATAACGAAGATGTGGGCAGTTTTTACGCGCGCGCTGACGGCGCACGCCAAGCATAAAGTTCACCGCGCGTAACGCGCCGCCAACCGGCCGGCAATTTCGGCAAACTCCTCGCGAAGCGAGGCCGGTGCCAGCACTTCCACCTTGTCGCCAAAGCCGAGCAGCCACCAGCGCAGCTGTTGGGTATTCGCCACCGTCGCCTGCACGGTGACGCAATCATCACCGTCCGGCTCACTGACCTGCTGATCCTTAGCTAGCGGTCGTTCATTCAAGTGTGCCGCGGTCATGCGATCCATGCGAAACACGAGTTTTAACGGCTTATTGCCCAATGGATAAGCAAAATGCTCACAGGTGTAGTCGTCGAGATCGAAACCGGCGGGCACCTGTATCGATGCATCCTGCAGCTTCAGCGATTTGATGCGCTGCACGGGTAGATGCACGATTCGTGACTCGTCACTGTGCAAATGACACACGAGATAGATGACGCCATCGACGAAAACCAAACCTAGCGGATCAGCATCGTATTGTTTCGATTTTCCTTCGTGCTTTCGCGCACCATATGTGATCACCAAACGTCGATTTTTCTGCAGCGCATCGTAGATCTGCTCGAGCACCGCATGATCAACCACCGGTAAAGTCAATTGTTGGCCGCGTGATTTCACCCGTATCCGCGCAGGAAGACGCGCAAGCTCACGGTCATCGCCCGCCAGCATCCGTTCAGCAGCGGCAAATCGTGGCGCCAGAATTTTCAGAACAGAGCTCGGCAGTAGCGGCGCGAGATGGTCATGCGCCAGCTTTAGCGTCAACGCGGAGACCGGATCAATAGGCTGAATATCCACGCGCGACGCATCACGCATCCAGCTCCAACCATAAGGCCGACTGCGGTCATCTTTCACCAGCGGAAAAATTTCCGATAGCTTTTCCAGATCGCGCTCTACAGAGCGGGGAGAAATATCGTGACCTGAAGCCAGCAACTGCTCGCGCACATCCTTCGATGCAATCTTACGCGGCTCGCTCGGGATGCACTCCAGCATCTTGATGTAACGCAACGTGGTGTCGGTCATATGACAATCCGTTTTTTACTATTCTTAGGGATCATTCCCAATGATCGAGCATGCGTACTTTTTTAGAATCAGGGATTTATGCGCAGGGGTTTATCTCGACGACGATATGCGTAATTTCTTCGTGAACCTTCAATGCTGTGCGAACCTTATCCGGCGTAAGCGTTTCATCGTGTGTTGCTAGCACTAACGATGCCGACCACGCGTTGCGGCCAACGCGATGAACATGCAGGTCTGCCAGGCGCGTCTCCCCTGCGGAAAAATCGTGCGCAATCACTTCGCGGATTTCTGTAATTAGCGTGTGATCCATTTCGCGATCAAGCAAGATTTTCCCGCTGTCGACCACCAAGCCGCGCGCCCAAATCAGAATGAGCACCGCGCCGACGATGCCCATGATCGGGTCCAGCCAACTCCAGCCGTACAACCAGCCACCCGCCAACGCCACGATCGCCAACACGGACGTGGCTGCGTCGGTCAGCACATGCACATAGGCGGCTTTTAGATTGAGGTCATCGTGCTTGCCTTTCCCTTCTTGCTTTTGCGCGTGTTCATGCGCGTGACCTTCGCATGCTTCGTGGCCGTGCGCGTGACTGTGCTCATGGCTGTGCTCATGGCTGTGCTCATGGCTGTGCTCATGGCTGTGCTCATGGCCGTGGTCATGCGAGGCGCCATGATCATGATCGTGATGTTTGTGGCCAAGCAGAAAGGCACTTGCCAGATTCACCGCCAGCCCAGCAACCGCCACGATCATCGCTTCGACGTAATGAATCGGCTGCGGTGATAACAAACGCTCCATCGAACTGACAATCATCAGCACGGCCACCATCAGCAGCAGAATGGCGCTGCTGTAGCCGGCTAAGATTTCTATTTTCCAACTCCCAAAAGCAAAACGCGGATCGCGCGCGTAACGTCGCGCAGAAGCATAAGCAAACGCACTTAAACCCATCGCCAGCGCGTGCGAACTCATGTGCCAGCCGTCCGCCAGCAATGCCATGGAGTTGTACCACCAGCCAGCCATGATCTCCGCCACCATGGTCACCAGCGTCAGCCACATCACGATTTTTGTGCTGCGTTCTGCGCGCTGATTACCGGCATCAAAAACGTGGTCGTGTTGCCATTTGGACAGATCGTGTTGATGCATGGCGTTATCCGATTACAGGTGTATCGCAAGGGCTATGGTCGTCGAATGATTTTGTGCGGCAATAACGGCGTCGGCAACCAGAAATAAAAAAGGCGCCTCGCGGCGCCCTTCGGGATGACATGCTTCAGGATGACGGGTCAGGCTTTAGGCCCGACCGCACGAATCCCTTTGTCCACATCCGGGTATTTCTCGTCAAAGTTCTTGATGAACAGGCCGGCAAGCTCTTTCGCTTTGGCATCGTGCGCGGCTTTGTCGGCCCAGGTGTCGCGCGGCACCAGCAACTTACTGTCGACGCCGTCAACAGCAACCGGCACATCCAGATTCATGATGTCTAGGTGCTGAGTTTTCACGTTGTCGAGTTTGCCGGTGAGGATCGCGCGAATGATGGCGCGCGTAGCCGGAATGCTGAAGCGCTTGCCGGTGCCATGCGGGCCGCCGGTCCAGCCGGTGGACACGATGAACACTTTCGAGTCGAACTCTTCGATGCGCTTGACCAAGAGCTCTGCGTACTCGCGCGCCGGGCGCGGGAAAAACGGCGCGCCAAAACACGTAGAGAACGTCGTCTTGATGCCGGAACCCTGACCCATTTCGGTAGAGCCCACCAGCGCGGTGTAACCGGACAAAAAATGAAACGCCGCTTGTTTGTTGTTGAGCACCGCCACCGGGGGCATCACGCCGTAGAGATCGCAGGTGAGGAAAATCACGTGCTTGGGTTCGCCGGCGCGGTTTTCGATGATGCGCTTGCCGATGTGCTCCAACGGATACGCCGCGCGCGTGTTCTGCGTACGCGATGTGTCATCGTAATCCGGTACGCGAGTGGTGCTGTCGAGTACGACGTTTTCCAGCACGGCGCCAAACTTGATGGCATCCCAAATCACCGGCTCGTTTTCTTTCGACAGATTGATGCACTTGGCGTAGCAGCCGCCTTCGATATTGAACACAGAGCCCTTGGCCCAACCGTGCTCATCATCACCAATCAAGTAACGCTCTGGATCAGCAGACAAGGTCGTCTTGCCGGTGCCAGAAAGACCAAAGAACAGTGCGACACCGCCGTCTTCGCCGACGTTTGCCGAGCAGTGCATCGGTAGCACGTCTTTTTCCGGCAACAAGAAATTCTGCACCGAGAACATCGCTTTTTTCATTTCACCGGCATAACGCATACCCGCCAGCAACACTTTGCGCGCCGCAAAGTTGATGCACACCGTGCCGTCGGAGTTGGTACCGTCACGCTCCGGCACACATTCGAAGCCGGGCGCATTGATGACCTGCCACTGCTCTTTGTTCTTCGGATTATATTTCGATGGCGTGATGAACAAGTCGTTGGCAAATAAACAATGCCACGCTGTTTCGGTGGCGACTTTCACCGCGATGTAATGATCCGGATCAGCGCCCACATGCAGATGCGAAACAAAATTGTCGCGCTCACCCATGTAGTCCTGCACGCGATTCCACAGCGCATCAAATTTATCGGCTGGGAACGGGCGGTTGATCGAGCCCCAATGGATGTGTTCACGCGTAGACGGCTCATCGACGATGAAGCGATCGGCGGGCGAGCGCCCGGTGCGATGACCGGTGAAAACGTTGAGTGCGCCGTTGTCGGCCAGTTGGCCTTCGTTGCGTTGCAGGGCGAGTTCGACGAGCTGGGTGCGGGAGAGATCCTGAAAGATCTTGAGCGTAGTCATGGTCTCGGGCTGTGGCGTAGCGGCTCGGCCGCCGGAGCCGCGCATTATCACCGAATCAGGCGCCCGTGGATGATCCTCAATGACGGAGGATTTCAGCGCCAAAGGAGCGCTGCTGATTGCAGAACTCACAAGTCACGCTGATCTGACCTTGCTCCTCGAGAATGCTGCGCAATTCCGCCTCGCCCAGCGAGCGCAGTGCATGTTCGACGCGCTCCCGGCTGCAACTGCATGAAAAGCCCAGCGTTTCCGCATCGAACAGGCGTACGTCTTCTTGGTGAAATAGACGGTGCAACAAGGTTTCCGGGGCCAGCCCCAGCAACTCGTCGCGCGTCAGGGTATCGGTCAGGCGGCACAGCCGGGTCCAAGCGTCGGCGTCCGGCTGGGCCGCGGCCGTGGCCGGCAGCTCTTGCAGCAGCAAGCCAGCGGCGCGGTGACCGTCACTGACCAGCCACAGCCGGGTACCCAGCTGCTCGGACTGGCCAAAGTAATGCTCGATGCACTCCGCCAGCGAAATACCGTCCAGCGGAACGATCCCCTGGTAGCGGTTACCGGTGACGGGGTCGATGGTGATGGCGAGATGACCATCCCCCAGCAAACTCACCAGCGGCGCATCGGGCACCTCGCCTTCGTAGCGGGCAATGGCGCGCAGCTTGCCGTCGTGCGAACACTCCGCCATCAGCAAGGTCAGTGGGCCCGAGCCCTTGGCTTGTAGCACGAGCAAGCCCTCGAACTTCAACGTGCCCGCCATCAGTGCCGCAGCAACCAGCGACTCCGCCAGCAAGGCCTGCACGGGGGCCGCGTAGTCGTGCTTTTCCAGCACCGTCGTGACCGTGCTATTCAGACGTACCAGCTCGCCACGCACAGCGAGATTTTCAAACAGGAATTTCGTACGGAAATCGGTGCTGACGGTCACGGCAGTTACGGCTCGATGGAAGTGGCGATCATTTTACGGGGCGAATCCCCGTGGCGCGACTGCGGATTTCCCGGTTAGTAATCCTGTTCGCGAAAACGCTGCAACTGCCGACGCTCGTGTTTATCCGGGCGATGATCCGGTGTGGGGTCGCTCTGTGCCAGCGCCCGTCGCTGTGCGGCCGCCTGCTCACGGGCCACCACGCTTTCTTCGGTTTCGCGATACAGCAATGCCGCTTGCTGCGCATTACCGCGTTTGTCCGCCAGCGCGGTGACGATCACTTCGCGTGTGTCATAGCCAACGATCGCGCGGATACAGGCGCCAATCTGCACGTCACGCGAAGATTTGGTGCGTTGACCTTCGTAATGCACTTTACCGCCATCGACGGCTTCTTGTGCGAGCGCGCGTGTTTTGTAGAAACGTGCCGCCCACAACCATTTATCAAGACGGGTGCGTGCGGCAGTTTCCGATTTCATAGCCAGACGTATGGCTCAGGCAGCCGGTGGCGGCTGTGCGCCGTAAGCGTTGTCGCCTTGCTGTGTTTCAAGCACGAAAATCACCAACAACACGATCCAACCCACAAACGGCACCAGCACAATCAACTGCCACCAACCACTACGGCCCGTATCGTGCAGGCGACGCGCACCAACAGCAATGCTCGGGATAAAGACGGCCAGCGAATACAGCATGCCCAGCCCACCAAAGGTGATGCCAAGAATGCTGTCCACAATACTGATCGCAATGGCCGCCAGTACGTTGAAAAGAAAAAACATCCAGAACTCCGTGCGATGCGCACGGCCGTCGAATTTCGCGTATTTGGTTTTCAGGATATCCAGATACCAGTTCATGACCGCTCCTTGTAAGGCCCCCGGATAACGCACCGTGACGAAGGGGCGATCCGTCACGACCTGAGATCATCTTGCCGGAGGAATCGGCATGATGTCATCAAAACTGTGTAGCCCGTGAAATGGGGATGTATCCCGCTCACCGCCTTTGGAGTCCGGCTTGACGATCGACAGTAACCAACGAATCCCGTACGTCTGCGCGGAATGAAGCACAGCAAGGCTGTCATCAATCAGCAGCGTTCGCTGCGGATCGAACGAATGTTGTTGTGCCAACGCACGCCAAAAATCCGGATCTTCTTTTGGTTTGTGCAAATTATGCGAAGAAATCAATGCGTCGAAATATTCGCCGATGCCCGTTTCTTCCATTTTTAATTCCAGGCTACGCGGATGCGCGTTGGTCACCAACAACACTTGCGCATGATGGCGCTTAAGCGCATCGAGAAAATTCACCGTGGTTTCACGAGGGCGGATCAAGTGCCTGATCTCATGCTTCATGGCTGTGATCGGCAAATCCAACTCACTGCTCCAGTAGTCCACGCAATACCAGTTGAGCGTGCCTTGCTCGCGACGAAATCGCTCGCGCAGAAAAACTTCGGCTTCCGCATAGGAGCACGCACGACGACGCGCGTAATACTCAGTCACATAGTGCTGCCAAAAATAATTGTCGAAATACAGATCCAGCAGGGTGCCGTCCATGTCGAGCAAAACCGTGTGTATCTCGTTCCAATTGACCAACATGGGGTAATCTGCGCTCCTAGTTACAAACCGCCGCAAGCGCGGCCAAGTGCGGCTGTGTCAACAGCCAACAGCATAGTCAACGCCCCCCACGGTGCAACCCGCATGTCATTTGTTGCTCTCATAGATTCCGCGATCGACACCGCCCGAGAGGCCGCAAGCGCCATCCTCGAGGTATACAACCGTCCACAAACGATTGCGGTGACGGCCAAGGCCGACGATTCGCCGCTGACGGAGGCCGATCTTGCCGCACACCGCGTGATCGCTGCCCGTTTAGAAAAACTCACGCCGGACATTCCGTTGCTGTCAGAAGAATCTGGCGAGCACGCATCGTGGGCAGTGCGTCAGCGATGGTCACGCTACTGGTTGGTCGATCCGCTCGATGGCACCAAGGAATTCATCAAGCGCAGCGGCGACTTCACGGTCAATATTGCGCTGATCGATCAAGGCGTTCCCGTGCTGGGCGTCGTGTGCGTGCCGGTGAGTGCGCGAGTCTACGTTGGCTGTACCGGGCATGGCGCTTTTTGTATCGACGAAACCGGTCAGCGGCGGCCGATACGGGCGCGCACGCTGGCAGAAACGCGCAGGCGTGGAGCGCCGGTGACGGTCGTCGGCAGCAAGAGTCACGCGGGTGAGCGTATGCCGGCTCTCGTGGCGCGCATCGAGCAAGCCTTTGGCGCGGCCACACTCACCAGCATGGGCAGCTCGCTCAAGATTTGCATGGTGGCGGAAGGCGCAGCCGATATTTATCCGCGGCTAGGCCCCACCAGTGAGTGGGATACCGCCGCCGCACAGGCCGTCGTGGAAGCGGCCGGCGGATCACTGCTGGATGCAGAACTTAAACCGTTGCGATATAACCGCAAAGATTCTTTGCTGAATCCTGACTTTTACGTGCTGGGTGACACACCTTCACATTGGCAGCTCTTACGCGAGTTTTCGGCACACTGAGCTTTTCATTTCAACCATCACCCATCACGCAACGTAATTCACGCGGAGAAAACATGATCACGTACTTGTACTGGACGGTATTGGTTGCCATCACTGCCATTGTATTTTTGGGCTTGGGCGTTCGCTTCAAACTCTGGCAAGCCGGGTTTTTCTTGGCTTTGTTGGTCGCAGTCGTCGGCACGTTGACTTACTTTTTCTATTTCGAACAAATCTTCGTCAAGCGCTTCGGCGGCGTGATGCCCATATCGGCGCAAGAAGGCACCTATCATCTGGGGGTCACGTGGAAAGGCGATAACCTCTGGGTAGAAAGCTGGGACCCAAAAGAAAATGTCTGCCACTTCCGCGAATATTCACGCAGCAACATGCTCGAAGGTGAAGTTAAAATCAGCGACTGCAATCCGCTACGCGTACAAGGAACCGTGCAGCAAGTGTTGACGCCGTCCAAGCCGGCACCTTAACGGGCACACACAACGCCAAATGAAAGCCGGAAAAATAACAAACCAGCATCTCCACAGCCGGAGGAAAACATGAACGAACCTTCTGACGAGTCACTGCTTGGCGGTCTTTTAGACTGGCGATTCAACCGCTATCTAACCATGCAACTGCTGCCGCTGTTTTATATCCTGATGGTATTGGCGGCCGTCGTGGTGATTGCAGGTATCGTTGCCGTCAGCTTTCTGTTCTCAGTCATTGCTGGATTTATTGTGCTGGCCGTTTCGCCGTTTGTGCTATTGATCGCAATGGCAGTCATTCGTGCCGCGCTGGAATATCTGGTGATGGCGCATCGCATCATGCGCGTGGTGGAAAACATGGAGCGTATTCCCGGCCACATTGATCAGCTGACGCTGCGCATTGACCGTGTCGTCACGCATGTCGATGCGATTGGCGGCCAGGTGGATGACATTCATCGATTCGCCGGCTTGCCTGGAAAAATTCTTGGCAAGTTTGGCCGATAGACCGGCAACATTTTTATCTGGGATATGTCGCCTGCTGCAGCGTATGTGCGCTGCGGTCAGGGCGTATCTTTTAGTCGCAGTCGCTCATCG
Organism: uncultured Pseudomonadales bacterium; assembly: GCA_964574995.1. Taxonomy (GTDB): domain Bacteria; phylum Pseudomonadota; class Gammaproteobacteria; order Pseudomonadales; family JADFDG01; genus JADFDG01. Next base: position 109,635 of record CAZNPF010000001.1, on the reverse strand, counting down.
ATGGATTCGATGACCGGAAGCTCCTTGCCGCTGTCATCCACCTTCAATTCCAGCAAACGCTCACCCGTCGGACGTACGCGCCGATCGTAACTGCCAGCCGCATCGTTATAGGCGTCGGTGGCGCCGCGCAGAGCGCGACCGATTTTGGCCACATGGTCGTAGAACGTGGCCACGCGCTGGTAAAGCTCTTTAGCCGTATCTGCGATCAGACGCGTATTTTGCGTCTGCGCATATTGCTGCCAACTCATGCTGACCGAGCGCAGCAGCGCAATCAGCGATGCCGGCGTCGCAATCATGATCCGTTGCTGAGCCGCCCAATCGAGCAAGTTCTGGTCGCCCTCCAAAGCGGCACTGAACAATGATTCGGCCGGGAGAAACAACACGACATAATCCAATGAATTGGGAAACTTCTGCGGGTAATTGCGCGCAGCCAAATCGCGGATGGTCTGCTTGAGTTTCTGCGCGTGCGTCCGCATGGATTGCTCACGCGTTTCCGCATCAACCGACTCCATGGCCTCGATGAAATCTAAATCGGGCACCTTGGCATCGATGATAATCATCCGATCTTCTGGCAACTTCACGATCATGTCCGGCCGTGAGTCGCCCTCACTGACCTGCACATCGAAATCGACATGCGCACTCATATTGGCGGATTCCACCACGCGCCGTAGCGTCGCCTCGCCCCATTTGCCACGAGCCTGACTGGATTTCAACACTGTGCGAAAACGCAGCGTCTCGCTGGCCAGCGTTTCATTGGATTTTTTCAGGTCGCCTAACTGCTGCACGACTTCGCCAATGGTTTTTTGGCCTTGCTGCGACAGCAACTGATAACCGGTTAGTTGCTCCTGTAGTGGCTTGAGCAACGCTTCAATTTCTTTCTTGCGGGTTTCCAGATCACCCTTGGCTTCGGCTTGTAGCTTGCCCAAATTTTCTTGCGCCAAGGCGAGAAAAGCCGGTGTGTTTTCCTTGAGCGCATCGGCCGACATCGCCTTGAACGATTCCTTGAGATCCAGCAGCGCTTTGTCATGCCCGCTACGCAAATCGACCAGCATACGAGCATGACCGTCTTTGAGCTCATCAATCTGACGCTGATGACTTTCTTTCGATTCAGAAAATTGCCGCTGAAAAAAACCGTCCCGCTCAGCGAGCTGCTTGTGATGAGATTCCTCTGCACTCACCGCTTGGCGGCGCAGCGCTTCGGCGTCCGCCTCGGCACGCGCACGACGCTCGCCGGCCTCACGCGAAGCCAATTGAAAATCGGCCATCCGCATTTCCAACCCGGCAATCTGCTGGCGGAGTTCTTCTTCTAGGCGCGATTCCGCATGCTTGGCGCGCGAGGCGCCCAGCCACATGCCCATAAACAGGCCGAAAACCAATGAGGCGAGCGCCATCAAGACAGTGAGCACGACAGGTGACATGGCAGATCCTTCGGCAACGGAGGCTGGTAGTCTACTCGGCACCAGTGTTGCGGATACCCCACAGATTGCCTATCGCGACAGCGCGTGTCGCAGGAAACCTCATGACGACCATCTATCACAACCCCCGCTGTGCCAAGAGCCGTGAAACACTGCAATTGCTGCACGAGCACGATTCGGCGCCGCACGTCATTGAATATCTGTCGGAGCCGCCCACTAAAAAGCAGTTGCGCGATATTTGCAAAATGCTTGGCCTCAAGCCCTTACAGATCATTCGCACCAAAGAAGCTTTGTTTTCGGAGCTGGAGCTGTCGACAGACAACGGCTACAGCGACGATCAATGGCTCGATGTGTTGGTGAAAAATCCTCGCTTACTGGAGCGGCCCATCGTGGTGCGCGACGGCCGAGCCATTCTGGGCCGGCCGCCTGAAAACGTGCACCAACTGTTCGCGAAAAAAGCGTGAAGAATCCTTGACGCTGGGCGACTCCTGTCGACTCGCCCAGCGCTCGCCTCACTTTTTCTTGGGCTTCGTCGCGATTGCCAGCTTTCCAGTGCTGGTCACGCCATCTTCCAGCAAAGACCGCAACATCCACGCATTCTTTTCATGAAGATCCATGCGCTGCGTGCAAATGTCTGCGCTGGGCTGATCATCCGCATCGTCAGCGACTCGGAATGCGAGGCGCGCCGTACGTGCTACCGCCTCCTGCGCCGACACCAACTGGCGGATCATGTCCTGTGACGGCGGCGTGCCAGTTTCCTCGGGAATGCTCGACAGTTTTGCGTACGCCGCAAAAGAACCTGGCGCCGGAAAACCGAGGGCGCGAATTCGCTCCGCAATCGCATCCAGTGCATTCCACTGTTCGGTGTATTGCGTCATGAACAGATTATGCAGCGAGCTAAACTGCGGGCCGGTCACATTCCAGTGGAAATTATGCGTTTTCAGATACAACACAAAACTGTCTGCCAGCAAAGCAGATAACGCATCGGAAATTTTCTTACGGTCTTTATCGCTGATGCCAATATCCATGAGGGCTACTCCTGTCGAGGGACGGGTAAAACGCATTGGGCGAGATAAGCATGCCTTATGTCGCAGGGATTCGCCTCATTGAAAATAGCTATCTCCCCTATCGCAGCAATCAATCACGCAATAGGCGACAGGCGCTGCGAATGAACGCCACCAAAGAACCCGGCGTGGCCAGCGATTCTTCGTCACAAATCGGTACTTCGGGAAAAGCGCGACGAATACCCTCGGCATAGCGACCCCAGCCGGTTGCGACAATCTGATCCGCCTCATCGAACACGGGCGCGTTACCGGGGGCACAGCTGGGTGATCGCGCCTTGAGCACATAGCCATGCAAATGCTGCGTCGCAGCGATCTGCCGCGCGTAGTCATCCAATGCCGCCGTCACCTCACGCGTGCGATCTTCCACACCGCGCACCAACTCTCGCCCATTGGCCAGACGCACACGCTGAATCGCGGGCCGTGGCACACCCAAACCGATGGCCACTTCCGGGCACAGCGGCACGCAGTCCACAAACAGTGGCAATACATCGGCAAGCAATGTCACTCGTCGATGATCACCGTCGTAGCGCACCGGTTCGCCCTGCAAGCAAGCGCTCACGCCGACACGCGGTCGGTTGCCCGAACGCTGCATGTCGGCAATCAACGGGTCTGCCTGCAATTCCGCAATCAACGCTTGAAGATCCATCGGTCGATTATGCATAACCTGATCCTTCGGTGACGTATGCGTGGGCCGCTCGACAGCAGCGACCTATACTGTTTGCCAACCAAACCTCCGCACAGGAACCTTGGCAATGCACGGCGTATTTCTCGACACCGCCACCATGCGTCCCGATGAGTTGGATTTCACGGCGTTGCGTACGGCGCTGACGAGCTGGGACTTCCACGACGGCACCCGGCCCGAAGACACGGCGGCGCGGCTCATCGGTGCCACTGTGGCCGTCAGCAACAAAGTACTCATTACCGCCGAGCATTTTCGCGCCAATCCACAACTAAAATTGGTCTGCGTCTGCGCCACCGGCACCAATAACGTGGACCTCGATGCCGCGCACGCGGCAGGCGTTGCCGTACGAAACGTCACGCACTACGCCACTGCGGCCGTCGCGCAACACACCTTGGCACTGATGCTGGCGCTGGCCACGCAATGGCATCGTTACCACGAGGACGTACAGCGCGGCGACTGGTCGCGCAGCAGCATGTTCTGTCTAATGAATCATCCGGCACAGGAACTCGCCGGAAAAACATTGGGCATCGTCGGCGCCGGCGATCTCGGTACACGTGTAGCCAAACTCGGTGAAGCATTTGGAATGACGGTCATTGTCGCGCAGTTGCCTAATCGCCCCGTCACATCGGAACTGCCTTGGCCGCGTGTCGCGTGGCGGGACTTTTTGTCGCGAACGGATTATCTGTCGTTACATTGCCCACTGACGCCAGACACGCGCACCTTGATCAATGCGGAGGCGCTCCGCGCCATGAAGCCCGGCAGTTTTTTAATCAACACCGCGCGCGGTGGATTGGTCGATGAGGCCGCGCTGCTGGCGGCATTGCGCGACGGATCGCTGGGCGGTGCGGCGTTGGATGTGCTGTCGCAGGAACCGCCGCCGCCCGATCATCCGTTGATCGCGGCCGGCCTGCCCCACCTGATCATCACGCCACACAACGCATGGATCAGCCGCGAATGTCGACAACGCCTGCTGGACGGCGTCACCCGGAACATCGTGACATGGCGCAATCAGTACCGCACTTGAGCTGCCGCCGGTCTGTGAGGCCACTACTTATCAGCACTGCACCTGCGCTGCCGCCGGTCTGTGAGGTCACTCCATCAGCACAAACCGCGCTTGCATTTCGACCCGGTCTGGATTTTTAAAATAGGCACTGTATGAATCGGTGCTGGCATCTTGGATGCGGCTCACGGGTTCCTTAAGATTCGCGCCCGTCGCGCTGCCCAGCAGCCGGCCACGCGCAGAAACATCGCTTCGAGGGTAAGGCCATGTGGGACGAAGACGAAAACGAAGACGAAAGCACCGAAGAAGAGAAGGCGCTTGAAGATGGTTTAGACGGCGAGGAAGAAGCCGAAGCCGTCGAGAACAAAGCCGCCGCCAAAAAGCATGAAGAGGAAATTGACCCTACTTCATTGACCGTGAGCGCCAAAGAAGAAGCGCGTCTTAAATTGCAGGCAGACATGGAAGCCTTTCTGAAACGTGGCGGTAATGTCGTGACGGTCGCTGCCGACGAAAGTAAATGGGAGCGAGAGACTGCGCGCGCGCCCGACGAAGACGCGGAAGAATAATTCTTCACCTGATAACAAAAAGGCCGCGTATTGCGGCCTTTTTTATGAGCGGCGCATCAAGGGGCCGGCGCGGTGTTTATCCACGCACGAAACGCAGCGCGGTCTGCTTCGCTGGCGTTCTGCCACGTAAATTTCAGCGATTCGAACGCGGCGCCCGTCGCGGCCTGCCCCGGCATTGCTGTCGCCGCAGATGCTGTGACCGCTGCGGCGGAAATCGCGGGAGTTGCGGTAGCAGATGAGGCGGCCGCACGCGCCGCCAATGCCGCTGCCGCCGCGTCTGGCGACACCAGATCCGTACGTTTCATGACGGTTTCTTCGCCTTGCCAATTCGTGCTCACTTGCGCAGCTCCGAAGACCACGCTGTTACCCGCCGCGTCTTTCATGCGCAGCGACAGGTTCTGCACGCCTACTCGCGCTTCATCCACCGTACGGAAGTTATCGTGCTCAACGCGATAGATTTTGCCTGGCTCTGCCGTAAAACCCAACACCAACACTTTGGAGCGCACGAATTCGTGTTGATGGTCGCCCCACTCGAACTTTTGATTGTATTTGAGCGCTATCTGATGCTCGCCGGGCGTCACCTTCACCTGAATATCACCGCGGCGAAACAGGCTTTTAAAACCCGGATATTCGATGCCATCCACCATTTGGATGTCTATGGCTTCTGGCAAGATCACCGTGGCGAGGTCGGTACGTGTCTTGTCGGCCTCGGGTAAGGCGTAATACACCCCCTTTTTGCCGGCCATCGCCAGTGACGGTGTCAGCGCAACCATGCACGCCAACAACAAAGCAAATACTTTCATTCGATATCCCCGTGCCAAAAGACGTCAGTGGGCCGCAAACACACGAAAACTTGATTCGGGCCGGTTGAGTCCGGCGTGAAGTGCCAAGATTATAGGCATCGTATCGACCCAAAAACACTCGAGGTCATTGAGATCATGCGGCCAGGCACTTCATCACTATTTCATGGCCAACAATTCCGAGAATTGGAAGCGTGTGTCGACCACATCTTGGCCACGGTCGGGCCTCGCATCGTGCTGGGCGTTCCGCTTGGCATTGGCAAACCCAACCGGCTGGTGAATGCGCTCTATCGTCGAGCCAAACGTGATCGTTCGATTTCATTAGAAATTCTCACGGCGCTATCACTGGAACGACCGCAGCCAAGTCCGGGGCTGGAATCGCGCTTCATGCAGCCATTTATCGAGCGTGTATTTGGCAGCCACGAAGAACTCGACTACATGCTGGACATGCGTACTGGTACGGTCCCCGACAACATCAAAGTCTGTGAGTTCTTTTTCAAATCTGGCGCACTGGTTGGCAATGACCATGCGCAACAAAACTATATCAGCACTAATTACACCTATGCGCCGCGCGATCTTTTGCTACGTGGCGTCAACGTGCTCGCACAGTTGATCGCTCGACGTGTCGAAAATGGCGAAACACGTTATTCACTGTCTTGCAATCCAGAAGTCACGCTGGACATGTATCCGGAGCTCATCGAGCGAAGACAGCGCGGTGAAAAGTTTTTGGCGATTGGCGTCCCGCATGAAGACCTGCCGTTCATGGTCAATGACGCAGAAATAGCGCCCGACTTTTTCGACGTCATGCTCGACGAGCCAACGCCCTCGCCAACATTGTTCGGTGCGCCCAACTTATCGCTGGGTGATGCCGACTATGCCATTGGGCTGCACGCCAGCACCCTCATTCGTGATGGCGGCACCTTGCAAATCGGCATCGGCGCGCTGGGCGATGCCATCGTTCACGCCTGCCTGCTGCGTGATCGTGAAAATGACGTCTATCGAAAAGCGTTAGGTGAGAGCGGCGAACTGCGCCAGAGCCAAACGTTGATTGCTGCCGAAGGCGGGCTGGAACCCTTCCAAGAAGGTTTATATGGATCCAGCGAGATGTTCGTGTCTGGATTTTTCGAACTGATGAAAGCCGGCATTCTCAAGCGCCGTGTTTACGATCACCCGATCCTGCAAAAGCTTCTCAACGAAAGACGCATCACGGAAACCGTCAATCGGCACCTGCTAGAGCTCCTAGTCGAGAACGGATTGCGCGCAAAATTAACGTCGAACTCGCTGGCCGAATTGAAACGATTCGGCGTGTTCACACCCGACGTATCACTGCACCAAGGCGAACTGTTATTACCAGACGGCGCACGCGTGCCGGCCAATCTCGACGATGAATCCACCCTGCGCGCGCTCGGTAAATCCGGTTTGGGCGAGCGACTGCAAGGCGGCATCGTGATGCACGGCGGATTTTTCCTCGGCCCGCCCTCGTTTTATCGCGAACTCTATGCGCTGGATGAAGCCACGCGCGCCAGCATCGGCATGACACGCATCAGTTACGTCAACGCACTTTACGGTGAGCAAGACCTCAAACATGCCCAACGTCGGGACGCTCGCTTCATCAACACGGTGTTCACCGCGACGTTGCTCGGCGCTGCGGTATCCGACGGCTTACCGGACGGACAAGTCGTCAGCGGTGTCGGCGGTCAGTACAACTTTGTGGCCATGGCGCACGAATTACCTGGTGCACGATCCATTCTTTTGTTGCGTTCCACCCGCAACAAAGGCGGCACCGTATCCAACAATATCGTTTGGAGCTACGGCCACATCACGATTCCACGCCACCTGCGTGACATCTACATTACGGAATACGGCATCGCCGATCTGCGCGGGAAAACCGATTCCGAAGTCATCATTGCCATGCTGAAAATTGCCGACTCGCGATTCCAAGATGAGTTGCTGGCGCAGGCCAAGGCGGCCGGGAAAATCGCTGTCGATTACACCTTGCCAGAGGAATATCGGCGGAACTTGCCTGCCAGCATTACCGCCATGCTGGCCCCACAGCGAACGCATTTTCCACCCTTCCCCTTCGGGCACGACTTCACCGACGAGGAGTTGGTGCTCGGAAAGGCGCTAAAGAAACTGCGCGCCACAACGGATGACACACTCGCGTTCCTGCAGCAGCTCTTGGTGTCGACCACGCACCCACACATTCCGGACGAAATACAGCCCTATCTCGTGCGCATGCAAATGCAGAGCCCAGAATCTATGCGCGATAAATTGGAACAACTGATGCTGGTGGAGGCCCTGCGTGAGGTGCTGAATATTCCGCGTTGAACGACAAAGCGCCAAACAATGCGCAAGCGGCTCTGACGCGATCAGCCGCCCTTTCGAATGTCGTAACGCTGTTTTGACAGCACTGCGCCATCGCGACGATGCGTGACGGTCCAAGCGAGCAGACAACCATATCCATCGCTCGAATCTGATGTGATGGCAATGGACGCTTCATCGCCAGCACGCATGTCGATGACATCCGCAACAGGGAAATAAATCTGTTCCCAGTGCGTGGCCGGCTCGTACGGCGAAGTGGACAGCCAAAGATCGGGGATCAATTCCGCTCGCCACCAGTTAGCGAAGCCGGCGACGGCTTGCGCTTTTGGGGCGACAAATACGGCTTCCCCTTTGCGCACGCTCGAATACTTCCCAAGCAAATTGACGCGATCCCAACACACACCCGGCTCTTTTGCCGTGCCGATGAGATCGGCCGGCGCAAAGCGGCGCACGTAGAGATTGTTGAAGCCCATCACACGCGCAACGTTGTAATCCAGGCCAAACCCCACACGATCCCAGCTTGCCAATTCAGCATGGAATGCAGGGTTCGCCACCGGCGCAACAAATTGCTCGATCATCCGCGGCATCAACGTGCCACCTGGCGTCAAGAATCGTTTTGCATCGCGCAGAATTTCAAGGATGTTTTCTTCCAACGCATAGTTGCCCAGTGTTTCCGAAACCACCAGATCCATCGGCGAAGACTCGACGACCTCAGCGCTGTTGCAACCCAGCCAAGTGATGCCTTTGATGCGGTTGGCTTTGGCCAACTGCTGCGCGAGCGCCATCAGCTGCTCGTTGTGCTCGATGGCAACGACTTCTGCCGCGCCCAGCCGCGCCGCCAGAAAACTGAGAAAGCCGGTACCGCTACCGATGTCGACCACTCGGGTCTCGCCAGGACGTATCGCCGCCGTCAACGCACGCTCGAACAAATCGTTGCGCACGTCGTCGGCCAAGATACTGCGTTGATATTCGATCCAACTCATGCGCTCATGCCTCGCTGGATGACTCAGTCGTCATCGGCTGAATCATCGCTGGCATCATCCGAAATGCCTTCGTCGCCGCGCTCACTCGACCACTCCACCTTGCCGCCGGCGCAGGTGTAATGCCGCGCAAGCTCATCGGCTTTGGCCGTCGCCTCGATGCGACGGCAGCCCGCCGCCTCAAAGGCCTGCAATAAATGCACGAAAGCGGTATCCAGCGTGTCCGCCAACAAAACCAGTGAAAAAGCCACCTGCGGTCCACGCGTCACAAAATCAAATACTCGAAACCGCTGCGCAGATTCTTCGCGAAATGCTTTGGCAAACAGCGCGCCAGCTGGATCCGGTAGCGCCCTCAACGCATTGAGGGCCGCGATGTCGGGTGTTGCACTATGCAATTTTTTCAACGCGCTGACGATGACCGCGTTACGCGGCGCTTCCGGCAGACGCAAGGCGATGACCACATCCACTTCACTCATACCGCCTCCGTTTCCACACTCAGTAACTCTTCACCCAACACCACGCGTAACGTATCGCCGGGATTTAATGGACCAACGCCTTTCGGCGTTCCCGTCATCACGACATCGCCCGGTGCCAGCGTGAAAAAACTGGATATATAGGTGATAAGTGACAACACCGGCGTCAGCATGTCTGCCGTGTTGCCGTCCTGCCGTGGCTCATCGTTTACAAACAAACGTACACGCACATTTTGCAGATCCGACACCTGCGACGCGGCCACGAAACGCGAGAGCGGGCAAGCACCATCGAATGCTTTCGCTTTCTCCCAAGGCAGACCTTTGGCTTTTAGGCCGTCTTGCACCTCACGCAGCGTGAGATCCAGACCGAGACCGATGCCAACGATGGCCGCACGCGCCTGGCTCTCCGTGGCATTTTTCAGCGACGTGCCAATCAACACCGCCATCTCGGTTTCAAAATGACAGGCACCCTGCCCACGCGGCACCGCAATGGGCTCATGCATGGACACGGCAGCACTGCCCGGCTTGATAAACAGAATCGGTTCAGCCGGCACCGGATTATTCAGCTCCTTGGCGTGCTCGGCGTAATTGCGGCCGACACAGACAATTTTTCCGATCGACAAACCGCCAATGACGCCGTCACCACGAAACTGGAAACTATTCACGCGCCTAATCTCAAAACCGTCGCGCTCAGCGCGAGGGAACAATTTTCGGACAATACGCGCCCGCGTAGCTGTCCACATCGACCTTGGCGCGCGAATCCTTGCTGGCTTGCATGTTGCGCTCCGTGAAGCTGTCGGGATAACCCATGCAGCTGACGCTCGTTTTCGCACACGTCAGCGGAATGGCCGGACGCTCTCCCTCCGGAGCATTTTTCTTGGCGGTCTCATGCCACTGATCCGCCGTGCGCAGGCACTCGTTCAAGCTGCCGCCTTTGTCCGCACAAGACTGACAAAAGCGACCCGAGTTCACCGAATAGGCCACTTCATTCGTACACGCCAAAATCCAGGCTTCGCCTTTTTTCGCACCACGCTCTGCGCAGTAATCCTCGATGATCTGACCCGTACGGTAGCCTTTGACCACGTCCGGCGGGACCGACGTGGCGCAGCCGCCGATCAGAACGAAGATCGCAAGCGTTGCTGCGCGACTCAAGTATTTGCTCATGCCAACCTCAAATGACCTTGCCCGGATTCATGATGCCGTTCGGATCGAACACCTGCTTCACCGCGCGCAGATAAACCTGTTCGGTTTCATCACGGGTGTAGTGCAGAAACGGCTTTTTGATGTTGCCCAGGCCGTGCTCGGCAGAAATCGAGCCGTGATATTTCTGCACGGCGCCGTAAACCCAATCGCTGACCTTCTTACACTTCTGCAGGAAGTCCTCCCGCGCCACACCCTCGGGCTTGAGAATGTTCAAGTGCATATTGCCGTCACCGATATGGCCGAACCACACGATCTCGAAATCCGGGTAATTCGCCTGCACGATATCGTCGACCTCTTTCACGAAAGACGGCACATTGGCCACCGTGACCGAAATGTCGTTTTTGTACGGGGTGTATTTGCTGATCGACTCGCTGATCCGTTCGCGTAGCGCCCACAAATTCTTCAACTGCGTGTCCGACTGGCTCATCACACCGTCGATCACCCAGCCTTTTTCAACGCTCGATTCAAAAAGCGCCAGCGCGATCGCGCCAATGTCGTCCGAAAGGTTCTCGAATTCCAGCAACACATAGAATGGGGCTTCCGTGTCGAACGGGCGCGGCACGCCGTGCGCGAGGACATGGCGCATCGCTTTCTCGCTGAAAAACTCGAACGCGGTTAGGTCCAGTTTTTCCTGATAAGCGTGCAACACGTTCATCACCGCATCGAAATCCGGCACTCCCAGCACCAACGCCGTGAGATTTTGTGGCGCACGCGCCAACTGCACGGTCGCTTCCACCACGATGCCCAAGGTGCCTTCGCTGCCAATGAACAAATGGCGCAGGTCATAACCGGTGGCGTTCTTCGCAAGCCCTTTATTGAGCTCCAGCACATCGCCCTTGCCCGTGACGACTTTCAGCCCGGAGATCCAGTTGCGCGTCATGCCGTAACGAATGACTTTGATGCCACCCGCATTGGTGCCGATATTGCCGCCGATCTGCGAGGAACCGGCCGAGGCAAAATCCACGGGGTAATACAGGCCTTTTTCTTCGGCAAACGCCTGCAACTGCTTCGTGACGACGCCCGCCTGCACACGCACGGCGCGATCCAGTGCATTGAAATCCAGCACCTTGTTCATCGCATCCAGCGCCACGACGACTTCGCCTTGCGCTGCCATGGCGCCCCCCGACAGACCGGTGCGTCCCCCCGACGGCACCAGCGCAATGCGCTGCGCGTTGGCCAATGTCACGATGGCCTGCACTTCGTCCACCGACGCCGGCAACACAATGCACGCCGGCGCCGGGTCTTGCGCCCGCGTCCAGTCGCGCCCGTAACGCTGGAGGCTATCGGCATCGGTGAGCACACGCTTCACCACGGGGCGAAACAAATCGGCAATCTGCGTAGCGGTCAGGCGAGACAAGGCAGGCTCCAAGAACAACAAGGCTCGGCCGGCTGGCTGCAAGCCCGTGGGAATGGCAGTAGTGGAAATTGGAGGCGGATGCTATCACGCAGCCCTTTTTCCAGCCCCCGGCGTGGACCGGACGGTCGGCCAAAAGCCCCGGAAATACCGGGCTCCTCGAGGGGTGCGTGCTATGCTTCGCGCCCCCTGTTTCCCAGCCTCCGGACCTATTTAGCCGGCGCCGTGCGCCTTGGAGAGATCGCCTGATGTCATCGCCCCAGATTTCCCTCGAAAAAGACAAGATCAAGTTCCTGCTACTGGAAGGCGTGCATCAGACCGCGCTCGATACCCTCAAGCGCAATGGCTACACCAACATCGATTACCACAAGAAAGCGCTGGTGGGCGATGACCTGAAAAAAGCCATCGCCGATGCGCACTTCGTCGGTCTGCGCTCACGCACCCAACTCACCGGCGACGTACTGGCGGAAGCCAAAAAACTCATCGGCATCGGCGCCTTCTGCATCGGCACCAATCAAATCGACTTGGGCACCGCCATGCTCAAAGGCGTGCCGGTATTCAATGCCCCCTACTCCAACACGCGCTCGGTCGCCGAACTGGTGATTGCGCAATCCATCCTGCTGTTGCGCGGCATTCCTGAGAAAAATGCCAAAGCGCATCGTGGCGAGTGGGTCAAATCCGCGGACAACTCGTGGGAAGCGCGCGGCAAAACGCTGGGCATCGTTGGCTACGGCTCCATCGGCACTCAGCTATCGGTGTTGGCCGAATCCGTCGGCATGAAAGTCATCTTCCACGACGTGGTCACCAAGCTGCCGCTGGGCAATGCGCGTCAAGTGAATTCGATGGATGAACTGCTGGAAACTGCAGACATCGTCACCCTGCACGTGCCGGAATTGCCGAGCACCAAAATGATGATGGGTCGCGAGCAGTTCAAGAAAATGAAAGTCGGCTCGATTTTCATCAACGCCGCACGCGGCACCTGCGTCGATATCGATGCCGCCTGCGAAGCGCTGGCCGAGCAGCGTTTAGTCGGCGCCGCGTTTGACGTGTTTCCAACCGAGCCGAAAGCCAACGATGAAGAATTTGTTTCGCCGTTGCGCAAATTCGACAACGTGATTCTGACGCCGCACATCGGCGGCTCCACTGCCGAAGCTCAAGCCAATATTGGCTTGGAAGTCGCTGAGAAATTCGTGCGTTACAGCGATACGGGCACCACGCTCACCGCCGTGAACTTCCCGGAAGTTGCACTGCCGGAGCATCCGGGCGCCCATCGCCTGATGCACATTCACCACAACGTGCCCGGCGTACTCTCGAAGATCAACACGGTGTTCTCCGAGAACAACATCAACATCTCCGGCCAGTACCTGTCGACCAACGCGAAGATCGGCTATGTGGTCGTGGATGTGGACGCCGGTTACAGCAAACTGGCCATGGAAAAGCTCACTGGGATTGAGGGAACCATCAGGACCCGGGTACTGTTCTAGGATTCCAACCCTTGGTCATTGGATGACGCGACATGCCGCTACGCCTGCTACCGCTGATTGTTGCCACCCTGCTGCTCAACGGCTGCGCTGCCAGCGGCTTGTTCTCGCCTTACCCCCAGCAGGCGCTCACGTTCCGCGCCGCCCTGACGGCCACCCCCGGTGCTGGCGGCACCGGGGACCCCGTCACCGTCCTCAAAAAACTCGATAACCGACGTACCACCGCCGACGCCACGCTCTACCTGATGGAGCGCGGGCGTATCGAGCAATTGCAGGGTGATTTCGCCGCGAGCAAGGCCGATTTCGAAGAAGTGCTGTCGCGCATGGATGCCGCCGATGACAAAGCTAGGCTGACAGCCAGCGGTGCGACAGCCTTCGCGGCCTCGATGGTCTCCAATGACAATGCGCTCCCTTATAAAGCACCGCCGTACGAACGCACACTCGTTCACCTGTATCAGGTCTTCAACTACCTCGCGCTGAGAGATCTCGAAGGCGCCAACGTCGAACTGCGGCGCGCGCAACTGGTGCAACGGCAAATGGAGCTGAAGCACGACAAAGAAATTGCCGAGCAGCAGGAACGCGCCAAAAACAATGACGTGGATGTCGACAAATACGATCAGTATTTCGCTGGCATGGACACGCTCGCCGGCAAAGTGAAAAACGCTTTCCAAAACGGCTACGCGTTCTACACCGCCGCCGTGATCGAAGAAGCTCAGGGCGAATACAACGACGCCATGGTCGACTTCAAAAAGACGCTGGAGATGTCGCCGCAAAATTCATCGCTGCGTGATGACGTCATCCGACTCAATCGCTATTTCAGCGGTTCACGTTTACCGCCACGTACGGGCGTCGTGGTCGTGTTGTATGAGCAGGATCTCGTGCCGGAAAAATCCCCAGTCGGCTTGAGCATCCCGACCGCCAACGGCAGCGTCACCACCATACAAGTGCCCATCTACAGCGGCAGCGATTATGTTGCGCCACGACCACTGGGGCTGCGCTACGGCACCACCAGCACGCAGACTTTCCCGCTGGCGGATAACGGTGCATTGGCTGCCAAAACCCAACGCGAAAAAATGGTCGGCATCTTGGTGCGACAAGTGCTGCGCGCCCGCGCCAAATATGAAATGCAGAAACAGGCTGCCGATCAAGGTGGCGCGTTCGCGCAACTCGCCGCCAATCTGTACAACACCATCTCCGAACAAGCTGACCTGCGCAGTTGGCTAACCCTGCCCGCGCACGGTCAGGGGTTCCGTCTGGAGATGCCGGCTGGCCAGCAAACGCTGGAACTGGTCACCGGCACCGGCAGCACGCCGGTGCAACTGGACGTCACCGCCGGCAAAACCATCATCGTTCGCGCTATTGAAGTGAACGGACGGCTGCTGACGCAGGTCTATCCGCTTTGAATATCATGCCAATCACGCAACCCGCAGGAGAATCACCATGAACCGTATCCTTGCCGCCACCCTCATCGGCGCCGCCGTGCTCATTAGCGGCTGCGCCAACAAAGTGGGTTATGGCGACGCCCAAGCCACCGAAACCGTCAACACCGATTTCGGCTCGACCGACCTTCAGATGATCGCTGCCAAAATGGTCGATGATTTGCTGGCCTTCCCGCCCATCGAACAAGTCACCAGCCAGCGGCGTCCGGTGATCGTCGTCGATAAGATCAAAAACAAGACCACCGAACATATCGATACCGAATCGATCACCGACACCATCCAAACTAAGATCATCAATTCCGGTAAATTCCGCTTCATCGACATGACGACGATGCCGGCCATTCAGGAACAACTGCGCTTCCAGGATGAATCCGGCATGGTTGATCCGAAGAAAATGGTGCGCATGGGCGCGCAAATTGGCGCGGAATACATGCTAATCGGCAACATGTCGAGCATCGTCAAAAATGCCGGTAGCACCAAGGACGTGTACTACAAGTTCACGCTGAAACTGGTGCATATGCAGAGTGGCATCGTCGAATGGCAGAATGAGAAAGAAATTCGTAAAACGAAGACGAAGAGCTTGCTAGGAATGTAATCCCGCAACGCGCTGTTTGAAACCAAAAAGGGGCCAATCGGCCCCTTTTTTATTTAACTGTCTTTTCTGGATTTTCTAGGTTTTCTAGCACCTCGCTTCCGGGATTCGCCTTACTCCTCCCGGGTACGGGGAACGCTTTCAACGCTCGACGCTCGACGCTCGACGCCTGATGACACCCCACTCAAAGCCACACGGCGGCCTCGTTCAGTCGTAGCGGTTGCCCGTGATCTGGTGCGCCAGACCGATGGCAAAGTTGTCCGTCATACCGGCGATGAAATCAACGATCCGCAAATAGGACTGGTACATCGGCTCACCCGCCTCCGGCTTGCGATTGCTGATCAATCCCAGCAGCTTTCGATTGCGAAAACTGGATTCACCTCGCGCATGCAACTCATGGATGGCGCCCGAATAGGCTTCCAGCAACACGGCAATGGTGGAAAACGCACCAATCTCGATTTCTGTTTTCCGGTGGTTGTTGAATATCTTTTCACGCGCCAACGTTTTGGCGGCACGAATACCGTCACGCACGCTCACATCGCAGTAATCGATCAGGTCGCCCTGCAGTGTCCCCGCCAGCAACTGATCCTGATGACGAACAAACGCCGCCGAAATTTCCGTCACACAGCGGTCAATCACCTTGCCACGCCAAGCGCCCAACCGACGCCGATCCGAATACATGCCTGCGGCTGGCGGCCGCGCAGCGGCAGACAATGCACTGAAAATCGGCTCGATTTCGTCATAGCCGATGATGTCCATCTCGTTGCCGTCTTCGAGATCAATCACCGCATAACACACATCGTCGGCTGCCTCCGTGAGATATGCGAGCGGGTGCCGACACCACTTTTCATGCCCGCCATCTTGGCCTGCCGCATCCAACGGCAGCAGCCCAAGCCGGTCTGCCACTTCGCGAAAAATATGCAGTTCACTGCGGCATACGCCGTATTTTCCATGCGTGGCATAACGCGACGAGAACGGATACTTCATCAATGCGCCCAAGGTCGCGCTGGTTAGACGCATGCCGCCGGCAAATTGATTGGATTCAATCTGCGTGACGATACGAAAACCTTGTGCATTGCCTTCGAAACACAACAGGTCTGCTTTTTCTTCCGGCGACAATGCCGTCAACACGCCGCGCGCGTCGGCCGCCTGAAACCAGTCGCGAATCGCATACTCACCAGCATGGCCAAACGGTGGGTTGCCAATGTCGTGGGCGAGACACGCCGCTTGCACAATGGCGCCGAGATCCGCTGGCTCCGCCCAGTCCGGCAAGTCATCGCGTAACTGCTCGCCGACACGCATGCCCAAAGAGCGCCCAACGCAGCTAGCTTCCAGCGAATGCGTAAGCCGGGTGTGCACATGATCATTGCGCGACAGGGGATGCACCTGCGTTTTTCGGCCCAATCGACGAAAAGCACCGGAGAAAACCACTTTGTCGTGATCTTTATGAAATGGGGAGCGGCCCAATTCATCTTGGGCCGCATCGCTGGAATGGTAGCGCGTACGATTCAGCAACCTCATCCAATCCATGGAGCGCGTTCCTTGCGCATTCTGCAAACGAGACATGTCTAATTTACCTTTCACCCAGCATGCGCCGAATTTGCGCAAACACCGGTTCTTGTAGCTCAGGGGATTCATTGGCTAACTGATGCCGTCCCTGCGGCACCATGTGAATATCCACACGCGGAAATTTCTCGCGAATAACGCCTAGGTTGTGGTGCCAGTCGACTGTTTTGTCTTCATCGCCTTGAACCACCACTAACGGAAAATCCGTAGGACGACGCGCTTCTAATTGCGGAATCCAGCGCTTCAGTGCGCCGACCCACGCCACAGAAAGAAATCGCGCCTGCAGCGGATCTTCTTCTCGCAAGAACCGCATGAAACGTTCGTTATGTGAATTAACCGAAAATTTCCGCGCAAGAGTTTGCGTGAACGGCTTCAGCAGCGCATGCAGCATGCTGTTCATGCCCCAATGAACCGGCCGCACTAGGGGTGCCAAAAGAATCGCCGACTGAAACGGCACGGTGGGGCATTCCTTGCGGCGATCAAGCAAATAGTCCATGAAGATGGCGCCGCCCGTGCTTTGCGCCACCAAAAACCAAGGTTTTACCAACGTGCTTTCCGCCATGTTGGTCAGCACTTGGCATAACACGCTTTGGTATTCAGAAAAATCTTCAATGGTGGCGCGCGCGCCGGATGACAAACCATGGCCTGGCAAATCAAACGCCAGCAGGTCATAGCCCGCCGCCAATACGCACGCGATCACGTGATCAAAAATACCGATGTGATCGTAGTACCCGTGCAGCAACAACACCGTGCCGCGCGCCTGTGGTTGCTGCCAACTCTGAAAAGCAATCTGATAGCCGGCAATTTCCTGCATGCCTAACGCATGGCGCACCACCACACCCGGTGGTGCCACGCGATCCAGCCGGTAATAGCACGCATAGGCACGCAGCGTGTCATGCACCGGCGTTGCTGTGTCGGCTGTCGAGCCCCCCATCGCATACGCCACAGGCGGCTCTTGCCAATTCCAGGCAGGTAAGGCAGCAGCAATGGCATCGCGATCAGGTTTCATAGCTGTAACGGGTTTGTTCGGTGATATGCCTACGTTACCATCGACCGTCGGCTTGTGCCGTGCCGCCTCATAACCAGCAACATCACGCCACAATTTTTCTTTTCACGGATTGCCCAGGAACCACGATGGCCTCTCAGTTCCGCTTGCTCGGCGAACGCCGTTACGCCCCCTTCTTCATCACCCAAGCGTTGGGCGCACTCAACGACAATCTGCTCAAGAATGCGTTGATCATCATCGCCACCTTCCATACCGCCGCTTATGGCAGTGCATTGGATCCAAAAATTCTTGCGCAGATAGCTGGCGGCTTGTTCATCCTGCCATTTCTGCTCTTCTCGGCCACCGCCGGCCAGCTCGCCGATAAGTTTGATAAAGCCGCGCTGATGCGTTGGGTGAAAATTGCTGAATTAGGCATCATGTGCTTGGCCGCCACCGGTTTCTGGATACACAGCTTGCCGTTGCTGTTGATTGCACTTTTTTTGATGGGCATGCACTCCACATTTTTTGGCCCAGCCAAATACGGCTATTTACCCAGCGTGCTGCAAGAGCGCGAGTTGATCGGTGGCAACGCGCTGCTGGAGGCGGGCACGTTTCTCGCCATTCTCATCGGCACGTTGCTCGCCGGCATCATGGCCGTTGAAGGTGCGCTCAATGTGTTGATTGGTTGGCTGATGCTGCTGGCGATCGCCGGCATTATTTCCAGCCGCGCCATCCCTTCCGTTGCAGCCGCAGACCCGCAGCTACAGGTCGAGTGGAATCCTGCACGCAGTACTTGGGCGCTGCTTCGTTACGCACGTGGAAATCCCACGGTTTTTCACTCGCTCGTGGGTATCAGTTGGTTCTGGGCGCTGGGTTCGGTGGTGTTATCCATGCTGCCGGCCTACACCAAAGAAGTGTTGGGCGGTAATGAAACCGTCGTCACCACATTGCTGGCGGTGTTTGCGATCGGCGTTGGATTCGGTTCGCTATTGTGCGAACGCCTGTCGCGCCACAGCATCGAAATTGGACTGGTCCCACTGGGGTCCATCGGGCTCAGTCTGATGCTGGGCTGGATGTACGCTGCTTCGCCCGCCGCACCGGGCACCACCCTCGATTGGCAGACATTTCTCGCCGCCGATTGGCCTGTTGCTGTTGCGCTCGGCTTGACCGGCATGGCCGGTGGTTTTTACATCGTTCCGCTTTACGCGTTAGCACAATCGCGCACCGAGAAGACTCACATTTCTCGCATTCAAGCCGCCAACAATGCACTTAACGGTTTTGCGATGGTGGTCGGCGCTGTGTGTGCTTCTGCATTGTTCACAGCCGGGCTTGATACTGCTGAAGTCATTCTGGTGTGTGCGCTGGTCAATATTGCAGTTGCCGTTTACATCTACACGTTGATTCCAGAATTCCTGATTCGTTTTGTGGCATGGCTGCTGCTCAATCTGATCTATCGTTTACGCATCGTCGGCGATGAAAAAATTCCCACCCAAGGCCCAGCGCTGGTGGTTTGTAATCACGTGAGCTACGTCGATGCGTTGGTGCTGGGCGCTGCCTTCTGGCGGCCGGTGCGCTTCGTCATGTACTTCAAGATTTTTCAAGTACCGGTATTGAGTTGGTTTTTCCGCACCGTAAAGGCGATTCCAATTGCCGGAAAAAATGAAGACCCGCAATTGCTGGAAGATGCCTATCGCCGGATCAATGCCGAATTGGATGCCGGCAATCTGGTGTGCATATTCCCGGAAGGCGCCCTCACGCGCGATGGCGCAATCGCTGAGTTCAAGGGCGGCATCCTCAAAATTCTGGAAGCTCGGCCCGTTCCAGTGATTCCGTGCGGACTGGGCGGCCTGTGGGGCAGCGCGTTTTCTCGCACTCAACCCACGCAACGTGATGAGCAGATGGCCAACAAGTTTGCCGGGCCATTCCGCCGCGTCGTATTGCGGATCGGTGATGCCATTCCGCCGGAACGCGTTAATTTGGACGAGCTATTTGCCCAGGTTGCCAAGTTACGCGGTGTCCGCCGCTGATGACGGCAGATGACGGCTCACCATGCGTGTCTGATCGAAAATAAAAAGGCGGCCCGCAGGCCGCCTTTTTGCTGGCTAAAGAAGGGCTTCAGTTCACCTTCTGCGCCAACTCACCCTTGGCATAGCGTTCGCTCATTTTTTCCAGCGAAGCGACTTTGATCTTAGCTGCCTGACCCACGCAGCCAAAGGCTTCGTAGCGCTGGATGCAAATATCGCGCATCGCGGCCGTGGAATCTTTCAAGTATTTGCGCGGATCGAACTCGGCCGGGTTCTTGAACAAGTGACGACGGATTGCACCGGTCGACGCCAAGCGTAAATCGGTATCGATGTTCACTTTTCGCACGCCATGCTTGATCGCTTCTACGATCTGCTCCACCGGCACGCCATAGGTTTCTTTGATGTCGCCGCCGTACTCGTTGATGATTTTCAACCAGTCTTGCGGTACCGACGACGAACCGTGCATCACCAGATGCGTATTTGGAATGCGCTTATGGATTTCTTTCACGCGCCCGATGGCGAGAATGTCTCCGGTCGGTGGCCGCGTGAACTTGTATGCGCCGTGCGAGGTGCCAATCGCAATCGCCAGCGCGTCGACGCCGGTATCTTTCACGAAGCTCGCGGCTTCTTCCGGATCAGTGAGTAGTTGCGAATGATCGAGCGTACCTTCAGCGCCCACCCCATCTTCTTCGCCCGCCTGCCCGGTTTCCAGCGAACCTAAGCAACCGATCTCGCCTTCCACCGACACACCACAAGCATGCGCCATATCCACCGTCTGCTTGGTCACGCGCACGTTGTAGGCGTAGTCCGTCGGCGTCTTGCCGTCTTCTGCCAGCGAGCCATCCATCATCACCGATGAAAAACCGAGTTGAATCGAACGCTGACAGATCGATGGGCTGGTGCCGTGATCCTGATGCATACACACCGGAATCTCCGGGAATTCTTCGATCGCCGCCAGAATGAGGTGGCGCAGAAACGGTGCACCAGCGTATTTACGGGCGCCGGCTGAAGCCTGCACGATCACGGGCGCGTTGCATTTTTGCGCGGCTTCCATGATGGCGCGCATCTGCTCCAAATTATTGACGTTGAACGCCGGAACGCCATAGCTGTTTTCAGCGGCGTGATCGAGCAGTTGACGCAGGGTGATCAGTGCCATGTCATTTTCTCCTTGCTGTTCGTTAGACGCACCGATCAAATTCAGTGCGAAAAATAATTAACCGTTGGCGCGCTGTTGCAGCACGTCGACT
Organism: uncultured Pseudomonadales bacterium; assembly: GCA_964574995.1. Classification (GTDB taxonomy): domain Bacteria; phylum Pseudomonadota; class Gammaproteobacteria; order Pseudomonadales; family JADFDG01; genus JADFDG01. Next base: position 88,442 of record CAZNPF010000001.1, on the reverse strand, counting down.
GCCGGCAGCACCTTGCCTTCTACAAATTCCAAAAATGCGCCGCCACCGGTCGAGATGTAACCGATGCGGTCGGCAACGCCGTATTTGTCGATCGCCGCCAAGGTGTCGCCACCACCGGCAATCGAAAACGCGCTGGAGGCAGCAATCGCTTCTGACAGCGCCTTCGTGCCATTGCCGAATTGATCGACTTCGAACACACCGACCGGGCCATTCCACAAAATCGTCTTGCTGCTCTGTAGCAACGCTGCAAACTGTTTTGCCGTTTCCGGACCGATATCCAGAATCATGTCGTCATCGGCAATGTCTTTCACGCTTTTCACGACCGCCTTCGACGCCGCCACGCGCGCCATGAAATCGTCGCCCGCCGGCAATTGAGCAACCACCACATCCACCGGCAGCGGCACATTCACTTTCGCGGCAATCTGCTTAGCGGTATCGAGTAGTTCGTGTTCGCACAGCGATTTTCCGACCTTGTAGCCAGCCGCCGCCAGGAAGGTGTTGGCAATGCCACCACCGACGATCAATTGATCGCAGATACCGGACAGCGAAGTCAGCACATCGAGCTTGGTCGATACTTTCGAACCGGCGACGATAGCCACCATCGGCCGCTGCGGGGTTTGCATCGCCTTGCCCAGCGCATCCAATTCTGCCGCCAGCAGCGGGCCCGCACAGGCGACTTTTGCAAACTTCGCCACACCGTGCGTAGAGCCTTCAGCACGATGCGCCGTGCCAAACGCATCCATCACGAACACATCGCACAGCGCCGCATATTGCTGCGCCAATTCATCTTTGTTCTTTTTCTCGCCCTTGTTGAAACGGACGTTCTCGAACAGCACGACTTCGCCGGGCTTAACCGCCACGCCGCCCAGATACTCCTTCAGCAACGGCACTTTGCGGCCCAACGCTTTTTCCAAGTATTCCGCCACCGGCTTCATAGAATTTTCTTCGCTGAACACACCTTCTTCCGGGCGGCCCAGATGCGACATCACCATCACCGCTGCGCCTTTTTCCAGCGCCAGTTTGATCGTCGGCAGCGACGCAACAATCCGCGCATCGGAAGCGACCTTGCCATTTTTCACCGGCACGTTGAGATCTTCACGGATCAACACCCGTTTGCCTTTGAGATCGAGGTCGGACATCTTGATGACGGACATTGCAGCTCCCAGTGAATCAGTGTTTTCGTTAGTCATGTATCGGCTCTGGCTTCACCGCCAGAACCAAGCAATCGTCAATGCCGCAGCGCCACGCACAGATCGACCAGCCGGTTGGCGTAGCCCCATTCGTTGTCGTACCACACCATCAACTTGGCGAAGTTGCCGAGCAGATGCGTTTCCGTAGCATCGAAAATTGCCGATTCCGACCGATGATTGAAATCGCTGCTCACCAGCGGCGCATCGTTGTAACCAATAATTCCACGCCATTGGTATTCACTGGCGCCGCGAAACAGCTCATTGATTGCGCCCGCTTTCGGTGGCCGCGCCAACTCCACGGAGAGATCCACCAGCGCCACGTTTTGTGTGGGCACACGCACCGAGTAACCGGTGATGCGGTTTTGCAGCCACGGCAGCACTTTCTGCACAGCGCCAATGCTGCTCGACGTGGTCGGAATGATGTTGCTGCCCGCCGCACGCGCTCGACGTAAATCCCGGTGCACGTGGTCCAGCAACTGCTGGTCCGAGGTGTAGGCGTGTATTTCGGTCATCAGCACACGGTCGACCACAAATGCGTCATTCAACAATTGCAGCACCGGCGCCAAACAATGCGTGGTGCAGGAGGCCGCCGACAACACACGGGCATCGCGTGGCACCTGCTTGTGATTGGTGCCGTACACCGCCGTGAAGTCCACATCATCAAACGCCACGGCGGCAATCAACACGCGTTTAGCGCCAGCGTCCAAATGCCGCGCCGCATCCACGCGTGAACGAAATGCGCCGGTGCTCTCGATCACGAGATCGACATTTAACTCGCGCCATGGGCACTGCGCGGGATCTGCCTGCGAGATCAATCGGATCACGCGGTCGTTCACCACCAACATATTGCCCGCCAGCGAAACCTCGCCGGGGAACGGACCGTGCGTGGAATCAAACCGCGTCAGGTGGGCGATCGCTTCGGCACTACCCAGATCATTGATGGCGACGATTTCGACGCCAGACTCACCACGCCCTGCCGCTTCGCGATCCAGCAACGCACGCAGAAAGTTACGACCGATACGGCCGTAACCATTCACTGCGATGCGCAAACTCATCGTGCGCTCAGCCCAGCACGCGCTCAACAGCCGCAACAACTGCGTCTGTTGTGATGCCAAACTCCTTGAACAGCGCCGCTGCCGGAGCAGATTCGCCAAACGAATTCATGCCGACTACGGCGCCATCGAGACCGACATAACGGCCCCAATAACCGGCAATACCGGCTTCCACGGCCACACGCGCGCGCAACGCGTTGGGCAGTACCGACTCGCGGTACGCCGCATCCTGCGCATCGAACACTTCAGTGGACGGCATAGACACCACGCGCACCGCACGGCCTTTTTCGTTCAGCGTTTTTGCCGCCGCCAACGCCAGTTCCACTTCCGAACCGGTGGCAATGATGAGCGCTTGCGGATTGGCGACATCGCTCAACACGTAACCGCCGCGCGCAATGTTCGCCAGTTGCTGTTCGCTGCGCGTGATATGCGGCAGATTCTGCCGTGAGAACACCAGCGCAGACGGGCCGTCTTTGCGTTCGATGGCGGCTTTCCACGCCACCGCCGATTCCACGGCATCCGCTGGGCGCCAAGTATTCATGTTTGGCGTGAGGCGCAAATTGGCCAGCTGTTCGATCGGTTGGTGCGTTGGGCCGTCTTCACCAAGGCCGATCGAGTCGTGCGTATAGACCTGAATGTTGCGCTGTTTCATCAGCGCCGCCATACGCATCGCGTTGCGTGCGTATTCCATGAAGATCAGGAACGTCGCGCCGTATGGAATGAAACCGCCGTGCAAGGCAATGCCGTTGCAGATGGCGGTCATGCCAAATTCACGCACACCGTGAAAAATGTAATTGCCCGAGGCGTCATCCGCGCTGATGCCTTTGGAGCCTTTCCAGATCGTGAGGTTGGAGCCAGCCAGATCCGCCGAGCCGCCCACCAATTCTGGCAACAGCGGGCCAAAGCCGTTGAGTGCGTTTTGCGACGCCTTGCGGGTCGCAATGGTCTCGCCTTTCGCGTTCACATCACGAATATAAGCGTTGGCTTTCTCGCTCCAGTCCGCCGGCAATTCGCCTTTCATGCGACGCAGAAATTCGCCGGCTTCTTTAGGGAATTTCACGCGGTATTGATCAAACAGCGCATTCCACGCCGCTTCGCGCTTGGCGCCGGAGGCGCGTGCATCCCAAGCGGCTTTGATATCCGCAGGAATTTCAAAAGCGCCATGCTTCCAGCCCAGTTGTTCGCGGGCCTTGGCAATTTCATCGTCACCCAACGGGGCACCGTGACACTCTTCTTTGCCCTGCTTGTTCGGCGAGCCATAACCAATGATGGTCTTGCAGCAGATCAACGTCGGCTGCGTTTTATTCGCGCGCGCCGTTTTAATGGCGGTGTCGATTTCATCGAAATCATGACCATCGACATTACGTATCACCTGCCAGCCGTAGGCCTCGAAGCGTTTGGGCGTGTCGTCGGTAAACCAGCCGTGCACTTCGCCATCGATGGAAATGCCGTTGTCGTCATAAAACGCAATCAACTTGCCCAAACCCAGCGTGCCGGCCAGCGAACACACCTCGTGTGAAATCCCTTCCATCAAACAACCGTCACCGAGAAACACGTAGGTGTGGTGATCGACGATGTCGAGACCGTCGCGGTTGAATTGCGCTGCCAGCATTTTTTCTGCAATGGCAAAGCCAACGGCATTGGCGATGCCCTGGCCCAGCGGGCCGGTGGTGGTTTCCACGCCTTGCGTGTAACCGTATTCCGGATGACCCGGCGTTTTTGAATGCAGTTGTCGAAAATTTTTCAGGTCGTCGATCGAAACATCAAAACCGCTCAGATGCAGCAGCGCGTATTGCAGCATCGAACCGTGACCATTGGAGAGCACAAAGCGGTCGCGATTGGCCCACTGCGGGTTCGTCGGATTGAACGCGAGATGGTGGCGCCATAAGGCTTCCGCCAGATCGGCCATACCCATCGGCATGCCAGGGTGGCCCGACTTCGCTTTTTGGACGGCATCCATCGCAAGAGCGCGAATGGCATTGGCAAGCTCACGGCGGCTGGGCGTCGCGGACATCGGGCCGAATCTCCTAACGGAACTGCATAAAAGAAGGGGGTACTGCGGGGGGCGTCATTGTCCCCGAAGGGGTCTGAGGCGGCAATGTGAGACGCTTGCCGGCAACGGCCACCGTGGCGAAATCCGACCTGCCCCCACTTACGCCATGACCGACCGGCCACCCTTTTCATTTAGCGGTCCGAAGGGGCGAACCCTACAATCGTTCGGCGAATTCGGTGGCCCGGCTTCCGCCGGCTCCAGCACCCAGCGAGATCCGTCCATGTCCGAGCAGGAAGACAAGCGCGCCCAGCACCGTCGGGCCGCCCTCGAATATCACGAGTTCCCCACGCCGGGGAAAGTCGCCATCACGGCCACCAAGCAACTGGTGAACCAGCACGACCTGTCGTTGGCATATTCACCAGGTGTCGCGGCGGCCTGCGAGGAAATCGTGGCCGATCCGGTCAACGCCTTCCGCTACACCTCACGCGGCAATCTCGTGGCCGTCGTGACCAACGGCACCGCGGTGCTGGGCTTGGGCGATATCGGCCCACTGGCGGCCAAGCCGGTGATGGAAGGCAAGGGTGTGCTGTTCAAGAAATTTGCCGGCATCGATGTGTTCGACATCGAACTGCAAGAAAGAAACCTCGACAAATTGGTCGACATCATTGCTGCGCTTGAGCCGACGTTTGGCGGCATCAATCTGGAAGACATCAAGGCGCCAGACTGCTTCTACGTCGAACGCAAACTGCGCGAGCGCATGAAGATTCCGGTGTTCCATGACGATCAGCACGGCACCGCCATCGTCGTCGGCGCGGCGCTGCTCAATGGGCTGAAAGTCACCGGCAAAGACATCAAGAAAATCAAACTGGTGACCTCCGGTGCCGGCGCTGCCGCACTCGCCTGCTTGAAGCTACTGGTGAAGCTGGGCGTGCCGCGCGAAAACATTTGGGTCACAGACCTCGCGGGCGTGGTTTACGAAGGCCGCACAGAATTGATGGATGAAGACAAAATCGAGTTTGCGCAGCGCACCACGCAGCGCACCTTGGCAGAAGTCATCACCGGCGCCGATGTGTTTCTCGGATTATCTGCTGCCGGTGTGCTCAAGCCTGCGATGGTCAAAACAATGGCGGCTCATCCGCTGATTTTTGCGTTGGCTAACCCCACGCCGGAAATCCTGCCGGAAGAAGTGCGCGCGGTGCGCGATGATGCGGTCATCGCGACTGGCCGCAGCGATTACCCGAATCAAGTCAATAACGTACTGTGCTTTCCATACATTTTCCGTGGCGCATTGGATTGCGGTGCGACGACCATCACCGTGGACATGGAAATCGCGGCGGTACATGCCATCGCCGAATTGGCACAAGCGGAGCAAGACGACAGCGTGGCAGCCGCTTATGTCGGCGCGCCACTGATGTTTGGCCGCGATTTCCTCATTCCAAAACCTTTCGACTCGCGACTGATGGATCGCATCGCACCTGCTGTTGCCAAAGCAGCTGTCGAGTCCGGCGTTGCCTTGCGGCCCATCAGCGATTTCGCCGCGTATCGCGCCAAATTGCGCAACATCGTGCACGCATCCGGCGCGGCGATGCAGCCCATTTTCACGCAAGCACGTCAAGCCGAACACAAACGTATCGCCTATGCCGAAGGCGAAGACGAGCGTGTGTTACGTGCCGTGCAAGTTGTGGTTGATGAAAATCTCGCACGGCCAACCTTGATTGGTCGCCCGGCCGTCATTGCACGACGCATCGAAAAATGCGGTCTGCGGTTGGAAGCAGGCCGCGACTATGACGTGGTGAATATCGAGAAAGATGATCGCTACGACGAATACTGGCGTGAATATCACGCCTTTATGTGTCGGCGCGGCATCACCGAGCAACACGCACGCATCGAGATGCGTCGCCGCACCACGCTCATTGGTGGCATGTTGGTCCGCAAAGGCGCGGCTGACGGTTTGATCTGCGGCACCTGGGGCACCACGCCGCTGCACCTGCATTACGTAGATCAGGCCATCGGTTTACGCGAAGGCGCAAAAACCTACGCCTGCATGAACGGGCTGATTCTTCCCGGCCGACAAGTGATGCTGGTGGACACGCACGTCAACTACGACCCCACCGCCGAGCAGATCGCTGAGATCACCATGCTCGCTGCCGAAGAAATGTTACGGCTGGGCATTCAACCAAAAGCGGCGCTGCTCTCACATTCCAACTTCGGCACCAGCAATCAGCCATCTGCACTAAAAATGCGAGAAGCGCTGGAAATTCTTCGCGCGCGCGCACCTTGGCTGGAAGTCGACGGTGAAATGCACGGCGACGCAGCACTGGATGGCAAATTCCGCAAAAAACTGATGCCGCAAACCACGTTGGAAGGTGACGCCAATCTGTTGGTGCTGCCCAATCTGGACGCCGCCAACATCGCCTACAACTTGCTCAAAACGGCAGCAGGTGGCGGCATCGCCATCGGCCCGGTGCTATTGGGTGTCGCGCGTCCGGTGAACATCCTCACGCCGTCGGCCACCGTGCGGCGCATCATCAACATGACCGCCGTGACCGTGGCAGATGCCAACGTGGCCCGCTGACGCCGCAGCATCAGGGCCGCTATGATGTGCGCCGGAGCGACACGTAAACCGCTCCGGCTGCCCGTCACTCGGAGTCTTCGCGCATGAACAAACCCTCGACGCACCCGGCCGCAAAAGCTGCCGAAGAATTTTGGTTCGAAGAAGGTTGCTGGATTCGTGAATTGCTCAATGACCCGACGGATCCGTCGCTCTCCATCGCACAGGTTCGCGTGCCCATGGGCGGCAGTACCCGCTGGCATCGGCTAGCGGGTATCAGCGAGCGTTACGTGCTCACTGCCGGTCATGGCCGCGTCGAAATCGGCGATCTGCCCCCGACAGAAGTCGGTCCCGGTGATGTGGTGTGCATTCCGGCTGGCATGCGTCAGCGTATTCACAACACCGGCGCCGGCGATCTGATTTTTCTTGCGCTGTGCACCCCACGCTTCGAGCGTGATGCCTACGAGTATCCGGACGGCACCTGAGCGTCGCGCCGGCAATCGCGCGTCAACGATGCAGCAACACCGGCAGTCCGTTCATTCATCACTCGTACGCAACGCGTCCGCAAAACCCTCCGCCACCAAGCCTTCCATGGTGTAGAAACCCGGCGACCGGCCTGCCAGCGCACGCAAAGCAAACAGCACACCTTGCCCAAACGCATTGCGACTGATCGAGTCATGCACCAGTCGCAGGGTTTGGCTCGGAAAACCGAACACAATTTCGTGCCGCCCCACCACGTCACCGACACGCACGGAATTCACGTGTCGCTCTTCGTCGAGATCCAATGCACGCGCGATACGCCGTGCGGTCCCCGACACGTCCTGCTTATCGCGAAAATGCTCTTCGATGATTTCGATATCCGCTTGCGGCGCAAGACGCTGCAACGCTTTGGCCGCCAACATCACGAAATTAATGCCGACCGTGATATTCGGCGAATGCAGCACCACCGCACTTTCAGCCGCTAAACGTAATTCTTGCAACTGACGCTCGCCGTAATTCGAAATGGCCGACACGATACCGATGCCGCGCTCAGCGGCCACGCGGGCATAAGACAAGCACGTCTCAATGGCCGAAAAATCGATCACGAAATCCACCGGACGCTCATCAAGCAGCCAGTCGACATCGGTGCGATCCAACCCCAGCAACGGTGTGCGCTGGCCAGGCTGTAGTTCACCGACGACTGCTTCGGCCGCATCCGGCCCGCCGCCACTGTGTTGGCGGATGACCCACGCCAACTCGATACCTTCGGCTTTCAGCAATTCGGCACAAACGGCCTGGCCAGCTCTACCAAACCCGAACAAGCCCACCCGCAAGGGAGTGGCTGGGCGGAGGTTTTCATCTGATGACATAGATGACGGCATAGATAACGACATAGACGCGTCCTCTTAACGTACTAGGAGGACGGTCGATGATGGTCATCACGCGGGGGGAGGTAAACCCTAAATTCTTCAGCATCAATAAAATCCAATATTGAAGTCTTTCGATATGGGCCTATACTCCCCGCCCCATGGCCCTACCCTCCCACGCCCCCCTGCCCACCGCCGACGAACTGACGCCGGAAGGTCCGCTGGCTGCACTGGCCACCCTGCTCAAGGGCGGCGGCGACCCGCTGCGTCTGGCCGTCCTGCAGGTGTTGGGGCTGGGGTCGTTCGGGGTGCTGGAACTGTGCGACATCCTCGGCCTCAAGCAGCCGGCGATGAGCCACCACCTGAAAGTGCTGGCGCAGGCCGGGCTGGTCACGGCCCGCCGTGAAGGTAACGCCATTTTTTATCGCCGCGCCTTACCGGCAGACGCCGACAACGGCGGTGCCGTCCAAGGCGCGCTGTTTGCCGCTCTCGATGCGCAATCGCTGGAACACAGCACGCGCGCCAACATCGATGCCGTGCGCAGCGAACGTGCTGACAGTTGCCGCGCATTCTTTGCGCGTCACGCCGACGATTTCCGCGAACGCCAAGATTTGATCGCCGAGTATTCGCAATACGCCGACGGTGCGCGTGATCTGCTACTGGCTGCGCAATTGCCAGCAACCGCCAACGTGCTGGAAGTCGGCCCCGGTGCCGGCGAGTTTCTGGCAGAACTGGCGACGCGCTACGCGCACGTCTGGGCCTTCGACATTTCCGAAGGCCTGCTGTCAAAAGCGCAAGCCCGCATCGTCACCGCCGGTTACGACAACGTCACGTTGATCGCTGGCGATACGCAAACCGCACGGCAACAAAACCTGCGTGTCGATGCCGTGGTCTTCAACATGGTGTTGCATCACGTACCGTCACCTGGCGATTTATTCCGTGATGCCGCCACCTTGTTGCAACCAGGTGGCGTGATGCTGGTGACGGATTTATCACGCCACGAACAAGATTGGGTACGCGCGCACTGCGGTGATTTATGGCAAGGATTCGACGATATCGAGCTCGAACGCTGGGCGCGTGACGCCGGCTTCGAAGCGGGAGAAAGTTCGTATCTGGGGCTGCGCAACGGCTTCCAGATTCTGTTCAAGAGTTTTTATAAACCTGTTTGAAAGCACATTTTTTGGGTTGGCCTTCTGGCCACTCGCTGAAGAAAAGCAACGTAATTCCTCCTTCAACCGTTCACCCGCAACACGTCACACAGGAAAGTAAGCCATGAGCGAGTACAGCGTCTTTACCTCCGAATCCGTTTCCGAAGGCCATCCGGACAAGGTCGCCGACCAAGTTTCCGATGCACTGCTGGATGCCATCATTGCTCAGGACAAGTACGCGCGCGTCGCTTGCGAAACGCTGGTAAAAACCGGCGTAGCGATCGTCGCCGGTGAAATCACCACCACCGCCGTCATCGACTACGAAGGCATCATTCGTCGCGTCATCAACGGCATCGGCTACAACTCGTCGAGCGTGTATTTCGACGGCTCAACCTGCGGCGTGCTGAACCTGATCGGCGCGCAATCGCCGGACATCAACCAAGGAGTGGATCGTGCCAAGCCGGAAGATCAAGGTGCGGGCGACCAGGGCCTGATGTTCGGTTACGCCACGAACGAAACCGACGCGCTGATGCCGGCACCGATTCAATACTCGCACCGTCTCGTCGAGCGGCAAGCCGAAGTGCGCAAGTCTGGCGAACTGTCTTGGCTGCGCCCGGATGCGAAATCGCAAGTGACGTTCCGCTATGAAAACGGCAAGCCCGTAGCTGCGGATGCCATCGTGCTGTCCACTCAACATGCCGGCGAGGTCTCCGACAAAACGATCCGTGAAGGCGTAATGGACGTGATCATCAAAAAGGTGATTCCGGCCAATTGGATTCACAAAGATACGCAGATCCACATCAACCCGACCGGCCGTTTTGAAATCGGCGGCCCGATGGGCGACTGCGGCTTGACCGGCCGCAAGATCATCGTTGATTCCTACGGCGGCATGGCCCGTCACGGTGGCGGCGCGTTCTCCGGCAAAGATCCGTCGAAAGTCGATCGCTCTGCCGCTTACGCAGGCCGCTACGTGGCAAAGAACATTGTTGCTGCCGGTTTGGCGGATCGTTGCGAGATCCAAGTGTCGTACGCCATCGGCGTTGCCGAGCCCACATCGATTTCGGTCAATACCTTCGGCACAGGTAAAGTGGCTGAATCGCGTTTGGTCGACATCATTCGCAAAGTGTTTGAACTACGTCCGTACGGTTTGATCAAGCAATTGGATCTGCTGCACCCGATTTACGAACCGACGGCTTCTTACGGCCATTTCGGCCGCGATCCATTCGAGCGCGAGTACCACTACGAAGTGCTCGAAGCCGGCAAAAAAGTAAAGAAAACACACAAAGCCACCGCCTTCACGTGGGAGCGCACCGACAAGGTCGCCGCCCTGCGTGCAGAAGCCGGCCTGAAGTAATCAACGGAGAACAACAACGTGAACGCTCCCGCCAAAGTCGACTACAAAGTCGCCGACATCAAACAAGCCGATTACGGCCGTCAGGAAATCATCCTTGCTGAACGCGAAATGCCGGCACTGATGAACCTGCGCAAAAAATACGGCGTACAAAAACCACTGAAAGGCGCAAAAATCCTTGGCTGTATTCACATGACGGTACAAACCGCCGTGCTGATCGAAACGCTGCAAGCGCTTGGCGCAGAAGTCCGCTGGTCGAGCTGCAACATTTTTTCCACGCAAGATCACGCGGCAGCCGCCATCGCCGCGCGAGGTACGCCGGTGTTCGCCTGGAAAGGTGAGACCGAAGAAGAGTACTGGTGGTGCGTCGAGCAAACCATCCTCAAGGACGGAAAGCCGTGGGATGCCAATATGATTCTCGATGATGGTGGCGATCTCACTGCCATGGTTCACGAGAAATTTCCGCAGATGCTGGCAAAAATTCACGGCATCACCGAGGAAACCACCACGGGCGTCAAGCGCCTGTATGACATGATCGAAAAAGGCGAGTTGAAAGTGCCGGCGATCAACGTGAATGATTCCGTCACCAAGAGCAAAAACGACAACAAGTACGGTTGTCGTCATTCGCTCAACGACGCCATCAAGCGCGGCACCGACATGCTGCTCTCCGGTCGTAAAGCGCTGGTGATCGGCTATGGCGACGTGGGCAAAGGTTCGGCGCAGTCGCTGCGTCAAGAAGGCATGATCGTTCGCGTGACTGAAATCGATCCGATTTGCGCCATGCAGGCCTGCATGGATGGCTATGAAGTCGTGTCGCCATATCTCAACGGCGAAAATACCGGCATGGCCTCCTGCATCGATACCCGCTTGCTGGCCGAGACCGACCTCATCTGCACCACCACCGGCAATCACCACGTGTGTGATCGCCACATGCTGCGCGCGCTGAAAAAAGGTGCCGTGGTATGCAACATCGGCCACTTCGACACCGAAATCGACACCGCGTATCTGCGCGAACATTTCGCTTGGCATGAAGTTAAACCGCAGGTACACAAAGTGTTCCGCGATACCGCCGCCGGCAAACCAGTCAATCACGAGTCTGACGATTACCTCATCCTGCTCAGCGAAGGTCGCTTGGTGAACCTCGGCAACGCCACCGGTCACCCGTCGCGCATCATGGACGGCTCGTTCGCCAACCAAGTACTGGCGCAGATCTACCTCTACGAGCGTCGCTACGCCGACAAAGCGCCGGCTGCGCAAAAAGAGATGCTGAAAGTGGAAGTGCTGCCGAAAAAACTGGACGAAGAAGTGGCGCTGGAAATGGTGAAAGGTTTCGGCGGCGTCGTCACCAAGCTCACCAAAGAACAGGCGACTTATATCCACGTATCGGTCGATGGCCCGTTCAAGCCGGAGCATTACAAGTACTGATCGCTCGGACCTCGTGCTGCTCCGAGCAATCGGAGCGGCTGCGATGTCGCGCAGTACCACGGAGAATTTCCATGAGTGACGACGAACTGCAAGAAGTCAGTATCAGTTTCGAGTTTTTCCCCCCAAAAACTGATGCCGGCTTCGAGAAACTGAAGGACGTGCGCGATCGGCTGGCCGCCGAAAGCCCGGAATTTTTCTCCGTAACCTACGGTGCCGGCGGCTCCACCCGTGAGCGTACGTTTAACGCGGTTAAAATGGTGCGTGAAAGTGGCGTCGACACCGCGCCACACTTGTCATGCGTCGGCCACACCAAAACCGAAATGCGCGAAATTCTCGACGGCTACAAGGCCGGCGGCGTCAAACGCATCGTCGCCTTGCGCGGCGACTTGCCCTCGGGCATGGGCTTAGGCGACGGTGAATTGCGTTACGCCAGCGATCTCGTTGCCTTCATCCGCCAGCACTACGGCAATCATTTCCGCGTGGAAGTTGCTGCATACCCAGAAATGCATCCGCAAGCAGCCGGTATGGATGCGGATATCGCGCATTTCGTCACCAAAGTGAAGGCCGGTGCCGACCAAGCAATTACCCAGTATTTCTTCAACCCGGACGCGTACTTTCATTTCATGGATCGCATTCAGGATGAAGGCATAGAGATTCCCGTGGTGCCGGGCATCATGCCGATCACCAACGTCGCCAATCTCGTGCGTTTTTCCGACAGCTGCGGTGCGGAAATTCCGCGCTGGCTACGCAAACAACTGGCTGCGTATGAGCACGACGAGGAATCGGTGAAATTATTTGGTGCCGAAGTGGTCTCCAGCCTCTGTGAAACGCTACTGACCGGCGGCGCACCCGGCTTGCACTTTTACACCATGAATCAGGCAGAACCGACATTGGCGATCCTGAGCAATCTCGGCCTGGAAACGCTGGAGCGTTAAGCGCTGCGCCATCGCGGCCTGCTGCATCCACCACGAACAGGGCGCCTCGGCGCCCTTTTTGTTGGGTAATATCGCGGCATGACTTCCAATGCCGATCTCACACGCCGCGATCTGTCTGTGCTCTGGCATCCCTGCACGCAGATGAAAGATCACGAGCAATTACCGCTGATTCCGATTGCGCGTGGCGACGGCGTGTGGCTCACCGATTTCGATGGCAACCGTTATCTCGACGCCGTCTCCAGCTGGTGGGTCAACCTGTTCGGACACGCCAACCCGCGCATCAATGCCGCGCTGAAAGCGCAAATCGATACGCTCGAGCACGTCATTCTGGCCGGCTTCACCCACGAACCCGCCGTGCAATTAGCTGAGCGCTTATTGCAACTCGCGCCGCCCGGATTAGCCAAGTGCTTTTACGCCGACAATGGTTCCAGTGCGGTAGAAGTCGCGCTGAAGATGAGCTTCCATTATTGGAAGAATGTCGGGAAATCCCGCAAAACAAAATTCATCACACTCAGCAACAGTTATCACGGCGAAACGCTGGGTGCGCTGGCCGTTGGCGATGTCGCACTCTATAAAGACACCTACGGCCCGCTGCTGATGCAGGCAATCACGGTGCCGTCGCCCGACTGCTGGCAGCGCGCTGATGGCGAGAGTTGGGAGCTGCATTCGCGCAAAATGTTTGCGGCCATGGAAGCCGCATTGGCCGAACATGCCGATCAATCCTGTGCAGTCATCATCGAACCCCTGGTGCAATGCGCCGGCAATATGCGCATGTATCACCCGATCTATCTCTCGCTACTGCGCGAGGCCTGCACACGACATGGCGTGCACTTGATCGCAGATGAAATTGCCGTGGGCTTTGGCCGCACTGGCACGTTGTTCGCCTGCGAACAAGCGAATATCACGCCCGACTTTCTATGCTTATCGAAAGGACTGACTGGCGGCTACCTCCCGCTGTCCGCCGTGCTCACCACACGACAAATTTATGACGCGTTCTACGACGACTACCGCACGCTAAAAGCGTTTCTGCATTCGCACAGTTACACCGGCAACGCGCTAGCCTGTACCGCGGCACTGGCCACGCTAGATATTTTTGCCAGCGATAACGTCATTGCCCACAACCGCTCACTGGCGGCGCACATAGCGGCCAAACTCGCGCCACTGGCCGCCCATCCTCACGTGGGCGAAGTGCGGCAGACCGGCATGATTGCCGCCATTGAGTTGGTAAAAGACAAAACCACCAAGACACCTTACGGCTGGCAAGAACGCCGTGGACTGCGTATTTATCAACACGCCTTGTCGCGCGGCGCACTGCTGCGGCCATTGGGCAATGTCGCGTATCTGATGCCGCCGTATGTGATCACACCGGAACAAATCGATTTTCTGGTTGACGTCCTCGCCGAAGGCATCGATAAAGCAACTGCGTGTTAATTGTTTAACTTTGTGATGCCTCAACGCTTTTACAGCGCGACGCTTTTACAGCACAACGATTTCATGTGTGTTATCCCACGCGCGCACAGAGACCATTCATTTATTATGTTCTGACGCGAATTACCTCACTGCCAGCACCCAGGGCTGATGACATGTCTATTCGGGTTTTCGAAGCGCAAACACTCGCTACCGGGGCCGAAGTCGATCTCGGTGAGCGCAATGTGCAACATCTGGTGCGTGCTTTGCGCCTGAGCGTTGACGATGCCTTCATCATCTTTAATGGCGACGGCGGCGAGTACGAGGCGCAGATCGTTGCCGCGGGAAAGCGCGACTGCCGTGCTCGCCTCGGCGTGCGTCGCGAACCGCCGACAGAATCCACCTTGCTCACGCATCTGGGCCAAGTGATGAGCAAAGGCGATCGCATGGAATATGCCGTACAAAAAGCCACAGAGCTGGGTGTCTCTGAGATCACACCGCTCACCAGTGCCCGTTGCGACATACGTCTGGACGAAGATCGGCTGGAAAAAAAGCGCGAGCATCTGCAGATGGTGGCAGTTGCCGCCTGCGAGCAATCCGGCCGCACTCGTGTCCCCGCCGTGCATGCACCCATGGCACTGGAGAAATGGCTACGCCACGTGGCTGCCGAGTTGAAACTGATACTGCATCCGGGCGTGCCGGCGAGCTCATTTCCCGTCCACTGCGCCAGCACTGCGTTGCTGATTGGCCCCGAAGGTGGCTTTACGGCTGACGAGATTGCCCTCGCGCATACGCAAGGATTTTCCGCTCTCGCGCTGGGGCCACGAGTACTTCGCACTGAAACCGCGCCCGTCGCTACGCTGGCTTTCCTGCAAGCGCGTTACGGCGACTTCCGACCCTCATAATTTCCATCGCGGCTCGAATTAGCACGCAGAAGCGTATTGCGCCGCGAACGATCCGCGCATCACGGCAACATGCGCCGCAGCACACCGTCTTTTTGCACAAACTGGTGAAACCCAGCGGCCAGCGCATGAAGGCCGATCAGTGCGAAAAACGGCACATATAGTCCTTCATGCACTTCCTTTAGCGCTTTGCCGGTTGCTTCGTTTTTCTCCAGAAAAACGGGCACTTCAAAAACACCAAACCAATCCACCGGCTTCCCAGCGTACTGCATGGCCAGTAGCCCGGTAACGGGCATCACAATCATCAGCAGATACAACGCCAGATGACCGGCAGCTGCCACTTTTTGTTGCAGCGCCGTGCCCGTTGGCGTCGGCGTCTGTTGGGTAAAACGCGCCGCAAGGCGCACCCACACCAACAAGAAAATAGTCGCTCCCAGCGCCTTGTGTATCATCATCCACTGCGCGCGTTCTTCACTGCCTTTTGGAAAATCTTCGTGCGCATCCACGGCATACCAAGCACCGATGATCAGCAAGAACATGCCCCAATGAAATAACTGCGCCAGAGCACCCCAGCGCTGATGAGTGTTTGTCATTGACATGATTTTCTCCGCAAACGTCGTGCTAAAAATGTAGGCCAAATTTTATCGCAGCGTCAAATCATGGTTATTGCGCATGGTTATCAGCCCGAACAAACGACGTTGCTGTGTTGGCTAGGGAGTCTTCGTTCTTAATCGGCGACTCTGTCATCATCAATGAATGCGGCAATCGCCGCGCGCCGGCGTAATGTTTTTTCCAATAGGGCAATTCAAGGCTATCCATGCGCACAACACCACCACGACTCGGCGCATGTAAAAAACGGCCATCGCCCAAGACAATACCGACATGATCAATTCGCTTACCCAGTCGACCTATGCTGAAAAAGACCAGATCACCCGTCGCCAACTCGGTGCGTTCCACAATCTGTACGTGATCCGCGTCGTTCATGCGAAAGAGCCCATCTGCACTACGCGGTAACGTGTACCCGACCGTTTCCCGAAAAACGTAGGCCACTAGGCCACTGCAATCAAAGCCTGTTTCCGGCGATGCGCCGCCCATTTTGTAGGGCGAACCGACCAGCGCAATGGCGCGCATCACCCGGTCCGCATCAGCCGGATCGGCCACGGCCGCATCTGTCGATGTGTTTTCAGGAATGATAATCGTGGCCGCTTCAGTCACGCCTTGCGTTGCCATTGAGTCTTCTGCCCATGCCGTGGCAGAAAACAAGGCGGCGAAGATCAAGACGCGCGCGCTGATTGGATACATACTGCCTCGCTATTTTCCCAGCGCGTTTCACCGTGTCGCATCACGGCAAACGCATGCGGATCAATTTTAAAATCCTGTAATGCACGGGCCAGCCGATGTGGCGGCTCATCAACTGGCTCATCCGTCAGAATGAATGTGCCCCAATGCATTGCGATAGATTGCTGTGACTGCACGTCCCGATGAATGCGCACCGCGTCTTCCGGGCACACGTGTACCGACTTCATGAACCATTGCGGATCGTAAGCACCAATCGGAATTAGTGAGAGATCAAATCCGCCAAATACCGCGCCGATATCCGCAAAATCGGGTCCGTAACCGGTGTCGCCCGCGAAGTAAAGCCGATGCCCGGCAATCTCTAACACCCAGCCACCCCAGAGCGATGCATTGCGATCGTGCACACTGCGGCCGCTGAAATGTTGCGACGGAACGAACCATGCGCGCACTGACAGATCTGCATGCAACGGGTAGGTTTCTTCCCACCAATCCAATTCGATCACATGATCGATCCCTACGCGGCGGAACCAATTCGCCACTTTCAATGGCACCAGAAATAACGTTTTTCCGTTATTTCGCCGGGCAATTTGTTTGACGGCCGCCGCATCTAAATGATCGTAATGATTATGCGAAAGCAAAACGATATCGATCGGAGGAAGATGATCTATTTGCATGGCCGGCGGCATGTAGCGTTGCGGGCCAGCAAACGAGAGTGGCGATGCACGTTTGCCAAAGACCGGGTCTGTCAGCACATTGAGCCCGCGGTGCTGGAACAAAAACGTGGCGTGCCCAATCCAAGTTAACGATGTCGCGGTGCGATTGGCGGCAAGACGCTCGCTTTCCGGATGATCGAGCGGAAAATGCTGCGGCTTCGGCCAGATACCTCGCTTGTCGCGCATCCAGCGTAAAAATTCGCCCAATCCGTGGCGGTCACTGTTGTAATTATTGCGAAAAAATCCTGGCCCGTGATGTCGCTTTTCCTCGCGCAACGCAATTAAGCGCTCGCGATCCAGCGATCGGCCATGAATGTTCATGACGCAGCAATCATTGACTCAAGCTGCAGCAGGTTCGGAATGATTGCCAACTCACCGCCAATGGCGACAAATGCATCATCGATCGGCGTGTACATGCCATCAGTCGCTTCCATGTCCTGCTGGCGCACACGCATCAATCGAGGAATCCCGTGTGAAATCACGCCATAGAACGGCACATCGCCACCCACACCGTTAAATATCGCGATACGCGCTTCCTGCGGAATGTCTTCATCATCGCCGCGCAATTGTACGACCGAAATCACCGGCACTTTTACGCCACGCCACATGATCTGGCCCAGAAACCACGTCGGTTTACCCGGCACCGGCACCGGCGCGTTGAACGGTACGATTTCAGCAACCGCCAGGTTTGGCACCAACAACGGACGCCCCTGCAAAGGCACCATCAGACAAGGCACTTCGTTGGGCGTGGCAGCAATCTGATTCATGACATTCCCCGCTGACGATTCACACTGCGGCAAGGCCGGCCGGTGGCCGCGCTGCGCCGCGCAATTGTTGCCGTACACATTCGATCAACTGCTGCGCCAATAATTCAGGCGAGCCACTGTACTCCACACAACCGGTATCGCGCACAGAGTCGGCTTGTGAACTGACCGCGCAAGTTTCTGCTGTTTGTGCCCAGACCCGACCACCACGCGCCTTCAGTTGTGGCGCCGCGATGGATCCATCGTTGCCCATCCCGGAAAACAAAATGGCCCCGGCGTTGGCACCAAACCGCGCCGTGACATTAGCGATCACTTGATCAATGGATGGTGCATAAGGCCCCTCCCAAGGGCGTCCCGTTGGCGCCACACCCGCTTTTTCATCAAACGCAATTTCAGCATCGCAGGGCGCCACGACAATTTCGCCATAACGCAACGGCTCGCCCGGCGCACCAATCCGAATCTTGAACCAGTTGTGCCGCACCAACGATGCAGCCAACGCATCCAGCATTTTCGGATCAATGTGTTGTGCCAACACAAACGCAACCGGCAATTCTTTGGGCAGCGAGTCGAGAAACAGTTTCACCGCTGCCGGGCCACCGGCAGAGGCACCTAGCACCCATACGCGCTGCGGAATACCGTCCGACAGATGCGGATCTTTGAACTCATTGGGAATGATGATCGTGGCGCGCGGCTTGGCCTGCGTTTTTTCCAGCAGTTTGAGGTTTTCTTTGCCAGCGGCACTCACCGGCCGGCCCACGCTTTTGATTAACGTCTGAAATAAACGTCGCTCCCAGCGCGGATATTCTTCATGCGTTTTCGGCGGCGCAGCTCCATCACCGAAGATCAATGGCGCATCAGAATTATCGAGCAGGCCATCAAGAAATTCTGCCCAGGTCTCCTGATCATGCAGGTCAACCAGCCAGCATTCGATCATGCCCGTGCCAATCCATTTCCCGGTATCCAGATTGGCCGGTTGCGTGCTCACGACAACGTCATAACCCAGCGTACGCGCTGCATTGGCGAGCAAATTTCCCTGCAGAAGGGTGTCAGAGATGACACCAATCCGCGGGTTCACTGCTTCGCCCATAGTCGCTGCTGCCTTTTCAGTTCAAGGCTTTTGCGCGCCGCTCAGCGAGCAGCTCGTTGATCTTTGCCAACAACTCGTTTTCTTGGAACGGCTTTCCGAGATATGCGTTGACGCCAATTTCCATCGCGCGCTCGCGGTGTTTTTCACCCGTACGCGACGTAATCATAATGATCGGAAGATCCAACAAACGCGAATCGTGACGGCAGTGCGATGCGACTTCGAAGCCGTCCATGCGCGGCATTTCAATATCCAACAGCATCAAATCCGGTTTCACATCAGCCAGCTGCGCAACCGCATCCATACCGTCTTTGGCGGTGATCACCTCGAAGCCCTGACGCTCGAGGAAGCGACCCGTTACTTTCCGCACCGTCACGGAGTCGTCCGTCACCATGATCAACGGCACATCGCGCACGCCCGCAGACTTCGGCGTTGTCGGCGCGTCAGCATCGGCCAGCGCT
Source organism: uncultured Pseudomonadales bacterium (assembly GCA_964574995.1). Lineage (GTDB taxonomy): Bacteria > Pseudomonadota > Gammaproteobacteria > Pseudomonadales > JADFDG01 > JADFDG01. The sequence goes on along the minus strand of CAZNPF010000001.1, from coordinate 68,824 downwards.
CGGCGCTGCTGCGCCAACTGCATTTCGTGCTGCAGGTGTGCGGCACGAATCAACGACAGCAAATCCAGAATGATGACTACACGGCCATCGCCGAGAATGGTGGCACCGGAAATGCCCGCCACAGTCGACAACTGTGGGCCGACCGCTTTCACGACGACTTCGCGCGAACCGATCAATTGATCTACCTGCAAAGCCACCGCGTGATCAGAACCACGAATCAACAACACCGGCAACGGCATGGTGACGCCATTCAACTCTGGTGACGGAACGCCGTGCACAAAAGCACCCAAATAATTCAACTGATACGCCGTGCCGGCATAGCCGAACTTCGGCGCATCCTCGGTGTAATAGTTTTCCAGCTCATAGGGCGAGACGCGCACGATGCCCTCGATCTGAACCAGCGGAATAGCGAATACATCCTCGCCGACACGCACCATCAGCGCACGGTTCACGCTCACCGTAAACGGCAGGCGAATTTCAAACGTAGTGCCTTTGCCAACCTCTGAGCGGATCATCAACGCGCCGCCCATCTGCTTGATCTCGGAAGAAACCACGTCCATGCCGACGCCGCGACCAGAAATCTGGGTGACTTTTTCGGCTGTGGAGAAACCCGCCTCAAGAATGAACTGCATGATGTCGTGATCAGGCAGATCGGACTTTTCGTCCATCAATCCGCGCTCGATCGCCTTTTTACGCACGGCGTTGACATTGATGCCCTTGCCATCGTCGGCAATGGTCAACACCACTTCGCCGCCCTCTCGCGACAATGTAAGACGGATATGTCCTTGCGCTGACTTGCCAGAAGCGACGCGCGCATCAGGCGTTTCCACGCCGTGGTCGCACGCGTTACGCAACATGTGCTCCAGCGGCGCCACAATCCGCTCGAGCAGCGTACGGTCCATCTCGCCTTCCGGGTTGATGAAGTCGATTTCAATATTCTTTTTCAGTTCGCCGGAGACCTGACGAACGATTCGACGCAGGCGCGGAATCAAGCGCGAGAACGGCACCATCCGCGAACGCATCAGGCCTTCTTGCAACTCGGTATTGACGCGTGATTGCTGCAACAACAGCGTTTCGGTATCACGCGTTTTGTTGACCATCGTGTCGCGAATATCGAGCAAGTCAGACGCCGACTCGAACAACTGCTTGGTCAGTTGATGTAGTGACGAATACTGGTCCATTTCCAGCGGATCAAATTCACCGGAATACTTACCTTCGGCCTTGCCCGCTTCCCAGTTGGCCTTCACTTGCTCATCGGCCTCAGCGTTGAGTCGACGCAGCTGATCGGCAAGACGAGAAATGGTCGAGCCCATGTCGTTGATGGTGTAGCGGAAATCGGTGACTTGCTGCTCCAACCGCGAACGGTTGATCGATGTTTCACCCGCTAGGTTGACCAGTTTTTCCAGCAAGTCGGCAGGCACTTTGACTGCTTCTTGCTGTTGTACTTGACGCTGAGCCGGTTGCGCGGGCGCACGTCGATCATCTTTATCGGCGCGACGCGATGCTTGCTCTGCCGGCGCAGCAGAGGCGGCGGTAGGTGCTATCGCAGTTGCGTTCGATTCAGCTGTTACTTGCGGATCTGACGGTGTGACGAGCACCTGTGGCGCCGCAGCAGGCGCTGGCGTTGCAGCAAGTGCCGCGACACCCCCAGTACGCACTCTCTCGACCAGTGAAGAAATCTCATCGTAATGCGCATCGATCGCGGCAAAGAACGGCGCATCGGGCGCTTTCGGGCCGAGATCAATAACCTGCGTTTCAAAATGATGGCTGATGTCACCCAAGCGCTTGAGGCCCGCCAGACGGGCGCCGCCTTTCAGCGTATGCAAGACGCGCTTGAGTTCATCCGAATGCGCAGGATTGGACGGTTCTTCTTTCCAACCATTGATGGCCGCATCCAACTGCGTCGTCAGGTCTTCCGCTTCTTCTAGGAAGATGCCCAAAATTTCCGGGTCAATGGCCGAAAGATCCTCGGCTTCCGGCGCAGGCGCCGCAACCGTCGGTGATTCGACAACCGCCGCCAGTTCAGGCGCTGCCGCTACCGGCACCACTTCCGGCTTACCCGGCTGGATTTCGTGCGGCGCGAGCTGTCGTACCGCAGGCGCAGCCGTTTCTAGGCTAAAGCCCGTCGGATTTTGAATGTACGCATGAATCTGGGCGATCAAACTTCTTGCGTTACGACAGTGGCCGCGCACACGGATACTGTCGACCATGTCGGCAATGCGATCGTGACAAACGTGCAACAGCTGAAACAAAGCCGGCTGCGCAGACAAGAGTCCTTGCGACAAACCCTCGTAGAGGTTTTCCAGCTCATGTGCCAAATCACCCAACTGCGGAATCTCGGCCATGCGAGCGCCGCCCTTGAGGGTGTGCAGATCACGCTGAAGCTTCTGCACTTCGATCAAGTTATCGACATTGTCGATCCATGCATCCAGCGCCGCACTGGCGCTTTCGACGAGCTCGTCCGCTTCCTCGAGGAAAATTTCGACCAGCTCTGGATCGCGATCGGGAATAACTTCGTCACTCGGATCTTCTTCTTCAACTACTGCTGCCGATACCGGCGCAATATCGGCGAGCGGCGGCAAGATCGAATCGGCATCAGCTGCTGCTGAAATCGCCGGCAATTCCACATGCTCGGGTTCTAGCGAACCATCTAGATCAATAATTTCACATTCGGACTCGGTGAGCTCGTCAGCCGAAAATTCGAAATCGTTGCTCATTTGCGCGGCGATTTCTGACGGAATTTCCTCAACCAGCGCTTCTTCAATTTCATCGGGAAGCGGATCAAGCCCTTCCATCGCCGAATCTAACGCCGCCAACGCTTCCGTCGCAGGCCAAATGCTTTGATGGGCGGCCATGCAATCCATCATGGCAACGATGGCCTCGTGGCCTTGCTGCACAGCGCCAACCACACTACTCGACAGCATCAACTTGCCTGCGTCGAGATTGTCGTAAATATGCTTGAGCCGACGGGCAATATCCGCCATCGGTGTAATGCCCGCCTTGCGTGAGGCGCGCGCCAAACGATCAAGCTCTACGCGCATCGCCTGCAAATCAGCATCAACGACGCCTTGTTGCGACCATTGTGCGGCGTAATCGCTGCCATCAAAAACGTGATCTAACCCTTCGGCCAGCAAATCATTGATGAGGCCCGGCTTGGCTTGTACTGCCACGGCTTGCGTATCAGCACCGCTGCGCGCCTCCTGCCGAGCCGTGTCAATGGCATGCAGCATTTCGAGATAGGCCTGCGCGCCGGGAATCGGCGCATAGGGATCCGGAAACAAGCGGCGGACACGCAAACGAATCAGATCTGTCGCCTCGCGAATCAGTGCCGCCACATCTCGGTCAGCCTGCTCGCCGTTGTTACGCAAATCTTTGCAGAACTTTTCGGTCGGTGCGGCGACATCGGCTACCGTCATGATGCCCGCCATTTTTGCACTACCCTTCAGCGTATGCAGGGCACGCAACATTTCATCTGTGATTGTGTAGCTGGCAACGTCCGGGTCCAACTCATTCAGCCATGCATCCAACGTTGCGATGTGTTGCTCGGACTCACTCGCAAAAACGTCCATCAATACCGGATCGACCGCAGAGGCTACCGCCTCTTCTGCCGCGTGCAATTCATCTAAAGAGAAGCCGGTGGTGTCATCGGCCGGCAACGCGGCAACGTCGGCTTCGATCGCCTCAACGGCCTCCACAAGATCGGAAACCGGCTCGAGATGAATTTCTTCGGCATGCTGCTCTGCAACATCAAATGCCGCCGCCATATCGTGCTCATTTAACGCAGCATCGATGGGCTGATCGCCACTTGCAAAAGCGGCAGATTCCAGTGTGATTTCTTCTGCAGCAACGAGATCAATAGCCTCTGCAGACTCAATATCAGCAACCTGATCCTCGACAGCAAATTCAACGGATTCGGCCGCAACATTTTCTGCATCAACCGCTTCCGCTATTTCGATCTCATCGGCATGCGCGCCAGCAGACTCATCCGTGTGCGTCTCAACAGCAGCAGGCTCTGGCTCGCCGCGTCGGCGTAATCCAGGCACGGATTCCGGATATTCGCCGCGCGCAAACGCATTGGCGCAACCCATCAAGGCTTCGACCAAATACGGCGAAGGCTGACGCGCTGCAAATGCAGACACCATTTCAGGCGCAATGCCGCGCACCGTGCGAATCAACTCGATCATCACCGGGGTTGGTTCGACCGTTTTATCGATCACCCGGTTCAGCATGTTCTCGATGGACCACGCCAGCTCGCCCACGTACTTCGCGCCAACCATGCGGCCGCTGCCCTTCAGCGTATGAAACCCACGCCGAAATTCCTTGAGCGAAAACTCATCTTGCTGGTTGGCTACCCATTGCGGGAAGAATTCGTCTAGGTGCGTCATCACCTCTTCGATTTCTTCAACAAAAATCTCGACGACCTCTTCATCAACCGTAATTTCTTCCGGTTCGTCGCTAACTTCCATCGGCACTGGCGGCGGCTTCACTGCTGGTGCTGCTGGCGCTGCAGCCGCCACAGGTTCTGGTGCCGGCGCGGGCACCTGCATGACATCTTCTGCATCCGGCAAAGTTTCCGGTGCGGCCGCGTCAATCAATTCAATACTTTCTTCTGCGCTGACGTCATCTGCGGCCGATGCGTCCAGAACAGGAGCATCCGCCGTGTCACTCATGATCGACAGGTCGTCATCAACCAACGGCGATTCTTCGTCTGCAAACGATATCGTGTTTTCTGCGCTGGCCGTCATTGGCACGTCCAGCGTCGGCTGAGCATCTAACTCATCACTGAGCTCCGCCTCGATCTGTGGTGGCTGAAGCTCTATCGCTTCTTCAGTGACTTCGCCGACCACCGCAGCTTCGCTAATCGCGATTGCTTCCGTCGGCGCAGCATGCACTTCTTCAACAATCGGCTGTGGCAGCTCCGCCACGTCAGTCGACACGGCACGAGGTGCTACGGCGTAACCCAGATCAGCTACCGAGCGGCGCGCGATTTCAAGAATATGACTGCCACTATTCGCATCATCACTGACGCGCTCCAAATAGTATTCAATCGAGCTGATGGCATCCGCCAGCATTTCCATGCGCTGCCAGCTAGGCTGCGCACCATCAACCAACAATTCCTGCTCAACGAAATCGACAGCACGCTGCAGCACCGCACCGGCTTCGTCGAGACCAATCATCTGCAAACCGCCACGAACCCCCACCAACGTGGCAGGTACTTCTTGAACGTGCGACCGATCAAATTGCGAAGCGATGTATTCGACGATCTTTTCTTTTGATAACTCAAGCCCCGCGCGGCATTCCTGAACCACGGCCGCGCGCGCGCGGGCAATCTCATCTTGTGTCAGCGCGTCTTGCGGCGATGCCGGCACATGACCGTGTTGCGAATCATCTTGGCTGGCCAGTGTCGCCTCGACATAAAGCAACGCGCCGGCGACATCCATCAGCACCGATGGATCTTCCAATTTGTCCGCCTGGATGATCTGCTCCAGCGCCTCACACTGATCCATCACTAACTTGCGTTGCTGCCCGAGGCCCAGCATGGCGATGGTATCGGCCACCTGCTTGAGCGTCGGCACATGCGGTGCAAGATCAGAAATTTTGGATTGCGCACCGCCGCGCATAAAAATATCCAGCGCGGCTTTGACTCGCGAAAGCTCTTCGGAAATTGCGCTGGCAACGGAAGACATCGTCTGACGATCGGGGCCGGACAGTTTTGCCCGCTCAGCATCGATTGCCTCTTCAGACAGCAGCGCCTCATCTAGCTTGTATTTCTTACGAACGCGAACAACAAACGGCGAATCAGCCTTGCTGCGCGCCACATAGAACAATAAGTTCTTGAACAGATCTTGCGCCGGCGCCTCTGCAAAACCGGGCGCCCCGCGCTCGACCAATGTTTTGATTTGACGGTCGACCTGACCCACCAGCAACTTCACCGCCGTGCTGTTGTCGATCGAATCGTTACCCAAGCCCTCCGCAACGGCCGCCGTTACTTCCCACAATGGCGACACCGGCGCGTCACCAGAAATTTTCGAAAGTTTGGCTAACACCTTCGCCAGATTTCCAGCATTGACCGGAAGATTCTCGCCCCGGATTAGCCCTAAAAGCCCAATCTGGAATACTTGTCGCAGCTTACGCAATAGCTCCGCCAGATTCGGATCGGCCGCCACTGCCTGTGAAACTTCACCGGCAGACGCTGCGCTCGCCATGTCCGGTTTAAACAATGCACCTTCTGAAAGAAGTTTTTCACCACGCGCCGCGCGAATATCGTTGAGCAACGGCATTAACACCATCGGCATGTCACGACGACTTGCCTTGATGCGATCCAGATATACCGGCATCTGCAGCATGCCGCGCATCAAGGTTTCCTGCGCGTCCGCCACGCGCTGAACCTTGTTATTCAGCAATGCTTGCGTGAGTTTTTCCATTTCTTCGGCAAGCAGTGCCGCGCCGTAAAACTCCACCATCTGCAAGGTGCCGAATACCTGATGCAGATAGGTCAGACAGAAACGCAGGCGCGTTTGGTCTTCCGGATTCTCAACGTGGGCCTCCAGCGCCTGCTGGGCCTGCTTGAGAGTTTCCTCGATTTCGCCTTTTACCCAATCGAGGGCAAGGAAGTCATGCTGCTCTGCCATTTCCCTGTCTCTTCATTCTCTTTTTCGTGACACTACTGTTCACGGTCATTCACTGCGCGCGCCGCATGAAAGCCAGCGTGTCATCGAAACGCACCCGATCCACGGTGGGATGTTGCCAATCCACCACCTCTCCCAGACCCAGCACCATCAATCCGCCCGGAGCCAGACGATCTGCTAAGCGAGTCACGATCTCCCGCTTACGCCAGCGCCGGAAATAAATGAGCATGTTCTGGCAGTAAATCAAATCAAGGTCCTGAAACGGCACCTGGTGCAATTCAAGGACGTTAACACGCGCAAAACAGATACGAGACTTCAGTTCGGCGGCTATCTCGTATTCCCGGTCGCTTGCCCTGCGGAAATAGCGATCTTTGATCTGCGAATCCACCATCTCAACCTTACGGACCGGGTAGTGTCCTTTGCGTGCTTTGGCCAGCACCGGCAATGAAATGTCGGTGGCCGTAATCCCCCAGTAAGGATTTACCCGCAGGGAGGCAAAGAGCTCGGTCAGCATGATCGCCAAGGAGTAAGGCTCTTCTCCCGAAGAGCAGCCCACCGACCACACATTGAAATTCTGCGGTGGCTTCTTGCCACTGAATTTTTCTCGCACAAAGCGCTCAACAAGCGCGTAAGAACTGCGGTGCCGAAAAAAGCTGGTCTCCTGGACCGTCAGCCGATCGATCAGAATCGACCATTCCATGATGGTGTCCGCAGGCGGGCGCGTCACCAGTTGTTGGTAGTACGTGTCGTAACTATCGAGTGCGAGCTCGCGCATCCGAATTGACAAACTGGTTTCCAGAAATGACTTGCGCTCAGGGGCCAGCGCCATACCGGTACGATCTTCAAGCAGGGTTTGCCACAGGCGGAATTGCTCCTCGCCCATGGGCTGCATGCTACGCATCGACCAGCTTTGCTGGGCCATCGCGTCACCCTGACACAACGCCCTCGTGCTGCATTAGGCAGCACGAGAGGTTCTGATTCGTCATCTTCATCAGCTCGGCGCTGCCAGCAAACGTTAATTTCAGCGGCGCGATACGCCGATGAAATTACATGTATTCCGGCAACTTGAAGCCCGCTACCGAGTTGCGAAGTTCCGCCGCCATCTCTGCGAGGTTTCCGATCGATTTCGCCGTAGCGGTAGTACCCGCAGAGGTCTGCGACGTAATTTCTTGGATAACGTTCATGGTGTTCGAAATATGGCCGGCAGATGCCGCCTGCTGGCGTGCAGCGTTCGAAATGTTTTGGATCAATTCGGCCAGTGTTTTCGATACGTTTTCGATCTCTTCCAGTGCCACACCGGCGTCCTGCGCCAAGCGTGCGCCGCGCACTACTTCTGAAGTCGTATGCTCCATGGAGATTACGGCTTCGTTCGTGTCGGTCTGAATCGTTTTAACCAGCGTTTCGATCTGCTTGGCAGCAGCAGACGAACGTTCTGCAAGGCGCTGTACTTCGTCGGCTACCACCGCGAAGCCTCGGCCTGCGTCGCCGGCCATCGACGCCTGAATCGCGGCGTTAAGAGCAAGAATGTTCGTCTGGTCTGCAATATCCGTAATCAGCGATACGATGTCGCCGATCTCTTGCGACGATTCACCGAGTCGCTTAATTCGCTTTGATGTTTCCTGAATCTGTTCGCGAATGGTATCCATGCCGCGAATCGTTGCCTGTACCACCTCAGCGCCTTTGTTGGCGATCGATACCGATCGTTCTGCTACCGCCGCCGATTCGGCAGCGTTGGCAGATACTTGGTCAATCGACACCGCCATTTCGTTAATAGCAGCGGATGCGCCGGCAATTTCTTGCGCCTGGTGCTCGGCAGCTTCTGCCAGATGCATAGCGGTTGACTGCGTTTCCTGAGCAGCGGACGACACCTGTACCGCCGTCTGGTTGATCGTCGATACCATGCTACGCAGCTGGTCGATCGTGAAGTTGATGGAGTCCGCGATCGCGCCCGTGAAGTCTTCAGATACCGTTGCCGTGACGGTCAAGTCACCGTCAGCCAAATCGCCCAACTCATCCAGCAAACGCAAAATAGCCTGCTGGTTACGTTCGTTTTCTTTCTCAACAGTTGCGCTACGTTTGCGGTCTTCGCCGCGCTGCAACACGAAAATCATGGCGAACAACACGAGGCCAACAATAGCAAGCAAGGCGCCGATATATACCCATGCGCCACCGGTTTGATGGCTGGCCGCTTCATCGGCCACCTTGGTCGAAGAATCCAATAGCGCCTGCGAGTCCGTAAAAATCTGACCCGCTGCTGCACGCACATCAAACAATTGCGGCGATGTTTGGATGATTTCGTCGACCGAGCCTTTGACGTACTCTTCAAAAAGATCGGAAATTTCTTTCAGCGAATCGACTGCGTCCGGGTCGCGCACCTTGGTGATTTGCAGAGCCGCATCGCCCTGCAGCATTCCTTTGAGGACGCGGTCAAACAGATTGGCATCTCGACCAAACGCGTCGGCAGCCACGACCGCTTCTTCACCACCATCTAACACTTTGGCAATCGAACGTACAATGCGCTCTGCCAGCCAGCTTTGACGCTGAGCAATGGCAACCTGATCAGCGTCGGCCTCAGCCTCAATCAATGTATCGACGACAGTCTCGTACTCAGCTTGCAACTGCGGAATTGTTTCTGACAGCGTTTTTGCTACGTCGTGCAAGTCGATGACGGTGTCTTCGCCCTTCAAAATCTTGTCTGTGTTCGGGCCGACTCGCGTCCAAACTTCTTCCAGTTTGGCCATCTCATCGATGTTCTCGGCCGCACCGGACCCTTTGAGGTGGTCAAAAATCTCACCGAATTCTTTACGTGCATCACCCAAGCTGCGAAATGCAGCCGGGTTACCCGCGGCAGCTTCCAGCGCGTTCTTCGCAATGTTCTGCGACAGTACCCGCAATTCAGATGCGTCTTGTACCGCGCCGGTCACGTTGGATGCAGACACATACACATAGCCAAAAATGGCCAGTGCAATCAGCAGCAATGCGCCGCCCGCCACGCCGAGATAAAGACGCGATCCCGACTCACCACCGCCAGATTCGGCCGCCGACGCAACGCCGCCGAGCAGCGCACGAATTTTGCCGCCAACCTGCGAGAGCTTTTCGCCGATGCCGTTGAACTGAGAAGAAAATTTGTCTTGCTTCATAGTGCTGGGCTCCGGCCCTGGTGTTTCTGTTTATTGTTTGTTCGTCGCCGGCATCAGCCGGTGCGTGCTACTTGTAAAAACCGCGGATCCTCACCGAGCCGGTGCAAACTAAACACAATCCACGTGCCATCCTCGCGGGTGTACGCGCCATCGGTGTATGGGGCAATCGCGGGATCGCGTTCGCCCGATTCACCTTGGAAGGAATCCACCGGAAAGTGCTGCATGCCCATGACATCATCGACAACCAACCCGGAATACAAATCGCCGTAATCAAGTACCAGCAATCGGCGACGCTTCTCTTGCAGGCTGGACTTGCGGTTGAAATATCCGATGAGGTCCATGATGGGCAGCAAGCGACCGCGCACGTTGGCAATGCCTTTCATCCAGCCCAGCACACCCGGCACGCGCGTATAACGCGGTACGTACAGAATTTCGGAAACTTCGGGCACGGGTGCAACGTAACGCACGCCATCCATGGTGAAGCCGATACCGCTCCAGTATTCAACGATGTCAGCCTGCTGCGGCAAACCCGCAGCACGCTCACGGCAAAGCCGTTGCAGCGCGACGAGCTTGAGGTAAACCGCTGCCGCATCACTCATCGCCGTGTCAGCCGCCAGCCAATGCGCGATTGATGGTGTCCAGCAACACGGCTTCGTCCACCGGTTTGGTCAGGTAATCACATGCACCTTGACGCTTGCCCCAGACGCGATCGGTTTCCTGATCTTTGGTCGTCACGATGATGACCGGAATGTGTGCCGTGTCAGGTCCTTTGGTGATCTGACGTGTGGCCTGAAAACCATTCAGACCCGGCATCACCACATCCATCAAAACAACATCAGGTTTTTCTTGGCGCGCAGCAGCTACGCCTTCAGCGCCATTAACCGCCTCAAGCACCTGATGCCCATGGCGCTCCAAGATTTCACGAAACTTGTAAGTCTCTGTCGGTGAATCGTCGACGATAAGAATGCGCGCCATGATCGCCCCTGACGAATTACTTCTTCACATGCTGCTCGATGGCACCGAGCAGTTCATCCTTGCTAAAGGGCTTGGTGAGGTACTGATCCGAACCCACGATGCGGCCTTTGGCTTTATCGAACAGGCCATCTTTGGACGACAGCATGATCACCGGTGTGGTTTTAAAATTGCTGTTGTTTTTGATCAGCGCACAAGTCTGATACCCGTCCAAGCGCGGCATCATGATGTCGACAAAAATGATGTCGGGGTTGGTGTCGGCAATCTTGGCCAAGGCATCAAAGCCGTCGGTGGCGGTGATCACTTCACAACCGGCTTTTTGCAGCAATGTCTCGGCAGTACGGCGAATGGTCTTGGAGTCATCAATCACCATGACCTTCATGCCTTCGAGATTCTGGCTCATCGTCTGGGCAGCCTTGCGTGTCGTTTGGGTGGGTGGAAGCAGGACCGGCGGCCGGGGTTTGCTGCCGGCGCGACCGGAAAAATGGCTGAATTACAGCAAGGGCCGTTTTTAACACAGTTTCCTACGTTCTATCTATAACCCCCGAGAAACACGGGAAAAACCGCCCCACGAAGACTGGCGCATCGGCGGGATTTCCGGGGGGCGACGCATTGGCTAGGATAGCCAGCGTCTCACCCCTTCTTACGACCCTGGGAACCCGTACACCCGATGCCTGTCACTCTCGGCGTAGTCATGGACCCCCTTGCGGGCATCCGCCCGTACAAGGACTCCACCTTCGCCATGCTGCTGGCCGCCCAACGACGCGGCTGGGCCATTCACTACATGGAGCCCGCCGACCTCTACGTGCAGGACGGCATGGCCCGTACCCGTTGGCAGCAGGTCGAAGTTCGGGACGCCCGTGAAGACTGGTACACCCTGTCGCCGGGTGGCGACATCGCCTTGGGCAACTTGGACATCATCTTGATGCGCCAAGACCCGCCGATCACCAATGCCTTTCTCTACGTGACGCACATCCTCGAACTGGCCGCCCGCGCCGGCGCGCTAGTGGTCAACCGGCCACAAAGCGTTCGCGATGCCAACGAGAAACTGTTCGCCACCTGGTTCCCGCAGTGCATGGCGTCCACGCTGGTTAGCCGGGACGAGGCCCAGTTGCGAGCGTTTATCGCTCAGCAAAAGCAGGCCATCGTCAAGCCGCTGGACGCCATGGGCGGGGCCGGCGTGTTCCGGTTGGATGCCGGCGGACCCAACATCGGTGCCACGCTGGAAATGCTCACCGGTCACGGCAGCCTGCATATCATGGCTCAGCGCTACATCCCGGAGATCAAGGATGGCGACAAGCGCATTTTGCTGATCGACGGGGAGCCCGTGCCTTACGCGCTGGCCCGCATCCCGCAGGGTGACGAGATTCGCGGCAACTTGGCCGCTGGCGGGCGTGGCGAGGCAAGGTCGCTCACCGATCGCGATCGCTGGATCTGCCAACAAGTTGGTCCGAAATTAAAGGAAATGGGTTTGATCTTCGTCGGAATTGATGTGATCGGTGACTATCTCACCGAGATCAACGTCACCAGCCCCACCTGTATCCGTGAACTCGACGCCGCCTATGGCCTCGATATCGCCGGCCAGTTGCTCGATCGCCTCGCCAGCCGCCTGCCGGCTCGCACCGCATGAGTAGCATCACCGCCTCCGCGCTACCCGAGTTGGATCTGCCGGCTAGTTGGGTCGAAGGGCCCGAAAAGCTCAGTTGGACTTTTTTGCTGGCGCTGGGCCTGCATATCTTCGTGCTGCTGGGCATCGCTTTCTTGCCTGAAGACAGCGCGCCTGCCCCGCAGGTGCTTGAAGTCACCCTCGCGCACTTCCGCAGCGAACAAGCACCGCGTGAAGCTGATTTCGTCGCGCAAGCCAATCAGGTGGGTTCCGGCACCGAAGTCGAAAAACGCCTGCTGACCACCAACGAGATCGCACCCATCGAGGACGATGCCATCCGCGACACGTTGCGGATGCAGGAAACCGCGCGCACTCCAGCGCAGGAGGCGCGGCACAATCTGGTTGTGACGCGGTCCACGACAACGCGCAAAGCAGCGAAAGCAAAACAAAAATCCGAGCAACGCGAAGCGCAGCGTGCCGACCAAGACGTACTGGAACGCCAGCAGCAGGAAATCGCCAGCTTAGAGGCGCAGTTGGCACGCGAAAAAGAAGCGTACGCCAAGCGCCCAAAAGTACGACAACTTACGTCAGTTTCTACGCGCGAAAGTTTCGATGCGCTTTATGTGGAAGCTTTCCGGCGCGAGGTTGAAGAGGTTGGTACCCGCAATTTCCCAGATCAAGCCCTGCGCGAGAAAAAATTCGGGCAAGTTCGCTTGATGGTCGCGCTCAACCCCAACGGTAGCGTGCGTGAAATCGATGTGCTGAAATCATCGGGTTATCGTTTTCTTGACGAAGCAGCCATGCGCAGCGTACGGCTGGCGGCACCGTTCGCGCCGTTCCCACCGGAAATGCGCAAGATCACGGACATTCTCGAAATCATTCGTACGTGGCGCTTCGACGAACAACAAACGCTATCGGCAGACGAAGAATGATCGACTCATGCGCGCACCGTATTTTTTCTCCGCAGGCGCGGTCCGGTCATGCCTGAGCAGCCGCGCCGGCAAGGCACGATCTTGGCTTTTGATTTCGGCACCAAACGCATCGGTGTTGCGATCGGCAACACCCTGACTGGCACCGCACGCCCCCTGACGGTCCTCAAAGCAAATGACGGTGCGCCGGACTGGCAACAACTGACGACACTGGTGACGCAATGGCAGCCTGTTCAGTTGGTGGTGGGATTGCCTTTGAACATGGATGGCACCGAGAGCGAACTGTCTACCCGCGCCCGACGCTTCGCCAATCGACTGGGCGGCCGCCTGTCACTGCCGGTTGCCACTGTGGATGAGCGGCTGTCGAGTTTTGAGGCGCGCGGTGAAATCATGCGCAGCGAACAACGCCCAGGCGCCCGTCCGGAAGTCGACGCGTTAGCCGCCAGCCTCATTCTTGAAACTTGGCTGTCCAGCCATTCGACGAACGACGACCAGCGCGGCTAGAATGCTCCCGCCGCGGTACGCGACCAACGTGTACGCGACCCGGCAGGAAACCTGCATGACACCTTCTGAGCACGCCGCGCTTCCCGGTCATGTTCGCCTGCAGCTCAATGAGCAAGGGCAACTCCGACATTTTCTGACGCCTGACGGTCTTTCCCGCGAAATTCTCACCGCCATTCTCGACAACGCCGTGCAGTTCGTGCCGGCGGATGAGCGCTCGGTGAAAAAAATACCGCTGCTGCGCGGCAAAACCATCGTCAATCTTTTCTTCGAGCCCAGCACACGCACACGTACGACGTTCGAGCTTGCGGCCAAGCGGCTATCGGCCGATGTGCTCAACATCGATATCGGGCGATCTTCGACATCCAAAGGCGAAACGCTGATGGATATGCTGTGGAATTTGGAAGCGATGGGTGCCGATATGTTCGTGGTGCGTCACGGCGATTCCGGTGCGCCACACTTCATCGCTGAGCAGGTGACGCCGAAAGTCGCCGTGCTCAATGCCGGTGACGGGCGCCATGCGCACCCCACGCAAGCCATGCTCGACATGTTCACCATTCGCCATCACAAACACGACTTTACAAAAATATCTGTCGCCATTGTCGGTGACATTCTGCACTCACGTGTGGCTCGCTCTGGCATTGCCGCACTACGCGCGCTCGGTTGCCCGGACATTCGCATCGTAGCGCCGCGCACGCTGTTGCCGGCCGATGCTGACGCGCTGGGTGCCAAGATTTGCTACAACCTCGCAGAAGGCATCCGCGATTGCGACGTGGTGATGACACTGCGCCTGCAAAAAGAACGCATGCAAAGTGCACTGCTGCCATCCGAGCAGGAGTTTTACCGGCTCTACGGACTTACCAGCGAAAAACTGAAAGCGGCAAAGCCGGACGCGATCGTCATGCATCCTGGCCCAATCAATCGCGGTGTGGAAATTGCCAGCGACGTGGCCGATGGCGCGCAGTCAGTGATTCTCCGGCAAGTGACGTTTGGAATCGCCGTGCGTATGTCGGTGATGGCCATGTGCATGGAAGGCCAAGGCCACGCGCCGGCGGCGGAATGAGGACGCGACGATGAACGAAACTCTCACGCGCAACCTGCCTGTAGAAGGAAAACTCACCGGCAAGTTGATTATTCGTGGCGCGCGCGTCATCGATCCAGCGCAATCACTGGATAAAGTCGCCGACATTTTTATTGTCGATGGCCGTTTGCTGGCCATCGGTGAAGCGCCTGCGGATTTCAACGCCGACCGCGAAGCAGACGCCAGCGGGCTGGTGGCATGTCCCGGTCTCGTCGATGTGAGTGTCAGCTTGAAAAAACCCGGCGCTGAACACAGCCGCGGCATGATTCGCGAACTTGATGCCGCAGCCAGCGGCGGCATCACGCATGTGGTTTGCCCACCGGATACATTCCCGATTGCCGATAGCACGGCTGTCGTACGACAGATGCACGAAACTGCGGCGGCAGCTCGTCGCAGTTGGGTATGGGTCATCGGCGCCATGAGCGCAGGTCTCGGTGGCGAACAACTCGCCGACATGGCAGCACTCAAACAAGCAGGCTGCGTTGCAGTGAGCAATCGGCGGCGGCCGATGGCGAACAATCAAGTGCTGCGTCGCGCGTTGGAATACGCCGCCACGTTTGATCTCACCGTGGTGTTTCATCCCGAAGACGCCGACCTTGCCGGTGGCGGCTGCGCGCACGAAGGTGCCGTGGCCACACAACGTGGTCTGCCGGGAATTCCTGCCGTGGCAGAAACTGTTGCGGTCGCACGCGATCTCGAATTGGTCGCGCATACCGGTGTACGGGCGCACTTTGCGCACCTGTCTACGGCAGGCGCTGCCGCCATGATTGCTGATGCGCGCCGCAAAGGCCTGCCTGTCACCGCCGACGTTGCTGCGCATCAATTGCTGCTCACCGAAGAAGCCATCGAGGGCTTCAATGCGCTGGCGCATGTCCGTCCGCCGCTGCGTACGCTGGTCGATCGCGACGCACTACGTCGCGCCGTCGCCGAAGGCGTCATCGATGCCGTGTGTTCAGATCATCAGCCCTGCGAGAGCGCGGATAAATTAGCGCCCTTTCCGTCGTCGCGCCCCGGCATCAGCGGCGTCGAAACCTTATTGCCACTGACCCTGCAATTGGTGCGCGATGGTGTACTGAATCTGCCGCAAGCCGTGGCGGCACTGACGCATCGCGCGGCTGCTTGTTTTGGTGTGGCAGGCGGCAGTCTGCGCATCGGCGAACGGGTCGATTTGTGCTTATTTGACGCACAAGCTCGCTACACGCTGAGTGATGACGGCGCGAATGCCATGCTGTCAGCCGGGCGCAACACACCGTTCTTAGATGCCCCGCTGACGGGCCGCGCCACCTTCACGATGCTGGGCAATCGCGTGCTGCACACGCGTAATTAAGTGCTGACGCAATCGCCACAATCTTTGTGCCTCGACACAGTTTTTGTGCATCGTGCTTTGTGCGTCGTGAGGATATGCAGGCAGAACTTGCCGCACAGCGGAGCCAATCAACAACCTCCTCTGTCATCAACGCCCGATCAAAACCAGAGCGAGTAATACAGCCGGGTTACCACGGCTTCGTAGGAATACAACGGTTCCGTACCCGGCGCCGCATTCACTGACGCGTCTCGGTAGTCGTCGTAATTGAACGCGATGAAATCGACCTGCAGGTTGAATGACATTTGCGCCCAGCGTGCGGTTTCCGGTGCTTTTTTCACATAAGCAATACCGACACCGCCCAGCAGCGAGTTGAATGTCGACAGCTCTTTGTCGCGCGCTAAAAAATTCTGCGCATCACGATATGGGAACAAATCGCTGTAAAAATCCGCACTGTCTTGCGTATAACTGCGCAAACGCGCATCCATCCGCCAGGTAGGCGACAAATCACGCGTATACGTCAGCTCGATGTTCTGCGCACCGATGCCCCATGTATCCGTGTAATAGCGATATTCCACTTTTAGTGCGTCTGGCCCCGGTAAGTGATACGCCAATCGCGCCGCCAAAGCAGTGCTCGTGCGCGTTTCCGGGTAGATCTCTGGCTGCCAGGAATACTGCGCAGGGCTGCTGGAATCCAGGAAGCGCACCGAGCGATAGGGATTGTTGAGAAAACCCTGATCCGCAGCGACCTCCGTGGAAATACCCAGCACAGCACGTTTCGACAAGACTTGGCTGAATCCCAACTGGAAATTATGCGTTGTGGCTTTCTCTTGGAAAGCAGGATCGTTATTGCGGCCGACATCGTTGTCGCCGAGCGTGTAGCCAACATTCAGCGTCGTGAGATCACCGAAAAAATCTTGGCTGAGCGAGATGCCGTAAGTACGTGCGAAATAATCGCTTTCTTTTGAATTTGCCCAGCTCAACCCCATGGTGGTCTTGTCGTGCAGATATTCGACACCGAGCCGCGTCTCCGTACGCTCCTCCGTGTACGGGCTTGCCGTCGTCATGACATCGATCGAGGCGCTCGTCACGCTGTCCACGTAGTAATTGGCATTCACCGACACGCGATTATCAAAATTCTTACGCAGCAATAAAGAAGGGCCAGAGATGTCCATGCCGCCACCTTCATAGTGGTGATACAGCACATCAGCCCGCTCATCCGGCAGCACCGCACCCTGTACGGGCGAACCCAACAACAGGGCCGCAGCAGCAGACAGCGACGCGCTGATGCGCATTGGTTTGTCGTCAGTTGCAGCCACAGCCGCCCCCTCCGCCACCTTCGGCGCCACGCGCACCTTCACGCGCCTGAAAGACGTGATCCATGTAGTTATCCGCAACAGGATCACGCCCAAAACTCATGATCGGCTCTGCCAGTAAATTACGCTCATACGGTGCCACCCACGGCTGTAACGTGCAGCCGCTCACGAACAAGGCTGCTGACAACAGCAGAAAACGCAAACGCCTCATGCGTTTCACTCCATCACCAACTCTTTCACTTGTTGTTCGTATTTCTGCTCATAACCTGGCTTGTAGCCTTTATGCACGTAGCGCACCTTACCGTTGCGATCGATGATCACCGTGTTAGGCATGCCATCAACGCCATACAGCTTCGCCACGCTGTTGCTGCCATCGTTGAGAATGGCGAATGACACCGGCACATCGCGTAGATATTTCGCCATGCCGGAGGTGTCCGATTCGACGTTGATGCCGATCATCGTGAACCCGAGGTCTTTGTACTTGGCATTGAGTTTGTCGAGCAGCGGCATTTCCTGGCGACACGGCCCGCACCAAGTCGCCCAGAAATTAATAAGTACGACGTCGCCACGCTTTTCTTTTAAACGAAGATTTTTGCCGTTGGTGGCCTTGAGCGTGAAATCGGGCGCTTCTTTGCCGATCAGCGCAGAAGGTGCCGCTGCCGCCCATGGCGCGAAGCCCAGCACGGCAACGGCAAGCAATGCGGTTGAAAACATGCGAATAAAACGAATCATGTGCCTCTCCTCAGAAAAAAGTTGTCAGTCCAGTGGTCATTTCCATGTTGTGGGTTTGTTTGTCTTGACCCGTAATGTCTGATGAAAACACGTGATCGCGGAAGCCAACGTGCCATGCCAACCAGTCATTCAACAGTAAGCGGTACCCCACACCTAAGTTCAGCGTCAGATGATCGTCGCCGCCAAATTCGGTGGAGCCGATGCCCGCCAGCAAATAGAACGCCGTGTTGTAAGCCCGCTTTCGCCCGATAAATGCCTCACCCGGAAATACGTTGTAGCCCACCGACAAGTCGTAACCCGTATAAGCGCGATCATCCAGCAGCAGCGCGTTGCCGCTGAGTGTTTCGTAACTGCTCATGCCGGCTTCCGACTGGTAATAGTGGGCTTGCAGAAAAAGATCTTCGGTGAAGTGCCAGGCCATCATGCCGCCCACGACGAAATCACTGCCAAAATCTTCGATCGACAACACGCCGGCATAAAGACCGGCTTCGATGTTTTCGCTGTCGATCTTCACCTCGCGCATCTCACGACGCTCAACCTCGGGATTCACCAGCGGTTCTTCGGCATTAGGGTCCAGCAATCCGCCAAAACCTTGCCCCGCTGACGACGCGTCCCCGGCGGCGCTTGCGTTTTCTGGCGTCGAATTTTCTGTCGGCTCATCCTCCGCCTGTACGGATGATGCAAACGCGATGCACAGAAAAATCGCCAGCAGACGATTCAGAAAAATACGCTGAGACCGGCTTTCCATGTGTCCATGCTCTCGTAGTCCTCGCGACTGGTCAGCACGAGGTAGTTTCGGTATTCCAGCCGCAACACGAATGTTTGTGTTACCCAGGATTCCATGCCGGCAGCAACCGACAACGATTGATTCTCTTCGCGGCCAGCACTCACCAGTACCGCCGCCGGTTGGGTTTGCACCAGACCTGTCCCCAGCGCGAAATACGGTGAAAATTTCCACTCCGGCCACGGATGCATACCCAGCGACAGATCCAGCACTCGGCTGTCTGCGTTGTTACCAACGACCTGCAAGAAATCCGCTTCCACCGAAATATTCGGCGTCGCGCGCCAACCACCATGCAGCCCCATGAGAGCGCTGCCCGAAAACTCGCCTAGCCAAGTCCCGATATCGTAGCGACGATCCAAATAGTCATTCTCGTCGGCTTCTTGTTCATGAAATTGTTCGCCACCGGGCGTCAAGGTGCGCAACATTTGCGCGCGCGGCACCCAGCCCTCACGGCCGCGATGCGTACGCACACGATACCAACTCGTGCGTCGCTCGATCACCTCGATGCGGTCACCCTGCTCCACCACTTCCAGTACCGGATACCCACGACCCGCACCGCCGTGTAATTCGATAAAAGGATCGGTGACGATAAGTGTTGCCGTCTCGCGCGCGTAGGCTTCCGAAATCAAGCCCACTGCCAATAACGCCACCACGCAGAAACATCGCCGCCGACATCGGAATGAAAAAGAAAATAACCTCATGATGCGGCTCAGCAAGCAATGCGCCTCAAGGAACAGCAAACGGGTCGTTGTAATACTGGGCACCCATATCAACCCATTCCGCGATGAGCCGCAATTCTGCATCACTCAAGCGGCCAGCATGATCACCGCCCGATGCGAATCGTGGAAAAAATCCTGTGCTCGCACGCGCAGAACCTGCCACCAGCGGCGATGCATGCAATTGCGCGGTCATGATGGGATTGCCGTCATCGTCTACATCAGGAACCAACACGTCGATCACCGACATGGTGCCCGGATCAAACACTTGCTCGGCGCGATCGTCACCCAACAACTCGCGGTAAGACGTCAACTGCCCAGCGACATTGGATGGCGAAGCCGACAGATCTAATTGATTCGTGTCCGGTGCAGGCAGCGCCGGCGCGTTGGCGACGTGGCAATTGATGCAGGTATTTGCACCGCGATTCACTTCCCACAGCGGCTGAAGATGCGTTTCGTAATGAATCACCGTGCGACACAACGCAGTCCATGCAGTTTGGCAAGGCACGGTGGCGGGCATGGCCGTCGTGAGATCGGCATAACGGATGCTGGAATCCACATCCGGCGTACGCACCAGCGGATCGGTCCATGCGTCGGTGTATTCCAGATTTGCGCGCGGCTTCATAACACTGGCATCCACGCGCGCCAGTAATTGCGCCATGGTTTCGCCGGCCAGCGCCATGAGCGTCGGTTTCGTATTCGCATACGGTACGCCGCCCGTCGCGCCCGCGTGCAGGGCAACTACCGCGCTGTCATTGCGGCCATGTGGCAACCCACTGGCAGAAACATGGCACCCGCTACAGATCCGTTCTTCACCGGGCATCAATTGAATAAACGCATTGTGACGCGGCCCAATACGAGCGCCGGTAGCATCCACGACGCTAAACGTAAACGGCACGCTCGCCGTCACCATGACGCGTACCGAACCATCCGGCTGCACCGGCACGTACCCGAGTAATTCGCGCATACCAAATGCAGTGGTTACACCAAATGCAGACGCATCGAGATCGACGATATCGTCATCGGGAATTTCCACCGCTTTTTCCAAACGTAAAAATCGCGCAGGACGATCAGCTGCCTGACTGATCGCAGGATCCATCAACTCATCCAGCGACGTAAACACACTGCCCAGCGCGCCAAACGCACCATCAAAGTCATACACGCTGCGGATATCCAGCACGCCGACGCCGGCATCGATCCAGTCGCTGTTGAGTTCAATGCCATTACGGCCATCGTACAGATAAGCCGGCGACGCATGCGGTGCCGCCACCGCCAACGAATCAAACATCATGCCTTCACGCGGCACGACCACCGGCAATCGCGTGCCATTCATGGGCGAATAAACAAACACGCCGTAAATCGGTTCTGCTTCTTCCAGCGTGGGGTCCGACACATCACGCCCCACGCAGGAACGAATTCGCGGCGGCGTTGCCGGTGGAGGTGCTAGCGGATCCACCACATTTTGCACACGACATGCCGACCAACTCACCAACCAACGGCCACTGCCATCGCGCAGCGGTACCGCATCGGCGTAACGGCCATCTCGAGCGGGCAGCATTTCTCCAAGATACGCATCGCCAACCAGACCACCGGTTGCCGTCACGAGATCCAGACGCTGATCAGTGTCACTGAAAGCAAGATCCACCACCGCCGGCGTACCGCCCAAATGCTGCGTGGCATTCGGACGCTGCATGACCAAGACGCGACCATCGTCCGTCTGCAACGGACGCGTGAACTGCACGGCATCGCCATCAGCGTCGTAATGACTGTTACCGCCAAACGCGGGCGCCAGATCACGACCATCTGGACGCACGGTGTAAAGATGCGTGGCCACTTGGCCGCCGACTCGCGCCTGCCGCGCAAAAAGAATGCGGCCATTCATCAGCAGCGTGGGATAAAAATCGCTGCCAGTGCCCGTCGTGATTTGCCGGATATCCGTGCCGTCATCGCGCATCACATGCAACGTATAGGCCGCATCTTGGCCACCATCATCGCGCGGTGAAAATTGCGGTTTCCCTTCGTCCACCAACACCGCACGGGTCGCGCGTTGACGCGTCGAGGCAAACAAAATACGACCATCCGCCAACCACGTCGGCATGATGTCTTGACCTTCTTCGGCGACGACATCCGCACCGATGACACGTCGCAGCGCGCGGCTGGTTAAGTCGTATTCCCAAATATTCCACGTGGGCTGATCGTCATCATCAGCGCCTTCGATGTACGGGCCGCGCAAAGCGAACAGCAGCTTCGTGCCCTCAGGATTCACGCTGACATCGCGTGCGTCATAGCGCTCGCCGACGCCGAACAACGCACCCACCAGATCGATTGCTGGCGCTGTCGGCGATGCACTGGTCTTTAACAGCAAACGCGCGCCCGGCCGGAAGACCCCCGGATCACGCAAATCATCCGGTTCCACCTCGCCCGTATTTTCATCGCGCGGCAACGGGCGCTCCACGTAGACCACCGGGTACTCACCGGTCAGCAGCGTTTCCGATTCGCCGTCGCTGCAGGC
Organism: uncultured Pseudomonadales bacterium; assembly: GCA_964574995.1. Taxonomy (GTDB): domain Bacteria; phylum Pseudomonadota; class Gammaproteobacteria; order Pseudomonadales; family JADFDG01; genus JADFDG01. The sequence goes on along the minus strand of CAZNPF010000001.1, from coordinate 46,603 downwards.
CGACAGCACCGGCAGCAGCAACAGCGCGGCCAATAACCGAACGAAACCTGACAAAGCGGCCGCGCCGATCCGTACGCCGACCCACACGCCGAAAGGTGCGCACGGGCACGGCGCGCACTGGCGCCAGCCCATAGTTACCGTGCGTCGAGATTTCATTACCGTTGAGTCCCGCTTGGCTGTCATGTTTTGGCAGCAGACCTGCCACAATTTGTCAGTTGCAATCACAGTGCGTCAATCAACGCATCAACATTCACGATCAGATGCGCACTGTAGCGTTTTCAATCTGAAAAAAACGCGCCGGCAATCACAAATGTGGTGTCTGCTTCTTTCGCGTAGCAACGCGGAAATTTGCAAGCAGGATCACATCATGCGCAGAACGAACTGCCTACAATGGCTTCAATCCTGCTCAGTCATTGGCATGACTTTAAACGTCAAAAACGTCAAAACCATCAAAAGTCACACGAATCGTCAGGGAAAGATTTACCGGCCCACGCAGCACATCGGCATCACGCGCTGCGATAAAACTACTCCAACACGAGCATTCGTTATGCGTCCAACCTCCGCCACGTGCGGTCATGCTCTGCCCCTACGCGCCTGCACTCTGCTGCTGGCTGCAGGCTTACTGCTACTGCCCGCGCTAGCCGATGCCGGCGCGCGCGAACAGGCGCGACGCATGCACGACCGTCTGACCGGCATACCGCCCACCCAAGCCGTGTTGGCACAAATGGAAGCCTTGATTGCCGGCGGCGACCCGCAAGCCGCCGCCCGCATCGCCATGCAGAACAAAGCGTTTTACGGCATCACCTTAAAAAACATGGTCACGCCTTGGACCAACGAAGAACAAACCCGCTTTGCCCCACTCAACGATTACACCGCCACCGTCATTGGTATGGTCCGCGACGACATCGATTTCCGCCAAGTGCTCTCCAGCGACATTCTCTATGTGGGCGTTGCACCCAGTGGCGCGGCATTACCGGCATACAGCAACAGCGACAACAATCACTACGAAGCCTTGGAAAAACGCAATCTTGATTTGAGCAATACCAGCGTTTTACAGCGTCGAACGCAAAGCGCGATCACCGGTTTGCCCAGCGATGCCACCGCTGGCGTCATGACCACCCGCGCAGCCGCCAAAGCCTTTTTTATCGGCGGCACTAATCGCGCTATGTTGCGCTTCACTTTGAAGAATCATCTGTGTAACGACCTTGAGCAACTCAAAGACAACACGTTGCCACCAGATCGGATTCGCCAAGACGTATCGCGCAGCCCCGGCGGCGACAGCCGTGTTTTCTTAGGCAACTGCCTGGCCTGCCATTCCGGTATGGACCCACTCGCGCAAGCTTTCGCCTATTACGACTACAACAATCCGGATGCTGACGAAGCCACCCCAGATGGCAACATTCTGTACAACAGCGCATCCAGCCCCGCCGACGCTTTCACAGGAAGCCGCGTCCAGAAAAAATACTGGATCAACAGCAATAACTTTGTGCATGGCTTTGTCACGCCGGATGACAGTTGGGAAAACCGTTGGCGCACCGGCGCGAATGCTTGGTTGGGGTGGTCGTCGGCGTTGCCCGGGAAAGGCAACGGTGCCAAATCGATGGGCATGGAGTTGGCCAATAGCGATGCGTTTGCCCAGTGCCAAGTGAAAAAAGTATTTCGCACCGTCTGTTTACGAGAGCCGACGACAGCCAACGATCACTCGGCCGTCACCAATATCACCAACATTTTCCGCAATGACGATTACAAACTGCGCACCGCTTTTGCGGAAGTCGGCGCTTACTGCATGGGTAACTGACCATGACGATTCCCATGCGGCACCTCACCCTCACGCGGCTACTGGCTTCCTTGCTGATTGCTGTGTGGTTGACCGGCTGCGGCGACAGCAGCACTACGGTGTCACAACCAGAAATCATGGGTAGCGCGCCACCGGTTTCTTATACCGGCAGCATGCCGCCAGCCAACGAAGACGTTGTCGCGTTTCAACGCGAACTGTGGACCAATCTGGCACCACTGAATCGCTGCGGAACGTGTCACGCCAGTACGCAGGCGCCGCTGTTCGTGCGCGGCGACAACATCAATCTGGCATACAACGCCGCGCTGCCGCTGGTCGATCTGGTCAATCCTGAAGACTCGATCTTGGTGCAACGCGTTGCCGGCGGCCACAATTGCTGGAGCGATGACACCGACGTCTGCGAAGAAGTCATGACCGAATACATTCGCCGCTGGGCCAATGCTTCTGTCGGCGGCCCAGCATCCGCCGTCGTGCTGGTACCGCCCCCGGTGCACGTGCCTGGCGCCACCAAAAATTTCCCGCCGAGCAGCGCATTGTTTGGCTCCACCGTATGGCCGGTCGTCAACGAATATTGCGTGGCCTGCCATGCACCCGGCGCCAACAATCCACAAGCGCCTTACTTTGCACAAGACGATGTCGACGCGGCTTACGCAGCCGTCCGCAACACGATTTCGCTGAACGTCCCAGAAGATTCTCGCCTGCATGTTCGTTTGCGCGATGAAAACCATAATTGCTGGGATAACGATTGCCCGGCCGCCGCCAGCGAAATGCTGACCGCCATTCAAGCGATGGCCAACGCCATCACACCGACCGTGCCGCCACCGGAAACCATCGCATCACTGGCACTTGGATTACGTGAAGGCATCGTCGCATCCACCGGCGGCCGTCACGAAGCCGACATCATTGCCAAATACCAATTCAAAGAAGGCAGCGGCACCGTCGCGCACGACACCAGCGGCATTGCGCCAACGCTGGACCTCACGCTCTCCGCGAGTGGCGTCACCTGGGCCGGAGGCTGGGGCCTTAATTTCGATGGCGGCAAAGCGCAGGGCAGCACGTTAGCCAGTCAGAAACTGCACGATCGCATTACCACCAACGGTGAATATTCCATCGAAGCGTGGGTTGCACCTGGCAACGTCACGCAAGAAGGCCCGGCACGCATCGTCAGTTATTCCGGTGGCGACACCGTGCGCAACTTCATGCTCGGGCAAAGCATGTACAACTACGATTTTCTCAATCGCAATGCCGACAGCGACGGTAATGGCGAACCGGCCCTCTCAACAGCCGACGCAGCACAGCGCCTGCAAGCTACGCTGCAACATGTCATCGTCACGTACTCCGCCGCGGGCGGCCGAAAAATCTACGTCAATGGCGAATATACCGGCGACTTGGACAGTGATGCCGGCAGCGCGTTGAGCAACTGGAACAACAGTTTCGCGCTGGTACTCGGCAGCGAAGTCGACGGCAGCAATCCATTCCGTGGCGTCATTCGCATGTTGGCCATTCACGGCCGCGCTTTGTCAGCAGCGCAGATTGCACAGAACTTTGACGCCGGCGTGGGTGAACGTTTCTTCTTGCTATTCGGCATTGGCGACATCATCAGCGTGCCGGGCACCTATGTCATGCTCGAGGGCAGTCAGTTCGACAGTTACAGCTATCTGTTGAGTGCGCCACGTGTGATCAATCTGAGCGATCCCGATTGGTCGCCATCTGGCATTCCACTCGCCGGCATGCGCATCGGCATCAACGGACGTATTCCTGAAATCGGCCAAGCGTTTGCCACCGTCGACACCACCATCGACGCATCGCGCTGGATTCCCGGCAGCGGCCAAGATTTATCGCGCGTCGGTACCGTAATCCCGCTGGAAAATGGTCCTGATTTTGACCAGTTGTTCCTGTCTTTTGAAAAACTGGGCAGCCGCGAAAATGTGCAGACACCGTCGATGTCACCTGCACCGGCACCCACCGTTGGCATTCCCGTTGCCGACATTGGCTTGCGGCTGTTTGAAACCATCAACGCCACGTTGTCCAGCATCACCACGGTGCCCATGAGCAACAACAACGTCAGCGTCATGTATGAGCGCGTGAAACAACAATTGCCGTCATCGGATTTGATTACGGGTTTCTCCAGCGCACAGCAAATCGGCATTACCCAGTTGGCCATCGAGTATTGCAATGAACTGGTGGAGGATCCGATTTCCTCTGTTTATTTCGCGGGCCTCAATCTCAATGCGTCTTATGTCACTGCGCTGGATTCCGTCAACGAACGGGATGCGCTGATTGATCCATTGCTGCTGCATCTGGCAAACAGCGGTCTGACTTCGATGCCAGAAATCACCGACATGAAAACCGAACTCAATGCACTGGTGACACGCTTGGTTAATTCCTGCACCGGCAGTTGCGCCGCCGATCCGGTCGGTCGCACACAAACCATTGCTAAAGCGGTATGCGCGGCGGCTTCCGCCAACGCCGCGATGCTGATTCAGTGAGGCTGTTATGAAGAATCGTCCGTCACTTTCGCCTGATGCACCGTTGCTGCTGGAAGGTCACGGTCGCCCACAAACACGCCGTGAATTTATTGCGCGCGGCCTCATGCAGGGCGCCGCCGTCGTCAGTGCGCCGACGGTATTTTCGCTGTTCGCCAGCCCCGGCACCGCACATGCGGCGCTGTCATCTGACATTGCTGCACTACGCAATGCCTGCGGCATCAACGTGTCTGGTGCCAATAAAATTCCGTTCATCTGTTTCGATCTGGCCGGTGGGGCCAACATTTCTGGTAGCAACGTGCTGGTCGGTGGCGCGGGCGGACAATTCGATTTGTTGAGCACGGCCGGTTATTCCAAGTTGGGTTTGCCGGGCAACATGATTCCGGGGCTTACCGAGGCCGCACCAGCGGCGGGTGGCAACGGCGATCACACCGATACGCGGCTGGGCCTGGGCTTTCATACCGACAGCGCTTTCCTGCGCGGCATCACCGAGCGCACCACGCTGGGCACGATGGCCAACATCAATGGTGCGGTGATTCCGGCTCGCTCCGAAAACGACACCGGCAATAATCCGCACAATCCTATGTACGGCATTTTCCGTGCGGGCGCAGACGGCGAATTGCTCTCGCTGATCGGCTCGGTGAGCTCCGACTCCGGCGGCAATTCGATGTATCCGTTGTCGATGTTCAATGCCAAAGCGCGGCCGGTAAAAATTGACCGCCCCAGCGATGTCACCGGCTTGGTCGATACCGGCAAGTTAGTGGGCTTACTCTCGCAAAATGATGCGGTTGCAGTGATGGAGTCCATCGTGCGCATCAGCGATCAAAAAGTGCCGCGCGTCACCTCCGATCTCGTCATTCAGGATTTGCTGCGTTGCGGCTACGTCAAATCCGCCGATCTGGCCGATCGCTTCGGCTCGCCAGCTACGCTGGATGTCCTGACCGATATCGATATCAACGCCATCTTTAGCAGCACCGAATTGCAAAGCGGTGAATTCGCCAAAACGGCATCGGTGATGAAGTTGGTTGTCAACGGCTATGCCGGTGCTGGCTGCATCACCATGGGCGGCTACGACTATCACACCGGCGATCGATCCACAGGCGAAGAACGCGATTTGCGCGCAGGTCGCTGCATCGGTGCCTGTCTCGAATACGCCGCACGCAAAGGTAAACCGCTGATGATTTATGTCTTCAGCGATGGCGGCGTGTTTAGCGGCGGCATGATCGACAACAGCGTCAATGGCCGCGGCAAAGGCGTGTGGACCGGCGACGACCAACAAACCGGCGCATCCTTCTTTCTCGTTTACAACCCAGGTGGCCGGCCGCAACTGCTAGGCGGTACGCCCACACAACAGGCCCAACATCAACAGCTCGGTTATTTCCGCAAGAGCGGCGATGTAGAAACCGCCAGTAGCCCGGTCGCCAACAACGTCAACTTGCTGGTGGAAGCCGTTGCGCTCAACTACATGGCGCTGCACAACGAACAGAACTTGTTTACGTCGCGATTCCCCAGCACCGGCATCGGCAGCGCCGCCACGATTGATCGCCTCACGGCCTTCGCGCCTATCTGCAACGGCACGATTTCCTAATGACGGCTTTCTTATTGCGGCTTTCTGATCACGGCTTGCTTTAGTTCGACTTTTTTATCGCTACTACGGCATGGCTTCAGCAGGCGTGCCAACAGGCGCCTCAAGATTAACGTCTGAATCCGGCTCGACTTCTGCTTTTATTGCTGTTTCTGTTTCTATTTCTGCGCCGGCTGCTCCGTCCGACGTTACCCCTGTCACGGGAGCCGTACGCGCTGAAGTCGCGCGTTGTTGCTTTTTACGCCACGCATCGTGCTCGAGCTGCCCCAAACCAAACGCTGCATTCGCAGCCAATTCGATAATGTGCTGACGTCGCGCAGCAACCGTGTCGCGCGCCTCCTGTTCGAGTTGCGCTCGCAAGCCATCACGCAAGATCACCGACTGACGCGCCAGTTCGCGCAGCCGCGCATCTTCTTGCATCAATTGCTGCTGCCAGCCGTCCACATTGCCCTGCTGTGCATCGGCAGCATGCGCCACACGTGCGCGTAGCTCTTTCATCTGCGTCACTTGTCGGCCCACCTCGCGCGATGCCCGACGGAACTCCCATTCATGCACCGGACGGTCTCGCGCCAAATTCCAAGCCAGAACGCCTCGCATCAACGCCAATTTCTCACGCTGGGACTGCCAATCTTTTTGCGGCCATGCGCGCATTTTGGCGGCGACTTCATTCGCCGAATCAAGCAATTTCTGATTGCTAGGAACTGCCAGCGGCGCATCACTGGCAATCAATGTTTCTATTTCATCCGCCAATTTTTGCTGACGTTGCGCACGTAGTTCGATCGGTAGTTCCGTCAACATATTTCTGGCTTGTATCGATAATCGCTGATGCCGTTCCAATCGGTTTTTCACCAGATAGTCCAGCACCGGAATACGTGACTGCCAATCAACAGCCACCTTGGCCAAGCGACTCGTCTCGACATATTGACCGAACGTCAGCACAAACTGATTGCTTGCATACACGCGATAATGCAGCGGCATCGCCAGCACATCTTTGTCACCCAAGCCCGAGCGATCATCGCGCAGCACAATATCCGATGCTTGTTTCTCAATGGCTTTGAACCAAGCGCCGCTATTGATATTGGCATCCTGATCTTTGAGCCAAACCAATTCCGCATCCAGCTTGGCCAAGGCGGCGCGATAGGCTGCCTTGGCACGACGCGCATCACTGGCTTGATCATAGGCTTGCGCCAACGCGACCCAACTTTCCTGCACGGCTTGATCATGTGGCGAACGTTCGGACAACTTGAGTAACGCACCAATCGACCACCGAGCATTACCTGCTTGCAAGGAGGCAACGCCATAAATCAGCAGCGCTTCATTGCTGTACGGGCCATCCAACTGTGCCAACGAAATCGCCGCCAACGCATCAGCCGCACGATCCTGACGCAATCGCGCCGCCGCCAATGCCATCGTCACGCGATCACGAAAGGCGCGCATTTCTTCATCGTCGGCCGGTGCCGTCAACAATTGCTGAAGAATGACTTCGCCACCGGCGATGTCATTGCTACCAATCATGGCCATCGCCAGATTGAACGCCAAGTAGCGGCTTTCAATCGCCGTACCTGCCAATGGCCCCAACCAAGCAATCGCCTCGCGATAACGGCCCAATCGCATCAATGATTTTGCCGCCAGCATGGCCGCTTCTTCCGGTGGCCACGCAGCAACCGGCTGCCCATCGTCAGGACGCGGAAAACGCGTGGAAATAATGTCCAGTGTTTCTGGAAAACGACCACGCCGATAATCCATACCGGCAATCGCCAACCAGATACGATTGGCCTGCGGTGTATTACCGATTTTAGGCAGTAAAGGATCGAAAATGTCTCGTGCGGCATCGGGCATGTCGTACTGAACATACAACCCACCCAGCAGCAATTCAGCATCCATGGCTTGCTGTGTGAATTCGCCGCGCTCGCGCGCCACCAGCAAACGGCTGATCGCATCGAAATACTGCCGCTGATAAAACGCGTACAGCGTTTCACCAAATGCCGGATCGATGATCGTCGGCGATTTATTGGCGGCGGCCACCGATCCTGGCGTCATGCACGCCAGCAACCACGCGGCACAAATCAGCAGACGCATCAGGGCGTATCGAATGACAGGTCCGCCTGCATCGAACCTTCGTTATCGGCGATACGTAGGCGCAGGTATTTCTGTCCGTCTGTTTTTTCAAATTCTGTCGTTGCTGCGCGACGCACCGCCCTGCCGTGCCCATCCACACCGGACACCACCACCGTCAACTGGTGCTTGCCCGGTTTGACGATGGTCGTCAATGCGCGCTGAATCGCGCCTCGCTTGAGAGCAGCCACTTCGCGCTCGGTATATAAATGGCTCTGCACAGGCTTTCCATCGAGATCAACGGCAAGGCTGTCTGGTTGTAGAAAGCGGCCGACATCCAGCGAGACGAACAGTGTTAATTGCGCATTGGCTGGGAACAGCAACTCTTCTTCCATGATCAGTAAACGCTTGTTGATATCCAACATGTCCTTGCGGAATTGCTGCAAAGACTGATCCAGCACCTGCGCATCATCTTCCGCCGCCAGTGTCACAACGGGCAGAGCCCACAACAAACACAAGGTCAACAGTATCCGGTTCAACTTTTTACGCACGTCATTCCGCCCCGACTGACAATTCCTGCAAAAATCAGACGCACCTCGTCAGTCATCGTCGACGAGCAAGCGCATGAAGATGCGCCCATTCTAGGCTAGAGTTAGCCGCATTACCGTGCATCGTGCACACTGCGCGTTATACGGCACACCTCATCCCTATCAATCCTTATTGCCCGGAACCCGCATGCGTATCGCACTCATTGCTCTGCTGTCATTACTTTCACTACCCGCCCTAGCGGACAACCAGAAAGCTCCAGCCTGTCGCGTTGCTGATTTTTCAGCGATCCACTTTGATGTGGGTCTGATACGTCGTGGGACGACGCTGACACCCATCGCGGGCGATGCAGTCTGTCCGGGCGATCGCATCGTGACCCGCGCGCGCGGCGTAGCAGTCGTGAAGTTTGATGACGGCACCTTGATCACCGTCGGACACGACAGCGAATTCGTCATCACCCGCTGGAAGCAGCGCCGCTTTTTTTCCAACACCGCATCGCTGGAGTTAGTACGCGGTGCCTTCCGCGCCGTCACAGGCGCCATGACGCAGCGCAAACATGATTTCCAAGTCAAAACGGTTTACGCCAGCATCGGAGTGCGCGGCACCGACTTCTGGGGCGGGACCAACATCTCCGACCATGCGTTAGATGTCGTCATGCTGTCCGGCAAAGGTGTTTGGATCGAAAACGATGCAGGCCGCGTCGAATTGACTACCGCCGGCACCGGCACCACCGTACAGCCAGGAAAAGCGCCAGGATTGGCCAAGGAATGGTCATCCACCAAGCTGAATAAAGCGGTAGCCACCATCACGCCATGAGCCGCCGAAGTGCTTGAATAAAAAAGGCCGCTCATGCGGCCTTTTTTATGGATGATGCGGCCAAAAATCAGCGGCGCAACATTTGACCGCTGTTGTCGTCTTCCTGCAGCGTGAGGCCCTTGGTGGCGCTGTCGAGATACTTGGCATCGGTCTCGGCATTGAGTTTGATCATGAGGCGCAAGTCGTTCGGCGAATCCGAGTGACGAATCGCATCTTCGAACGTGATTTCGCCGGCAACATACAGATCGTACAGCGCTTGGTCGAAGGTCTGCATGCCGAGGTCACGCGACTTTTTCATCAGCTCTTTCAGCAAGTGCATTTCGCCTTTGCGGATGTGATCAGCAATCAGCGGCGAGTTGAGCAGCACCTCGATACAGGCGCGACGACCACTGCCGTCCGGGGTCGGAATCAACTGCTGCGCCACGATGCCGCGCAAATTGAGCGATAAATCCATCAGCAACTGGTTGTGACGATCGGCCGGGAAGAAGTGAATGATGCGATCCAGCGCCTGGTTGGCGTTGTTGGCGTGCAGCGTACACAGCACTAAGTGGCCGGTCTCCGCAAAGGCGATGGCATAATCCATAACCTCACGCGTCCGTACCTCGCCGATCAGAATCACGTCTGGCGCCTGACGCAGCGTGTTCTTCAGCGCGATGTCGAAGTTTTCGGTATCCAGACCCACTTCGCGCTGGGTAACGATGCACCCTTGATGCTGGTGAATAAATTCAATCGGATCTTCGATGGAAATAATGTGGCCGCGCGAGTTTTTATTGCGATGACCAATCATCGCGGCGAGCGACGTCGATTTACCGGTACCCGTTGCGCCCACAAAGATGATGACCCCGCGCTTGGTCATCGCCAATTCTTTGATCGTCTCCGGCAACTTGAGGTCGTCAAGACTGGGGATATTGGTTTCGATGCGGCGCAGCACCATGCCGACCAAGTTGCGCTGATGAAATGCGCTCACGCGGAAACGGCCAATGCCGCGCGCCGAAATCGCAAAGTTACATTCTTTGCTGTCAAGGAAATCCTTGCGCTGCTTTTCGGTCATCACGCCCAACACGATGTCGCGAGTCACGTCCGGCGTCAGCGGTGTTTTAGTGATCGGCACCATCTTGCCGTGCAATTTCATCGACGGCGGCACGCCTGCCGTAATGAAAAGGTCAGAACCGCCTTTTTGCACCAACACCTTGAGCAGATCTTCGAATTCCATGACAACAGTTCTCTCTGGTTCTGACCCGTTCCGGGGCCGGGCTCAAGCGTGTATTAGATCGCGTCGGGGTTCTTAGCGTATTCGCGCGCTACTTCGCGGTTGACGACACCACCGGCCACCAACTTCTGCAAATGCTGATCCAACGTCTGCATGCCGATCGAGCCACCGGTTTGGATCGCCGAATACATCTGCGCCACCTTGTTCTCGCGAATCAGGTTACGAATCGCCGGCGTACCGATCAAAATTTCGTGTGCCGCCACCCGGCCGCCGCCGTTCTTTTTCAGCAGCGACTGCGAAATAACGGCTTGCAACGATTCCGACAACATTCCGCGCACCATTTCTTTTTCCTCGGCGGGGAATACGTCGATCACGCGGTCCATGGTTTTAGCAGCAGACGTGGTGTGCAATGTGCCGAACACCAAGTGGCCCGTTTCTGCTGCGGTCAGCGCCAAGCGGATGGTTTCCAAGTCGCGCATCTCGCCAACGAGAATGATGTCCGGGTCTTCCCGTAGCGCTGAGCGCAAGGCTTCCGAGAAACCCAACGTATCGCGATGCACTTCGCGCTGGTTCACCAAGCACTTCTTCGATTCGTGCACGAATTCGATCGGGTCCTCGATGGTGAGGATGTGCTCATAACGCGTGGAATTGATGTAATCGAGCATCGCGGCGAGCGTGGTGGATTTACCAGAACCGGTCGGCCCCGTGACCAGCACGATGCCGCGCGCGATATCCGAAATCTGATTGAAAACTTTACCCATGCCCAACTGATCCATGGTCAAAATCTTCGACGGAATGGTCCGGAATACCGCACCTGCGCCGCGATTTTGATTGAAAGCGTTGACGCGGAAACGTGCCACGCCAGGCACTTCAAACGAGAAGTCGGTTTCGAGGAATTCCTCGTAATCCTTCCGCTGCTTGTCGTTCATGATGTCGTAAATCAGCGAGTGGACTTCCTTGTGCTGCAACGGCGGCAGGTTGATCCGGCGGACGTCACCGTCGACGCGAATCATCGGCGGCAAGCCGGCGGACAAGTGAAGGTCGGAAGCGCCATTCTTAGCGCTGAAAGCAAGCAGTTCGGTGATATCCATGGATGATTCGCCAACGACAACGGGACGGGGATGTTGCGAGGGTTTGTTATTGTTGCAACACGCGAACCGCCGACATTACCCCCGAGCCCCCGACAGCCGCAACCGCATGACCAGCATCCCCCTTTCCACCCCGCCGACGGGCAGCCTCGCCGCCCGCCTGGCCGTCATCGACAGCCGCATGCGCGCCGCCTGCCGTGAGGCGGGCCGCCCAGAAAATGCCTGTCAGTTGCTGGCGGTGTCCAAAACCCGCTCGCCGGCGGAGATCGCCGCACTGGCTCACCTCGGGGTCCGGAATATCGGGGAGAACTACCTGCAGGAAGCCCTGCCGAAGATGGACGCTCTGGCCGGGTCTGCGTTGTCTTGGCACCTCATTGGCCCCCTGCAATCGAACAAGACCCGTGAAGCCGCCGCCCGCTTCGATTGGGTGCATAGCGTGGATCGCGAAAAAATCGCCCGCCGGCTCAGCGAACAGCGCCCGGAGCACCTGCCGCCGCTCAATGTCTGCCTGCAGGTCAACATCGACAGCGAAGACGCCAAGTCCGGCGTCGCTCCGGAAGCCGTGGCCGATCTGGCGCAGGCCATCTTCGCCCTGCCCCGGCTACGCTTGCGCGGCCTGATGACGATTCCGCGTCCCGGGCAGCCCGCCGGCGCGGACAACGCCTACGCCCGGCTGGCCGGCACACTGCAGGCGTTAGCCGCTACCATACCGGCCCTTGAAAACCCGCCCTTCGACACCCTGTCGATGGGCATGTCAGACGACTTCGAACTCGCCATCGCCCACGGTGCCACGTGGGTCCGTATCGGCACGGCGCTGTTCGGCCCTCGAGAACGTAATCCATGAGTGCTCAACACGACGTACGCATCGCCTTTATCGGCGCCGGCAACATGGCGGCCAGCTTGGTCGGCGGCATGCTCGCGCGCGGCTTTGCGGCTTACCGCATGGTCATGACGGATATCAGTCATGACCGTCTTGAAATGTTGCGCGGCCAATATCACGTCGCCGTCACCACCGATAACGTCGCTGCCAGCCGCGATGCCGATGTGATTCTGTTGGCCGTCAAGCCGCAGCAAATGGCGGAAGTCTGTTCCGGACTCGCGCCAGCACTGGTTGGCCGCCAACCGTTGATCATTTCCATCGCTGCCGGCGTGCCCATCGCAAAAATCGAGCACTGGCTCGGCAACACCGTCGCCGTGGTGCGCTGCATGCCCAACACGCCAGCCCTCGTGCAATGTGGTGCAACGGGTTTATTTGCCAATGCACACGTCACGGCAGCGCAACGCAACATTGCACAAGCCATGCTCGACGCCGTCGGCATCGCGCTCTGGTTACACAGTGAAGAACAACTAGATGCCGTCACGGCCGTCTCCGGATCCGGGCCGGCTTACTTTTTCTTGGTGATGGAAGCGATGATTGCGGCTGGCCGCGCGCTCGGCCTGGACGAAAACATGGCGCGCCAACTCACGCTGCAAACTGCGCTGGGGGCGGCGCAAATGGCCATGACCAGCAGCGACGACCCCGCCGAACTACGCCGCAAAGTCACCAGCCCCGGTGGCACCACACAGGCTGCGCTCAACGTGTTTGAAACCGCACAGACGCGTGACATTTTCCTCAAAGCCCTGCAAGCCGCGCGCGATCGTTCGCGCGAACTGGCAGGTTGAATTCGGATCACACCATGAACTCTTTGACTGGCATCAGCGTCGACTTCATCCGCCTCGTTTTTGACATTTTTCTGTTCTTGTTGCTCGTGCGTTTGTTGCTGCAATTGATGCGCGCGGATTTTTACAACCCGATGTCGCAAGCCGTGGTGCGTGCCACGTCGTTTCTTGATCCACTGCGTCGCAGCATGGGCGCGTGGAATGGGCTGGACCTCGCCACCTTTGCCGCGTTGTTACTCACCAAGTGCGTGCAAATCGTGGTGCTGCTCAAATTGCAGTGGGGCGGTCTCAGCGGCATCGTGGGTAGCGGCATGATCGTGGCTGCAGCCGGCATTTCACTGATCGATCAACTGGCTACCTTTTTCTTCTGGGCCATTTTGGGCTCCGTCATTCTCAGTTGGCTGGCACCGGATGGCCGCAACCCGGCCGCGCAATTGCTCTGGAGCCTGACTGAGCCCGTGCTGGCCCCGGCGCGACGTTTGTTGCCACCACTGGGCGGGCTCGATTTCTCGCCCATCTTGGTGTTGTTTGTCATTCACGTGATTCGCGGTTATCTCGTACCCATGCTGGCCAATGCCGCCAGCGTCCCCGGGTTTCTGCTCTAAGCGTTAGAATTCAGGTCATTACGGCACTGAAGGAGACAAGACGTGTCGGAAGCGCAATTTACTCGCCAGGTGCTGGCGTTCAATCAGTGGAAGAAAGACATCATCCGCGAGGCGGTGCGCTTTCGTACCTGGCTAAACGAGCATCACTTGATGACAGACGATCTGAAGGAACAGATCGAAGAAGCGTTGCATCAACTGGTCGCCGATCAGATTACTGTCGCATTTGCCGGTGAGTTTTCGCGTGGAAAAACCGAACTGATCAACGCGCTGTTTTTTTCGCAGTACGGTCGGCGCGTGTTGCCGTCCACCATTGGCCGCACCACCATGTGCCCAACGGAACTGTTCTACGACCGTCGTTTAGATCGTTCTTACATTCGTTTGCTGCCGGTGGAAACCCGTGCCAGCAATATCAGTATCGACAGCTTCAAGCGGATGCCGGACAAATGGCGTCACATTGAGTTGGACGCCAACGATCCAGAAGCCATGTCCAAGGCGTTTGCCGAAGTTGCCGCCACCAAAATTGTCAGCGGTGAACTGGCTGCCAAGTACGGCTTTGATACCGATGCGCTGGAGCCCGCACTCGACGGCCGCTTCAGCATTCCCGCGTGGCGGCACGCGCTGATCAGCTTCAAGCATCCGCTGCTGCAAGAAGGCCTGAACATCGTCGATACGCCCGGGCTGAATGCGCTGGGTTACGAGCCAGAACTTACGCTCTCACTGTTGCCAGAAGCGCAAGCCATCATCTTTATGCTCAGCGCCGATACCGGCGTCACGGCGACGGATCTCGAAATCTGGCGCGAGCATATCTCGCATCTGGGTGGCCGCATGCATAAAGGGCTGTTCGTGGTCATCAATAAAATCGATCTCGTCTGGGGCGATATCGAAGGCGAAGATCACGTCAACAAGTCTATCGAACGTATTCGTAATCTTTCTGCGCAGCAATTGGATGTCATGCCAGAAAACGTCATTGCACTTTCCGCCAAGATGGGCCTGAAAGCCAAGATGACTCGCGATGCAGCCATGCTGGCGCAGAGCCGTTTAGATCAGCTGGAAGATCTGATTTCCGGCGGCATCATCGCTGAAAAAGAACGCTTACTGCAGGCGACGCTGGTACGTTCGTTATACGGCTTGATTCAGGATGCCCGCGATGCCGTCGGCAATCGCGTCGACGCCATGCGCGAACAAACCAAAGCGTTGGCAGAAAACATTGCGGATTCGCAGACACAGTTAGTGGCGCTCACTCGCAAAACCAAACAAGAACAGCAGTTTTTCCAACGCGCACAAATCGTCCTCAAAAGCGGCCGCGTGCTCATCGATAATAAATTGCCAGTACTCACCAGTTGCGTGGCGGCCACGCGGTTGCGTGAACATTACGAAACCGCCAAGTCCGCGCTGGAACGCAGTTGGACGGCCGGCGGCGTGAATGACGCCATCGATGCCTTCTTCGCATCGCTAGAGCAGGATTTGCAAAAACTGGATAGCGAAGCAGGCAAAATGACGATAGAAATCCAGAAGTTTTATACCGACTGTCGCGCAGAGGGCTTAATTGGCGACATGAAAGTGCCGCCCTTTACGGCCAAAGAACAACTGGAAGCGCTGGAGCAATTACACAAGCAATCCGGGCGTTACCAAATGCGCCTGAGCAAGCTGGCCAGCGGCCAAGGAAAAGAAGCCATTCGCTTCTTCAATGCACTGGCCGAAAAAGCACGCGATATATACGTGGCCGCCGGCCACAACGCGCAGCACTGGTGCAAAGACGCGCTCAACCCCGTCATCCAAAAAGCCGTGGCTCGCCGCAATTTGCTGGGTGAGCAGATGCAGCAATTGTCCTCGCTGTCACAAGCCGGCCAAAGCGGGCAAGAACGGTTGGCCGAAGCCAGCCGAATGCTGGAGGCATTGCGTCAGCAACACGCCACGCTCAACCAAAGCCTAGACGTGCTCAAACGTCCGGCGCCACAACTGGCATCCAATCGCATCGTGACCTTAGCCTGATACAGGGCCAGTTGACGCAGCGCGTCTGCATTCCGACGCCGGCACCGTATAATCGCCGCTCCATTTTTCCTTTCAGGTCACACGGCTGCCATGCCAGAGCTCATCCCGACGGACTCGGTCGGCATCGTCGTACCGCAGACCGCGCATTTCGACGAGCCACTGGCATTAGAGTGCAATCGCACGCTACCCAGTTACGATCTTGTCTACGAAACCTACGGCACCTTGAATGCGGACGCATCCAACGCCGTGCTGATTTGTCACGCGCTCTCTGGCAGCCACCATGCGGCCGGTTATCACGCAACGACTGATCGCAAACCCGGCTGGTGGGACAGCTGCATCGGCCCCGGCAAAGCCATCGACACCAATCGTTTTTTTGTCGTCAGCCCAAACAACTTAGGTAGTTGCTACGGATCTTCCGGCCCCGCCTCGCGCAATCCCGCGACGGGTCAGCCTTATGGCGCTGATTTTCCGTTGGTCACGGTGAAAGACTGGGTGAAATCGCAGGCTCGGCTCGCAGATCGTCTTGGCATTCGTCGCTGGGCTGCGGTTGTCGGCGGCAGTCTCGGCGGCATGCAAGCGTTGCAATGGAGTATCGATTATCCCGAACGCGTTCAGCATGCACTGGTGATCGCTTCGGCACCCAAGCTGTCCGCACAGAATATCGGCTTCAACGAAGTGGCCAGACAAGCCATCCTCACCGATCCGCATTTTCATAACGGCCACTATTACGCCCATGACACCGTGCCGCGTCAGGGGCTCATTCTCGCGCGCATGGTCGGACACATCACGTACCTCAGCGATGAGGCGATGAAGCAGAAATTTGGCCGCGATTTGCAGAGCGGAAAATTTCAGTTCGGTTTCGATGTCGAGTTTCAGGTTGAAAGCTACCTGCGCCACCAGGGTGAGCAGTTCTCAAAATTCTTTGATGCCAACACCTATCTGTTGATGACCAAAGCGCTGGATTATTTCGATCCGGCGCGCGACTTCGGCAATGACCTCGTCAAAGCGCTGGCCAATGTGCAAGCCAAATTCTTTGTTTGTTCATTCACGACCGATTGGCGTTTTTCGCCGGAACGTTCCCGTGAAATCGTTAATGCGCTGCTGAAAAACCGTAAGCACGTGGTTTATGCCGACATTGATGCGCCACAAGGTCACGATTCCTTTCTGCTCGATATCCCACGCTACACGCAATTGCTAGGCGCGTATCTCGGCCGCGCTGCCGATGAAATCGAAACAGCGGTTCACGCGAGGGTTAATTCGGATGCGCGCTGAACACGACATCATTGCCCAGTGGGTCAAACCCGGCGCGCAGGTGCTGGATTTAGGTTGTGGCGATGGCTCACTGCTCTCGCATTTGGCCAGCGCTCGCCAAGTGTCGGGCTATGGCGTCGAAATCGATCACGACAAGATTCGCGCCTGCATTGAACGTGGTGTAGACGTGATCGAGCAAGATATTGACGAAGGCCTGCGTAACTTTGACGACGGCAGTTTCGACACCGTCATCATGACGCAGGCGCTGCAAGCCCTGCATAACCCGCATTTGGTCATTGCGGAAATGTTACGTGTCGGTCGTGAGGCTATCGTGACGTTTCCCAACTTTGGCCACTGGCGGCCACGGCTGCAAATCACCTTTACCGGCCGCATGCCGGTCAGCGAATCGCTACCTCACCAGTGGTACAACACGCCGAACATTCACCTGTGCACCTTCCGCGATTTCGAAGTGCTGTGCCGCGACAACGGCTGGCGCGTGCTCGAGCGTCTGGTCGCTGACAGCATGCACCGCGAAAGTTTCATGATGCGCGTCATGCCAAATCTGCTGGGTGAAATTGCGATCTATCGGCTTACCCGGCGCTGATCGCCCGCCACATGCCCACGGAAACACCCGCGAGGACATCATGAAAGTCGTACTCGCGACCGGCAATGCCGGCAAAGTCCGCGAAATGCAGCACCTGTTGTCATCGCTGGGTTTTGTCGTGTCGGCGCAAAGCGAATTTGCGGTGCCCGACGCGGAAGAAACCGGCTTATCGTTTGTGGAAAACGCCATCATCAAAGCGCGGCATGCTGCGCGATACACCGGGCTGCCTGCTATCGCCGATGATTCCGGCTTGGAGGTCGATGCGCTTGCTGGCGCACCGGGCATCTACAGTGCGCGTTACGCTGCACCCAATGAAGGCTTTGGTCACGGCGATACTGCCAATAACACCAAGCTGCTCGCCGAGCTGAACAAGCGCGGCATCCGCGACGCTAGCGCGCGCTTTCAATGCGTGCTGGTGTTCATGCGTCATGCAGAAGATCCGGTCCCCGTTATTGCCCAAGGCTCTTGGGAGGGTCGCATTCTCGATGCGCCACGCGGCCATAACGGCTTCGGTTACGACCCGTTATTTTTCGTGCCCACGGAAAACTGCAGCTCAGCGGAATTGTCGGCAGAACGCAAAAACGCACTCAGTCATCGGGGCTGCGCTTTGCGTCGACTGGCCACGCTGTTGCGTCAGCACATCGCAGACTGATCCGCATGATCAGTCAATTTTTATCCTCCCCACCACCGTTGGCGCTCTATGTACACGTACCGTGGTGCGTGCGTAAATGCCCTTACTGTGATTTCAATTCACATGAAGCCGGGAGCGGCGAGCTACCAGAAGCCGCTTATGTTCGCGCCTTATTGGCTGATCTCGATGCCGATCTGCACTTTGCGCAAGGGCGCGAATTAACCAGCATTTTCATTGGCGGCGGCACACCCAGCTTATTTTCTCCCGGCGCCTATGAAGCACTGTTTTCCGGCCTACAAAAACGGCTGCGCTTTGCCCGCGACATCGAAATCACGCTGGAGGCCAACCCCGGCACCATCGAACAGGAAAAGTTTCTCGGCTATCGCGCAGCAGGCATCAATCGCTTGTCGATTGGCGTGCAATCCTTTGATGCCGAGCAATTAAAAAAACTGGGTCGCATCCACGGCCGCGAAGAAGCCCTGCGCGCGGCAAACACAGCGCGTGCGGCTGGCTTCGACAATTTCAACCTTGATCTGATGCACGGGCTACCCGGCCAAACCGTTTCCCAAGCACTGGCCGATCTCGACCAAGCCATTGCGCTCTCGCCCACGCATGTAAGCTGGTATCAGCTCACCATCGAACCGAATACGATTTTTCACACCAAACCACCGACGTTGCCGGCGGATGAGCTGTTGGCAGATATCGAAGATGCGGGTTTTGAGCGATTAGCCGACGCCGGCTTTCATCGCTACGAAATCAGTGCGTTTGCGAAAGACCGACGATACGAAAGCAAGCACAACCGCAATTACTGGGAGTTTGGCGACTACCTCGGCATCGGCGCTGGCGCGCACGGAAAGTTCACGCATAACGATGAAATATTCCGCACACGAAAAACACGAATGCCTCGCGACTATTTGGCGGCGGCTGCCGCTGAAAAACCGTTCGGAAGCATGCCGGAAGCCGTTCCCGACGCCGAGCGCCCCTTTGAATTTATGCTCAATGCACTGCGCTTGACCGATGGCGTACCCGCTGAATATTTCACCGAACGCACACAGCGGCCTGCGGAAAATATCCGAGCAACTCTGCATATCCTGCGGGAACGCGGCCTGATTTCCACGAATGAAACACGCATCGCCTGCACGCCGCAGGGATTACGTTTTCTTAATGATGTGCTCAATGCGTTTTCAAATTAACGAATAACGACGCGTTCGCTATGGCGCATGCGCGCGATCACACGTCTCGCCTGCGCTCAGGCGGTCTCGCCGATCGGCTCCGCTGGCTCGATCACTTCGATGTAACGGTCGGCCAACCACACACAGCACAGCGCCAATCCCACGGCACCCAATACATCGACCACCACATGCTGCTCCGTGGTCAACGTGGTGACAGCAATGGCGCCCGCCCAAACCGGCGCCAGCCAACCCCAGTGCGGGTGAGATCGCATCATGCCGACGGCCGCAATGCCAGACATGGCGACATGCATGGATGGAAAACTGTTGGTGGGGTGATCGCCCGAAAACAAAAAAGCCCAAGCCGCAGTCGTTGCCGTGCCAGCGTCGATATGCGCTAACTCACGTCGCGGCAATTCAGTCGGGAAAAAGAAAAAATAAATGGTCGATAACACCGCTGCCAGTACCAGCGCCCAATAAATACGCGTGCATTCCGGGCTCTTGATCACCCACCACCAGCAGGTGAACAACATGGGAATGTACGAGAGATAAATCCAGATGCTGCCTGGCAAAAAAGGCACTGCCGCATCAAACGCGGTGTGCGGTGGATGCCAAGGCGCAAAGACTGGAAAAGACCCGGTGAGGGTGTACGCAAAGTAAAGGAAGAAAGCCGCCGGCCAAAAAAATGCCTTGCGATTATCGGGTGTAATGCGCGGCACCCGAACCAGCGGCTTGCTCCACATAACGTACTGCTTCCAACGATTACTGATTACTCGCCGTACGCGGTGATTTTCAGCTCAGCCGACGCACCAAACAAGATCACCTTGCTTTCTGCATCCACGTGATGAACCTTCGTGATTTTGCCGTTTCTCATCGCGGTCTGGATAGAGCAGTCACCACTACCAAAGACCCAGAGGAAGCCATTGCACACCGATGTGCCTTGCTTGTTGGCGGTGTCGGCATCCATCTTGATCGCCAACGCCGGCAGCGGCGTAGCCACATTCAAATAACAACCGGAAAGCATTAATGCACCGACGAGCGCCGGTACCAGAGTGAGCTTACGCATGAGGAGTACCTGTCTTGTGAGTGTGGGCATAGCGACCCGATTGTGGCCCGCTTATACCCGTATAAACAACAGGTCCCACACGCCATGCCCCAGTTTTTCACCACGCGCCTCAAATTTGGTGTCTGGCCGCCACGCCGGTTGCGGTACGAATTCGCCCACGGTCGACAAATTGCGCAGTTGTGTCTCTGCTTGCAGCAACTCCAGCGTCCATTCCGCGTAAGGCTGCCAGTCGGTCGCAAAATGAAATACGCCCCCCGGCTTCAGCTTGCGCGCCACGCGCGCCAGAAACGCCGCCTGTACGATCCTGCGTTTGTGATGTTTTTTCTTGTGCCAAGGATCTGGGAAATATAGCTGCAAGCGATCGACACAGCCGTCCGGCAACATGTGCTCAAACACTTCGATGGCATCGTGGCGCATAACGCGGATGTTTTCTATGGCGTGCTCTTCGATACCCATCAGCAGCGCACCGACACCCGGCGCATGCACTTCAATCCCCAGAAAATTTTTTTCCGGCTCTGCTTTCGCCATTTTCAGCAGCGACTGACCCATACCGAACCCGATTTCCACCACCAACGGCGCGTTGCGAGCAAACAGCGTCACGGGATCCACGACATGTGGCACATATTCCACACCACACCGCGGCCAAGTTTCTGTCAGTGCGCGCTCCTGCCCTTTGGTCAACCGGCCTTCGCGCAATACAAAACTCTGCACCTTGCGTAATGGCTTGCCGGTTTCCGGATCAAACTCCGGCGTATAGACCTTGCTCAAAGCAAAACCTCGTGTCGCAGCATTTACATCTGCATGAAAATAATGTCGATGTCAGATGCGGTGCGCTCAGGAAATCAATCCGTCACTCGGACTTGATGCGCCGCCATATCGTTTCTTCGGCATGCGTCCGGCCAGAAATGCTTCTCGCCCTGCTTCGACGGCTTTTTTCATCGCCGATGCCATCAGCACCGGATTCTTGGCCGCCGCAATGGCGGTATTCATAAGAACGCCTTCGCACCCTAATTCCATGGCAATCGCCGCATCACTCGCCGTGCCGACACCCGCATCAACCAGAATCGGTACTTTGGCTTGCTCAAGAATGATCTGAAGATTGTACGGATTGACGATGCCCAAACCGGAACCAATCAGAGAGCCCAGCGGCATCACCGCGATGCAACCGATGTCCTCCAATTGCTTGGCAATCACCGGATCATCGCTGGTATAGACCATGACATCGAAGCCATCCTTCACTAATTCTTCGGCGGCATGCAATGTTTCGGTAATGTGCGGATACAGCGTTTTTTGATCGGCCAGCACTTCCAGTTTTACCAGCTTGTGCCCGTCCAGCAATTCGCGAGCGAGACGACACGTACGCACCGCATCTTTTGCGGTGTAGCAACCTGCCGTATTTGGCAGGATGGTGTACTTCTCCGGCGACACAAAATCGAGCAAGTTCGGCTCATTTCTTTCTTGACCGATATTGGTCCGGCGAATAGCTACCGTGACGATTTCTGCACCGCTGGCTTCGATCGCCGCACGTGTTTCCGTGAAATCCTTGTATTTGCCGGTACCCACCAACAAGCGCGAGCTATAGGCCTTACCAGCCAAAACGAATGTGTCATTGCTCATAAAATGCCTTGCGAGTCATTGCCGCAGAAAAGAAAGAATGGCGGCGCAACGCCTGCATCAACCGCCACCAATTGCATGCACGATTTCGACGCGATCGCCCGCACTCAACGTGCGCAGCGCATGCTGGCTGCGCGGCACGATATCCTCGTTCACCTCAACGGCTAACCGTTGGCCCGTTAACGCCAACTGCGCAATCAGCGCCGCCACCGTGCACCCAGCACTCACCTGCCGCAACTCACCGTTAAGGAAAATTTCCACGCGGGCGCTCAAGTGTTAGCGCGTGAGGCGGCAAAGGCAATCCACGCCAACCACAACCAGCCAACGATGAACGCCAGCCCACCCAGCGGCGTAATTGCGCCAAGCATTTTCACGCCCGTGAACGCCAGTGCATAAAGACTGCCAGAGAACAGCACGATGCCTGCCGCGAAAGCCAGCGACGGGCCCGTCAAAGTCGATTGTGGATTCGCTGTTGCGATAGCCCCCACCAGCACCAACGCGAGCGCGTGATACATGTGGTATTCCGCACCAGTATTCCAAGTGGCCAGTAACTCCGGCGACAGCTTGGCCTTTAGCCCGTGCGCACCAAAAGCACCCGCCATCACCGCCAGCGCAGCATTGATAGCACCAACACCAATCATCCAGTTCATGCAGGACTCATGCTCACGTGTACGTGCCCGCTCATGCTTCCAGTGCGGTTTCTTCCAGCATGGCTGCTTTCAGTTTTTTCATCGCATTGACTTCCAGCTGACGAATACGCTCAGCAGAAACGCCATAGTGGTCGGCCAACTCTTGCAGCGTCGACTTGTCGTCTTCGCGCAGCCAACGCCGCTCCAGAATGTCGCGCGAACGTGCATCCAACGTCGCCATCGCTGCTTGCAAGCGCGTACTGGCATGTTGCTCGCTGTCTTCGTGTTCCAAGACACGCGACGGATCGGCATCGATCGCTTCCAGATACTGCACAGGTGCCGGCGGCGCATCGTCATCGTCGTCTTGCGGCAAATCGAAACTGAGATCGTGTGCGTACAGACGGCCTTCCATCTCACGCACCTGCTCGACCGGCACATTCAATTCTTTAGCCACGCGCTCCATGTCGGCCAACGTCATGCGGCCCACGCGTTTTTTGGCGCCGCGCAAATTAAAGAACAACTTGCGCTGTGCTTTCGTCGTGGCGACTTTCACGATCCGCCAGTTACGCAGCACGTATTCGTGAATTTCGGCTTTGATCCAATGCACGGCAAACGACACCAAGCGCACACCGACTTCTGGATCAAAGCGTTTCACCGCCTTCATCAAACCCACATTGCCTTCTTGAATGAGGTCGGCGGTGGGCAAGCCATAGCCGCTGTAGCCACGCGCGACGTGCACCACGAAGCGCAGATGCGACAACACCAGCCCTTGCGCAGCATCGAGATCGTTGTGATCCCGGAAGCGGCGCGCGAGCTCACGCTCCTGCTCCACATCCAACACCGGCACGCTGCTCACGGCTTGGGTATAGGCCTCCAGACTGGCGCCCGGAACGGACAGCGACGGAATAGCCACGGCCGGGCGCAGAGTCGGGATTGTGGTTGCGGGAATCAGATTGGTCGTGTTTTCAGTACGCATAAAGCGGCACCTCCACGGGAATGGCGCAAGTCTAGCACTCGGCCTATTGGAGTGCTAAAGCCCGGGCAAGTTCCCAAAACTGGCCTTTTAGATCAATAGGATAGGGTCGCGAGGCCGCCATACAGGCCATACCCACCGGGCGATGCGGCGCGGGTACCAGCCACAGTCATCACAGGCTCTCCTCCCCCCGCAGGTGACGGCGAACCGCCAGCCAAGCCCCCACCACGCCCAGAACGGCACCCGTGGCCACCAGCACCAGCGCGCCGAGCCCGTCCAAGCCATGGAGCGCCCAACTGGATCCATAAAGCCCGGCCAGCCGAGTCACAGGGCCTGAGAGCCAAGCCACCAAGCTCGCCACCATCAGCACCGCACCCAGACCGCCGGCCAACCCGGTCCACAGCCCGGTATAGAGGAAAGGGCGACGGACGTAAGCGTCGGTGGCGCCCACCAGTCGCGATACCAAAATTTCAGCGCGGCGATTTTCTACCGCCAGCCGGATGGTGTTCACCACCACCAACAGCACGGCCAGCACAAACGCCGCCGCCAGTGCCTGCGCCAGCCGGCCGCCAATGTCGAGTAAGGCCTGCAGTTTCTGTAGCCACGCGCTGTCCAACTGTGCCGAATCTACCGCCGGATCAGTAGCCAACGCCGCACGCACACCGTCAGCACTATTCACACTGCGCGGCTGCACCAAAATCACGCCGGGCAGCGGGTTGTTTTCCAGCATATCCAACGCTTCGGCATAACCCGATTGCGCACGAAATTCCGCCAGCGCCTGCGTGCGCGTAATGATTTTCACCTGCGCAACATCGTCGCGTTTGCCGATACGCTCGGCCAACGCACGCTGCGCGTCATCCGAGACATCCAGCTTCAGGAACAACGAAATTTGCGCTTGGCCTTCCACCTGCGAAGTCATGTCGCGCAGATTATCGAGCACGACATACAGCAGCGTCGGCAAACTCAAGGCCACGGCCAGCACCAACACCGTCAACAACGATGTCAACGGCGTTGCCAGCAAACGCCGCAGGGCATCACGCGCACTGATGCGATGATGCCGGCGCGCTGCATCCAAATGATCTCGCCAGCCAACGCGTAATTGTGACGCGCCGCCGCTACGCGACGTCGGATTCTGTACCCGTGCTGGCGCTTTTCGTTCAGCCGACATCGGAAAGATCCTGAATCAATTCGCCGCTGCGCAAGGTCAGCAGTCGGTGGCGGTAACGTGCAATCAATGCCAGATCATGAGTGGCGATCAACACCGTCGTACCCACCTGCGCGAATTCGCCAAAAATATCCATGATTTCGGTCGCCAAATCGGGGTCGAGGTTTCCCGTTGGCTCATCCGCGAGAATGACCGGTGGCCTGTTGACGACTGCTCGCGCAATGCCGACACGCTGTTGTTCGCCGCCAGAAAGATTGATCGGGTTTTGCTTTTCTTTGCCGAGCAGGCCGACCTTATCAAGGGCAGCTCGCACGCGCTTGGCAATGTCCTCCGGTCGTAAGCCGGCAACCACCAGTGGCAACGCCACATTGTCATAAACGCTACGATCAAATAGCAGGTGATGATTTTGATGGACCATGCCGATACCGCGCCGCAGCGCCGGTATTTCGCTACGCCTGGCGCGATTCAGGTCTATTCCGTTGACATTGACCATGCCACTGGTCGCGCGCTCAATGCCAAGAATCAACTTGAGTACCGTGGACTTCCCCGCGCCAGAATGCCCGGTTAAAAAAGTCATCTGTCCAGCAGGCAGCGTGAAATTGACCCCACGTAAAGCCACGTGCCCATTCGAATACTTTTTACCGACTCGGTCAAAAATAATCATGGCGCTTAATCCGTAGCGAATAACGCATCGACAAACTCTCGCGCATGAAATTCGCGGAGATCATCGATTTTTTCGCCAACGCCGATATAACGAATGGGGATGGAAAATTTCTGCGCCAGCGCAAACAAAATACCGCCCTTCGCTGTTCCATCCAACTTGGTCACCACTAAACCCGTCACGCCCACCGCTTCATGAAATTCACGCAACTGATTGATGGCGTTCTGACCCGTTCCTGCGTCTAGGACCAACAACACTTCGTGTGGCGCCGACGCATCCAGCTTGGTCATCACGCGCTTAACCTTACGCAGCTCATCCATCAAACCGGATTTGTTTTGCAAACGACCCGCCGTATCTGCAATCAGAACATCAGCACCGCGCGATTGCGCGGCCGCCAGCGCGTCGTAACAAACGCTCGCCGAATCGGCACCGGTATGCTGAGCAATCACCGGCACATCGTTGCGCTCACCCCAAACTTGCAATTGCTCAACCGCCGCCGCACGAAATGTATCGCCGGCCGCTAGCAACACGTTGTGGCCATTTGCTAACTGCCGCTTAGCCAACTTTCCAATGGTGGTGGTTTTCCCCACACCATTGACGCCAACGACCAGCATCACAAAAGGCCGTTTATCCGCACCGATCACCAACGGCGCCTCCACGGGAACCAGCAAGGCAGCAAGCTCTTGTTTCAGCGCCTCATACAGTGCGTCCGCGTCGATCAACTCCTTGCGACCCACCCGCTCAGTCAAGTTGTCGATGATGCGGCGCGTCGCATCAACACCCACGTCAGCAATCAGCAATTGCGTTTCGATTTCTTCAAAAATTTCGTCATCGATTTCTTTTTTCCCCACCAAAACATTGGCGATGCCCGTTGTCAGCAGCGCACGGGTTTTCGCCAAGCCGGATTTCATGCGGCCAAAGAAGCCCCCGCTGGAATCAGCAGCGGCGGCCGGCGGGGTGGTAGCGGAAGGCGGAACAGGAGAAGTCATGGCGAGAGCAGAAAGACGGCGGGAAAGTTCGGGGGGGTTTACACGACAAAATCAGCATAAAAGGCCGATTCGACGGGCCGCTATCGTATCATTGCCCGCCAGATCGGCCACCTCGTTGTCTTTCGGATAACCATGTCATTGCTCGCCATCCTGCGCGGACGCGCACTTGCTGCCTTGCTTCTCACCATCAGCGCTGGCCTCGCCATTCCTGCATGGGCTGGCGCGCCCGCCGAGGAACGCACCCTGCCCAACGGCCTGCGCATCATCGTGCAGGAAGATCACCGCGCGCCGGTGGTGCTGGCCCAAGTCTGGTATCGCGTGGGATCCACCTACGAAACACCTGGGCTCACCGGCATTTCACATGTGCTCGAACACATGATGTTCAAAGGCACTGAACAAATTGGCCCCGGTGAATTAGCAAAATTAGTCGGTCGATTTGGTGGCGATCAAAACGCTTTCACGGCGGCGCACTACACCGGGTACTACCAGTACTACGACAAGTCACGGCTTGCGTTGGCGCTCGCGCTGGAAGCGGATCGGATGCGAAATCTCGTCATCGATGAAAATGAATTTAAAAAAGAAATTGATGTCGTTCGTGAAGAGCGGCGGATGCGCGTTGAAGACAATCCAGTATCAGCCGCTTGGGAAAAAATGCGCGCTGTCGCCTTTCTCGGCACGCCCGCTGGCCAACCCGTGATTGGTTGGCCAGAAGACCTCAGCAACATTTCTGTTGCTCATCTGCGCGACTGGTACGACACCTGGTACGCACCCAACAATGCCATCCTAGTTATCGTTGGCGATGTAAACAGCACTGACGCTTTTCATTTGGCCGAGCACTACTTCGCTGCACTCAAGCAGCGCCGGGTGCCCGTCGTACCCGTGCCGCGCACACCGAACTCGCCCGGCCTACGCGAAATTCGTCTTCCGGTGGCCACTCGCGTACCGATGCTCGCGATGGCGTGGAACGTGCCCTCGCTCGGCACCGCCGACGGTGACGATGCTTGGGCGCTCGCCGTGCTGGCCGCAGTGCTCGACGGCGGCATGAGCGCCCGGCTGGAAAAAGATCTGGTGCGTAAACGCAAAGTTGCCGCTTCAGCGGGGGCCAGTTACAACGTGATGGATCGCGGCGACACGCTCCTCACCATGAGTCTGACGCCCGCGCCTGGAAAAACTCTCGATGACCTGCGCAAAGCCGTACGCGAGACAATCGATGCCTTACGCAATAAACCACCCACCGATGATGAGCTGGCGCGCGTGAAAGCCGGCGTAGTCGCCGGCATGGTGTATCAGCAAGACTCTCTGTCTGGGCAAGCGTCATTGATTGGCGCGCTGGCCAGCCTTGGTTACGACTGGCGGCTCAAAGATCAGTGGGCCGACAATATTCGGAAAGTTACCGCCAACGATGTGCAGCGCGTTGCGCGCACATATTTGGTCGACGATCGACTCACCATTGCCCGTATCGTGCCCGCCGAGCAGGGCAGCGATTCCGCCGCGCACTGATAACGGAGCCACCATGCTGCGCAAGATCGTTCGCGACAACACCACCTTGCTGCTGCTAGTAGCACTTCTCATTTTTGGTGGCTTCATTGGCTGGCAAGTGCTGCGTCTTTTCGATGGCAACAACGCCCACTTAAGCATTGCGGCCAATATCGGCAGCGGCAATAACGTGCAAGAAACCGTCAACGAACTGACAGACACCGCCACGTCCCGGCCGCGCATTGCCTTGCAACGCTGGACAACTCGTAACGGTGCGCGCGTTTATTTTGTCGCCGCGCCGGAACTGCCCATGCTGGATATTCGCGTACTGTTCGACGCCGGATCCTCGCGTGATGGCAATCATCCGGGCCTTGCGCGCTTTACGTCGGCCATGATTGGCGAAGGCACTCTCAGTCACGATGTCGACCAGATCAATGAAGGCTTCGAAGCTGTTGGCGCTGAATTCAGCGCATCGTCATACCGTGACATGGCTGTGGTGCAAATGCGCTCAGTCAGTACGTCGGATTTGTTGTCGCCAGCGCTGGCATTGTTTACCGATGTCCTTTCACAGCCCAATTTTCCCGCCACCGCCATTGAACGCATACGCAATCAAATGTTGATTGGCTTGCAGCGCGATGAGGATGAGCCCGGCACGATTGCCAGTCGCTCTTTTATGGCCGCACTTTATCTTGTGCACCCTTACGCCAATCCGCCCGAAGGAACTGTCGACAGCATCAAGTCGATGCGTAGCGAAGAATTGAAAGCTTTTCATCAGCGCTACTATGTCGCCCGCAATGCGGTCATTGCCATGACCGGCGCCCTCAGCCGCGAGCAAGCCACGCAAATCGCTGAAAAGCTTTCATCGTCATTGCCAGTCGGCATGCCGGCATCAGAACTTCCTGAGCCTCCCGCGCCCGTGGGCGGCAACTTCCATGTCAAATTCAATTCAAAGCAAACGCACATTTTGATTGGCCTGCCTGCACTCAAGCGTAACGATCCTGATGAAGCTGCGCTGGAGCTGGCAAATCAGATCTTGGGTGGTGATGGCCTAACATCCCTGCTCGGCGAACAAATTCGCAATCAACGTGGTCTGGCGTATTCAGTGGGCAGCAGCTTCCGCGCCATGCGCGCCGCAGGCCCATTTACCGTGGCGATGCAAACGCGAAACGACGCTGCCGGTGAAGCGCTCGGCGTTTCGTTGCAAACCATCAAGGACTTTGCAAAGAACGGTCCGACGCCCGAGCAATTGGAAAACGCACGAAAACAACTCATCGGCAGTTATCCGCTCCAAATAGCAGGCAACAGTGCCATCGTCGGTACGCTGGGCATGCTGGGTTTTTATGGATTGCCGGATGACTATTTGGAACAGCAGCTCACAAAAACAGAAAAACTCACCGCTGAAGATGTTCGCCAAGCCTTTGTTCGTCATGTGCCGATGGATCGCTTACTGATCGTAACGCTAGGCCCAGAAAAGCCCGTGCCAAAAATCACACCGGCCAAACCCGGCGCACCCAAAACCGCCGCGCCCTGAACGTTCAATGAATTCGCCGCGCCGGCCTGCGGCCGATCAAAACAGCGTTCAAATCATTGGCGGCCGCTGGCGTGGCCGCAAACTGCGCTTCCCGGACGGTGAAGGATTGCGGCCAACGCCCTCGCGTCTGCGCGAAACTCTGTTTAATTGGCTGGCGTCAGATCTGCGCGATGCGCGCGTGCTGGATTTATTTGCCGGCAGCGGCGCATTGGCTATCGAAGCGCTTTCTCGTGGCGCCGCGTCAGCTACGCTGGTCGACTCCTCACCCAGTACCTGCCAACACCTCAAACAAACACTGGCGACGCTTGATGGTGCGCACGCCACCGTCACGTGTGCCGACGCGCTGGATTTTCTTGCGCGTTATCATGGTGCGCCATTTACCGTGGTATTCATCGACCCGCCCTATCATCGCGGCCTCATTGCGCCCGCGCTGGCCGCGCTGGAAAAGCGCGCGATGCTTGCTGAGCAGGCATGGATTTATGTCGAAGCAGAAACTCTGCCTAGTTACGACATCATTCCAGGTCACTGGCGCTTACACCGCCAACAAGAAAGCGGGCAGGTTTGTTCTTCACTCTTCCATCGGGAAGCGTCATGAAGCCTTTCGATCCACCGCAGTGGATTCGTCACCGCCACTTACAAACCGTGTGGTCGACGCTGTTTCGTTGTCTTCAACCGCCGAATCGTCAGCGCGAAAAACTGGAACTTCCCGACGGCGACTTCGTTAATCTTGACCATGTGACTTCAGGCAACTCCGAGTCACCGCTTGTTATTCTCCTGCACGGCCTTTCGGGTAGTGGCGATTCCATCTACATCACTGGCATGCAACATGCGCTGCACGCAGCGGGCATGGATTCGGTCACGCTGATTTTCCGCAGCGCGGGCGGCATGCCCAATCGATTAGCTCGCAGTTATCACGCCGGAGACACGGGTGACATCGCTTTTCTGATCGATACGCTAGCCATGCGCTTTCCGAATCGCGCGATGATGGCCATCGGTTATTCGCTGGGCGGTAACGTTATATTGAAATACCTCGGCGAACGTGGGCATCACACGCCACTGTCAGCAGCCGTTTCCATCAGCGCACCGCTTTCACTCGCTGACGCGGCTGATCAATTAGACCGTGGCTTCTCGCGCGTTTATCGCAACCGCCTCTTGCGAGAACTGCTGCACAACATTGCCGCCAAACAAGCTCAGCAGGATTCGCCAGAACAACGCGCACGAGCCACACAACTCCAAACGCTCGGCCCGTTATCTGAAATCAAATCGCTGCGCACATACGATAATCGCATCATCGCGCCTTTGCATGGCTTTCACGATGCCGATGATTATTACGCCCAATCGTCCGCCGCCGACTTTCTGGATCGCATTCGTATTCCGACGCTATTAGTGCATGCATTGGACGATCCATTCATGACTGCAGCTTCAGCGCCACAACCATCGCGCGTGGCCAGCGCTGTCACGCTGTGCGTATCACCGCACGGCGGGCATGTGGGATTTGTGCACGGAACGCCTTGGCATCCGCGTTATTGGCTAGAAGAGACGATCCCAGGTTGGCTGAGTGATGCGCGCAAAATATCCAACGGACCCAAAGCGCCCGGCGCGCGGTAATGTGCCTTGATTTCATCTAAGTGGATGCGTGCTTCACCGCGCACATAAGGCTCTTCCAAACAAATAATCTGATAAATGCCATACCGCAGCATGTCTTCTGAAAGTAATCGCTGATCGCCGGTGTGTGCTGCAGTGGTATGCAAAAAACCGGTCCACGACGTCGATAACACCCACAGGTTTAATACCAACGCCTTTACTTCCTCTTCCGTGGCTTCGATCAAGCCCGCATCGATCATGCCCTGATAAATGACCTCTGCCTGTCGGATCACCATGATCGCAAATGCACGGTAGCGATTACGAAGCTCAGGTACTTCTGCAAACATTTGCTCAAGATCGCGGTGAATGAAGCGAAACTCCCACAGACTGCGAAAAATGACTTCGAAATAACCCATTTTGTCGCGCCAATTCATGCTGCGCTCGCGCGGCACATCCAGCAATTGCGCCATGACTTGCTCATAACGCAGGAATAATTCGTGAATGATTTCGCCTTTGTTTCGGAAGTGATAGTAGAGATTGCCTGGGCTGATCCCCAATGCTTGCGCGATATGATTGGTGGTCACATTCCGCTCGCCGCGCTCATTGAAGAGATCGAGGCTGGATTGCAGTATGCGATCACGTGTCTTGGTCGGGGCCGGACGAATGATTTGCATGAGTACACAACGGCTTGAGTATGCGTTGACAGTCTAGAGTAATTACTCTAAAAACCCAAGGCAGCACAAATGCGACAGAACTCGTCGCGCTTGGTTGTCGTTCATAAAAACGAAAATAACTCGCATCGGTCTACTTGCCATGTCGACCCACTTAAGACGCACCCATTCTGTACCGGACCACGCACGTCGAAATTTTTTGCAGCTCACACTCACCGTGCCATGGGGTGTTGCCGCTCTTGCTAGCAGCAGTGCTTGGTTATCCGGCTGCTCTCGCGAGCCGGCTACACAAGATGGCTATCGTGTGTTGCGCGCAAATGACATTCCCATGTTGGAAAAACTGCTGCCCGCGGTGATGGGCGACGGCATGCCCACACAATCTTCTCAGCGATTGGTTGCCTCTCGGCTTGCCGTTCAATCGTTCGACCAACTGTTGTATGACACATCACCGACAGTTCGTGGCGCGCTGCTTCCCTTGTTGGATTTGCTCACCACTGGCGTGACACGTGGTCCGCTATTCGGTGTCTGGAAATCGTGGGAAAACACCACCGAAGCCTCCGCGCTAGAAATGCTGGATGACTGGTCACGCAGTCACAGCGAATTCATGCGGGCGGCTTACAACGCATTTGTCGCGTTCGCGTCCATGAGTTGGTATTTCGATTCAGAACATCAAGCCGACACCGGTTACCCCGGCCCTCCCGGAAAAGTATCGACAGCGCGCGTATAGGAAATCGTGATGAAACCCAACGAACTAGAAATTCGCGTTGCTGATCCTTGGAACGAAAGCGCCGCGCGTGGTTGGAATGTCACCTGCGCCAGCGAGTTACAAAAAGATCTGTCGATTGAGGCAGACGTCGTCATTGTTGGCACGGGTGCCGGTGGCGGCACAGCTGCGGAAATTCTCTCCGCGGCAGGCTTCAGCGTTGTCTTGGTCGAAGAAGGCATTCTGAAAACATCCGATCAGTTCAAGATGAACGAGCGCGAAGCCTATCGAGATCTTTATCAAGATGGCATGGCGCGCGCCACCAAAGACGGTGCCATTGGCATTCTGCAAGGTCGTAGCGTGGGCGGCACGACCACCGTCAACTGGACATCCAGTTTTCGCACGCCGGATCAGACGTTAGAGCACTGGAGCAAGCGCTTTGGTGTGAAAGGCGTATCACCCGCAGAGATGGCGCCTTGGTTTGAGCACATGGAAAAACGGCTACACATCGAAAAGTGGGCCATGCCGCCCAATAGCAGCAACAACACGCTGCGAAATGGTTGTGAAAAACTTGGGCTACGCTGGGACATCATTCCTCGCAACGTAAACGGCTGCTGGAATCTAGGTTATTGCGGCATGGGTTGCCCGACCAACGCCAAGCAATCCATGTTGGTTACCACTATTCCTGCTGCTCTGGATCACGGCGCGCAATTATTTTGGCGCTTACGTGCAGATCGCGTGGCATTGAATGGTGATCGCGCCATCGGCGTTGACTGCAGCGCGCTCGACATCAATGGCCAAGCACCAACAGGCCGCAAAGTCAGCATTCGCGCGAAACACACCGTGCTTGCCGGTGGCGGCATCAACACGCCCGGCTTGATGTTGCGCTCAAAATTACCCGATCCGCACAATCGCATGGGCAAGCGCACATTCCTGCACGTGGTGCCCGGCGTATTTGGCCAATTTCCCGAAGACATCGAGCCGTATTACGGCGCACCGCAATCCGTGTATTCCGATCATTTTCAATGGGATGACGTGGCCGACGGCATCATGGGTTTCAAACTGGAAGTCATGCCCATTCATCCCGGTTTTCTTTCAGCATTACTGGGTACGCATGGCGCGCAACACGCAGCAGAAATGCGCGCATTGCCAAAAACCAACGGTATGTTGGCGCTTCTGCGCGATGGCTTTCATGAAGAAAGTCTAGGCGGCAACGTCGTACTGAATGACGATGGTGCGCCACTGCTGGAATATCCCGTGAACGAATACATTCTCGAAGCAGCACGTCGCGCACACGACACCATCGTGCAGATTCAGTTTGCTGCCGGTGCTGCGCGCGTGCGGCCAATGATGTCTGACCCCCGTTGGTTCAGCAGCCTGGCCGATGCGCGTGCCGCCATCGCCGCTTTTGATTATCGCCCCCAGCACGTCAAGTTAGCGTCAGCGCACGTCATGGGCGGCTCTTGCATGAGCGAGGATGATCGTGTGGGTGTCTGCGACAGTCGCGGCCGTGTACATCGCTTGCGTGATCTTTCCGTCTTCGACGGCTCGCTGTTCCCGACGTCCATCGGCGCCAATCCACAACTATCGGTCTATGGGTTGGTCGCGCGACTGGCAACCGGATTGGCCGCAGAACTCCGCCCTGCCTGATTGGGCTGCTGAATAGCAGGCGCTCGGTTTCGCCGAACGCCTGCCCGTCTCGGACTGAATGCGATACCATCGCCCAGCCTTCTCATATCTCACTGAACTCTCCATCGTATGCAAAAGCGCGTCGTCTATCCTGGAACCTTCGACCCGATCACGAACGGGCACTGCGATCTCGTCGAGCGCGCAGCGCGCATGTTCGATCATGTTGTGGTTGCCGTGGCAGACAGCCAAAAGAAAGGGCCGCTGTTTACGCTTGATGAACGGGTTCAGCTTGCACGTGAAGCGCTATCCCATGTTCCCAATGTTGAGGTCATGGGATTCAATAAATTATTGGCCCATTTTGTCCGCGACCAGAAAGCCAATATTTTATTGCGCGGGCTACGCGCAGTCTCTGACTTCGAATATGAATTCCAGTTGGCCAATATGAATCGCGCTTTGGCGCCGGAAATCGAAACCGTTTTCCTGACGCCGGCAGAACATTTGTCATTCATTTCTTCAAGCTTGGTGCGCGAGATCGCCATGCTGGGTGGCGACGTGCACCAGTTTGTGCCCGTCAATGTTGTCGAGGCGCTCAAGCGGAAGAAGCGCTAAGCGCCATTGCGACAACGGCATCGGCTATTTCGATGCACCGCGGTGTGTGACGGCCCACATCAAGGCTCGCGCTTTAAAAGCGCTCATTGTGCGACTGTGCGACGAAACGACAGCGCAATGGCTGGTCAAACTCCGTCGTCTCACGCAAGATCAACGCGCAAAACAAAAATAAGAAAAGCTGCCTTGCAGCCTGGAGCCCCGCATGTCGATGCCTCGGATAATTTCCGCCGCACTGCGCGCCGCCACTTTTTCCAGCCTACTGCTGGCCTCACTGGCCACCGCTGCCGGTGGGCCGCCCAAAGCAGCCATCGCCAGTGCCCATCCGCTGGCGACGGCGGCCGGCATGGAAGTGCTAGCGGCGGGTGGTAATGCTTTCGATGCCGCGATCGCCGTGACGGCTGCCTTGGGCGTCGTCGAGCCTTATGGCTCGGGACTGGGCGGCGGCGGATTCTATTTGCTGCATGATGCGCGCACGAATCGTGATGTGGTTGTTGATGCGCGCGAGACAGCACCAAGCGCTTCCGTTCCGGACATGTACCTCAATAAAAAAGGCGAGCATGTTTCGGACTGGTCCACCAACGGCCCTCTGGCGGCGGCAATCCCAGGAATACCGGATGCACTGGTTCATCTGGCTAGTCGCTACGGTGCATTGCCTCTGAGTGAAAGCCTGAAGCCTGCCATTCGACTGGCGCGCGATGGATTCCCGGTCGATGAGCGCTATCGGCAAATGACGCGTTTTCGCCTCGCAGAAATGCGTCGCTTTGCAGAAACCTCTCGTATTTTTCTCGCGAAAAGTGGCGATGTTCCTGCGATAGGCACGCTCATTCAGCAGCCCGGATTGGCAGCAACGCTGCAATTAATTGGTGAAAAAGGGCGCGATGGTTTTTACGCCGGTGATCTCGCTAATCGCATGGTCGAGGCCGTCAGCGAAGCAGGTGGGATATGGACGCTGCAAGACCTCGCCAACTACACCGTCAAAGAACGCGAGCCGCTGACAACGGTTTATCGTGGCGCACGCGTCACGACAGTTCCGCCGCCATCCGCGGGCGGCGTGGCATTGCTCTCCACGCTCGCCACTGCGGATGCAGCTGGTTATCACGAAGCTACCGGCGTTGTGCGTGATCACTTGCTGGTAGAAATCATGCGTCGTGCATTTCGTGATCGCGCAGAGCACATGGGCGATCCGGATTTTGTAAAAATCCCACTCGCTGATTTGCTGTCGCCTGCACACGCCAAAGCACTGGCTGACAGCATTGATCGATCGCGCGCCACACCGAGCAACACACTAGGCTCAGCCGTCGCACCACCACCACAAGGAACACAAACCACGCACCTTTCGATTATTGATCGCTCTGGAAACCGCGTCGCCGCTACGCTCAGCATCAACTTGCCATTTGGTTCCGCATTTACCATCCCAAGTGTTGGCATTGTGCTCAACAACGAGATGGATGATTTTTCAGCGGCTGCAGGTGCGACAGATTCTTACGGATTGCGCGGCTCGGCGGCCAATGCGATTGCGCCCGGCAAACGTCCTTTGTCATCCATGACGCCGACTTTCGTTGAATATGGCGATCGCGTTGCTATTTTGGGATCCCCAGGCGGCAGTCGCATCCCGAGCATTGTGCTCTCTACTATTTTGTCGTTGCTTGATGGCGCCGACCCAGTCGCCGCTTTAGCCAAACCACGCATTCATCACCAATACCTACCGGATGCCGTTGAAGTAGAGCCCGCCTATTTTGGTAGCGCAATCGCACGCGATCTGCGCGCACGCGGTCATCTGCTGCGTTCCACCGGCCGCAATTACGGCAATGTGCAGTTAGTGCTTTGGGAAAAATCGACAGGCAACGTCACTGCTGTCAGCGACCCGCGCGGTGTTGGTGCGGGCATGAGCCAATAATCCAAATGCCAGCAATAAAAAAACCGCGCCAGTTGGCGCGGTTTTTTTATTGCGAATCGTGATACGTCAGTTTCCAGATTCCGCTGCTTTATCTTGCGACTGCCGCTCATCCTGTGCTGGCGTGCAGCCCAAGCAACGGAAAAATGCAGCTTGTGCCGGCGTCACAATCCACGCTTTCGCCACATCGCCCGCGTTGCCGCCCAGCAATGAGAATGGCAATGAAACCAGCGTGATGGCCGTGCCGCCCACCGTCGCGACGATCAACAACGGCCGAGCAACGACCGTATCGAGCAACATGGCGGCCGCACCCGGCTTCGTCTCATCAAAAATCTTGTCGGTCATCTGATCCGCCTGCACAGCAGACGGCAGCAGCGAACCCACCGCCATTGTGGTGGCCAGCGTCATCGCCAGTATCTTGTTGCCCTTCACCATGGGGTGACCCTCGTGTGACTGCGTTTTCGTTTTTATGTGGCGCCCGGCGGCCGGACAGTTAAAGTAGTTTTCGTACTTTACGCGCCAAGTGGCTAATCTGAAAAGCCTTTTGTCGGAGACCGAGGGTATATCAGGGTTGGCAGGCGGGGCAATGGACTGTCGAACGCCCACCGATTCGGGTCTCTTTCAGCAGCTTCCCGCAGCTGAGACAGGGCTCACCACCCCGGCCATACACCTGCAGTTCCACCCGGAAATATCCGGGCCGATCCTCGCCGGCCGCGAAGTCCCGCAAAGTAGTGCCGCCAGCACGGATCGCTGCCTCGAGTATCCGGCGGATCGCCACCACCAATGCCTGGTACTGCGCCCGGCTGACCT
The DNA here is from genome assembly GCA_964574995.1 of uncultured Pseudomonadales bacterium. Taxonomy (GTDB): domain Bacteria; phylum Pseudomonadota; class Gammaproteobacteria; order Pseudomonadales; family JADFDG01; genus JADFDG01. Next base: position 9,107 of record CAZNPF010000001.1, on the reverse strand, counting down.
TATTGGCCGGGCGCGAGGGGCGAACCCCGGCCGCAAACAGCGCCTCGTTGGCGTAGATGTTGCCCACGCCCACCACCACCGCGTTGTCCATGAGAAAGGTTTTCACGGGGGCGCTACGCCGGCGGGACAGCGTATGCAGGTAATCCGCCGTGAAATCCACATCCCAAGGCTCAGGGCCTAAATCCTTGAGCAACGCATGTTGCTGCGGATCGCCCTCTAACCACAGAAAACAGCCAAAGCGGCGCGGATCGGCATAGCGCAAGACGACACCGCCCTCGACCTGCACATCAATGTGCTCGTGTTTTTTAGCGGCTTCCGGTGTGAGTACGACTCGGAATTTCCCCGACATACCCAAATGAACCAGCAGCGTGCCGCGTGCAGTCTCAATCAGAATGTATTTGGCGCGCCGCATCACCTTGTATACACGCACACCATCCAGTTTCTGCTCCACGTCCATCGGCACCGGCCAACGCAATCGACGCTCGCGCACATCAATGTGACGAATACGTTTGCCTTCCAGAAATGGCCGCAGTGCACGCACCGTGGTTTCAACTTCGGGCAACTCCGGCACGGCAATCACCTCACACTGAGCGGACGCTGCATGCTAACTGATTCAATTTTCAGGCCGCTCGCATCACCCGAAACAAAAAAGCCCGGCATTTGCCGGGCTTTTTTGTTTCGGAGCACAGGGCCCCGTATGGATCACTTGATTTTGCCTTCTTTGAAGACGACATGCTTGCGTACAACCGGATCGTATTTCTTGAATTCCATTTTATCCGGCGTATTTCGCTTGTTTTTGTCGGTCGTGTAGTAGTAGCCGGTGCCAGCAGTAGACACGAGCTTGATCTTTTCACGAATGCCCTTGGCCATGACTCAAACTCCTCAGACTTTTTCGCCGCGACCGCGCAGGTCGGCAACAACTTGATCGATACCCACTTTGTCGATCACGCGAAGGCCGTGCGACGAAATGCGCAAACGAACGAAGCGCTTCTCGCTTTCCAACCAGAAGCGGTGATAGTGCAGGTTCGGCTCGAAACGACGCTTGGTCTTGATGTTCGAGTGCGACACGCTATTGCCCACGATGGGCTTTTTGCCGGTGACCTGGCAGACCTTGGACATGACACGAATCTCCGATACTCGGCTGCCCCGGCGGCAGAGGGTTTTGCTCACCCGGTCGGCTCAGGACTGGGGGGCCGGGCGCAAAGGGACGCGATTTATACCCGAAAAGGTCCCCCCGGACAACGCCGAGCACGAAGGATTTCTCGATGACCGTTACCGCACGCCCAGTTCTGAGCCTTGGCTAGAGTAGCCCTCGCTCGGCAAAACTGACTGGCTCTCCCTCCCCCACCACCACATGATCCAGTACGCGCACATCAATCAACGCCAAGGCATCGCAGAGCCGACGGGTGATTTGACGGTCGGCATGGCTGGGCTCAGCCACCCCGCTGGGGTGGTTGTGGGCAAAAATCACGGCCGCTGCGTTATGGGTCATACATTCGGCCAGCACTTCGCGGGGGTACACGCTGGCTCCGTCAATCGTCCCGCGAAACAACTCACGAAACGCAATGACTCGATGCTGGCTGTCCAAAAATAGGCAGCAGAAAACCTCGTAATGCAGATGCCGTAATCGTGCCGTCAGAAAGCGCCGGGTCTGCGCCGGGTTGGCCAGTGCGTCGCCTCGGGCGAGATTTTGCTCCAGACAGCGCCGGGCAATCTCCAGCGCAGCCATGCACCGGGCGGCCCGGGCAGGCCCCATCCCCGACATGCGCGCAAGCTCAGCCGGAGCCCGCTCCATCAACAGGCGCAGCCCACCCGCCGTCTCGACCAGATCACTGGCCAGTTGCATCACTGGCTTGCCGGCGATACCGGTGCCTAAGAGAACCGCCAGCAATTCAGCATCCGACAAACCACGCGGACCCGAGGCCAGCAAACGCTCGCGAGGCCCTCGCAGCGCCCGATCAGCTAGCAGCCACGCCTGCCCCGTCGGCAGGCCGTTGATCGTATTGCTACTGTTAGCAGGCATTCACCAACTTCCCCTCTACGCAACCGCGCGGGCGCGGTGCTATCTTTCTCGTCCCCGCGCATGAGGCGCGGCCCTTTTTCGAGACTTTCCACACCATGCATCGGCTGACCAACCGGCAAATTCTGCTGGGCGTCACCGGCGGCATTGCTGCCTATAAAAGTGCCGAACTGATTCGCCTGCTGAAAAAAGCCGGGGCGGATGTGCGCGTGGTCATGACAGCCGGCGGGCAAGCGTTCATCACGCCACTGACCTTGCAGGCGCTGTCTGGCAACCCAGTGCACACCGATCTGCTGGACCCGGCCGCCGAAGCTGCCATGGGGCACATTGAATTGGCGCGCTGGGCCGATCTTGTGTTGATCGCACCTGCTACTGCTGATTGCTTGTCAAAACTGGCGCACGGCGCTGCCGACGATCTCCTCTCCACACTTTGCCTTGCGACGACGGCTCCCATCGCCGTTGCTCCGGCCATGAATCAAGCCATGTACTTGGATCCGGCAACCCAGGCCAATTTGCAGGTGCTCGCCACTCGCGGCATTCATCTGTTTGGGCCCGCCGAAGGCGATCAAGCCTGTGGCGATATTGGGCCCGGGCGCATGCTGGAACCGGTCGACATTGCAGCAAGGGCAGCCGGTCAGTTCGAGAGTCGTGCGCTGGATGGTGTGCGCGCCCTGATCACCGCCGGCCCTACGCGCGAAGCCATCGACCCCGTGCGATATATCAGCAATCACAGTTCGGGAAAGATGGGTTATGCATTAGCACGCGCCTGCGCTGACGCCGGCGCTCGCGTGACCTTGGTGAGTGGCCCCGTGCAACTGCCAACACCGGCCGGCGTCACTCGCATCGATGTGCAATCTGCACAACAGATGCATGACGCCGTGCTCGCGCATGCCGCCGAGTGCGACTTATTTATCGGCACCGCCGCGGTTGCCGACTACGCCCCAGCCTCTGTCGCTGAACAAAAAATCAAAAAAACCACCGCCGACGAATTGACGATTACGTTGCGCAAGAATCCCGACATTATTTCTGCCGTTGCGTCTCTGCCGCGCAAACTATTCACCGTCGGCTTTGCGGCTGAAACTCATGATGTGATCGCGTATGGGCGCGACAAGCTCACCCGCAAAAAACTCGACATGGTGGTGGCCAATGATGTCAGCAATCCAGCCATCGGGTTCAACAGTGAGAACAATGCCGTCACAGTGCTTTGGCGTGACGGTCAGCACGAGCTCCCCATCACCGGAAAGACACAACTGGGACGCGAACTGGTCACCCTGATCGCCTCACGGTTTCACGCAACACCGCCCTCACACTGAGTTTTATTCGCGCATTCCGCCATGAAAAAAAGCCTGCAGGTCAAAGTTCTCAATCCGCGTATTGGCCGCGAAATTCCTTTGCCAGCCTATGCCACCGAAGGATCGGCCGGCATGGACCTGCGCGCCTGCCTAGAGCACCCGTTGTCGTTGCAACCGGGTGCCGCGCAATTGGTGCCCACCGGTTTCGCCATTCATATCGAAGACCCCGGCTTTGCCGCCATGATCCTGCCGCGCTCCGGTCTAGGTCATAAACACGGGCTCGTGCTGGGTAATTTGGTTGGGTTGATTGATTCAGACTATCAAGGCGAGCTAATGGTGTCCTGCTGGAATCGCAGCGGAATCGCTTACACGATCAGCCCGGGTGAACGTATCGCACAACTGGTGCTGTTCCCGGTGACGCAGGCGATGCTTACTGTTGTTGAATCCTTTGGAGACAGTGCGCGTGGTGCAGGCGGCTTCGGCCACACAGGTCAAACCTGATCGCGGCAATCCAAGTGCAACCCACATTCGATCCATTTAGTGCAATCTGACAATAAAAACCGGAAGCAGACATGGTCAAGAAAGCCACCAACGAACCGGCAGTCGTTACCGCACAGCCGGACAAAAAAGAAAAAAAGGCCGCGCCCGCCAACCAAAAGCAAGCCGGCGGATTGCTGCGCTATACGCTGATCACCGTCATTGCTTGTGTGCTGGCGATCGCCTTGGGCTCTTTCGCGGTAAAGACCCTAGTCATCGATGCGGGCAATCAAGCCCATGGCAACAAATTGGCCGGCACCTATGCACGGCAATACGCCGGCTATTTCAATCAAATTTTCCTTCAAGCATCGCGGCAGCTCGCAGGCATCACCGCATCGCGACAAGTCATTGCCGTGATGGCAAGTGCAGACCCGCAAGCACGCACGCAACTGAGCGAAACACTGGCCGCCTCATTGGCCGGGCAATCGCAGGTTTACATGGTACCCAATGACATGCCGCCGGCAGACGTGCCGCTCGGCCTTGCTGCGCGCAACATGGTCGAGCGCGCTCGTGCTGGCGAAGAAATCAAAGCGGAGATCATCCCGTTGCAAGAGCGTCCGTTGCTGTTGCTGGCTAGTGCGATCCGCGAAAACCAGCAAGTGATCGGCGTGCTATTGGTCGGTTTTGATCTCAAAGAAATCGCTACCAATCTCAATGTATTTAATGCTGAAACTGGCTATATGACGCTGCTTCAGTACATTCCAGAAACGGGCGAGTCGAAAGTCGCCATTTTCCGCGGGCCAGCGGAATTTGAAAGCAGTCAGTATCACGAAACCGTGGACACCATTCACCCGAACATTCGCGTTACGTATTTCCTAAACCCCAGCCTAGCCAACAGCGACAGCGGTCAACTATTTCTAATTGCCATGGCAACCACCATGCTGTTGGTCATCATCGTTATTTTTGCCGCCAGCGCGCTGCAAACTCGCTCGCTTCGTCGCAATGCTTCCATGTTGTTGCAGTACGCCGAAAGCCTGCTACGGCGCAGCCAACGCCCGGCCGGCATTCAATTCGACATCAACCTGTTTGATGATGTGGCCACCAGTCTCTCGCGAACGGCAGCCATGTTGCCCACCGCGCCTGTCGGCGGAGCTGCTGTTATTTCTTCGGCCACGCGTCGCGCACGCGGTGAAGTGGACACGGAAATCACGCCAGAAGATGCCTCGCATCTCTCCAGCGGATCACACGATGCTCCCGCCAGCCTATCGCCAGAAATTTTCCGCGCGTACGACATTCGCGGCGTTGTTGGGCAAACCCTCACCGAGGAAACCGTGCGTTTATTGGGCCGCGCCATCGGCAGCGAAAATCTGGAGAAAGGTCAGCAAGCAATTTATGTCGGCCGTGATGGCCGCCTGTCGGGCCCACAACTGTCTGCCGCGTTGATTGAGGGGCTGACATCAACCGGCTGTCGCGTGATCGATGTCGGCGTGGTACCAACACCGCTGGTTTATTTCGCTTGCGCCAACGGCAACGTGAAATCCGGCGTCGTCCTGACCGGCAGTCACAATCCAGCCGATCACAATGGCCTAAAAATCGTCATCAATGGCGAAACACTGGCCGATGCCCGCATTCAAGCGTTGAAAGATCGCATCATCAACAACCAGTTCCGCAGCGGCAAAGGCTCTGCAGAATCGGCCGATGTCATCGGGAAATATCGCGCCCGCGTGAAAGACGACGTCGTGCTCGCCCGCCCGATGAAAATTGTGGTCGACTGCGGCAATGGTGTCGCCGGCACCGTGGCGCCGGATCTGCTTTCCAGCATCGGCTGCGAAATTATTCCGCTGTACTGCGATGTAGACGGCAATTTCCCTAACCATCATCCAGACCCGAGCAAGCCGGAAAATCTTAAAGACCTGATCGCAGCCGTTGCCGCCAACAAAGCCGATCTTGGCATCGCCTTTGATGGCGACGGTGATCGCTTGGGTGTGGTCACCCAAAAAGGCCGGATCATTTTCCCGGACAAGTTGATGATGCTGTTCGCACGCGATTTGCTGATGCGCAGTCCGGGCGCCGACATCATCTTCGACGTGAAGTGCAGCCGTGACTTGGCCGATGTCATCAGCCAGAACGGCGGCCGCCCACTGATGTGGCGTACCGGCCATTCGTTGATCAAAGCCAAGCTCAAAGAAACTGGCGCCGCGTTGGCTGGCGAGATGAGCGGTCACATTTTCTTTAACGACCGCTGGTTCGGTTTCGATGACGCTATCTACTCGGCCGCTCGTCTGCTGGAAATTCTGTCGCTGGAAGTCGCGCCGGCCGATGAAGTCTTTGCCGAGTTCCCGAATGCCATGTCAACGCCGGAGCTGCAGGTGAAAGTATCCGAGACCGATAAATTCCGTATCGTCGAACAACTGCAGAAACAAGGTAACTTCGGCGACGGCAGCATCAGCACCATCGATGGCGTACGCGTCGATTATTCGGATTCTTGGGGCTTGATCCGTGCGTCTAACACGACAGCGACGCTGGTATTCCGCTTTGAAGGCCGCAGCGAACAAGCGCTGAAATCCGTACGTGCGCGCTTCCAAGAACAATTGCAGAAAGTAGCACCGGGGCTGACGATTCCATGAGCAACAGCGTGAGCAGCTCCGACAGCATTGCCCGTGTGCTGACCGAGGCTCTGCCCTACATCCAGCGCTTCGCCGGTAAAACCTTTGTCGTCAAGTACGGCGGCAACGCCATGGTCGACGATGCGCTGGAAATGAGTTTTGCGCGCGACATCGTGTTGCTGAAAGCCGTCGGCATCAACCCGGTGGTGGTGCACGGCGGTGGGCCGCAGATTTCCGACTTGCTCAAACGCATCGGAAAAGAATCCAACTTCATCGACGGCATGCGCGTTACCGACACCGAAACCATGGACGTGGTTGAAATGGTGCTCGGCGGGCAGGTCAATAAAGCCATCGTCAATCTGATCAATCAGGCGGGCGGACGCGCCATTGGCCTCACCGGAAAAGACGGTCAGTTCATCCGTGCAAAAAAACTATTTATTACCAAGCAAAACGCTACTGCGCCTGCCAATACCGCACCAGAAATTATTGATATCGGCCATGTCGGCGAAGTGGTCTCGGTCGACACGTCCGTTATCAACATGCTGGTCAACTCCGACTTCATCCCCGTGATAGCGCCCGTGGGTGTCGATGAAAAAGGTGTTTCCTACAACATCAATGCCGATCTCGTTGCCGGCAAAGTGGCCGAAGCGCTCAATGCCGAAAAATTGCTGCTTCTGACCAATGTGGCGGGCATCATGGATAAACAAAAAAATATTCTGACCGGACTGACGCTAGCCGATGTCGACGCACTGATTGCCGACGGAACCATCTATGGCGGCATGCTGCCAAAGATTCAGTGTGCGCTGGATGCTGTCGCCGCCCGCGTGAAGAGCGCTCACATCATTGATGGTCGTGTCATTCATGCCGTGTTGTTGGAGATTTTTACGGACCGAGGCATCGGCACGCTGATCACCGGCAACCGCTAAGTTCAGCTTTACCTTCACAAGGGTACGCAATCGTGCGCGAAAACAAGATTTCCCGCCGCCAGCACATCCTGCAATGTTTGGCTCGCATGCTGGAGCAGGAGCCCGGCTCCCGGATCACCACCGCAGCGTTAGCGCGGGAGGTCGGCGTTTCGGAAGCGGCGCTCTATCGGCACTTCCCCAGCAAAGCGAAAATGTTCGAAGGGCTGATCGAGTTCATCGAAGAAACTCTGTTTACACGAACCAATCGTATCGTCGCCGAAGAGCCGCAAGCCGTGCGTCAACTCGAGCAATGTCTCGCGCTGCTCCTGGGTTTCGCCGAACGAAATCCCGGCATTTCTCGGCTACTGACCGGTGATGCGCTCACCGGCGAAACTGAACGTTTGCGTCAGCGCATCAATCAAGTGATGGAAAAGTTCGAAATGCAACTGCGGCAAATCGTGCGTGAAGCCGAGGCCAAGGAGAATTTGCGTCCGACCATCACCGCCACAGCCACCGCAGGCTTGCTGATGGCTCTAGCTGAAGGACGGATTGCGCAGTTCGCACGCAGTGACTTTCGAAAACCGCCGACTGAGTTATGGCCGGAGCAGTGGACGCTGGTTTCCAGCCAACTGTTCTATCGTCCTTGATAAAGCCGCCTCAAGTAAGAGGCGGCCACTGAAAATAAAAAACGCGGCAGAAGCCGCGCTTTTTATTTCTGGATACATTTACTTGACAGGTTTTGATGCTGGCGCCTGCGCAGCAGGGGCTGTGGCCGTTGCCGCAGGAGCCGACGCAGCGGGCGCGGCCGGCGCATAGGATTCCCGCGGAATGGCTTTGTCAGGGTAAATGACATTGAGGCGGTCTAGCGTCTCAACGAAATCCGTCCGCAATTCCTGGATAGCCGCTTCAGCATTCTTGGCTTCCGCCTCTTGCGCGGCAATATTGCGATCCAGCGCGTCCAAATTTTTGCGCATCTGTTCGGGTACTTTCTTGCCACTGCGCTCCATGCGAGCAGCCTGATCAAGATCCGTTTTGCGCTTACCATTCAGCTGCAATAACTGACCGCGGGCGAAATCTACTTTCAATTTGAGCGCATCGATCTGCCGATTGCGATGATTCACCGCGTCCATCGGCGAGGCGTAAAGCTTACGCAGCTGATTGTCGAGTTTGATGTTGTGCGCGGCGTCCTCGCTTTTTTTCCGGGCGGCCGCCGCATTGACCGGCGCAGCGGCCGGAATGTCTTCGATCACTTGCCCGGTCACCGTGACAATCTGATAACCCTTGCTGACGTACTCCGGCGGAATCGAGCGCTCGATGACCAGAACGCCCTGCGCATTTTTATAGCGGTAGTACTGCTGCTGAACGCCTTTGGCGGGGCCGGCCAGCACAGTGCCGGAAGCCAAGGTCAGGCTCAGGAGGGAGATAAGCGCAAGCGAAACTCGTCGTGTCATGGTTCGCACCAAACGTCAGGTTGCGGGTCCGGGAGTTGCCGGAGTGGCGGCAAATTATAAGCAGGTCAGACTCAGTCAGGCGCCGATTCCGTACAAAGCCCGATAGGCCTCGACGCGGGCCAGATGCTCCACATGCGCCGGGTCCTCACGCAGAAACTCAACGATCTGCGCCAGCGCCACAATGCTATAGACCTTGAGCCCGTAGTCTTGTTCCACTTCCTGAATAGCCGACAGCGCCCCCTTGCCCTTTTCCTGCCTATCCAACGCCACGATCACGCCGGCAGCCCGCGCGCCAGCCGACTGTACGATCTGCATGACCTCACGGATCGCGGTGCCTGCTGTGATCACGTCGTCAA